>NZ_JAUSXP010000001.1:4800000-6705746 GCF_030816095.1 Pseudomonas sp. W3I7
CCGCCTGCAACTCCGGATGAAACCGCGAGCGGTCACCGATGATACGCAGGCTGATGTTGTTGTCGTTGAGGCGCTTGGCCTCACGACGCAAAGCCTTGAAGAACAGGTCCATCAAGGCGCTGACTTCTTCGGCCGGCCGTTGCCAGTTCTCACTGGAGAAGGCAAACAAGGTCAACACTTCGACCTTGGCCTCGGCACACACCTCAATCACGGCGCGCACTGCATCGACACCCGCTTTATGCCCGGCGACACCCGGCATAAAGCGTTTCTTCGCCCAGCGATTATTCCCATCCATGATGATCGCGACATGGCGCGGCACCACAGAGGGCACAGTCTGCTTGGTCTTTTCCATGAAGGCGTCCTGACCCCTTATACGGCCATCAGGTCCTTTTCTTTCTCTTCCGTGGCCTTGGTGATCTGGGCCTCGGAATCTTTGGTCAGCTTTTCGATGTCGGCGACGGCGCGACGTTCTTCGTCTTCGCTGATTTCCTTGTCCTTGACCAGCTTCTTCAGGTCACCCAGCGCATCACGGCGGATATTACGCACCGCAACCCGCGCGTCTTCAGCCGCGCTGCGCGCCTGCTTGGTGAAGCCTTTACGGGTTTCCTCGGTCAGGGCCGGCATGGAGATCAGCAGCAACTCGCCCAGGTTGGTCGGGTTGAGGTTCAAGCCGGCGCTCTGGATGGCTTTGTCGACAGCGCCGAGCATGTTGCGCTCAAAAGCCACGACTTGCAGGGTGCGCGAGTCTTTTACGGTGATGTTGGCTACCTGGGTGATGGAGGTATCAGTACCGTAGTACGGCACCATCACACTGCCCAGAATGCTTGGGTGCGCCTTGCCGGTACGAATCTGACCAAACGCGTGGTTCAGAGACTCCAGGGATTTGTGCATACGCTCTTGAGCGTCTTTCTTGATTTCGTTGATCATTGTTGGCCTTCCTCGATCAGAGTCCCTTCCGCGCCGCCGTGTACGATATTCAGCAGGGCACCGGGCTTGTTCATGTTAAATACGCGCAGCGGCATCTTGTGGTCGCGGCACAGGCAAATAGCCGTCAGGTCCATCACACCCAGCTTGCGATCCAGCACTTCATCGTAGGTCAGATGATCGAACTTCTCGGCATGCGGGTCTTTGAATGGGTCGGCAGTGTAGACGCCATCCACCTTGGTGGCCTTGAGCACCACGTCGGCATCGATTTCGATGGCGCGCAGGCAAGCAGCCGAGTCCGTGGTGAAGAACGGGTTGCCGGTACCGGCAGCAAAGATCACCACTTCTTTGGCGTTCAGGTGACGCATGGCTTTGCGACGATCATAGTGATCAGTCACGCCAACCATGGAAATAGCCGACATCACGATGGCCGAGATATTGGCGCGCTCCAGGGCGTCGCGCATGGCCAGGGCGTTCATCACAGTGGCCAGCATGCCCATGTGGTCGCCAGTAACACGGTCCATACCGGCAGCGCTCAGTGCCGCGCCACGGAACAGGTTACCGCCGCCAATCACCAGGCCGACTTGTACGCCGATGCCGACCAGTTGGCCGACTTCGAGCGCCATGCGGTCGAGCACCTTGGGATCGATCCCGAACTCTTCCGAGCCCATCAGGGCCTCGCCGCTGAGCTTGAGTAGAATGCGTTTATAGCGAGCCTGATAACCACTGCCCTGCTGAGCCATTGCGAATCTCTCCTGCGGCGTATTTTTTAAAAATTCTTGGCGAGCCGTTTACGGCTTGCGTTCACTCTAGCTGGACGCTATCACAGCGCCATCGGAACACGGCTTTGTAAGCCAGTTCCGACAGGAAACCAAATAAAATTGGCCTTCCCATTTGAAAAGAGGCTGCGCGCGTGAGCGGGCAGCCTCTTTCGGCGACAGTTGAAAACTGTCTTATTGCTTGGCGGCAGCCAGCTGGGCAGCAACTTCTTCAGCGAAGTTGTCGACCGGCTTCTCGATGCCCTCGCCTACTTTGTAGTAGGTGAAGGAAACGATTTCAGCACCGGCTTTCTTGGCCAGTTCGCCAACCTTGATTTCAGGGTTCTTGACGAACGCCTGCTCAACCAGGCTCGCTTCAGCCAGGAACTTGCTGATACGGCCTTTGATCATGTTTTCAACGATGTTTTCCGGCTTGCCGGCGATCTTGTCAGCGTTGAGGCTCAGGAACACGGCTTTTTCGCGTTCGATTGCGTCAGCGGAGACTTCCGATGGCAGCAGGAATTCAGGGTTGCTGGCCGCTACGTGCATAGCGATGTCTTTTGCCAGCTCAACGTCGCCGCCTTTCAGGGCAACCACAACGCCGATTTTGTTGCCGTGCAGGTAACCACCAACCACATCACCTTCGATGCGAGCCAGGCGACGGATGTTGACGTTTTCGCCAACCTTGCCGACCAGTACCAGGCGATCAGCTTCTTGAGCTTCGATCAACGGCTCAACGGTAGTGAGCTTGTCGTCGAATGCCTTCTTGACGCTGGCAGCAACGAATGCCTTGAAGTCGTCCTGCAGGGCCAGGAAGTCGGTCTGGGAGTTCACTTCCAGCAGAACGGCAGCCTTGCCGTCTTCAACCAGAGCGATAGCGCCTTCAGCAGCAACGTTGCCTGCTTTCTTGGCAGCCTTGATGGCGCCGGAAGCACGCATGTCGTCGATGGCTTTTTCGATGTCGCCGCCAGCCTTGGTCAAGGCCTTTTTGCAATCCATCATGCCTTCGCCGGTACGCTCACGCAGTTCTTTAACCAACGCTGCAGTAATCTCTGCCATTTCAAAATCCTCTTGGATAGGTTTTCAACCATTCCACCCGATCAAACGGGCGATCAATTCTTCCCGAATCACCCTTGTAGGCCGCTGCACGTTACAGAAGTTGTAGCTGCGCTGCCGACAAATGGTTTTCGAGGTGGCAAAAAGGGGGCCAAGCCCCCTTTTTGCTTACTGAGTCAACGCCAGGGCGCTAATTACTCAGCGGCAGCTACCGGAGCTTCTTCAACGAACTGCTCGGTACCACCAGCAACGTGGTTGCGACCACGGATTACAGCGTCAGCCATCGAACCCATGTACAGCTGGATAGCGCGGATTGCGTCATCGTTGCCTGGGATGATGTAGTCAACGCCTTCCGGGCTGCTGTTGGTATCGACTACGCCGATAACCGGGATGCCCAGCTTGTTGGCTTCGGTGATCGCGATGCGCTCGTGATCAACGTCGATAACGAACAGTGCGTCAGGCAGACCGCCCATGTCCTTGATACCACCCAGGGAACGATCGAGCTTCTCAAGATCGCGAGTGCGCATCAGCGCTTCTTTCTTGGTCAGCTTGGCGAAAGTACCGTCTTCGGCTTGCACTTCAAGGTCACGCAGACGCTTGATGGAAGCACGGATGGTTTTGAAGTTGGTCAGCATGCCGCCCAACCAGCGGTGATCGACGTACGGCGAACCGCAACGTGCTGCTTCTTCAGCAACGATCTTGCCAGCGGAACGCTTGGTGCCGACGAACAGGATCTTGTTTTTGCCCTGGGCCAGACGCTCTACGAAAGTCAGAGCTTCGTTGAACATTGGCAGGGTTTTTTCAAGGTTGATAATGTGGATCTTGTTACGCGCGCCGAAAATGTATTTACCCATTTTCGGGTTCCAGTAACGGGTCTGGTGACCGAAGTGCACACCGGCCTTCAGCATATCGCGCATGTTGACTTGGGACATGATAGTTCCTTAATAAGTCGGGTTTGGCCTCCACGTATCCCAATGACCAACCAGCGGCATCAAGGCCTCCGGCACCCAGGTCATCGTGTCGACACGTGTGTGGATTTAAGCTTTGCGGGGTATCCCCGGAAAGCGGCGCATTTTATACCACACGAAGGACGAAAACGAAACCCGCAATCACATTTGCCGGCGACCGCGTTCGCGTAACCCCTTGAATAGAGCCAACATACCCCTACTCTATAGAGAGAAGCGATCATCAGAGGCTCATGATTTGACGCCAGCGTCTGTTAGAATCGCGTTTTTTGAGGCTTGTGCGAATTTCGTAACCATTTGTCGCACGCCCGTAAACCGTATTGATTTCAGCGCGCCGCGCTAGAGAGAGCCTGTATGACCGTTAGTTTGAAAACCGCCGAAGACATCGCCGGCATGCGCATTGCCGGCAAACTGGCTGCGGACGTGCTGGAAATGATTGCCGAGCATGTCAAGCCAGGCGTCACCACCGAAACCCTGAACCAGATCTGCCACGACTATATAGTCAACGTGCAGAAGGCCATCCCTGCCCCCCTGAACTACAAGGGTTTCCCCAAGTCGATCTGCACCTCGGTCAACCACGTGGTCTGCCACGGGATTCCAGGCGACAAGCCGTTAAAGGACGGCGACACCCTGAACATCGACGTTACCGTGATCAAGGACCGCTATTTCGGCGATACCAGCCGCATGTTCCACGTCGGCAATGTGCCGGTCTGGGCTGAGCGCCTGTCCCAGGTCACCCAGGAATGCATGTACAAGGCGATCGAGATCGTAAAACCTGGCTGCCGCCTGGGCGATATCGGTGAAGTGATCCAGAAGCACGCAGAAAAAAACGGCTTTTCGGTGGTGCGCGAATTCTGCGGCCACGGCATCGGCACCGTATTCCACGAAGAACCGCAGATTCTGCACTACGGCCGCGCTGGCACCGGCATGGAACTCAAGGCAGGCATGACCTTCACCATCGAGCCGATGATCAACCAGGGCAAGGCCGACACCAAGGTGCTGGGCGACGGCTGGACCGCTATCACCAAGGACCGCAAGCTCTCGGCCCAGTGGGAACACACCCTGCTCGTCACCGAAACCGGCTACGAGATCTTCACCCTGCGCGCAGACGACACGATCCCTCGCGTCTCGGCGTAATGGTTGCCTCGGTTTTCCAGCTACACCGTTGTGACTGACTCCATAGACAGATAGGAAAGCCGATCGATGCCCCAGGTGGATCCCGAACTCTTCGACCGTGGCCAGTTCCAGGCCGAACTGGCCCTGAAGGCAAGCCCCATCGCCGCCTTCAAGAAGGCTATCCGCCAGGCCCGCGAGGTGCTCGATGCGCGCTTTCGCAGCGGCCGCGACATTCGTCGGCTGATCGAGGACCGCGCCTGGTTCGTCGACAACATCCTGCAAAAGGCCTGGGAACAGTTCAGTTGGAGTGAAGACGCCGACATCGCCCTGGTGGCGGTCGGCGGCTATGGTCGCGGCGAGCTGCACCCTTACTCCGACATCGACCTGCTGATCCTGCTGGACAGTGCCGACCATGAGATCTTTCGCGATTCCATCGAACGTTTTCTGACGCTGTTGTGGGATATCGGCCTGGAAGTCGGCCAGAGTGTGCGTTCGGTGGACGAGTGCGCCGAAGAGGCGCGCGCCGACCTCACCGTGATCACCAACCTGATGGAAAGCCGCACCATCGCCGGTCCCGAACGCCTGCGCCAGCGCATGCTGGAGGTCACCAGCACCGCGCATATGTGGCCGAGCAAGGAGTTCTTCCTGGCCAAGCGTGCCGAGCAAAAAGCCCGGCACCACAAGTACAACGACACCGAATACAACCTGGAGCCCAACGTCAAAGGCTCACCGGGCGGGCTGCGCGACATCCAGACCATCCTGTGGGTAGCCCGTCGCCAATACGGCACCCTCAACCTGCGCGCCCTGGCCGGCGAAGGCTTTCTGGTCGAGAGCGAAAATGCCCTGCTGGCCTCGTCCCAGGAGTTCCTGTGGAAGGTGCGTTACGCCCTGCACATGCTCGCCGGGCGCTCCGAAGACCGCCTGCTGTTCGACCACCAGCGCTCCATCGCCACCCTGCTGGGGTTTGAAGGCGAGGACGCCAAAACCAGCATCGAAAGCTTCATGCAGCAGTATTACCGCGTGGTCATGAGCATTGCCCAGCTCAGCGACCTGATCATCCAGCACTTTGAAGAAGTGATTCTGGCCCCGGAGGACGAAGCCCCGCCGCTGCCGATCAACTCGCGCTTCCAACTGCACGACGGCTATATCGAGGCGCGCAACGACAATGTGTTCCGCCGCACGCCGTTCGCCATGCTGGAAATCTTCGTGCTGATGGCCCAGCAGCCGGAAATCAAAGGCGTGCGCGCCGATACCATCCGCCTGCTGCGGGAAAACCGTCACCTGATCGACGATGAATTTCGCAACGATATCCGCAACACCAGCCTGTTTATCGAACTGTTCAAGTGCAAGATCGGCATCCACCGCAACCTGCGGCGCATGAACCGTTACGGCATTCTCGGGCGCTACCTGCCGGAGTTCGGCTTTATCGTCGGGCAGATGCAACACGACCTGTTCCACATCTATACCGTGGACGCCCACACGCTCAATTTGATCAAACACCTGCGCAAGTTGCAGTACACCCAGGTGTCGGAGAAATTCCCGCTGGCCAGCAAGCTCATGGCCAAGTTGCCCAAGCCCGAACTGATCTACCTGGCCGGCCTGTACCACGATATCGGCAAAGGCCGGCATGGCGACCACTCCGAAGTGGGCGCGGTCGATGCCGAAGCCTTCTGCCAGCGCCACCAACTGCCGCTGTGGGACAGCCGCCTGATCGTCTGGCTGGTGCAGAACCACCTGGTGATGTCGACCACCGCCCAGCGCAAAGACTTGTCCGACCCGCAGGTGATTCATGACTTTGCCGGGATCGTCGGCGATGAAACCCGCCTCGACTACCTCTACGTGCTGACCGTCTCAGACATCAACGCCACCAACCCGACACTGTGGAACTCCTGGCGCGCCAGCCTGTTGCGCCAGCTCTACACCGAGACCAAGCGCGCGCTGCGCCGTGGCTTGGAAAACCCGGTAGACCGCGAAGAGCAGATCCGCCGCACCCAAAGCGCGGCCCTGGATATCCTCGTGCGCGGCGGTAACGACCCGGATGACGTTGAACAGCTATGGTCGCAACTGGGCGATGATTACTTCCTGCGCCACACCGCCGGCGACGTGGCCTGGCACAGTGACGCGATCCTGCAGCAGCCGGCCGACGGCGGGCCACTGGTGCTGATCAAGGAAACCACCCAGCGTGAATTCGAGGGCGGCACGCAGATCTTCATCTACGCGCCGGACCAGCACGACTTCTTCGCCGTGACCGTGGCCGCCATGGACCAGCTCAACCTGAACATCCATGACGCGCGGGTTATCACCTCCAGCAGCCAGTTCACCCTCGACACCTATATCGTGCTCGACACCGACGGCGACTCGATCGGCGACAACCCCGCACGCGTGAAAAAAATCCGTGAAGGCCTTACCGAGGCTTTGCGCAACCCGGACGACTACCCGACCATCATCCAGCGTCGGGTACCGCGCCAGCTCAAGCACTTTGCGTTTGCGCCCCAGGTGACCATTTCCAACGATGCCCAGCGCCCGGTCACAGTGCTGGAACTCAGCGCACCCGACCGCCCAGGCTTGCTGGCGCGCATCGGCGGGATCTTCCTGGAATTCGACCTGTCGTTGCAAAACGCCAAGATTGCGACCCTGGGAGAGCGCGTGGAAGACGTATTTTTCATTACCGACGCCGACAACCAACCGCTGTCCGACCCGCAGCTGTGCCTGCGCTTGCAGGAAGCCATCGTGCAGCAGTTGAGCGTGACCCAGGAACCGGGTGTCGAGCTGACCAGACTGACCATTTGATTTTTAACTTTGTGGACACGATTCATGTGGGAGCTGGCTTGCCTGCGATGCAGACACCTTGGTCTAACAGGCAGACCACAGTGATGCCATCGCAGGCAAGCCAGCTCCCACAGAGCCCGTGCTTACCGTAAGAGGCTTACATGAACAACGCCCTGAACCAGCTCCAGCCCTACCCGTTCGAGAAACTGCGCGCCCTGCTCGGCAGCGTCACGCCCAACCCGGACAAACGCCCGATTGCGCTGTCGATCGGTGAGCCGAAGCATAAATCCCCAGCCTTCGTAGCCAAGGCCCTGGCGGATAACCTCGACCAGATGGCGGTATACCCGACCACTCTGGGCATCCCGGCCCTGCGCGAGGCCATCGGTGCCTGGTGCGAGCGGCGCTTCAACGTGCCAACAGGTTGGCTGGACCCGGCGCGCAACATCCTGCCGGTCAACGGCACCCGCGAGGCGCTGTTTGCCTTCACCCAAACCGTGGTCAACCGCGCTGACGATGCACTGGTGGTCAGCCCCAACCCGTTCTATCAGATCTACGAAGGCGCTGCGTTCCTGGCCGGGGCCAAGCCGCATTACCTGGCGTGCCTGGACAGTAATGGTTTCAACCCGGACTTCGACGCCGTCTCGCCAGACATCTGGAAACGCTGCCAGATCCTGTTCCTGTGCTCACCCGGCAACCCGACCGGCGCGCTGATCCCGGTCGAGACCCTGAAAAAGCTCATCGCCCTGGCCGACGAATATGACTTCGTGATCGCGGCCGACGAGTGCTACAGCGAGCTGTACTTCGACGAACAGACCCCGCCGCCAGGCCTGCTCAGCGCCTGCGTGGAACTGGGCCGCCGGGATTTCAAACGTTGCGTGGTGTTCCACAGCCTGTCCAAGCGCTCCAACCTGCCGGGCCTGCGCTCGGGTTTCGTGGCTGGCGATGCCGATATCCTCAAGGCCTTCCTGCTGTACCGCACCTATCACGGTTGCGCGATGCCGGTGCAAACCCAGCGGGCGAGCATTGCTGCCTGGCAGGATGAAGCTCACGTATTGGCCAACCGTGACATGTATCGGGAGAAATTCGACGCCGTGCTGGCGATTCTCAAGCCAGTGCTGGATGTACAAGCCCCAGACGGCGGCTTCTATCTGTGGCCGAATGTGAAGGGCGACGATGCCGCGTTCTGTCGTGACTTGTTTGTGGAAGAACACGTGACCGTAGTGCCGGGTTCGTACCTGTCGCGCGAAGTCGACGGCTTCAACCCGGGTGCCGGGCGCGTGCGCCTGGCGCTGGTGGCGCCGTTGGCGGAGTGTGTGGAAGCGGCAGAACGCATTCGCGACTTCATAAGCCGTCGCTAAACATCCCTGCGCTGCCCGCACTGTAAATAAAGTGCGGGCAGCGCCATATGATCGACACTGCGCTGCATAAGTAGCCATTTGCGTAAAAAAGATAATCGGTGGAATCTTATCAGCCACACGTACCACTCAATGTTCATTAACGTTTTGAACAATGTGGACATGGCACGATGACAAACCTGAGCACAGCAACGCTTGGTTTCACCCCCACACGCACTCACGACAGTGATATATATCAAGCGCCCCCGGATAAATCCCACTCAAGAAAAACTCGCGCTGTTTCAGCACCCGACAAATACTGGCCGCAAAATTCCACGCTGAAGATTGCTGTCTATGATGCCGACGAAGAAGCGCTGGAGCACATAAAAAAGGCTGCGAATCTTTGGTTGGTGCATATCAACCTGACCTTTGAATTTGTTCCAGGGGAAGAGGGCGATATACGCATCGCACTGGACTATGGGGAGACTCACTCAGGCAGCTCTGCAATTGGAACCGACGCGCAAAAGGTGCCCCTCTACCTACCGACCATGGTGTTGCCAAACCCTTACGACAACCCAAGATTCGAAGCCGTTGCAGCCCATGAGTTCGGGCATGCCCTTGGGTTGCATCACGAACATAAACACCCCAATAGAACGATTGATTTTAATACGCCGGTCATCTACAGACACTTTAGAGGCCATGGATCGAATGAAGCCATCTATAAAGACATTCTCCAACCCCTTGATGAAAAAAACGTCGCTGCCTCCGAATACGATAATAAATCAATCATGCATTACGGCTTCAGCAGTGACGCGCTATGGAAGCAGCCGGCAATCCCTTGGCCCACCCGATTGACAAAACTGGATAAGTCTCACATCGCCTCGCAGTACCCCAAACCTTAAGGTACTGCGGTGCACACAACTACTTCATCACCCCCAGATTCGCCTCACTCATATCCAGATCCGCCAATACTTCGCGCAACACGTCATCACCTATCTGGTGATGACGGCTCAGGCTGTACAACTCCAACCGCTGAGCCCGCAGGGCCTTTAGGCGTAACTTGCGCTCAAGCAAGTCCATCTGGTGCGCCAGCGCCTGGGCTTCGGCCGAATCGTTGAATACTTCCAACTGATGACGGTATTCCGACATCAGCCGCGCCTTTAGCTCGGTCGCGAGTGCTGCCTGGGCGGCGTCTGGGGTTTCGGTTTCGCCAGGCTCGTCCGCTTCCAGCGCGTGGATGGCGGCTACAGCGGTTTTTTTCCACGCCTCACGCACTTCGTTATGGCGCTTTTCATCGGGGCTCTGCTCGATGCCACGCAATAGCAGCGGCAACGCGATGCAGGCGGCCACCAGCGACAGCAGGATCACGCCGGCGGCGATAAAGATCAGCAGGTCGCGCTCGGGAAAATCCTGGCCCGGCGCCAGCAGCAATGGCACCGACATCACACCCGCCAACGTCACCGCACCGCGCACGCCGCCCACGGTCAACAGCCAGCAGGAACGGGCCGTCGGTACCAGTGTGAGCTCACTTTTCCCACGCAAGCGCCGGAGCAATCCTGATAGGCGCCAGATGCTTTGCACCCAGATAAACCGCAACACCACCAACACCAGGAAAATCGCGACCACATCCAGGCAGCGATACAGCAAGGTTGGCCACAGTGTCGGCTCATGGCTGACCACGGCCTTGATGATGTCGGGCAGTTGCAGGCCCAGCAGCAGGAAGATCAGGCCATTAAACGCAAACTCCAGCAGCGACCACACACTGCGGTTGAGCAAACGCGTACTGGTCTGGCGTGGCAGCAAGTCGAGCCAGCTTTGCATCATGCCCGCCGCCACCGCCGACAGAATCCCCGATGCGCCCAGGCGCTCGGCCAGCACGTAGGCTGCGAACGGCAGCAACAACATAAACACCACGTGGGTGGCCGGGTCGTCCCAGCCCCGCGCGATCATCCACGCGCGTAAACGGCCGACCAGCCAACTCAGCGCCACGCCAACGGCCAGGCCGCCTACCGCCACCAGCACAAAAGTGAGGCTGGCATCCGCCAGGGAAAATACACCGGTCAACGCGGCAGCCAGGGCGAACTTGAAAGTCACCAGACCCGAGGCATCATTCATCAATGCCTCGCCTTGCAGCATATGCATCAAAGGTTTTGGCAGGCGATTTTGGGAAATGGCCGACACCGCCACGGCGTCAGTCGGGGACAATACCGCCGCCAGGGCGAAGGCCACCGGCAATGGGATCGTAGGCAATATCCAATGAATGAAGTAACCGGCGCCCACCACGGTAAATAGCACCAGCCCCACCGCCAGCGTAAGGATCGGGCCTCTGAGCCGCCACAATTCGCGCTTGGGCATGCGCCAGCCATCGGAGAACAGCAACGGCGGCAGGAACAGAAACAGGAACAGCTCCGGGTCCAGTGCTACGTGCAGCCCCAGCGTCGGCCAGGCCAGCAAGGCCCCGGCGGCAATCTGCACCAAAGGCAGCGGCAGGGGAATAATGCGCCCGACAAGGCGCGAAACGCTGACCAGCATCAGCAGGATAAGAACGGTGTAGGCGGTTTGCATAACGCGGTTTTCCCGGACAATCGACTTGCTATGACACCGATCAGGCAACAACTGGCCGTTGAAGTGCCATATTAACCGGCTATGTTACCCGCATGGCTGCGCAACGGCTTTTGCACATAGGTCGCACTGAATCATCGGCAAGTATGACGAGCGGCACCCAAACCCGCTGGTCGTGGCATAATCCGTGACCTTTAACTTTCATACGTCCAAAGGGGGCAATTCCTTGACCGCTTCAAGCAAAACCTTGCACCTTTTCGGCATCAAAGCCTGCGACACCATGAAAAAGGCGCGCACCTGGCTCGATGAGCACGCTGTGAGCTATGAGTTCCACGACTACAAAACGGCCGGTATCGACCGCGAACACTTGACCCAATGGTGCAATGAGCACGGTTGGCAGGTGGTTTTGAACCGTGCGGGCACCACCTTTCGCAAACTCGAAGACGAACGCAAAGCCGATCTCGATCAGTCGAAAGCCATTGAATTGATGCTCGCACAACCCTCGATGATCAAGCGCCCGGTGCTCGATCTCGGTGACAGAACCCTGATTGGCTTCAAGCCAGATAGTTATTCGGCGGCCCTCAAGTAGGCCAGCCTTCCATTTTTGTAGAGGTAACAGCATGTCCAATTCCCTGTTCAGCCTGGGCTTCGGCGTCGGCACTCAGAACCGCCAAGGTGCTTGGCTGGAAGTGTTTTACGCACAACCGCTGCTCAACCCGTCGACCGAGATCGTTGCCGCCATCGCGCCGATCCTCGGTTACACCGAAGGCAACCAGGCTATTACCTTCACCGTGAGCCAGGCGCTGCAACTGGCTGACGCGCTCAAAGGTGTCGACACGGCCCAGGCCGCACTGCTCAGCCGTCTGGCCGAAAGCCACACCCCATTGGTCGCGACCCTGTTGGCCGAAGACGCCGCACTGACCTCCACGCCTGAGGCCTACCTCAAGCTGCACCTGCTGTCCCACCGCCTGGTCAAGCCCCACGGCCTGAGCCTGGCCGGTGTGTTCCCGCAGTTGCCGAACGTGGCGTGGACCAGCCAGGGCGCAATCGACATCAACGAACTGGCCGAACGCCAACTGGAAGCACGCCTGCGTGGCGAGCTGCTGGAAGTGTTCTCGGTGGACAAGTTCCCGAAAATGACTGACTACGTTGTGCCAGCCGGCGTGCGTATCGCTGATGCCGCGCGCATCCGCCTGGGTGCCTACGTGGGTGAAGGCACCACGGTGATGCACGAAGGTTTCGTCAACTTCAACGGCGGCACCGAAGGCCCGGGCATGGTCGAAGGCCGTGTATCGGCAGGCGTGTTCGTCGGCAAGGGTTCGGACCTGGGCGGCGGTTGCTCCACCATGGGCACCCTGTCGGGTGGCGGCAACATCGTGATCAAGGTGGGCGAAGGCTGCCTGATCGGTGCCAACGCCGGTATCGGTATCCCGTTGGGCGACCGCAATACCGTGGAATCGGGCCTGTACGTGACGGCCGGCACCAAGGTTGCCCTGCTCGACGAGCACAACCAACTGGTCAAAGTGGTCAAGGCGCGCGAACTGGCCGGCCAGCCGGACCTGCTGTTCCGTCGCAATTCCCAGACCGGTGCCGTGGAGTGCAAAACCCACAAATCGGCGATCGAACTGAACGAAGCGCTGCACGCTCACAACTAAGCAGCCACTCGATGCCACTAGCGGGCCCCAAACCTGGGGCTCGCTTATACGAGTCTTAAGACCATGCTTGTGCCCTCCCCCTGGCGCGCCGATTTCCCGGCCATCGCCACCCTGCAACGGCAAGACCAGACCTACCTGGACAACGCCGCCACCACGCAAAAACCCCAAGCCCTGTTGGATGCCATCAGCCATTACTACGCCAATGGCGCAGCCAATGTGCACCGAGCCCAGCATTTGCCGGGAGCCCATGCGACCCAGGCGTTTGAAGACAGTCGCAGCAAGGTCGCGCAGTGGTTGAACGCAGGTGACAGCGGGCAAATCGTGTTTACCCACGGCGCGACGTCTGCGCTGAACCTCTTGGCCTATGGCCTTGAGCACTTATTCAATGCGGGTGATGAAATTGTCATCAGCGCCCTGGAACACCACGCCAACCTGCTGCCCTGGCAGCAACTGGCCAAACGTCGCGCGCTCACGCTGGTGGTCTTGCCCCTTGGCGATGATGGCCTGATTAACCTGCAAGCCGCCGCCGAATTGATCGGCCCGCGCACGCGCTTGCTGGCAGTGAGCCAGCTATCCAACGTGCTCGGCACCTGGCAACCCCTGGAGGCCTTGCTGGCTATGGCCAAGGCTCACGGCGCCTTGACCGTGGTCGATGGTGCCCAAGGCATTGTCCATGGTCGCCACGACGTACAGGCGCTGGGTTGCGACTTCTATCTATTCTCCAGCCATAAGCTCTACGGCCCGGACGGCGTCGGCGTGCTGTATGGCCGTAATGAAGCGCTGCATCACCTGCGCCACTGGCAGTTCGGCGGCGAGATGGTGCAGCAGGCCGAGTATCAAAGTGCGAGCTTTCGCCCTGCCCCACTGGGTTTCGAGGCGGGCACGCCGCCGATTGCGAGTGTGATCGGCCTGGGCGCCACGCTGGATTACCTGAATTCACTGGACCCGCTGGCCGTGGTCGCGCATGAAGCGGCCCTGCATGACTACCTGCTGCGCGGGCTGAAAGCGCGCAATGGCGTGCGCGTACTCGGCTCCCCACAGGTGGCACTCGCCAGTTTCGTGGTGGAGGGCGTGCACAACGCCGACCTGGCTCACTTGCTCACCGAGCAAGGCATTGCCGTGCGGGCCGGCCACCACTGCGCAATGCCGTTGCTCAAAGGCATGCACTTGTCCGGAGCGATCCGTGTGTCCCTGGCGCTGTACAACGACTCCGATGACCTGGAGCGCTTTTTTGAAGCGCTGGATCAGGCGCTGGATATGTTGCGATGAGCCTGCCAGTGGATGCCGTCAGTGCACTTGAGTCGTTTCAGGCAGTAGGCAGTTGGGAGCAGCGCGCCCGCATGCTCATGCAATGGGGCGAGCGACTGCCGGCGCTGGCGGATGACGAGAAGGTCGAGGCCAACCTCGTGCAGGGCTGTGAAAGCCTGGTGTGGCTGGTCGGCCGTTTGCGCGATGGTCATTGGCAATTTTCCGCCAGCAGCGACGCGCGCATGATTCGTGGGTTGGTGGCGTTGCTGCTGGCACGGGTCAATGGGTTGTCGGCAAGTGAGTTGCAGGCCGTTGACCTGCCGGACTGGTTTGCTCAACTGGGGCTTTCCCGGCAGCTGTCGCCGTCGCGCAGTAACGGCTTGAATGCGGTACTGCAGCGCATGCGCGAATTAAGCCGTACACAACACTAAATGTGCGGGCTTGTGTGGGAGCTGGCTTGCCTGCGATGCAGGCACCTCGGTCTATCAGTCAGACTGCGGTGAAGCTATCGCAGGCAAGCCAGCTCCCACATTTAGATTTGTGCAGGACAGCTAGATCTGGGTAGGTTTAACCCGCTCCGACGGCCTGCGCCCCCCCGCCACAATCTTGTCCACCGCCTTGGTCGCCGCCACCATGCCGAACGTGGCCGTGACCATCATCACCGCGCCAAACCCACCGGCGCAGTCCAGCTTCACGCCGTCACCGACGAAACTCTTCTGCAAACAAATGCTGCCGTCCGGCTTGGGATAGCGCAGTTGTTCGGTAGAGAACACACACGGCACGCTGTAATGGCGGGTCACGGTGCGCGAAAAGCCGTAGTCGCGGCGTAGCGTGGAGCGCACTTTCGAGGCCAGTGGGTCGTTGAAAGTGCGGTTCAAGTCGCAGACCTGGATCAGCGTCGGGTCGATCTGCCCGCCGGCGCCGCCGGTGGTGATGATCTGGATCTTGCGGCGCTTGCACCAGGCGATCAGTGCGGCCTTGGCGTTGACCGCGTCGATGCAGTCGATCACGCAATCGATATTCGGCGTGATGTACTCGGCCATGGTGTCGCGCGTGACGAAGTCCGCCACCGCGTGCACCGTGCAGTCCGGGTTGATGGCGCGCAGGCGTTCGGCCATCACTTCGACCTTGGGCTTGCCCACGGTGCTGTCCAGGGCGTGCAACTGACGGTTGCTGTTGCTGACGCAGACATCGTCCAGGTCAAACAGCGAGATCTCGCCCACGCCGCAACGGGCCATGGCTTCCGCCGCCCAGGAGCCCACGCCGCCAACGCCGACGATCGCCACATGGGCCGCTTTCAAGCGTTCCATGCCTTCAATGCCATACAAGCGGGCGACGCCTGCAAACCGTGGATCTTCTGTGCTCATGACCATTACCCCAAAAACCGGCGCGCATTATGGACTACGCAGCGACAAGTTCGAAGCTTCCAGCTACAAGTAAAGAACTTAGAAGGTCTTTCGCTGACTAACGTCCGGCTTTTCTCTGTCTGCTGTACGCTCAGTTGAAGGCCGGTGTAGGATGCGCGCCGTTCGGCGTAGGCCGACACCTCTTTTCGTTCCACACCCTTTGGAACCCGAAATAGCCATGTCATCGCGTAAATTTGGACTCAACCTGGTGGTAGTGCTGGCAATTGCCGCGCTGTTTACCGGCTTCTGGGCGCTGATCAACCGCCCGGTCACCACCCCTAACTGGCCTGAACAGATCTCCGGGTTCTCCTACTCGCCGTTCCAACAAGGCCAGTTCCCGCAGAAAGACCAGTACCCCACTGACGACCAGATGCGCCAGGACCTGGCGATCATGAGCAAGTTGACGGACAACATCCGTACTTACTCGGTGGACGGCACGTTGGGCGATATCCCCAAACTGGCCGAAGAGTTCGGCCTGCGCGTGACCCTGGGGATCTGGATCAGCCCGGACCTGGAACGCAACGAGCGTGAAATCCAGCGCGCCATCGAAATCGCCAACACCTCGCGCAGCGTTGTGCGCGTGGTGGTCGGTAACGAGGCGTTGTTCCGTGAGGAAATCACCCCAGAGGCGCTGATCGTGCTGCTGGACCGGGTGCGCGCCGCCGTGAAAGTGCCGGTGACCACCTCCGAACAATGGCACATCTGGGAAAAGAACCCACAACTGGCCAAGCACGTCGACCTGATCGCCGCGCATATCCTGCCGTTCTGGGAGTTCATCCCCATGGACAAGGCCGGCCAGTACGTCCTCGACCGTGCCCGCGACCTGAAAAAGCTGTTCCCGAAAAAACCGCTGCTGCTCTCGGAAGTGGGCTGGCCGAGCAACGGCCGGATGCGCGGTGGCAATGAAAGCTCGCCGGCCGACCAGGCGATTTACCTGCGCACGCTGGTCAACAAGCTCAACCGCCAGGGTTACAACTACTTCGTGATCGAGGCATTCGATCAGCCGTGGAAAGTCAGTGACGAAGGTTCGGCGGGTGCCTATTGGGGCGTTTATAACGCTGCGCGCCAGCAGAAATTCAACTTTGAAGGCCCGGTCGTCGCCATCCCGCAATGGCGCGTGCTGGCCATCGGCTCGGTGGTACTGGCACTGCTGTCGCTGACCCTGCTGATGATCGACGGCTCGGCCCTGCGCCAGCGTGGCCGTACCTTCCTGACCTTTATCGCCTTCCTCTGTGGTTCGGTATTGGTGTGGATCGGCTACGACTACAGCCAGCAATACAGCACCTGGTTCAGTGTGACGGTTGGCATCTTGCTGGCCCTCGGTGCGCTGGGCGTGTTTATCGTGTTGCTCACCGAAGCCCACGAACTGGCGGAAGCGGTGTGGACCCACAAGCGCCGGCGTGAATTCCTGCCGGTGGAAGGCGATTCGGACTACCGCCCGAAAGTCTCGATCCATGTGCCGTGCTACAACGAGCCGCCGGAGATGGTCAAACAGACCCTCGACGCCCTGGCCGCCCTCGATTACCCGGACTTCGAAGTCCTGATCATCGATAACAACACCAAGGACCCGGCCGTGTGGGAGCCGGTGCGCGACTACTGCGAAACCCTCGGCCCGCGCTTCAAGTTCTTCCACGTCTCGCCCCTGGCCGGTTTCAAGGGCGGCGCGCTGAACTACCTGATTCCGCACACCGCCAAGGATGCCGAAGTGATCGCGGTGATCGACTCGGACTACTGCGTGTCGCCCAACTGGCTCAAGCACATGGTGCCGCACTTCGCCGACCCGAAAATCGCCGTGGTGCAGTCGCCGCAGGACTACCGCGACCAGAACGAAAGCACCTTCAAGAAGCTCTGCTACGCCGAATACAAAGGCTTCTTCCATATCGGCATGGTCACCCGCAACGACCGCGACGCGATCATCCAGCACGGCACCATGACCATGACCCGTCGCTCGGTGCTCGAGGAACTCGGCTGGGCCGACTGGTGCATCTGTGAAGACGCCGAACTTGGCCTGCGGGTATTCGAAAAAGGCCTGTCGGCGGCGTATTACCACGACAGTTACGGCAAGGGCTTGATGCCGGATACCTTTATCGACTTCAAGAAGCAGCGTTTCCGCTGGGCCTACGGCGCGATTCAGATCATCAAGCGCCACACCGCCAGCCTGTTGCGCGGCAAGGGCACCGAGCTGACCCGTGGCCAGCGTTACCACTTCCTCGCGGGCTGGTTGCCGTGGGTGGCGGATGGCATGAACATCTTCTTCACCGTCGGCGCCCTGTTGTGGTCGGCGGCGATGATCATCGTGCCGACCCGTGTTGACCCGCCGCTGCTGATTTTCGCGATCCCGCCGTTGGCGTTGTTTGTGTTCAAGGTCGGCAAGATCATCTTCCTCTACCGCCGTGCGGTGGGAGTGAACTTGAAAGATGCGTTCTGCGCGGCGCTGGCCGGGCTGGCGTTGTCACACACCATCGCCAAGGCGGTGCTGTATGGCTTCTTCACCACCAGTATTCCGTTCTTTCGCACACCGAAAAACGCCGATAACCACGGCTTCTGGGTAGCCATTTCCGAAGCCCGCGAAGAGATGTTCATCATGTTGCTGTTGTGGGGCGCCGCACTGGGGATTTACCTGGTGCAGGGCCTGCCGAGCAATGACATACGCTTCTGGGTGGTGATGCTGCTGGTGCAATCGCTGCCGTATGTGGCGGCGCTGATCATGGCGTTCCTGTCATCGCTGCCAAAACCTGCACCTAAGGTTGAGCCGGCACCCGCTGAGTAAAAACTTGCGCAATGCACTAAACGGCGGCCTCTGGCCGCCGTTTTGCTATAAGATAACGGCCGTTTTGTTGGATCAGCCAGGCGCCGATTGCTTTATGTGGGAGCGGGCTTGCTCGCGAAAGCGGAGGGTCAGCTCCTGATGTATTGGCTGACGCACCGCATTCGCGAGCAAGCCCGCTCCCACATTGGATCTGCGCCGTTTCAGCACATTCGTCCTGCGCGCCCATTACACGCTTCCCGGAGTTTCCCCATGACGGCCCATGCCGACCTTTCGCCGACCCTTCAACTTGCCATCGACTTGATCCGTCGCCCCTCGGTGACGCCGATCGATGCCGACTGCCAGAAGCTGATGATGCAGCGCCTGGGCGACGCCGGTTTTGCACTTGAGCCGATGCGTATCGAAGACGTTGACAACTTCTGGGCCACCCATGGCAAACACGAAGGCCCGGTACTGTGCTTTGCCGGTCACACTGACGTGGTGCCAACCGGCCCGGTGCAGGCGTGGCAGAACGACCCGTTCGACGCGTTGATCGACGAACACGGCATGCTCTGCGGGCGTGGCGCGGCGGACATGAAAGGCAGCCTGGCGGCAATGCTGGTGGCCTCGGAGCGTTTTGTCACCGACTACCCGGACCACAAGGGCTCGGTGGCTTTTCTGATCACCAGCGATGAAGAAGGCCCGGCGCACCACGGCACCAAAGCGGTCATCGAGCGCTTGGCGGCCCGCAAGGAGCGTCTGGACTGGTGCATCGTCGGCGAACCGTCGAGCACCACCTTGGTGGGCGACGTGGTCAAAAATGGTCGTCGCGGCTCCCTCGGTGCCACCCTGACCGTGCGCGGCGTACAGGGCCACGTGGCGTACCCGCACCTGGCGAAGAACCCGATCCACCTGGCCGCACCGGCGCTGGCGGAGCTGGCGGCCGAGCACTGGGACGATGGCAACACCTTCTTCCCGCCAACCAGCTTCCAGATTTCCAACCTCAATTCCGGTACCGGCGCCACCAACGTGATTCCGGGCGACCTGACGGCAGTGTTCAACTTCCGGTTCTCCACCGAATCCAGCGTCGAGGGCCTGCAACAGCGCGTGGCAGCGATTCTGGATAAACACGGCCTGGACTGGCACGTTGAATGGGCCTTGTCGGGCCTGCCATTCCTCACCGAGCCGGGCGCGCTGCTGGATGCTGTTTCGGCCAGCATCAAGGCGATTACCGGCCGCGAGACCAAGGCGTCCACCAGCGGCGGCACGTCCGATGGGCGCTTCATTGCCACCCTCGGTACTCAGGTCGTGGAGCTGGGCCCGGTCAACGCGACGATCCATCAGGTTAACGAACGCATCCTGGCCAGCGACCTCGATGTGCTGACCGAAATCTACTACCAAACCCTGATCAAGTTGCTCGCCTGATGCTCGCCTGCCCCCTTTGCAGCGCACCGCTCAACGCGGTGGATAACGGCGTGGCGTGCCCGGCCGGGCACCGTTTTGACCGTGCGCGCCAGGGTTACCTGAACCTGTTGCCGGTGCAGCACAAGAACAGCCGCGACCCAGGCGACAACCTCGCCATGGTCGAGGCACGCCGCGACTTTCTCAATGCCGGGCACTATGCGCCAGTGGCCAAGCGCCTGGCCGAACTGGCCGCCGAGCGCGCGCCGCAGCGCTGGGTGGACATCGGATGTGGCGAGGGTTACTACACCGCGCAAATCGCCGACGCCCTGCCCCACGCTGACGGCTATGCGCTGGATATCTCCAAGGAAGCGGTGAAACGCGCGTGCAAACGCAACCCGGCGCTGACCTGGTTGATCGCCAGCATGGCCCGCGTGCCGTTGGCGTCGGGCAGTTGCCAGTTTCTCGCCAGCGTGTTCAGCCCTCTGGACTGGGACGAAGCCAAGCGCCTGCTCAGCCCCGGCGGCGGTTTGATGAAGGTCGGCCCGACTGCCGGCCACCTGATGGAACTGCGCGAACGCCTGTACGACGAAGTGCGTGAATACACCGACGACAAGCATCTGGCGTTGGTGCCCGAAGGCATGAGCCTGGCGCACAGTGAAACGCTGGAGTTCACCCTGAGCCTGATCGAGCCCCGGGACCGCGCCAACCTGCTGGCGATGACGCCCCACGGCTGGCGTGCGAGTGCCGAGCGCCGTGCTGACGTGATCGAGGCCGCCGAGCCGCTGCTGGTCACCGTATCGATGCGCTACGATTATTTCGTGCTTCAATAACCGACTTTTAAGTATCCGCGAATGGATTTTCGAATCCCGCAACGAGGAACATCCATGCGCCAACCTGATATCGAGATTTACCTGAAAGACGCCGAGGTCGACTACAAGGCCATCGCCGCCTGGCTGGGCACTGCCCTCGGCCCGTGCACCGAGTGGGTCCAGAAAGGCCAGACCTACAAGTGCAAGGCCGGCAACGTGCCGGTCACCTGGCTGCCAAAAGCTGTGGGCAAGTGGAACAGCCTGTACCTGGAAAGCGACCAGACGCCGTGGGATGACGACATCGCCTGCGCCCGCGCCGCCTTTGCCGCGCTGAACGTCGAAGTGCGCTGCGCGCCGGGTACCTGGGTTGAGGAGGAAGGTGAGGAAAGCGCTGATACCTGGATTCGCATCAGCGCCGACGGTGAAGAGCAGATCACCTGGAAAACTGCATAACCCAAACCTGAAAACCCAATCAATGTGGGAGCTGGCTTGCCTGCGATAGCATCACCGCGGTCTGACTGATATACCGAGGTGTCTGCATCGCAGGCAAGCCAGCTCCCACCGTTGATTGGGTTGGCAGGACAAGGGTGTTACAGGCCCACCACATCCTCAGCCTGCAAGCCCTTCTCGCCGGTGACCACGGCATATTCCACCTGCTGACCCTCGGCCAATGAGCGGTGGCCCTCACCGCGAATGGCGCGGTAGTGCACAAACACATCCTTGCCGTCTTCACGCTGGATAAAGCCATAGCCCTTTGCATCGTTGAACCACTTCACATTGCCGGTTTCACGCGTTGCCATCTGTCTTACTCCCACATGCATTTTTATTGTTGAGTCGCTCGCATTGAACTGCCGAGTATAAGACAGGCTCAAAAACGATCAACTCAAGTTTACATCGCTGCTTTTTTGCCGATTTTCGGCGAATACGGCACACTACCCGCCCGAGCGCCTGCTCGGTTTTTTCCACTTGAAGCAGCACGCCTATGACCCGCTCCCCGTTCCGCCGTCTGGTGTTTGGCACCTTGCGCCGACTGTTGTACCTCTGGGTTCGCTCGGAGACGATCAATCAGTCGTCCCTAACCCTTAACCTGGACCGCAGCCGGCCGGTGTTTTACGTCCTGCAATCGCCTTCTCTCACCGAATTGGCGGTGGTCGACAAGGAATGCACCAAGGCCGGCCTGCCGCGCCCGGTACTGCCGGTATCGGTGGGCCCGCTGATGGAACCGGCGGCGTTTTTCTACCTCACGCCGGAACCCGACTGGCTCGGCCGCCAGGACAAGCGCGGCGCGCCGCCGACCCTGACCCGCCTGGTCAACACCCTGACCGAGCACGCCGAAGAGAATGCACAAATCATTCCGGTCAGCGTGTTCTGGGGGCAGTCGCCCGAAAGCGAATCCAGCCCATGGAAACTGCTGTTTGCCGACAGCTGGGCGGTCACCGGCCGCCTGCGCCGTTTGCTGAGCATCCTGATCCTGGGTCGCAAGACCCGTGTGCAATTCTCCGCGCCTATCAACCTGCGTGAATTGATCGAGCACAATAAAGGCCACGAACGCACCGTGCGCATGGCCCAGCGCATCTTGCGTGTGCACTTTCGTAACCTGAAGACTGCGGTCATCGGCCCCGACCTGTCCCACCGCCGTAACCTGGTCAAAGGCCTGGTCAACATGCCGCTGGTGCGCCAGGCGATTGCAGATGAGGCCGAACGCGAAAAAATCACTCCGGAAAAAGCCAAGGCCCAGGCCCTGCGCTACGGCAACGAGATCGCGTCGGACTACACCTACACCGCCATTCGCTTTCTGGAAGTGGTCTTGAGCTGGTTCTGGAACAAGATCTACGACGGCATCAAGGTCAACAATATCGAAGGTGTGCAAAAGGTTGCCCAGGGTTACGAGGTGATCTACGTGCCATGCCACCGCAGCCATATCGACTACCTGCTGCTCTCGTACCTGCTGTTCAAAAACGGCCTGACCCCGCCGCACATTGCCGCCGGCATCAACCTGAACATGCCGGTGATCGGCAGCCTGTTGCGCCGTGGCGGTGCGTTTTTCATGCGCCGTACCTTCAAGGGCAACCCGCTGTACACCTCGGTGTTCAACGAATACCTGCACACCCTGTTCACCAAGGGCTTCCCGGTGGAGTACTTCGTCGAAGGCGGGCGCTCGCGCACCGGGCGCATGCTGCAACCGAAAACCGGGATGCTGGCGATCACACTGCGCAGCTTCTTGCGCTCCTCACGCATGCCAATCGTGTTCGTGCCGGTGTATATCGGCTATGAACGCGTGCTCGAAGGCCGTACCTACCTGGGCGAGTTGCGCGGGGCGAGCAAGAAGAAAGAATCGATCTTCGATATTTTCAAAGTGGTCGGCGCGCTCAAGCAGCGCTTTGGCCAGGTCGCGGTCAACTTCGGCGAGCCGATCAAGCTGGCCGAGTTCCTCGACGCCGAGCAGCCGGACTGGCGTGCCCAGGAGCTGGGCCCGAACTACAAACCGGCATGGCTCAACGAAACCACCAACCGCCTCGGCGAGCAGGTGGCACGCCACCTCAACGAAGCCGCAGCCGTGAACCCAGTGAACCTGGTGGCCCTGGCCCTGCTTTCCACCACACGCCTGGCCCTGGATGAACAAGCCATGGCCCGCCAGCTGGACCTGTACCTGGCACTGCTACGCCGCGTGCCCTACTCGCCGCACACCACCTTGCCCGAAGGCGATGGTCTGGCGCTGATCAAGCACGTCAAGGACATGAACCTGCTCTCGGAGCAGAGTGACGCTCTGGGCAAGATTGTGTATCTGGATGAGCAGAACGCCGTCCTGATGACCTATTACCGCAACAACGTGCTGCACATCTTCGCCCTGCCGGCGCTGCTGGCGAGCTTTTTCCAGAGCAGCTCGCGCATGAGCCGCGAACAGATCCTGCGCTTTACCCGCGCGCTCTACCCGTACCTGCAATCGGAGCTGTTTATTCGCTGGTCGCTGGAGGCGCTGGACGCGGTCGTCGACCAATGGCTGGAAGCCTTTGTCGAACAAGGCCTGCTGCGTTTTGAAAACAACGTATACCTGCGCCCGGCCCCGAGTTCGCGGCACTTTGTGCTGCTGACGCTGTTGTCCAAGAGCATCGCCCAGACCCTGCAACGCTTCTACATGGCAATCTCGCTGCTGCTTAACAGCGGCCAGAACAGCATCAGCGCCGAAGAGCTGGAAGACTTGTGCACGATCATGGCCCAGCGCCTGTCGATCCTGCATGGCCTGAACGCGCCGGAGTTCTTCGACAAGAGTCTTTTCCGACATTTTATCCAGACATTGCTGGAGCAAGATGTGCTGCGCCGCGACGAGGCCGGGAAATTGAGTTACCACGACCTGCTGGGTGAACTGGCGGAAGGCGCGGCCAAACGCGTGTTGCCTGCCGAGATTCGCCTGTCGATTCGCCAGGTGGCCTTGCATCGCGTCGACGGCGCCGCTGAAGCGCCTGTGGAACCGGCAGAAAGCCGCTAGATTGACTGAGGCGCCGGGCTGTTTCCGGCGCCGTTGAAAAGGAGCTGTACATGAAAAAGATCATCCTCCTGGGCCTTACCGCCCTGCTCGGAGCCTGCCAATCCATGACTCCAGCCCCCAAGGCCAGCCTCGACGGCGAAGTGTTCTACCTGCAACGCATCGCCTTGCCGCCCACGGCCACCTTGAGCGTCAGCCTGCAGGACGTGTCGCTGATGGACGCGCCGGCGGTGACCCTGGCCGAACAGAAAGGCCCGGTCAAAGGCCAGGTGCCGCTGCCGTTTCACCTGAGCTACGACCCGGCGCAGGTCAAACCCGGCCACACTTACTCGGTGAGCGCTCGCATCGAGCTGGATGGCAAGCTACTGTTTATTACCACCGAACGCCACGCGGTGCAGCTCGATGGCAAGGACCAACAACCTCTGCGCCTGCGCGTTGATGCTGTCGCACACTGACCTTTTCCAGACCATAAGCCCGAACATAAGGAAGCGCTCATGCTCCGTCACTCTCTTCGCCTCACTGCCCTGTGTGCCGGCTTGCTGCTCGGTGCCAACGCCATGGCCCTGGACCTTGGCAGCCTGTCCCAGGGCGACGCCTCCGGCGGTCTCAAGGACGCCCTGACCCAAGGCGCTCAGATCGCCGTGAAGCAACTGGGAACGCCCGGTGGTTTCAGCAACAACCCCGAAGTGAAGATCGGCTTGCCAGGCAAGCTGGGCAAAGTCGCCGACAAGCTGAAGATGTTCGGCCTGGGTGACCAGGTCACGCAACTGGAAACCAGCATGAACAAGGCCGCTGAAACGGCCGTGACCCAGGCGCAACCGATCCTGGTCAATGCGGTTAAAAACATGAGCGTGACCGACGCCAAGGGCATTCTCAGCGGCGGGCAGGATTCGGCGACGCAGTACCTGAATAAAAGCAGCCGCGAACAGATCCGCGCCAAGTTCCTGCCGATCGTCAAGGCGGCTACCGACAAGGTTGGGGTTGCTCAGCAGTACAACGCTCTGGCCGGCAAGGCGGCAGCATTTGGCGCAGTGGATGCCAAAAGTGCCAACGTTGAAAACTACGTGACCGAACAGGCGCTGGACGGCTTGTTCAAGATGATCGCGCAGCAGGAAGAAACCATTCGCAAAAACCCGGCGGCCGCGGCCACCAGCCTGGCGAAGAAGGTGTTTGGCGCGCTGTAAGCTCCTCAAACATGCTGGATCTACTGCGCCAAGGCCGCTTACCACGGGCCTTGGCGCAGTTGTTTCAGGCCAGGCCCATTAACGATTCAGCGTAAAAAGCGGATAGGTAGGCCTGTAGGATGAAGGCAGCTCGTGGAACGTGTGTTGCTGTGGATACGGCCTGTCATGGTGGGTCTGGGTTGGATGGGTATAGCCCGCGTATGGCCGGACTGTATGAGGACGATTGTGGTGATAGTTTGTTGCATGCCCCGGCCTATACCCATTTCCGGCATTGTGGCGCGGTAAGTTATTGCCCAGCAGGGCTCCGAGAAACGCACCTTTGAAAGCCAATACAGCATCAAAAAAAGCCATCTAAAACTCCATAAACTCATTGAAAAAGGCCGGACTGCCGAATCGGCAAAATCAAAACCTGTGCCTGTCCATCAGGCAATTCTGAGTGGAGTAAAAAAGACAAACGTTCCAAAGCCGCACACGTCGGTTTGCATCCGCATGTGAATCAGTGAATCACCGCCCCTGCCAATCGCCCCATCATGATTGTGGCA
Organism: Pseudomonas sp. W3I7; assembly: GCF_030816095.1. Lineage (NCBI taxonomy): Bacteria > Pseudomonadati > Pseudomonadota > Gammaproteobacteria > Pseudomonadales > Pseudomonadaceae > Pseudomonas > Pseudomonas sp. W3I7. The sequence continues at coordinate 4,825,963 of NZ_JAUSXP010000001.1, forward strand.
AAACAACCGATAGCCACAGAGGCCATGCGGTTGATCTTCAAGGGGGTCAACCAGGCTTTCTGAACCCCTTCAAAACGGCTGCCCAGTACGATCCAGGCGGTGCCTACCGGTAGCACCACCAACGCCAGCAGGGTCATGAACCCGACATAGCCTGGCAGCGACGTGAAGGTGCCGAGCGGCGCGATAAACGAAACAATCAGCAGGCCCTTGGGGTTCATCACCGTGAGCCAGAAAAAATGCAGGCTGGAAAATCGATCGAGGCTTGAGTCGGCGATGCTGGTGTGGCGTTGCCACAGCGTGAATGACAATTTGAGCAGATAGCAGGCCGCCGCCATTTGAGTGGCTTTCACCGCCCACGGTGACCAGGCCGAGAGATAAAACAACACCACGCCCCAGACAGAGACTTGCAGCAGATAAGCCAGGCATTCAATCAATGCCATACGCCACGAAGCGGCAAACCCAAACAACACACCCGCGCGTAACAGCAGCGTGTTTGTCGGCCCAGGCACGACCAGTAACAACACCAGTGCAGAAACGGTCCCAAACATGAAGGTTTTCCTCGGTTGGAATGATCACGGGCCCTCCCACCGATAGCGCTACTACGTCAGCGTGAATGACCAGGCGACAGTCGCTACCATCAAAATCGCGAAGCTTACGTTAAGTCGTCGACTCCAAACGGGATGGATGAACAACTTGCGCATCCGGCTGCCTGCAAAAAGCCACAAAAAATCGAATACCACGCAAACCAATAAACAAATAAACGCTTTTGTACCCTGCTCCCAGCCCGGCGTCGTACCCAAGGTGAAACTGCCCAGTAACGCTGCAAACGCGGCATACGCTTTGATATTCGCAACCCCCAGCACAAAACCGGCACCCCAGCCCGGCGTGACCACGGCTTGCTCATCCTGAATGGGCGGTGCCGTGCCAATGCGGTAAGCCAACCAAAAAATATAAACAATAGAGATGACCGTCAGTGCCACCGCCAACCCGGGAAAGCTGTGCAAGACGACGTACAGACCCGAGGCAACCAACGCCATGGCAATCACTAAACCCAGGGTGATCCCGACAAAAAACTCAAACGAGCGTTGCATGCCATACGCCGCGCCGCTGGCTGCCAGCGCCAGGGTGGCGGGGCCGGGGCTGGCAAGTAAGGCGATAGCTGCGAGGGTAAAGGTGAATATCGCCTGGTAAACACTTAGCGTGACATCAAACATGTGAAGCGCCTCGGTAGCTTTATTCAAAACTTAATGAAACCGCACCGCCTTGTAGTTGGAACTCAACGTTAGCACCCCTCACAACCACCACGCACTGGACCGCTTTGCACTTTCATACACCCATTCAATAAAATTTATAGCAAGTTAAAAACACTCACTCAAACACCGCCGCATCGTTTAGCCGGCGGTAACTTTTGAACGCAGCTGTAATTCGCACATTCAAGAATAAAAAAATAGATGGAAACCTTTTAAAAATCCATTCTTTTTTCAGGGATCTGTGGTATGTAAGATTTTCACGCTATTTCATCAATGTTCGTAAGGTCCATCTAATGAAAAGGCTTACAAAAAACGATCAGACACTCGATGCAATTGATCGCGCGCTGCTGATCGCCCTGCATCAGAATGCGCGGGCGTCTATCCGCGCACTTGGCCGGCAGGTGGGGTTATCTGCCCCAGGTTGCAGCGAGCGTCTCAAACGCCTGGAGGTGGCAGGGGTTATAAGCGGGTTCAGCGTAGAGTTGGACGCACACGCTCTCGGGTTTGCGCTTCAAGCTCTGGTGCGGGTAAAACCGCTGACGGGGAATTTTCAAACCGTGGAGCAGTTACTGTCAGAAATGCCTGAGTGTATTGTTTGTTACAAGATTACCGGCGAAGACAGTTTCGTCTGCCATCTGTACACACACTCCGTCAGCCACCTTGACCAGACATTACAAAAAATAACGCCGTTAGCCGACACCAACACCTCCATTATAAAAACCGTTGAGAAAAAACTGCCCCCACTCTAATCAAACAAGTGGGAGACATTCAGGCTTAAACAGCAGTTATCGGATTTCAGGCTTTTCCCACACCCGCCAACACTAACTACACGCCTTCGTCTCCCGTCATGAACTAGTGCGCCTCCTTCTTAATGCGAAACCAGGCCGCATACAGGGCCGGCAAGAACAATAACGTCAACGCCGTCGCCACAATCAAACCGCCCATGATTGCCACCGCCATCGGCCCGAAGAACACGCTGCGCGACAGTGGAATCATTGCCAATACCGCCGCAAGCGCCGTCAGTACAATCGGGCGGAAGCGTCGGACGGTGGCTTCGATGATCGCTTGCCAGGGCGTGAGCCCGGCTTTGATGTCTTGTTCGATCTGGTCCACCAGGATCACCGAGTTACGCATGATCATGCCCGACAGCGCGATGGTGCCGAGCATGGCGACAAAGCCGAAGGGCTGGCGAAACACCAGCAGGAACAAGGTCACACCGATCAAGCCCAGCGGCGCCGTCAGAAACACCATCGCGGTGCGTGAGAAACTGCGCAGTTGCAGCATCAGCAAGGTCAGCACCACCACGATAAACAGCGGCACGCCGGCCTTGACCGAGTTCTGGCCACGGGCCGAATCCTCGACGGTGCCGCCCACTTCGAGCAGGTAACCATCCGGCAGTTCGGCGCGCACACCTTCCAGGGTCGGCAGGATCTGCTGGACCAAGGTCGCCGGCTGTTCCTTGCCGTAGATGTCGGCACGCACGGTCACCGTGGGCAGGCGATTGCGGTGCCAGATGATGCCTTCTTCAAAGCCATACTCAAGGGTCGCAATCTGCGACAACGCTACGCTTTTGCCGTTGTCGGTCGGCACCGCCAGGCTCGGCAGCAGCGACAGTTCGGTACGCTCATGCACGGTGCCGCGCAGCAGGATCTCGATCAACTCGTTGTCCTCGCGGTACTGGCTGACGGTGGAGCCGGTCAAGGAGCTTTGCAGGAACTTCGACAGGTTGGCAGTGCTGACGCCCAGCGCACGGGCACGGTCCTGGTCGATATTCAGGTAGACGATCTTGCTCGGTTCCTCCCAGTCCAGGTGCACGTTGACCACGTGGGTATTTTCGCGAACCTTGGCCGCGACCTTGCGCGCCAGGGCACGGACTTCTTCGATGTGCTCGCCGGTCACGCGAAACTGCACCGGGTAGCCCACGGGCGGGCCGTTTTCCAGGCGCGTGACGCGTGAACGCAGGTCGGGGAATTGCTCGTTAAGGGTCTCGATCAGCCAGGTGCGCAGGCTTTCGCGTTCTTCAATGGTATTGGCCAGCACCACAAACTGCGCAAAACTGGCAGCCGGCAGTTGCTGGTCCAGCGGCAGGTAGAAACGCGGCGAACCGGTGCCCACATAGGCCACATAGTTGTCGATGCCGGCATGTTCCTTGAGCAAGGCTTCCAGGCGCTTGACCTGGTCGGCGGTGTTGCTCAGCGAGGCACCTTCAGCCAGTTTCAGGTCGACCATCAGCTCCAGGCGACCGGAGGCCGGGAAGAACTGCTGTGGCACAAAACGGAACAGCGCCACCGAGCCGATAAACAACAACAAGGTCAATACGATCACGGTTTTGCGCCGACGCACACACCATTCGACCAAGCGTCTTACACGCTGATAGAAAGGCGTGCCGTAGGGATCCGGCCCATCCGTGCCGTGTTTGGCCGCATGAATCTTCGCCAGGTCCGGCAGGAGTTTTTCCCCCAGGTACGGCACAAACACCACGGCCGCGACCCACGAGGCCAGCAGGGCAATGGTCACCACCTGGAAGATCGAACGGGTGTATTCGCCGGTGCTCGATTGCGCAGTGGCAATCGGCAGGAAACCTGCGGCGGTGATCAATGTGCCGGTGAGCATCGGGAACGCGGTGCTGGTCCAGGCAAAACTCGCGGCCTTGAGCCGGTCGTAGCCTTGCTCCATTTTGATCGCCATCATTTCCACGGCGATGATTGCATCGTCCACCAGCAAGCCCAGGGCCAACACCAAGGCACCGAGGGAGATTTTGTGCAGGCCGATGCCCAGGTAATACATGGTCGCAAAGGTCATCGCCAGCACCAGCGGAATCGCCAGGGCCACCACCATGCCGGTGCGTACGCCGAGGGAGAAGAAGCTCACCAGCAGCACGATGGCCAAGGCTTCAGCCAGTACCTGAACGAATTCGCCGACACTGGTTTTCACCGCCGCCGGCTGGTCCGAGACCTTGCGCAGCTCCATGCCCGCCGGAAGGTTCTTCTGCAGGCGGGCAAATTCGCCTTCAAGGGCTTTACCCAATACGAGAATGTCGCCGCCGTCACGCATCGCCACGGCCAGGCCGATGGCGTCCGCGCCCATGTAGCGCATGCGCGGCGCCGGTGGGTCGTTGAAGCCGCGGTGGATTTGCGCCACGTCACCGATGCGCAAGGTGCGGTCACCGACGCGGATCGGGAAGTTACGGATCTCATCGACCGTTTTGAAGTTACCCGAGACGCGCAGTTGCACGCGTTCCGTCGGGGTTTCAAAGAAACCGGCGGTGGAGACAGCGTTCTGTTCTTGCAGTGCCTGCTGCACCGCAGCCAATGGCAGGCCGAGGGTGGCGAGCTTGAGGTTGGACAGCTCGATCCAGATCTTCTCGTCCTGCAGGCCCAGCAACTCGACCTTGCCCACGTCCGGCACGCGTTGCAGCTGAATCTGGATACGGTCAGCGTAATCCTTGAGCACCGCGTAGTCGAAACCGTCACCGGTCAGGGCGTAGATATTGCCGAAAGTGGTGCCGAATTCATCGTTGAAAAACGGCCCCTGGATATCCGGCGGCAAGGTCTGGCGAATATCGCTGATCTTCTTGCGCACCTGGTACCACAGCTCCGGGATTTGCGCCGAGTGCATCGAATCGCGGGCTATGAAGGTAACCTGGGATTCACCGGGCCGCGAGAACGAGACAATGCGCTCGTACTCGCCCGTTTCCATCAGCTTTTTCTCGATGCGTTCGGTGACCTGCCGCGAGACTTCCTGGGCCGTGGCGCCCGGCCAGTTGGTCTTGATGACCATGGCCTTGAAGGTAAACGGCGGGTCTTCACTTTGCCCCAGCTTGGTGTAGGACAAGGTGCCGACCACGGCCAGCAGGATCATCAGGAACAGTACGATCTGGCGATTACGCAACGCCCATTCGGAAAGATTGAAACCCATCGGGGACTACTCCTTGGCCGCCAGATTCACAACGCGGTTGGCGCGATCCACTGGGCGCACTTGCTGGCCCTCATGCAGCACATGCACGCCCGCCGCGATCACCCAATCGGTGGGGGCCAAGCCTTCGAGCACCGGCACGGTTTTTTCACCGAAAGCGCCGATGCGCACCGGGGCTCGTTTGAGGGTGTTGTCCGGCTGTACCCGCCAGACGTAGGACGCACCGTTCTCCGCACTCAGGGCCGACAGCGGCACGGACAGCGGGACAACACCGTCGGCCTGGATAAAGACGCGTGCGCTCTGGCCCAGCTCTGCGCGGACTTTGCCGCCGGTGAAGGCGACGCGCGCAGCGAAGGTGCGGGATTTTGGGGTCGGCGGCCGGTGAGAGTTCACGAATGCGCCCGGCGAAACGCTGGTCAGGCTGGCTCCACAATTCCACCGACACCGGCTGGCCGATCTTGAAGCGGCCAAAACCTTGCTCGGGCAGGCTGATCGACACTTCGCGCTCGCCATCGGTGGCCAGGGTAAACACCGTCTGGCCAGCGGACACCACTTGGCCGACTTCCACCGCGCGCTTGGCGACCACGCCATCTTGAGGCGCGCGCAACACGGCATAGCCGGCCTGGTTGCTCGATACGTCGAACTCGGCCTTGATCTGCTTAAGGCGTGCAACACCTGTTCGGTAGAGGTTTTCGGAATTGTCATACTGCGAGCGGCTGACCATCTGACGGTCCATCAGGGTCTTGTAGCGGTCGCGTTCGGCGCGCACCAGGCTCAGGTTGGCTTCGGCGGCGGCAACCTGGGCGCGGGTAGCTTCCAGTTGCAGGCGCACGTCCTGGGGGTCGAGCTCTGCCAATGGCTGGTTGGCCTTGACCCGCTCGCCCTCCTCCACCAGGCGCTTACTGACTTTGCCACCGATGCGAAAGGCCAGGTCCGGCTCATAACGGGCGCGTACTTCCCCCGGAAAACTGTCCATCGCCAGTGCCGAAGGCTGCGGTTGAACCACCATGGCCGGGCGAATGGTGGTTTGGGCCGCTTCTTCATGGCCGCAGGCGGCCAACAGGAAGATCAGGCTGACAGGCAACGCAAGGGGCAGGAAAGTACTGCGCATGCTGAAGGACCTTTCGCAAATGGAGCTAGGAATAATTATACTGGCCGGTATGTTATTAATACCAAACTCACCAGTCCAGTATTAAAGGTGAAAATGTCCGACAATCCTGTAAACACCAATAGCCCCGGGCGTCCCAAGGACATGGCAAAACGCCAGGCAATCCTCGAAGCAGCCAAAATCCTGTTTTTGAGCAATGGCTACGCCAGCACCAGCATGGATGCCGTGGCCCTTGAGGCCGGCGTGTCAAAACTGACGGTGTACAGCCACTTCACCGATAAAGAGACCTTGTTCACCGCCGCCGTCGTGGCCAAGTGCGAGGAACAGTTGCCGGTGATGTATTTCGAGTTGCCCGAGGGCATGCCGGTGCACACCGTGCTGCTGAACATCGCGCGCGGCTTTCATCGGCTGATCAACAGCGAAGAATCGGTGAACCTGCACCGCCTGATGATGACCACCGGCAATCAGGACGTGAAACTCTCGCAGATCTTCTTTGAGGCCGGGCCGATGCGCATGCTGCAAGGCATGGAGCGCCTGCTCAGCCGTATCGACCAGAGTGGCGCCTTGAGCATCGACAAACCGTTTACGGCGGCCGAGCACTTCTTTTGCCTGCTCAAGGGCACGGCGAATTTCTGCTTGTTGTATGGGTGTGGCGGGCAGTTGAGTGAAGAAGCCGCCGAAGCGCATGTGCAGGAGGTGGTGGGGTTGTTTATGCGGGCGTATCGGCCTGAAGACTTGTAGTGTTTGGAAGGACGCTTTCGCGAGCAAGCCCGCTCCCACAGTTGGAATGCATTCCAAGGTGGGAGCGGGCTTGCTCGCGAAGAGGCCCTGGAGGCCAGTGAAAATTTAAGGTTTAAGCGCTTTCTTCGGATAGATGTCATACCGGCTGGACTTGCCATCCAACGCATGACTCGGTTTCGGCCCGTCAATGCACGGCGCCTTGCGCGGGCGCTTGACCACGACGCGGTGGCTGGCCAGGGCCAAGGCCGCAGCGAGTAAGGCTGGAGCATCCGGATCATCGCCCACCAATGGGCGGAACAGGCGCATCTCCTTCTTCACCAGCGCCGTTTTCTCACGGTGCGGGAACATCGGGTCCAGGTAGATCACCTGCGGCGGCTCACCCTGCCAGTTGCGCATCACCTCGATCGAGTTGCCCTTGAGCAACTGCATGCGCGCCACAATCGGCGCCACTTCAAAGTCATCCGCGCCGCGGGCCAGGCCGTCTTCGAGCAAGGCGCCGATCAACGGCTGGCGCTCGATCAGGCTCATCTCGCAGCCAAGGCTGGCGAGTACGAACGCGTCCTTGCCCAGGCCTGCCGTGGCGTCGAGTACCCGTGGGCGCACGCCTTGGGCCACGCCGACCGCCTTGGCGATCATCTGCCCGCTGCCGCCCCCATAGAGACGCCGATGCGCCGCGCCGCCTTCGACAAAATCCACGCGTACCGGCCCCGGCGCGTCAGGCCCGAGCTGTTGCAATTGCAGGCCGTGTTCCCCGACTTGCAGGGAAAAGTCCGCCTCATCCAGTTGCAAAGGCAGGCCAAGCTGCGCGGCCCAGTGCTCGGCGCGGGCCTTGAAACCGTCGGCCAAAGCCTCGACCCGAATGCGGCTGGCCGCTGGTTGTTCGCTCATCAATCGCTACGCTCAAAAATATTAAGGATCGGCAAACGACGGCCGATAAAAACAACAGTCAGGTATTTTGCCAGAGCTGAGCGTCGACCGAGAAAAATGTCAGACATTCTTCCCCTAACCATCGGTGTACTGCCGACCCACAACCACTACGGCCTGCGCAACACTCAAGCGCTGGCCGGGGTGAGCCATGTGTGGCAGGACTTCTTCGCCCGGGCGTTGGCCGAGCAACTTGGCGATACGCCGGGCGCGCTGGCGGCCAAAGCCTCGGCGCCGAGAGACCCGGCGGTAGAACCCAGCGAAGGCGCCGACCTGTTGTCGCAGATCCTCACCCAGCGTGAGTGCGACGTGCACGACACCGAGATCGCCCCGCCGGAACCGCTGTTCCTGCCCATCGCCGAATTTGACACCGAGCTGCTGCCGCCACCTGCCACGCCGTTCCCGGCAGAAGAAATCATCGCCCAGCAGCGTCAGCAAAACTTCGAAAGCGGCTGGGTCCGCCCGATTGTGCTCAATGCCGGCCACCCGCCGCCTGAGCCTGGCCCTGCGCCGCAGCCCCAGCCGTTGCACCTGCCGATTGCCGAATTCGAACTGGACCTGCTGCCACCGCCCGCCACGCCTTACCCGGCCGAGGAGCTGGTGGCGCAACAAAAGGCGCTGGACTTCGATTATCACTGGGCGCGTCCGCTGATCCTCAACAACCTGCGCCTGGCGGCCTGATTCAATCTTTGAAAAAACCGTTGGCCTGGCTGAACGGCATCTTGCGTTCAGTGAAGGTAAAGGTGCCCAGTTCATACACCTCCTGCGCCGCCCGATAGAACTCGCCATACGCCGCCAGCGCCATGGCCGAGCCGACGCTGATACGGCGCACGCCCATCTCGCTCAACTGCGCCACACTCAGGTTCAAGCCGCCGGACATCAGCACATTCACCGGCTTGGGCGCCACCGCCTTGACCACCGCGAGCACTTCTTCGGCACTGCGCAAGGCGGGGGCGTAGAGCACGTCTGCACCGGCTTCGGCGTAGGCTTGCAGGCGGCGGATGGTGTCAGGCAAATCCAGGCGGCCATGCAGAAGGTTTTCTGCACGGGCGGTGAGCGTGAAGGCAAATGGCAAGCTGCGGGCAGCGGCGACGGCGGCTTCCACGCGCTCCACCGACAGGTCAAACGGATAGATCGGGTCGACCGCGATGCCCGTGGCGTCTTCGATAGAGCCACCCACAATGCCGCAGGCTGCGGCGCGCAGGATGGTCTGGGCGCAGCCTTCGGGGGTGTCGCTGAAGCCGTTTTCCAGATCAGCCGCAACCGGCAGCGCAGTGGCCTGCACAATCGCCGAAGCATTGGCCAAGGTGTCTTCAAGGGATAATGCGCCTTCCGCGTCCGGGCGCCCGAGGCTGAACGCATAGCCCGCACTGGTGGTGGCCAACGCTTCGAAACCCAGGCTGGCGAGCATGATGGCGGAGCCGGCGTCCCACGGGTTGGGCATCACGAACGCGCGATCACGCTCATGCAAGGCCTTGAAGGTTTCGGCGCGAAGGGTTTGGGCATCCATGGCTGACTCCTGTCGGAAAAAGGAGCCCTAGAGTAACCCCAGTTGCTCCACTGCGGGTTCCCGATGCAAGGTCGGCAGCGCTGGCAAACCCGGCAAGCGCAGCATCAACTGTTGGTGAAAACGCAGTGCCAGTTGCGCGGCGAGGCGGTTATCCGAGGTGTGCAGGAACACATAAGGCGTGCGCCCCTCTTCGATCCAGCCAGCAATTTTTTCCACCCATGGGATCAGGAATGGGTCGTTGGCCTCCAGTTCCGGATGACCGATGAAGCGCACCTGGGGAAACTGCGTCAACGCCGCCGGGCGTGTTGGCACCTTGGGCTTTTTCGACTGGGCGTGCAGCACGGCCGCAGAGGTGGAAGTGCAACTGAACAGCGCACGCGGATCGAGGCAAATACGCTCGACGCCACGGTCGCGCAACAGCCGGTTGAGCCTGCGCTCGGCATCACCCTTGGCGAAGAACTCCGGGTGGCGCACTTCCACGGCCAGCGGGCGCTCCAGGCCGTCAATAAAACCCGCCAGCTCGCCCAGGCGTTGCGGCGAAAAGCTCGCTGACAATTGCAGCCACAGTGGCGAAACCCGTTCACCCAAGGGGCTCATCAAGCCGACAAAGCTTTCTGCTGCCGGCAATTGCTCGCGCAGGTCGCCGCCGTGGCTGATGTCTCCCGGGAATTTGGCGGTGAAGCGAAAATCCTCAGGCATGATTTCAGCCCAGCGCTGCACCGTGGCGGCCGAGGGGCGGGCATAAAACGTGGTGTTGCCCTCAACGGCGTTGAAGACTTGGGAATACAAAGCGAGGTAGTCGCCGGAACGGGCATCGGCTGGGTACAGGTACTCGCGCCAGGCGTTTTCACTCCAGGACGGGCAGCCGATGTAGTAAGGCAGGCGCATCAGATGTGGATGTCGAGACCCAGCACTTCCATATCCCATTCGACAAAGCCGGCGGTGGTCAGGTAGCTGGCCAGCGCGGTGGCGACGCTTTTGCTCATGGAACGGGGGAAGACCATGTCTTGCTGACGGGCAGGTAGGCCACTGATGCGTGCAGCGCCAGAACCCTGGGCACTGGGCTGCGACTCGGACTGAACCTCGATGAAGTCCGGCGAATCTTCGACGGACTCGTCTACCGTGACGTTCGCCTTGCGCGGCTTACGCTTGAGTGGGTAGGGCTGTGAGGAAAAACCGTCTATACGCATACATGCAGACTCGGTATCAATGATGGCAATTTAGCGGCACTTTCCGTGGTGCGCAAATGCTCTGGTGATAACTAGAACACATAATTTGTAAAAGGTTTACAAACCGGGGCAAATTCTGACGATTGGCGGATTTGCTGGTGTGTCGCACTTACTGTGGCGAGGGAGTTTGCTCGCGTTGGACTGCGCAGCAGTCCCGATCCATTAACAGCGGGGCCGCTTCGCGGCCCAACGGGAGCAAGCTCCCTCGCCACAATTAAAGGCCGCGTTCAGCCTTGGTTTGCGCAACTTTATCGCGCAGGTAAACCGGTGCAGCCTGGTCGGCCGGAATCGCTTCGCCGCGCTCGAAAGCAAAGCGCGCCAGGGTCAGCAAGTCTTCGGCGTGGGGCAACATTGTTGCATCTTCGCCAGCCAGCTTTACGTCGATGCGCTCACCGTAACCCCAACCAGTGCCAGCGCCGAACCAGTCGCCGCTGGCATCAGCAGGCAACACCGATGATTCCGGAGCCTGTACGGCTTCCACGCCCACCAGACGCATTTCGCCAGCAGTTTCGCGGTAGCAGCCCCAATACACTTCATCCATGCGCGCATCAATCGCCGCCGCCACCTGCGTCGCGCCGTGTTCACGCAATGCACGCTGGGCCAATACCGCAAGGTTGGACACCGGCAGTACCGGGCGCTCCAGCGCAAAGGCCAGGCCCTGCACTACACCGATGGCGATACGCACACCCGTAAAGGCGCCTGGGCCACGGCCAAAAGCAATCGCATCCACGGCTGACAGCGTGGTGCCCGCCTCTTCCAGCAGTTGCTTGATCATCGGCAACAGCTTCTGCGCATGCAGACGCGGGATCACCTCGTAGTGGCTCGTGACCTTGCCATCGTGCAGCAAGGCGACGGAGCAAGCTTCAGTCGCGGTGTCCAGGGCCAGCAGGGTGCTCATCGGTGTAGGTGTCCAAGTCGAAAAAAAGTGCGCCAGTATAAACAACAACGGCCCGCAAGCGGGCCGTTGTACGCAAAGCCGATCGAAGGATCAGCTCAGTGCTTGCAACACCTTGGCGGTGATGGCTTCTACCGAACCCACGCCAGGGATGTGGCTGTACTTCGGCTTGCCTTGGGCAGTCGAAAGCTTCTGGTAGAAATCCACCAGCGGCTTGGTCTGTGAGTGATAGACCGACAGGCGATGACGCACGGTTTCTTCGGTGTCGTCCTTACGCTGCACCAGGTCTTCCCCGGTCACGTCGTCTTTGCCTTCAACCTTTGGCGGGTTGTAGACGATGTGGTACACGCGGCCCGAGCCTTCGTGAACGCGACGGCCCGCAATACGCTGAACGATTTCTTCGTCTTCAACTGCGATTTCAACCACAGCGTCCAACTCAACGCCGGCTTTCACCAAGGCTTCTGCCTGGGGAATGGTGCGTGGGAAACCGTCGAACAGGAAACCGTTCTTGCAGTCTTCCTGGCTGATGCGTTCCTTGACCAGGTTGATGATCAGGTCATCGGAAACCAGGCCGCCGCTGTCCATCACGCTCTTGGCGATCAGGCCCAGCTCGGTGCCGGCCTTGACGGCAGCACGCAGCATGTCACCGGTGGAGATTTGTGGAATGCCGAATTTTTCAGTGATGAACTTTGCCTGAGTACCTTTACCGGCCCCGGGAGCTCCCAGCAGAATGACGCGCATCGATGTGCTCCTCAATTTTTTATAGAGATGACGCTCGGATTCGCCGCGTGGGGCCAATCTCGTAAAAATGTGGGTCCTGGCCGATCAAACGGCCAAAGGCTGATCAAGATACACAGCGGGCTCTATCCATACAAGCCGCCAAAAGTCGCAAGAACCGCGCCCGGCATGCAGTCATAGGTAGGGTGTGCCTGAGTGCAACCCCGCCCCATAAACGCCGACCGCCCGTTTCCGGGCGGCCGCCGTTGTTTATCCGCAAGCCTTTGAGAACACGCAGAAAACCTCAGCCAGTGTTGCGCAAACCGGCGGCAATACCGGCCACAGACACCAGCAGCGCCTGTTCCAGAGGGCTGTCCTGCGCCGCCTCTTGCTGGCGCGAGCGCGCGAGTAATTCGGCCTGCAACAGGTGCAGCGGGTCGAGATAAGTGTTGCGCAGGCGAATGAACTCAAGCGTGTCGGGGCTATGGGCCAGCAGTTGCGACTGGCCGGTCAGGCCAAGCACCACGCTGCATGCCTGCGACAATAGGTCGCGTAAGTGCGCACCCAATGGCAGCAGGTCCGGCTGCACCAAACGCTCGTCATACAGCCGCGCGATGTCGGCATCGGCCTTGGCCAGCACCATCTCCAGCATATCGATACGGGTGCGGAAGAATGGCCATTGCTCGCGCATCTGCCCCAGCAACTCGCCTTCGCCACGCTCCAGCGCCTTGCTTAATGCCGCTTCCCAGCCTAGCCAGGCGGGCAGCATCAGGCGGGTTTGGGTCCAGCCGAAGATCCATGGAATCGCGCGCAGGCTCTCGATACCGCCCGCACGACGCTTGGCCGGGCGACTGCCCAATGGCAAGCGGCCCAACTCCTGCTCGGGCGTGGACTGACGGAAGTATTCGACGAACTGCGGATTTTCCCGCACCACGGCGCGGTAAGCACTGACACCGTCTGCTGCCAATTCATCCATTAAATGCCGCCAGGCCGGCTCGGGCGGCGGCGGTGGCAGCAGCGTGGCTTCCAGCACGGCAGCCAGATAAAGGTTGAGGTTCTGCTCGGCAATGTCCGGCAGGCCGAACTTGAAGCGAATCATCTCGCCTTGTTCGGTCGTACGGAAACGCCCCGCCACCGAGCCTGGCGGCTGCGACAGGATCGCCGCATGCGCCGGGCCGCCACCACGGCCAACAGTGCCGCCACGACCGTGAAACAACAGCAGCTCCACTTGTTGCTCGCGGCAGATATCCACCAGGCGTTCCTGGGCCCGGTACTGTGCCCAGGCGGCGGCGGTGGTGCCGGCGTCCTTGGCCGAGTCCGAATAGCCGATCATCACTTCCTGCGGGCCTTGCAAACGCGCGCGATAACCCGGCAATTGCAGCAGGCGCTCCATCACCGGCCCGGCGTTATCCAGGTCGGCCAGGGTTTCAAACAGTGGCACCACGCGCATCGGCCGTTGCACGCCCGACTCTTTAAGCAGCAGTTGCACGGCCAGCACGTCCGACGCGGCACCCGCCATGGAGATCACATAAGAGCCGAGCGATGCAGCCGGTGCGGCGGCGATTTCCTTGCAGGTGTTCAACACTTCGGCGGTGTCTGCCGACGGCTTGAAATAACCTGGCAGCAGCGGCCGGCGATTGGTCAGTTCTTTGCTCAGGAAGCTGATGCGCGCTTCTTCGTCCCAGTCTTCATATCGGCCCAGGCCCAGGTAATCGGTGATTTCGGTCATGGCCGCCGAGTGCCGGCTGGAATCCTGACGCACGTCCAGGCGCACCAGGAACAAGCCGAAGGTCACGGCGCGGCGCAGGCAATCGAGCAACGGGCCATCGGCGATCACGCCCATGCCGCACTCATGCAGCGACTGATAGCACAGCTCCAGCGGGTCAAGCAGGTCGCGGTTGTTTTGCAGCACCTCGGCCGGCGCCGGCGTGCTGGCCGTGAGCGCGGTATGCGCCCATTGGCGCGTGGCGCGCAGGCGTTCGCGCAGTTGCTTGAGCACGGCACGGTAAGGTTCGACGCTGTCCCCGACCTTGGCTTGCAACGCAGGGCTGGCCTGCTGCATCGACAGCTCGGACGCCAAGTGATCGACATCGCGCAAATACAAGTCCGCCGCCATCCAGCGCGCCAGCAGCAACACTTCGCGGGTGACCGGCGCGGTGACATTCGGGTTGCCGTCACGGTCGCCGCCCATCCACGAGGCAAAGCGAATCGGCGCCGCCTCAAGTGGCAGGCGCAGGCCGGTGGCGGCGTGCAAGGCTTGGTCGGCCTTGCGCAAATAATTGGGAATGGCGTGCCACAGCGAATGCTCAATCACCGCAAAGCCCCACTTGGCTTCGTCCACTGGCGTGGGCCGGATGCGGCGGATCTCTTCGGTGTGCCAGGCTTCAGCGATCAGCCGCTGCAAGCGCTGGCGGATCTGCTCGCGCTCGGCGCCGGTGAGGTCGCGGTGATCCTGCAACGCCAGTTGTGCGGCAATCGCATCGTATTTCTGGATCAGGGTGCGACGCGCCACTTCGGTCGGGTGGGCGGTGAGTACCAGCTCGATCTCCAGGCGTGCCAGCTGGCGGGCCAGGGACTCATTGCTGTGCCCTTCGCCTTGAAGGCGGGCCAGCAACTCCGGTAACACGCGGGACTCGAAGGGCGCCGGCTGCGATTCATCGCGCCGATGGATCAGTTGGTATTGCTCGGCGATGTTGGCCAGGTTGAGGAACTGGTTGAACGCGCGTGCCACGGGCAGCAGTTCGTCTTCCTGCAACTGATTGAGGCGGGTGCTCAACTCATCGCCGGCACCGCGTCTGTCAGCCTTGGCGCCTTTACGAATCTGCTCGATCTTGTCGAGAAAAGCATCGCCGTACTGCTCTCGAATGGTGTTGCCCAACAATTCACCCAGCAGGTGAACATCCTCACGCAAGCGTGCATCGATATCACTCATCAACCAATCTCCAGCCAGAAATCCGGGACGCGCAGGCCTTCCAGAGTGCCGCCCGCGTCAGTTTCTGACAAGACACTTTAAACCTTGCGACTTGCAGCTAGTCTCAACAGTGAGTCGTCGCGTTACCCGCGCAGGCGGCTGGACACCCATCACCGCCTGCCATCGCGGGCTTATTGAGGTTGCCATGAAAATTCGAGAACTGGCCCAGCATTGGGAAGAGAACGCCAAGGGTCGCCTGACCAAAACCGAGTACGCGATCCACTTGGACGTCGAGTCGGCTGCGCGCCTGGCCGCTATCGCCGAGATGTACCCCAAGCGCAGCACCGAAGAATTGCTCGGCGAGCTGATCGGCGCGGCCCTTGAAGAGCTGGAAGCGAGCTTCCCCTACATCAAGGGCCAGCATGTGATCGCCACCGATGAAGAGGGTGACCCATTGTATGAAGACGTCGGCCCTACACCGCGCTTTCTGACCTTGTCACGCCGCTATCTGCATGATTTGTCTGCCGCCGCCGACGAACAGCAACACTGATAAACAGTCGATAAACCCCGTTTAACCCCGGTATTCCGGGCCTCACAGAGGCTCGGCGTACCGCTGCGCAACGTAAAAGTTCAAACTTTTAAACACTGACCAAACAGTCAGATATTTTTTTAGGCAAATCGCCATCTCCGCTGAACTTTTGAAAAAAGGCTCCGGTCACAACCAGTAAGCCATCACTTGGAACGGCCGTTTGAAAAGGGCATTTGGTGCTTTACCGCCGGGCCTGCAACCGCCAACCAATGAAGTGGATTTTGATTTTTTCAGGAGTTATCCAATGGAGTTGAAGACGATGAAGACCAGCACTGCCAAATCCTCGTTTAACCATCTGCGCGGGCTGAAATTGGCCGCGCTGGCAATCGGCACCAGCTTCGTTCTGGCGGGCTGCGCCGGTAACCCGCCGACCGAGCAATACGCCGTGACCCAGTCCGCCGTAAACAGCGCAGTCAGCGCCGGCGGCACCGAGTACGCAGCGGTAGAAATGAAGTCGGCTCAGGACAAGCTAAAAGCTGCTGAACTGGCCATGCACGACAAGAACTACGACAAAGCGCGTCAACTGGCTGAACAAGCCGAGTGGGATGCCCGTGTCGCAGAGCGCAAAGCCCAGGCTGCCAAGGCTGACCAGGCTGTGAAGGATTCCCAGAAAGCTGTGCAGGAACTGCGTCAGGAAGGCATGCGCCCGGCTGTGATCAAACAGCAATAAGCCGCCGCCACTGATTGCATTGCACCCGATATCGAATTGAAAGGACGACACGACTATGCGTAAACAATTGATGATCCCTGCCCTGCTGGCAATGAGCGTTGCTCTGGCGGCCTGCTCCACCCCGCCGAACCAGAACCTGGAAAACGCGCGGACCAACTTCTCGGCCCTGCAATCCAACCCGCAAGCCACCAAGGTAGCGGCGCTGGAAACCAAGGACGCGCAGGATTGGCTGGACAAGGCTGACAAGGCCTACCGCGACAAGGAAGACGAGAAGAAGGTCGACCAACTGGCCTACCTGACCAACCAGCGCGTTGAAGTGGCCAAAGACACCATTTCGCTGCGTGAGTCCGAAGCCAAGCTGAAAAACGCCGGTGATGAACGTGCCAAGGCGCTGCTGCAAGCCCGTGATGCACAGATCAAGCAACTGCAAGACAGCTTGAACGCCAAGCAGACTGATCGCGGCACCCTGGTGACTTTCGGTGACGTACTGTTCGCCACCAACAAGTCCGACCTGAAATCCAGCGGCCTGGTGAACATCACCAAACTCGCTCAGTTCCTGCGTGACAACCCGGACCGTAAAGTGATCGTCGAAGGCTACACCGACAGCACCGGTTCCGACTCGTACAACCAGAGCCTGTCCGAGCGTCGTGCCGCTTCGGTACAACGTGCACTGGCTAATCAAGGCGTGGATATCTCGCGCATCGTGACCCAGGGTTACGGCAAGGAATACCCGGTTGCCGACAACGGCAGCGTTTCGGGCCGCGCCATGAACCGCCGCGTTGAAGTAACCATTTCCAACGACAACCAGCCAGTCAAGCCACGCTCGTCCGTTGCTAACTGATTGATTGACGCAGGATAAAAAAACCACCGGAAACGGTGGTTTTTTTTTGCTTCAGAATTGGATCTGACGATTGCTGTCGTCGCCGCCCGCCAGCTCGAACTCCGTGCGCCGCCTGGTTTCGTCCTGCTCCTTTTGGGAAGGCTCGGCGTTCCACGCGCTGAGCTCATCCAGGCTTTGCTGCGCCCGGGCCATATCCATCATCCTGTCTATCGCACCAATATTCACCGTGACTCTCCCTTGACTGGCCATTCATAAGTTATCCATCAGCAACGCTGACAAGCCCTTAAGTGGCGTCTTACGGAATACGGTTCCAGATATTTCAATATCACTCCTGAAGCTGCGGCGTTTCCTGGCCCATGCAGCGCACGGCTTGTTTCTTGTTGTTCACCAGCACGCCGCTCAAACCCTTCTGCTCGGTATCAAACATCACCAATACGCCATCAATGCATTGCGCGACTTGTGCGGCCGGGGTCAGCGAGACCTTGTAGTCCTCACCCGGCACGGTCTTGAGCAGGGTGAAGTCACTGAGCAACAAGGCATCTTCCGGCTTGGCGAAGTGCAGGTAGCCATAGAACCACAGGCAACCGACGGTACCGATAATGGTGCCGATGCCGGTGAGGATCAGCGGGATCATGTTGCGTTCTTCGCTCATTGCGGGCTCTCTGATGAATCAACTTTAGGAATAGGGTAATTCGGAATTTCGCCCAGGCGGCGCAGGCCATTGAAGTGCTGCGGGTCGTCCAGATAGCGCAGCATCACGGTTTGCCAGGTTTTGTCGGCAAAGGTCTGCACATGGCCGCCACGGGTCAACTGCAACACCCGCGGTGGCGGCGCGGCCTGATACAGGCGAATGCCGTTGGCCACCGGCACGATCGGGTCATCCAGGCTATGGAACAGCAGCTTGGGCACACCGGTAAGCTGGGGCATGGCATTGATCGCACTGTCGGCGTCGGGCACCAGCCACGACAGCGGCACCTGAAACGGCCATGTTAACCAGGAGGTGCTGAGGGCGAATTGTCCTACGTCACGATAACTGGCGGGCACGCCGTCCAGCACCAGCGCCTTGAGCTGAGTTTGACGCTGCGGGTGTGCCGCCAGGTAATGCACCGCCAGCGCACCGCCCAGGCTCTGGCCCAACACGATCAGCGGCTGGCCCTGGGTTTCAGGGGCCTTATCGATCCAGCCGAACGCGGCATCGATGTCCTGATACACCGCCGGCAAGGACGGCTTGCCTTCAGACCGGCCATAACCGCGATAGTCCAGCAACAGCACTTGGTAGCCCTGCTCCGGCAGCCACCAACTGCCACCCAGGTGCCAGGCCAGGTTGCCGCCGTTACCGTGCAGGTGCAGCACCGTGCCTTTGAGCGGCACACCGGGTTTGGCCGGCAGCCACCAGGCATGCAGCTTTACACCATCGGCAGTGGTGAGGGTGACGTCGCGATAGGCCAGGTGGGCTTTTTCCGGAGTGAACGGCAGGCCGGGTTCGGGGTAGAACAGCAGTGAGCTGCAGCCGTTTAATGTGAGTAGCAGGCAAAAAATGCCGAGGATTCTCATCCGTTGAAGCCTCGCTGATAGGTTGTACTCATTTTCTCAAGAACAAATGAGATCAAATGTGGGAGCTGGCTTGCCTGCGATAGCGGTCTTTCAGTTAAGACAACGGTGACTGATACACCGCTATCGCAGGCAAGCCAGCTCCCACCTTTTTGATTCGGTTGTGTCAGGGAAATCTCTACAGGATATTCGAGTAATCCGCCTCGATCCGGTCCAGGCTCAGGTGGTTGAGGAAGTTGGAGAAGCACATCCACGCCGCCAGTGCGTTCATGTCGCGAAACTGCTCGGGCAAGTACTTGGGCGGCACCACCAGGCCTTCGTCGACCAGTTGGCGCAAGGTGCGCATGTCTTCCAGGGTGGTCTTGCCGCAGAACAACAGCGGCACTTGCTCCAGTTTGCCTTTGCGCACGGCCAGCTGGATGTAGTTGTAGACCATGATAAAGCCCTTGAGATAGGACAAATCCTTGGTAAACGGCAGGCCCGTCGGCGTCGAACCTCGGAACACGCGGCTGGCGTTGCCGTAGCTTTCGGCCATTTCAAAGCCTTGCTCGCGGAAAAACTCGAACACCTGCAGGAAGTCGGCGCCCTCCTCGACCATATGGATGGCGCGGGTGCGGTTGGTCAGTTTGCGCAGGCGGCTGGGGTAGGACGCGAAGGTGATGATCTCCATCAGAATCGCCAGGCCTTCCTGGGTCACCGTGGACGAGGGCGGCCCTTTGGACAGGAACGTGCAGATCGGCTGGTTCTGGCCATTGAGTGTGGTGCCGACGTGCACCAGGCCTTCATGAACCTCGAGCGCGCGCACATCACGCTCGTTGAACATCGCGTCGGCGCGGATCTTGATGTAGTCGGCGCCCGCCGCCGCGTCGGCGACGATACCGTCGGACTCGAACACGCGGATGGTCTCTTCGGCCTCGCCAAACACCTTGTTCAAACGGGTTTGCAGCAAGGCCACCGCATGCTTGGCCGTGAGCGTCTTGGCTTCGTCCTTGAGGTCGCCCCGGCCGTCGATCTGGTTCAGGTAGTCGGACATCATCAGGCCCAGGTCGGCCAGCGTCGGGTCACCCGCGTGGAACGCGTCCGAGGCGGCGCCGTAGAGTTCCTGGGAAATCAGGCCGAAATCCTCGGTGCCCCGCGCTTCGAGCATGCGCACCACCATGCGGTACTCGCGGCACATGCGGCGCATGATCTGCCCCACCGGACTGAACTGGCCGAGACGGCGGGTAATGTCGCGCTCGATGTTCTGGAACTCCAGCTTCACCGCACTGGAGTCGAACGACAGCGGCCGGCCCAGGTAATAATCGCGGTCCACGGCCGGCATGGCCTTGCCCTTGGCCTTGAGAAAGCCCTGGCGAATGCTCTCGTCCCACTTCACGGCGTCAAGGACGCGAATCGGTGTTTGTGCCAGCACAATGCGATCGGACAAGGTGCGTATCGTCTGCTGGTAATCGTCCACCCGGTGCTTCCTCTTTAAACGTTATTTGCCCGCGCGCCGGTAGCGCACGGCTTCAACGAACACATCGGCATTGGCCGGGTCATCCAGGTAGGCAAATACCTGGTCCATCGGGCTGTCGACCCGCACGCCGTCACCCTCGACGGTTTGCACGGTGCTGCCGTGCAAGGCATTTTGACCTATGGCTTGATGGATCTGCTCAAGGTCGAGGTTGTAGACCACCCATTCACGCGTTTTATCGCCCTCACCTTCAAAGTCGAAGCCGGCCAGGAAGTAATTGCCACCGAAGGCCGCCGGCAGCGGCGCCGACAGGTACCAGCGGTTGCCATGGCGCGACACCGTAAACAGGTATTCATCGCGCTGGCCCGGTTTGGCTTTAGGGTAGCTTACGGCCTTGTAATGCTGCTGATCGACACGGGTGATCTGCAGATTCAACGGTTCGCCCCACGCGTTTTTACTCGACCAGCGGCCGAGCAAGGCGTCGGGCGCGGCTTCAGGGGCCGGCAGCGGGTCCTTGAAGGTGACCAGGCAACCGCTGAGCAGCAGGAACGATATGGCGATTGCAATGACACGCCAGGCTTTCATTGGAAACCCCATCAAGTGTGGGAGCTGGGTTGTCGGGCTGGTCTAGACCGAGGCCAACACCAAATGCATGTAACGCTTGAGAATCTCAAGCATCTCTTCACCCGTCAGAGGCTCAGGGCCGCCAAGCAGGCCCTGATATTCCATCCGACCGATTATCGCCGTCAACACTCTGGCATCCTGTTGCGGCTCGCGGGAACCCAATACCTGGAAAAACTGCCCGGTGCCCTGCAACAGAATCTGTTGGTGCGAGCGCACCAGCTCAGCCAGGCGCGGGTTGAGCAAAGCTTCCTGGCGAAAGGCCTGTTCGGCCATCAAGTGTTCGCGGCGGTTGGTCAGTTGGCGCATCACGTAGTCGGCGGTCAGCCGCGCAATGTCATCAGCAAGCTGTGAGCGTGACTGCGGGCTGCCATCGCCATAGGCGACCATCTCGCGCAGCAAGCCTTCATTGCGCACCCACAGCTTGCCCATGAACGCAGCGCTGCGCTCAACGTATTGGGCGAAGGTATCGGTGAGCAGGTCATCAATGTCCTTGAAGTAATAGGTGGTGGCCGACAACGGCACGCCGGCCTCTGCTGCCACGGCGCGATGGCGTACGCCGCGTACCCCATCACGCACGACGATGCGCATGGCCGCATCGAGAATGTCTTGCCGGCGTTGCTCGCTGCCTCGGCGGCTGGCCTTGCGGCCCTGGTACTGGACACTTTCAGCCACGGCAGCAGCAATGCCGGCGGCGCCTTCTTGAGCCATTACGCGGTTCACGACAGATCTTCCTTTAAAGGGCGCCGTTCTGTTGACGGCTGAATTCGCCACACAAAAAAGCCGCCTTATAAAAGGCGGCTTCGGATCTCGCTACGGTTACGCTTGTGGCCGCATGTGCGGGAACAAGATCACATCGCGGATCGACGGCGAGTTGGTCAACAACATCACCAACCGGTCGATGCCGATACCTTCACCAGCGGTTGGCGGCATGCCGTATTCCAGGGCACGAACGAAGTCGGCGTCGTAGTGCATCGCCTCGTCGTCACCGGCGTCCTTGTCGGCCACCTGGGCCATGAAGCGCTCGGCCTGGTCTTCCGCGTCGTTAAGCTCGGAATAGGCGTTGGCGATTTCGCGGCCGCCGATGAACAGCTCGAAACGGTCGGTGACGTTCGGGTTGTCATCGTTGCGACGCGCCAGCGGCGACACTTCGAACGGGTACTGGGTAATGAAGTGCGGCTGTTCCAGCTTGTGCTCCACCAGTTCTTCGAAAATCATCACCTGCAATTTGCCCAGGCCTTCGAAGCCCAGCACCTTGGCGCCGGCTTTCTTGGCGATGGCGCGGGCCTTGTCGATGTCGGTCAGGTCGTCAGCGGTCAACTCAGGGTTGTACTTGAGGATCGAGTCGAACACCGATAGACGCACGAACGGTTCGCCGAAGTGGAACACCTTGTCGCCGTAAGGCACGTCGGTGCTGCCCAGCACCAGCTGCGCCAGTTCGCGGAACAGTTCTTCGGTGAGGTCCATGTTGTCTTCGTAGTCGGCGTAAGCCTGGTAGAACTCCAACATGGTGAATTCCGGGTTGTGCCGGGTCGAGACACCTTCGTTACGGAAGTTGCGGTTGATCTCGAACACCTTCTCGAAGCCGCCAACCACCAGGCGCTTGAGGTACAGCTCCGGCGCGATACGCAGGAACATTTCCAGGTCCAGCGCGTTGTGGTGGGTTTCGAACGGCTTGGCTGCGGCACCACCTGGGATGGTTTGCAGCATCGGCGTTTCCACTTCGAGGAAGTCACGCGCCATCAGGAAGCTGCGGATGTGCGCAATCACTTGCGAACGCACGCGGAAGGTCTGGCGCACGTCTTCGTTGACGATCAGGTCAACGTAGCGCTGACGATAGCGCTGCTCGGTGTCGGTCAGGCCGTGGTGCTTGTCCGGCAGCGGGCGCAGCGACTTGGTCAGCAGGCGCACGCTGGTCATTTCAACGTACAGGTCGCCCTTGCCGGAACGTGCCAGGGTGCCTTCGGCAGCAATGATGTCGCCCATGTCCCAGGTTTTCACCGAGGCCAGGGTTTCTTCAGGCAGGGTTTTACGGTTGACGTACACCTGAATGCGACCGGTCATGTCCTGGATCACCATGAACGAGCCACGGTTAAGCATGATGCGACCCGCCACCTTGACCGGGATTGCAGCCTCTGCCAGTTCTTCCTTGGTCTTGTCCGCGTACTGTTTCTGCAAGGCATCGCAGTAGTTGTCACGGCGGAAGTCATTCGGGAAGGCATTGCCCTTGGCGCGCTCGGCAGCAAGCTTTTCCTTGCGCAGGGCGATCAGGGAGTTTTCTTCCTGTTGCAGGGCTTGCGGGTCGAGTTGTTGGTCGCTCATGTCTTTAAATTTTCCATCACAGGTTCGTTGCCCCCAGGCCTTCGACCTGGGGATCGCGGGCAAGCCCGCTCCCACAGAGGGTGTTACAAGCCGGATTTCAGGCTGGCTTCCAGGTATTCGTCGATATCACCGTCGAGCACCTTGTCGCAATCGCTGCGTTCGATGTTAGTGCGCAGATCCTTGATCCGCGACGCATCAAGCACATACGAACGGATCTGGTGGCCCCAGCCGATATCCGACTTGGTGTCTTCCAGCGCCTGGGAAGCCGCGTTGCGCTTCTGCATCTCCTGCTCGTACAACTTGGCCCGCAGCATTTTCATGGCGGTGTCCTTGTTGGCGTGCTGGGAACGTTCGTTCTGGCAGCTGACCACGGTGTTGGTCGGTACGTGGGTGATACGTACGGCCGAGTCGGTGGTGTTTACGTGCTGGCCGCCGGCACCGGAGGAGCGGTAGGTGTCGATGCGCAGGTCGGCCGGGTTGATCTCGATTTCTACCTTGTCGTCGATCTCTGGCGAGACGAAAACGGCGGAGAACGAGGTATGGCGACGGTTGCCGGAGTCGAACGGGCTCTTGCGCACCAGGCGGTGTACGCCGATCTCGGTCCGCAGCCAGCCAAAGGCGTATTCGCCCTTGATGTGCACGGTCGCGCCCTTGATACCGGCGACTTCACCGGCGGACAGTTCCATGATGGTGGCGTCGAAACCACGTTTATCCGCCCAGCGCAGGTACATGCGCAGCAGGATGTTGGCCCAGTCCTGGGCCTCGGTGCCGCCGGAACCGGCCTGGATGTCCAGGTAGGCATTGTTCGGGTCCATTTCGTGGCTGAACATGCGGCGGAATTCAAGCTTGGCGAGGTTTTCCTCGAGACGGGCCAGCTCGGCGACGACATCGCCCACTGCGCCTTCGTCGTTTTCTTCGACGGCCATGTCCAGCAGGTCGCGGCAATCGCCCAGACCGGTGTTCAACTCGTCGAGGGTATCGACGATCTGCGCCAGCGCAGCGCGCTCGCGCCCCAGTTCCTGGGCGTATTCAGGTTTGTTCCAGACAGCCGGATCTTCAAGCTCGCGATTGACTTCGGTCAGACGCTCATGCTTTTGATCGTAGTCAAAGATACCCCCGAATAGTTTCGGAGCGCTCGGACAGGTCCTTGATGGTGTTAAGGATCGGGTTGATTTCCATGGCGGGCAGCACTCGTTGGCGAACTTTTGAAAGCCGACGAGTATAACGACAAACCGGGGCTAACGGCAGCCCGCTTGGCGAAAAGGCGGGGTTTGTACACAACTTCCAGGAGAAAAGAGATCAACTGTGGGAGCTGGCTTGCCTGCGAAAGCGGTGTGCCAGGTACGGATGTGGTCACTGACAGGCCGTCATCGCAGGCAAGCCAGCTCCCACAAGGGTTCGGCGGTGCTCTGCCTACTCGATCCCCACCTGATTACGCCCATTATGCTTGGCCGTGTACAACCCCTTGTCCGCCGCCATGATCAACTGCCGACAATCCGTGCCCTGCACCGGCGTCATGGTCGACAGGCCAATACTGATAGTCAGGCTCGCCCCTTCTGCCGGGGCAATGTGCGGGATTTTCAGCGCGGCAACCGCCATGCGCAGTTTCTCGGCCACCAGGCGCGCACCGCCCGGCGAGGTATTGGGCAATACCAGTGCAAACTCTTCACCGCCGTACCGCGCCGGCAAGTCCGAAGGCCGGCTACTGGCCTCACGGATGCTCGCGGCGACTTTGCGCAGGGCTTCATCACCTTCGACGTGGCCAAAGCTGTCGTTGTAGGTCTTGAAGAAGTCCACGTCGATCATCAATAACGACAGCTGGGTCTGGTCACGCATGGCACGACGCCATTCCAGCTCCAGGTATTCGTCAAAATGGCGGCGGTTGGACAGCCCGGTGAGACCATCGGAGTTCATCAGCCGTTGCAGCACCAGGTTGGTGTCCAGCAACTGCTGCTGGCTCACCCGCAGCGCGCGGTACGCCGCATCCCGTTGCAATAACGTCATGTACGAGCGTGAGTGATAGCGAATGCGCGCCACCAGCTCGATGTTATCCGGCAGCTTGACCAGGTAATCATTGGCCCCGGCCGAAAACGCCGCGCTCTTGATCAGCGGGTCTTCCTTGGTCGAAAGCACGATGATCGGGATATTCGCCGTGGCCGGGTGGTTGCGGTATTCGCGCACCAGTGTCAGGCCATCAAGGCCGGGCATCACCAGGTCTTGCAGGATCACTGTCGGTTTGATGCGGATCGCCTGGGCGATCGCTTGATGCGGGTCGGCGCAAAAGTGAAAATCGATGTTTTCTTCGTGGGCCAGGCCACGCCGCACGGCTTCGCCGATCATGGCCTGGTCGTCGACCAGCAACACCATGGCTGCGTTTTCGTCGGTCTTGATGTCGTCGATCTGTAAATCATTCATGTGCAGTCACCTGAATTACTTTCCTGCAAGCCGGCACCGCGAGAGGTTTTGATCATTTTGCAAATACCTCCAGCAATCGGGGCGCAATGCTGTCCAGTGGGCGAATTTCAACAGCAGCATCAATGGCCGCCGCCGCTTTGGGCATGCCATACACCGCACAGCTCTGCTGATCCTGGGCGATGGTCAAATAGCCTTGTTCACGCAATATCTTGAGGCCCTGGGCCCCGTCGCGCCCCATACCGGTCAGCAACACGCCGACGGCATCACCATTCCAGTGGCTGGCGACGCTCTCGAAAAACACGTCGATGGACGGCCGGTAAATCTCGTTCACCGGCTCCGCTGTATAGGCTAGCGTGCCATTTTTCAACAGGCGAATGTGGTGGTTGGTACCGGCCAGCAGCACCACGCCGCTTTGTGGCGGCTCGCCCTCTCGCGCCAGGCGCACCGGCAGGCCGGAGGCGCTGCTCAACCATTCGGCCATGCCGGCGGCGAACACCTGGTCCACATGCTGCACCAGCACAATGGCGGCGGGAAAATCGCGGGGCAAACCCTTGAGCAGGATTTCCAGGGCGGCCGGGCCGCCCGCCGACGACCCAATCGCCACCAGGCTCTGACGTTTGCCGGGCGCGCGTGCAGGCGCGGTGTCGGCGCGTACGCGGCTGCCTCGCTGGCCGATCAGCCAGCCAATATTGAGGATTTTGCGCAGCAACGGCGCCGCCGCATCCTTGGGGTTGCCCACGCCCAGCGCCGGGGTGTCCACCACATCCAGGGCGCCATGGCCCATGGCTTCGAACACGCGACTCATATTCGCCTGGCGGTCGACGGTCACCAGCAGAATAGCGCATGGGGTCTCGGCCATGATCTGCCGCGTGGCCTCCACGCCGTCCATCACCGGCATGATCAGGTCCATAAGGATCAAGTCCGGGGTCAACTCGGCGCAGCGTTGTACGGCCTCCAGGCCATTGTTGGCCACCCACACCACCTGGTGCGCCGGTTCGAAACTCAAGGCACGGCGCAGCGCCTCTACCGCCAGGGGCATGTCATTGACGATCGCAATCCTCATGCCCGTGCGCCCCCGATCAGCTCCATCACGGCATCCAGCAAGGCGTCGTCGTGGAAACTGGCTTTAGCCAGATAATAGTCGGCGCCGGCGTCCAGCCCACGGCGCCGGTCTTCTTCGCGATCCTTGTACGACACCACCATCACCGGCAACGATTGCAGGCGACTATCACGGCGCAAGAGTGTGACCAATTCGATCCCGTCCATACGAGGCATATCAATGTCAGTGATCAGCAGGTCGAAGTCTTCGGAACGCAGTGCGTTCCAGCCATCCATGCCATCGACGGCGACCGCCACCTCATAACCACGATTAAGTAACAATTTACGTTGCAGCTCACGCACGGTGAGCGAGTCATCCACCACCAGCACGCGCTTGCGCGGTGCTTCGGTGGCCTGCTGGCTGCGCCGGGCGATACGCTCCAGGCGGCCAGTGTTGAGCAATTTATCCACCGAACGCAGCATGTCTTCGACGTCGACGATCAACACCACCGAGCCGTCATCGAGCAAAGCACCGGCGGAAATATCCTGGACCTTGCCCAAGCGGTCATCCAGCGGCAACACCACCAGGGTGCGTTCGCCGATAAAACGTTCCACCGCAATGCCATACACCGCATCACGCTCGCGGATCACCACCACCTTCAGGGTTTCGTCATTGCTCTGCCCCGCCGGGCGCTGCAATAACTGGCTGGCGGCCACCAGGCCGACATGCCGGCCTTCGTGCCAGAAATGCTGGCGGCCTTCCAGTTGCACGATGTCATCCGGCGCCAGGTCGCACATGCGTTCGATATGCGCCAGCGGGAAGGCATAGGCTTCCTCGCCGACTTCCACCACCAGGCTACGCACCACCGACAAGGTCAACGGCACTTCCAGGTGGAAACGGCTGCCCTGCCCCGCCGTCTGTTCCAGCACCACCGCGCCGCGCAATTGGCGGACCATATGCTGCACCGCATCCAGGCCGACGCCGCGCCCGGACACCTCGGTGACCTTGTCGCGCAGGCTGAAGCCCGGCAGGAACAGGAAGGTCAGCAGCTCTTCTTCACTCAAGCGCAGCGCGGTTTCCAGCGGTGACAGGTGCCGGTCGACGATAGTGCCGCGCAGGCGTTCCAGATCGACGCCATTGCCGTCATCGCTTAACTCCAGCACCAGCAAACCGGCCTGGTGCGAGGCGCGCAGGCGGATCAAGCCTTCGGCGGGTTTGCCTGCCAACACCCGCTGCTCCGGCATTTCAATGCCGTGGTCGACGGCATTGCGCAATAAGTGCGTGAGCGGCGCTTCGAGTTTTTCCAATACGTCGCGGTCGACCTGGGTCTTTTCCCCCTCGATCTCCAGGCGCACCTGCTTGCCGAGGCTGCGGCCAAGGTCGCGCACCATGCGCACCTGGCCGGCGAGCACATCGGCAAATGGCCGCATGCGGCAGGCCAGCGCAGTGTCATAAAGCACTTGGGCACGCTGCCCGGCCTGCCAGCCGAACTCATCCAGCTCGGCGGTTTTATCCGCCAGCAATGCCTGGGCTTCACTCAACAGGCGGCGGGTGTCGGCCAGGGCTTCCTGGGCTTCCAGGCTCAAGTCCATCGCCTTGAGCTGGCCATCGAGCGTGTCCAGGGCGCGCGCGCTGTTGCTTTGAATGCGCTTGAGGCGTTGCAGGCTCGCCAGGTAAGGCTTGAGCCGCTGGGTCTCGACCAAGGACTTGCTCGACAAGTCGAGCAGGCTGTTCAAGCGCTCGGCGGTGACGCGCAGCACGCGCTCGCCGCCTTCGGTCATGCGTCTGTTCGGGCGCGGCAGGTCAGTGCTGACAGGCGGCGCGGGCTCTGGCTCCGGCGGCAGCGGGTCAATCACCGGCGCAGGCGCAGGTTCCGGAGTGGCGACGGCGACCGGTGCGGCTTGAACGATCGGCTGCGACGGATCCAGCAGGCGTTCCATCAGCGCCACATACCCTTCGATATCCGCCGGGCCTACGTTATTGCCCGGCGTGGCGATGCGCATCAGCAGGTCGGTGCCCTGCAGCAAGGCGTCGATATGCTCAGGTTGCAGGTACAGGCGGCTTTCCTGGGCGCTGACCAGGCAGTCCTCCATCACGTGGGCCACGCTGACCCCCGCGTCCACGCCGACAATCCGCGCCGCGCCTTTAAGCGAGTGCGCGGCGCGCATGCACGCCTCAAGCTGGTCGGCTTGGGTGGGGTTGCGCTCCAGAGCCAGCAGGCCCGCGCTCAATACCTGGGTTTGTGCATCGGCTTCCAGGCTGAACAGTTCCAGCAGCGAGGCATCGCGCATCTGGTCGGGGGTCATGTGAGGCTCCGGGTCACGGCAGACAACAATTGCGCCTCGTCCAGCCAACGCAGGCTGCGGCCTTTCCACTGCAACACGCCTTGGGTGAAGCGCGCACTGGCCTGGGTGCCGGAGGCCGACGCGGCCTTCAAGGTGCGCTCATCGATGGCATGGATGCCGTCTACTTCGTCCACCGGCACCACCACCGGGCCGTCCTGGGCGGCAATAATCAACATGCGCGGCATCACCCGCGCGCCGCTTGCGCCGGTGCTGGCAGGGTCCAGCCCCAGCAGCTCCACGAGTGACAGGCACGCCACCAGTGCACCGCGCACATTCGC
The DNA here is from genome assembly GCF_030816095.1 of Pseudomonas sp. W3I7. Taxonomy (NCBI): domain Bacteria; kingdom Pseudomonadati; phylum Pseudomonadota; class Gammaproteobacteria; order Pseudomonadales; family Pseudomonadaceae; genus Pseudomonas; species Pseudomonas sp. W3I7. The sequence goes on from NZ_JAUSXP010000001.1 coordinate 4,855,287, forward strand.
CACGCCCAGTAATGCGCGGGAACGCTGGTGTGGCAACGAATGAATCGGCTGCAGTGGCGCCACTTCCACCAGGCATCGGGTGGCAATGCCCAGCCACTCTTCACCCAGACGGAACATCAGAATCGAACGGGTGACGATGTTTTCGTCAACTTCCGCGACGGCATACGCCTGCCGGTCGCCCTGCTGCAACGCGTAACGGTCAAGCAGGCGCGTGGCGGCGGCGGAGTACACCGAGCAGTTACGGCAGTGGATATGCTCGGCGAGCAACGGGCAGGACTTGTCACCATGGATGCCGATGCGGTTCCAGCAGTCGTCGATGGCTTGGGTGTCGGCCAGGGTCAGGTCCAGGCCTGCGGTGTCGAGCGCATCAAGGTTATTCATCGTTTGGACTCACTGTCTGCCCGCTCGCTGCGCGCGGCCCGCGCCTGCAAGCGGCGCGCGCCCGCGCTGTCGCCCTGGGACTCGAGCAATGCGGCCAGGTGCATCAAGGCCTGCGGGTGCTGCGGTTCCAGGTACAAGGCTTTGCGGTAATAACCCTGGGCTTCCAGGGCGCTGCCGGCCACGTCGCTGAGCAGCCCCAGCCAGTAAAACACTTGGGCGGCCGGCGGGTGGTTACTCAAATACTGTTCACACGCAGCGCGGGCCTCGGCACTTTTGCCTTCGTTGGCCAGCGTGGCGATGCGGCTGAGCAAGTCGCCCGCATCGCTGTGTGGCGCCTTGATCGGCACCACCTGGGCACTCACCGTGCTGAACGGGCGCGGCTTGGCCGGAATCGGCGCCGCGCTGCGTTGGGGGATGGGCAGGGGCACAAACACCGGTTCAGGCTTGACCGGCTCGGCATGCCGGCTGAATGCAAAGGATTGCGGCACGCCAATCGAACGCATGCCATGGCGCCCCAACAGGCTGCCTTCGGCGGGGCCGATAAACAGCACGCCGTCTTCGTGGGTCAGGCTCTTGAGCACATCGAACACTTGCTTCTGGGTGGGCTGGTCGAAGTAGATCAGCAGGTTGCGGCAAAATACAAAATCGTAACTGGGTTCATTCGTCAGCAACGCCGGGTCGAGCAAGTTGCCAACTTGCAGGCGCACTTGTTCGCGCACCCGCTCGGCGATATGGAAACCATCGGGCTGTTCGCTGAAGTGACGCTCGCGAAACTCGATATCACCGCCGCGAAAGGAGTTCTTGCCGTACACGCCACGCTTGGCGCGCTCCACCGACAGCGGGCTGACATCCAGCCCCAGTACCTTGAACTGGTGCGGCGCAAGCCCAGCATCGAGCAAGGCCATGGCAATCGAATAAGGCTCTTCGCCCGTGGAGCATGGCAGGCTGAGAATACGCAGGGCGCGCATCTGCTTGATCGCCGCCAGGCGCTCCTTGGCCAAACGCGCCAAGGTAACAAAGGACTCGGGGTAGCGGAAAAACCAGGTCTCGGGGACGATCACCGCTTCGATCAGCGCCTGCTGCTCATCATGGGAACTCTGCAAATGCTGCCAGTACTCTTGTGCGGTCTGCGCCTGCACGGTCTGGCTGCGCTGGCGTACGGCTCGCTCGATGATCGCCTCGCCCACCGAGGCGACGTCCAGGCCAATACGGTCTTTCAAGAAGGCAAAGAAGCGCGGGTCGTTGCTCATAGGCTCAGCTCACTGGCAAACAGCAAGGCGCGCACATCATCGGTGAGCAGGTCGGCGACGCCGACCCATTGCATCAAGCCCAAGGCATCTTCACGCACTGGCCCCAGGTACGGCGCCTCGCGGTTAGCCAGGCCATAAGGCTGGAATTCGGCCGGGTCGCAACGCAGGGTGTCGGTGGCTTGCTCCAGGATCAGCCCCAGCCAGCGTGCCTCGATCCAGGGTTGCGGCTGGTAATTGACCAGCACCAGCCGGGTGCTGGTGCGCGCCTGGGCCGCTGTGCCGAAGGTCAACGCACACAGGTCGACGACGGGCACCATTGCGCCACGGTGAGCAAAGATCCCCGCCACCCACAATGGTGCGTGGGCGATAGGTTTGAGCGGCAGGCGCGGCAACACCTCGGCCACTTCCGTGGCCTTGAGGGCGTAGCGTTCACCACCGATGCGGAACACCAGGAACAACGCCTTTTTCGCTGCCGGGACGGCGCCGCGTTTAGCCGCGAGGTCGCTCATCAGACTTTGAAACGCGATACGCCGCTGCGCAGACCGACTGCGACCTGGCTCAGTTCATCAATGGCAAAGCTGGCCTGGCGCAGGGACTCCACGGTCTGGCTGCTGGCATCGCCCAGTTGCACCAGCGCGTGGTTGATCTGCTCGGCGCCGGTGGCCTGGGCCTGCATGCCTTCGTTGACCATCAACACCCGCGGCGCCAGGGCCTGCACCTGATGGATGATCTGCGACAGCTGCTCGCCCACTTGCTGCACTTCGAACATGCCGCGACGCACTTCTTCGGAGAACTTGTCCATGCCCATCACGCCCGCCGACACCGCCGACTGGATCTCGCGCACCATCTGCTCGATGTCGTAGGTGGCCACCGCGGTCTGGTCGGCCAGGCGGCGCACTTCGGTGGCCACCACGGCAAACCCGCGTCCGTACTCGCCGGCCTTCTCGGCTTCGATGGCGGCGTTGAGCGACAGCAGGTTGGTCTGGTCGGCCACTTTGACGATGGTCACCACCACTTGGTTGATGTTGCCGGCCTTCTCATTGAGGATCGCCAGCTTGGCGTTCACAAGGTCAGCGGCGCCCATCACCGAATGCATGGTTTCCTCCATGCGCGCCAGGCCTTGCTGGCCGGAACCGGCGGCGACCGAGGCCTGGTCGGCGGCGGTGGACACTTCGGTCATGGTGCGCACCAGGTCTTTGGACGTGGCGGCAATTTCCCGCGACGTCGCGCCGATTTCGGTGGTGGTGGCCGCTGTTTCGGTGGCCGTGGCCTGTTGTTGCTTGGAGGTGGCGGCGATCTCGGTCACCGAGGTGGTCACCTGAACCGATGAACGCTGGGCCTGGGAGACCAGGGCGGTCAGCTCGGTCATCATGTCATTGAAGCCGGTTTCGACAGCGCCGAATTCGTCCTTGCGCTCCAGGTTCAAACGCTTGCTCAGGTCGCCCGTGCGCATGGTTTCGAGAATCTCGACGATGCGATTCATCGGCGCCATGATCGCGCGCATCAACAGCAGGCCGCACAGGCCGGCAGCGAGGATGGCCACAGCCAGCGACACGAACATACTGATTTTCGCGGCGGATACTGCGTCATCGATCGCGTTGGTTGCGCGGTCGGCGACATTCTTGTTATCGGTGATGATGTCGTTGAGCTTCATGCGGCCTGCGGTCCAGGTCGGCGTCAACTGGGTGTCGAACTCCTTGCGCGCGCCGGCCAGATCGCCCCGTTGCAGGCTGTCGAGCACGACGGCCAGGCTCTTGTTGTAGGCCTGGTGCAGCGCCTCGAACCGGTCGAACTGACTGCGATCCTCGTCACCGCGGATGGTTTGTGCGTAATTGGCCATCTGCTGCACGACGCGGGCTTCGAAGGATTTGAAATCGGCCTTGTCGGCGTCAGTCAACCCTTTGTCGTCGCGCAGGCCGATCAATTGCAGGGTATCCAGGTAACTGTCGACCCAGGCGCTGCGAATCATCGAGCTGAGGTACACCCCAGGCACCGCGTCATCCCGAACCGAATTCTCACCCTCCTCGATTTTCAGCAACCGTGAATAAGAGACCACAACCATTAACAGCATGATGGCGATAATGACCGCAAAGCTTGCCAAGATCCGTTGGCGCAAGGTCCAGTTCTTCACAGTAATTCCTCGAAGGGCCGATCAAATGCCGAGGAGTATAGCTGAGCGGGTGCCCGCATTAATCAACAGGTTTTGATGTAGCGCTCACAGAACGCAAAAACACTGCGCAGGTGACGCAGAGCGTCACGGGCTGCGCTCCCACGCAACGCGTGGGAGCGCTCATTGAGCCGGGACTTATTGGTTAAGCCGTACCTGTTTTTCCAGCTCGGCCTTTAAGCCGGGCTCAAGTTTGAGTTGGCGGGCCAGCTCGTCCAGGTAGGCTTTTTCCATGAAGTTTTCTTCGTCCACCAGCATCACGCTGGCGATGTACATCTCGGCGGCCATTTCCGGGGTGCTCGCTGCCCGCGCCACATCGGCGGGATCCAGAGGCTTGTTCAGCTCGGCGTGCAGCCAGCTTTGCAGTTCACGGTCGTTATCCAGCTTGGTGAATTCGCCTTCGATCAGGGCACGCTCACGTTCGTCTACATGCCCGTCGGCTTTGGCGGCAGCGACCAGCGCCTTGAGAATGCCCTGGCTGTGTTGCTCGACCTGGGCCGGCGGCAGGCGGTCGATGGTTTGCGGCTCGCCTTGGGGCGCGCCGGCCTGCTGCGCCTGCCAGTTGCCGTAGGCCTTGTAGGCGATCACGCCAAGTGCCGCCAGCCCGCCATAGGTGAGCGCCTTGCCGCCGAATTTGCGTGCCTTTTTATTCCCCAGCAACAGCCCCATCGCACCCGCCGCCAGGGCGCCGCCGCCCGCACCGCCGAGCAAACTGCCGAGCCCGCCGCCACCGAGCAAGCCGCCGAGGGCGCTTTTGTCGTCCGATTTGCGTTGCCCGCCTGCTTTGTTTTGCAACATGTCCTGGCCGGATTTGAGCAACTGATCGAGCAATCCACGGGTATTCATGCGTAGCCTCCAGACACTTGGGTTCGTAGGACCAATAGGCCCCCAGCGTAAAACTAAGTGCCAAAAAGCCACGATCTAGAGTGCTTCCAGATGTAACGCCGACAGCACAAGCTGGAAACGTCTTGTTTCATATGCAACGCCATCACCCCGCCATCAATCAATTTTCCTTCTGCATCGAACCGCTTAAGCTATCCGGCGTCTGTTTATTGTCCGTTGCGTTTGGTCGAAGGCATGTCCGAACCGTTATTTCTGATCCGTTACGTGCCAGGAACGGCGCGGGATTTGCTCACGACAGGTTGTCTCTATGCACCGCAGGAATTTGCTCAAAGCGTCCATGGCCATTGCGGCTTACACCGGTTTGTCGGCCAGCGGCCTGCTGGCCGCGCAGGCCTGGGCCGGGAACCGTGCCGCCGATGGCAAGGCCGTGGCGTTCGACTTCGACACGCTCAAGGCCCAGGCCAAGCAGCTCGCCGCCACCGCGTATAAAGACACCAAACAGGTGCTGCCGCCGACACTGGCAACCATGACCCCACAGAATTTCAATGCCATTGGCTACGACGGCAACCATTCGCTGTGGAAGGAACTGAACGGCCAGCTTGACGTGCAATTCTTCCACGTCGGCATGGGCTTCAAGACGCCGGTGCGCATGCACAGCGTCGACCCCAAGACCCGCGAAGCCCGCGAGGTGCATTTCCGCCCTTCGCTGTTCAACTATGCCAAGACCACGGTGGACACCAAACAGCTGACCGGCGACCTGGGGTTCTCCGGCTTCAAGCTGTTCAAGGCGCCGGAACTGGATCGCCATGACGTGCTGTCGTTTCTCGGCGCCAGCTACTTCCGTGCGGTGGACGCATCCGGCCAGTACGGCCTCTCCGCACGCGGCCTGGCGATCGATACCTACGCGAAAAAACGCGAAGAATTCCCCGACTTCACACAGTTCTGGTTCGAAACCCCAAGCAAGGACGCCACGCGCTTTGTGGTTTACGCCCTGCTCGACTCGCCGAGCGCCACTGGCGCCTACCGTTTTGACATCGACTGCCAGGCCAGCCAGGTGGTCATGGCCATCGACGCGCACATCAATGCGCGCACCGCCATCGAGCAACTGGGCATCGCGCCCATGACCAGCATGTTCAGCTGCGGCACCCACGAACGGCGGATATGCGACACCATCCACCCGCAAATCCACGACTCGGACCGCCTGGCCATGTGGCGTGGCAACGGCGAGTGGATCTGCCGCCCGCTGAACAACCCGGCCAAGCTGCAGTTCAACGCCTTTGCCGACACCGACCCGAAAGGCTTCGGCCTGGTGCAGACCGACCATGAGTTCGCCAGCTACCAGGACACCGTGGACTGGTACAGCAAGCGCCCAAGCCTGTGGGTGGAACCGACCACCGCCTGGGGCGAAGGCTCGATCGACCTGCTGGAAATCCCCACCACCGGCGAAACACTGGACAACATCGTGGCCTTCTGGACCCCGAAAAAGCCCGTGGCCGCTGGCGAATCACTCAACTATGGCTACAAGCTGTACTGGAGCGCACTGCCGCCGGTAAGCACACCGCTGGCGCAAGTGGATGCCACCCGTTCCGGCATGGGCGGTTTTACCGAAGGCTGGGCACCGGGCGAGCATTACCCCGACGTGTGGGCGCGCCGCTTTGCCGTGGATTTCAAGGGCGGTGGCCTGGATCGCCTGCCGGCCGGCACTGGAATCGAGCCGGTGGTGACCTGCTCCCACGGTGAAGTCAAAGACTTCAGCGTGCTGGTGCTGGACAACATCAAGGGCTATCGCATTCTGTTCGATTGGTACCCGACCAGCGACAGCGTAGAGCCGGTGGAGCTGCGGCTGTTTATCCGCACCCAGGACCGCACCTTGAGTGAAACCTGGCTGTATCAGTACTTCCCGCCGGCACCGGATCAGCGCAAGTACAGCTGATACGCGCCAACAGAGCGTTCCCACGCGAGCGTGGGAACGAGCTTGTGCCGGTTAAAACCGCGACACGCTCTTCATTGCGCCGATCAAGTAGCGCATCGCCACCTGATCGTTTTCGGTGAGGGCGCGATACTGCGCCAGCAACTCCACCTCATCCGAACTCAACCTTCGCCCCCGCAAGGACATCCGGCGACTCAAAAAAGACGCCACCGCACCCGCTACACCATAAGACTTGGTCATGGACCGTTACTCCTGATATCAGTCAATTACTCCTGGTGCCCATTCCCAACGCTCATGAAGCGCAGTGACTTCAAGGACAAACAGCCTGACTCCCTGGGCCAGAAATCACACTTACCCTAAGCGTAGAAACAATCTCGTGACGTGTGGGATTTTTTTAGAGTATTCACTTAAAAAATTACTTCGGTAACAAATACCTACAACCCTTTCGCACGCAGCGGCCGCTAAAGGTGGATATCGTGAAACTCTTGCGCGTACCACTGCGGATCAGGCTTGCGTTAAACGCGGGCAACAAAAAACCCACCGAATTGGGTGGGTTTGTTGAACGCAGGCGCGGGTTCAATCCCTCAGGTCAGACTCATGAATCGGCTGATCACGGTGAGTCGCCCGCTGGTACTGCGCAGGCCAGATGGCTTTGCGCCCGCCCAGGTCATCGTCGGCATGCAGCGGCCAGTAAGGGTCACGCAACAGCTCACGGGCAAGGAAGATGATGTCGGCCTGGCAGGTGCGCAGGATATGTTCGGCCTGGGCCGGTTCGGTGATCATGCCCACCGTGCCGGTGGCGATACCCGACTCTTTGCGCACGCGCTCGGCAAACCGCGTCTGGTAGCCGGGGCCGGTGGGAATCTCGGCGTTGGCGGCGGTGCCACCGGAGGACACGTCGATCAGGTCCACACCCAGGTCTTTGAGGCGGCGCGCCAGCTCCACGGTCTCATCGGGGTTCCAGCCGTCTTCGACCCAGTCGGTGGCCGACACCCGCACAAACAGCGGCAGCTCCTCGGGCCACACAGCGCGCACGGCTTTGGTCACTTCAAGCACCAGGCGGATACGGTTTTCAAACGAGCCGCCGTAGTGGTCCTGACGCTGGTTGCTGATCGGCGAAAGGAATTGGTGCAACAGGTAACCGTGAGCGGCGTGGATTTCCACCACTTCGAAACCGGCGGTCAGCGCACGCTTGGCGGCGGCGACAAAATCGGCAATCACCTGCTGGATCTGCCCTTCATCGAGTGGCTTGGGTTGCGTGTGGTTCGGGTCAAAGGCAATCGGCGAAGGGCCCACCGGCACCCAGCCGCCGTCTTCCGGCTTGACGCTGCCGTGCTTGCCGATCCACGGCCGGTGAGTGCTGGCCTTGCGCCCGGCATGTGCCAGCTGGATGCCCGCCACCGCGCCTTGGGCGGCAATAAAGCGGGTGATGCGTTGCAGCGGTTCGATCTGCGCGTCGTTCCACAGGCCCAGGTCCTGGGCGGTGATGCGGCCATCGGCGGTGACGGCGGTGGCTTCGGTAAAAATCAGCCCAGCGCCACCGACGGCGCGGCTGCCCAAGTGCACCAGGTGCCAGTCATTGGCTAGGCCATCGTCGGACGAGTATTGGCACATCGGCGAGACCGCGATGCGGTTGAGGAGGGTCAATTGACGGAGGGTGTAGGGTTCGAGCAGCTGACTCATGGCGCACCTCTTCTGGGTTCTGTGGGCACTATTCAAACAGTGCTTAGAGCCTAGTCGACAACGCTGGATTGCACAGGGTTCAGAAAGGAAAGCGGGAGCCGAATGCCGGCTCCCGTGTTGCAAGAGATTACATCTCGACCTGGGTGCCCAGCTCGATCACCCGGTTTACCGGGAGTTTGAAGAAGCGCAGGTTACCGTTGGCGTTTTTCAACATGAACGCAAACAAGCTCTCACGCCAACGGGCCATGCCCTTGATGCGCGAGGCGATCACCGTTTCACGGCTGAGGAAGTAGGTGGTGCGCATCGGGCTGAAATCCAGATCGTCCAGGTGGCACAGCTTCAGCGCTTCGGGCACGTCCGGCTCATCGGTAAAGCCAAAATGCAGGATCACCCGGAAGAAGCCTTCGCCGTAGGCGTCCACCTCAAAGCGCCGCGAGGCAGGCACACGCGGAATGTCTTCGTAGACCACCGTGAGCATCACCACTTGCTCATGCAACACCTGGTTATGCAGCAGGTTGTGCAACAGCGCGTGGGGCACGGCATCGGGCCGCGCGGTGAGGAACACCGCCGTGCCCTGCACGCGATGAGGCGGTTGCACGCGGATACTGCTGATAAAGATCGGCAACGGCAGCCCGCCTTCGTCGAGGCGCTCGACCAGCAACTGCTTGCCGCGTTTCCAGGTGGTCATCAGCACGAACAGCACAATGCCCGCGAGCACCGGGAAGGCGCCGCCCTGGATGATCTTCGGCACGTTGGCGGCAAAATACAGGCCGTCCACCAACAGGCAGCAGACCAGCACCGGCACCGCCAGGATCGGTGGCCACTTCCATAGCAGCAGCATGACTGCCGACACCAGGATAGTGGTCATCAGCATGGTCCCGGTCACCGCCACGCCGTAGGCCGAAGCCAGTGCGTTGGAGGACTCGAAGCCAAGCACCAGCAGGATCACACCGACCATCAGCGACCAGTTCACCGCACCGATGTAGATCTGGCCCTGCTCGGCGCTGGAGGTGTGCTGGATATGCATGCGTGGGATGTAACCCAGCTGGATCGCCTGGCGCGTCAACGAGAACGCGCCGGAAATCACCGCCTGGGAGGCAATCACCGTGGCCAGGGTGGACAACACCACCAGCGGGATCAGCGCCCAGCTCGGCGCCAGCAGGTAGAACGGGTTGCGCGCAGCTTCCGGGTCGCCGAGCAACATGGCGCCCTGGCCAAAATAATTGAGCACCAGCGCCGGCAACACCAGGATGAACCAGGCGCGGGCAATGGGTTTGCGGCCGAAGTGGCCCATGTCGGCATACAGCGCCTCGGCGCCGGTCAGTGCCAGCACCACGGCGCCGAGGATCGCCACGCCAATGCCTGGGTGGGCTTCGAAGAAGCGCACGGCCCACATCGGGTTCATCGCGCTGAGCACTTCAGGGTGCAAGGTGATGCCATAGATACCAAGGCCGCCCAGCACCAGGAACCAGGTGACCATCACCGGCCCGAACAGCTTGCCGATGCGGTCGGTGCCGTGTTTCTGGATCAGGAACAGCGCCACCAGCACCACCAGTGCAATCGGCACGACCCATTTTTCCAGGCCATCGAACGCCAATTCCAGGCCTTCAACGGCCGACAACACCGAAATCGCCGGAGTGATCATGCTGTCGCCGTAGAACAGCGCCGCACCGCACAGCCCGCACACCACCAAAAAACTGCGCAGGCGCTTGCGCGTGCCTGCTGCCCGCCGTGCCAGTGCCGTCAACGCCATGATGCCGCCCTCGCCCTGGTTGTCGGCGCGCAGCACGAACAGCATGTATTTGATCGATACGACCCAAATCAGCGACCAGAAGATCAGCGCCAGGATACCCAGCACGCCATCATGGTTGACCTGCACACCGTAACCACCGGTAAACACTTCTTTAAGGGTATAGAGCGGGCTGGTACCGATATCGCCGTAAACCACCCCGACCGCCGCCACCAGCATGCCAATCGGCTTTGCATTGGAATGCTCGGCACCTGCCGCCTGACTATTTGCCTGACCCATCAACCACTCCTGCCCTTTGACCTGAGGTCTTTATAAACAACGCGCCTAAGCTGACCCTAGCATGCGCTGTTTTACTTCTCGTAACAGACGTTTTATTGACCCCGGGGTTTCACCCGTGCGCAACGGCGCGAAGCATAGCGCAGCGCTCGTCGCATTTCCCCGCATAAAGCTGGTCAAGCGCGCTGCCCGCCGATAGAATTGCGCACTTTTTGATCAGAGGCGCACCAAGCGCCCGTCTACCGCCGTGTCGTGCCCGACTGGCGGCGTCATTCAATACCGAGGTTAGACATGTCCACCACCATCGCAAAAGCCAACCCCAAGGTCGGCTTTGTATCCCTGGGTTGCCCGAAGGCTCTGGTCGACTCCGAGCGCATCCTTACGCAACTGCGTATGGAAGGCTATGACGTTGTGTCCACCTACCAGGACGCCGACGTGGTGGTGGTCAACACCTGCGGCTTCATTGACTCGGCCAAGGCTGAATCGCTGGAAGTGATCGGCGAAGCCATCAAGGAAAACGGCAAGGTCATCGTCACCGGCTGCATGGGCGTGGAAGAAGGCAATATCCGCAACGTGCACCCAAGCGTGCTGGCCGTGACCGGCCCGCAGCAGTACGAGCAGGTGGTCAATGCCGTGCACCAGGTGGTGCCGCCGCGTCAGGACCACAACCCGCTGATCGACCTGGTGCCGCCGCAAGGCATCAAGCTGACGCCGCGTCACTACGCGTATCTGAAGATTTCCGAAGGCTGCAACCACAGCTGCAGCTTCTGCATCATCCCGTCGATGCGCGGCAAGCTGGTCAGCCGCCCGGTGGGCGATGTACTCGACGAGGCCCAGCGCCTGGTCAAATCCGGCGTTAAAGAGCTGTTGGTGATCTCCCAGGACACCAGCGCCTATGGCGTCGACGTGAAATACCGCACCGGTTTCTGGAACGGCGCGCCGGTGAAAACCCGCATGACCGAACTGTGCGAAGCCTTGAGCAGCCTGGGCGTATGGGTGCGCCTGCACTATGTTTACCCGTACCCGCACGTCGACGAACTGATCCCGTTGATGGCCGCCGGCAAGATCCTGCCGTACCTGGACATCCCGTTCCAGCACGCCAGCCCGAAAGTCCTCAAGGCCATGAAACGCCCGGCTTTCGAAGACAAGACCCTGGCGCGCATCAAGAACTGGCGCGAGATCTGCCCGGAGCTGATCATCCGTTCGACCTTTATCGTCGGCTTCCCTGGCGAAACCGAAGAAGACTTCCAGTACCTGCTGGACTGGCTGACCGAAGCGCAACTGGATCGCGTCGGTTGCTTCCAGTACTCGCCGGTGGAAGGCGCTCCAGCCAACCTGCTGGATGCGGCCATCGTGCCGGACGACGTCAAGCAGGAGCGTTGGGAGCGTTTCATGGCGCATCAACAGGCCATCAGCTCGGCGCGCCTGCAACTGCGCATCGGCAAGGAAATCGAAGTGCTGATCGACGAAGTCGACGAGCAAGGCGCAGTAGGCCGTTGCTTCTTCGACGCGCCGGAAATCGACGGTAACGTGTTTATCGACGATGCCAGCGGCTTGAAGCCGGGCGACAAGGTCTGGTGCACCGTGACGGATGCCGACGAGTACGACTTGTGGGCTGAAAAGCGCGACTGATCAAAAAAACCTTAAAAGCCCCGCCTCTGAGCAAGATGCGGGGCTTTTTTAGGTCTATCGTTTGCCCATCAGCGCCGATCATCGGCAAGGGGCAGCGGGCATGCGTCAGCATTCGGTTATCCACACACCTAAAACCAGCGACTACGCGCAATTGGCGCAAATCTGGGAAGACTCCGTGCGAGCAACCCATGACTTCCTGCCGGACAGCTACATCGTCGTGCTCAAGGCGCTGGTACTGACGCGCTACCTGGACGCGGTGATGCTGATCTGCACCAAGGACGCGCGCCAGCGCATCACCGGGTTTGCCGGGGTGGCAGCGGGCAAGGTCGAGATGCTGTTTATCGACCCGCAATACCGTGGCCAGGGCTTGGGTCGGCAATTGCTGGGTTATGCGATCGAGCACCTGAATGCCGAGGCGCTGGACGTTAATGAGCAAAACCCGCAGGCCCTGGGGTTTTACTTCAAGCAGGGTTTCGAGGTGGTCGGACGTGCCGAGCATGATGGCCTCGGCCAGCCGTACCCGCTGCTGCATATGCGCTTGCGCCAACAGCAACGGCGCAGTGGCTGACAGCGCCAATGTGGGAGCGGGCTTGTGTGGGAGCTGGCTTGCCTGCGATGGCATCACCTCGATTCCAAATGCACGACCGAGGTGTCTGCATCGCGGGCAAGCCCGACTCCCACACAAGCCCGGCTCCCACACAGGCCAGCGCCCACAAAAACCCACCGCGCTGAAATGGGTCCGGGATTAACCGCGCCCACACAGGTACAATAGCCGCCCCCTTTTGCTACGGCCCTTGTCATGACTGACCCCATACGCCTCTCCAAACGCCTTATCGAACTGGTCGGTTGCTCCCGTCGGGAGGCTGAGCTGTTTATCGAAGGCGGCTGGGTCTCGGTGGACGGTGAAGTGATCGACGAACCGCAATTCAAGGTCACCACCCAGAAGGTCGAGCTGGACCCAGAGGCTAAAGCCACGGTGCCGGAACCCGTGACCATCCTGTTGCACGCCCCGGTGGGCGTGGATGTGGAAACGGCGATGGCCTCGATCAGCGCCGAGACGCTGTCCGAAGAGCACCGTTTCAGCAAGCGCCCGCTCAAGGGCCACTTCCTGCGCCTGACCGCCAGCGCCGACCTGCAGGCCAAGGCCAGCGGCCTGCTGGTGTTTACCCAGGACTGGAAGATTCTGCGCAAGTTGACCGCCGATGCCGCCAAGATCGAGCAGGAATACGTGGTGGAGGTCGAGGGCGACATGGTTGCCCACGGCCTCAACCGCCTGAACCACGGCCTGACCTACAAAGGCAAAGAGCTGCCGGCCGTCAAAGCCAGCTGGCAGAACGAAAACCGTCTGCGCTTTGCGCTGAAAAACCCGCAGCCGGGCGTAATCGCCCTGTTCTGCGAAGCGGTCGGCCTGAAAGTCATCGCCATCCGTCGCATCCGCATTGGCGGCGTGTCCATCGGCAAAGTGCCGGTCGGCCAATGGCGTTACCTGTCCGGCAAAGAAAAGTTCTAAGCCGCTCCCCTTTTCCCGGCACCGGCAACCTAGCGCGGTGCCCTCAGTTGAATACCAGGATTGCCCACCATGATTCACAACGACGTATTGCGCAGCGTGCGCTACATGCTCGACATCAGCGACAACAAGATGGTCGAGATCATCAAGCTCGGCGGCATGGACGTCACCAAGGAAGACCTGCTGACCTACCTCAAGAAAGACGAGGAAGAAGGTTTTGTGTTCTGCCCGGACGACGTCATGGCGCACTTCCTTGATGGCCTGGTGATCTTCAAGCGTGGCAAGGACGACAGCCGTGCGCCGCAGCCGATCGAAACGCCGGTGACCAACAACATCATCCTCAAGAAGCTGCGTGTGGCCTTCGAACTCAAGGAAGACGACATGCACGCCATCCTCAAGGCGGCTGAGTTCCCGGTGTCCAAGCCTGAACTGAGCGCGCTGTTCCGCAAGTTCGGCCACACCAACTACCGCACTTGTGGCGATCAGTTGCTGCGCAACTTCCTCAAGGGCCTGACCCTGCGGGTTCGTGCGTAAGCCATGAGTTACTCGGTCTCGCCTGTCGGTTTCGTGCGTTCCTGCTTCAAGGAGAAGTTCGCCATCCCGCGCCAGCCGCAGTTGGCGCCGGCCGCCCGTGGCGTGCTGGAGCTGGTGGCGCCGTTCGACCAGGGCGAGGCGGTGCAGGGGCTGGAGCAGGTCAGCCACGTGTGGCTGCTGTTTTTGTTCCACCAGGCCCTGGAAGACAAGCCGCGCCTCAAGGTGCGGCCGCCGCGCCTGGGCGGCAACGCCTCAATGGGCGTGTTTGCCACCCGTGCGACACACCGGCCCAATGGCATTGGCCAGTCGGTGGTGAAGCTGGATAAGGTCGAGCCAGGCCGCTTATGGGTGTCCGGGATCGATTTGCTCGATGGCACACCGGTGTTGGATATCAAGCCCTACGTGCCGTACGCGGACATCATTGACACTGCCACCAATGATATTGCCAGCAGCGCGCCGCAGCTGATTCCCGTGCAGTGGCTGAAGGCCGCCCTGTTGCAGGCGCAAGGCCATGCACAGCGCCTTGATGAGCCGCTGGTGGCGTTGATCGAGCAGTGTTTGGCCCAGGACCCACGGCCGGCGTATCAGACGCCAGGGCCTGAGCGCGAATACGGCGCGCAGTTCTGGGATGTGGATGTGCGCTGGCACTATCCAGAGGCGGGTGTCATCTGTGTGCTGGAAGTGGTACCGGCCAAGTAAACGCCGAAAACAACTGTGGGAGCCGCTCATGTGGGAGCTGGCTTGCCTGCGAAAGCATCACCTCAGTTCAACTGAGCGACCGAGGTGTCTGCATCGCAGGCAAGCCAGCTCCCACACAAGCCGGCTCCCACATTTTTTTGAGCAGTGTTTACTTCTCGACGAACGCGCGCTCGATCAGATAATCACCCGGCTCACGCATACGTGGCGAAACTTTCAGGCCGAAGCTGTTCAGCACTTCGCTGGTCTCGTCCAACATGCTTGGGCTACCGCACAGCATGGCGCGGTCGTCCTCGGGGTTGATCGGCGGCAGGCCGATGTCGCTGAACAGCTTGCCGCTGCGCATCAGGTCGGTCAGGCGGCCTTCGTTTTCGAATGGCTCGCGGGTCACGGTCGGGTAGTAGATCAACTTGTCACGCAGCGCCTCGCCGAAGAATTCGTTCTGCGGCAGGTGCTCGGTGATGAATTCGCGGTAAGCGACTTCGTTGACGTAACGCACGCCGTGGCACAGGATCACTTTTTCGAAGCGCTCGTAGGTTTCCGGGTCCTGGATCACGCTCATGAACGGCGCCAGGCCGGTACCGGTGCTGAGCAGGTACAGATGTTTGCCCGGCTTCAAATCGTCAAGCACCAGGGTGCCTGTCGGTTTTTTGCTGATGATGATCTCGTCGCCTTCCTTCAAGTGCTGCAATTGGGAAGTCAGCGGGCCATCGGGCACCTTGATGCTGAAGAACTCCAGGTGCTCTTCCCAGTTCGGGCTGGCAATGGAGTAAGCGCGCATGAGTGGGCGGCCGTTGGGCTGTTGCAGGCCGATCATCACGAACTGACCGTTCTCGAAGCGCAGGCCCGGATCGCGGGTGCACTTGAAGCTGAACAGCGTGTCGTTCCAGTGATGAACACTGAGGACACGTTCGTGGTTCATGTTGCTCATGTACGGGGAACTCCTGGAAATGGGTCTGCGCCAAAGTTGAGATGCGCAATTGCACAGCATTCTAATGGCGGCGACAATATCTGTTAACTGGATTATTAAGATAAGGGTTATCGGTTATATCGATATGCGATTTACTCTACGTCAACTGCAAGTCTTCGTCGCCGTCGCCCAGCAGGAAAGCGTCTCACGCGCTGCTGGCCTTCTGGCCTTATCTCAATCCGCCGCCAGCACCTCGATCACCGAGCTGGAGCGTCAATCCAGCTGCCAATTATTCGACCGCGCGGGCAAACGCCTGAGCCTCAACGCCCTTGGCCATCAGCTATTGCCCCAGGCCGTGGCCCTGCTGGACCAGGCCAAGGAGATCGAAGACCTGCTCAACGGCAAGTCCGGCTTTGGCTCCCTGGCGGTCGGCGCCACCCTGACCATCGGCAATTACCTGGCGACCCTGCTGATCGGCAGCTTCATGCAGCAGCACCCCGAGAGCCAGGTGAAGCTGCATGTGCAGAATACTGCCAATATCGTGCACCAAGTGGCGCATTACGAAATTGACCTGGGTCTAATCGAAGGTGACTGCAGCCACCCGGACATCGAGGTACAAACCTGGGTCGAGGATGAGTTGGTGGTGTTCTGTGCGCCGCAGCATCACTTGGCCAAGCGCGGTGTGGCGACCATGGAAGAGCTGACCCATGAAGCATGGATCCTGCGCGAACAGGGCTCGGGCACGCGCCTGACCTTTGACCAGGCCATGCGCCATCACCGCAGCGCGCTGAATATCCGCCTGGAGCTGGAACACACCGAGGCGATCAAGCGTGCAGTGGAGTCAGGGTTGGGGATTGGCTGTATTTCCCGGCTGGCGCTACGCGATGCGTTCCGGCGTGGCAGTTTGGTGCCGGTGGAAACCCCGGACCTGGACCTGGCCCGGCAGTTTTACTTCATCTGGCATAAACAGAAGTACCAGACCTCGGCGATGCGCGAGTTTCTGGAACTGTGCCGCGCCTTCACCGCCGGGGTTCAGCGCAGCGACGAGATCGTGCTGCCAAATATTGCCTGAGGCTTAGATCAGGATCACGGCCCACACCAGGGTAATCATGGTCAGCGCTACGAATTGCGCGGCGCTGCCCATGTCCTTGGCGTTTTTCGACAGCGGGTGGCGGTCGAGGGAAATCCGATCGATAGCCGCTTCCACGGCCGAGTTGAGCAACTCAACGATCAAAGCCAGCAAGCAGACCGCGATGAGCAAGGCGCGCTCGACCCGGCTGACGTGCAGGAAGAAGCTCAGCGGGATCAGGATCACGTTCAGCAACACCAACTGACGGAATGCCGCCTCGCCGGTGAAAGCTGCGCGCAGGCCATCCAGGGAATAGCCCCCTGCGTTGAAGATACGTTTGATACCGGTTTGACCCTTGAAAGGCGACATAGATGTAGGCAACTGAACCAAAGAAGTGGGGAAACTAGATCACGCAAAGTCAAAAAAGCGTGAATCGGGCACAGCTTAATGCTGCGAAATTGACTCAAGTTGTTGCAAGAGCAGCGCCGCCTGAGTGCGTGTGCGCACGCCGAGCTTGCGGAAGATCGCCGTCACGTGGGCCTTGATGGTCGCTTCCGACACACTCAGCTCATAGGCAATCTGCTTGTTCAACAAGCCCTCGCAGACCATGGTCAGCACCCGAAATTGCTGAGGTGTCAGGCTGGCGAGGCCATCACGGGCCGCTTTGGCTTCGTCGGACACGTTGATTTCTTCAAACGCTTGCGGCGGCCACGACACATCGCCGTCCAGCACCTTGCGCACGGCGTTCTGGATATCTTCCATGGCGCTCGACTTGGGAATGAAGCCACTGGCGCCAAACTCCTTGGAGCGCACCACCACATCGGCGTCTTCCTGGGCCGAAACCATCACTACCGGGATCTGCGGGTACTGCCCGCGCAACAGCACCAGCCCCGAGAAGCCGTAGGCACCCGGCATGTTCAGGTCGAGCAGCACCAGGTCCCAGTCGGATTTTTCGTTGAGGCGGGCTTCCAGTTCGGCAATGCTGGCCACTTCGACCAGATTCACGTCAGGGCCAAGGCCCAAGGTAACGGCCTGATGCAGCGCACTGCGAAACAGCGGATGGTCATCGGCTATCAGGATTTCGTATGTGGCCATTGATTAAATGATCCTGTTTTTTATGGGAGCCCTGATGGGTTCAGGGTTCGCCAGTACACAAGGCAACGGCCAGGCAGCCATTGCCACAGGGCACACTCAGCATCAAAAAAACCTGAAACGACACTGAAAAGTCACGGTTACGCCCCAATCGGCGCCCAGCATGCCCAGCGTAGCCTGGGGGGTCAAGCACTACGCCCATGGGCATTTTAGCCGGTTGCGGGTTTACGGTGCCATCATGCAAACGTCGTCTGGTTACACCGCGGGGATATAAGGCGCAAGCCGCGTGTGCACGCTGTCCGCAGGGTCCACCAGTAATAGGAATTTAGCGGCCAGGTAATGTGTGCTGAACACATCGAGGTAGGCGTCCAGCACTTCACTGGCTGCTGCGTCGCCGGCCAGTTCCAGGCACAGCGCCGCAACTTCGGCGGTACAGAAATGATCATCGCGCTTGGACCGGCGCAGCTTGTAGCGTGACAACTGCTCAGGCGCCAGGCTCAACACCGGTAAGTGTTCCAGGTATGGGCTTTTGCGGAACATCTTGCGCGCCTCGCTCCAGGTGCCATCCAGCAAAATGAACAGCGGGCGCTTGCCGTCTTGCACCCTCACCTCGCTGCACACTCGCTCAGGCGCCACGAATTCGCCCGGAAACACGATATACGGTTGCCATTGCGGGTCGGCTAACAAGGTCAGCAACTCGGGAGCCACTTCTGTGCGCGACCAGGCGAACGCTGTGGTGTCGTCGATCACATCGGCGATCAGCCAGCCGGTGTTGCTGGGCTTCATCGGTTCCACGTCATGCATCAACAGGCACATGGCCGAGCGGGCTTGCACGGTTGGGCGCCAGGCGCACAGGCAGTACTCGGGAATCACCCGGCAACCGGGGCAACGTTCGGCACGCGAACCCCGGTTGAGAAACGGCCGGACGGCGCGCGCCAGGCGCTGGGTACGCAAGCGGGAGACGGCGTGGCTCATCGGGCGCACCGCGAGCAGAGGTCAATCGACACAGAAAAAACTCGAACAAGACTAAGTGGCCGCAGTTTACCAGCGATACGCCTGGCTGTAGTGGCAAGCGGTCCCCTATAATTGCGTGCCACTGAACGCACAGCGCAGTGGCTGGTCTATGCACCAGTAACCGAATCAGGAGAGTTTCATGCTGCGTTCCATGCTGCGCCTTGTTGCCCCATCCGTCGCCCTTGCGCTGGTCCTGCCCATGGGCGCCCACGCGGCGTCGTTGCTGGAGGCCCAAATGAACAGGAAGCTGCAAAGCGTCGCGGCCGAGAGCAACAAAGACCTGCCCCGGGAAATCGATGCAAAGACCCTGGAAGTGGCCTACACCGTTGAAGGCATGCAACTGATTGATCATCTCAGTGTGCTACCTGACCGTGCCGAACAGATGCGCGCCAACCCCAAGGCTGTGTATTTCCAGCTGGGTCAAAGCGTATGCCTGAACAAAGGCTATCGCGAGCTGATGGCCAAGGGCGCCGTGATGCGTTACGAAATCACCGAGAACAAGACCAACCGCCCGGTAGCATCGGTCAAGTTTGTGGAAGCCGACTGCCCGGCACCGGCGGCTGCCAAGAAGAAAAAGTAAACCGCTGCTCGATCTCTGTGCGCGACTGTCCAGTGGCGCACACCTCCCCCGCTGCAATTCCCGGCAACGACTAAACTGCGTGATGAGTGACCAATAAGCGGTTGCCAGCCATGGGTTTTTCGGCTCATGATCAAGCCATCCCGGCAGCCCATCTACTGCGTTTTTCACGCCGTTCTGTAACATTCTCAGGGCAAAAGAGGGTTGCCCTCCTGCCACTTGCAGTGCAAAGGTTTCCACATCACAAGGAACATACAGAGCCCGTTTTGCCGCCTGGCGAACACCGTGCCACGCCTGGGGCGTGCAGCGACACATGCAGTGTCGTGGCCGCGGACGAATCTCTCGCCGATGGCCCAGGTTCTGTGAAGAAGGAGAAGTTGAATGCCTTACGAACCGAATGACCGCCTGCTCCGTCATTTTGAAGCAAACGGCGCTGACCTCACCCAGCAGGTCGACGCACAACTCCAGTTGGTCGCTCCCAACAGCCCGAACATCCCCCTTTATCGCGATATGATCCTCACCGTGCTGCGCATGGCGCAGGACGACCGCAACCGCTGGAACGCCAAAATCACCTTGCAGGCGATCCGCGAGTTGGAGAATGCCTTCCGCGTACTGGAACAGTTCAAGGGCCGCCGCAAGGTGACCGTGTTCGGCTCGGCACGCACGCCGCTCGAAAGCCCGTTGTACGCCCTGGCCCGGGAAGTCGGCGCACTGCTGGCACAATCGGACCTGATGGTGATCACCGGCGGCGGCGGCGGCATCATGGCTGCCGCCCACGAAGGGGCTGGCCTGGAGCACAGCCTGGGTTTCAACATCACCCTGCCCTTTGAACAGCACGCCAACCCGACCATTGATGGCACCGACAACCTGCTGTCTTTCCACTTTTTCTTTACTCGCAAACTGTTCTTCGTCAAGGAAGCCGACGCGCTGGTGCTATGCCCAGGCGGTTTCGGCACCCTGGACGAAGCGCTGGAAGTCCTGACCCTGATCCAGACCGGCAAGAGCCCGCTGGTGCCGGTGGTGCTGCTGGATGCCCCCGGTGGCGGTTTCTGGCAAGGCGCGCTGGACTTCATCCGCAACCAGCTGGAGGCCAATCGCTATATCCTGCCCACCGACCTCAAGCTGGTTCGCCTGGTCTACAGCGCTGAAGAAGCGGTGGCGGAAATCAACCAGTTCTATGCCAACTTCCACTCTACGCGCTGGTTGAAGCGTGAGTTTGTGGTGCGCATGAACCACCGGCTCAGTGAGCGGGCCTTGGCCCACTTGCAGACAGAGTTCGCCAGCCTGCGCCTGAGTGGTGAGTTTCAACAGCTTGCTTACACAGGCGAGGAACACGATGAGCCCAGGTTCAGCCATTTGACCCGCCTGGTGTTCAACTTCAATGGCCGTGATCAGGGCCGCCTGCGGGAGTTGGTGGACTACATCAATTTGCCGGAGAACTGGGCCCAGGCTCAGGGGAAGACACAGCAACGCGTGGCACCGGAGCCGGCGTGATTTTTTAGGCAAAAAAAAAGGCCCACTACTGTCGTAGTGGGCCTTTTGTTTTATCGGGATTTGGCATCCCGACAACCAACCCAATCCATTGTGGACGTTGGCTTGCCTGCGATTGCGGTTTACCAGCTAGCTTATAGGTTGCCGCCCCACTGCTATCGCAGGCAAGCCAGCTCCCACATTTGGATGTTCATCCGCCTGAAGACTCAATCGTCCATGTCTCGACCGCTGAGTAGCCGGCTGATCATGTCCATCGAAAACCCACGATAACTCAGGAAGCGACCCTGCTTTGCGCGCTCACGGGCATCAATCGGCAGATGGCCGGCAAACTTGCGCCGCCAGGTTTCTTCCAACTGCGACTGCCAACTGATACCGCACTCACGCAGGGCAAGGTCGATATCGGCACGTTGCAGACCACGCTGGCTCAGCTCTTCACGAATTCGCGCTGGGCCGTAGCCGGAGCGCGCACGGTAGGACACAAAGCTTTCAAGGTAACGGGCTTCGGAAAGCAGCCCCTCTTCCGTCAAACGGTCCAGGGCTGTTTCGATCATCTCGGGCTCTGCACCGCGCTGACGCAGTTTACGCGTCAGCTCGACTCGACCATGCTCGCGGCGAGCGAGCAGGTCCATCGCGGTGCGCCGAACGGCGACGAGTGTATCCAGTACCACAGTCATCGTTTGCTTCAGATGTCAGTGTCGACTTCTTCTACTTCTTCAACCGGCTCGCGGTTGGCAGCAGCTTTCACGTCTGGTGCTGGGGTCAGCAGCTTGTCGCGAATCTGCTTCTCAAGCGTGGCGGCGATATCCGGGTTGTCCGCCAGGAACTTGGCCGAGTTGGCCTTGCCCTGACCGATCTTGCTGCCGTTGTAGGCATACCAGGCACCGGACTTCTCGACGAAACCGTGCAGTACGCCCAGGTCGATCATCTCGCCGTTCAGGTAGATACCCTTGCCGTAGAGGATCTGGAACTCAGCCTGACGGAATGGCGGAGCCACCTTGTTCTTCACGACTTTAACGCGGGTTTCGCTACCCACCACCTCGTCACCTTCCTTCACCGCGCCAGTACGGCGGATATCCAGACGGACCGAAGCGTAGAACTTCAGCGCGTTACCACCGGTGGTGGTTTCCGGGCTGCCGAACATCACGCCGATCTTCATGCGGATCTGGTTGATGAAGATCACCAGGCAGTTGGCGTTCTTGATGTTACCGGTGATTTTACGCAGCGCCTGGGACATCAGGCGGGCTTGCAGGCCCACGTGCATGTCGCCCATTTCGCCTTCGATTTCAGCTTTCGGTACCAGGGCCGCCACGGAGTCGACCACGATCACGTCGATGGCGTTGGAACGCACCAGCATGTCGGTGATTTCCAGGGCTTGCTCACCGGTGTCCGGCTGGGAAACCAGCAGGTCGTCAACGTTGACGCCAAGCTTGCCGGCGTATTCAGGGTCCAGGGCGTGCTCGGCGTCGACGAACGCACAGGTGGCGCCCATTTTTTGCGCCTGGGCAATCACCGACAGGGTCAGGGTGGTTTTACCGGAAGATTCAGGGCCGTAGATTTCAACGATACGGCCTTTTGGCAGGCCGCCAATGCCGAGTGCGATGTCCAGACCCAGAGAGCCAGTGGAAATAGCCGGGATCGCCTGACGGTCGTGATCGCCCATACGCATTACGGCACCCTTGCCGAATTGACGTTCGATCTGACCCAGGGCCGCAGCCAAGGCTTTCTTCTTGTTGTCGTCCATTAAAGTCCTCACGTAATCAATAAGGCCTGACGGCCAACACCTGTATAAGTAGACAGTATTGTTCCACAAAGATCCGGGATCGCCTACCCCTGATTTTCGATTTCTGCTGCAGCTCGTCGCAACAAGCCCTCCAGTGCGGCCTTTACCGTTTGTCGGCGGACCTCGTCGCGGTTACCGGGGAAGTGCGCCAGCTCGGCCGTCACCTCATCGCCCACGCCAAACGCCAGCCATACGGTGCCCACCGGTTTGTCCGGCGAACCGCCATCCGGCCCTGCCACACCGCTGACCGCCACGGCAAAGCGCGACAGGCTTTTTTCCTGCGCACCGCGCACCATCGCTTCCACCACTTCCTGGCTGACCGCGCCGACCTTGGCGAACAACACCTCCGGCACGCCCAGTTGCCGGGTTTTCTGCCGATTGGAGTAAGTGACATACCCGGCCTCGAACCACGCCGAACTGCCCGGAATACGCGTGATGGCTTCGGCGATACCGCCACCGGTGCACGACTCGGCAGTGGTGACGTGGGCATTGAGCACCTGCAAACGGCGACCCAGTTCAGCGGCCAGTTGAGTGATTTCCTTCACGGTCGTCTCCAGGAATGGGCGGGGGTTTGCCTACCCTACAGGAGCCTATCGGCCATGCAAGTTGCAGAGTGCATCAAGACACTAATGGCCGACGGCGCGCACCCTGCCTCAGGAAACGCCCAATATCGCCTTCGCCCGCGCCCAGAGCTGCAAGCGATCGTCCAGGCCATTCAGGCCACCATTGATGCGCCGTGTGATAGTGGTGAACTGGTCTTTGTCAGCGAGTTCGTTCAAACCATTGCTCTGCCAGAACCATGCCGCGGACGCACACGCCCATTGCGGCTGCTCCAGCAGTTGCGGTTGCTGCAACAGGCGGTCGTCGCCGAACAACGCCTGGCTGCAGGCTAGGTAATTGCGCCGCCCCGTGATCTGGATAAGCCCCCTGCCCCGGTACCTCTGGCCATCGCCGTCGGCCTCGGGGGTGTTGCCCAAACGCGCGGCCAGGATGCCGGTGTCGTATTTGCTCAGGTATTGATCGCTGCCCAGTTCTCGCACATAGAGCAACTGGCCGGATTCGTGGCCGACCTGGGCAAGAAATGCGGCCATGCGCTCAGGTGTGATGATTTGGTGGTGTGACATGGCCGCGTTTAACGCAGAAATGAAAACGCCGGCTTTAAGCCGTGAGCGTGGTAAGACTTTAACTAACTGTTGCTCGGACAGGACCATGTTGCCCTCCTCGGCGCTTCGAATGAAGATCGAGCTTTGAGTACCGCACGAACTCAGGCGTATTTTTCATTCAGTGCATACAAGATCGCGCAGGTTTCGCAATCCAGCACGCCATCATGGTTTTCAGGCCGAAAGTGCAGTTGAAAAGCCCGTACCAGCGCACTGAAAAAACCATCAGAAGTGGGCGTTTCAATCCCGTACCCATAGCGGGAAAACGCCTGAACCACTTGGTCACGCTCAGGAATTTCGCCACTGAATTGCTGGAGGTATTTGTCTTTGACTGAATCCTCGTACCAGGCGCCGATACCTGCCTGCGCAAGGTCTTTCCAGGGAAGCTTGGGGCCGGGGTCTGATTTGCGACCGACCGCAATATCGGAATGGCCTACCACGTTTTTCGGCGACATGTCCGGGTAACGTTGCAGGATGTTCCTCGCCAATTGCTTGAGGGCTCTGATTTGCGAAGCCTGGAAGTCAGGGAACGTGAAAACGCCGTCGACATCCGTGGCCTGGTTAACAATCTCGATACCGATAGAGGTGTCGTTCAACCCTGAACGACCGGCCCACTGGCTGACACCTGCGTGCCACGCACGGTCCTCTTCCGCCACCAGACTGAAAATTTTCTGCCCTTTGAAGCCCGCCGCAATGTAGCTCGGATCGATTGGATCCGGGATCAGATAATGCGCACTTGCAGCCCCGGTGGTCAGCGATTTGACCGAGCCAGAAAAGTCCAACGCGGTGTAGTGCAACACCAGGAAACGTACACGTTTGCCGTAAGGTTTAAGCGTGCGATAAGTGTTGTAGTCAATCGTAAACATAGAGCCTCCCTTTTTCCTATCCATCCTTTAGCTATTACGCAGCACACGCGCCTTGAATTAACCGCACGCGAATGCTGCGACCTGGCGCTCTCAGAGACGAAGAAGTTCAATATAGTGTTCATGTGTACTCACCTATTGAGTCGAATGACTTGTCGCGGAAGATTCCGCTTTCATGTCGCTCAAAGGCGATTGCTCGAGGCTCGCGGGCTTCACATGATTCAACGTCCTGCATCGGGAACATTTGATCTGGAGCTCTGTAAACCCACCCGTGCGGGTGAGAAGTCTTTTGCAGTTACCGCATCTGAATTCTTTCAACATCTGCAAATTCCTTTTGCTGAATTACCCTTTCCGTGGGCAATAAAAAACCCGACACAATCGCCGGGTTTGCTAGCTGACTTTACTCAGTTGTCAGGATGCTCGCTCGCTACTGAATCAGCGGCGTCCACATCCGACATATCCTCTTCGAGAGGTGCATCGTCGTCAGGCGGCAGCGGGATCTTGTCCTCATCACGCCTTGGGTCATGCCCTGTCTCGTTATCAGTGCCGCGTGTGACTTCCTGCTGAGAAATATTGCCTGGCGCATTCTTATCGATGTCCATGCTGACTCTCCGTTTTTATGCTCGGGATATCCGCGCTTGAACATGAGAGGCTGGCAGGTCATGGTCAGTGCCAATCAATGGACGAACGGCTTGGGGCAAACGTCCCCGTTCAATGGCGAGGCCTGGAATTAACGATTGATAGGTCCGAAGGTGAGCCCTTTCAGGAACCAGCGCTGCTCTGGTGTAATCGAGTCGGCCTGTTTTGCATTTTCGATTTCGGTAGCACCGATCTGCGCGTAGTAGGCGCTTGGGGAAAATTAGGCAATAAAAAGCCCAGCGCGACGGCTGGGCTCTATTACGCAAGGAGCTAGAAGGTCATGGAGTCCAGTAAGCAATCTTGCCGCCTGCACCAACAGCGATAAAATTGCCGTTGCCGTAGGCGACGCTCCGGATATCGGTTCCTGCGAAAGTGTTGGCTTGCTGAACCCAGCCGATCCCATCCTCGGAAACGGCTGTCTTGCCGCCGTCGCCGACAGCTACATACTTGCCATTACCGTAAGCAATGTCGCGGATGATGGTTCCACCGAAACTGGTATCTGCAACAGCAGTCCAGTTAAGCCCATCGGGTGAATATGCCATCTTGCCATCCGCACCAACGATAAACATTTTCCCGTTGCAAAGCTTCATGGAAAGGATGGTGCTAGTGCCGAAGGTGCTGGTTACGGTCGAGAATGATTGCGGATTACCCGTCGCCATCTTCACAGCGCTAAGCAGCTTCCCATTCGATCCCGCAACCAACACAAAAACGCCAATGACGTTGACGCAGTACACAGTCTCGTCAGAAGTGAAGGTCGTAGTGCGCTCCACCTGGCCTGACCAATCGCCATAACGGGAAAAGACTTTACCGTTAGATCCAACCAGGATCCAGGTCGCGTCGCTGCCGGAAATTGGCTGATAATACACAATGCCTTGCAAGTCTCCGGACGCGCGAACAGTTGCCGTAATGTTTGTCCAAGCCCTTTCAGGGCGTGCTGTGCTGCCGTAGGCCACATTGCCGGATTGAGAAACGGCTTGAAGCTGTGTCCCAAGACCGTTCCAGTACAGGTCATTGAGGACCTTTGCGCTATCAGAGGTGACGACGTCCTTAAGCTTGGTCCACGCTGTACCAGTCGCGCCTCCGCTGACAAGCTGAGTGGTTGTGGGAAGACCGTTGCCACCAGCCGCATAAAACTTGCCGTCCCCAAAAACCACGCGCCTAAGCATGCCGGTGTTATCCACCGGTTGCACTTGGGTCCAAAGATCTTGCAAGGTTTGAGACGCCGAATTTGCGTTTTCCATTTTAAACTCCGTTACTTAGCTGATTTAAGTTCAGGCCTCTATATTGGGCGTATGGCGCTCATGGGCGATGGCTCGAGGCGCGTGGCCTTCACATGGTTCAACGTCCCGCAACGGGAACATTTGATCTGGAGTTCTGTAACCTCACCTATTCGAGCAAGGAGTTTTTTGCAGTTTCCGCATCGAAGCTCTCTCAACATAAGTTCCTCCAACATCAGTGAACTGCTGCTTCGAATGACTTACCTGTTCACGCCGACAACCCATTCGCTGTAATCGAACTGCGATACCCAGTCACCGGATCGCCAACATGCACCACCTGTTTCATCGACCACTGGCCCTGCATATACGAAGGCCAGGTTTCATCCAGCACCAGCAAGCCCTCAGCGGCCAGCAGCGGGTTGCCAGGGCAATCGATCAGCAGTTTCAAACCTTCGCGTCCCACACGTCGCAGTTCGCCTTCAGCCACGGCACGCGCCTCGGCTTGGTTCTGGCAGCGCTGGCGCAAGGTTTTGAATGGGGCCACTCCCACCTCGACGACCTGTTGTTTGCCACCTGCGGCATCCCACCAGGTCACGCGGCTGCCCATGTATTTGGAGCGGGACGTTTCGTCGAGCTTGGCGGTGATGAAGGCTTGATCACCGGGGCGATTGTCCTGGGTCACGGACAGCTTCACCTGCGGTAATAGTTGCCCGGAAAGTGATTTGACCTGCCCCGCCTCGGCCAGCACGTACAGCTCGTTGATTGGTTTGGTGACCGCGCTGTAGCGCTTCGCAAGGCGGGTGATGAACGCCATGTCGCTTTCATTGGACTGGTCGATATGGGCAATCGCAATGCCTTCCAGCGCAGGAGCCACACGCGGTGAAAACCCGTGGCGACTGACCAGTTGGCGAAACAGTGCGCCCAACGTGGTTGGCCCGTAACTGGCCGACCGTCGCTGACGATAACCGCTGGCGTCGAGCATGCTGAAAGGTGCGGCTGTCGCCACGATCATCAAGCGCATGGGAAACAGCACGGGCGTGCGCTGGGTGATCACGAACTCGCCTTTCTCCACCAGCGCGGACTCCTGATAACCCACGCGCAAACCGATCTTGCCGCTCAGGCTGGGCAAACCTTCCAGCCCCTCGATATTGAGGGTCAACTCCAGCCGGTCAGACTCGATACCTGCGGCGTCGGTATGGCTCCAATGCATCAGGCGTTGATTGAGCAGCGCGGCATTAGCGCCATAAAACTCCACGATCGGCGTAAAACCCTGTGCCATGTTGCCTCCTTAATCCCACGCCAGAACAGGCCGCACAGCAGCCGGCCGCGTTTGCATTTCCGGCACGATGACCCACACACCGGCGGGCAGTACCGGCCCGTACTCGGCAAGCTCGGGGTTCAGACGCCAGAGGGTTTCTTCCGCCGCGTCGTCGCAACGCCCCACCTCGCGGTAGAGCAGCAGGTTGACCGAATCACCGGCGATACTTCGCACTCTACGCATTGACGAATTCCTCTAATTCCAGGGTCCAGGTCATGAGCATGGCGGTGCCGTCGTCGATCACATTGCTCTGGGTTTCCACAACTGAATTGATCCGCCACAGGCCCCAGTTGCGGCCAATGCCATCGACCAAAGGCAGAGGTGCCCGTGCGTTTTGCAGCGCGCGCAGTTCGTCCAATCGCTGCATGCCGATGGCGTACATGGCCGTGCCGCTGAACGTGAGTTTTTCCAGCTTTTGCCCGCTCTGCCGTGACAGGGGTTTGCTGGCAATAATCGCCAGGTCAGCCCAGCCACCGTCGGTACTGCGCAGCAACGAGGAATAGGCAAAGCCTCGGGACAAACCAAAAATAAAGTCGCCGAGGACCATTTGTTGTCGCATCAATCACCTCCTGAAGGGTCAGCCAGTGCCACGTTGCGCCGAATGCCCAGAGCGTCGGTGACCATTGGCATGCACTGAAATTGCAGGGCCTGGATCACCTGATTGACGACTTGCTGGGCATCGGCCGGGTTGACGCCGGTGATCTGGATGCTCGGGGCGAGGGTGACTTGCACGTTGTCCGTGCGCGCGGCATTGAGCTCTTTGCTCACCGCACCAGGCGCGGGCAGGCGATCATTTGCGCTGAACAATTTATCGCCAAGCCAGCTGCCCGCCTCGCTGCCGAGCAGGCCGCCGATTGCGCCGCCGACGGCGGTGCCGACACCGGGGAAAATCAGCGTGCCGATGGCGGCACCGGCGGAGGCTCCGGCCCAGGCGCCACCGGCCGTGGTGAGGCCTGCACCGACAGCGTTGGCGTCACCGTTACTTACGCCCTGCACCACGTCCATAGCGGTGTCGACGTACTTCAGTGGGCCGAGGCGGCGGGCGGCGGACGACTCCAGTTTGCTCAGCGTGCCCCACAACCCTGAAGCAGGCATCTTCAGTGAGCTGTGGGCCGGGGCCGGCAGACGTTCACGACTAATGGGCTGAGCCTGTGGCGGGGCGTGTTGGCGACCTTCGAACGGCATGGGCGCAAGCCCCCGTTCCAATGCCTCAAGCAGCCCAGGCGCGCGGCCCGAACTCATTCGCTGGTAGGCCGTCTTTTTGTTGCGACTGTTCGTGCGGGCAACGCGCGGCTGCAACCCTGGTGAAGTGGCACCTGCAAACCCAAGCGGCTGCTGCTGGGGAAACCACTTCGAAAGGCGTTCGCCCACGCCATACAGCGACGCCACCCAACCAGCACCTTTTGCAAGCGAGCGCTTTGCGGCGGGTGGCTTCGCTGCAGGCGTTTGCTTCTTGTGCGAGGTTTGAGACTTCTGTGTTGTTTGAGCCTTTCGCGCTGGCGCAGACTGTTGTGTTGTTTGAGCCTTTCGCGCTGGCTGGGACTTTTTTGCCGACTGAGACTTGGGCTTTCTGGACCTCTGTCTCCCCGAAGCCCCACCGCGCGCCGAGTCCTTGCTCGACATTGATTTTTCGCCCGCCGTTGCACAGCAGCATGACTTGTCTTTTTCAAAGCCACCGTCCTGGAAAAACTTCCCAATCAAGGGAATCTTGCCAAGCGTCACATCCACCACGTTGCCTTTGAATCTGGAAGTGACTGTCTCCGCCAACCCCGAAATCACGGCCTCTGCCGTTTTAACCGTCTTGGCCCCGAGCGGCGAGTCGCCGGCCCAGTCATTGGCTTTATCCATCACCTCGGTCTTGGCCTGCAACCATGTGGGTTCCAGGAATATCGGCGCCGGTTCCAGGGTCTTGGTAAGACGACTTGCGCTTTCCGTGGTTTCCTTTCGTAAAACCGTTATCGACTTCTCCGAAGTGGCCTTGGTATCAAACGAAAGATGGGCATTCGAATATCGCTGCGCGGCAACCGGGTCGAGCGGTTGCCCGGCGCCCAGCGACATGGACTCACGGGTAAGGCGCAGATCTTCGGACCGGGTTGATGTGAATTGAGCAACCGTCTTCGATTCGCTGTGTTCCTCGGATTTCAACGGCTGCACATCAGCCGTCTTCAGTGTGGATAAAGATGTTTCAAGCGCGTCCACATTCTCACGCAGTACCTGCAAGGACTGCGCGAGTTCGTTAAGCCTCAAGTCTGCATGGGTTAACGCCAGGCCCATCCCCGTCGCGCTCTCGGGGACGGAGGGTGCCAACGTGCCTGGATTGACGAGACTGGCATCATTTGCGCCATTTGCGCTGCCGAAAACGCCCTGACCATCCTTGGCCATGGCATACGCGAGCGAATACGTGTTTTGCATCCCGCTTACTCCTGTTTAACGCCAAGGCGAGTGATCGCAATGTCGTAGCGGCGCAATGCTTTGCCGGCGTCCCAGTCGAGGATCTCCGCCTCATTGACCGAGTAAATCAGCGGCACCACATCGAGGATTACTTCGATGTCGCGCTGCGAAAGAAGTCCGCCGGTTGATTTAAAAAATCGTCGATGCGCTCCTGCAGTTGCGTCCAGTCGGGCACGGTCAGGCCGGCGAGATCGGGGATCATCAAACCGGTGCAATGCGCGGTGATGAACTCGGCGCGCTCTTTGTTGGTGGCGAGTTTTTTCATCACTTTGGTGGCGCGCAGGGCGGGCATTTCCAGAGACAGTTCGGTCAGGCTGCGACCGGCCGCATCGAGCGCCAACAACAGCTGGACCGGTTGGTCGTGGCTCGCTTCGTCAGGCTGATCGAGGAAGAACGACGCTGGGCGTGTCGACATGTCATGTACGTACTGAGCGATGCTCACGTAGTCCGGGCGTTTGAGTTGATCAAGCTCTTTTTCCGACAGGCCGGTGGCGAGTTTCGCCAGTTCAAAAAACTGGTCGTCCTCGTCATCACCGGCCCGGGCCAGCGCGGCTTTTTGCGCGGCGTAGAACAGCGGTTTGAGTTGAATCTGCTGGATCGTCGCGCCAGTGTCGGCGGTGATCGGAGACAGCAGAATGTGCAGCGGTGGCATCCAGGCCATGGGGCAATTCCTTGGTGAGAAAGTATCTGCAAGACAACGCCGGTCCATGTGGGAGCGGGCTTGCTCGCGAAAGCGGTCTATCAGCCACACATGTATTGACTGACACTCCGTATTCGCGAGCAAGCCCGCTCCCACACTGACAGTGTCCACTTCAGGTGCAGTGAAGGCTTACGGCATCAGCACCGCGCGGCGTGCATCGCCGAGAATGTCGACGCCGTTGAGCACGAACTTCTGGGTGCGCACGTCGATGTCGATCACCGGGATGCCATTTTCCAGGCGGTTGTAGGTGCGGCAGGACAGCTCCAGGGTGGTGGTGACCTTGTCGCCCATCTTCAGCTTCGCCTCCTCCAGGGATTTGAGCTTGCCGCCGACGGTGTGGTAGGTGAAGTAGGTCTTGCCGTCCTGGTCTTGTCCGGCTTCACGCACATTGAGCAGGATGTCGTCACCCAGGCGCACGCCCAGGGCCAACATGATTTCCGGGCCGGCACCTTGCAGCACCAAAGTGGCGCCGAGCACCTTGCCGCTCTTGGCCATTTCTTCGGCGATGAAGCGCCCGCCGGACATGGGTTCCATGTCGAACTCGATCTTCGGCGGGGTGAATTCCTCCACCGTCGCGGACAACGGCAGGCCTTGAAGGGTGGCCGCAATGGCCTGTCTTACACGGTTGGTAAACATTAGAGAACGTCCTCCAGGAACTGCTCGATGATTTCATCGCGGGCATTGAGTTGATAAATCATGTGTTCGTTTGGCGCGTAACGGCCGTAGTCGATGACGATGAACCAGGTGCCGTTCTTGTATTTCTCGACACTGTTCAATTCCGGGTGCAGGTAAACACTGCCGCCGGGGATGGTTTCATCGGCGACCAGGGTTTGCAGCCAGTCGTTGATGCGCTTGACCTCCTGGTCCATGAAGGACTTGGTGAGGTTCTTGGCCATGGCTTTCTGGCCGGCCTTGACCAGCTTGCGGCTGATGGCATCTTCCAGGCCGACGTAGCTGATGAACTTGCCGGTGATGGAGCGGTTACCCAGCAGCGAAAAACCGCCGAGGACAGTGCGCGCGTAGTAGCTCACGCCGTAACGGTTGAGCAGGTCGCCTTCGGTGGAGGTGTCGAGGATGTTGTACTCGACCACGCGGGAAACGTCCTCGGCGAAGGTCACCTGGTTACCAGGGCTTTCCCATTGCTTGACCTTGGCCAACGCAGCGATGGCCAACGAGGATGGGGCCAGGAACACGTTTTTCTTGGCTGCCTTGGAATACACCGACGGCAGGTTGTGCACCAGCAGGCAACGGTCGAAGCCGAGGTCGGCACCGCCCAGTTCGCCGCTGTAGGTCACTTGGTCAGCGACCGATGCGTCCTTGCCGTCCAGCACTACACGGGCCTTGATACGCTTGCCAAAGGAGGCGAACTCACCCGCTACCGCCTTGGTGCCGGTGAAGCCAGGGGCGCCGATGATGGTCAGGTCTTCAGGGACACTGGCCAGTGCAGCCAGGCCCAGCTTGCGGCCGGTGGTCGGCTCGTTGCCGCCGATCACGTTATTGACGGTGTCAGCCGGGGTTGCGCCCTCCTCCACGATCACCACATAGACCGGCACCTTCACCACTTTGAGGATCTGGTACACCGCCTGAAACAGCGTGCCCGACTCAGCGCCGGTAGGGTCCAACAGCGCCTGAGTAGTGAAGCTGTTGATGCGAAACGGCGCGTTTTTCGGGATCGACGCGTGGGCATTCGGCGCGGTGCCGACCAGGCCGATAACGTTGTCGCCCAGGCCACCCATGGCCTCGGGAGATTCAGTGGCATTCACGGTGATGCCGTTGTGCTCGAAGTTCAAAACCTCAGCCATGATTAGTCAGCCTTCTTGGGGGTGGAGTTAAGGACGCTGGTCAGTTCCAGGCGGCCGGCGCTGCGCAGGGCAGATGCTTCGACGTCGAGCAGTTCCAGCTCCTCGCCGGCAGTGGACCAATGGCCACCTCCGGTGGGAAATGGGATGAGGACGGTGTAGGTTTGGCGGTTGTGCATGGGTGGAATTCTCCGAGTGAGAAACGCCAAAGCCCCTGCGTGAGGGGCTTTGGGGAGGCGAAAAAATACCGCTTTCGCGGTGGGTTATTTCAGGAAGGCTGGCTTCTGGGGCCAGGCGACTGCGTCAGGATCAGCACCCTGATCGGGGATATCACGCAAGCCCTGGCGGTAGGTCACGAACGCCGGGCGATCCTTGTCTGCCATCGGGTAGTCAGGCATGGCTGCGTAGTCGCTGGCCAACAGGTCGGCATCCCGCGCCGCACGGATCAGTTTCCATTTGATCAATGGATGAATGTCCGGCAGTACAAATTCAGGTTTCATCAATATTCTCCTTAACCCAGACCCAACAACGTGCCCCAATCGGCGGGACGCGTGACGACACCCGTACAGGCGCCGGCCAGCATGACGTCCACCGAGCCGGTGGTTGAACTGCGCATCGGGTGGATATGCATGTAGTTGGCAAAGTAGTTGTCGGGCATGAGCAGTGCCGAACACCAGCGCCACTTGCCCTTCTGGTTGCCGGTGGCCCACGCGCCTTCAATCGTGCCGTCATTGACGCGAACGAATGCGCCCATGGTCATGCAGTTGTTCAGCGGCACGGGAGTGGTCCCGCTCAAACGCCCGGTATCAATGCAGGTGGGAAACGCCAGCCAAGGCAAGGATTTGCTATCGGACCATTTCATTTGCCAGACATTGACCGTGTTTCGCCAGTAACCCGCCGCCCTGATGTCGAAATCGGGAAATTGCTCGCGCACATCGGCCTGCACCTGGCGCATGAAATCCACGTCTGCGTCGAGGCGCCCGGCCGATTGCGCCGCCTGGGTAATGGTACGCACGTTGGTGGCGGTGACTTCGCTATGCACCAACCAGCCATCAATCAGTTTGCCGGTGGTATCGGGCACCATATGAAAGTTTTTCGTAACGGCCAGGCGCGGCAAGCGACTGTTCAGGCTCAATAGCTGCTCGTCGTATCTGGCCTGAGCCTGCGCCAGTGCCTGGTTAATGTCGCCAATCTTGCCGGTCACGACGGTGGTCAGTGCATTTGCTGCGCTGACCACAGCCGCCAATTGCTGTTCAGTACTCAATGTGTGAACTCCTTGTAGTGCATTGAACGGTTCCCTGACCTTTCTGAACCGGGCCAGGTTTGGACTCTGAATAAACAGTTGCTACCCGGCCTTGGCCTCCAGTGCCATGACCCGAAACAACACTGAGACGCCTCTGGACATGTTGTCGATGCTGGCAGCCGACAGCGAAGCCAGCTCTTCAGTCAGCAGAATATTGAGGTTCTCAGCCCCCACTACTACCGTCACGCTGTCCGCCGGCAACGGCGAAATATCCAGCGTAAACTTTTGCAGCACTCGCGCCGCTGACGCTTTATAGGTCAGCAATTTCCCCGCCACGGAATACACCGCCAGCAAGGTCCCACTGGCGAGGTAAAAACCGAACTCGCCAATTTCATACTCGGCCTCGCCGTCAAACAGCGCGGCCATCCTGAGTTGCCGGTCACCCAGGTCCTCGTAATCCACAATGGCGACCCGCTGGCGTTCATCACGCAAGGCCACTTGCGCGCCGTCCGGGTTATAGCGGCCAGTACCAGCGCCGATGTGGGTGATCTCGCCTTTCAAGCCCTGGTTCTTTGCCTGCAGCACTTCATCCAAACCCTTGGAGGTGAAGCGCACCAGGCGCGTTATGTCATCTGTCATGGCTGCGCCCTGAGGTCGTAGTCGTTAATGGTGTAGTGCTGGGCAACCCCAGCACTGTTAAGCCGGGCAACCAGCGCAACGTCCGGCAGCGCTCCGTCCAGGTACAACTCGCCGTCACTTAGCGGCGCATGGAGGACCTGAGTGAGCGCAAGCCGCCCTTGGGTTTCGTGCACGATGGTGATGGTCGCCTGGTCCCGCTCGCTCTTGGCCGCGTTGATACGGCGAATCAAACGGTTGTGATCACCGCTGGACCAACTGCGCCCGATGATCGCCTGCACATCGAAGGTGTAGGGCATCTCCCTTGGCCGCTGCTGATACCAGGCGCTGATGTTGGGGGTGAACCCCAGCGATTCCACCGCATGACTCAACGCCTTGGGCGTGCCGGCCTGACGCTGGATCTGCCAGGACAAGGCCACGGTCAGGCGCTTTTCGGTTTCGCTGGCGTCGGCGTCCCATTCACTGACGCCGCGGTCGGCGGCCAGGTAAGGCAGAAATTCGCCCGGGGTTTGCAGTGGGTTCATCAACGCCGGAAACGGTGGCATGACGCGGTCGAGCAATTGCCCGAATCCCACGTCCAGAGCCTTTTCCAACGGTGAACTGTTGGCTGGCAACAAACTCGCTTTGTGCTCACTCATAACGTGCGCACCTCCACCTCGACACCCGTGCAATACGGAGCCTGGAAGGCGTTGCTGATAATGGGTTCGAGCGGCTCAACGATCTGTAACTGCGCGGCACCGGCGCTGTGAATCGCATAGTCGATCCAACTGGGGTCTACTCGCCCTTCGAGGCGATGACACGACTCTGCATAGTCTTGCAGCAGTTTCTGCGCCGCTACCTGAGTGAGCCCCGAGTCCGGACCGGCGTTGATCTTCGCGATTACACGGATCTTGTAGCGCAGGATGTGCGCCGCTTGCACGCTGACCAGGTCCGTCTCCGGTCGTACATCCGGCCGTGCGAAGTGGCGGCGAACACCGTCAAGCAAATCCGCAGAGGGCGTGCCGTCGCCTTCGCGAGAAAGCACCGTGACCATCACTTCGCCGGGCGCCGTTCGACGCGCGTTGCCGTCCTTGACCTGCGCCGCATAGCCGTCCGGGTCAAAGGTGTAGCTGACTGTCACCACGCCCGGCGTCGCGCTTTGCACTTTCACCGACGGCCGTTCACCCAGGGTAAACACCTCTCGCCGATACTGCATGCGCGAGCCCGCTGCCGGGGCATGGGGCGCCAGGTAATAACGCAAGCGAGCGTCGTCGTCACTTTCCAACGCCGCCGGGTCGCCGGGGTCGAGTACCTGGCGTTCCAGGCCCATATCGGCCAGGCGTGCATCCAGGTTGCTGCCAGTGGCCCACCACGCCAGCATCTGCTTGATACGCGCATTGTATTTGCGTTCGTGGGTTTGCAACCGCACACAAAACGCTTCCAGGGCCAGGGTCAGCAACTCGCTTTCGTTGTCGAGGCTGACCTTGAGTTTGGCCGCGCTTTGCGGTGCTCGGGTGGCGACGTAATCGACCACAAACGCCTTGAATTCGGCCAATAGCGGCTCGAACTCATCCACCGCAATGATGGCCGGTTCCGCCAGTTGGTTCTGGCCGGGGATCAGCATGCTCATGTCACGACCTCGAAGGTTTGTTGGCGGTTTTTCCAGGTGCCGGCGAAGCGCAACAGCAGGCCGGCGCCCTGGCGGGTGGCGACGATGACCTGGGGTTGAAAATCGCCGATGCCGTTGTGGCTGTTGTAGAACGCCTGCGCGGCGTGGCTTTGGGCGAGGATCAGCAGGTCGTCGCCGAGGTTCTGGCCAAGCAGTTGCGGGATCAGCGAGCCGTACAGCGGGCGTTTCTGCCGAGTGCCCACGGGGGTGGTCAGCGCTCGGGTGGCGCGCTGCACGAATTGCAGCCAGTCATCGACGGCTGCCCCGGTGTTTCGATCGATGCCGAGCATGGGATGTCCTTATCGGGGGCTGATGACGCGGCCTTGATGGTCCACCAGCGGGCCGCTGAAGTGCGCGCCGCCAGCGTCCAGTACCAGGCGGGTGCCGCCGATTTGCAGGGTGATGTTCTGGGGAGTGATCGTCAGGCTGGCGACGCCGACCTTCACTTCGACTTGTTCGCGGGTGCCGCTGAATGTGGTGGGACCGTTGACCCAATTGAAGGTGTGGCTGGCGTCGTCGTAGTCGCTTTGGGTGCCGTCCTGATGGCGCCTTCGGGTCACTGTGGCAACGCTGGAGACGGGCGGAAACTGCCTACTGTTGAGGCCGAACAAGGCTACGGACTGCCCGCCGCCTTCTCCGCTGCCGTAGTTAAGTAAAAGACATTGTTCGCCTACGGACGGGATACGGGTTTCGGTTTGCGCACCGGCGCTGGGGTTGAAAAAACGGATTGCCGGCGTGAGCAATTCGCCATGGCTGACCTTGCAGGTATTGCTCGCCGCGTCGACCGACTGACACGTGCCAATCCGACAAAAACTCTCGGCGCGTCGGTACAGGTCTTCAAGCTGGGTTTCCATCTCTGCCAGGCGTTCGACAATCGGCCCCAGTTGCATGCGTAACAGCGCGTCAAACATGGGCTACTCCGCCAGTGGTTTGTATTGGTCGGGATCGTCGATATCCGCCACTTCCCAGGTGCGGGCAAACAGCGGCTGGCCGGTAGGATCTGTGAGTAACACCGGCCCGATGTAGAGGGTTTGGGTGAAGGAGACAGTCCAGGTGTCGTAGTCCGTTTCTGCTGTTGTTGCAGCAACCGGAGCGGCGACGATATTTATCGGCAAATCGCACTGGGCCAAGGGCAGGCCCCAACGGTTATCCAGCACCTGGTCCATAAGCTGGCTGGCCAGGTCGCAGGCATCAAACGGCAACGCCCCCGGCGCCACCATGGCCCTGAGAGAAACGGTCAGGGCGTGCGCCTTGCGCCCTTCACGAGAGCGAATGCCTGGGCCATTGCCTTCGACCGTGATCAACACGCCGGTTTTATCCCCGGCGCCCTGAAAATCCTGGTGATTGCCAACCTTCAAGTCCGGGAAGGCCGCATGCAGCGCCGCGCTAATGGCAAGGGGCAGTTGGGAGGGTTTTTCGATAAGGGTCATAGTAAGTAGCATCCTTGCAACGATTACTGCGGGTCTTGGCCGGAGCCTTGGTTGACCCCGATGCGCTTGGCCGCCCAGCGCTCATAAAGGCCGATGGCGACATCGGCACCGGCCATTGCGGTGAGGCAACCGATGGCGCCGGCGGTCCAGATCGACATGCCGGCGGCGTAGCACAGCATCAAGGCTGAAACGCCGCAAACCATGCACGCGCCGGAGCGCAGGGCCAGGCGGCGGATCAGCGACCAGCCACGTGCGCCCTCCTTGTCGGCGCGCCACATTTCGCCGGACACCCCGCCGATCACGGCCAATACGATGACCAGCCAGATAGGCATTTCCGCTAACGCTTGTTGTTCATTTGTCATGTCACGCCTCCTGGCTGAGCACTCAATAGTCCATTTTTCATTCACACATGCTTCGATAGGTCGGCATTCCAAAAAGCCCGGTTGCCCGGGCTTTTCAGTAATGATGTCCTCGAACGTTCGGCGCTACTGGCGCGGTACGGTTCTTTCCTCAATGTTTTTCCGACCACGATCCCTGTCTGCCGGATAACTGCTTCTGGTGCTTTACGCTGCACACCCGGGTCAGTTGCCAACCCTCTGAACCGTTAAGGCCGGTTCATCGCTGCCTGTTTTTTTAAAGCGGTGTAACTAAAGAGCGTCGGCATCCTTGCCGGTGTTGCCTGGCGTCCCTGCCATCGCTTCGATGGCGTCCTTGCCGATGTTGCGTGCCTTCCTTGTCACTTTCCTTGGCAGCATCCTTGCCGCCTCCACCACCTTGTTGGCTGGCTTGAGATGAAGAGTATGCATGTATGCATATACAGTCAATGCACAAACGCATTTATTTTTGCCAGCGAAATGCATCAGTGCATTGAGAGCCTGATGGGCCAAGGGTTTACCGGTTTTTTAAGGTCGAAAAAAAGCCCGCACATGGCGGGCTTTGTCTTACGCAAGGAGGTTAACGGGCGTACATGCCCCACCAGAACACATGACCAAGGATGCTGATTTGCTCATCCTGGATATCCTGGAAGCTGTAGTCTTCGTCCGGGTGCTCATCGCGATTGAAACTGCGCAGGCGAATCCCGGAAGGCAGGCGATAGAGCTGTTTCACCCGCAATTGGCCATTGTGATTGATGGCATACAAGTCGCCGTCGACGATGTCGCCAATGCCGCTCTTGCCCGCATTCACCCCGACCGTCGCGCCATCGCGCAGCACCGGCAACATACTGTTGCCGCGCACTGTCACGCATTTGGCCTGGTCGAACTGCACCCCGTTGTGGCGAAGGCTGCGCTTGCCGAACCGCAGGCTGGCCTTCTCGCTTTCCTCGATGACGAATCTTCCTGATCCAGCAGCCAATTCAACCTCGCGCAGAAAGGGGATCGACACCTCGTCATCATTAACGGGCGTGTCGTCGTCCCACAGGCTTATGTCCTTGAGTTCCGAATGCATCGGGTCGCGCCCGTCATCGCGCCCAACGCCCAACGCCGCGCGCCCGCGCAGGTGATCGGTGCTGACGCGGAAATACTCGGCGATGCGCGAGATGTGCTTGTCCGACGGATCAACGATCTTGCCGCTGAGGATCCGCGAGAGTGTGGATTGAGGCACGCCGGTACGCCGGTGAAGCTCCGTGGGGGAGATCCGGTCGCGGTCCAGCAGCTCTCTTAAGACGGTTGAAACGTTGCGTTTTTGCATAACGGCGATAGTGCCGGGAGTTTTGGGGGTTGGCAAATGCTAAATTGCATAATTTATGCAATGGCAGAAAGTGTTAACCGACACGTCGGTAAGCAATTGGGGTCTGGGCACTCGTCAATTTCGAAGTCCGAGAGGCTGGTATCGGCCAGAAGCGGTCATTCATACGCGTCTACCAAGTTGGCATTCAGAACGGCGCGACAGGCTAGCACCTACTATTCAGTGCAGTCGTCCTGTAAATCGCTCTTCAGGGGATCCGGCAGCTAAAACGGCTTCGGCTTTTATCAGCGTGCCATCGAAATCTGCCGGCTTATCCAGCCCTATCCGTGCGCTGGTGCAGTAAAGCGTTTCATAACCAAGTCCCGCTAACACCGGACAAGTGGTCTGAATACACGGGGAGTCGATCACGCTGTCAACTTTGCCGTCAGTCGCGTAACGCACGACTCTGCTACCGCCCCATTCCGCATTCCAGAGAAAGCCCTGCGCATCAATACAAGAACCGTCTGGAGCACCCTGACCGTTGACTGTAGTGAATACACGCTGGTTTTCTAGCGACGGGTAATCGCAGCAGAAAATGCATCCTTGCAGGGAGTCCGCGTAATACATGGTGGAACCGTCCGGGCTAAAACAGAT
Organism: Pseudomonas sp. W3I7; assembly: GCF_030816095.1. Taxonomy (NCBI): domain Bacteria; kingdom Pseudomonadati; phylum Pseudomonadota; class Gammaproteobacteria; order Pseudomonadales; family Pseudomonadaceae; genus Pseudomonas; species Pseudomonas sp. W3I7. The sequence goes on from NZ_JAUSXP010000001.1 coordinate 4,895,292, forward strand.
GCTGTTCGGGATCGCCACTTCGGGAAGGTCCAGCGTTTCAGTCTTGAGCGTCGCGGCATTGAACCGGTGAAATCGCCCTATAGTTTGCACCGCCTCACCGGCATCCATAGTGCTAAACACAAAGTTGCCCATACGGTCGCAGCGGCCATCATTGACCCGGGTTCCGGGTACTCCAGGCGTGATGGTAATTTTGGTGAAGCGAAGAGTACTCAGGTTGTAATAACCTAGGCAGGAGGCCAATCCCATTAGCAATACGTCTGTATTGGTCGTAAGGGCGAACGACCCCAGCGGCTCGGGCACTCGCCAGTGCTGTACTTCACCGCTCACGGGGTCCAGAGCAAGCAGTTCGCAACCAGGGATATCGGTCCAGAACAGGCGTTCCGTTCTTTCACACCAGACAGGGCACTCGCCAAGAAGACTGGTGGTGCCGCTTAGGGTTTTAAACATGGTTGCGTCCTACGAAACAGGATGGGGCAAACAAGGCAGTCAGTTGGAGAAAAGCGCTGACCACCTGTCACCGAACAGGGCGATGGCCAGTCCTGCGAGCATCACCATCGACCCGGCCAACTTGATGAGAGACACCGGCCTTTCCGATGCCCCCATCAATCCGAAATGATCGATAACCAGTGAGGAGATAATCTGACCTGCGATAGCGAGGCCCAGCAGGGCTGACAGGCCGATTTTTGGCGCAAGCACCACATAACTAAGCAAGGCACCGGCACCCAGCAGACCGCCCAGCAGGCTCCACCAGGGCTGGGCAGGTATAGCCGCCAGTGAGGCCACTATCCCGCCACGCATCAATGAAAAGACGCCCAGGCACACCGCTCCGGCAGTAAATGAGAACAGCGCCGCCGCTACGGAATCTCCACCCACACCTTTAGCGAGTTGACCATTCAGCGTGGTCTGCAGGGTAATGCCAAGCCCCGCGGCGATGGCCAGCAGGTAGTAAGCTGCGTTCATTTCGCGCCTCCTTACTTGGCTGACTCAAGCGGCATGAATGTCTCGGCAAAAATATCCGGCTGGTAGCCTGCGGCAGCAAACAGATGCTCACGGGATTCGTCGATTGCTGCACGCAGCCTTTCGCTGTCCACGCCCAGCACCTTGCCGCCGCGCTTGACGATGCGCCCGCCAATCATGACCGTGTCGACATTGCTGCGTTCGGCCGCGTGTACCACGGTGCCGAATGCGTTACCCGACGGGTAAAGGTTGATGTCCTGCGCATTGATAAGGATCAGGTCGGCCTGTTTGCCGGGGGTCAGGGTGCCGACTTTGTCCTGCAATCCTGCACAGGTGGCGCCGTCAAGAGTGGCGGCTTTGAGCAGGCCATGAGCCGGCAGGGTCACCGGATGATGCTCTGCGCCGCAGCAGCGCTGCTGGTGCATGCCCATGACGCGTTGCAGGTAGAACGCCACCCGCATCTCCATGAACATGTCACCGCTATAGGAGGTTTCGTTATCGACACTCAGCCCCGGGCTGATGCCGTGACGCTGGGCCGACTGCATGGCGAACATTCCATCTTCAATGCCGTAGTGGGCATCTGAACGCGGGCATACGTTGACCCGCACGCCAGCCTCGCGAATGATTTTCCAGCCGGCGTCCGGCAGCGCTGTGCAGTGGTTGAAGATGTTATCGGGGCGCAGCAGACCCTCGCGATGCAAACCCTCCAACTCAGCTGCCATGTCCCCGCCGAAGAATTCGGTAATGATAGGCAGCCCCAAGCGCCGGGCCTCAGCCCATAGCTCAGGCTCCAGCTGCGCCATTACCGCCAGCGAGAGCAGCGGGTTGTCACCGTTCTTGACGTATTTCCCCTGGAGACGCTCCAGGTTGCCGGGCCAGTGGGCTTTGTCCCACTCACCAGAAACTGGCGCACCGGAGGCGTGTACAGACCGGATACCAGCATCGAGCAGCGCCTCGACCGCGGCGTCGGAGTGCGCGCCGGTGCGGCTGTTGTGCGAGTTATCGACCACGGTCGTGATGCCCGCATCGATGCACCCCAATGCAGTCAGTAGATTGCCAATATACATGTCAGCCGGGCGATAGTATTTGGCGAACGAGAAGTGCGTTGCGTTGCAGTAGTCTTCCAGGGTTTCGGCATTCGGATTGATTCGACGCAGTTGGCCCTCCCAGGAGTGACGATGCGTATCGACCATGCCGGGCATGGCAATCATGCCGGATGCCTCGATAACCATAGCGTCGCCGGCCTCGATGTTTTCACCTATGGCCGTGATGGTGCTGCCTTCGATAAGGATATCGCCGCGCGCCAGATTGCCGATATCACCGTCCATGCTCAGCACAGTGGCGCCGCGGATAAGGGTGCGGGCGGCCTGAGCGGTCGGGGCCTGCACAATGCTGCGGTTATATTCAGCCATTTTCTGTACACCTCTTCAAATTTCGTTGGAAGCAATGTACGCAATGCGATACTGCGGGAAAAAGATGGTTAAACTGTTTTTATTATTCAATATCTACGAATAATAACGACTTTACCCGATCACTGCTTTGAGGCTGCTAACAGTCATGGACCGTATTCAAGCGATGCAGGTTTTCGTACGTGTGGCTGAAGCAGGAAGCTTTATCCAGGCGGCGCAGACGCTCTCTCTGCCGGCCTCCACAGTTACCAGCAGCGTTAAAAATCTTGAGAAGTACTTGCAGGTACGCCTGCTGAACAGAACAACGCGTCGGGTCAGCCTGACCTCTGAGGGCGCACAATATCTGGCGCAATGCCGGGAAATATTGGAGCTGATCGAACACACAGAGACCAGCCTGACGGATTCCGTAAAACGGCCACAGGGGCGTTTGCGTGTCGATATGCCGGGTGGCATTGCACACTTCATCGTCATGCCAAACCTGCAAGACTTCTACAGGCGCTACCCGGATATCTACCTGATGATAGGCGTCAACGATCGGCAGGTTGATCTGGTTCAAGAGGGTGTCGATTGCGTTATTCGTACAGGCGAGCTCGATGACTCAACGCTCGTTGCGCGCCCACTCGGTCGGTTTCGCTGGGTAACCTGTGCGTCTGCCGCCTATCTCGAAGAGAACGGCACTCCGCAAAATCCGCAAGATTTGTCTCACCACCGGGCCATCCATTACTTCTCGGGCCGCGCAAGGCAAGCAGGTGAAATGCGCTTTGCCCGTGGTACCGAAAAAATCTCAGTCCCGGTGAACGGCACAGCGGCCGTCAACGAGACTGGGCTTTACATCAAAATGTGCCTTGAAGGCTTTGGGCTGGTGCAGCTCGCTGAGAACGTGGTCAGCGAGCATCTGCGAGAAGGGCGACTGGTCGAAGTGCTTGCTGACTGGCAGCCCGCATCGGTTCCTGTTCACCTGCTATACCCGCATCAGCGCTTTTTATCGCCAGCTGTGAGCGCATTCGCTGACTGGATTGCTGGGCTTGTTCGCGACGATGATTCAGCAGATTCAAGTTGAACGTTGCGCCCGGCCAGCATGCCGGTGAATGCTCCGGCTACGGAGATTGCGGCTGTGATCAGCAGCGGTCCTGTCCAGCCACCGGTCCAGTCGTGCAGTTGGCCCAGCAGCAAGGGGCCTGCGGCTGCCATCAGGTAGCCGACGCACTGCGCCATTCCTGAAAGTGCCGCCGTGTCACCGGCATTTTTTGTGCGCAAGCCGATGAAGGTCAGGCCGAGCATCATGCTGGCACCAGAGCCGAAGCCCAGGACCGCGGCCCACAACATGGCGTAGTCTGGCGCGTAAATGAGCCCGATCAGGGATGAGGCGGTTAACAGGCTGACGGTAGCGGCTGCCAGTTTCTGGTCTTTGAGACGACGAAGCGTGGCCGCCAGAATCAAGCCGGGAATGGCCGTCGTCAGTTGAAGCGTGCCGTGTACCGTGCCTGCTTGCTCCGGGGATATGCCATGGTCCATCAGAATGGTCGGCAGCCAGCCGACGGCGACATAAAAAGGCATCGCGTTCAGCCCCATGAACAGTGTGACCTGCCATGCCAGCGGCGAACGCCAGACGGCCACGGTTGGCGCTTGTTTCGGACCTGACAGATTTACGTGTTCGTGTTTTTTCAACTGCGGCAGCCACACCACCAGCGCCAACAACGGGGCTGCGACCAACAAACTCAGGGCAATCGGCCATCCCCATGATTGGGTCAGCGGAACTATTACGGCTGAACCGACAGCGCCCGCTGCACCCATGGTGATGGAATAAGCGCCGGTCATGGACGCCATTTTTGTCGAGAAGTCGCGTTTGATCAGGCCGGGCAGCAGCACGTTGCCCAGGGCGATCCCAGTGCCTATCAATATCGTACCGGCGTACAACACCCATGCGCTGCCTGCGGAGCGGAGCAGGATGCCCGCTGAAATGACCAACAGTGCACCGAAAAGCGTGCGCTCGATGCCGAACCTGCGGGCGACCGATGCGCTGAGCGGGGAGAAGGCTGCAAAGGCAAGTAATGGCAGTGAAGTAAGCAGGCCTAGAGCTGAGGCGCTCAAGCCAAAATCATTCTGGATCAGCGGCAAAACGGGCGCGATGCTGGTAAAGGGAACGCGCAGGTTCACGGCGATAAGCAGAATGCATGCGACGAGCGCGATGGCATGCCACTTGTTTTTTGTATCTGACATATTCTTTATCTGTCCTCTTAAAAGAAGACAACTGTAGAGAACTTCAGAACCGGCTAATATAGATATCAAGACACCTGATATCTAAATTATGCCAAGCTCAAAAAATGTCGTTTCCTCGCCGGAAGATTTCGATTCAGACCTTTTCGCCCAGGCAGCGATTGCCCTCAAGGTTGCGCCTGACCTCAATGATTCGGGTGCCCGTCCGCATGATCATCGCAAAGGCCAGCTCATCCTGTCTTTGCATGGCGCAGTGAGCTGTGAGGTGCAAAATGCACTCTGGCTTGTCCCTCCCCAGCACGCCGTATGGATCCCGGGCGGCACGCCGCACAGTTGCCGAGTGACCGAAAACGCCCGGACCTGCTTTCTGTTCGTTGAGCCCGGTGCGGCAGCCATGCCTGAAGAATGCTGCACGGTTGCCATTACGCCCCTTGTTCGGGAGATGGTCCTGCATCTCGCTGAACAGGAACCTGCTTACCATTCCGAGGGCAAGACAGCTCGGCTGGTTGCAGTGCTGCTTGAGCAGCTTTCCGATGCCCCGCTGAAAGAGCTGCATTTGCCGATATCAGACCACCCCAAGATCAAACAAATCGCGGATACGCTCTTCTCAGATCCAGGCGACCGAACCACGTTGCGCGAGTGGGCCACTCGGCTTGCAACCAGTGAACGAACGCTGGCCAGGCTTGTAGAAAGCACGACCGGGCTGAGCTTCGGACGCTGGCGTCAACAATTGCATTTGATGATCGCACTGAGTCATTTGGCGGAGGGGGTATCCGTGCAACGTGTGGCGGGCATCCTGGGATATGACTCTGTTAATGCATTCATCACTATGTTCAAGAAAGCACTGGGTAAACCGCCTACTCAGTATTTTTCCTCTCTGCGCTAGTGCTCTGCTGGCTGATACAAAGCGCCGAGGCTGTAGAACGATCTGTCTGCTATTGGCCGAAAGCTGCCTTCACCTTAAACCATTGACCAAGCGATCAATCCTGCCCTCACATCTTTAGGTGATAATTTCCGGGGCGTATCCTCCCGCAGGGGTCCGCTGGCAACTGGCGAAGGAAAGCAAAGCAAAGAGATTCCCCCTTTTCCCAGTTGCACCCACCCCACCACCACGCTACCCTCCCCTCCGTCGCTGCCAATTCAGCGACCGGGCCTGATAACCCGGCAAGATGCAGGCGCACCAAGCGCCCCCAAAACTCGATTTGCAGGCGTTTTTTTTCGCCCAACATTTCGTGCAATGGCGGCTGTGCGTGGGAGACTTTCGGGTCTGCCGGGTTCCTGTATCTCCGGTTTATCAGCCTGCGCACAGCTGCCACCCAATTCGCCTGATAACGAATGTGGTAGCTCTCAATTGATATGGGAGTTTTACCGATGACCGCTACAAATCCGTCTGCGTTAACCACCCTCGGCGTCACCCCCTTCTCCTTCCACTCCGACCAACCGCTATTCCGCGTCAACAGCGGCGTCTCCCTGCACGAAGCCTTAAACCACGCCTCGGACCTCCTCCACGTCGCCAAGCAACTCGCCGAAGATGCGGCGATGACCAAGGAGAGGGACCGTTACGCCTGGGCGTCGCATTACTTGCAGGAGATGGTCAAGGCAGTGGTTGATGATGTGGTGAAGGTGTTGGATTCGCCCGGCAACCTTCAGTAAATCGGGCGACAGTAAAAAAGGGTGGCGCTTATATAAAGGCGCTGCCCTTTTTGTGTTTTACCTGGCCGTTTGCGACCTGCGAAGGGCCGACTTCACGTGTTAACCTTGCGCCCATCGCAACAAATGCTGGGCCAAGCGCCCAATGCCGATCAGTTAAGCGACTACGATTGGGCACGATGTTGAGCTTTAGAACTTCAGCGATGCGCGGGCTGCGGCCTGCAGGTACAGCGCGGCGATCCCTTCGCAGCCTCGCTAAGGCTCGACAGCTCCCACATTCGGCCTGCGTCGTTTGGAAGTCCGCGCTCCGCCACTGATCGACACTGGACCAAGCGTGCCCTTTGCCCCATCACTTTCAACGAATTTGCTAACTATCTGATGAGTAAAAACACCTCCGATCTGTCTTCCCACACCCCGATGATGCAGCAGTACTGGCGCCTGAAAAACCAGCACCCTGATCAGTTGATGTTCTATCGCATGGGCGACTTCTACGAGATCTTCTACGAAGACGCGAAGAAGGCCGCCAAGCTGCTGGACATCACCCTGACCGCGCGCGGGCAGTCGGCGGGGCAGTCGATTCCGATGTGTGGGATTCCTTACCATTCGTTGGAAGGTTACCTGGTCAAGCTGGTGAAGCTGGGCGAGTCGGTGGTGATCTGTGAGCAGATCGGCGACCCGGCCACCAGCAAAGGGCCGGTGGAGCGTCAGGTGGTGCGCATTATTACGCCGGGCACGGTGAGTGATGAGGCGTTGCTGGATGAGCGTCGTGACAACCTGATCGCGGCGGTGTTGGGCGATGAGCGGTTGTTCGGCCTGTCGGTGCTGGATATCACCAGCGGCAACTTCAGCGTGCTGGAGATCAAGGGCTGGGAGAACCTGCTGGCGGAGTTGGAACGCATCAATCCGGTGGAATTGTTGATTCCGGATGATTGGCCCAAGGATCTACCGGCGGAAAAACGCCGTGGGACCAAGCGTCGTGCGCCGTGGGACTTTGAGCGCGACACGGCGCTGAAAAGTCTGTGCCAGCAGTTCTCGGTGCAGGACCTTAAAGGCTTCGGCTGCGAAACCCTGACCCTGGCCATCGGCGCTGCCGGTTGCTTGCTCAGCTATGCCAAGGAAACCCAGCGCACCGCCCTGCCGCATTTGCGTAGCCTGCGCCATGAACGCCTGGACGACACCGTGGTGCTCGATGGCGCCAGCCGTCGCAACCTGGAACTGGACACCAACCTGGCCGGTGGCCGTGACAACACGCTGCAGTCGGTGGTCGACCGTTGCCAGACCGCCATGGGCAGCCGCTTGCTGACCCGCTGGTTGAACCGCCCACTGCGCGACCTGACTGTGCTGCAAGCGCGTCAGACGTCGATTACTTGCCTGCTGGATCGCTATCGTTTTGAGAGCCTGCAGCCGCAGCTCAAGGAAATCGGCGATATCGAGCGCATCCTGGCGCGGATCGGCCTGCGCAATGCGCGGCCGCGTGACCTGGCGCGCCTGCGCGATGCCTTGAGCGCGCTGCCGCAGTTGCAAGTGGCGATGACCGAGCTGGACACGCCGCACCTGCAACAACTCGCCGTCACGGCCGGCACTTACCCGGACCTTGCGGCGCTGCTGGAAAAAGCCATTATCGACAACCCGCCGGCGATCATTCGTGACGGCGGCGTGCTTAAAACCGGTTACGACAGCGAGCTGGACGAGCTGCAATCGCTGAGCGAAAACGCCGGGCAGTTCCTGATTGACCTGGAAGCCCGCGAAAAAGCCCGCACCGGCCTGGCCAACTTGAAGGTCGGCTACAACCGCGTGCACGGCTACTTTATTGAGTTGCCGAGCAAACAGGCCGAGTCGGCGCCGATTGATTATCAGCGCCGCCAAACCCTTAAAGGCGCCGAGCGTTTCATTACGCCGGAGCTCAAAGAGTTCGAAGACAAGGCACTGTCGGCCAAAAGCCGTGCCCTGGCGCGCGAAAAGATGCTGTATGAGGCGTTGCTTGAGGACTTGATCAGCCGCCTGGCGCCGCTGCAAGACACCGCCGCCGCCCTGGCGGAACTGGATGTGCTGAGCAACCTGGCCGAGCGGGCGCTGAACCTTGACCTGAACTGCCCGCGTTTTGTCAGTGAGCCGTGCATGCGTATCGTGCAGGGGCGCCACCCGGTGGTGGAGCAGGTGTTGACCACGCCGTTCGTGGCCAATGACCTGTCGCTGGATGACGACACGCGCATGCTGGTGATCACCGGACCCAACATGGGTGGTAAATCCACCTACATGCGTCAGACCGCGTTGATCGTGTTGCTGGCGCACATCGGCAGCTTTGTGCCGGCGGCCAGTTGCGAGTTGTCGCTGGTTGACCGCATTTTCACCCGGATCGGTTCCAGTGATGACCTGGCTGGCGGCCGTTCGACCTTCATGGTGGAGATGAGCGAAACCGCCAACATTCTGCACAACGCCACCGAACGCAGCCTGGTGCTGATGGACGAAGTGGGGCGCGGCACCAGCACCTTCGATGGTCTGTCGCTGGCGTGGGCGGCGGCCGAGCGTTTGGCGCAGTTGCGTGCCTACACGCTGTTCGCCACACACTATTTCGAGCTGACGGTGTTGCCGGAAAGCGAGCCGCTGGTGGCCAACGTGCACCTCAATGCCACCGAGCACAACGAGCGCATCGTGTTCCTGCACCACGTGCTGCCGGGGCCGGCGAGCCAGAGTTACGGTTTGGCCGTGGCGCAGTTGGCGGGGGTGCCCGCGCAAGTCATCACCCGCGCCCGTGAACACTTGAGCCGCCTGGAAGAAACCGCCCTGCCCCACGAGATTCCCGTGGCGAGCCCGGCCAAAACCAGCAGCAAACCCAGCGCGCCGCACCAGAGCGATATGTTCGCCAGCCTGCCCCATCCGGTGCTGGATGAGTTGGCAAAGCTTGACCTGGACGGCTTGACGCCGCGTAAAGCGCTCGAAATGTTATATGCACTGCAAGTTCGGATATAACGCACAGGCTTGCAAGCTGGTAGACTCTCGCGCGGTTTGGGATGCTGCGGGTTATTAGCCTGGCCTGCAGACTATCGCTCCTGAACCTCGCGAGCCCTGCCACACAGGGTTTCGCTGCCGCCGCCTGAGGAGAAAATTAGAAATGACCTTCGTCGTTACCGACAACTGCATCAAGTGCAAGTACACCGACTGCGTCGAAGTGTGTCCGGTGGACTGCTTCTACGAAGGCCCGAACTTCCTGGTTATCCACCCGGATGAGTGCATCGACTGCGCCCTGTGTGAACCAGAGTGCCCGGCCAATGCGATCTTCTCCGAAGATGAAATCCCGGCGGGTATGGAAAACTTTATCGAATTGAACCAGGAGTTGGCCGACATTTGGCCAAACATCACAGAGCGTAAAGATGCGCTGCCAGACGCCAAAGAGTGGGATGGCAAGCCAGGCAAGATCGCCGATCTGGAACGCTGATCAACTGGCTTCATCGAAAAGGCCCCTTGCGGGCCTTTTTGCGTTTGCGGGTGGTCGGTTTCACTTTTCTGCAGGCAAAAAAAAGGGGCGGTATGACCCGCCCACATTTTTTCCCTAGTCCCTGTATTCCTTTTCATCATCCTGATGAATCGCTTCCTGCGACGTTCCTTCAACCATCGTTCCTTGATGGCTGTGCCAATCCGTGGACACAGGGCTGATCTTAGAGAGTTCCGAGGGAAGTTCAACGGGATCCAAGTGATCGGCTGACAGACTTGAACGCTCATTCAAGTATAAATATTTGTTATTTTTCAAAAGGATAGAAAAGTCTTTCGTCGTTTCGAGATGGACATGCCTGGTAAAAAAACCAAACACTTACGAAAAAGTAAGCAAATGCTTACACGCGCAATTGCGTAAACGCATGATTCGGAACCGTTGACTGATCGGCAGGCATAAAAAAGCCCCGACAACGCCGAGGCTGTTTTCCTTCAGCAGGCTCAGTCGTCGCTGACGGTGATGGTCGGCATTGCCGGTGCTGCGGCTTCCTGCAGGACGATCCGCGCGCCCACATGACGGGCCAGTTCCTGATACACCAGAGCAATTGGCCCATCAGGCTCGGCGGCCACGGTGGGCTTGCCGCCGTCGGCCTGCTCACGAATTTCCATCGCCAGCGGCAACGACGCCAGCAACTCAACCCCGTACTGGGTCGCCAACTTCTCGCCGCCGCCTTCGCCAAACAAATGCTCGGCGTGGCCGCAGTTGGAGCAGATGTGTACCGCCATGTTTTCAACGACGCCCAGCACCGGGATGTTGACCTTACGGAACATCTCCACACCTTTTCTGGCATCCAGCAGCGCCAGGTCCTGAGGCGTGGTCACGATCACCGAACCGGCCACCGGCACCTTTTGCGCCAGGGTCAGCTGGATATCGCCGGTGCCTGGCGGCATGTCGATCACCAGGTAATCGAGGTCGCCCCATGCGGTCTGGGTAACCAGTTGCAGCAAGGCGCCGGAGACCATCGGCCCGCGCCAGACCATCGGTGTGTTGTCGTCGGTGAGGAACGCCATGGACATGACTTCCACGCCCAGCGACTCGATCGGCACAAACCACTTCTGGTCCTTGACCTTGGGCCGCGTGCCTTCGGCGATGCCGAACATCACGCCCTGGCTTGGGCCGTAGATATCGGCGTCGAGGATGCCCACGCGCGCACCTTCTCGGGCCAGCGCCAGCGCCAGGTTGGCGGCAGTGGTGGACTTACCCACACCGCCCTTGCCGGAGGCCACCGCGATAACATTCTTGACGTTGGCCAGGCCCGGGATCTGCGCCTGGGCCTTGTGCGCGGCGATCACGCACTGGATGTCGACCTTGGCCGAACGCACGCCGTCCAGGCCTTCGATGGCCATTTGCAGCATCTGCGCCCAACCGCTCTTGAACAAACCGGCGGCATAGCCCAGTTCCAACTGGACCGACACCTGGTCGCCCTGGACTTCAATGGCACGTACACAGCCGGCGCTGACCGGGTCCTGGTTCAAATAGGGGTCGGTGTACTGGCGAAGAACGGCTTCCACCGCTGCGCGATTGACGGCGCTCATGGGCTACTCCCGAAAAAAGACTGAGTGAAACAGGCGGCTATCCTAACCGTTCCGGCCGCCCAGCGGCATGCTTTCGAGGCCTGGGAAGATTCAGAAACAGCACCACGGGGTGAAATATATTTCCCGGCGCTTTATAGTGGCCGACCTCCGTTTCATCAAGTAGCCGAGCCCCATGTCCGAGCCACGCAAGATCCTCGTCACCAGCGCCCTGCCCTATGCCAATGGTTCCATCCATCTTGGCCATATGCTTGAGTACATCCAGACCGATATGTGGGTGCGCTTCCAGAAGCATCGCGGCAACCAATGCATTTATGTCTGCGCGGACGACGCCCACGGTTCGGCCATCATGTTGCGCGCCGAGAAGGAAGGCATCACCCCGGAACAACTGATCGCCAATGTGCAGGCTGAACACAGCGCCGACTTTGCCGAGTTCCTGGTGGACTTCGACAACTTCCACTCGACCCACTCCGAAGAAAACCGCGAGCTGTCGAGCCAGATCTACCTGCGCTTGAAAGAAGCCGGGCACATCGACCAGCGTTCGGTGACCCAGTATTTCGACCCGGAAAAGAAAATGTTCCTGGCCGACCGCTTCATCAAGGGCACCTGCCCCAAGTGCGGCACCGAAGACCAGTACGGCGACAACTGCGAAAAATGTGGTGCGACCTATGCACCGACTGACCTGAAGAACCCGAAGTCGGCAATCTCCGGCGCCACCCCGGTGCTCAAGGATTCCCAGCACTTCTTCTTCAAGCTCCCGGATTTCCAGCAGATGCTGCAAACCTGGACCCGCAGCGGCACCTTGCAGGACGCCGTGGCCAATAAACTCTCCGAATGGCTCGACAGCGGCCTGCAGCAGTGGGACATCTCCCGCGATGCGCCGTATTTCGGCTTCGAGATCCCCGGCGAGCCAGGCAAGTACTTCTATGTGTGGCTGGACGCGCCGATTGGCTACATGGCCAGCTTCAAGAACCTCTGCGACCGCACGCCGGAGCTGGACTTCGATGCGTACTGGGCCAAGGATTCCACCGCCGAGCTGTACCACTTCATCGGCAAGGACATCGTCAACTTCCACGCGCTGTTCTGGCCGGCCATGCTCGAAGGCTCGGGCTATCGCAAGCCGACCGGCATCGCCGTGCACGGCTACCTGACGGTCAATGGCCAGAAAATGTCCAAGTCCCGTGGCACCTTTATCAAGGCGCGCACCTACCTGGACCATCTGTCGCCGGAATACCTGCGCTACTACTACGCCGCCAAGCTCGGCCGTGGTGTCGACGACCTGGACCTGAACCTGGAAGACTTCGTACAGAAGGTCAACTCGGACCTGGTCGGCAAAGTCGTCAACATCGCCAGCCGTTGCGCCGGGTTTATCCACAAGGGCAATGCCGGTGTGCTGGTGGCTGAAAACGCCGCACCGGAGCTGACCGAAGCCTTCCTGGCCGCCGCGCCCAGCATTGCCGACGCCTATGAAGCCCGCGATTTCGCCCGCGCCATGCGCGAGATCATGGGCCTGGCCGACCGCGCCAACGCCTGGATCGCCGACAAGGCGCCGTGGTCGCTGAACAAGCAGGAAGGCAAGCAGGCGGAAGTCCAGGCGATCTGCGCCACGGGCGTCAACCTGTTCCGTCAGTTGGTGATTTTCCTCAAGCCGGTGCTGCCATTGCTGGCCGCTGATGCCGAGGCGTTCCTCAACGTCGCGCCGCTGACCTGGAACGACCACGCCACCCTGCTCAGCAACCATCAGTTGAACGAGTTCAAGCCGTTGATGACGCGTATCGACCCGGTAAAAGTCCAGGCCATGACCGACGCTTCGAAAGAAGACCTGGTCGCCAGCCAGACCGACACCGGTTCGGCGGCGCCCGCCGGTAACGGTGAGCTGGCCAAGGATCCGATCTCGGCAGAAATCGACTTCGACGCCTTTGCCGCCGTCGACCTGCGCGTTGCGCTGATCGTCAAGGCCGAGGCCGTCGAAGGTGCCGACAAGTTGCTGCGCCTGACCCTGGACCTGGGTGGCGAGCAACGTAACGTGTTCTCCGGCATCAAGAGCGCCTACCCGGACCCGTCCAAGCTCGACGGTCGCCTGACCATGATGATCGCCAACCTCAAGCCACGCAAAATGAAGTTCGGTATCTCCGAAGGCATGGTGATGGCAGCGGGCCCTGGCGGCGAAGAGATCTACCTGTTGAGCCCCGACAGCGGCGCCAAGCCGGGTCAACGTATCAAGTAAGGCTGCACAGCCCGTCTGCGGTAAGCGGGCATACCGTGGCAGACGGGCTTTTTGTGGCGAGCGGGCCTGGCGTGGCAAACAGGCTCTCTGTAGCAAACAGGTTTCTTGTGGCGAGCGGGCTTGCCCCGCGTTGGGCTGCGCAGCAGCCCCAATAAAGTCGCCGCACTATGCCTGTTAAACCGAGTGTCTGTACCAAGGGCCGCTCCGCGCCCCAACGCGGGGCAAGCCCGCTCGCCACAAGAAGCCCGCTCATCACAGAAAGCCTACTCGTCACAGAAAGCCTGCTCGCCACAACAGGCTCACTAGCCACTCCAACAGGCCCAGTTTGTTCAACCGGCATACCAATGATCACCCCATGAACTTGATTCAACGTATCGACGCGCTGCTGCCGCAGACCCAATGCGGCAAATGCGGGCATCCGGGTTGCAAGCCTTACGCCGAGGGCATCGCCCAAGGCGAGGCGATCAACAAGTGCCCGCCGGGTGGACAGGAAACCATTGCTGGCCTGGCCCACCTGTTGCGCGTGCCGGTGTTGGAACTGGACACCAGTCGCGGCGAAGCCCCGGCCCAGGTGGCCTACATTCGCGAAGCCGAGTGCATCGGCTGCACCAAGTGCATCCAGGCGTGCCCGGTGGATGCGATTGTCGGCGCGGCCAAGTTGATGCACACCGTGATCATGGATGAATGCACCGGCTGCGACCTGTGTGTTGCGCCCTGCCCTGTGGACTGCATCGAAATGCGCCCGGCGACCGCTGTGCTGGCGATTGTCGGCGGCCTGGCCAGCAATGATCTGCAGTATCAGGCACGCGCCCTCAAGCGCGACCGCGCGCGGCGGCGTTTTGAGCAACGCAATGCGCGGCTGCAACGCGAGGAGGCGCATAAACTCGCCGAACGCCTGGCGCGGGCTAAACGTTCGGCACCGCCGGCTGCCCCCGTAACAACCGATGACACTCAAGCGGCCCGGGATACAGCGGTCAAGAAAGCCAAGATCGCCGTTGCCATGAGCCGTGCCCAACTGCATAAATCACTCAAGGCATTTGGACATCCACCGACCTTTGAGCAGCAATCGCAGTTGATCCTGCTGCAACAGCAGTTCGAAGCGGCGGAGCAGGCGCTGGCCGCCCTGGAAGTACATGCCACACCGGCGCCAGCAGTTGCGCCCAGTAACAGCGCCGACCTCAAGCGCGCTAAAATCCAACTGGCCATGCGTCGCGCAGAATTGCACAAAGCCCAGAATCTAAACGCCGCCCCAGAGCAATTGGCCGAGGCGCAAAGCAAACTCGATGACGCACAACGCCACGTGGATGCTCATAACAGCGCTTAAGCCGAAAATAAACCCTGCTGTGTGTATTGCTACAATCCCGCAGATCGCCTGCAAGGAACCACCCGCCCCATGAATGCCGCAAAACGCCTGGAAATTTTCCGCAGGTTTCACGAAGACAATCCGGAACCCAAGACCGAACTGGCCTACTCGTCGCCGTTCGAGTTGCTGATTGCGGTGATCCTGTCGGCACAATCCACCGACGTTGGCGTCAATAAGGCTACGGCCAAGTTGTACCCGGTGGCCAATACGCCAGCCGCCATTTACGCCCTGGGTGTGGACGGTTTGTCGGAATACATCAAGACGATCGGCCTGTACAACAGCAAGGCCAAGAACGTCATTGAGACCTGCCGCCTATTGGTTGAATTGCACGGCAGTGAAGTGCCGCAAACCCGCGAAGCCCTGGAAGCACTACCAGGCGTAGGCCGCAAAACCGCTAACGTGGTACTCAATACCGCGTTCCGGCAACTGACCATGGCAGTGGACACGCATATTTTCCGCGTCAGCAACCGCACCGGGATCGCGCGCGGCAAGAACGTGGTCGAGGTCGAAAAGCAGTTGATGAAGTTTGTACCCAAGCCGTACTTGCTCGACTCCCACCACTGGCTGATCCTGCACGGGCGCTACGTATGCCAGGCCCGCAAGCCTCGCTGCGGAAGTTGCCGCATCGAAGACCTGTGCGAATACAAGGACAAAACCTCGGACGATTGAGGGTTCATTGGTTTTCTCGATCAGTCGATTGAAAAAATCTTTTTTACCCGTTCGTGGATTATCGTTATAAGGAGCGCCAACGGCAGTCTTAGCCTGGAGTTAACCTTATGAGCACTGGCAAAGAACAACTGGAAGTAGACGAAGACCTCCCTGCAGACTCGGAGGACGAGAGCGAAGCTCCCGTTGAGGTGGCCAAGACCAATTTGAGCAAACGCCGCACTATCGACAACCTGCTGGAAGAGCGACGCTTGCAAAAACAACTGGCCGATTACGACTTCGACCTCTGATCGATGCGCTGACGGCCGGAAGCCTCCCTGACGGAGGCTTTTTTTTGCCGGTTATTCGGGTTTTAGTGCACAACCGCACCCGCGTCTACACGAGTCCGTTGCGCTGGGCCAGCTCGATCAGGTCTACGAGGGAGCGTGCATTGAGCTTGAGTAACAGCCGGGTCTTGTAGGTGCTGACGGTTTTGTTGCTCAGGAACATGCCATCGGCGATTTCCTTGTTGGTTTTGCCTCGGGCCAGTTGCTGCAACACCATCATCTCGCGACCCGACAGGCGTTCAACCATGTCCGCCTCGCTGGCATTGCCCATGGTCGAGCGTACCGAGTTGAGCGCCTGGTTGGGGAAATAGCTGTAGCCGGAAAGTACCGCCTTGATGGCGCTCAACAGCTCGGTCAGGTCCTGTTGCTTGCACACGTACCCCGCCGCCCCCGCCTGCATGCAGCGCATGGAAAAATGGCCGGGCGCCTGGGACGTCAGCACCAGCACCTTGACGGGTGCGGACTGCTTGGTAGACGCCAGGCGACAGATAACTTCCAGGCCATCGAGCTTGGGTATCCCGATATCCAGTATGACAATGTCCGGCATATGTTCCCGTGCAAGTTGCAACGCATCGACGCCGTTATCAGTCTCGGCAACGACTTCATAACCATGACGTTCCATTAGCATGCGCACAGCAAGACGAATGACGGGATGATCATCCACGATCAGCACTTTATTCATGAGAAAGTCCAATTTCGCTGTTCGAATTATTTAGAGCAAGCACAATAGCCTAGTCGTTTCCTAGTTGGCATAGCGCTCCCCCCCAAGCAACAGCAAGCAGAGACCCAACCCACAACGATATAGGAATTAACCTACAAAAAAACACAAACTCAGGTGCATCCGGTTTTATGGAGCCCTTCAGAACTTTCCGGAGCCGTACATATTTTGAGTTAAATATGCACCGCAGAAGGGGGGCGAGGTAAATGTACCGCACATGACTTTCAGGAAATACCCCTTGCTTGTGGCAGCAAGGCCAGTGAGCAGCGGCAAAAAAATCAACTGATTTAGTTCCATTCAACATAGCTGTTTACATCCTTATTTCCTACAGAAGTTTCAGCGCCCTACGTACTCGCCTTACTTAGGTAGTGAATTTTCCGTCAGATATAGTTCCTGTGCAGGTGTAAAAAATTCATTCGACCGTACAGAAATAAACACACCGGTGCGGAAAAGGCCGTGTTCAACTTCACTATTCAACAAACGTTAAACAGCCACGCACCGTTTAAACATCAGCGCGCATTAAAGTCGTCTATCTTTATAGGCAGGCAAAAAAATGGCCCCTTGAACAAGGGGCCATT
Source organism: Pseudomonas sp. W3I7 (assembly GCF_030816095.1). NCBI lineage: Bacteria > Pseudomonadati > Pseudomonadota > Gammaproteobacteria > Pseudomonadales > Pseudomonadaceae > Pseudomonas > Pseudomonas sp. W3I7. The sequence goes on from NZ_JAUSXP010000001.1 coordinate 4,912,425, forward strand.
TTTTACAACGAAGGCAGCACTCAGAACAGCTTGCGACCCTTGTTGGCGGCGATGCGCATACGCAACGCGTTCAGCTTGATGAAACCTGCGGCGTCCGCCTGATTGTAAGCACCGCCGTCTTCTTCGAAGGTGGCGATGTTGGCGTCGAACAGCGACTCATCAGACTTGCGACCGGTGACGATCACGTTGCCCTTGTACAGCTTCAGGCGCACAACGCCGTTCACGTGGACCTGGGAGGCGTCGATCATCTGTTGCAGCATCAGACGCTCCGGGCTCCACCAGTAACCGGTGTAGATCAGGCTGGCGTACTTGGGCATCAGCTCGTCTTTGAGGTGAGCCACTTCGCGGTCCAGGGTGATGGACTCAATGGCGCGGTGGGCGCGCAGCATGATGGTGCCGCCTGGGGTTTCGTAGCAGCCACGGGACTTCATGCCCACGTAACGGTTCTCGACGATGTCGAGACGGCCGATACCGTGTTCGCCACCGATACGGTTCAGGGTCGCCAGCACGGTGGCCGGGGTCATTTCGACGCCGTCCAGTGCCACGATGTCACCGTTGCGGTAGGTCAGTTCCAGGTACTGGGCCTTGTCTGGAGCGTTCTCCGGGGAGACGGTCCATTTCCACATGTCTTCTTCGTGCTCGGTCCAGGTGTCTTCCAGCACGCCGCCTTCATAGGAGATGTGCAGCAAGTTGGCGTCCATCGAGTACGGGGACTTCTTCTTGCCGTGACGCTCGATCGGGATCGCATGCTTTTCTGCGTAATCCATCAGCTTTTCACGGGACAACAGGTCCCATTCACGCCACGGTGCAATCACTTTCACGCCTGGCTTGAGAGCGTAGGCACCCAGCTCGAAACGCACCTGGTCGTTGCCCTTGCCGGTAGCGCCATGGGAAATGGCGTCGGCGCCGGTTTCGTTGGCGATTTCGATCAGGCGTTTGGCGATCAGCGGGCGCGCGATGGAAGTACCCAGCAGGTACTCGCCTTCGTAGACGGTGTTGGCGCGAAACATCGGGAAGACGAAATCGCGGACGAATTCTTCGCGCAGGTCGTCAATGTAGATCTCTTTCACGCCCATGGCTTGCGCCTTGGCACGTGCAGGTTCGACCTCTTCGCCCTGACCCAGGTCAGCGGTGAAGGTCACCACTTCACAGTTATAAGTATCCTGCAGCCACTTGAGGATCACCGAAGTGTCCAGGCCGCCGGAATACGCGAGAACGACCTTGTTTACGTCGGCCATGCCATCACTCCACGGGGTTGTACGGAAAGCCGTCGATTCTACCGACCAAAACCGTGAATTTACAGAGGCGCGACAGCAAATGAAGATAAAGCGACAGATTATGTCGAGCGGGCGACCGATGGTCGCACCTTATGAGGTGTGGGCCGCGTTGCTCGGGCCAGTGGCCTGGGGCGCCGGTTTCTCGGGGGTAGCCACGCGTTCGAGCTGAATATTCACGCGGCGATTGCGGGCGCGGTTGGCGGCATTGGTATTGGGCGCCAGTGGGTAACTTTCACCGTGAAAACGCATCGTGATCTGTGCTTCCTGAATGCCATTGGCCTTGAGGTAGTCCATCACCGCCAGGGCACGACGGCGCGAGACGTCACGGTTGGTCAGGCGGTTGCCGCTGTTATCGGAATGCCCATTGAGCTCGACGTGATTGACTGTCGGGTCGGCTTTCATGAACGCGAGAATCACATCCAGCTTCTTTTTGGCTGCGGCGTCCAGCTCAATACCGCCGCCCGGGAAGCCGACTTCCGTCTGTTTGACCTGATCGTAATTCATCGGCAACAGCTTGGTGGTGCACAGTTGATAGTCGTTGAAGGCCTTGTTGAATTTCACCGGCAACAGGCGGACTTCCGAGTAGCCGCCGTCACGCCCGTAATGCCGCACGGTGGGGCTGCGCCCTTCGAGCAAGCCGGTGAACAAACGCCCAGCCTGGGCCTGGGAGCTGTTGAACAGCACATCACCACTGCCGACACGCACCGCACCGAGGTTGATATCGCCACGGCCCGGTTGCCACGGAGCAGCCGCCGCCAACAAGGTCGCCGAGCCCGCACCGAGCGCGCCGCTGTAGGCTTTCAGGCGAAATGTCGCCTGCTCGCCGGCCCGGCGCACGAACTCACCCGAACCGAAATCGGTGATCGGCTGGGTCAGGCGGCACTCGAATTGGTCGCCTTCCACCTTCCACTCAATGTTCTCCAGACGTGTCTGGAAGGTGAGTGCCATCGCAGGCAGGCTGGCGAACACACTGAGCAGGGCTAGATAATGCTGGCGCACGGGAGGCTCCACTGGTTTCTACAACACTTCAAAGCGTCATACGTCGTTAAGGCATACCCAGGGATATCGGACACGTGCGGCAAAACTTGATAGCGAGTGCCTGCAAGAGTCTTTTCCGGTAGCATTCCCACCAGATTGACCCGCCTGGAATCCCCAATGTCCGACCGCCTGACCCTGCTGCGTCCCGACGACTGGCATATTCATCTTCGCGATGGTGCTGCGTTACCCCAAACCGTGGCCGATGTAGCGCGCACGTTTGGCCGCGCGATTATCATGCCTAACCTGGTACCTCCGGTGCGTAATGCCGAGCAAGCCGATGCCTATCGCCAGCGTATCCTCGCTGCGCGCCCGGCCGGCAGCCGCTTCGAACCGTTGATGGTGCTCTACCTCACCGACCGCACCCAGCCTGCCGAGATCCGCGAGGCCAAGGCCAGCGGTTTTGTGTACGCCGCCAAGCTGTACCCGGCGGGCGCGACCACCAACTCCGACTCCGGCGTGACCAGTATCGACAAGATCCTGCCGGCGATCGAAGCCATGGCTGAAGTCGGCATGCCGCTGCTGATCCACGGGGAAGTCACCCGTGGCGATGTGGATGTGTTTGATCGTGAAAAGATCTTCATCGACGAGCATATGCGCCGTGTGGTCGAGCTGTTCCCGACCCTCAAGGTCGTGTTCGAACACATCACCACCGCCGACGCCGTGCAGTTCGTCAACGAGGCTTCGGCCAACGTCGGCGCGACCATCACCGCGCATCACCTGCTCTACAACCGCAACCACATGCTGGTGGGCGGGATTCGGCCGCACTTCTATTGCCTGCCGATCCTCAAGCGCAACACCCACCAGGTGGCCCTGCTGGACGCCGCCACCAGCGGCAGCCCGAAGTTCTTCCTCGGCACCGACTCGGCGCCCCACGCCCAGCACGCCAAAGAAGCGGCATGCGGCTGTGCCGGTTGCTACACCGCGTATGCCGCCATCGAGCTGTATGCCGAAGCGTTTGAACAGCGCAACGCCCTGGACAAGCTCGAGGCGTTCGCCAGCCTCAACGGCCCGCGTTTCTACGGCCTGCCGGCGAATACCGACCGCATTACCCTGGTTCGTGAAGACTGGACCGCCCCTGCCAGCCTGCCGTTTGGCGAGCTGACTGTTATCCCGCTGCGCGCCGGTGAAACACTGCGCTGGCGCCTGCTGGAGGAAAGCAAGTGAGTGAAGACCATTACGACGACGAACACGAGCACAGTGGTGGCGGCTCCCGCCACCCGATGGCCGAGCGGTTTCGCGGCTATCTGCCGGTTGTCATCGACGTAGAAACCGGTGGTTTCAACTGCGCCACCGACGCGTTGCTGGAAATCGCCGCTACCACCATCGGCATGGACGAGCAGGGTTTTGTGTTCCCGGAACATACCCACTTCTTCCGCGTGGAGCCGTTTGAAGGTGCGAATATCGAAGCCGCAGCCCTGGAATTCACCGGGATCAAGCTCGATCACCCGCTGCGCATGGCTGTGAGTGAAGAAGCGGCGCTGACCGATATCTTCCGTGGTGTGCGCAAAGCGTTGAAGGCCAATGGCTGCAAACGCGCGATCCTGGTGGGCCACAACAGCAGCTTCGACCTGGGTTTCCTGAATGCTGCCGTGACGCGGTTGGACATGAAGCGCAACCCGTTTCACCCGTTCTCCAGCTTCGACACCGCCACCCTCGCCGGTTTGGCGTATGGCCAGACGGTACTGGCGAAGGCGTGCCAGGCAGCCGGTATCGACTTTGACGGTCGTGAGGCCCACTCGGCCCGCTACGACACCGAAAAGACCGCCGAGCTGTTCTGCGGCATCGTCAACCGCTGGAAACAGATGGGCGGCTGGGAAGACTTCAACGACTGAGGCTGACGCCTCTGTAGCAAGCGAGCTTCTGTGGCAAGCGAGTTTGTTGTGGCGAGGGAGCTTGCTCCCGCTGGGCTGCGCAGCGGCCCCCGATAAGATCGCCCCGGTTGACCTGTTAAACCGCGGTGTCAGGATTTGGGGCCGCTTCGCAGCCCAGCGGGAGCAAGCTCCCTCGCCACAAAAGCTCATTCACCACAACAAGCTCGCTCGCCACAGAGTCAAAAATGCAGTGCATAAAAAAACCGGCCCTCACAGGCCGGTTTTTTTGTACCTGAAACGAGGCTTACAGCTTGCCAGCGTTCTCGGTCAGGTAAGCCGCAACGCCTTCTGGCGAAGCGTTCATGCCTTTGTCGCCTTTTTTCCAGTTGGCAGGGCAGACTTCGCCGTGCTCTTCGTGGAATTGCAGGGCGTCAACCAGACGGATCAGCTCTTCCATGTTACGGCCCAGCGGCAGGTCGTTGATGATCTGCGAGCGCACAACGCCCTTGTCGTCGATCAGGAACGCGCCACGGAACGCTACGCCGCCTTCGGACTCAACGTCGTAGGCCTTGGCAATGTCGTGCTTCATGTCGGCAGCCATGGTGTATTTGACTTTGCCGATGCCACCATCATTGATAGCGGTGTTGCGCCAGGCGTTGTGGGTGAAATGGGAGTCGATGGAAACGGCGACCACTTCAACGTTGCGCGCGTTGAAATCGTCCATGCGGTGGTCCAGAGCGATCAGCTCCGACGGGCACACGAAGGTGAAGTCCAGCGGGTAGAAGAACACCAGGCCGTATTTGCCTTTGATGGCTTCAGACAGTTTGAAGCTGTCTACGATTTCGCCATTGCCGAGGACGGCAGGTACGTCGAAATCCGGGGCTTGTTTGCCGACGAGTACGCTCATTGGGTATCTCCTGATGTAAGGGTGACGAATGAAGTAAAAGGACCGGCCCAAGTCTGGCGCAGTTAAGCGACAGGCCTGTGACGCAGTCACGCTTCGTGAAGACCGACCATCATACACTGAAAAAACCGTTCGTCAGCGCGCCGCAGGGACCTGGCAATACCCTGCGAATCTACTTTGACAATCATTCTCGTTAACATTAAGATCCATCGCACTTAAGCCTTAAACCCGCGATGGTTCTCCCTTATGTATGTCTGCCTCTGCACTGGCGTCACCGACGGACAAATCCGCGAAGCAATCTATGATGGTTGCTGCAGCTACAAGGAAGTACGTGAAACCACCGGCGTCGCCAGCCAGTGCGGCAAATGTGCTTGCCTCGCCAAGCAAGTGGTACGGGAAACCCTGACGCAGCTGCAAACAGCCCAGGCCGCGCTCCCCTACTCAGCAGAATTTACACACGCTTAAATAGGCGTGTTTTGAAGAACCGGACTTAGTGTCCGGTTTTTTTATGCCCACAATTCAATTAGTTAGCGCCAAGACGCGGAACACAAACATTCTTATTCCGATTAATTTTCATTTATTATTCAATAACTTAGGTTTGACACTAGAGATTTCGCCGCTCAAACTCCGCCTCATACACAGCTATTACAGGGCAGGACCCCAGTCATGAAAGGCGACATCTCAGTCATCCAGCAACTCAACAAAATCCTTGCCAATGAACTGGTCGCGATCAATCAGTACTTTCTGCATGCGCGCATGTATGACGATTGGGGCCTGGAAAAGCTCGGCAAGCGTGAATACAAAGAATCGATCAAGGCCATGAAGGACGCAGACGCGCTGATCAAGCGCATCCTGTTCCTGGAAGGCCTGCCGAACGTACAGGACCTGGGCAAGCTGAACATCGGCGAGCACACCCAGGAAATGATCAGCAGCGACCTGAAGTTCGAACAGAAGAGCCACAGCGACCTCAAGGCCGCCATCGCTCACTGCGAAACCAAAGGCGACTTCGGCAGCCGTGAGCTGCTGGAAGATATCCTGGAAGATCAGGAAGAACATATCGACTGGCTGGAAACCCAGCTGGGCTTGATCGTTAAAGTCAGCCTGGAAAACTACCTGCAATCGCAGATGGGTGAGTAAGCCCTATTGGCTTGCAGGTAAAAGCTACAAAAAAGCCCCGCTCTCTTTCGAGAAGCGGGGCTTTTTATTGCATTCGGATCAAGCGTCAGTCTTGGCTGCCGCGTTTGCCGCTGCGTCTTTGATCAGCGCTTGCAACGAACCATCAGCTGCCATTTCAGTGATGATATCGCTACCGCCGACCAGTTCACCGGCTACCCACAATTGCGGGAAAGTTGGCCAGTTGGCGTACTTCGGCAGGTTAGCGCGGATTTCCGGGTTTTGCAGGATATCCACGTAAGCGAATTTCTCGCCGCACGCCATGATGGCCTGGGAAGCCTTCGCGGAGAAACCGCACTGAGGAGCGTTCGGGGCGCCCTTCATGTAAAGCAGAATGGTGTTATTGGCAATCTGCTCTTTGATCGTTTCGATGATATCCATGGAACACCTCGGCTGGAACTTTGCGACTCACAGGTCGGCACGGTGGCGCATTGTAACGCAAAATTCCAGCGCGGTGCTCGGGCCTTATGCGGCGGCCACCTGCACCGGCACGCCATTGAGCGCGGCGTTTCCAGACAATTCGTCCAATTGCCGCTCGTCGGTGAGGTCATTGGCACTGGCCCCGGGCTGCTCACTGGCGATGGTCATGCGCACGCCTGGGCGACCGTGCCCCCAGCCGTGAGGCAGGCTGACGACACCGGGCATCATGTCCAGGCTGGCCACCACTTCCACTTCAATCTCACCAATGCGTGAGCTGACGCGCACCCACTGCCCATCGCTCAATTGTCGGCTGGCCAGGTCGTCGGGGTGCATATGCAGTTGATGGCGCGGCTTGCCCTTCACCAGGCGGTGATAGTTATGCATCCAGGAATTGTTGCTGCGCACATGCCGACGGCCGATCAGTAACAGCTCATTGACCACTGGCACCGGCTGCGCAGCGAACCGCGCCAGGTCCGCCAGGATCACCGCAGGCGCCGCCTGCACGTGGCCGTCGGCGGTTTTCAAGCGTGCGGCCAGATTAGGTTTGAGCGGCCCCAGGTCTACGCCATGGGGATGATCGGCGAGCATGGCCACCGACAGTTTGTGCTCGGAGGCATCGCCATAGACCCCGGCGCGCAAGCCAAAGTCGATCATCTGCGCCGGCGCCATGGTTGGCTTGAGCGCGGCCCCAGTGTGCGCAGCGAAGGCCTTGGCCAAACCGACAAAGATCTCCCAATCATGCAACGCGCCAACAGGCTTGGGCAGGATCGCGCGATTGAAGCGGGTGACGTTACGCACCGCAAACATATTGAATGTGGTGTCGTAGTGATCGTTTTCCAGCGCCGAAGTGGACGGCAGGATCAGGTCGGCATAGCGCGTGGTTTCGTTGATATACAGGTCGACGCTGACCATGAACTCCAAACCGTCCAGGGCCTTCTCCAGGTTGGCGGCCGTTAGGCGTGGACAGCACCGGGTTTCCGGCCACGGTCACCAGGGCGCGGATCTGCCCTTCGCCTTCAGTGAGCATTTCTTCGGCCAGGGCCGAAACGGGCAACTCACCACCGTACTCCGGACGCCCGGACACCCGGCTTTGCCAGCGATTGAAATGCCCACCGCCCGTGGAGGCCACCAGGTCCACCGCCGGCGTGGTGCACAGGGCGCCGCCGACACGATCGAGGTTGCCCGTGACCAGATTGATCAATTGCACCAGCCAATGGCACAGCGTGCCGAAGGCCTGGGTCGATACGCCCATGCGCCCGTAGCACACGGCCTTGTCCGCCGCCGCAAAGTCCCGCGCCAACTGGCGGATCTGCTCGGCAGGCACGGCACACTGGTGGCTCATGGCTTCGGCGGTAAACCCGGCAATCGCCTGGCGCACAGCCTCCAGGCCAGCAATCGGCAAATGGCTGTCGCGGGTCAGGTTTTCGCTGAACAAGGTGTTGAGCAGCCCGAACAGCAACGCTGCGTCGCCGCCGGGCCGTACGAACACATGCTGATCGGCAATCGCCGCCGTCTCGCTGCGCCGCGGGTCAACCACCACCACTTTGCCGCCACGCGCCTGGATGGCCTTGAGGCGTTTCTCCACATCGGGCACCGTCATGATGCTGCCGTTGGACGCCAGCGGGTTGCCGCCCAGGATCAGCATGAAGTCGGTGTGGTCGATGTCCGGAATCGGCAGCAACAAGCCATGGCCGTACATCAGGTGGCTGGTGAGGTGATGGGGCAACTGGTCCACCGAGGTGGCGGAAAACCGATTGCGCGTCTTCAGCAGGCCAAGGAAGTAATTGCTGTGGGTCATCAACCCATAGTTATGCACGCTGGGGTTGCCCTGATACACCGCCACCGCATTCTGCCCGTGCCGGGCCTGAATGCCTGCGAGGCGTTCGGCCACCAGCGCAAAGGCTTCGTCCCACGGGATCGGCTGCCAGTCGCTGCCCACCCGCAGCATGGGCTGGTGCAGGCGGTCCGGGTCGTTCTGGATGTCCTGCAGCGCCACGGCTTTTGGGCAAATGTGTCCGCGACTGAACGTATCCAGCGGGTCGCCCTTGATGGAAGTGATCGCCAGGCTGCCGTCGTCCGCCTGGGTGGTTTCCAGGGTCAGACCGCAGATGGCTTCACACAGATGGCAGGCACGGTGGTGGAGAGTCTTGGTCATGGCCAGTCTCTTTATTGGGCTTTGGCCCAACTATGGCCCGACATCCGGACGCGCACCAGCAACGTTCGTCCTGTGAATCGAGGGGCATCAGGCCAGACCATGGGCAAGTGTTTCAAATCTTTGCATATGCGCTCCGAAACCGACACAACCCGCTCCAGGCCCGCCCGACACATTGCAAAAGGTCTTGGCGCCAGTGTACAAATGGGTCGCTGCTGTCAGGAATCAGTCTTCAAAAGCGCTCCGGCGCCCCTCTTGAACACCCTTAAAAACTGTAGCCCTATTGGTAAGACGCGACATTTAATTATAAGATCGCGCCTTCCCCTATTTCGTCGCCCCGTGCGGCTTTCGCCGCAGGTCTCGCCCGTTGTCACAATAAACAAGGCTTTGAGTATCTGCGGTCTGTTGCAAAAAGGTAGTTAATGATGAGCGCAAGGCACTTTCTCTCCCTGATGGATTGCACGCCCGAAGAGCTGGTCAGCGTGATCCGTCGAGGCATTGAGCTTAAAGACCTGCGTAACCGCGGCGTACTGTTCGAGCCTTTGAAAAACCGTGTGCTCGGGATGATTTTCGAGAAGTCGTCGACCCGCACCCGCGTGTCGTTCGAAGCCGGCATGATCCAGCTGGGTGGCCAAGCCATCTTCCTGTCCTCGCGTGACACCCAACTGGGCCGTGGCGAGCCGATTGCCGACGCCGCCCGCGTGATGTCGCGCATGCTCGATGCGGTGATGATCCGTACGTTTGCCCACAGCACCGTGACCGAATTTTCCGCCAACTCGCGGGTACCGGTGATCAACGGCCTGTCCGATGACCTGCACCCGTGCCAGTTGCTGGCCGACATGCAAACCTTCCTTGAACACCGTGGTTCGATCCAGGGCAAGACCGTGGCCTGGATCGGCGACGGCAACAACATGTGCAACAGCTATATAGAAGCGGCGATCCAGTTCGACTTCCAACTGCGCGTTGCCTGCCCCGAAGGCTACGAGCCGGATGCACGTTTCCTGGCCCAGGCCGGCGATCGTGTGACCCTGGTGCGCGACCCGCGTGACGCGGTCATCGGCGCACACCTGGTGAGCACCGATGTGTGGACCTCCATGGGCCAGGAAGAAGAAACCGCCAAGCGCCTGGCGCTGTTCGCGCCGTTCCAGGTCACCCGCGCCTTGCTAGACCTGGCCGCGCCGGACGTGCTGTTCATGCACTGCCTGCCCGCGCACCGTGGCGAAGAAATCAGCCTCGACCTGCTCGACGATGAGCGTTCGGTGGCGTGGGACCAGGCCGAGAACCGCCTGCACGCGCAGAAGGCGCTGCTCGAATTCCTCGTCCCGCCGTCGTACCACCACGCATGAGCCAGCCATTACTGCTGAACCTGCGCAATCTGGCATGCGGCTATCAAGATCAACGGGTGGTGCAGAACCTCAACCTGCACCTCAACGCCGGCGACATCGGCTGCCTGCTGGGTTCCTCGGGTTGCGGCAAAACCACGACCTTGCGGGCGATTGCCGGGTTTGAACCGGTGCACGAGGGCGAAATCAGCCTGGCCGGCGAAGTAATCTCCAGCGCCGGGTTCACCCTGGCGCCGGAGAAACGTCGCATCGGCATGGTGTTCCAGGACTACGCGCTGTTTCCGCATTTGAGCGTGGCCGACAACATCGCCTTCGGCATTCGCAAGCACCCGCAAAAAGACCGCGTGGTTGCCGAACTGCTGGAACTGGTCAACCTGAAAAACCTCGGCAAGCGCTTCCCCCACGAGCTTTCCGGCGGCCAGCAACAACGCGTCGCCCTCGCCCGCGCGCTGGCGCCGGAGCCGCAACTGTTGCTGCTCGACGAACCCTTCTCCAACCTCGACGGCGAACTGCGGCGCAAGCTCAGCCATGAGGTGCGCGACATTCTCAAGGCGCGTGGCACCAGTGCGATTCTGGTCACCCATGATCAGGAAGAAGCCTTCGCCGTGAGTGATCAGGTGGGCGTATTCAAGGAAGGCCGCCTTGAGCAGTGGGACACGCCCTACAACCTCTACCACGAACCGCAGACGCCTTATGTCGCCAGCTTTATCGGCCAGGGTTACTTCATACGCGGGCAACTGAGCTCGCCGGAATCGGTGAGTACCGAACTGGGTGACTTGCGTGGCAATCGTGCCTATACCTGGCCAACCGGTGGCGCGGTGGATGTTCTGCTACGCCCGGATGACATCGTTTATGCGCCGGACAGCGCGTTGAAAGCGCGAATTGTCGGCAAAACGTTCCTTGGCGCTTCGACCTTGTACCGCCTGCAACTGCCAACCGGCGCACAGCTGGAGTCGATTTTCCCCAGCCATGCAGACCATCAGGTCGGTGCGCAGGTGGGGATTCGGGTAGCGGCGGAGCATCTGGTGTTGTTTCAAGCGTCTGGCAGCACGGCGGCGCAGATTCCTCAAGTCGAATCTGGCGTGCGACGTTACAGCCCGGCGCACTGAGCAACTGACGAAACCGGGTAAAAATGTGGGAGCTGGCTTGCCTGCGATGCAAGCACCTCGGTCTGTCAGTTGAACCGAGGTGATGCCATCGCAGGCAAGCCAGCTCCCACATTGGGTTTTTAGTGGATTCAGCAGTGAATTTCAGCCCCGCCCAATCGGCGCGAACTTGGCCTGGGTATGCTCGGCCAGCACCGCTGCGGCCAATTCCACTTCCAACCCCCTTCTACCTGCACTCACATGAATCGTCGCAAACTGTTGCGCGGTCTCATCGATAAATGTGCGCAAACGCTTCTTCTGCCCTAAAGGGCTGATGCCGCCCAACAGGTAGCCGGTAGAGCGCTGCGCCGCGACCGGATCGGCCATCTCGGCTTTTTTAACGCCGGCCGCATGGGCCAGCGCCTTCAGGTCCAGACTTCCGACGACCGGCACCACCGCCACCAACAATTCACCTTTCTCACTGCTGGCCAGCAAGGTCTTGAACACCTGTGCCGGGTCGAGCCCCAATTTTTCCGCGGCCTCCAGGCCATAAGACGCGGCCTTGGGGTCGTGCTCGTAACTGTGGATGCGATGTTCGGCGCGAACTTTTTTCAACAGGTCCAGTGCGGGGGTCATGTCTACTCCTGGCGCAGCAAAAAGATCGCCAATTCTAGGCCAAGCCCGCGCAAAACGCTCTAGTGCGACCCTCCTGCCGTGAACACCTACAGCCTCACCCGTGATCATTCACCAGACCAATAGTTCGAAAATGACCAATGGTTCACTTTCGACCTTTGACAGCGGTCATTCTTGTCTATATTTTTTCGTTTCCGAATACTGTAGGAATAGTGCTCCAGTGTTCCAGCGGGAAGCTGCAGTCAGGATGGGGATCCTGATTACGGTGAAAATCGCGCAATGGCCCGTTGAGGCTATGCGCCAACAAGAACAACAATCGAGGTTTGCCATGACTACTGCTCTTCAACAGCCTTCACTTTCGAGCCAATGCATGGCCGAGTTCCTGGGGACTGCGCTTCTGATCTTCTTCGGTACAGGATGTGTCGCTGCGCTCAAGGTCGCGGGTGCCAGCTTCGGGCTGTGGGAAATCAGTATTATCTGGGGGATCGGCGTGAGTATGGCGATCTACCTCACAGCCGGTATTTCCGGGGCGCACCTCAACCCGGCGGTGAGTATCGCCCTGTGCATCTTTGCCGATTTTGAAAAACGCAAACTGCCTTTCTATATCCTCGCGCAAATCGCTGGTGCCTTCTGCTCGGCGGCGTTGGTTTACACGCTGTACAGCAACCTCTTTTTCGATTACGAACAAACTCACCACATGGTGCGCGGTTCCCAGGCCAGCCTGGAATTGGCATCGGTGTTCTCCACCTACCCGCATGCCTTGCTGAGCACGGCCCAGGCATTTCTGGTGGAAATGGTCATCACCGCCATCCTGATGGGTGTGATCATGGCCCTGACCGACGATAACAACGGCCTGCCCCGTGGCCCGTTGGCCCCACTGCTGATCGGCCTGTTGATTGCCGTAATCGGCAGCGCCATGGGCCCGTTGACCGGCTTTGCGATGAACCCGGCGCGGGACTTCGGCCCCAAGCTGATGACCTTTTTCGCCGGCTGGGGTGAAATGGCCTTTACTGGCGGCCGCGATATTCCTTACTTCCTGGTACCGATTTTCGCGCCGATTGTCGGCGCCTGCCTCGGCGCAGCGGCTTACCGCGGGCTGATTGCCCGCCACCTGCCAAGCGCCGCACCTGCTATAGCTGAAGAAACACCTGACACGGCTGTCAACGGCAAGACTCGTATTTCCTGAAAGCGCCGGCCTGGCGCCCCTGCCCTTCGCGGCCCAGGCTGATTTCCGACTTCCTTATTTCGTCCAAGGCAATTGACATGACCGACATTCAGAATAAGAACTACATCATTGCCCTCGATCAGGGCACCACCAGTTCGCGGGCGATCATCTTCGATCGTGACGCTAACGTGGTCTGCACCGCCCAGCGTGAATTCGCTCAGCATTATCCGCAAGCCGGCTGGGTCGAACATGACCCGATGGAAATCTTCGCCACCCAAAGCGCGGTAATGGTAGAGGCCCTGGCACAAGCCGGCCTGCACCATGACCAGGTCGCCGCCATCGGTATCACCAACCAGCGTGAAACCACCGTGGTCTGGGACAAGATCACCGGCCGCCCGATCTACAACGCGATCGTGTGGCAGTGCCGCCGCAGCACCGAGATCTGCCAGCAGCTCAAGCGCGACGGCCACGAGCAATACATCAGCGACACCACCGGCCTGGTCACCGACCCGTACTTCTCCGGCACCAAGCTCAAGTGGATCCTCGACAACGTCGAAGGCAGCCGCGAGCGTGCACGCAACGGCGAACTGCTGTTCGGTACCGTCGACAGCTGGCTGATCTGGAAATTTACCGGCGGCAAGACCCACGTCACCGACTACACCAACGCCTCGCGCACCATGCTCTTCAACATCCACACCCTGGAGTGGGATGCGAAGATGCTGGAGATTCTCGACGTACCGCGCGAAATGCTGCCGGAAGTTAAGTCCTCCTCGGAAATCTACGGCCGTACCAAAAGCGGCATTGCCATCGGCGGGATTGCCGGTGACCAGCAAGCGGCGCTGTTCGGCCAGATGTGCGTGGAAGCCGGCCAGGCCAAGAACACTTACGGCACCGGTTGCTTCCTGCTGATGAACACCGGCGACAAAGCCGTGAAATCCAAGCACGGCATGCTCACCACCATCGCTTGCGGCCCGCGTGGCGAAGTGGCTTACGCCCTCGAAGGCGCGGTCTTCAACGGTGGCTCCACCGTGCAATGGCTGCGTGACGAGCTGAAAATCATCGCCGACGCCACCGACACCGAATACTTCGCCGGCAAGGTCAAGGACAGCAACGGCGTGTACCTGGTGCCCGCCTTCACCGGCCTGGGCGCCCCGTACTGGGACCCGTATGCCCGTGGCGCGCTGTTCGGCCTGACCCGTGGCGTGCGCGTGGATCACATTATTCGTGCCGCCCTGGAGTCGATTGCCTACCAGACCCGCGACGTGCTGGACGCCATGCAACAGGACTCGGGCGAACGCCTCAAAGCCCTGCGCGTGGACGGCGGCGCGGTGGCCAACAACTTCCTGATGCAGTTCCAGGCCGACATCCTCGGCACCCAGGTCGAGCGCCCGCAAATGCGCGAGACCACGGCACTCGGCGCCGCTTACCTGGCAGGCCTGGCCTGTGGTTTCTGGGGCAGCCTGGAAGAACTGCGTGGCAAGGCTGTGATCGAGCGCGAATTCGAACCACAGCTTGATGAAGCCGCCAAAGAGAAGCTCTACGCCGGCTGGCAAAAAGCAGTCAGCCGCACCCGCGACTGGGAACCGCACGAAGGCGCTGAATAAGCCAACCGCCGGACCCATATCGGGTTGTAACTGGCGGGGAGTCGATTGCTGCGGCATCATGGGCCACTTTTGTATGGCAGCCCAAAGGACGCCCCATGAATCTGCCTCCCCGCCAACAACAAATCCTCGAACTGGTGCGCGAACGCGGCTACGTCAGTATCGAGGAGATGGCGCAGCTATTCGTTGTCACCCCGCAAACCATCCGCCGCGATATCAACCAACTGGCGGACGCCAATCTGCTGCGCCGCTACCACGGCGGTGCGGCCTATGACTCCAGTGTCGAGAACACCGCGTACGCCATGCGTGCCGACCAGATGCGTGACGAAAAACAACGCATCGGCGAAGCCATTGCCGCGCAAATCCCTGATCACGCCTCGCTGTTTATCAATATCGGCACTACCACCGAATCCATCGCGCGTGCGCTGCTCAATCACAACCACCTGAAAATCATCACCAACAACCTCAACGTTGCGACCATGCTCAGTGCCAAGGACGACTTCGACGTGCTGTTGACCGGCGGCAACGTGCGCCGTGACGGCGGTGTGGTGGGCCAGGCGAGTGTCGACTTTATCAACCAGTTCAAGGTCGACTTTGCCTTGGTGGGCATCAGCGGTATTGATGAGGACGGCAGCCTGCTGGACTTCGATTATCAGGAAGTCAGGGTTTCCCAGGCGATCATCGCCAATGCACGCCAGGTGATCCTGGCGGCGGACTCAAGCAAATTCGGGCGCAATGCCATGATTCGCTTGGGGCCGATCAGTCTGGTGGACTGCCTGGTGACCGATCAGCAGCCGGTGCCGGCGTTGGTGCAGTTGTTGAATCAGCACAAAGTCAGGCTGGAAGTGGTTTAGCGCCTGGACTGGCGCCATCGCGGGCAAGCCCGCTCCCACAGTTGACCGCATTCTCATGCAGGCACTCGGTCAACTGTGGGAGCCGGGCTTGCCCGCGATGGCGATATATCGCCCCCCCGCTCTCGAGCCTTTCCTTGGCTCATGTTCACAATTTTTCCTTTTTCCGCCCTTCGATGAGTTTTTTCAATCGAAGTCAGGTGGCTGTGCGCGCGTTTATCAGCTACCATTTTCGCAAATGAACATTAATGTTCGAATTCCAAGACGAAAAGATCGCGAGGCCAGCCGATGAACCTTTCCACCTTGCCTGCTCCACCGCTTGCCGAAGTCTATGACGTTGCCGTAATTGGCGGCGGGATCAATGGCGTCGGCATTGCAGCAGACGCAGCCGGGCGCGGTTTGTCGGTATTCCTTTGCGAAAAGGACGACTTGGCCAGCCACACCTCTTCGGCCAGCAGCAAGCTGATCCACGGTGGCCTGCGCTATCTCGAACATTACGAGTTCCGCCTGGTGCGCGAAGCTTTGGCCGAACGTGAAGTGCTGCTGGCCAAGGCCCCGCACATCGTCAAGCAGATGCGCTTCGTGTTACCGCACCGCCCGCACCTGCGCCCGGCGTGGATGATTCGCGCGGGCCTGTTCCTGTACGACCACCTGGGCAAGCGCGAAAAACTCGCCGGTTCCAAGAGCCTTAAGTTCGGCCCCGACAGCCCGCTTAAAAGCGAAATCACCAAAGGCTTCGAATACTCCGACTGCTGGGTCGATGACGCCCGTCTGGTGGTGCTCAACGCCATGGCCGCCCGCGAAAAAGGCGCGCATATCCACACCCAGACCCGTTGCATCAGCGCACATCGCAGCAACGGTATGTGGGAAATGAACATGGAACGCGCCGATGGCAGCCTGTTCTCGATCCGCGCTCGCGCCTTGGTGAACGCCGCCGGCCCGTGGGTCGCCAAGTTCATCAAGGAAGACCTGAAGCTGGACTCGCCTTACGGCATCCGTCTGATCCAGGGCAGCCACTTGATCGTGCCGAAACTCTACGAAGGTGCGCATGCGCACATTCTGCAGAACGAAGACCAGCGCATCGTCTTCACTATTCCGTACTTGAACCACCTGACCATCATCGGCACCACCGACCGTGAGTACACTGGCGACCCGGCGAAAGTTGCGATTACCGAAGGTGAAACCGACTACATGCTCAAAGTGGTCAATGCGCACTTCAAGAAGCAGCTGAGCCGCGACGACATCGTGCACACCTACTCCGGCGTGCGCCCGCTGTGCAACGACGAATCCGATAACCCGTCGGCCATTACCCGCGACTACACCCTGTCACTGTCTGGCGGTAATGGTGAAGCGCCGATCCTGTCCGTGTTCGGCGGCAAGTTGACCACCTACCGCAAGCTGGCCGAGTCGGCGATGGCGCAACTGGCGCCGTTTTTCACGCAGATGCGCCCAAGCTGGACCGCCACGGCGAGCCTGCCGGGTGGCGAAAACATGACCACGCCAGAAGCCTTGGCCGAAGCGATTCGCGCCAAATTTGACTGGGTGCCGAGTGAGATCGCACGCCGTTGGTCCACCACGTACGGCAGCCGTACCTGGCGCTTGCTCGAAGGCGTGCAATCGCTGGCTGACTTGGGCGAACACCTGGGTGGCGGCCTGTACACCCGCGAAGTCGATTACCTGTGCGCTGAAGAATGGGTGACGCAACCGCAGGACGTGCTGTGGCGCCGGACCAAGCTGGGCTTGTTCACCACGCCGCAAGAGCAGGACAACGTGCAGCGCTACCTGTCCAAGGTCGAGCAAAACCGCGCAAAGATTGAAGCTGCCTGATCGCAGCCAGTAACGAGAAGCCCCTGTACCGCAAGGTCCAGGGGCTTTTTTATGTGGCGTGTGCCTGGCGCTGATAGCGCAGGCCCATGTCGCGAATCGCGCCGAACGTCGAGCCCAGCAGCACTGGATAAGCTGCCTGCAGGAACCCCGGCGTCGCCGTCGCCAGCGCACGCTCAAGCCATACGCAGGCCTGGGCTTCATCGCCCTCTGCCACCAACTCCGCAGCATGGTTGTACTGCCCGCGAAAATCCCCGGCCTCGGCCGAGCGCTGATACCACGCTTTGGCCAGGCGCACATCCTTGGGCACCACCACGCCCTCATGGTGGAAACGCCCCAGCAGGTTCATCGACTTGGCGTGGCCCTTATCCGCCGCCTGCGCAAACAGCGCATACGCCGCGCCCAGGTCACGTTCTACACCACGCCCGCCGGTGAGCAATTGCCCGTAGTTGTACAAGCCCCAATCCAGGCCCAGCTCGGCGGCCTGTCGGTAATGCTGCGCGGCATCCGCCAGATCGATCGCGCAACCCCAGCCGTTCTCCAGGCAACGCCCGATCATGTTGATTGCCATGGGGTGACGCTGGCGTGCAGCGATGCGAAACCAGCTCAGCGCCAGCGCCTCATCCTTCTGCACGCCACGGCCGTCAAGTAACAGCTGCGCCAGTGTTGCCTGCGCGTCGACATCGCCCAGTTGCGCGGCATGCATGACCCAACGTGCAAAGGCACGTGGGTTTTCACCGATATCCGACGGATCGCTCTGCATGACTGCCCTGTATCGCGATCTGTGACCGCAAAAGTTTCATGAATTATTTCGTTACAAACTATTACATTTGAGATCCTTTATCAATTACGATCGCCTCTCACTTTCACCCACACGAGAATAATCAATGGCTACCGGGATCAGTTCTGCCCCCCTTTCATCGCGGCATTTGCTCGCGTCGGCAGTGGGTTTGGCAGTGGCTGCGCAGGGAGGATTCAGTTATGCGGCGCAGACGGCAGCAGATGACGGCACGGGCGTAATCCAGCTCGGCGCGACCAGTATCGAAGGTCAGGCGCCGAGCCAGAGCACTTACAACCCCGCCGCTCCCTCATCCCCCAAATACACCGAGTTGCTGCGCGATACGCCGCAGACCATCACGGTGGTGCCCAAGGAAGTCATTCATGACCAGAACCTGTTGACCCTGCGCGATGTGCTCAGCACCGTGCCCGGCATCACCTTTGGGGCCGGCGAAGGCGGCAGCGGTTATGGCGACAGCATCAACCTGCGCGGCTTCTCGGCCAGTGGCGACATCTACGTCGACGGCGTGCGCGACAGCGCGCAATACAGCCGCACCGACCCGTTCAACCTCGAACAGGTCGAAGTCGTCAGCGGCGCAAGCTCGGTGTATTCGGGTTCCGGTGCAGTCGGCGGCACCATCAACCTGGTGACCAAGCAACCTGAGCTGCGCGATAAAACCACCGTCAGCGCCGGCATCGGCACCGACAGCTACAAGCGCCTCACCCTGGACACCAACCAGCAACTCAACGACACCACCGCCTTCAGGTTGAACCTGATGGCCCATGGTAACGACGTGCCGGGCCGCGATTATGAAGATTACTCGCGCTGGGGCATCGCGCCCTCGATCGCTTTCGGCCTGGGCACACCGACGCGTGTGACCGTCAGTTATGAGCATCAGAAAGACGACAACACGCCGCAGTACGGCATCCCGATCTACAACGGCAAACCGATGCCGGGCGTGGGCTGGAGCGACTACTACGGCTACCACAACATCAATGACCAGCAAATCACCTCGGACGCGTTCAGCTTGAAGCTCGAGCACGACTTCAACGACGCCGTATCGGTGCGCAACTTCACCCGCGTCGAGCGCGTGCGCCAAGACCTGCGCGCCTCCGGCCCCGAAGGCGCCCAGGCCGGCTGCCTGGCCACCGGCACCCAGATCACCGGCGCCCCGTGCACGGGCGGGCTCAAACCCGGCTACTTCCAGCCAAGCGGCGGCTCGCTGGGTAACGAGCGCAACACCCAGAACAAAATGTTCACCAACCAGACTGACGTGACCAGCCACTTCAGCACCGGTTTCGTCGAGCATACATTGGTGACCGGCATCGCCATCAGCCGCGAGGAATACGAGGCGGACACCGGCAAATGGCTGACCAACGCCAACGGCAGCACCATCGTGCCATCACCCGTCAGCTTCAGTGACCCGAACTCGGAGTGGACCGGCCCGGTCAACTTCACCCGCGCGGCGCACATCGACGGTGCGCTTAACAACCGCGCCGCCTATGCCTTCGACACGCTCAAGCTCAACCCGCAATGGGAAATCAACGGCGGCCTGCGCTACGAGCACAACGCCGGCAGTTCGGTGACCAACGCCTACTCCAGCACCGGCGTGGAAACCCCTGGCGGGCGCTTCGGCCAGGCGGATGACCTGACGTCCTATCGCCTGGCGCTGGTGTACAAGCCGGCCGAAAACGGCAGCCTCTACATTGCCTACGGCAACAGCAAGACGCCGTCCCAGGCCAGCGTCAACGGCAGTTGCTACACCCCGGCCAAGAACAACACGGCCGCCATCAACAACTGCAACGTCTCTCCGGAAACCGCGGTCAGCTATGAGATTGGCACCAAGTGGGACTTCTTCGACAACGCCCTGTCGATCACTGGCGCAGTCTTCCGTAATGACCGCACCAACTACAAAGTCGCCAGCAATGACCCAACCAACCTCAGCGGCACGCAATCGCTCGACGGCAAGGCACGGGCGGACGGCGTTGCACTGGGCCTGAGCGGCGCGATCACGGACAAGTGGAAGGTCTTCGCCAACTACACCTACCTCGACACCCGCGTGCTGCGCAGCGCCAGCGACTTCACCCTGGCCAGCACCGGGTTCGACGCGCAGAAAGGTGAACCGCTGCCGTTTACGCCCAAACATGCGGCAAGCCTGTGGACGGTGTACGACCTGCCGTATGACTTCCAGGTGGGCTACGGCATTACTGCGCAGTCCAAGCAGTACCTGGTGAGTGCCGCCGGGGCACCGACTGCGCCTGGCTACGCGGTACAGCGCGCGATGCTCGGTTACAAGGTCAATAAACAGCTGAACCTGCAGTTGAACGTCAACAACCTGTTCGACAAGCAATACCTGACACGCATCCGTAACAACGGTTGGGCAGTGCCGGGTGACGGGCGTGCGGCGGTGGTGTCGGCGGACTACACCTTCTAAGAGCGGATCTCGGTCAAAAATGTGGGAGCGGGCTTGCTCGCGAATGCGGTGGATCAGTTAAAGCTGTATTGACTGACACTGCGCATTCGCGAGCAAGCCCGCTCCCACATTTGGATCTCCATCTATCCGTATCAAGCATTCGGTTTTCCGAACGCTACACCCCAAACGATTCGGTTTGCCGGACCGCACTGTTACAAATCCCTCGTAACACAAAGTTAATCTCCTTATAAATCAATCATATAACCTTTTATTTCCGGTATGGCACGACTCATGCTCTACACTCCCTGACGATTGCCTGAGGCGCCTTAGGAGCCGTCATGGGCATTCGCAGTACAAAGAGAGCCGCTAAGCCGGCTTCATAAAAAAAACAAATGTCGAGGAAGTATTGATGCGCATCGTTCCCCATATCCTGGGCGCAGCTATCGCTGCTGCTCTGATCAGCACTCCAGTTTTCGCCGCCGAACTCACCGGCACACTGAAGAAAATCAACGACTCCGGCACCATCACCCTCGCTCACCGCGACAGCTCCATTCCGTTTTCCTACATCGCGGATGGCTCGGGCAAACCCGTGGGCTACTCCCACGACGTTCAGTTGGCTGTGGTTGAAGCCCTGAAAAAAGACCTGAACAAGCCCGACCTGAAGACCAAGTACAACCTGGTGACTTCGCAGACTCGTATCCCGCTGATCCAGAACGGCACTGCGGACCTTGAGTGCGGCTCCACCACCAACAACGCCGAACGCGCCCAGCAAGTTGATTTCACCGTCAACATCTTCGAAATCGGCACCCGCCTGCTGGTCAAGAAGGACAAGGATGGCAAGCCGTCCTACGCTGACTTTGCCGACCTGAAAGGCAAAAACGTCGTGACCACCGCCGGCACCACGTCCGAGCGCATCATCAAAGCGATGAACGCCGACAAGCAGATGGGCATGAACGTCATCTCCGCCAAAGACCACGGCGAATCCTTCCAGATGCTCGAAAGCGGCCGTGCCGTTGCGTTCATGATGGACGATGCCCTGCTGGCCGGCGAAGAAGCCAAGGCGAAGAAGCCGGACGACTGGGTCATCACCGGTACTCCACAGTCCTTCGAAGCCTACGCGTGCATGGTGCGTAAAGACGACCCGGCCTTCAAGAAAGCCGTGGATGACGCCATCGTCGCCCTGTACAAGTCCGGCGAGATCAACAAGATCTACAGCAAGTGGTTCGAGAGCCCGATCCCACCAAAAGGCCTGAACCTGAACTTCCCGATGAGCGAAAAGGTTAAGGAGCTGATCGCTAACCCAAGCGACAAGCCAGCCCCTGACGTAAAAATCTGATACCTGACTAAGCTTATGTCCTGAGGGAGCCAACCCTCCCTCAGGCGTCTGTTACTACCTGCTGGCTTTATTGTGGAACACTCGACCTGGCGGTTTTCGAGCCGATCGCGTGTGCCTGGCGTTCACCGTCAGGCGGGAAAGGATCTTCCCCAAGCAGGTGCTTGTACATCGATCGATCTCGAGGGGAGACCCTAATGAATTACAACTGGGACTGGGGCGTGTTCTTCAAGTCCACCGGCGTTGGCAGCGAGACTTATCTCGACTGGTACATCGCCGGTTTGGGCTGGACCATCGCCATCGCTGTCGTGGCATGGATCATCGCCTTGTTGCTTGGCTCCATTCTGGGCGTCATGCGCACCGTGCCAAACCGCCTCGTAGCGGGCATCGCGACCTGCTACGTGGAACTGTTTCGTAACGTGCCGCTGCTGGTGCAGCTGTTTATCTGGTACTTCCTGGTGCCCGATATGCTGCCGCAGAACCTGCAGGACTGGTACAAACAAGACCTCAACCCGACCACCTCGGCCTACCTGAGCGTTGTCGTGTGCCTGGGCCTCTTCACCGCCGCCCGGGTGTGCGAACAAGTGCGTACCGGCATCCAGGCGCTGCCGCGTGGCCAGGAAGCTGCAGCGCGTGCCATGGGCTTCAAGCTGCCGCAGATCTACTGGAACGTGCTGCTGCCCCAGGCCTACCGCATCATCATTCCGCCGCTTACCTCCGAATTCCTCAACGTGTTCAAGAACTCCTCCGTGGCGTCCTTGATCGGTTTGATGGAACTGCTGGCGCAAACCAAACAGACCGCCGAGTTTTCGGCCAACCTGTTTGAAGCCTTCACCCTGGCCACGTTGATCTACTTCACCTTGAACATGAGCCTGATGTTGCTGATGCGCGTGATCGAGAAGAAAGTCGCGGTGCCCGGCCTGATCTCCGTGGGGGGTAAATAATGGACTTCGATTTCAGCGGTATCATCCCCGCCATCCCGGGCCTGTGGAACGGCATGGTCATGACCTTGCAGTTGATGGTCATGGGCGTGGTCGGCGGTATCGCGCTGGGTACGGTCCTGGCGCTGATGCGCCTGTCGTCCAGCAAACTGCTGTCACGCCTGGCCGGCGCCTACGTGAACTACTTCCGCTCGATCCCGCTGCTGCTGGTGATCACCTGGTTCTACCTGGCGGTGCCGTTCGTGTTGCGCTGGATCACCGGCGAAGACACCCCGATCGGTGCGTTCACCTCCTGCGTCGTGGCCTTCATGATGTTCGAAGCCGCGTACTTCTGTGAAATCGTGCGGGCCGGCGTGCAGTCGATCCCCAAGGGCCAGATGGCCGCAGCCCAGGCGATGGGCATGACGTATGGCCAGACCATGCGCCTGATCATCCTGCCCCAGGCGTTCCGCAAGATGACCCCGTTGCTGCTGCAGCAGTCGATCATCCTGTTCCAGGACACCTCGCTGGTCTACACCGTGGGCCTGGTGGACTTCCTCAACTCCGCCCGCTCCAACGGCGACATCATCGGCCGCTCCAATGAGTTCCTGATCTTCGCCGGTGTCGTCTACTTCATCATCAGCTTTTCCGCCTCGCTGCTGGTCAAGCGTCTGCAAAAAAGGTTTGCCGTATGATCTCTATCAAGAACATCAACAAGTGGTATGGCGACTTCCAGGTGCTGACCGATTGCAGCACTGATGTCAAAAAAGGCGAAGTGATCGTGGTGTGCGGCCCATCGGGCTCGGGCAAATCCACCCTGATCAAGTGCGTCAACGCGCTGGAACCGTTCCAGAAGGGCGACATCGTGGTCGACGGCACCTCCATCGCCGACCCGAAGACCAACCTGCCCAAACTGCGCTCGCGCGTGGGCATGGTGTTCCAGCACTTCGAGCTGTTCCCGCACCTGACCATCACCGAAAACCTGACCATCGCGCAGATCAAGGTGCTGGGCCGCAGCAAGGAAGAAGCCACCAAGAAAGGGCTGCAACTGCTTGAACGCGTTGGCCTGTCGGCACACGCCCACAAGCATCCGGGCCAGCTCTCCGGCGGCCAGCAACAGCGTGTGGCCATCGCCCGCGCCCTGGCCATGGACCCGATCGTCATGCTGTTCGACGAACCGACCTCGGCCCTCGACCCGGAAATGGTCAACGAAGTGCTCGACGTGATGGTGCAACTGGCCCACGAAGGCATGACCATGATGTGCGTGACCCACGAAATGGGCTTTGCGCGCAAAGTGGCCGACCGTGTGATCTTCATGGACGCCGGCAAGATCATCGAAGACTGCCCGAAAGAGGAGTTCTTCGGCGACATCAGCGCCCGCTCCGAACGCGCGCAGCACTTCCTTGAGAAAATCCTGCAGCACTGATTACGCTGAATACAGGCAGTGCTCAGAGGCTTTACTGTGGCGAGGGAGCTTGCTCCCGCTGGGCTGCGCAGCGGCCCCAAAAGCTGGGAGCGCTTCGCTCTCCAGCGGGAGCAAGCTCCCTCGCCACAATCAGCATTCCCAGGCAAAGATCCTTGTATTCACATTGGTAGCTGACCCAAGGCATCTGTGATGAAATGCGACCCCAACCAATTTCGCGCCGCACCGCCATCACTTGCCGTGAAACCTCGTCTGATTCGCCAACTGTTCCTGCCGCCGTTGATCATCGCCCTGATGGTCGGCCTGGGTTACATCGGCTTCTGGGTCAGTGAGTACTATGGCA
Organism: Pseudomonas sp. W3I7; assembly: GCF_030816095.1. Lineage (NCBI taxonomy): Bacteria > Pseudomonadati > Pseudomonadota > Gammaproteobacteria > Pseudomonadales > Pseudomonadaceae > Pseudomonas > Pseudomonas sp. W3I7. Next base: position 4,936,912 of record NZ_JAUSXP010000001.1, read on the forward strand.
TTCGCACCCTCAGCGACAACGGCGAGCGCCAGCTGGAACTGCATGCCCGCACCGTCGAAAGCGAGCTGAGCAAATACACCTACCTGCCCAGCCTGCTGGAGCTCGAATCCAGCGTCTCCAGGCTGCTGGCCGACCCGAGCCAGGAAACCCGGCAAACGGTCAACGGTTACCTCGAAGGCCTGAACCGACGCAGTCGCAGTCGGGCCATCTACGTGATGGACACCACCGGCCGCGTGCTGGCCACCAGTAACTGGCGCGATGCCGACAGTTACCAGGGTGAAGACCTGTCCTTCCGTGCCTATTTCCAAAATGCCGTGCGCGGCCAGCCCGGCCGTTTCTATGGCATTGGCAGCACCAACGGCGAACCCGGTTACTACTTGGCCCACGGCCTCGAAGAGCACGGCAAGATCATCGGCGTGGCCGTGGTCAAAGTGCGTCTTGAAGCCCTCGAAGAACGCTGGCAGCGCGCGCGCCTCGAAGCCTTTGTGAGCGACGAAAACGGCATCATCATCCTTTCCAGCGACCCGGCCCGGCGCCTCAAGGCCGTGCGCCCGCTGAGCGATGACACCAAGGAACGCCTGGCCCACAGCCTGCAATATTACTGGGCAACGTTGAACGAGCTGGAGCCGTTGGCCCGCGAGCGCCTCAACGAAGGCACCGAGAAACTCACCTTCCCGGCCAACAGCGAAGTGGTCAACGACGAGCGTGAAGTCAGCTACCTGGCCCAGACCCGCCCGCTCAGCGACACGCCGTGGAACTTCACCCTGCTGACCCCGCTTAACGACTTGCGCCGCGCCGCGATCAATCAGGGCATTCTGGTGGCGGTCGCCTTTGGCCTGGTCGCGTTCTTGCTGATCGCCTGGAACGAGCGGCGCAAAGTCATCGCCACCCGCCTCGCTGCGCGCGAAGCCTTGCAGGAAGCCAACAGCCAGCTGGAACGACGGATTGCCGAACGCACCGCCGACCTGCGCGCCAGCAACGAACGGCTCAAGGGCCAGATCCGCGAACGCCGCCAGGCCGAAGAAACCCTGCGCCGCGCCCAGGATGAACTGGTGCAGGCCGGCAAGCTGGCGGCCATCGGCCAGATGTCGACCAGCATTGCCCATGAACTTAACCAGCCGCTGGCGGCATTACGTACGCTGTCGGGCAACACGGTGCGCTTCCTCGAACGTGGCGCCCTCGACACCGCCAGCGCCAACCTCAAGACCATCAACGAGCTGATCGACCGCATGGGCCGCATTACCGCCAGCCTGCGCTCGTTTGCCCGGCGCGGTGATGACCAGGGCGAAGCCAACCTGGGCAAAGCCGTGGACGCCGCCTTCCAGGTGCTGGGCGCGCGTCTGGACGGCTTGCCGTTGACCGTGCACCGCGACTTCGCCGCCGCCCAGCTGCAGATCGACCAGACCCGCCTGGAACAGATCCTGGTCAACTTGATCGGCAACGCGCTCGATGCGATGCAAGCTCAGCCGACACCCGAGCTATGGTTGGACGGCCAGGGCGCCGACGGTAAATACCGTCTGCACGTGCGCGACAATGGCCACGGCATCGACCCCGAAGCGCGCAAACATTTATTCGAACCGTTCTTCACCACCAAACCCGGCGAACAAGGCCTGGGCCTGGGCCTGACCCTTTCCGCCAGCCTGGCGGCGGCCACCGGCGGCAACCTCGCCGTGGAACACCCGGCCAGTGGTGGTACTGCCTTTGTCTTGTGCCTGCCGTTGGTGGGCACCCAAAAAGCTGAGTCGACATGATGAGTACCGATCCTAAAGACCTCACCGTTCTGATCGTCGAAGACGACCCCCATGTGCTGCTCGGCTGCCAGCAAGCCCTGGCGCTGGAAGACATTCACAGCGTGGGTGTGGGCAGCGCCGAAGAAGCCCTCAAGCGCATCGGCGAGAACTTTGCCGGCATCGTCATCAGCGACATTCGCCTGCCAGGCATCGACGGCCTGGAGCTGCTGACCCGCCTCAAGGCCCTGGATAAAAGCCTGCCGGTGGTGCTGATCACCGGCCATGGCGATATCTCGATGGCAGTGGGCGCCATGCGTAACGGCGCCTACGACTTCATGGAAAAACCCTTCTCCCCCGAACGCCTGGTCGATGTGGCGCGCCGCGCCCTTGAGCAACGTGGGCTGGCGCGGGAAGTCTGGTCGCTGCGCCGCCAACTGGCCGAGCGCGACTCGCTGGAAGGCCGCATCATCGGCCGCTCGCCCGCCATGCAGAACCTGCGCGAGCTGATCGCCAACGTCGCTGACACCTCGGCCAACGTGCTGATCGAAGGCGAAACCGGTACCGGCAAGGAACTGGTCGCGCGTTGCTTGCACGATTTCAGCCGGCGCCACGACCACCAGTTCGTTGCCCTGAACTGCGGCGGCCTGCCGGAGAACCTGTTCGAAAGCGAAATATTCGGCCACGAAGCCAACGCCTTTACCGGCGCGGGCAAGCGGCGTATCGGCAAGATCGAACACGCCCATGAGGGCACGCTGTTCCTCGACGAAGTGGAAAGCATGCCGATCAACCTGCAGATCAAGCTGCTGCGCGTGTTGCAGGAACGCACCTTGGAACGCCTGGGCTCCAACCAGAGCGTGGCGGTGGATTGCCGGGTGATTGCCGCGACCAAATCCGACCTTGACGAGCTGAGCCGCGCCAGCCAGTTCCGTAGCGACCTGTACTACCGCCTCAACGTGGTGACCCTGGAATTACCACCGCTGCGCGAGCGCCGCGAGGACATTCTGCAGTTGTTCGAACACTTCCTGCAGCAGTCCTCCTTGCGTTTTGACCGCAGTGTGCCGGAGCTGGACAACCAGACCGTCTCGACCCTGATGAGCCACGACTGGCCAGGCAACGTGCGTGAACTGCGCAACGTCGCCGAGCGCTTTGCGCTGGGCTTGCCGGCCTTCAAGAAAAGCGGCGCCAGCAGCAGCAATCACGGCCTGGCCTTTACCGAGGCGGTGGAAGCCTTCGAGCGCAACCTGCTCAACGATGCCCTGCAACGCAGCGGCGGCAACCTTACCCAGGCGAGCCTGGAACTGGGAATGGCCAAGACCACGCTGTTCGACAAGGTCAAGAAATACGGGTTGAGCCACTGATGGACTTACTCCTGAAAGCCGCCCTGGGCGCGGCGGTGGTGCTGATCCTGGCGGCGCTGGCCAAGACCAAAAACTACTACATCGCAGGGCTGGTGCCGCTGTTTCCAACCTTTGCGTTGATCGCGCACTACATCGTCGGCAAAGGCCGTTCGCTGGACGACCTGAAGACCACAATCCTGTTTGGGATGTGGTCGATCATTCCGTATTTTGTGTATTTGGCGACGCTGTATGTGATGGTCGACCGCATGCGCCTGGAGGCGTCACTCGCCGTGGCGGCGGTGGCGTGGCTGATGGCGGCGACGGTGTTGGTGAGCGTGTGGGTACGCGTCCACGCCTGACACACCGCAGTTAAACCTGTGGGAGCTGGCTTGCCTGCGATGGCGGTGTATCAGCCAACTCATCTGGCCCAGACAGACCGCTATCGCAGGCAAGCCAGCTCCCACATTGAGTTCAGTGGCTGATGGCGGCGACGGTGTTGGTGAGCGTGTGGGTCCGCGTCCACGCCTGACACACCGCGGTTAAACCTGTGGGAGCTGGCTTGCCTGAGATGGCGGTGTATCAGCCAACTCATCTGGCCCAGACAGACCGCTATCGCAGGCAAGCCAGCTCCCACATTGAGTTCAGTGGCTGATGGCGGCGACGGTATTGGTGAGCGTGTGGGTACGCGTCCACGCCTGACACACCTCGGTTTAACCTGTGGGAGCTGGCTTGCCTGCGATGGCGGTGTATCAGCCAACTCATCTGGCCCAGACAGACCGCTCGCAGGCAAGCCAGCTCCCACATTGAGTTCAGTGGCTGATGGCGGCGACGGTGTTGGTGAGCGTGTGGGTACGCGTCCACGCCTGACACAACGCGGTTAAACCTGTGGGAGCTGGCTTGCCTGCGATGGCGGTGTATCAGCCAACTCATCTGGCCCAGAAATACCGCTATCGCAGGCAAGCCAGCTCCCACATTGGGTTCAGTAGCTGATGGCGGCGACGGTGTTGGTGAGCGTGTGGGTACGCGTCCACGCCTGACACACCTCGGTTTAACCTGTGGGAGCTGGCTTGCCTGCGATGGCGGTGTATCAGCCAACTTAGCTGGCACAGACAGACCGCTATCGCAGGCAAGCCAGCTCCCACATTGAGTTCAGTGGCTGATGGCGGCGACGGTGTTGGTGAGCGTGTGGGTACGCGTCCACGCCTGACACACCTCGGTTTAACCTGTGGGAGCTGGCTTGCCTGCGATGGCGGTGTATCAGCCAACTCATCTGGCACAGACAGACCGCTATCGCAGGCAAGCCAGCTCCCACATTGAGTTCAGTGGCTGATGGCGGCGACGGTGTTGGTGAGCGTGTGGGTACGCGTCCACGCCTGACACACCGCGGTTAAACCTGTGGGAGCTGGCTTGCCTGCGATGGCGGTGTATCAGCCAACTCATCTGGCCCAGACAGACCGCTATCGCAGGCAAGCCAGCTCCCACATTGAGTTCAGTGGCTGATGGCGGCGACGGTGTTGGTGAGCGTGTGGGTCCGCGTCCACGCCTGACACAACGCGGTTAAACCTGTGGGAGCTGGCTTGCCTGCGATGGCGGTGTATCAGCCAACTTATCTGGCCCAGACAGACCGCTATCGCAGGCAAGCCAGCTCCCACATTGGGGTTCATGGTGAGCCTGATAGATCAGCGAATGATCTTCTCGACCTGAATCCCCAGCTTCTTCAGCCGATACCAGAAGCTCCTCTCGGAAATCCCGATCTTCGCCGCCGCGGCGGCCTGCACGCCGTTGCTCTCGTTCAACGCGGCCATGATGTAGGTTTTCTCAACCTCAGCCAGCGCCGCATCCAGGTCGGCAGGCACGCCCGGTGTATCACCGAGCAGCGCCGCAACGCCATCCTCGGCAGGCTTGGACGCAAACAGGTAAGCCGGCAAGTCAATGTCTTCGATCACCGGCGAAGCCGCGACGATGGTCGCCCGCTCCACGCAGTTCTGCAGCTCACGGATATTGCCCGGCCAGTGGTAGGCCGCCATCGCCTGCAATGCCTCGGGGCTGAAACCGGTGATGCGTTTGCCCGCCGTAGCACTCAGGGTCTGGGCGAAGTGGCGGGCCAGGGGCACGATGTCTTCGGCGCGCTCGCGCAGGGCCGGCAACGGGATCGGGAATACATTGAGGCGGTAATACAGGTCTTCGCGAAACTCTTTATTGGCCACCGCATCCAGCAGGTTCTTGTTGGTGGCGGCGATCACGCGCACATCCACCTTGCGCTCGCGGGGGTCGCCCACCGGCTCGATCACGCGCTCCTGCAAGGCCCGCAGGATTTTGGCCTGCAACGCCAACGGCATATCGCCCACTTCATCCAGAAACAAAGTGCCCTGGTCGGCCTGCATAAAGCGCCCTACCCGGTCGGCCACGGCGCCGGTAAAGGCGCCTTTGCGATGGCCGAACATCTCGCTTTCCAGCAAGCCTTCGGGAATGGCCGCGCAGTTGACCGCCACGAACGGCTTGTCGGCGCGGCTGCCATGTTTGTGAATCGCTCGCGCGACCATTTCCTTGCCGGTGCCGCTTTCGCCGGTCAGCAGGATGGTCGCGTTGCTGTCGCGTACCGAATCGACCGCGTGCAGCACCTGGCGAAACGCCGGGCTGTCGCCCACCAGGCTGTCGAACTGCGCATGGTGATCCAGCTCGGCGCGCAGGCGTGCGTTGTCGCGCATGATGTCGCGAAACTGCAGGGCCTTGGCCACGGTGATGTCCAGCTCGTCGATATCGAACGGCTTGGCAATGTAGTCATAGGCGCCGTTGCGCATCGACTGCACGGCGTTCTTGACCGTGCTGTAGGCGGTCATCACGATCACCGGCAACTCCGGAAAGCGCACTTTTATCTCGGCCAGCAGCGCCGGCCCGTCCATGCCCGGCATGCGCCAGTCGCTGATCACCAGGTCGATGTCTTCCTGCTCCAGCACCTTGAGTGCGTGCAGGCCGTTGCCGGCGGTAAAGACCTGGATGCCATTCTGGCTCAAGGCCGATGACAGCAAGTCGCAGAGCTTGGGCTCATCGTCGACTACCAATACGTTATGCGTCATGAACTTCCTCATCGTCGCCGTCGTCTTCGCCATGGGCCGGAATGTACAGGCTGAAGGTGGCGCCGGCATCTTTCTCACTGGCACATTCGATGCTGCCGTCGTGACTTTCCATGATCGAATAGACTTTAGCCAGCCCCAGGCCCGTGCCCGAGGCCTTGGTGGTGACGAATGGTGTGAAGATGCGCTCGATCATATCGGCCGGAATGCCTTGGCCGGTGTCGGCGATGCTGATCACCGTGTTGCCGTCCACGCTGCGAATGCCCAGGGTCAGGCGCCCGCCTCCGGGCATCGCGTCGATGGCGTTGAGGATCAGGTTCAGGCACGCCTGCTTGAGTTGCTTGGCATCGGCATAGATTGTCGCGCCGGGCGACTGGTCATCGATGTGCGCATCAATGTTATGGGTGGCCAGTTCCGGGCTGCAAAAGCCGAGGATTTCTTCCACCACCGGGCGCGCCGCCTGCAACACACGCAGGGGCGGATTGGGTTTGGCGAAATCCAGAAACTCGGTGATCAGGTCGTTGATGCGGCTGACTTCGCTGATCACGTATTCGAGGTGGCGCTTGTCGGTGTCCGGCAGGTCAACTCGGCGGTGCAGCAATTGGGTGGCGGTCTTGATGATGCCCAGCGGGTTGCGAATCTCGTGGGCCAGGCCCATGGCGACTTCGCCCAAAGCATGCAGCCGGTCGCGGCGACGCAGTTGGGCTTCAAGGTGATGCAACTCGCCCAGGCGCTCGGTCATGTGGTTGAAGGTGCTGCTCAGTTGCGCCAGCTCATCGCCGCCAGTGACCAACACACGGTGTTCGTAATTGCCCGAGATCACCGCGTCAACGCCCTGGGATAAATCGCGCAGCGGTTTGGTCAGGCGGCGTGACACCAGCACACCGGCGCCCAGGGACAACGCCGAACTCAGCAGGAAGATCAACACGAACAGGTTGCTCTGATTCACCAGCCCCACCAGGCTGGTATGGCGCAACAGGCCGCTGAAGATCACGCCTTGCAGTTCGCCGGCGTCATTGAAGATCGGCCAGTACAACCCGCTGTAGTTATTGGTGAACTGCTCGCTCGGCTGCTTGGTGGCGCGCATGGCGGTTTCGACATTCTTCGGGATGCGCGAAGGGTGGTTTTCAAAACGCTGGGTCGAGAAGATCTCGGAAAACCCTTGGGGGTTGGCCAGGTACAGGCGCAGGTCGAGGGAATGCACATCGGCCACGCTGGTGAGGAAACTGCTGTCCAGGTAGGTGGCCACCAGCAGCAGGTAATCGACGCCCTCCTGGGTGGTTTCGAATGTGGAGACCACCAGGCCTGTGGTCACGCCGGCCACTTGCACGGTCTGCAACACGGCGTTGCTGGTCAGGTTGATCTGCTTGACCACATCGTCTGCCGCGGTGCTGAACACCACTTTGTGGTCACTCACACGGATCAGCGCGACCACATCGATATCGGTGGCGTCGGCGATGTCCGCGGTCAGGCGGTCATGCTTGGCCGCTTGCTTGCTCGACGGTGGCGCGGTGTAGCGCAGGAACAGTTTGGCCATGCGCGCGTTGTCATGCAGGATGTCGCCGATTTCGTCCTTGACGATCTTGGTCGACTCTTGCAGCCAGATGCGCACGTTGCTGTCGAAAATCTGCGACAAGGTGGTCGCCGCCAGTTCGGCCGCGATCATGGTCGGGATAACGCTGACCAGCCAGAACGCCAGCACCAGCTTGCGCTGGACGCTCCAACGCGAAATGGCAAAGGGGCGGGCTTTTTGGCGGGTCTTGGTGATCATCAGGTTTCGCTTATCGCAGCAGCCATGGCAGGGTCGGATCGATCCGGTCTTATATACATTTTCACGAGCTTGAGCACGCTGTTGACCAGCCGGTTACGGTGACGGAAGAACATGCTGTTGCCCTGGAACTTACAGCCCAGGCGCAGCTTACTGGCATAACCCTCCTGACCGCACTCGTACAGCGGGATCTTGTGTGCAATACAGTAGTCGACATTGGTCAGCCAGTAGCGAAAGTACAAACTGTATTCGCGGGTAAATTCACGGTCATGCCCGAAAAACTTATCGACCAGGCGGTGCTCGTCCAACAACACCAGGTTGAACGCTACCAGCCGCTCATTCACCCAGTAAAGAGCACAGACCGCACGCCCTTGCAGCCGTTCCAGGATGCCGGTGAAGTAACTTGCCGGCAGGCGTTCGAACTGCAAATCGGCGCGGCTGAGCGTGTCTTCGTACAGGCGCATCACCTCGGGTAACACGTCATCAATGGTGTACCGCCACTCGACCCGTGGGCCCGGCGCGCGCAATTTGCGGCGCAGGTCTTTGCGGGTCGCCTTGCACAGCGAGCCCAGGTAGGCGTCCACCGAGCCGTAAGGCACCGTCAGCCAGCCACTGGGTAAACTTGGCATGCTCTGAAAGCCCGCCTGACGGCAATTGTCTGCCCAGTCGAGGTCATGAGTCGGCACGTCTTTGACCGCCACCAGGCCAATCCCGAAGGTATTGGCGTCCTGGCGGGCCGCCTCCAGCAAGTTCTTGATCAGCAGCGGGCGCTGCTCCTGGTGCACGTGACTGGCGATACCCGCGTCGCAACGCTCGGCCACCGGCGAGCCGATGGCGTACAGCTGCAAGCGCAAAACACCCGGCCACAGTCGCTCCAGGCGCTCGGTAAAGCGCTTGCCGGCGCCCGACACCGTGGTGTCGAGGCGATAATAAGTGATGAACGCGGCGGCAACGGCCACCAGCGTTTCATCGTCGTAGACGGCCAGGTAACGCCACTTGAAATCATCGATCGCGGCGTTTTCCACGGCAACGTAAAAATCCCAATCCTCCAGGGCTGCGGGAAAGCAGTCATTCCAGGCGCAACGCGGGATGGCCCGGATAGTCGAGAAGGCTTGAGCGGTAATCACGTCTAGTCCTTAGGCTGATGCCCGCTGTCGATAATCCACGGGCGCCTGCACAGCCGGGGCGGCGTGCTGCTCGACAAATTCTGCGCTCAACTCGATCACCCGGCGGTATTGCAGGTCGACGGTGATCATGTGGTAGCAGTTATCCAGCAGAATCTTGGTCACCGGGCCACCGAGGTGGCGTTCCACGTAATCGGCGTTCCAGCGGCTGGTGATGTCGTCCTCGATGGAGTGCAACACCAGCGCCGGTACCTTGACCTCGGGCATGCGCTTTTTGACCACGGCGTTCATGCGGTGCAACTCGCGCACCGTGATGCCTTCCATGGTCAGCAAACCGGCCTCGCTGCTTTCGCCTTCCTTCATCTGACGCTCGACGATGGCCCGCAGGCGCTCGTTCTTGATGCCGTAAGGCGGCTTCTCTTCGAAGCGGCAGATGTGCACGCCGAACGGGATCTTCATCAGCAACGGCGTCAGAAACGCCAGCTTGTTAATGCTCCAGCCGTCGTACTTCAAGGTGGTCGAATACATCAACAGCCCGGCCACTTGCCCTGGGTGCTCGGCGGCCACATACATGGACATCACCGCGCCCATGGACAAGCCACCGACAAACACCTGCTCGTGGCGCTGCTTGACCTGCGCAAAGGTCTTGCGCACGCCTTCGTACCAGTCCAGCCAGCCGGTGGCCTGCAGGTCGCTGTTATCGCCGCAGTGCCCAGCCAGCGTGGGCACGTACACCGTGCAGTTACCGGCTTTGGCCAGGCCTTTGGCGACCTGGCGCAATTCCGTCGGGGTGCCGGTCAGGCCGTGGACCAACAGGATCCCGACCGGACCTTCACCGAGAACGAAGCCGGCATCACCTTCACCGAGGTCGATCCCGATGCTTTTTAACTCAGGAGCATTCACCGCTTGGTCGCTCGCACCAGCAACTGCTCGAGGAGTTTCAGGCCCAGGTCGATTTCCGGGTAGCTGATTTCCAGGGACGGTGCCAGGGTGATCACGTTTTTGTAGTAGCCGCCCACGTCGAGGATCAGGCCGAGTTTCTGGCCATCCACGATCATGTCGCCCTTCATGCCTTCTTCGACCATGTAGTCCAGGGTCGCCTTATCCGGCGTGAAGCCATCCGGGCCGCAGATTTCGCAGCGCAGGGCCAGGCCCAGGCCGTCGACGTCGCCGATGATCGGGAAACGTTTCTGCAGGTCTTGCAGGCCTTCCAGGAAGTATTTGCCCTTGGCCATGACCATCGCGCCGTAGTCGACTTCGCTGGTCATCTTGAACATTTCCAGGCCTACCGCCGTACCCAGCGGGTTGGAGGCGAAGGTGGAGTGGGTCGAACCTGGCGGGAACACCGTCGGGTTGATCAACTCTTCACGGGCCCAGATGCCGCCCAGCGGGTTGAGGCCGTTGGTCAGCGCCTTACCGAAGACGATCACGTCCGGCTGCACGTCGAAGTGTTCGATCGACCACAGTTTGCCGGTGCGGTAGAAGCCCATCTGGATTTCATCGGACACCATCAGGATGCCGTGCTGATCCAGCACTTGCTTCAATTCGCGGTAGAAGTTCATCGGCGGGATCACGTAGCCGCCGGTGCCCTGGATCGGCTCGACGTAGAACGCTGCGTATTCGCACTGGTTGGTTTTAGGGTCCCAGACGCCGTTGTATTCGGTCTCGAACAGCCGCGCGAATTGCTGCACGCAGTGGCTGCCGTACTCTTCTTTGGTCATGCCTTTAGGGCCGCGGAAGTGGTACGGGAACGGGATGAAGTTGGCGCGCTCGCCAAAGTGGCCGTAGCGGCGACGGTAGCGGAAGCTTGAGGTGATCGACGAGGCGCCGAGGGTACGGCCGTGGTAGCCGCCTTCGAAGGCGAACATCAGGCTCTTGCCGTTGGAGGCGTTACGCACCACTTTCAACGAGTCTTCGATCGACTGCGAACCGCCGACGTTGAAGTGCACGCGACCGTCGAGGCCGAATTTGTTCTTGGCGTCGACGGCGATCATTTCCGACAGCTCGATCTTGCCTTTGTGCAGGTACTGGCTGGCGATTTGCGGCAGGGTATCGATCTGCTGTTTCAGCGCGTTGTTCAGGCGTGGGTTGGCGTAGCCGAAGTTAACGGCCGAGTACCACATTTGCAGGTCGAGGTAGGCCTGGTCTTCGGTGTCCCACACGTAGGAGCCTTCGCAACGGCTGAAAATACGCGGCGGCTCGATGTAGTGAACGGTGTCGCCGTAGGAGCAGTATTTGGCTTCTTTATCCAGAAGAATCCGGTCTTCGGCGGTAGCAATACGAATATCAGACATGGTGGAAGAGTTCCTGATTTTCAACAGAGAGGTCGGCGGCAAAGGCGCCGGCGTTAGCGGCGATGCCTTGTGGCAAAGCGGTCAGCAATGCGGGCAATTCGGCAAAGGTGTCGAAGCGCGCATGGGGAATGTTGTTGGCTTCGCAGTACTTGGCGAGGCTGCCTTTGGCGAAGACGAAGTCGGCGGTTGAAGCCACGCACATGTCGGACTTGCCGTCGCCGATCACCAGCACGCGCTTGTTGCGCGGCGTGGATTTGCACTTGCAGTTGCCGGAGGCGGCGCGGCAGGCATCGCTGGAGTACGGGAAGTCGATGCGCCAGCTGTTCTGGTCAACCTGGCGCAGGCGGTTGGCGAGGATCGGCAGCAAGGTCACGTAGTTGCGCGACAGGATGCGCGCGATGCCTTGCTCAATGCCGTCGCTGACCACTTCGATGGTCGCGCCCAGGCCCATGACGTGATCGACGAAGTCCGGGAAGTCCGGGTCGATCTCCACGCTGTCGAAGTACGCCAGCAGTTCAGCCGGGGTGGCTTTGATCAGCGCCAGTTGACGGCTCAGGCATTCGCGGGAACCGATATGCCCATCCAGCCATTCCTGTTCGATGGTTTCCCACTCAGGGCCGGCGAAGCGCTGGAGGACGTTGTCGATGACGTCGGTGGGGGTGATGGTCCCGTCGAAGTCGCACACGATATGCCACTGGATCATTGCGTTTACCTTGAGGAGTAGCGCTCTATGCGCTTGTGCCATCGGGTATTGCAGAGACTGTGCCAACCGGCCAAACCCCAGCGGGGCTGGGGTTTTGGTCGATATGCAGGGGGATTTGTGTCGCAGGAGCTACAATTTTTGTAGCTTGCTACAAACAAGATGAGTGCTTGCGTCAGGGAGGCGCTTCGCGCGTGAATGCGCGCACGTTCAGATAAGGAAACGCTCCATGTTCAAGGTTACTTCTGCTGTATTCGCCGGCTTGCTGGGGCTGTGGGGCTTTTCCAGCACGGCATGGGCCGAAGGCATTACCGGCGAAGTCGGCGCAGGCGTCAGCTACCAGCCCCATGACCCGACAGGCAGCCGCTACGAAACCCGGCCGATTCCCTACTTCGATCTGGACTGGGGCAATGTGAGCCTGGGCACCGACGATGGCCTGACCTGGAGCGCGCTCAATACCCACGGTTTCACCGCTGGCCCGTATATCAATTACCTGCCGGGCCGTACGGCCGATCGCTCGCTGCGTGGCTTGCGGGATGTGCCGGACATGGCCGAAGTCGGGGGTTTCATCCAGTACGCACCGGCCGAGTTCTGGCGCGTGTACGCCCAGGTTGGCCAGGCCGTCGGCGGCCCGCGTGATCAGAGTGGTGTGTTGGGCAAGGTCGGTGGCGAACTGGGCTACCCGCTGGGCGGCGGCATTATCGGCAGCACCGGCCTGATGGCGCATTTTGCCGATGCGCGCCAGACCCAGGCGTTTTTTGGCGTTGACGATAAGGAGTCAGCGGCGTCCGGCATTCGCGCCTATAACGCCAGTGCGGGCTTTCAGAACCTGACGCTGACCCAAAGCTTCGAGTTCCCGCTGGCGAGCCATTGGTCGCTGTTGACCAGCGCCAGCTGGACACACCTGGTGGGTTCGGCGGCCAACAGCAGCATCGTCAAGGAGACCGGCAACGTGAACCAGGGCCAGGTGCAGACGGCGATCAGCTACAAGTTTGACTGACCCTGTGGGAGCCAGCTCCCACACAAACCTAGTGCCACAGGAAGATTCATCGGCGCTCAGGCTTTGGCTTCCTGGATGATCTGGCGAATCGCGCCCACGAAGGCCTCTGCTGGCTGCCCACCGCTGACCGCGTACTGGTCGTTGAACACGATGGTGGGTACTGAAGTCACACCGCGTGAAATCCACAATTCTTCCTGCTCACGGACTTCAGCTGCGTATTCGTCGGACGCCAGAATCTGCGCAGCACGCTGGATATCCAGCCCGACACTCTCGGCGATGATCGCCAATATCGCGTGGTCGGACGGGTCTTTCCCATCACTGAAATACGCCTTGAACAGCGCTTCCTTGAGGTTGTATTGCAACCCTTCAAGCCCCGCCCAATGCAGCAGCCGGTGCGCATCAAAGGTGTTGTAGATGCGGCTCTGCCCGTCCGTGCGAAAGGCAAAGCCCAGCGCCGCGCCCATGTCGCGGATACGCGCACGGTTGGCCTGGGACTCTTCGGCGGTGGAGCCGTATTTTTCAGTGATGTGCTCGACGATGTTCTGCCCTTCGGCGGGCATCTTCGGGTTCAGCTCAAACGGCTGGAAATGAATCTCGGCCTGCACCTCGCTACCCAGTTGGTCGAGGGCTTCGGTCAGGCCGCGCAGGCCGATGATGCACCAGGGGCAAGACACGTCGCTGACAAAATCGATTTTCAGGGGAGTACTCATGGCAGGCAACCTCGCTGGCAGTATTAATGCGCCGTAAAGGTTGCACGATACACCAACTTCACAGCACCTTCGAAGGCTCGCCCAGGTCAATCTGCGCCCAATGCGCCGCATCTTCGCGATGGGCTTTGAGGTACGGCAGCACAGCCGTCAACAATGGCGCCTTGAAGGCTTCCTGAAAGCGGTGGGCCATGCCCGGTATGAGCTTCAGCTGGCTGCCCTGGATATGCGCGGCCAGGTGTACGCCGTGCATCACCGGCAACAACGGGTCGGCGGTGCCGTGCACCACCAGGGTCGGCACGCGCAATTGGTTAAGCAAGGGCACGCGGCTCGGCTCAGCCAAAATCGCCATGATCTGGCGCTTCAAGCCGTCCGGGTTGAAGGCGCGGTCGTAGGACAGCGCGGCCTGGTGCAGCAGCGCCTGGCGATCATCCTTCACGTTGGGGCTGCCCAGGGCGGCAAGCAAATCGGCTTGTTGTTCCAGCGCCACTTCACGGTTCGGCGCACTGCGCCGCGACAGCAACTGCACCAACGCCGCGTTGGGCGCCGGCAGGCCTTCGGCGCCGGAGCTGGTCATCACCAGGGTCAGGCTTTCGACCCGCTGCGGCGCCATGGCCGCCAGATGCTGGGCGATCATGCCGCCCATGCTTGCGCCCAGCACGTGGAATTGCTGGACCTGCAGCGCGTCCATCAAGCCCAATGCATCGTCGGCCATGTCGGTCAGCGTGTACGGCGCCGCCACCGGCAAACCGAGTTTGTAGCGCAGCACTTCGAACGTCAGGTTGGCGCTGGCGGGTGCCTGGCGCCAGGTGGACAGGCCAACGTCACGGTTGTCGTAGCGAATCACCCGAAAACCCTGTTCACACAAGGCCACCACCACTTCATCCGGCCAGTGGATCAACTGCCCGCCCAGGCCCATGACCAGCAGCAACGCAGGGTCGGACGCTCGGCCGATACTCTGATAGGCGATGCTGACTTTTTCCAGGTCGACCGTTTGGGTCGGGACATTGACATCACATCGAGAAGCCGCAAAGGACGGCAGGCCGAACAATAGAGCGGCCAGTAAAAACCACACGCGCATGAAAAACACCGAAACGCAGAACCCCAGTAGAGCGCGAGTCTGATGAAGTTTGTACAAGCGCGCTGCCACAGTTGCGTGACAGTTTGATGAAGTGCGCCCAACGGTCATGGTCGACAGGACTGGCAACATGAGACAAACTCACGCTATCTGTATTTATCACAAATTATCTTCATGGAGCGCCCGTGCTCGAAATCCGCCACCTCAAGACCCTGCACGCGTTGCGCGAAGCCGACAGCCTGGTCGAAGCCGCCGAACGCCTGCACCTGACGCAATCGGCGCTGTCCCACCAGTTCAAGGAGCTGGAAGAGCGCCTGGGCATGCCGCTGTTCGTGCGCAAGACCAAGCCGCTGCGCTTCACCAGTGCCGGCCTGCGCCTGCTGCAACTGGCCGACGCCACCCTGCCCTTGCTGCGCGGCGCCGAACGCGACATCGCGCGCCTGGCCGGTGGCACCGCCGGGCGTCTGCACATGGCCATCGAGTGCCACAGCTGCTTCCAGTGGCTGATGCCGACCATCGACCAGTTCCGCGATGCCTGGCCAGAGGTTGAGCTGGACCTGGCCTCAGGTTTTGCCTTCGCGCCGCTGCCGGCCCTGGCCCGTGGCGACCTGGACTTGGTGGTGACCTCCGACCCGCTGGAACTGCCGGGCATCACCTATGTACCCTTGTTTACCTACGAAGCCATGTTGGCCGTGGCCAACCAGCATGCGCTGGCGAACAAGTCGTATATCGTGCCGCAAGACTTGCTCAGCGAAACCCTGATCACCTACCCGGTTGAGCGCGACCGCCTGGACATTTTCACGCGGTTCCTGGAACCCGCTGACGTGGAACCGGCCCAGGTGCGCACCTCGGAGCTCACGGTGATGATGATGCAGTTGGTCGCCAGCGGCCGCGGCGTGTGCGGCATGCCGCATTGGGCGCTGCATGAATACAGCTCGCGTGGGTATGTGAAGGCCAAGCGTTTGGGCGAGAAGGGCTTGTTTGCGACGTTGTATGCGGGGATTCGTGCGGACATGCTGGATGCGCCGTATATGCGCGACTTCTTGCTGACAGCCAAGGACACCTCGTTTTCGACCCTGGATGGTGTCAGCGCCGTGCGTTAATCGCGCACAAATGACGACTCTACTGTGGGAGCTGGCTTGCCTGCGATGTGGATGACGCGGTCTGCCTGGCACACCGAGGTGATGCCATCGCAGGCAAGCCAGCTCCCACATTCGATTGAGTGCCCCAATGCAGATTCAGTCGCCTTTGAGTTCACGCCACATGTGGATCTTGTCGAAATATTCGATCCCCACCCGCACCGCCAACGGCTCCAGGCCGTATTGAATAAAACCGCAGCGCTGGTACAACGCGAACGCGGCGTCGTTGCCCGCGGTGACGGTCAGTTGGATCAGTTTGACGCCGGGCTGGCGGCGCGCGCCATCGAGCGCCGCCTCCACCAACTGACGGCCCAGGCCCTGGCACTGATAGGCTTTGGTCACGTACATGCCGAACAGCGTGACTTTGTGCCGGGCCTTTTCCCGTGGTTCAAAGGCCAGGCCAGCAATGCCGGCCAGGGTTTGCTCTTCGAAAGCGCCGAGCACCTGATCCAGCGGGCTCTGTAGGCGCTTTTCCCACCAGCTCAATGGCATTCGTGCGCGTTCCGCCACGCTGGAGGTAAACGCCTGGGGATAGGCGCCATAGGCCTCGAGCATCAACGCGCGATAAGCTTCGGCGTCATTGGCCACCAGTGTGCGGATCAGCATGCAGCGAGCGACGCGCGATAAAACGGCAGGATCCAATCGCGAGTCAACGGCGCCAGGTGCAAACCACCCTCGCCGGCCGGGTCGATCCAGCGCACTTCTTCGATTTCAGCGGCCGGGCTTACCGGCGAATCGATATGCACCTGGAACAGCTCAGCCTCCACGGTGAAGCCCGGCTCGTTGGCTGCCGGGGCCGAAAACTGGCCCAGGTAGACAGCCTCAGCCGGGTCGATACGCAGGTTCAGTTCCTCGTACAGCTCACGGGCCAACGCCTCGGCAGGTTGCTCACCGGCATCGATCTTGCCGCCCGGTTGCATAAAGGCCTGGGTGCCGCGCTTGCGCACCAGCAGGGTTTGACCGTCGCTGCCGATCAGGAGGGCGGCGGCGATGCGGATGACGGATGGCATTTGAAATCTTCCTTGGGTGCAAAGAGCGCAAGGATCACATGAGCCACAGGCACGCCGCAATCCACTGTGGGAGCGGGCTTGCTCGCGAAAGCGGTGTGTCAGCCACTGCATCTGTAACTGATACACCGTTTTCGCGAGCAAGCCCGCTCCCACATTTTTGATTGTGTTCAGCCTGGGATGACTGCGTCTTCCTTGATGAACACGCTGTACCGCGCGCCTTCCATGGTTTCGAAGGCAATTAGCTTGTCCACCAGCGGCAGGTTCAACACCTTGCCGGCGTTCAGCAACAGCATGCCGTTATCGGCATTGAGGTTGCGGGCCAGCACCATGCCGGCTTCCAGTTCTCGGGTGGAGAGGACCTTGACGTTGGGGTCGCCCAGGGTCACATCGCTGAGGAAGGCCGCGCAGGCCTGCACGAAGTCTTCCACCAGTTCCGGATCGTAAAGGCGCCCGGCGTACTTGCGGATATACAGCAGCGCTTCGTCGCTGTTCAGATGCCGTTCCAGGATCAAGCCTTTTTGCAGTTCGATGAAGTCCACCGCCAGTTTAAGCAGGCGCGAGCCGGGCGGGATCGCATCGCCCTTGAGGTGATCGGGAAACCCCGTACCGTCCCAACGCTCCTGGTGGTGGCGAATGATCCGCGCCGCATCCTTCATGGGGTCGAGGGTCATCAGCAGCGATTCGCTCTGGGTCGGGTACTCGCGGTACAGGCCACGGTCGGTGCTGTGCAGCTTGTCCGACGGCGCAACCATCATGCTGTCGCTCCAGCTCAGCTTACCGATGTTGTACAGCGCAGCGGCCATAGTCAGGTCGCGGGTGCTGGCTTCGTCGATGGACTGGGCCGCGCAATAGACCCGCACCAGTTCGATCAAGGCGCGGTTGGTCTGTTTGTTCTTGGGCAAGCGCAGGTTGGCCAACAGCGAAAACACTTCGGTACCGGTCACGTAGCTGCGCTTGAGCTCGTCGTAGGCCAGGTCGAGCATGTCGGCGGTCTGTTGCAGCTCGCTGGTTCGGGCTGCCACGCGTTTTTCCAGGTTGGCGTTCAACACCTTGAGCTGATCGTTCTGCTCATGAGCCAGGCGCTCCAGGCGCTGATGCTCCAGGGCCTGGCGCAACACCAGCGGCAGTTCTTCGTCATTCCAGGGCTTACTGATGTAACGGTGAATCTGCCCTTCGTTGATCGCCTTGATGATCGTCGCGAGGTCAGCATAGCCGGTCAACAGGATGCGGCTGGTAGCCGGGTACAGCCGGTGCACTTCAGCCAGCAACTGCGCGCCGTCCATGCCGGGCATGCGGGCGTCGCTCATCACCAGGTCGATGGGCTGGGCCGCCATGATCTCCAGGGCCTGGGCGCCGCTGCCGGCGAGCACGACATTGAAAGGGTGGCCGCGCAACAGCCGGCGCAGGCTGTTGAGGATCGACTCTTCATCGTCAACCAGCAGAATCGTGGGTGGGGTCGCAAGTTGTTCGTCCATGGTTACTGCGCCTTAAAAATAAACGTAATTGAGCTGAATTGAAGCCTGATATCCCGCCGCGTATCTGCGCTTGATGCACGTAGCCACGCAGCTGATTTGACGCCAATTAGCCGTCGATATCAAGGGAACTCAACTATGCTGTCTCAACCGGTACGTACTCCTCCCGGATGTCAAACCAAGGAAGGAAGCGTTATGCCATCGAACCTGTTGCCAATGCAAAGTGCGCCATGAACCCGAACTCAGGGCGGGCCAACCGACGCATTCTGATCGTGGATGACACGGCCTCTATCCACGAAGATTTCCGCAAGATTCTGTGCGCCCACCCCCACGATGCCCCCTCACTGGACAGCCTGGAAGAAGCCCTGTTCGGCACCGAGGTGCCGGTGCGCCAGACGTTTTTGCTGGATTCGGCCTATCAGGGCCAGGAGGCCCTTGCCCTGGTGAACGAGGCCCTGGCGGACGGTGCGCCCTACGCCATGGTGTTTATCGACATGCGCATGCCTCCCGGCTGGGATGGTCTGCACACCATCGAACAGTTGTGGAGCGTCGACCCCAACCTGCAGATTGCCCTGTGCACCGCCTATTCCGATTACTCCTTTGAGGCCATCGAAGCGCGGTTGAAGTACAACGACCAGTTACTGATCCTGAAAAAACCCTTTGACCACCTGGAAATCCGCCAGATGGCCAGCGCCCTGACCTGGAAATGGCAGCTCGCCCAAGACGTCGCCCTCAAGGTGCAGAGCCTGGAGCGCACCATTGAAGAACGCGTGCAGGAACTGCTCAAAGTTTCGCACCTGCTGCAATACGACGCGCTCACGCAGTTGCCCAACAGCACCTTGCTGGGTGATCGCCTGACCCAGGCCATCGCCCTGGGCCGACGGCATGACACACAACTGGCGGTGATATTTATCGGGCTAGACCGCTTCAAGCGCATCAACAATGCCTTGGGGTATCCGGTGGGCGACGAGGTACTCCAGCAGATCAGCCAGAGCCTGGTGGCGACGGTACGAGGCTCGGATTCAGTGTTTCGCTATGTGGCCGATGAGTTTGTGATTCTGCTCAACGATATCCAGCACCCGCAACAAACCCAGCATATTGCGCAAAAGTTGCTCACGGCCGTGCGCGCAACCCGCCACCTCGCCGGGCACGACCTGAGCGTCACCGCCAGCCTCGGCATCAGTATTTACCCCAATGACAGCAGCACCGCGGTGGAACTGATCAAACATGCCGAAACCGCCATGCACACCAGCAAGGAGCGCGGCCCGGGTGACTTCAGCTTTTATACCCAGACCATGAACTTGCGCGCGCAACAGCAACAGGGCCTGGAAAGTGCAATCCGCCAGGCCCTGGAGCATGACGAGTTTGTGCTGCACTACCAGCCGAAACTGGAATTGAGAACCGGCAAAATCGTCGGTGCTGAAGCCTTGATACGTTGGTTTGAGCCGCGCTCGGGATGGATCAGCCCGTCTGAGTTCATTCCGGTGGCCGAAGACAGTGGGCTGATAGTGCCCTTGACCCAGTGGGTGCTGCGCCGGGCCTGCGAGCAAGGGCAAGCCTGGCGCGCCATGGGCTTGAGCCCGTTGTGCATCTCGGTGAACGTCTCGGCCATCGACTTTCGCCAGCGGGACTTTACCGACAACCTGGCCGAGATACTCACACAGACCGGCCTGCCGCCTGCCCAACTGGAGTTGGAAATCACCGAAAGCGTGTTAATGCAGAATGTCGACGACACCGTTGCCACCTTGAACACCATCAAGGCCATGGGCGTGCGTCTGGCCCTGGATGACTTCGGCACCGGTTACTCCAGCCTCAGCTACCTGCGGCGCTTTTCCATCGACGTGCTGAAAATCGACCAATCTTTCGTGCGCGGCATGAGCGTAAATAGCCAGGACGCCCAACTGATCAGCGCTATCATCGGCATGGGCAAAAGTCTGAACCTGAGCATCATTGCCGAAGGCGTGGAGACCCTCGAACAGCTGAATTTCCTGCAAGCTCAGCGGTGCGAAGAAGGCCAAGGTTTTCTATTCAGCAAAGCCGTGCCCCCAAAGGATTTTGCGCAGTTGATGCAAGCCGGTCACCCTACCCTGATGCCCGATCAATAGCCGATTGCAAGGAGTGCTCGCTTGAACGAAGTATCAACCCACGGGCTCATCCTCACCTTATGGTTAAGCGCGAGTCTGCCACTGGCAGCCGCACCGCTGGACGAGGCACTCAAACCCTTGCCGGGCGTGCCGAGGCTGGACCCGGCCAAAGTCGAACTGGGCCGGCAACTGTTCAATGAGCCGCGCCTGTCAGCCAACAACACACTGTCCTGCGCCAGTTGCCATCGCCTGGCGTCCGGCGGCGGCGACGACAAGCCGTTTTCGATCGGTTTTGACGGCAAACCGGTAGAGGTCAACACCCCATCGGTGTTCAACGCCAGCCTGAACTTCAAACAGTTCTGGAATGGTCGTGTCGACACGCTGGAAGCGCAAGTCGAACACGCGGTCATCAGCACGGCAGAAATGGGCAGCGACTGGAAAACCGTGGTGCAGAACCTCGCAGCCGTGCCCGCCTACCAGACCGCATTCCAGCGGACCTATCCCGATGGCGTCACTGCAGCCAATGTGCAAAACGCCCTGGCCACCTATGAGCGCACGCTGCTCACGCCCGATTCGCGATTCGACCAATACTTGAATGGCAATACAGATATCCTCACCCTCAAGGAAAAGTACGGCTACCTGCATTTCAAAGATTACGGCTGTATCGCCTGCCACCAGGGAGTGAACATCGGCGGCAACATGTTTCAAAAATTCGGCGTGATGGATGACTACTTCACGGCCCGCGGCAACCCGGTCGAGTCGGACCTGGGGCGTTACCTGTTGACCAAGGATGAAGAGGACCGCTATGTGTTCAAGGTGCCCAGCCTGCGCAATGTGGCGGTCACCGCGCCCTACTTTCACGACGCTTCGGCCAAAAGCCTGGAAGAGGCCGTGGACGTAATGTTCAAGTATCAACTGGGGCGCACTCCGACCCAGGAAGACAAGGACCTGATCATCCTGTTTCTCAAGACCCTGACCGGCCAATGGGCGGGCAAGCCGTTATGAGCCGACTGCCGAGCCTGTCCAGCCGCCGTACCAGCCAGTTGCTGCTGGGGTTGATGACCCTGCTGCTGGCCTCGACCCTGATCTTTTTGTACCTCATGTCCTCCCGCGACCAAACGGCCAGCTACACCCAGTCACGGGACCTGATTCGCCAGCTCCAGCAACTCAATGCGCAATGGGACAGCGAAGTGCTCAAGGCCCGGATCTCGATTACCCACAACTACGATCCGCTGGTGACACCGCTCACCGAAATGACGCGCATATGGGCCGAACTGGGCAGCCGCGACACCTACCACAACACCGCCGACCTGCCCCTTTGGCGCGCCACCCAGCAAGCGTATCAAGCCGCCATCCAGGAAAAGGCGCGGCTGGTAGACCAGTTCAAATCCCACAATGCGGTGCTGCGCAACTCGCTGGCGTTTCTGCCGACCGCTGAAGACGATATCCAGGCCCAGTTCAGTCGTATTGACGATGGAAGTCGGCTGCAACTGCAAAGCGTGGCCACCGACACCTACGACCTGCTGCTCAGCAGCCTGGAGTTCGCCCAGGTCACCAGTGACCGATCGCGCGGCCGATATTCTGGTGGGCCTGGGCAAGCTGAAAGTCAACAAGGAGCGCCTGCCCAGTGAATTCCAGGCACCGGTCGTGATCCTCAGCAACCACATTTCGCTGATCCTGCGCGAGCAGCCGGTGGTCAACAGCCTCCTCGAACGAATTGCCGCAGTGCCCGTGGCCGAGCGCCTGGATGACTTGACCACCCACCTCAACCAGGACCAGCAGGCGGCCGACCTCGTTGATCATCAATACCACCGCTACCTGTTGATTTTCTCAACCTTGCTGGTGGTGTTGCTGCTGTACCTGGCAGTACGCCTGTTGCGCAGTTTCGCCGAGATCAACCGGATCAATCGTGCCTTGCAGGCCGCCAACGAAACCCTGGAACACAGGGTGGAGCGGCGCACGCAACAGCTCAAGGATGCCCAGAGCGAGCTGATGGACAGCGCCCGCCAGGCGGGCATGGCGGAAATCGCCACGAACGTGCTGCACAACGTTGGCAACGTGCTCAACAGCGTGAACATTTCCGCCGACCTGGTGGCGCGCCAACTGCGCAACAGCAAGGTCCAGGGCCTGGGTAAAGCCATGCAGCTGATCAACGCGCATCAGGGCGACCTGGGCACCTTCCTCAGCGAGGATGAAAAGGGCAAATTGCTGCCGGGCTACCTGAACCAGTTGGTCGAAGCGATTGCACTCGAACAGCAAGGCATGAGCGAGGAACTGACGCAACTGAGCAAAAGCGTTGACCACATCAAGGACATCGTCTCGACCCAGCAATCCTATGCCGGCGCCTCCACACTGCTCGAACCCGTCAACATCAGCGCGCTGATGGAAGACGCCCTGCGCATGAACGCCGGCGCTTTAAGCCGTCATCACGTCACGGTGGTCAAGGAGTACGCCCAAGTACCGGAGATTCTGGGCGACAAACACCGACTGTTGCTGATTATGGTCAACCTGATCAGCAACGCCAAGTACGCCATGTCCAACCTCAGTGACCGGCCACGGCAAATGACCCTGACCGTGCAACCGGCGGCTGACGAGACCCTGAAAATCAGTGTAAAGGACGATGGCGAAGGCATACCCGCCGAGAACATGACCCGGATATTCACCCACGGCTTCACCACCCGCAAAGAAGGCCATGGTTTCGGCCTGCACAGCTGTGCTCTGGCCGCCGTGGAAATGCACGGCCAACTCAGTGCTCACAGTGATGGGCCAGGCCTTGGCGCAGTGTTTACCTTGACGATTCCTCTCACCCTTGCCGGAACTGCCCCATGAACCAGCCTCCCAACCGGCGCATTCTGCTGATTGATGACACACCGTCAATTCATGAAGATTTTCGCAAGATTCTGATGCCGAGCGTGGCCTCCAACCCCGCACTGGATGACCTGGAGTCAGCGCTGTTCGGCGACGCCGTCACGCCTCAGGCTCAGGCATTCGACCTGCATTCGGCGTACGGTGGCGAAGAAGGCCTGGGTTTGCTGACCACGGCCATGGCGGAACAACGGCCCTACGCGCTGGCTTTTGTGGACATGCGCATGCCCCAGGGCTGGGACGGCGCGAAGACCATCGAGGCCTTGTGGAAGGTCGACCCCGACCTGCAAGTGGTGGTGTGCACCGCGTACTCGGATTACTCCTGGGAGGACCTGCTCTTTCGCCTGCACGCCCATGACCGTTTGCTGATCCTGAAAAAACCCTTCGACAACATTGAAGTCCAGCAAATGGCCAATACCCTGGCCAACAAGTGGGACATGGCCCGTCGCGCCGCCTTGCAAACCTTGCACCTGGAACAGCTGGTGGAACAACGTACCCAGGCGCTGCAACTGGAAATCGACGAGCGCAAACACTTGGAAAGCCAGCTGGTGCAGTCGGAAAAGCTCGCTTCACTGGGTCAGCTTGCCGCCGGTGTCGCCCATGAGATCAACAACCCGGTAGGCTTCATTTCGTCCAACCTCAACACCCTTGATGGCTACTTTAACCAGCTGCAACAAATGCTTGAAGCTTATCGACACAGTGAGGAAATAATCGCATCGCAACCACAGCGCGACCAGCTCAAGGCCTTGCGCACTACGTTGGAGCTGGACTTTCTCAAGGAGGACATCCCGGTCCTGATCCGCGAATCCAAGGATGGCATTGGCCGCGTGGTGCAAATCGTCAAAGACCTGAAAAATTTTTCGCGGGTGGACAACGACCAGACCTGGCAATTCTCCAACCTGCAACAAGGCATTGATTCGACGCTGAACATCGTCGCCAGCGAACTCAAGTACAAGGCTGATGTGGTCAAGCACTACCTGCCGCTGCCGGACATCGAGTGCCTGGCGTCGCAGCTCAATCAAGTGGTGATGAATCTGGTGATCAACGCCGCACAAGCCATGGGCCCGGAACGTGGCACCATTACCATCAGCAATGGCGTGGAAGGTGAGAACATCTGGCTGGAAGTGGCGGACGACGGCTGTGGGATTGCGCCGCAAACCGTGCAGAAGATTTTCGACCCCTTCTTCACCACCAAACCCGTCGGCGAAGGCACCGGCTTGGGATTGTCACTGTCCTACGGCATCGTCAAGAAACACCGGGGCTCAATCTCGGTCAGCAGTGAACTGGGCAAGGGCACGACCTTTCGGGTGGTACTGCCGATTCGGCAAACGACGGCGTAGGGCACGCCGTCGAGTCTGGGTTATGCATCCGCCTTTTTTGGGCTGGACCCAAACGAAGCGAAACGCTTGTTGAACCCGGCAATCCGGCCTTCGACCTGGGTCTTGCGCTGCTGGCCGGTGTAGATCGGGTGCGAGGCGCTGGACACATCGAGCGGGATGTACGGGTAAGTGTTGCCGTCGCTGTGTGTATGGGTGCGGTCGCTGTCGGCGGTGGAGCCGATCAGGAAGAACACGTCGGCGGCGGTGTCGTGGAACAGCACGGTACGGTAGTCGGGATGGATACCAGCTTTCATAAGGCCTCCGGGGCGTCTGGGTGCAATTGAAGTGTTATACAGTAACACAAATCATGCGCCCAAACGAGAACCGATTGCAATAAGAATAGGCCGACTGCTTCTATGCCGCTTCCTGAAAGTCCATTTCCGGCGGTTGCTTTGAGAAACCGCGTGTGAGGAAGCCCAGGTACACCACGCCAATCGCCAACCACACCGCGCCCAGGTAAATCGCCAGGTGATCGAGGCTGACCATCAGCCACAGGTCCGCCAACAGGCCGATGGTCGGGAAGACCAGGAACAGAATCACCTCACGCACACCGCGCGCTTTGGCGCCGATCCAGTAGTGAAAGATCACCGACAGGTTCACCAGGCTGAACGCCAGGAACGCGCCGAAGTTGATGAAAGAAGTCGAGGTGGTCACGTCGAGCTTCAACGCCAGCAAGGCCACCACCGCACACAACAGGATGCTGTTGACCGGCGTGCCGAAGCGCGCGTGCAAGGTGCCGAAGAATGACTTGGGCAACACGCCGTCACGGCCCATGGCAAACAACAGACGCGAACCGCTGGCCTGGGCCGACAGCCCCGAGGCGAACTGGCCGACGATCAGGCCGATCAGGAAGATCGACACAAACAGGTCGCCGCCCACGTTGCGGGCAATCTCATAGGCCGCCGAGTCCACATCGGCAAACTCAAACGAGGGGTGCGCGATCTGCACGAAGTACGACACCCCCACGAAGATCAGCCCGCCGATCAAGGTGATCAGCATGATCGCCCGTGGGATGGTGCGGCGTGGGTCGCGGGTTTCTTCGGTGAGGGTACTGACCGCGTCAAAGCCCAGGAACGAATAACAGGCGATGGCCGCGCCGCTCATGATCAGCGGCATGTGCATCTGGCCGTTGAAGAAGGGGGCAAGCGTCCACAGTGGCTTGCTCGCGTCACCGCCGATGTAGTGGATGCACAGCGCGACGAATGCGATCAGCACCAGAAACTGCACCAGCATCAGCAGCGCGTTGATGCCGTTGGCGAGCTTCAAGCCGATAATATTGATTGCCGTGGTGATGCCGATAAACGCCAGCACCCACACCCACTGCGGCACCGTCGGGAACGCCGAGTGCAGGTACGCAGCGCCGATCAGCCAGATGGCCATGGGCAGGAACAGGTAGTCGAGCAACACCGCCCAACCGGCGATAAAACCCAGCTTGGGGCTGATAGCCTTGCGCACATAGCTGTAGGCGGAACCGGCCACCGGGAAAGCCGAGGCCATGCGCCCGTAGCTCATGGCGGTAAAGAACATCGCCACCAGCGCCGCGAGGTACGCGGCCGGCACCATGCCGCCGGTGGATTGCGCGAGGATGCCGAAGGTGCCAAGCACAATGATCGGCGTCATATAGGCGATGCCAAACAGCACCACCGACCCTAACGACAGGGTGCGTTGCAAACGAGCCATGAGCGATTCTCCGCTGATTTATTAGATTTATGGCAGAACTGAAGTCGGTGAAGCGCAAACTATTTTTATGCTTAATGCTGCTGTTGTGGCGAGGGAGCTTGCTCCCGCTGGGCTGCGCAGCGGCACCAAAATCTTAGGGCCGCTACGCGCCCCAGCGGGAGCAAGCTCCCTCGCCACAAGGGGCCAGTCTTAAACGTGGGGGATCAGCAATTCGCGCGTGCCATCGCTGCGCTCAATCACCTCGCCGGGCAATTTCAAGCGCTGGTCATCCAGGTAGCGGTAGTCCTTGCGAGCCGCCACCAATTGGTCGAGATCCAGCTCGACAGTGAATTGCCCTTCCTCGCGCCCGGCTTCAAACAGCAAAGTGCCGTTCGGGTCCACCAGCGCGCTGCCGCCGGCGAACAACAGGTCGCCGTCACCCTCTTCGACCCGGTTGACCATTAGCGCAAACGCCTGGTTTTCCTGGGCGCGAGCCATGATTGCGGTGCGATGCGTGGGGCCGTACGGGTCCATGTTGCCGTTGGTGACGATCAGCAGCTCGGCGCCCAACTGCGCCAGGGCGCGGGCGGTTTCCGGGAACTCGATGTCGTAGCAGATCAGCAGGCCGACGCGCACGCCGTTCCACAGGCACGTGGCGTAGCGATCACCCGGGTTGAACACGCCGCGATCCGAAGCCCACAGGTGGGTCTTGCGATAACGCAGGGCGATGCCTTCGGGGGTGATCAGCAAGGTGGTGTTATAGAACTGGCCATCGTCGTGCTCGGCCATGCCGATAACCACGGCAATATTGCGCGCACGGGCCGCCTGGATAACCGCTTGTACGGTGGGGCCGTCTACCGGTTCGGCGATCGCGGCGACGGTCTCGGCCGACGGGAAGCCCATCAAGTGGGTTTCCGGGAAGACGATCAGTTGCGTGTCGGCGGCGCACGCAGCAATGGCCGCCAAGGCGCGCTCAAGGTTGTAAGCTGTACCGTTATCGCGGCCTGCCAATTGGGCAAATTCGACCTTCATGGGTATTCCTTGTTCTTTATCCGTGCCGCAGTATGCGCAGCCAACACCGGCCAGGGAATTACGCGGCGGGGGTAACCCGATAGGGGTAGATTGATGAGCATGACGCTGCAAGACATCGCCTGGCACCGTTCGGTGGGGCAAATGATAGACGCCCTGGACCAGCCCAACTTCTGGACCCAGCTTGTGCGGCTGTTGGACCAGTACGTGCCGTCCGACAGTTGGGTCGCCTTGCTGTTCAGCAGTGAGCACCGCCCGCTGGTGTTCGCCGAATGCCCAGGCGCCGACGGCGCGCCGGACCATTTGTTCCAGGACTACCTCAACGGCCTGTACCTCCTCGACCCGTTCTACATCGCCAGCCGCGAACACGCGCGCACCGGCCTGTTACGCCTGGCGGAAGTGGCGCCGGAGCATTTCGAGCTGACCGAGTACTACCAGCGCTACTTTCGCCTGAACGTGGTGGCCGATGAAATCCAGTTCAATTGCCACCTGCCGGACGGGCGCACCCTGTGCCTGTCGCTGGGCTCGAAACAGCGTTTTGACCCACAGCAAATTGCCCTGCTGTCACTGATCCAGCCGTGGGTGTTGAGCCTGCTGCGCCAGCGCCTGCCCCATGAACTGAACCAGGTGAGCGCGCCGCAACCGCCGATTCAAAAGGATGATTGGGGCGCGCAACTCACCGCCCGCGAGCTGGATGTAGGCCGCTTGATGCTCAGCGGTTGCTCCAGCAAGGAAATCGCCCGCAAGCTGGAAATCTCGGTGGAGACCGTGAAAGTCCATAAGAAACACATGTACAGCAAGCTGGGGATCAAATCCCAGTCGGAGCTGTTCTCGATCTTTCTTCAGGCGCAAAACGCCTGACCGTTTGTCTGAAACCGTTGATGAACTGTTATTTCTGACAGTAGCTGGGTTTGCCTGCGCGCTGAACACTTATGTGCATATTTCGGCCAGCGTTGATGCCCATGTCTACTCGCCTCTTGATGCTATTACTGAGCTTTTTGGCCTTGGCAGCAACCGCCCAGGATGATGTTGTCGAACGCCTACTGGCGCAAATGACGCCGGAGGAAAAAGTCGCCCAACTCAGCCTGCTCGGCATCAAGGAAACACCGACCGGCACTGTCGTTGATCAAAACGGCTTGGAAGAACGGCCAACGATAACCGTCGGTTCTGTCATCGGAGCCTACGGTGCCGACCTGACTCGCCAGCTGCAAGTACAGGCCGTACAAGGTTCACGCTTGCATATACCGCTGTTGTTTACCCTTGATGTCATTCATGGCTTTCGCACCGTGTTCCCGGTGCCACTGGCGGAGGCTGCGGCCTGGGACCCTGATCTGACGCAACGAAGTGCGCGCGCGTTGGCTGTTGAAGCCACCGCCAGCGGTGTGCACTGGACCTACGCACCCATGGTCGACATAACGCGTGACCCACGCTGGGGGCGCGTGGTGGAGGGTGCAGGTGAAGACCCGTTTCTCGGCTCGATCCTGGCCGCTGCGCGAGTGCGCGGTTTTCACGGCTCAGGCCCGCCTGACACCTCGTACATGATGGCTACCGCTAAACACTTTGTTGCCTATGGGGCTGGCGAGGGCGGCCGGGATTACAACATCGCCGATCTGTCGGAACGAACCTTGCGGGAGATCTACCTGCCCCCCTTCCAGGCGGCCGTAGCCGCGGGCGTCGACGCGATCATGCCCGCCTTCAGCGAGGTCGCCGCTACGCCCATGCACAGCAACAAGGCTTTACTGACAGGGCTGTTGCGTCAAAAGTGGGGCTTCACCGGTATTATCGTCAGCGATTACACCGCCATAGAGGAACTGATCCTGCACGGCATCGCCCGCACCCCATCCGATGCGGCATGGCTGGGCTTTAACGCTGGCGTGGATATCGAAATGGCCAGCCAGACCTACCGGCAACACCTGCCGACGCTCATACGCAACGGCCAGGTTTCAATGGCAGACGTGGATGAAGCCGTGCGTCGCGTACTCAAGGCCAAGCAGCGCCTGGGACTGTTTGAAGACCCTTACCGCTACAGCGACCCGATCCGCGAAGCCAATAGCGCGGACCTGCCGCAGCATCGTGCTCTGGCCCGTGAGGCGGGGCAAAAGTCTATCGTATTGCTGAAAAACAGCGGTCAATTGCTGCCTCTGTCGAAGAAACTAAGCCGGGTGCTGGTGGTCGGCAGCCTGGCCACAGATGCTGCCGCCTCCATCGGCCCGGCGTCCTGGCCAGGCACACCCATCGGCGCGGTAACCGTTCTGCAAGGCATACAAAACGCCGTCTCCACCAACACCGATGTAACCTACCTGCCCGGAGCCTCCCCCGGCAACGCCGACACCCAAGGTATCGCGGCGGCCGAAAAAGCCGCCCGCGACGTCGACGTAGTGGTCGCCGTACTGGGCGAAAATGCCGAGCAAAGCGGCGAAGGTCAGAGCCGCGCCGAACCTGGCTTGCCCGGCGGCCAGGAGGCGTTATTGCGCGCGCTTCTGGACACCGGAAAACCCGTGGTAGTCATCCTTATGAACGGTCGCCCATTGGTGTTCACGTTGCCCCTTCAACAGGCACCTGCATTGCTTGAAACCTGGTTTCTCGGCAGCGAAATGGGGCATGCCGTGGCGGATGTGCTGTTTGGCGATGTAAACCCCAGCGGCAAATTGCCGATCACTTTCCCACGCAGCGTCGGGCAGATCCCCCTTTACTACGCACATAAAAACACCGGCCGCCCCAACAGCAATGCCGACGGCTCGCCCGACAGGTACAGTTCCAACTACATGGATATCAATCAGGCGCCAGCCTACCCATTTGGCTTTGGCTTGAGCTATACGACGTTCAGCTACTCAACGCCCAAACTGAATAGCACCCGGCTTGCGTCCACCCAAACCCTGACCGTCGAGGTCACCGTCACCAACACCGGAAAGCGTGCCGGCGACGAAATCGTCCAGTTGTACCTGCGCGATGACGTCGCCAGCGTGACCCGCCCCGTCCGCCAACTGCGTGGGTTTCGAAAAGTGCACCTGGCCCCCGGCGAGGCGCGGAACGTGACCTTCACCCTCGATCAAGAGGACTTCGCCCTCCTGGATATGAACCTCTCGCCAGTGGTCGAAGCGGGCACCTTTACCGTCTTCGTCGGGGCCGACTCGACCGCCACCCACCAGGCGCAATTCGAGGTCACCGATAGCCGCCAGTTGTCTATTCCGGGCCAGTCTGTCCTACAGGTGCGGCCAAACTGATTATTCCCACAGGTTGTCTATGGTTTCCGTACAGGCGCAGAATGGCCGATCGACCTATAGAGTTGAACCTGAGGAAAAACCGTATGAGCCTGTCGTTGCTAAGCCGTTACGCCTTCTTTGCCGTGTGCGTTATTTTCACCCTCGCCAGCCTGCCTTTTATCGAACATGAGTGGCTGTGGCCCATCACCCTGGTCACCGGCGTCCTCAGCCTGATCGGTCTTTTCGACCTGCTGCAAAGCCCCCACGCGGTGCGCCGCAACTACCCGATCCTGGGCAATATCCGTTACCTGGTGGAAGCCATCCGCCCGGAGATTCGCCAATACCTGCTCGAATCCGACAGCGACGCCCTGCCCTTCTCCCGGGCTCAGCGCTCGTTGGTCTACTCGCGCGCCAAGAACGAAACCGCCGACAAACCCTTCGGCACCCTGATCGACGTGTACCAGTCGGGCTTCGAGTTCATCGGCCATTCCATGCGCCCCGCGCCGCTCAGCGATCCCAGCGCCTTTCGCGTGATGGTCGGCGGCCCGCAGTGCACACAGCCCTACTCGGCCTCGGTCTTCAACATCTCGGCCATGAGCTTCGGCTCGTTGAGCGCCAATGCGATTCGCGCGTTGAACCAAGGCGCCAAGCTCGGCAACTTTGCCCATGACACCGGCGAAGGCAGCATCAGCCCTTACCACCGCGAAAACGGCGGCGACCTCACCTGGGAACTGGGCAGCGGTTACTTCGGCTGCCGCACCAGCGATGGCCGTTTCGACCCGGAACGTTTTGCCGTGCAGGCGCAGAACCCGCAAGTGCGCATGATCGAAATCAAGATGAGCCAGGGTGCCAAACCCGGCCACGGCGGCATCCTGCCCAAGCACAAAGTCACCCAGGAAATCGCTGAAACGCGCGGCATTATGATGGGCGAGGACTGCATCTCGCCGTCGCGCCACAGCGCGTTTTCCACACCGATCGAGATGATGCAGTTCATCGCGCAACTGCGTGAACTGTCCGGCGGCAAACCGGTGGGCTTCAAGTTCTGCCTGGGCCACCCGTGGGAGTTCATGGGCATCGCCAAGGCCATGCTCGAGACCGGCATCCTCCCGGACTTTATCGTGGTCGACGGCAAGGAAGGCGGCACCGGCGCCGCGCCGGTGGAGTTCACCGACCATATCGGCGTGCCGCTGCGTGAAGGCCTGCTGTTTGTGCACAACACCCTGGTGGGCCTGAACCTGCGCGACAAGATCAAGCTCGGCGCCAGCGGCAAAATCGTCAGCGCCTTCGATATCGCCAGCGTGCTGGCCATCGGCGCGGACTGGGCCAACTCGGCGCGCGGCTTTATGTTCGCCATTGGCTGCATCCAGTCGCAAAGCTGCCACACCAACAAGTGCCCGACGGGCGTGGCCACTCAAGACCCGCTGCGCCAGCGTGCGCTGGTGGTGCCCGACAAAGCCCAGCGGGTGTTCAACTTCCACCGCAACACGCTGCACGCCTTGGCGGAAATGCTCGCTGCGGCCGGCCTGGATCATCCGTCGCAATTGTCGGCCAAGCATTTGGTGCGGCGCATGTCGGCGACCGAAATCAAACTGTTCTCGCAGCTGCATGTGTTCCTCAAGCCTGGCGAGTTGCTCACCGGCGAGGTGAACGGCGAGTTCTATTCGCGCATGTGGCAGATGGCGCGGGCGGACAGTTTTGAGCCGCATGAAGTGGCTGCCGCATAAATATCCGAACACTCTTGACCGCTGAACCGGACCACCGACGGCATCGTTGAAACAAGGAGCTTCACATGCCGTTATTCGACTTCAGCGCCATTGCCGCGCAACTCCCCGACAGCTGGAAATCCACGCGACTGGGCCAGGTCGGCCCGGCGCGAATCAAGGTGTTGCGTATGGATGAGCAAGCTTATGAAGAGGAAACCCATGACTACAATGAGGGGTTGCTGGTGATCGACGGTCAGTTGCGCCTGAGCATTGGTGATCAAGAGATTCGGGTGAGCGCCGGGCAGATGTACCTTGTGGAAGCAGGGGTTGCGCATGCCGTGGTTGCAGGGAGCCATGGCACGTTGGTAATAATGGATATCTAGAGACGAGTCCAAACTTGGAGTCGACAACAGAGTTTATTTACGCTTGAAGTGATAGCGGCATAAACACTGACGATGCCCATTTGCGGCGCCTACGCCCAGGCTCATTTTTCGTTGATTTGCAGCGTGTAGTCCTCCGGATCCAGGATTTCCTTGAATAGGATAAACCCCCCCTGGTCCGTCAGGTCGATCGAATAGAACTTTCTGTCTACTACTCGGCGGTAATGCTTGCCTGATGCAACGGCAGCTTCATAGACAGCGCGATCACCCTCCACCACATTATTGATACCCAGCCTTGTCATAAACTGTGGATGCAGCAACGTATTCGAACCGCTCAAGATAAATCTTAGCGTCGGCATATAGGTCATTGCCGCATGCCCTCGTGGAAGCCAATTACCAGCCGTGCGCGGGCCAATATAATAAAATATTTTAGCCGCACTAAGCTGCTCATGAGCAACTATATCGTAAGCAATGTACTGCGCAACGGCCGACTCCAACTCTTTCTTGGCAATCAACACCTGCCCATAGGCATAGCAAAATGAAAACATCAGCAAAACCGGTATCACCAGCAGTAACTTTAGCACCTCCCACACCCGTTCCAAGACATCGTAGACGAGCAAAAACAACAACATCAACAGTGCAGAAAAACCAATATAATTCCTCGCATCCTGATTAGTTTCGGTTACAAACAGCATTGCTCCAGGCACACACAACAGTAATACCCCGATCGAGCTTATGAACCCAACCAACAAAACGCCCCTGCCCAACTGACCGCCCACTAAAGTGGGGATGTTTTTCAGCCAAAAAACAAACCCAACCATTGCAGTGATCACCAAAATTACAAAAATACCAATATTCCAAGTGTTGACCAACGCGTAAACACTGTCCATGGCAAACACAAACCTATCGCTCACTACACCCAACCATCGTGAGTCAAAGGGGAGGCTGTTGCCGCGACTGCTCGTAACAAGCTGATGAGCTGTGAAGTAATAGATCAACCCGCCCCCCAACAATTGCAAACCGCGCTCGACCCACATTATTAGAATTTTCTTCACCTCGACCCTATTTCTTACACTCCATAGAAATTCGATACAGCAAAGTCCGACGAACAAAGTGATCGTCAGCTGATACAACGCTAGCGATACAGCAATTAATATGGCCGACAACAGCCCGCGCACAAGCGCTTTTCTCTGCATACAAGTGATTGCATAGATAACAGCCACCACTGCCAACATCATACCGGGGCCGTCATACTGATAGGTAATGTTACCTAAAAAAAACGGATTACAGATAATTGGCAATATGACCAGACAAGCAAAGATATCCGGCCGTGAGAAATACCAGAAGGTTAGACGTGTCATAGCCAACGCCATGACGAAGGTGGCAATTAATAACGGCAAGGGAAATATATTGGTAGTGCCTCCTGTAAACGTTAAAAACTTATGCAGCACCTCCAGCAAAATCCGACCCTGATCTCTCCAATTCGCCCCTTCCAACAACAATGCACGCCAACTATCATCGACATAGGCATAGTCGGCACGAATAATAGGATATACATAGGCTAATGACACCACACAGAAAAAAACCAGTACCTGCTTCTTAGTTAATACCTGCTTAGCCCACATTATGCATGCCCTCCTTTATGGGTTCACGTATAACTTCCTTCACCACATACCTCGGCCGATGCTTGGCCTCCATATAAATCCGCCCTACATACTCCCCCAATATCCCAATCCCAATCAGTTGCACCCCGCCCAAAAACAAAATCGCGGTCATCAATGACGGATACCCCGGCACGTCATTGCCAAACAACACTTTGTCGACGATCAAAAACCCCGCATACACCAATGCCACCAGCGAAATACACCCGCCGATATAACTCCACAGCCGCAGCGGCAAGGTGCTGAATGAGGTGATGCCGTCCAGTGCCAGGTTCCAGAGTTTCCAGGCGTTGAACTTGCTCTGGCCCGTGGCGCGTGGGGCGCGGTCGTATTCGACGATGGCCACGGTAAAGCCGGCCCAGGACAACACGCCTTTCATGAACAGTTGCTGCTCGGGCAGGGCCTTGATCACGTCGACTACCTTGCGGTCCATCAGCCGGAAATCGCCGACGTTTTCCTCGATGTGGGTGTAGGCGATGCGGTTGAGCAGGTGGTAGAACAGCGAAGCAGTGTGGCGCTTGAGGTAACCGTCACTGGCGCGGTTGCGGCGTTTGGCCAACACCACATCGGCACCTTTTTGCCATTCGGCAAGCAATTGCGGAACGACCTCGAGCGGGTCTTGCAAGTCCACATCCATGGGCACCACCGCGCCACCCGTGGCGTACTCCAACCCGGCGAACAAGGCGGCTTCCTTGCCGAAGTTGCGCGAGAAGTTGATCAACATCACGTCGCTGTCAGCCATGGCGAGCGCGTGGACCCGTTCAGCGGTACGGTCGGTGCTGCCGTCGTTGATAAATACAATCTCGACCGTATGCTTGCGCAATAAAGGCTCCTGCCGCGCCGCGCGGTAAAACCCGTCCACGGCCTGCTCCTCGTTGTACAGCGGCACCACCAGCGAGATTTTCATTGGTCACGCTCGCGAAACACCACCCAGCGCGACAGCAAAAACCCGCACACCAGGCTGATCAGCGAAAACACCAGCACGGTGACAATGCCCGGCATGCTCCAGCGATCGGCCAGCCCGCCCACCACCAGGCTCAAGCCGCCCATGCAGAGCATGAACAGCCTATAACGCGGCAATGAGGGCGGCATGGAAAAGGTGTAAAGCGCATTCATGTAAAAGGACAGCGACGCCGCCGCCGCGAAGGCAAGAAAATTACTCGCCGCCTGGCTCATCTCAAAGGCGACCCTGAAGACAAAAAACAGCTGCCAATGGATCACCGTATTGGCGATACCAATGACCGTGTAGCTGGAGAATCCCTTCCATACTCGGCGCATAAAGTTGTCCTGTGGCGGCTGGCCTAGCAAGCCATGGCGGGCCTATTGCGTCTACTGTCAAAGTTGACAGGTAGCCCGTCCGCCGCATGGAGACATTCAGTAATACCCAACCTTTGCAATTGCTTACAAATACCGCCAACCTTCGTCCGCCCGACGTGCGGCGTACGACAACGCGCGCGCTCACCTATCGTTATTCAACTACTTGTTCAAGAGCCCGCTGCCATGCTGAACGGACGCGACCCGCGCATCGATTTTTTTCGGGGCCTGGCGTTGATCTTCATTTTCTGGGATCACGTCCCCCACAACCCTCTCGGCCTGATCACTCTGCGCAACTTCGGCTTCAGCGACGCAGCGGAGGTCTTCGTGTTTCTCGCCGGGTTCGCCTCGGTGCTGGCCTACGGCAAGGTCATGCAGCGCGAAGGCTATTGGATGGCCTGCCTGAAAATCCTGCGTCGCACCTGGGTGTTGTATGTGGTGCATATTTTCCTGCTGGCCATGCTGATGGGTATCGTGTTCTTCGCCAACAACCATGTAGAAACCCGCGACCTGGTGGCGGAGATGGGCCTGACGCACTTCGTCACCCACCCGCAACAGGCACTGACCGATGAACTGCTGTTGCGCTTCAAGCCCAACCTGATGGATCCGTTGCCGTTGTACATCGTCTTGCTGGCTGGTTTGTCCGTGGTGCTGCCGCTGATGGTGCGCGCGCCCTGGGCCGTGGTGAGTGTCTCTCTGGTGGTATACCTGATGGCGCCGTGGATGGGCTGGAACCTGCGCGCCATTGCCGATGGCGTGTGGTATTTCAACCCGGTCACCTGGCAATTGCTGTTTGTGCTGGGGGGCGCCGCGGCGATTTACAGCCAGCGGCCCAGCGCGCCCGAGACACGCCCCTTGCAGCGCCAGCCGCTGTTCGTCGCGGCGGCGCTGTATGTGGTGGTGGCCGGCGTGATCACGCTGTCGTGGCTCTGGCCTGAAGTCCATGATGCGGTGATGCCCACCGCGCTCAGCAACCTGCTGTACCCCATCAGCAAGACCAACCTGTCACCGGTGCGTCTCGTGCACTTCCTGGCGCTGGCCTATGTCACCGCCAAGCTGCTGCCAAACCCGCAATGGACGCAAAACCGTCTGGCTGAACGGATTTGCCAGATGGGCCGTTATTCCCTGGAAGTGTTCTGCCTGGGCGTGGTGCTGGCGCCACTGGCGGACATGCTCAATGCCCAGGCGGATGACGCCGTGGTCATGCAATT
Organism: Pseudomonas sp. W3I7; assembly: GCF_030816095.1. Classification (NCBI taxonomy): domain Bacteria; kingdom Pseudomonadati; phylum Pseudomonadota; class Gammaproteobacteria; order Pseudomonadales; family Pseudomonadaceae; genus Pseudomonas; species Pseudomonas sp. W3I7. The sequence goes on from NZ_JAUSXP010000001.1 coordinate 4,973,833, forward strand.
ACTCACCGCCTTGCTCGGTGTGGTGCTGATGTCGGCCCTCGCGGCCTGGATGGAGTTCAACAAACACCTCAACCAGGCGCCACGCCCCTCAAGCGAGACAAGCCAAATAGGTTAATGCCCGCCTCGCTGCGCAGGAGCAAACGCCTGGGCGATGACCTGACATTGTAGTCATAAGCCAACAGGTATCTCTTTTCGACGCCCCATTTGTGCAATCAGGTAGGCGACGGAGTCGGCGTTGTTAAGTACCGTAAGGATGCGTTTAAGCGGATCGGTACGGAAAACTCGCCGCGCATCGGCGAGGGTTTTGGCGCCGGTAACGGTGAGCAGCCTGTCGAGCACATGCTGTGTTGACGTGCCCTGTGCAGGGTCTGTTTTGATGCCGGTCGCAATATCGACAACCTGGAACAACTCACGGGTCGGGGTATTGAGCGACAGCCTTGAAAGATGGCGGTTTTCCAGGGTTACTTTAGTGCTACGGCCCTCAGGGGTTTGGGGATCAATCAGGTCATCAAAGGGATGGGTTGAATGCACGTAAGCCAAGTCCAACGTCTCACATACATGATGAGTGATTTCGTGAATGAGGGTGGTCGCGCGGGCATGGACGCTGACATAGAACGGCTTTATCAACAAATGACTGTATTTCAGACCTGGATTGAAAAACACCTCGGTCAAGTACACCAGTTGAAGGGGGTCAGGGACAATCGTAAAGGCCATCAACGTGTGTCCGCCCTGAAGAGCCGGCAACCGCGAATGGCCAATGACAAATCGCGTTGAGTCCAAGGAGGTCAGTGAGGGCTCCATCAACGCAGTGCAGACCGTATCGACGATCTCCTGAATTTTTTCAAGGTGTTCGACCTCGAGCGTCTGCAAGCCGAAAAACGCTTTGATCTGTTTGACCAGCTCAGGTGCAGCAAGGGGTGTTTGTGCGATCAGGCGCAAATTTTCCTGGGCGTTCTTTGCATAAAACGTCGCCAAGGCGAGTGCATCGGTGATAACCCAGGATTCCCGAGCGTAAAGCGCTCGTATCTCGCGCATCCCGCTGGCCAATACATTCATACTGGAGCGCGCAAATGGCTCTGAGTAGAAGCGATTAAGTAGTCGTGCAATTGTCCGTCGCCCCGTCAGCACTGGGCCTGCGCTACTGAGCATCCACTGTTGTCGAGGGTTGCGCTGTACCTCAGGACCGACTTCGCCATCACCGATGATGCGCCAACCCTGGCCATGCTTGATAACTTCGAACACTTTCCCTGCCACCGCCGCGTAGTAATGGTTGGAGGTCGATCGGTAAAGGTTGAGTGAGGTGTCTTTGATCAGGTTGGCCAAGCCCGGCTCAAGGACTTCGAAACGCTGGAGCCGGGTGCGGGAAGCAGCGGTAATGTCCAGCGCGGGCCAGGACACCACAGAGGTCTCAGGTGTGGAAGGCGGCGGGATCGGCTCGGGTGCCGTGGGCATGCCGCCCTCTGATACGGGAGGCATGGAATTGCGCAAACCGGCCAGCAAGGCGACACCCCCGATGAAATGCCCCAGCGCCTCATGCCATTGGTGGTTTTGCAACTCTTCGGCAGCAGCCTTGAACAGTTTATAGCTCTGCCAGACCACCAGGGGGTAGGCCAGTTTGCCGGCAAAAAATACAGTGGCCGCCTGCACGCCCTCAGAGAACACGGCCTTGGCCGTATCCCAGGCAGTGCCTGCATCAGCGGCTTTTTGGCAGCCCAGCAACGTTGTCAGCAGCTCGACATTGTCGGTAAACAGCTGCTTGAACAGCGCAGCGTTGATGGGGTTGCTTGCCAGCTGCAGAGTAGTGCTGGCCTGGGGTTGCTCCAGTGCGCTTGTCAGTGCCGCTTGGTCAACGGCCGGGACCACCTGCCGAACCCAACGCTGTAAGGCGCCGGCGGCCGTCAACTCAGCACACAGTGCAGCCTCAACGGTATATTCCTTGAGGGTGTAGCCTGGGCTATAGGGGGCATACAGGACTTGAGGCCCCTCGTCACCGGAGGCGGAGCCGATCAAATAAGCGCCGGGAATCTTGATGGTTTTCTTCCCGTCATCGACCAACAGTTCCAGAGGGCGGATCATGGCGTTGGCATCCACCACTGTCGCACGGGCGATCGCATCGGGCATGTCCATGATCTGTTGAATGAGCCCGAAGGCCGTCGGTGAAAGCTGGTCTTGCAACCTCATGCCGTGAGCGTATTGCATCAATTGCCACGGCAGTTGCTTGGCGAATCGCGTAGAGCGTTGCTCAAAGTCCGGGCTGGCAGGGCCCAGGAAGGATTTGATGTACGTTTGGTAAGCCGCGTTGATGTTCAACGCCTGTATCCGCGTTTTCAGCGTCTGCGCATCCAGGGTGGATGGCAACGGCGTTGTACCGGTGCTGGCGAAGAGAGGCACCTCATCGTTCCAATACGATTGATGGCTCAAGGCATAGTCCAGCAGCGACTGGTTGCGGGCAGGCGTACTGCCCTGCGCCGGCAGCCCGACTTCGATTTCATCAGGAGTGACGCTGCCCTGAGCGCCAAGGTCCTTGAGTAGCGTGCTGAGTTTCTTGAGCGTGAACTGAGCCAGTGAGTCGATCCCGTGCAGGTAATCCTGATTGTCGGTGACGTTGTTTCGATACTGCTCCAGCAATTCGACGTACAGCTGCTGATCCACAGCACGGGCTTTACCCAACCATTGCAAACCCTGTTGCCGGATCATGGCCTGGACCATGTCTTTGGCGCGCTGCACGTTGGTGGGCGCCAGGCTTTGTGTGGCTTGAACCTGCCAGAGCTTACGCAACTGATCGACCGACAGCTGCATGGACAGAATTCGGGCCAATTCACGGTCTTTTTGTTGAACGTAGGTTCGTTGCAAGTGCTCAACGAGGTTGTCTTCGATCAGTTCAAGGGAACTGAATGCATAGCTCGGTTGTGCGTCCCAGTCCGGTGGCGCCAGGTTCGCCAGGAAAGCCTGTCGCTCGTTCGGGATTGCCAGGCGTCGATCCATCTCTGCTTTGAAGTCATTCAATGAGGAGAAAGTTTCCAGGCCCAACGCGGGCGTCCACAGCAGCGTGCGGCCGGAATATTGAGGATCAAGCCCGCCGCGCTCGGTCAGCACGAAACAGTTATTGAGTACCAGCGGCGTATTCTGCCCAGTCGGTACGACCTGCAAAGAAAACGCATCAGGGCGGAACCCATTGACGCCAGGGCGTAAGTCTCTGGCGTAAATACCTAACACGGTCAACAGCACTTCGTAGTCGCGGGGCAATAAGGCGTTGTTCCAAAGCCTGACTTGCACTTCCCCTGTCAAGCCCATCTCCATTGCCTTTCTCAGCAAGGGCTGCATGTTGGGGGACACGCTGTGGGTTCTACGCAGGTACTGTTTAAACCCACCGACTGCACTGGTGATCAGCGTATTGAAGGCAGTGGCGTCCATACTTGAGACTTTAGTGGCGGGTTTGCCAGGAGCGGTTGAGTAGACGTGAGCGTTAAGCGGATCGATGAGTGGGCCCGCTTCGCCACATAAACGCGCCAGAAAATAGTCGACCATACGGCTCGATGAGAGCAGTTGAGGTTTGTCAGTGCCATTCGAAGGGTTGCTGTATTGACGTACCGAGAGGCACGCAGCCTGCAAGTGTTGCTGCTTGATAGCGTACAGTCTGGTATTGAGATAGGTGATAACGGAACGCTCCAGCGAGGAGCGAAACGATAGGTGTTGTTCGATTTCGGCGGTGACATTTTCGAGTAAATGCACCGTTGTGCGCATTGCAGCAAGCGTTGGTGGAATCCTGGGTTCAGTCACCGTCGCCGTCCAGGTCTCTGTCAACTGGGTACTCCAACGCCCCATGGGTTCGAAGGTCAGTAATGTTGGGTCAATCATGCCACGTACATCCAGCACATGGTCGACCAGGGCATCGAGGTCCATCGTGCCCTGGCTCAGGCGATATTGATCGAGGGCGTATTCAAGGTTGCGACCTTGTTTGTCAATGATGCCCTCCATGATGCGTTGGAAAATAACCCCGGTGATGGGGCTTTTGGTGACGTCGCAGGCCAGCAGGTCGACTTCGTTATAGCGTTCCGGCCGGGACAGGTGCTTTCTCCAGGCATCGGCAGGTTGCCGGGAGTTGAGACCCTCAAGAAGGTGGGTTTTGAGTGCTCCCAACTCGGTAAACGATTGCAGGCCTTGTTGAGGGGTATAGAGCAGCCAGGGCGAGCCATCGTCGCTTTTGTTACTGCTGATGATGAGTGTGCCTGCCAGCTCGGCGGGGGTCTGTTCAGGCTCACTCAGCAGTGCCTTTTCAACATCGATCGCAGGAGCAAGCGTTGTCGCGGGCAGCGCAGCCTTGAGCGGCAACGCCTGTAGTTGCAGACGCTGCTCAACCGTAATCGCAGTTTGCTGTTGTTGCTCCAGCGCCACCGTGAAAAAGGCATTGGCCATGGCATGGGTAAACAGTTGTAGCCGCGAGAACCCGGCGGCGGCCGGCAGCGTCCAAAATGTCTTGGGCTGTTGCTTCATATAGGCTTTCAAGCCCCGGGCCAATCCCTGGACTGATACGTCCCAACGCAACTGATCATCAGCTTCCTGAGTAGGCTGCCGGGGGTTGTAGTAGCGCCGGGTTTCACCCGCAGGCCAGGCATTGGCGACGAAATACCTGAGCACAGTTTCGCTCAAGGAGCGGGTGCTCGTGTGTCGGGGCGTTGGTGAATCAGAATTGCCCGATTCGCTGGATGCGTCGATGACATAACTCTGCACTTGGATTTGGCGCTGATCGCCCCCCGTAAAAGACTGCGCCAACTTGGAGGAAATGTATTCATCCAGCAGCGAAGTGAAACTGGGCAGCTTGAGCAACTCCTCGCGCATCAAACGAGCATTTTCGAGCACGTTATTGGAGAGGGTCGTATGTTGTGCTTCGAAGACAGCGCCAGCCACGGTATGTGCGGTAATCGTCAGGGTTGCAGTCGGCGTCAGAGTGACTTGCTGGGAGATGGAAAGGTAATCAAGCAACGCCTGGCGCTGCGACGCGTCTTTGAGCCACGACTTCAGTTGCGTCTTGAGTGTTTCATGGCTTTCCAGTTTTTCCAGACCACGAGCGGGTGTATAGAGAACAACCCCGCCTTCTGGGGCGGGGCTCATGACGAATGCACCCGCCAATTCAATAGCCGGTTGACCGGGCACATTCAGTTGCAGGGTTTGCACGTGCATCGGCGTTTTTTGTGCCCGCCGCAAAGCATCGGTGGCCAGATAGACCGAGTCGAACCAGTCAAGGTCCTTGAGGGTAAAGTTGCGTGAGCGTTGGCGCTCTGTTAGCTGCGTGCGATCGGTTTGGGTTTCGCTGAAAAAATACGGTGGGGTGTCAGTGCTCATTGAGTGCTCTCCGGGCCGGATTGGCTGCTGAAGATCACTCTGGTGTTTCAAGTTTCAGCCGTGGGACTACATATACAACGGCGCGTCATGCTCCAGTGGAATGCTCGACACACCACTCGCCTTCACCCCGGAAAAGCGCAAGTGAGCTCAACAACGTACGGGTATCGCCCTCAGTGATAAACACATCACGAAAAGCTTTCCCGGTCTCAGGGTTGAACAGGCCATCACGCTCAAACCGTTCAAAAGCCTGGCGAGCCAGCACACCAGACCACTTGTAGGAATACATTTTGGCCCCATAGCTACCCATCGGTTGTGCGAAGCTGTTGATCGGACGGGCGCCATCAGGCCATTGCAAATGCCCGACTTCAACGTTGGCATGGGTGAAAACTTCATGAGGTGTACGCCCGTCGCCATAGGTACGGTGTAACTCAAAGTCGACGAGACTCGTGAGCAAAATACTGGCGGTTTCCTGGCTGGTCTGGGTGTGAACAAATCGGCACATTTGAGTGGCCATATCGTCAGGCAAGGAATCTCCCGTCTGAAAATGGCCGGATAGCCAGGTCAGGAACAATGGGGTAAAGCAGAATTGCTCCAGCACTTGGCCGAAGAATTCCGCCGCGTCATGACTTAACTGGCCCATACCGGAAATCGCCCGATAGGGGGCCACGGTCAACAGGTGCTGCAGGCAGTGGCCGAATTCATGCAATAAGACCCTCAATTGCAGATGATCCAGCAAGCAAGGCTGGGTCGCTATCGGTCGTGGCAACTGACTGCGTAGCACGGCTATCGGCCGCTGTGGACGCCCCTCGGCCGTCATCCGGTGATTGCGCAAGCCCGAGGCGATGCCGATCGCGCCGCCTGCCACGCGACGATAGGCGTCAATAAACAAATGCCCGATGGGCTCGGCGTACTCCCTGAGCTCAAATACCCGCACATCCGGGTGCCAGGTATCGACCGTGGTTTGTTCAATCAGCTCAACGCCGAACAGCATTTTGGTGAACGCGCACAAGCGTTGCAGCACCGTTTCCAGTGGGAAGTATTTGCGCACGGCGTCCTGGGAGACACCCGCCACGTCCTGGCGAATTTTTTCCGCATAATAGTTGTAATCCCAGGGTTCCAGCGCATCGATACCGCGTTGCGCGGCATAGCGTTGAAGTTGTTGTGCTTCATAGGCAAATGTCGTGCGTGCCTGATCAATCTGTTGATGCACAAATGCAGTGACCTCATCGGTCGTCTCCGCCATTTGTTCCACCAACGCCAGTTCGGCGAAGTTGGCATAGCCGAGCAGTTGTGCTTTCTGGTGACGGCTGTCGAGCAACACGGTCAGAACCGGTTCATTGTCGGTGGCAATGTCGTCGGGACCGGTGCCCACGGCACGGCTGTAGTAAGCCATCATCATTTCCTGGCGCAAGGCTCGATGGTCGGCGTAGCTCATCACCTCCTGAAAGGACTGCTCGGAAAGGGTTAATAACCAGCCATCCAGGCTTGCAGCCCGAGCCGCGGCCTCCATGCGCGCCAGGGCTGCGTCAGGCAGTCCGCTCAGCAGCGCCTTGTCTTGAATGTGCTTACGCCATGCGTCGCTGGACTCTCTCACACGGCGCAGGAACTCCTGACTGAATGTGTCGATTTGCAGGTTCAACGCTTTCAGCCTTAGCTGCTTCTCGGGAGAAAGATCAAGGCCAGCCAAGTGGTACTTGCGCAGTATTTTACGCAACGCGCTTTGGCGTTGTTGATTGAAAAGGGCTGCGATCGGGCTATCGGCAAGTTGGCGGTGGAGCTGATACAGGTCATTGTTCGCGGCCAATTCGGCGCGGTACTGCATTGCAAGCTCATAACTGCGGTGTGATGCCTGTTTCCAGGCCGACTCTTGGGGAATAGAGTCAAGCAGTTCAATGACGTTGAGAACGCCATCCAGGCGTGCCTCCAGTGCCTCCACGGCTTGCACCAGGTCGTCCCAGGTGGGGAATAACGACTGGCTGGCAATGATCGTGGCGGTGGTGTTGCGGCTATCAGCGATGATTTGCTCAATGGCGGGCATCAAGTGTTCTGCTCTGATGGCAGAGAACGGTGGCAAGTCGTAGGGCAGTAGCAGTGGATTACTTTCAGACATGAAATCACTCTTCAAAGGTTGCTGTCGAAGCAGCCAGCCTAGGGAATGAATTATCGTTGGAGGGATAGATAGATATGAGCAAGCGATAACGCGCGGAACCGGATGCCCCGCGTTATACACAGGCGCAGTGCTCGCGATATCGGGCCCGAGGGGCGGCAGGCACCGCACCGCAAATAGAGGATCGTGCAGAAAATACGGCAGTCAAAGCCCCACCCCAACGGTAGAACGGGGTGGGGCTTTTTGTCACGAGACACACATCAGGACGCGGAACGCACCGTCCCTTGAGCGACGGTCTTTGGCTGCAACCTGAACACATAGAACAGCACGGTCAACACCACCAGGAACACCGGGCCCACATACAGCGCCACACGGGTATCGGGGAAGTACGCCATCAGCCCCACTACCATCACCAGGAACGCCAGCGCCAGGTAGGAACTGACCGGGTACAACCACATGCGGTACTTGAGGCCAGCCGCCTCGGTCGGGCTCAGGCTTTTGCGGAACTTGAGCTGGGCCAGCAGGATCATCAGCCAGGTCCAGATCGCGCCGAACGTGGCAATGGAAGTGACCCACACAAAGACTTTTTCCGGGACCATGTAATTGAGCAGTACACCCAGCAACAGTACGAAGATCGACAACAGCAACGCCTTGCGCGGTACGCCGTTGCTCGAGGTGGTGCCGAAGGTGGCAGGTGCCTGGCCGTTCTGCGCCAGGCTGTAGAGCATGCGCCCGGTGCTGAAGATGCCGCCGTTACAGGACGACAGCGCAGCGGTGATCACCACGAAGTTGATGATGCCCGCAGCGGTCTTGATGCCCAGACGCTCGAAGGTCATCACGAACGGGCTGCCCTGGGTGCCGATTTCATTCCATGGGTAGATCGACAGGATCACAAACAACGCCCCCACGTAGAACAGCAGGATGCGCCAGAACACCGAGCCGATGGCACTGGGAATGGTCTTCTGCGGGTTCTTCGCTTCACCGGCGGTCAGGCCGATCATCTCCACGCCCAGGTAGGCGAACATTACCATCTGCAAGGACATCAACACTCCCGTGATGCCATTGGGCATAAAGCCGCCGTGGGCCCACAGGTTGGAAATGCCCAGCGCCACGCCGTCATTGCCAAAACCAAACGCGATGATACCGACGCCGCCGATGACCATGGCAATGATCGTGACGATCTTGATCAGGGCGAACCAGAACTCGAACTCACCGAACGCCTTGACCGCGATCAGGTTGATCGTGCCCATGCTGATCAACGCCGCCAGGGCCCAGATCCAGCGTGGGGTGTCGGGGAACCAGACGCCCATGTACACGGCCACGGCGGTGATTTCCGCCACGCAGGTCACCAGCCACAGGAACCAATAGTTCCAGCCGGTGAGAAAGCCCGCCAAGGGGCCGAGATAGTCCTGGGCGTAACGACTGAACGAGCCGGCGACAGGGTTGTGCACCGCCATTTCGCCGAGGGCGCGCATGATCACCAGGATCGCCAGGCCGCCAATGATGTACGAGAGCATGATCGCCGGGCCGGCCATTTCAATGGCCTTGGCCGAACCCAGGAACAGGCCGACACCGATACAGGCGCCAAGGGCCATCAGGCGAATATGCCGTTCACCGAGTTCGCGTTTGAGCGGGCCGCCTTGAGCGGTCTCGCCATGGGGCAGTGGGTTGCCGACTGGCATAAAGGTACAACCTCATTTTGTTATTGGATTGTCCGTCGAGTTTCCGGGGTGCAGGCCGGTAAGCCTGTGCCCTTGTCGAAACCGGGGCCGCCTCATGGACGGACCCTTCTTGCCGGGCAAGATCAGCGGGCCGTGCAGTATAAAAACCTCGACACAGGGCCTTTCACTATAAAACACGCCAATTTCAGCGGTACCTCGCGGGAAAAAGCCGGTTTATGGAGGGGCATTAGCTGATCCCGCGTGAAAGGCCACGGGGCGAAACGGCGGCGAGTATTGCACAGCCAGGGTGCATCGTCATGCCCCTACCATCGCCCAATGGTCACTGCGATGGCTCTATCTCAAGGCTTTCACGCCATAGCGATACAACCCATGGAAAAAGGCGAAAGGTCCCGGTGAAGACTGCGCCCGCAACCGGCACGCTCTGTGATGACCTTCAACGAGACTTCACGGATGACTGAATTGACCACCCGGCATGAGCAGCCGACGCCATCCCAGCGTCAGGACGGCGATCGGCAAATGCTGGACACCCTGATTGCACACCTCAAGACCGAACCCTACGCTCCCGCAGACTCACTCCCGGTGCCGACCCACAGCGCCCTCGGCTGCTGGCTTGGGCTCTATCGCCAAGCCCTCGGCCACCCCTCTTTCGTGGCCTGGGCCGGGCAGCGGCGTTTTAACCCGATGGAAGTGAACGTGCGCAACGGCACTCTGTATGCCAACGGTGCCACCTTCACCTATGAGGACGCCAGCGGCTGGCAGCAGCTCGCGCCGCCCATTCGGGCCATCGCCCTGATCATCGACCCTGATGCCATCGGCCTGGCCTACCCTGCCGCAAACCTGTCACTGAGCGCCCGTCAGGTGCTGCGGTTCCACGGCTACCCCCAACCGACTACGCTTGCCCAACGCGGCGTGCTGATTGACGCACTGGGTAGGACCGAATCTGCGCTCGCGGACGCGTTCGAGCGACTGAATCAGGATCTGCACGCGGCAGCCAATGCACTGCATGCACAGATCATCGAAGACGACCTGAACGAACACACATTCAACCTGTTGAGTGTGTACCGCTGCCGTTTCCCGCTGGATGGCGGCTCGTTCTGGGCCGTGAGCATGCAGACCGCCGCAACGTTACTCGGGGAGATCACTGAGCATCCGCAGTTTCTCGCCTTGACTCGCCCCGATGCACTGACCCCCGGCCTGTACGAATTTGACCCCCAGCAACACTCGATCAAAGGCGCCGGCCCTTGGGGTCAACGGGTAGACATCAGCCATGAACAACTGTCGCAGCTGCCGCTGGGCGATCGCCTTGAACGCTTGCAAGCCTGCGCTGCGGCCATGAACCTGTTCGTCCATCAGGACGGCCAATTCAGCCTCGCACAGTGGCTCAGCTTGCACGACCTGCCGTTGCCGGATAATCGCGAGGCGGCCTGGGAGCTGATGGCACAACTGCGGCGCAGCGAACCGGTGCCGGTGCCGCCCGTAAGTGATCTGGCGCATTCCGACGTCGCCTTGCGGCAGTATCGACAACGCCTCGAAACCACCCGGCTCGCTAGCCCCCAGCTGGGCAATTACTGGGAGGCCCTGGGTAGGCCACTACCGGGCGCGCTGACCCTTTCAACCGAACAACGCGCCAAGGTGATCCATATCAGCGCCACGTTTGTCTCACAAACCAGCTCGGAATTGTTCAACCTGCTGGCCGCCGATCTGCCGCCTGGGCCACCGGATGAACAACTGCAACAACTGCTTGCCGCTCCCCGTGCGCAGAAGCTGGCCGATTCGTTGCTCGGCGCCGTGGGCTGGTTTGGACACGCCCCCGGTGAAACGACCAGCAACGCCAGTCGAAACGCATTGGTGCTTGCCGCGCTGATCCTCAATCTCGACCCGCAGGCCGCGCAAGCGCGATACACCCTCGCCGGCCTGAACCTGAACCACAGCGATTACCATGGACGTCGCTATGCAGACCTGCGCCGCTCACTTGAGCTGTACCTGATTGAAGCCGGTGTTGCGACGCCTCAAACCACAGGGTTGGCCGCACACCTGTTGCTGGCGGGTGCCGCACCGGAGTTTTTGGTGCAAGGCATCCCTGATTCGCTGTACTTCATGACCTCCCACGCCTGGATGCTGTTCAAACAAGGCGTGATGCTGGCAGAAGAGCTCGCCTGCGGATCAACACGACAGCTGGCGTTCAACGACATCATCGCCCTTGCCATCCAGGAGCCGGCGACGGACCAGGAACGCTTGTGGCGCGAGCATTATGCCACCGCCACTCTGATCGACTGGGCAATCGTCCATGGCGAACTGCGACCGGCACAGACCTATCGAACCGATGAACTCGACGCCGTCAAAGAACGCCTGAGGGCCCGTATAAAGACGTTGCACGACGCAGCCGGAACCTTGCGCAGCAAGCTCATCACGCGCCGCAGCCTGGCCTCGACGGACCTTAAACGCGTCTTCCCCAACCACCGCAGGCTGAAGAAAAAATGCCTGCAAGAAGGACAAGGCCCCTCTCGGCTCCCCTCCTACAGGCCGACCACGGGCGTAAAGCTTCAGTCGCTGGTGGATCTGCATATGGGCGGCCACCTGCAACCCGTTGATGATAAATGGCGTTCAACCGACCCCGAACTCGACCTCACGCTGCTTAAAAAAAGCTTTGCCCAATTACGCGATATCAACGCGCTGTTCAGTGAGGCCGCAGTGGCTTACACGCAACGACTCAAAGAAGCGTATATCCAAGCGATCAGTTACCTGCTGTCGCAGTTACCACTGGCCGACCGCAAGCGCTTGCACGAGAGGGCAGTACAACTGCTCGTGGTGAGGCAAGCCGCCAGCAAGCCGCAGATTGAGGAAGGGCCCGGAGAGAAAATGGCCCGTACCGGCCGGTTCGGCTTCATCCTGCGTTGTACGGCAGGCAACACCTTCCATGACTACGAACTGTTTCCCCTGCTCAATCAAGTGCAACAAAACACCCGCCTTCCCGCCACCCTGGAACTGGGAGGCCGCCCACTCAAAGTCACCACCGGCTCCCCCCACAGCACACGACCGATCGCGTATTTGCATGAGGGCAGTCGCCTGGCCATTGATGAGGGCGCCTACTTCAAAGGCAGCCCACCCACACCTGGCAAGTATTGCACCGTTATCGTGGATCGACTCTGGCATTTCGCGGGGCTCCCGGCCACTGCCCGTCCGCTGGTGTTCGACTCGCCAAGAAACCTCACGTTGGCGAGCACCATCGTCAATCACCACTTTTTCGTTGATGTCGATAGCTGGGTGGCCCAGGCCAAAGGCTTGACCACCCTTGAAGAGCGAAAAAAAAACAGCGAGCAGTTGTTAGAGGCGCTGCTGGGCTTCATACCCTTCTGGACCTGCGGCCATGATCTCGCCTCCGGGGAAATCAAACGCGTGCTCGATGGCACCCTGGGCTGTTTTTTCGACATGCTTGGCTTGGTCATGCCGACCAAAGGCTTCATGACCAGCGGCTGGGGCCGCCTGGTCAAGCCCGCACCGGCCTACTTGAAACTGCTGCAACTGACCAGACTCAGTGCCACCTTTATCAATGAGTTGCTCAACCCACTGGAGGCGGTGCCATCGGTGGTGCGCCTGACGGCCTATGGCCTGGCCAGGTTAAACCACTCAGGCCAGCGGGCACTGGCCGGCGCACTGCGTCATGCCCAACAACGTCTGGCCCACGGAACGACGATGGATTACGCCCGGCTGATCAACCGCGCCGACATCAGGTCTGGCGCGCTGATGCACCCTGAGGGGTTGACGCCTCTGTTGGCGATCAGGCGGGCCAACGCCTGGCATGCCTTTGACCCCTTCAGTGCAAGGCCATACGGTCCTGCGCTGGAAGGTTTTCAACTGGACACCACGATGGCCGTCACCCCGGTCAGCTTCGTCGACGGCTACAAGGCGCTGGTTGTAGAGCCCTTTTTCGACACGACGCCCTTGCTCATTCAACGCGCCGACGCGACCGACTTGTTGGACCAGGACCGCGTCTGGCGTTTGTCCCATAAACACCCCAGCCAGCTGGACGAACTCACCTCAGCGGCCCATACCAGGCTCACCGACCACTTCGACACGGTCTGCCCCGTCGACAGAGCAAAGCGCAGCCCGGGGGTGCCCCTCATCTGTTTCACCAAAAGGCTGTACGCCTTTAAGGATTCGATTCATAAACGTCGAGTCCAGGCGCTCGACCATATTCGCATCCAGCCGGCGCCGATGATCGATGGCAACAAACGCCAGTTGGTCTATTACCGAAACGTGCATGATGTCACTCCGCACTACGACAGCTTCGAGCTGACCCCTCAACCCCAACCCTCAGTATTGATCTACCAACCGCGGGTCAGAGGCAGGCGCATTGACAACGAGCCGCAGTTCGGCTTGCCCGAAGACGACCTGGACAACCTGCTCACCCATAAAACCCAAGTGGTGGAAATCTATAGGCTGGTGAAGCTCATCAAGGACCGTAGAACCCTTCGGGCGCTGGAGATCACCCTACCCAACACGACAACATCTTACTGGGTGGCCGAGCCCGATGTGGGTGTTTTTTACCGCACAAACGCAACGCCCAGCGGCGCCGACACCTTGCACTTCCACCAATTGAATTTCAGCCGAGGCGGCGACGACGCCGCCCTGATCAGGGCCTATTGCGACACCAAAACGCAGTTTTTACGCGCAGGCGGGATGATTCCCGACCAACCACTGGTGACACTTCCGACCCTGGAGGTCCTGTACAGACAGTTGAGCAGGCGCGGCTTCTTGCCCGCAAAAATCGAAAAAATCCGCCAGAAAGCCAGCACCCTGAGTGTCATGAAACAGCGCGAATTGCTGCTCAACGCCTCGGATCAGGGGCGACGCCTGGACATCAGTGTCGCCTCGCGCCCGGTCCAATTGGACATCTGGCCACCAAACCCAGGCCTGGGTGCCCAGCACAATCAGTACCTCGCCCAGCAAGCCAACGCCAGCACCCAGGCCATGCTGGAGAGGACCGGCCTGAGATCCGCCAACGTCGTAGGTGAACCCCCGCAAGAAACCCTGCGACTGAAAGAAGCTGAACCCGTTGTGATGTGGGAATACAGCCAGATCGGTCACCCGAACTACACCGAGGTCATTCTCAAGACGGGTGCCGGCAATTGTGACCAGATGGCCCATGTGGCGTGTGAAATGATCCGAACCAATGGTGGCGTCGCTCAGGTGTGGAGCTGCCGGGGCCATACCTTTGTGGTAGTGGGTACGGTCCCTGCGGGCTTGACCCAGACCCTGGATTTCCAGGGCGCCGATTGGGCGAACCTGCATATCTGCGACCCCTGGGCGTCCATTACGTGTCCGGCGCAGGACTATATGCGGCAACTGCAGATAAAAATGACCGTCTGGTACCTGGAGGACAAGAGGGTATTTTTCCATGATGGCCTGAGCCCTCGCTGGGCACCGGCCAATGACCCGATCTGGCTGAACATACTGAAGACCAGCATTAAATATCCGCTGCCATGAACACATTTTCCCCCCAACCGACTACCCGCGACTAAGCTTCAGGCAAGTCCGATCAATCTGCGTGCAGGGGTCAATCGACTATGGGCGCACTGTGGCAAACCGAATCAAGCAAGGCTGCGAAACTACAAGGCAGTCCGGACCCAGCGCCTTTACCCCAAAATAAACCCCGGCCCCGTTATGTACGGCGGCTGTTCTGGTTGATCGTACTGATGGCGCTGGTGGCCTTGGGGTTTGCCGCCACCCAAGAGATGCGCACTTCACGCCTGCAGGCCCAGGAACTCAGCCGCCTGGCCCGTACCCTCACCTACCAGGTACAACCCGGCCCCAGCGATGCCATCACCTATCCCGGTGCCGGCCCATTCGACCGGCGCCTGGGTTACAGCGACCTGGGCACGTTCCTGCCGCGCTTGCTCAAGCGTGGTTATGTGATCGAGGCCCAGGCACGCTTTTCGCCGCAATTGATGGACTACAGCGCCAAGGGCCTGTTCGTGCCCTACGCGGAAAAGATCCAGGCCGGGCTGTCCATCACGGATTGCCGAGCCGAGCCGCTTTACCAGTACAAGTACCCGCAACAGTTGTATGAGCGCTTCGACGCCATTCCGCCTCTGGTCATCAGCAGCCTGCTGTTTATTGAAAACCGCGACCTGCTCGACCCCACTCAACCCCAGGCCAACCCTGCCGTTGACTGGCCGCGCTTTGCCAACGCCGCGTGGTCGCAAGTGGCAAAGGCCCTGCATCTGCCGGGACAGAGTGCCGGCGGCAGCACCTTGGCCACGCAGCTGGAAAAATACCGCCATTCTCCGGATGGCCTGACCGTGTCGGGCACCGAGAAACTGCGACAGATGTTTTCTGCCGCCGTGCGGGCCTATCGCAATGGGCCACAAACCTTACCGGCGCGGCAGAATATCCTGCGTGACTACCTCAACAGCGTGCCGCTGTCGGCAGTGCCCGGCCATGGCGAAGTGCACGGTTTGGCCGAGGGGCTGCGAGTGTGGTACGGCGCCGACTTCAACCAGGTCAACCAGGCGCTGGTCGGCCCGGTAAATAGCGAGCAAGGTCTGGCCCTGCGTCAGGTGTTGTCGTTGATCATTGCCCAGCGCCGCCCTTCTCACTACCTGGCCAAAGGTCGTGAAGAGCTGGCCCAACTCACCGACAGCCATCTGCGACTGCTGGCCCACAACGGTGTGATTGCCCCTGCGCTGTTGCAGGCAGCACTGACATCCAAGCTCAGTTATCGCGACTGGGTGCAACAACCCACAATGCAACCCATCGAGACGACCAAAGGCATCAGCATGGCCCGCGCTCGCCTCGCCGCCCTGCTCGACCGCCCGCTGTATGATCTGGACCGCCTCGATCTCTCGGCCACCAGCACTCTGCAAGCGCCGTTGCAGGCTCAGGTCACCGATTACCTCAAACGCCTCGCCGAGCCGGACTACGCACGCCAGGTCGGCGTGCTCGGCGAACGCCTGCTGACGCCCGCCAGCACATCCCAGGTGCGTTACAGCTTCACCCTGTTCGAGCTGACACCGGATGGCTCACGGGTACGTGTACAAACCGACAACACCGACCAGCCCTTCGATATCAACGAAGGCAGCAAACTCGAGCTAGGCTCCACGGCCAAGCTGCGAGTGCTGACCACCTACCTGCAAATCATCACCGAGCTGCACGACAAGTACGCCGCCCAAACGAGCGCCGCACTGAAGAAAGTCGACATCGCCGAACAGGACCGCATCAGCCGCTGGGCCGTCGACTACCTGATCCAGACTCCGGATAAATACTTGGCCAACATGCTCGACGCTGCCCTCAACCGCACTTATTCGGCCAGCCCCAACGAAGGTTTTTTCACCGGTGGCGGCCTGCACCACTTCCACAATTTCCGTAACGAAGACAACGGCCGCAACCCGACCTTGCGCGATGCATTGCGTGAGTCGATCAACCTGCCGTTCATTCGCCTGATGCGTGACCTGGTGCGCTTCAGCACCTATTCGGGCGCCAACAACAGCGCCGAGTTGCTCAAGGACGACAGTAACCCGCGCCGCCAGGAATACCTGGCCGACTTCGCCGACCGCGAAGGCACGACGTTCCTGCGCAAGTTCTGGAAGAAGTACCAGAAGAAAGACACCCAGGCGCGCCTCGACACCTTCCTCGACGGCCTGCGCCCCACACCGATCCGCCTGGCCGCCGTGCACCGTTACTTGTTGCCCAACGCCAGCCAGGACAGCTTCGAGCTGTTCGTGCGCGCGCACCTGAACGGCATCAAAACCAATGAGAAACTCACCGATGAGCGCCTGCAAAATCTCTACAACGCTTACGGCCCCGGCAACTACGACCTGCCCGACCAGGGCTATATCGCCAAGGTGCACCCTCTGGACCTGTGGCTGATGGGCTACCTGCTCAATCATCCCGAGGCAACCTTCAGTGAGGTGGTCAAAGCCAGCCAGTTCGAGCGCCAGGAAGTCTACAGCTGGCTGTTCAAGAGCCGTCATCAGAGCGCCCGCGACAGTCGTATCCGGACCATGCTCGAGGTCGAAGCCTTCCTCGATATTCATCAGCGCTGGCAGGCGGTGGGCTATCCGTTCGACCATCTGGTGCCCTCCCTGGCCACGGCCATCGGCAGCTCCGGCGATCGCCCGGCGGCGCTCGCGGAATTGATGGGGATCATCCTCAACGACGGCGTGCGTGCGCGAGTGGTGCGCATTGACAGCCTGCACTTTGCCGCTGATACACCGTATGAAACCCAAGTGATCAACGACCCCGCCGAAGGCAAACGGGTGATGCCGCTCGAAGTGGCGCGAGCACTGCGCGGGGCCTTGTCCCAGGTGGTGGATGCCGGTACGGCCAAACGTGTGGCCGGCAGTTTCAAGCTGGACGACGGCGCACCGCTGGCCATGGGCGGCAAGACTGGCACCGGCGACAACCGTATCGAAGCCATCGGCACCGGTGGGCGGGTGCTCAGTTCCAAGGCGATCAACCGCACCGCCACCTTTGTGTTCTATATCGGTGACCGGCACTTCGGCACGCTCACCGCCTTTGTGCCGGGCAGCTCGGCACAAAACTTCAAATTCACCTCGGCGCTTCCCGTACAAGTGCTCAAAGGCATGGCGCCGCTTTTGCTGCCGTACTTGAAGCCGGGCAGCCAGACGTTGTGCCAGCCCGTGGCTAGTCCACACCTCGGTTGAATGCAGAGATGAAAAGCCCATGCAGTGGTTATGTATGGCCGCCCCGTTACCCGGGATAAGTAGTGTAGGTCGAGTCGATTGTTCGATTCACGTGGGTGCCCTCACCCTATTGCTACAGGAAACCCAGGTTATGTCTTCACTTCCACTGCCCCCAACCGAAGACCTGTTACGCCGGTTGCCGGTCTGTCTCACCGCCATCGAGCATCTGCTCGATGCCCAGCCGGACTTCGCCACGCTGATGGCCGCCCATTTGCGCCAGGCGCTGGCCAACCTCGTACCCGGCACCCCGCTGGATCCCGATGCGGTGTTTCTCAACGAGTATGAGTACGACGCTCAGGTCACGGACGCCCAGGACAGCCCCGCACGGCAGCCCCGTGTCACCCGAACGCGTAGCCTGACCCAGGTTCTGCAAGAGGCTATTGCCACCGGCAAAAAACCGACCGAACACACCAAAGAGCCACAAACCGGCGTAGTCACGCAGGCAGTGGGCTTCTACGCAAGCGCCCACGACGCTGGCCGCGACGGCGACATAACGGCCCTTGAGGTCACGGCCTTCAATCAACTGATCAGCAACCTGCGCCATGACAGCCTGGCTTTGTACTCGCGCAGGCTCGACGTGTTCTGGACGTCTGCCCAGACACTCACCGGCGCCCTGAGCGTGTTTGAGGCCATCAGTCAGAAACAACGCGTAGTGTTTGTGCTTGAGTCAGACCTGAAAACCCACGACGCACTGCAAGAGGTCACACAGGCCGAGCAGGCGTTGCAGAAAAAACCCACGGACACTCAAGCCCTGGCGGACGTTACCGCAGCCAAGGCCCACCTGAAGATGCACACCGAGGGCCGGCAGTTGATCGACAACCTGGTGCACCATGAAACCTCGGGCACCGCCACACGGCCGCAGGTGGTGGCGATCACCCTGTACTCAACGGGCCTGCCCGAATGGTCGGCGGCACTGAACGGCTGCTTCGTGCTCACCGAGCGATTACACGGGAGCCGGCCGACTGTCCTTTACACCCCGCAATTTGGGGTGGAAGTATTCGAGCATTTCTCCGTCATGGAGAACACTCTGCGCAGACGCTTGGTGGCGGGTGCCGAAAAAAGCCGGCTGCTCACCAACGTCGCACTCACCCAACGGCACCTTGTCGATGAAGGGTTACGCAGTGGGCAGAACTTGCGCTACACGCCGATCACCGGCCCTGTCTTCAATGCGTGCCTGCAAGCCCAGCGTGACCAGCAAGAGGCCGATATCGACCAAGCCTTCAGCGCCCTCCCTACCACGTTTGAAACCCTGGCGACCGCGCTGAGTGCCACCCTGGCACTGCCGCTCAAAGGCAGCCCGAGCTTGAGCGCCCGCGTGCCTGCACCGGTAGACCCAATGACCCTGCCCGCCCTCGCCCACACCCCGCCGGACCCTGAACAGCAGGCGCAGTTGATACAGCTTTGGCACTCACTCAACCAGCAGATCGAATACGTACTGGCCCTAGACAAACACCCTTCGCTGGAGGGCGTGTTGTCAGCCCTGCTCAAGGAGACCTTCCCACAACAGGCCCACGAGACCGCTTTTCATGTCAACCGCTACCGCACCGACAGCGACGGCCAGCGCCATTTTGAATCTTCGCAAAGCATGTTGGAGGCGCTTTGCGCTTTACTGCGCTGGGAAGATGAACCCCAGGAACAAGCGCACCACACCGAAGGCGTCTTCAGCAGCGCCACGGCTTTCAGCGCTGCCGACCAGATCCCCTATACCGGAACACTGACGGCCCTGGCGCAGACCCTGCTGGCCAAATTGACCGCACACATCACCACTTACTGGCATACGCCCATAGCGCCTGAGTTGGCCTGCCCACAAGCCAGGCTGATAGAGGTACACCGTCAAGCCCTGGATGTACAGGCGCGCCTGGGTATGGCCGACAATACGTTGAGCCCGCAGGCCAAACGGCTGATTGATCACGCGCTGCACTACCCGACCCTGGCCCGACGTGAAGCCCGCTTCAGCCACGGAAACCGACCAGGCGTGTATCAATTAACACTGAACACCGGTGACGCAGAGGGTGTACGCCTGGCCGGCAGCTTCGTCCTGACCTCCAGCGACGACTCCCGCCCGGTACTTCCCCACTGGCCCTACGGGCACAAAAACCTCAGCACCCACAGGGCGTTAGCGGGCACGGTTGTGCTGTATACCCCGAGCCAGGGCTTTGAAGAATTTGCCAACCTGCAAACACTGCACGACACCCTGAAGGTGCGCATCGATACCGCTGATGACACGGGCAGATTATTGATCGCCAGCTTGCCGCTGTTGGTACTGCGGGGCAAAACCGGGTTATGGGGCAGCGACCTGCGCAACACCTTTGCACCGATAGAAAGTGATTTTGTCGCCGACAGCATTCAAGCGTTACTGGACAAGCAGCAGTCTGACATCGAAGCCATCCTGGGCCTGGCCGAAGGGGAACCGGATCCCCAGAGCAATGGCCGTGTAGAACTGGTCGAGCTGTTGGACATGGCAGAGGCCTTTGTGGCACGCAACCAAAGGCTGCTGGAGCATTGGCGGCCGGACTGGGAAAAGCGCCTGAGCCCAGCGG
Organism: Pseudomonas sp. W3I7; assembly: GCF_030816095.1. Taxonomy (NCBI): domain Bacteria; kingdom Pseudomonadati; phylum Pseudomonadota; class Gammaproteobacteria; order Pseudomonadales; family Pseudomonadaceae; genus Pseudomonas; species Pseudomonas sp. W3I7. The sequence goes on from NZ_JAUSXP010000001.1 coordinate 4,994,210, forward strand.
ACCAGAAGGCGCTGCAAGACCAACTGCGCACCGCCGACGAGAAACAGCACGACCTGAGCACACAATGGAGCGCGCTGATTCCCACGCTGGCCGAGTATGCCAGGCAACAGGTGCGGCTGAAGATACGCGCGTTCCTGCCAGACTATCCCGCACAGGTCATTGACCCGGACCAGACGATGGTCATCCGTACCACGCGAACCCGTATCAGTGCCGGTGCCGGTTTTGGCTCAGTGCATGAACAAGTGGTGCCCAGTCGCGTAAGCCTGACCAACCTGCTGCTGCAAAACAACAAGCCATGGAGCAGGAGCTTATCCTGGACAGAAGACGACACGTTGGAAGCCAACCTGACTACCGCGCAGGGCAACTGGCTGCGTGACGCCCAAGGTAAAGTCATCACCTTGGACAAGGAACGCCTCGAACTGTGGGTCAAAGAACTGAATATCGGCCACGAGTACACCGAGAACATCCTCAAAAAACACCTCGCACCCCAGACCAGGACAGCCGTGAAAAACGCCTGGATGGCGAGCCAGGCGGCGACCCTGGACTATGCGGCCTTGTTGGCCCGCTTGAGTCCGGATGCCTACAGCACAGTATTGGCCAGTGACCCCGCTCAAAAGAAGGGCGCCGCCTGGATCGCGGCAGTGCTCGCCGCTACAGACCCCAAGGCCCGTCAACCAGTCGACGGGCAGGCAATCATCGCCAATGCCCTGATGTTCAATCCCGCCAGTGACGCTCCCGAGGGGCGCGGTGGGCAGACTGTGAACGGGGTTTTGATACTCTCCACCGCCGTCGATGCAATGCGGGTGCTCTATACCCCACATGCGCCCGACAGCGTGGAGCTCAGGGAAATCGCCAGCGAAGCTGAACTGATCAAGCTGATGCGCACTTCGGCCTGGCAGGCTTACCTGCAGGCACGTTTACCGGCGAACACCCGCTTGCTCAATCATCGCCTGGTCGCCCATCCCGGCGATGTGCTGGAGGGGTTGTACCAGCAGAACTACCTGTACTTGCTGGACAAGACCGATACTGAAAGCGTGACCAACGAGGAGTTGGCCTACCAATCCACGTTTAACAAAGTGATGTTCGGCGTTGAAGTGGTCACGACTGTACTGGGTGGGTTCCCCTGGGCCGGGCATCTGACCTCTTCCGCCTTCAGGTGGGTGGGCCGGATGGGCAGAACCACCGTTCAGGCGCTACGCAAAGTGGGGCAAAACGTTGCAGGGTTGATTGTACGTCGCGGGGCGAAGGACCAGGTCCTGTTCGAATTAGCCACGGCCACCACCACGGTCACCGGAGCCACACGCACTGCCGGTATTGGTATCAAGCCGTTGCAGATGCTGCTCAGGCCCGCGAGAAACACGCGCAAGCCCGACCTGACGGCCTATGAGACAGCCTTCCAACAAGCGTCCCCCACCCTGGTGGTCAAGGGTGGCATTCCGGCCGGCTCGTCTCTTTCCGAAGGCACAGGCATCTATCGCACGGCCAGCAACCCCACCCAATGGTTGGTCCGCGCCGCCGATGGGCAAGGTAAAGAGCAGGTGTTTCGGATACAGAATTCGTTCAACCTCTACGACCCCCATGGGCTGGTGGCCCCGGTACTCACCCCTCGCGGTGGGGTCACGCCGTTCAAGCTGCGTAAACTCGCCAACCAACACTGGGCATTGGACACGCTGAACCGTGTGCCCGGCGGAGGGCCAAAAGCCGACAGTGCAGTCGCCGTTGCGCTCAGGGATTGGAACGCTCACGTGGTTGCCAATGCCCAGTCAGCCAACCCACTGACAACGCTGAACCCCGCAGATTTTTTTAGAAGCAGGGCTATCCCAGTCAAGACGTGGAACAAATTTGTAAAGCAGAGCGGCGAGATAAACGCGGCGGGACTAGCCAGACTCAGCCCAGCGCCCACGCAAGGGTACGCAAAGTTTACCGACGAGCTTTTCAACACCTGGGTAGGGCTCGGTGATGAAACCGAGGCAGCCGCAGACGCCTTTTTCAGAGCACATCGTATCAGTCCAACGGTGTGGGCAAGGTACGTTACGAGGGGCGGTAAGTTGACCGAGCCAGGCATGACCCGCTCAATAAGACTCGCCAATCTCCCATCGGGTGTAAGAAGCAAGATCACCGACCAACATCTCCAGGACTGGGACAGGTTGTACCTGCGACCGGAAATCCCGAGAACCACGCCCATCACAAAAGCAGAGGTAATGAACTATGCATTTGAGCACCGCATTCACATCGACTCCTGGATGAAATACGTATCACCCAAAGGAGGCGTTTTCCTCAGGCACAACCCCGCTCATACAGCACGCCTTGAGCGCCTGGGAATTCCCTCTACACCACCGCAAACAACCCCTATTGACCTGTCGGCGACAGGCCCGTCCACCCAGGCTCCGGTCTGAACGCGCGTGCTTGACCAACACCTTGAATAGCTACCGCCGACACAACCCGGCCCCACCCCACGCTGATGGTTCCTCCATCAGCATGAGGGCATTGCCACCCGAACTGCTTGCGCTGGAAACGGTGAACACGAACCTGATCAACGCAGTCGCCAGACTTGAAGAAGGTGACGGGCTGGTGAATCAGATGCTGCTGGACAGCGGCTGGGATACCGTCACAACCAGTGGCTGCGAGATCTGACCCGCGAAGCGTTGAACCGCGCGGTGCGCCGTAAGAAATGGACTTGATCAAGGCGCCGGAAAATCAAACACCAGCTGCACCGTGCCGTAATACTCGCCGCCCTTGTAACCGTCCGCCGGTTCGATGGCGGCAATTTCCAGCTCCGCGCGGCGGCCGGCACGTGCCTCATCGGCGCTGAGCACCTGGGCCGAATCCAGCGTCAGCGGCACCCGGTTGAACAACACCTGCAGTTCGATACGGTTGCGGCCACTCAACAGGTAAGGCGTATCCCCCAGGCGCGCGGTCACCCCGCCATTGATGTTTTTCACGTCGAAGTTCTTGCGCAGGCGGCCCAACCGAGCAGTCGCCAGGTCCCAGGCCAGCACTTGGTCATGCGCCATCCAATCCGGTTCTGAAGGCAACACATAAGCTTCGTGGATCGGGATGGTCACCGACACATCAAAGCTATGGCGCTCCTGGATCGCCAGCGCTCGCTCGCCCATCAGCACGGGCGCCATCAGTACCGCCAGTACCGTCAGTTGCTTGAACATAGTCATCACCCGTTACTGCTGACCGACATCGGCTTTTTGTGGCGGCCTTCGATCATCTGGAAGTTGAACTGGCGCTCCGGCTTTTTCTCGAGCACCAACTGGCGACCGGGCAGGATGTGGTGTTTGGTGGTGGCTTCACAGTCGGTTTTGTTTGCCACCGCACAATCGCGGAACTCATCAAGCACCACCACGCTGTTGCCAGCGTTGCGCAAGGTGTACTGGTTGGCGGTTTCGCTGATCTGCGTGTCGAAGCGGGTGTCTTGCGGGCGCACAAAGAACACCGTGCCGTAACCCGCCATGACGTTGACCCCAGCTGCCAGGGCGTCCTTGTATTCGGCGCGCTCGGCATCGGTGACAGCAAAGTCATCTTCCTTTTCCGGCACCACCGGAATGAAGCGCACGCGGAAATAGCGCTCCTTGTCTCGCTGGCCCATGTACAGCAACCGTGTGCCCTGGCGCCCGCCGGCCGGTACGATCAGGCGCGCCGGGCTGGCCATCAGGCCGTCGCGGTTGGTGGTGCTGCCTTTGGCGTCGGTCATCGACGCGACGGGCACTTCCCGGGACGTGCCGTCGGCGTTGTAGACGATCTCCAGCACATTGACCTTGATAAAGGCGGTACTGGTGCCGCCGTTGTAGACCCGCTTGAGGTAAGAGCTGCGGTCGCCGTCCAGATAGTCGTAGACCACCCCGACATTGATCGCCGGCCCCGCATAAGCGCCCAACGACATCAGGAACAGCCCCACTGCTAACACTGCATGTTTCATGTTTGATTACGCCTTATAGATTGAACCCAGCCAACGGCTGATATGCGGCCAATGCCCACTCAGACTTCTGAATCCCAGATCACCGTGACCACGCCCGAATAGGTGCTGCCCGGATGCTCGAGCATGTCTTTGACGTCGCTGTTTTCGACTTCAAAGTGCAGTTTTCCTGCGCGGTTGTTCACATAAAACGCCGGCTGGAACAGCTCGGTGCCCACGCCATCCAGGCGCAGGGGCAGCTTGTTGACGGCTTGCCCGGCCTGGTCCTGCATGCCAAATGGCAGGCTGACAGCCATCTGCAACGGCACCTGATCCCCCGCGCCGTTGCGCAGGCCACAGGTGTTGCCCACCGCAAGGCTGCATTCGAGCTGCATCTTGAAGCGCCCACTGGCGGAAATGACGAAGGTCTGGTCACGGAACAGACGCGTCGGTTGGCGCCCGCGATTGAGCCAGGCTTGCCAGCCACCTTCGGGTAGCAATTCGATGCGGTTGCCGCCTGGCGGCAGGTCAACCTTGAGGCTGTGCTCCACCGACAGGGTGAAGTTGAAGGTGAGTGTGTTGTCATCCGGGATCATCGCATCACCGAAATCAAGGTCACCGCCCGGCCCCATGCTGTAGGTGATGCTCCCCTCATACACCCCGGCGTCCATCCCCAACGGGTTGGGGGTCTTGAGTTCATAACCATACTCAAGCGTGGTGTAGCTCATGCGCTCAATGGCATAACCGTTGGTCACACTGCAAGCCCCGGCGTTTTCAGGCACGATCCAGAAAAACAGCGCGAAGCTGGTCGATGCCGCAATGTAATTGATCGGCATACACGGCGGGGGCGCCCCGTACCAGTAGCGGTTCCATGACGAGTCCGCTGTAAACCAAGCCGATACAGGAGCATTCCAGCGGCCACCGATACCCGCCATTCGCATCTGTACCGTTTCCACTCTGCCGGTGCCCCGGTGGGTCACTTGCAGATCGCGAAACGCTGAAGGCACTTTGAAATAGGCACTCTGGCGCGGGTCGTCGGGATAGGCTGGTATGGGTCCGGTTGAGTAGGCCCGGAACGCGGTGTTGCGGATACTAAAGGTATTGACCGCCTCACATCGGGCCGGAACGTGCCAGGGGCACAACCCACTTTGCGGCGTGGTGTTAGTAAATTTATTGCTCATGGGGTTAGAGGGGTCAGGGCGAAAGACTGCGGTAATATCCTCCACGATGGCCAGCGCTGGCTGGCTGAACGACCCCAACACCACCGCCAGCGTACACGGCCCGATGGTGCGTTTTAACGCTGCGATAACTCTCATAAAATCTCCGGCTCCATTATTCAAACCCCGTCAACTGGCGGTTTCGCCTTTAACGGTGGCTTCCGCCAAGGTGTCCGGCGTGCAACGCAAGTCACCAATCATCAACACGTCGTTTTCGTTCGGTGCATTGCTTGGGTCCAGGCGGAACTGACAGAGCAACTGGTTCTGGTAGCGCACCAGCAGGGTCGGCGCGCTGGAACTCATTTCCATCGAGAAAAACCCGTCCACTTCGCTGACCCCACGGCTGGCGTGGTTGATCACGTGATGGCCCTTGAGCGGCGCGCCGCGTTCATCCAACAACCGGCCGAGCACGGTGACGGTTTTCATCACGGTGATTTTCCGGTAGTCCACGCCGCCTTTGTTCAGGTGATAGCTGGTGCGGGTCGGCTGGATATTGGCGGCTGGCGGGTGATTGCCTTCAAAATCGAAACTCACACTGCTGCTCTTGTAGGCCGACACCGGCACGTAGTTGCGCCCCGGGCGCAAGATGGCGCCGCCACCGCCCAAGTCGTCGGCGCGCAGGGCGATTTCGTCGAGGTCGGTCTCCACGTCGATGATCATCCCGGCACCGTTGCCCTGGTACTGGCTGCTCAGGAGCATTTTCCCGGCACCGGCGACGAAGGTGCTGTTGAGGTTCAGTCCACCGCTCAAATCACCATTGAAGGAACTGCGCTGGATAAAGCCGTCACCGCTGACCACGTCCGTACTGAAGCTGGTCATGCCCGATAGGCCGACGCCGTAGGTATCGGTGATCGCAGTCGCCGAGACGCTTTGCAGCACGTGGTCGGTGAGGTCCTGGCGCAGGGTCACCGAAGCGTTATTGTCGCGCCCACCGTTACGAGCGGTACGGGTGCCGATGCTGCCGGAAATCTGCCGGCCATCGCGGCCCAGGTTCATGCTGACGCTCACGTCCACGCCGCGATTGCGCGCATCGTTGGTGCCAGCGCTACCAGGCCGGTCGAACACCGAGAAGCGCCAGTTGGCGTCGCTGCCGAACAGATTGTCTTGGCGACTCCAGCCCAGGTCCAGGCCGGCGCCCTCCACATTGCCCTCGCTGTGGGAGAGACGCATGTTGAGGGTGTTTTTCGCGTCCAGTCGATGGTTGACCGACAGCGCGGTGTTGCTGGCCTCGCCGACAAAGGTATTACGCCGCAGACGTGTACCGTCGGGCAGGGTTTCGTAGGTGTCGCGGGTGTCGAGCCAGCTGCGGTTGTGGCTGAACACCAGGTTGGTCGCGCCGAAGGTGTAGAGCCCTTGCAGGTCCATGCCGGTGCCATGTTCCTGGGTCTGGTACAGGTTGGCATAGACGCTGGTGTTATTGGCCACCGTCCAGTCCATCGACCCGCCGTACTGGAGTTGCTCGCGCACCTGGCGGGCCGACAGGCCAAGGATCACGCGCGGGTGTACCAGATAGTTGAGCGACGCACCGGCCGTCATCGCGCCCGAGGCTTGCTCATCCCAGTTGCTGAACAACTTGGTCTCGCGCCCGGCGAACAGGTTGTAGCGCCAGCGGTCTTCGGCGTTGCGCCAGTTACTGGGCTTGTACACCAGCTCCTGGGTGGTGCTGGTGGTCAGGCCGTCTTCCACCAGGCGCACTTCCACTTCATAGATGCCGCCGGGCAGTGGCCGGGTGTCCAGGGTTTGCAGGCCGGCTGCCACCGCCTGGGTGTTGATCAGCAAGCCGTTGCGGTAGATCTCCACCGCCGCCTGGCGGTTGGCGGTAACGTAGATCGGGTACACGCTGGGCTTGGAATGGTTGATGGCCAGGCTGTCGGAACTGCCATACATCAGGCCCAGCGCCGTATCGGGGCTGGCGCCGAAGCTGCGCAATTGACGGGTCAGGCCATCGGAATTGGGGGTGAAATGGCCGAGGCGCAAAAACTGCCCCTGCAGTTCACGCTGGGTGTACAGCTCATGAATGGCATGGCGCATTGGCTCATCGGCGCCACTCTGGCGTGCCAGTTGCAAATTGAACACCTGGCTCCAGTTACCCACGCTGGAACTGGCTTGCAAGCCATAGCGACCGCCCAGGCTGTCTTCCTGGCTGCCGTTGAGGTTGAGCTGGTTGTTAATGATCAGCCCCAGGCTGCCGCCTTCGGGCTGGTCATAGAAACGCGGAGTGTCGTCACTGCGTTCGACGTCCTGGGTGAGGATCGCGAGCTGGGAGTTTTCCAGGTTGTAGAACGCCGAGATCATCTTTTCCGGGCAGGCCTGGGTGCAGGCGCCCAAGGCCACGCCTTTTTCCAACAGGGCTTGCCAGGTATCACGGGTAGCGGCCGGGACTTTGCTGTCGCCGGTGTCGGTGAATTCGAGCAAGGTCACGCGATCATCCCGTGACAGCACGATCAGAGCCTCGCCCAGCAGTTGCTGATCAAGGTCCACCCGCACCGCCAACGGCACGTCGAAAAAGTGATCACTGAAACCTGCGGGCAGGCCTTGGGCCTGGGTAATCAAGCTGCCAGGGGTTGCAGCGCCGGAGGCAGCAGGTGCAGCCAGCGCACTCGTACACATCAACAGCGCAAGCGCAGCCGCGATAGGCGTCATCGGAAACATGAACGGATACCCTGAATGCCAAGAGATAAAAAAATCAGGTCGGCGGACAGAGGAGGGAATCAGCCGACCTGCAAGCGAATGCCCGTGATTAACAGGCACTCATTGGCATCACAGGGCTGGCAGTACCGCGTCGAACACCACCGGAATGGTGGTGGTGTAGGCACCGCGCTGAGTCGCCGTAGGCTTGGCGGCAGCGATGCGCATTTCCGCCCCCACACCTGGGGTGGAGTCGGCTTCGTTGACCACTTCCTGTGGCGTGCCGGTCAGGGTCACCCCGTTGAGGGTGGTGGTAACCGGGATGTTCTGCGCGGCATCACCGTTGAACAGCACCGCCGGGCCACCTTCGATGTAGGCGGCAACCGAACCGTTGGTGTTTTTGATGTCGTAGATGGCGCTCAGGGGAGCCAATTCACCGCTGACCAGGTTGTAGGTCATGGTCTCGTCACGGCCCCAGTTCGGATCACGCGGCTGGGCGTGGAACACGGTGGTCGGGATGTTTGCCTTGAGGTTGACGGTGTGGCTGGCTTCACCGGCAGCGATAGCGGTTACCGAGGAAGACAGCGCCAGAACAGCCAGGGGAACAGCAACAGCAAACTTCTTGAACATGGTCAATACCTATAGTTGACAAGAGTAATGGGTTCGTCGAAAAGAGAGCCTTAAACAACGAATGACAGTGCCGGTTAGTTGAACCGTGCAATGCCTGACAATAGTCAACTCAAACTAAAAACAGGTATGCAGGCGCATTCCAATATGCGCGTAGCCCTTGTAAACAGGGACCGTGTGAAAAAGATGGCATTTTGCCAAAACTTTAAAAATAGCCGTAAGAATTGGACTACTTGAGCACAAGAGCAGCAATAAGAAGCCACTGTAAGAACGGTATTACAAAAGTAAGTATATACAAAGACCAGAACACCAGTCTGCGGGATTGAGTATAAGCTCTAATTAAAGTTATAACTCTAACTTTCCGTTATCGTTCATGGCCCATCGAAATTGAGCGGGTTGACGTTGCTCACGACCGTTGGTCGTCTCGGGCTATCGCCACATAAAGATATATCTTAAGTTATATCTAAATATGACAGAGGATAGACACATGCGACATGAGCCTCGCAGCGAGTTTGAAAAACGCGGCGGCCGCGGCCCGCGGGTATTCGCCCCTGGCGACCTGAAGCTGCTGCTGCCGGCCTTGATCGCCGAGCAGCCTTGCCACGGCTACGACCTGATCCGCCAGATCGAAAGCCTGTTCGACGGCGCCTACTGCCCCAGCCCCGGCGTGATCTACCCCACCCTGACCTTTCTCGAAGAGAGCGAGTTGATCAGTGGCAACGCCGAGAATGGAAAAAAACGCTACACAATCACCGACGCCGGTCGTCTCTTCTTAAGCGAGCAAGCCGTTGCCCTGGAAGGCGTGCGCATGCGCATTGATGTCAGCAAGCGCTCGCTGCGTGGCCACGACCGCCCACCGCAAATCCACGAGGCGGTGCATAACCTGCGCCACGCCTTGCATTCGCACCACGGGCGCTGGAGCCCGGAAGAAATCGTTCGTGTCGCGGCGCTGCTCAACGGCACCGCTCAAGCCATTGCCGACGGGAAAAACCAATGAATACTCAAGCGATCCATCGCGTTACCCACGAAATCAAACGCCGCCGCCTCGAAGTACTGCGGGTGGTCGACATCACCCCACGCATGCGCCGCGTCACCTTCGGCGGGCCGGAACTAGCCGGTTTTATCAGCCTGGGCAGTGACGACCACATCAAGCTGCTGTTCCCACAGAACGCCGCCGAACAGGCCGCGCTGGAAAGCCCGACGTTCAACATCAAGGGCGACGGCCCGCAACCGGCCATGCGCGACTACACGCCACGGCGCTTCGACCTGAGCATCGGCGAGCTGGATATCGACTTCGTGCTGCACGGCGATGGCCCTGCCTCCACCTGGGCCGATCAGGTACAAGTCGGCCAGCACCTGTATATCGGTGGGCCGCGTGGCTCGATGATCGTGCCGGATATCTTCGACAGCTACTTGCTGATCGGTGATGAAACCGCGATCCCGGCCATCGCCCGTCGCCTGGAAGAATTGCCGGCCGGGCGCAAGGTGTTGGCGGTGATTGAAATCGCCAACAACGCGGAGCAGCAGCCACTCAACAGCGCCGCCGATGTGCAGGTGATTTGGGTAGTGCGCGGCCAGGACGACCTGCTTGAGACAGTGCGCAACCTGAGCCTGCCGGGCGGCTCACTGTTCAGCTTTGTCGCGACGGAAACCAAGCTGTCGCGCCAGGTGCGCCGTGTGTTGCTGGACACGCACAAGATCAATGAGGAGTTCCTCAAGGCCGTGGGTTACTGGCGTGCAGAAGGCAGCGAAGAAGAGTAAAGCCCTCAAGCCCACTGAAGATCCAATGTGGGAGCTGGCAAGCCAGCGCCCACATTTTTACGCTGCCCGTTTAAGAACTTTGTCCAACCCCACCACCGCCAACGCAATCCCGACAAACCCCGCCAAAATCCCCCCGGCATTCACGAACACCTGTGGATAACCGAGGCTGTCCACATCGATGAACGGGTACTGATACTGCCCCAGCAGATGCCCGCGCAGCAGCACATACGCGAAGTACACCAACGGGTAGATCACCCACCCGCCAATGTGCTTGAAACGCAACGTGCCTTTGGGCACACACCGCCACCAATAAATCACAAACAGCACCGGCAGCACGTCGTGCAGCAATTCGTCGGCGATAAATTGAAAGCCGGTGGGGCTCCACAAGTGCCGTAGTAAAAGGTTGTAGGCCAGGCTCACCACGACGATGCTCGTAGCAATAGCGCTGCTGACGGTAGGCGCCAGGAAGAAGCGCTTCGCCGCCGACTCGCGATTGATCAGCGCATAGCTCAACACCACGACCACCAGGGTGTTGGTCAGCACCGTGAAGAAACTGAAAAAGTTGATCAGCCCGCCCAACAGGCTCGCGCCGGCCTCCCAGCGTGAATAGAAAATCAGGTATTGCTGAATCGCCAGCCCTGTCCAGCCAGCCAACGCCGCCGTGGCCACGTACCGCTTCATGGCCTCAATCCAGCGGGCGTTTGGTACGCATCAGCTTGACGTACAAGCCTTCGACTTTCTCCCGCGCCCACGGTGTTTTGCGCAGGAAGGTCAGGCTCGACTTGATGCTGGGGTCGCTCTTGAAACAGCGCACATCAATGCGTTCGGCCAGACCGCTCCATTCGTAGTGCTCCACCAAAGTGGTGAGCACGTGCTGCAGGGTCACGCCGTGAAGTGGGTCGTTGTTTGTCGCGGTCATGCCAGGCCTTTTGCAAAAAGAGGAAACACAGCCGCGCACCTTAGCCGACGGGACGTAGAGGTGGAAGCACTGCATTGAATATAGCCCTTGGGAAAAAGTTCCCCTTTTCAGGCAAAAAAGAGATGTTATATTGTAACGATACTTATCAAGCCCGATACCGTTTTAAGCCTTCTCTTTTCTGTGCCTTTTACCAAGGAATGTTTGATGCCCCTCTCTTCTCTGTGGCGCTTGACCCCACTCGCCGCCGCCCTGCTGATCGGCTCCGAAGCCCACGCCCTGGAACTGCAACCCCAAGTCATTACCGGCAACCCGCTGGGCAGCGCACAACTCGCCTCGCCCACCACGGTGCTCGAAGGCGACGACCTGACCCTGCAGCAAAAGGGCAGCCTCGGCGAAACCCTGAACAAGCAGCCAGGCGTGTCGTCGTCGTACTTCGGCCCAGGTGCCAGCCGCCCGATCATTCGTGGCCAGGATGGCGACCGTATTCGCGTTCTGCGCAACGGCGTGGGCGCGCTGGATGCCTCGTCGCTGTCCTATGATCACGCCGTGCCGCTGGACCCGATCAACGTCGACCGCATCGAAATCGTGCGTGGCCCGGCTGCACTGTTGTACGGCGGCAGCGCCATCGGCGGCGTGGTCAACACCTTCGACAACCGCATTCCCACCGAGGCCATTGAAGGCATCCATGGCGCCGGGGAACTGCGTTACGGCGGTGCCGACACCACCCGCAGCAGCGCAGGCAAACTGGAAGCCGGCAACGGCACCTTCGCCTTGCACCTGGACGCAAACGCGCGGCAATTCAACGACCTTAAAATCCCAGGCCAGGCCCGCAGCCGCCATGCCCCCGAGACCGAAGACGGCCCCGGCAAAAATGGCCGACTGGGCAACAGCGACGGGCGCCAGGATGGCGGCGCGGTCGGCGGTTCCTACACCTGGGACGACGGTTATGCCGGGCTGTCCTACAGCAACTACGACAGCAACTACGGCTCACCCGCCGAGCAAGACGTGCGCATCCGCATGAAGCAGGATCACTACGCCTTTGCGTCCGAGATCCGCAACCTGCAAGGCCCGTTCACCTCGGTGAAACTCGACGCGGGCTACACCGATTACGAACACCGTGAAATCGAAGGCGGCGAAACCGGCACGATCTTCAAGAACAAGGGTTACGAAGCTCGCGTTGAAGCGCGCCACCAGCCAATCGGCCCGTTTGATGGCGTGGTCGGCGCCCAAGTGACGCGCAATGAGTTCTCGGCCCTGGGCGAAGAAGCCTTTGTGCCGCAGACCGATACCAACGCCGGCGCGCTGTTTATTCTCGAAGAGATGCAGGCTACCGAGCGCCTCAAGCTCAGCCTGGGCGGGCGCGTCGAACACACCCATGTCGACCCGAACGCCAAGGGCAATGCGCGCTTTGCCGGTGCCGATAAATCCAATGACTTTACCGCCGGCAGCCTGTCGTCCGGCGCGGTGTACAGCCTCACACCTGTGTGGTCGCTCGCCGCGACACTGGGCTACACCGAGCGCGCACCCACCTTCTACGAGCTGTATGCCAACGGCGCCCACGTCGCCACCGGCACTTACGAGTTGGGTGATGCCAACCTGAAAAAAGAGAAAGCCGTGTCCAGCGACCTGGCACTGCGCTTTGACAATGGCACGCACAAGGGCAGCTTTGGCGTGTTCTACAGTCGCTTCTCCAACTACATCGGTTTGCTGGGCACAGGGCGCACGCTGAACGATGAAGGTGAAGAGGACGCGGGCGGTAACCCTGAGTACAAATACTCCGGCGTGCGTGCGCGTTTCGCAGGCTTTGAAGCCCAGGATCACTGGAAACTCGGCGAAAGCGCCTACGGCAAGTTCGCCCTGGAGCTGTCGGGCGATTACACCCGCGCCACCAACCTGGACACTGGCGAAGCCTTGCCACGTATTGCGCCTTTGCGCCTGAACAGCGGCTTGCTGTGGGAGCTGGACCGCTGGCAAGCGCGGATCGACGTGGAACACGCCGCAGGCCAAGGGCGTGTGCCGGACAACGAAAGCGGCACCGACGGTTACACCACCTTGGGCGCCAGCGCCGGTTACCACTTCACTATGGGTGGCAGCCAGTGGCTGGCGTTCGTCAATGGCGAAAACCTCACTAACCAGACCGTACGTTATGCCAGCTCGATCCTGCGCGATATAGCACCGGCGCCTGGGCGCAGCGTGCAATTCGGCGTGCGCACTACCTTCTAGAAAGCAGCAGCGCAACTCCTCTGTGTGAGCCGGCTTCTGTGGGAGCTGGCGTGCCTGCGATGGCATCAACGCTGTGTACCTGATGTACCGAGGTGTCTGCATCGCAGGCAAGCCAGCTCCCACAGACCCTAGGCTCTACAGGCATTCTTGCAGCGACGTTCTGTCACTGTTACCAGATCTGAAATGATGCATCTCTCTAATTACGCTTTCTCAAAACGAGAAGGCGCTTTATCCTTGCCGCAACAAACTGAAACGTTTCACGCCTGCGGTCGATCCCATCTTGCCAAATGTTCCCTGCCTTGAAGACAGCGCTGTCTTAAACCGACCCGCGCGTGGGATTCCATCGCCCGCCTGTGGATAACTGACTTATCCCCAGAAAAACCCAAATTAACGCTGAACCTAGCCCGCGCCGAATCGTCATCTACAGTGAAGCACGGGGTTACATAATTCCAACGTCACGGAGAAACACACTATGAGCACTGATGGTGCTTCAAGCCCAAGCCGCCTGCTGCCCAGGCTGCTAGGCGTCTTGCTGCTGATCATGGGGCTGGCCTTGCTGGCCGGCGGCGTCAAGCTGAGCATGCTCGGCGGGTCGCTGTACTACCTGCTGGCCGGTATCGGCATCGCCCTCACCGGCGTGTTGCTGCTGGCTAACCGCCGCGCAGCGCTGGGCCTGTACGCGCTGGTGCTGTTCGCCAGTACCGTGTGGGCACTGTGGGAGGTCGGCCTGGACTGGTGGCAATTGGTGCCGCGCCTGGCCCTGCTGTTCGCCTTGGGCATCGTCTTGCTGCTGCCGTGGTTTCGCCGTCCGTTGCTGCGTGGTCAACCCGCGCCACTGGGCACTGGCGCGCTGAGCGTAGCCGTGGTGCTGGCCGGTGCTGCCGCCCTGGCCAGCCAGTTCACCAACCCCGGTGAGATGGTCAAGACCGGCCAACTGGACCGCGACGCCGCGCCTGGCATGGCCAGCGCTGCACCAGCCCAGGCCGATGGCGACTGGAACTCCTATGGCCGCTCGGCCTTCGGTGATCGTTACTCGCCACTGGCGCAGATCACCCCGGAAAACGCCCACAAGCTGGTGCCGGCGTGGACCTTCCGTACCGGTGACATCCCTGGCCCAGGCGATCCCGGTGAAACCACCGCAGAAAACACCCCGCTGAAAGTCAACGGCATGCTCTATGTGTGCACGCCGCACAGCCAGGTGATTGCCCTGGACCCGGACACCGGCAAGGAAATCTGGCGTTTCGACCCGAAGATCAGCAGCCAGGGTGCCGCGAACTTCAAGGGTTGGGCGCACATGACCTGCCGTGGCGTGTCGTATCACGATGACGCCGTCTACGCCTCCGAACAAAGCCCTACCGGCACCGCCAGCACTGCACCCGTCAGCGCCGTCTGCCCGAAACGCATCTTCGTACCGACTGCCGACACCCGTCTGATCGCGCTGGACGCCGACACCGGCAAGATGTGCGAAGACTTCGGTGACAAAGGCCAGGTCGACCTGCGTGCCAACATCGGCAGCTTCGCCCCCGGCGGTTACTACTCCACTTCGCCACCGGCCGTGACCAAGAACCTGGTCGTGATCGGCGGTCACGTGACCGACAACGTCTCCACCGACGAGCCTAGCGGCGTGATCCGTGCGTTCGACGTGCACACCGGCAAACTGGTGTGGAACTGGGACAGCGGCAACCCGGACGACACCACCCCGTTGGCCGAGGGCAAGACTTACACCCGCAACTCGCCGAACATGTGGTCCATGTTCAGTGTCGACGAAAAACTCGGCATGCTTTACCTGCCGATGGGCAACCAGATGCCTGACCAATACGGCGGCGACCGTACCGAAGATTCGGAAAAATACAGCGCCGGCCTGACCGCTCTGGACATCGACAGCGGCCACGTGAAGTGGACCTTCCAGTTCACTCACCATGACCTGTGGGACATGGACGTGGGCGGCCAGCCTTCGCTGATCGATATCAAGACCGCTGACGGCGTCAAGCCAGCCGTCATGGCGTCGACCAAGCAGGGCAGCATCTACGTGCTGGACCGCAGCAACGGCAAGCCGGTGGTGCCGATCAACGAAATCCCGGTACCGCAAGGCGCAGTGGCCGGTGATCACACCTCGCCGACCCAGCCGAAGTCCGACCTCAACTTCATGCCGCCGCCGTTGAAAGAACGCGACATGTGGGGCGTGACCCCGTTTGACCAGATGCTGTGCCGTATCGATTTCAAATCCATGCGCTACGACGGCCCATTCACCCCGCCATCGCTGCAAGGCTCGATCGTTTACCCGGGCAACTTCGGCGTGTTCGACTGGGGCGGCATCTCGGTTGATCCGGTGCGTCAGATTGCTTTCGTGAACCCGAGCTACATGGCGTTCAAATCGAAACTGATCCCGGCGGCCGACATTGCCAAGCAAGGCCCACGCGTCAGCGAAACCGAAGGCGTGCAGCCAAACAAAGGCGCGCCGTACGGCGTGATCCTCGAAGCACTGCTGTCGCCTTTGGGCCTGCCGTGCCAGGCGCCAGCGTGGGGTTATGTGGCGGCGGTCGACCTGACCAACCACCAGAAAATCTGGATGCACAAGAACGGCACCGTGCGCGACAGCTCGCCGGTTCCGATCCCGCTGACCATGGGCGTGCCTAGCCTGGGCGGTACGTTCACCACCGCCAGTGGCGTCGCGTTCCTCAGCGGCACCCTCGACCAGTACCTGCGTGCCTATGACGTTAAAAACGGCAAGCAACTGTGGGAAGGCCGCCTGCCTGCAGGTGCGCAGACCACACCGATGACCTACACCGGCAAGGACGGCAAGCAGTACGTGCTGGTCATGGCCGGCGGTCACGGCTCGCTGGGCACCAAGCAGGGTGACTATGTGATGGCGTTCAAACTGCCGGATTAAGCTGAACCGGCGGTAAAACAAAGGCGGCTACCTTCACGGGTAGCCGCCTTTTTTGTGCCCTGTGGGGATCCAATGTGGGAGCTGGCTTGCCTGCGAATGCGGTCTTTGAGTTAAAGCATCAGGTGACTGACACACCGCATTCGCGAGCAAGCCCGTTCCCACCTTTTGACCGAGCACGGCTTCACCATTCAGGTGTCTGTCCAACCGCTATCGCAGGCAAGCCAGCTCCCACAGGAATGCCTGGCGATGAAGATTTACAACACCACCCGCTCGCGCCGCATCCACCTCTCGAACGCCATGGCATTCAACGGCCGGCTGATTAGATAACCTTGGGCGGTGTCGCACTTCCACTGCCTGAGCAACTTCAGACTGGGCTCGAATTCCACGCCCTCCGCCACTACCTTGAGCCCCAGGTTATGGCTCATCTCAATGGTCGAACGCACGATCACGCCGTCGCCACTGGTGCTGTCGAGGTTGCGGATAAACGACTGGTCGATCTTCAATTCCTGCACCGGCAAACGCTGCAATTGCGCCAGCGATGAATAGCCGGTGCCAAAGTCATCCACCGACAAGCTGATGCCGCAGCCACGCAGTTGCTCCAGCACACTGAGGGCCTGTTGCGGGTTATGCATGATCGCGCTTTCGGTGATCTCGAAAATCAACTGCTCAGCCGCCACGTCGTATTGCATCAACAAGGCCGTGACGCGAACGGCCAAGTCATCATCGGCCAGGTCGTCCACCGAAATATTCACCGAAAGCTGAATAGGCAAACCGCGCTGCGACCACTCGGCCATTTGCCGGATCGCTTCCTCAATCGCCCACAAGGTCAGGCTGCCCATGCTGCCGGTGCGCTCGGCCAAAGGAATGAATTCGGTGGGCGAGACCTGGCCCAGGGTCGGGTGCTGCCAGCGCAACAAGGCTTCAGCCTGGCGCACGTGGCCGTGCTTGAGGTCGAGTTTGGGCTGGTAACACAGGAACAATTCGCCCTCGACCACCGCCCGGCGCAGGTCGCGGATCAGGGTGATCTGGCGCTGGTGTGCAAGGTCGCGGTCTTGCTGGTAGATCTGCAAATGCCCCGGCAGGCTCGCCGCATCATGCCGGGCAATGGCCGCGCGGCTGATCAACTCTTCGACCTGCTGGCCGTCGGCGGGGTACGCGGCAATGCCGATGCTGACTTCATGGCGCACCTCGTCGTTGCCAATGCGTTGGGGCTCAGTAAGCAGCCCGTAAAGGCGGTCGGCACGGGCTACGGCGCGGTCGATCTCGGTGTTTTCCAGCAACAGCAAAAACTCACTGCCGGCGATGCGCGCCGCGGTGTCGCTGGCCAACAGGCTCATGGACAGGCAGCGGCTGGCTTCACGCAGCATTTCTTCGACGCCCTGAGGGCCGAAGCCTTCGTTGATCACCCGGTAGTTTTCGATCCCCAGGTACAGCAACACCACCGGCCGCCGCGCACTGATCGCACTGCCCAGGCGCTCCATGGCCAGGGCGCGGTTGGGCAAGCCGGTGAGCGGATCATGCAGGGCGTTATGCGCCAGTTGCCGTTCGCGCACAGCGATGCCGTTTTGCATGGCGTTGAAGGCGCGGGCCAGCAAGCCGAATTCATCGTGGCTGCGCACCCGCACCGGCGTGCGGTAGTCACCGGCACCAATGCGTTCAGCGGCCTGCACCAAGGCAGTGAGCGGGCGCGACACACGCCGTGCCAAAAACAATGCGGCCACCAGCGACACCAGCAGCACCGCCAAGGCAATCCCGAGGAACTGCCGGTCCAGCGGCGCAAAGGATTCCAGCGCATGATCCAGCGGGCTTTGCAGCAACACGCGCACTTGATCACCATCGCCGGTGTTGGCCAGCGGCAGCACCTGGCTCAGTACACGTTGCCCGTGGAACCCATTGATCTGCGCCTCAGGGTTGGGGTGGCTGTCGCGCATCAGGCTGATGACGGTGTCTTGATAGGCCTCCGGCTGAGTGCTGAACAGCTGGCCGACGCGGCCGTCCTGCTCACTGAGGAACGACACTTCAAGGTTGCTCATGGAGCGCAGTTCATTGGCGAACAGCTTGTCCATGGGCAAGCCCATGACCACGCGGGCGATAGGCTGCGGGTCGAGCACTTCGTCCTGCACCAGTAAATAGGGCTGGCCGTCCATGGCGACAATGAGCATTTGCTGGCCACTGCGCCGCGCATGACGCAGGGCCTGTGCATAAGGAAACAGTTCGCCCTGTAGCAACACCGGCAAGGTGCTGACCATCACCTTGCCATCCAGGCCGAGCACAAACACCTCGGTGGAGTGGATCCCGGTGCCATGCCGGCGCAATGCAGCCAGGATCGAATCGGCCTTGGCGTCGATCACCGCTTGTTTGAAAGGACCGTCCACGGTCAGCCAGTCCAACCCGTATTGCAGGCGGCGCCCGCGCAGTTCCAACAGGCGCTCAAAAACTTGGATGCCCGTGTCGAGCTGAACCTGAGCCTGGTTTTCCACGGCGCGGGTGGTGGCAGCCTTGACCGCAAAGTAAGTGGCCGCCACCACCACCAGCAACAACAGCGCCAGCACCCCGGCGATACGGGTCTGGAACGTGTGGCGCCACTGCATGGCCGGACCCTGCGGCCGCGCTCGCCTCTCTGTGCCACTGCGTCCTTTTGTCATACGCATCCTTGGCGACGGCTGACCTGGCGTCAAAAAATTCCAGTGTGTGTTGGAAAGTGGGTGGTTGAAGATTAGCTGGGACTTTGAATAAGTAAACCCAATGAAAGATGAAAGCAGACTGTCATATTATTGGCGACGTCGCGTTGACTTTAAACCTAAAAATCATACAAACGAATACGCACTTTCTGGCAATTTCAGTCCAATAACGCTCATGGCCTTATTATAAAAACAATGAAAATATCGACTTTCTTTTTTTCAAGGACGTTGCAATGCGCTATTTGAAGATCACGGCTCAGGACGATTACGACAACAACGTAATTGATGCGGTTTACTTGGAGTTTTTTGATGGCGTCCGCCCTAAAGCCGTCGCTGAAGCGTTAGTCATGAATACGTCGGAACACGACCATGGAAGTTTAAAGTGGGTGCTGGCCGATGACATTAATGGTAGCGGCGTTAACAATAGCGTCGATGCTGCCTTGGCCCGCGCCCTGGCCAAATGTTTTCTCCAGTTCAAGTGGTGGAAGATTGATCGCCCGTTTAACCGCTACCTTGAGATTTTTACCGAAGACCTTGACCTGGATGGCAAACCCGACCTGGTACGGCTGAGATTTCATGAAGGCGATGGGGCACCGACTGACGCCACCGTGGTCAATGCCGCCGCGTGTGTATTTCTCAATGACCCCGCCGATCGCTATATCACGCTCAACACGAAGATCGATGAAGACTTAAAAACCGAGGCGTGGCAAACAACGCACGTAGTCGATATATCGCGCCTCTTTCTAAAGTGCCGCTGGGATAATATTCGAGCAATAAAGCCCTGTTCATCAATCACGACGAACGTGTAATCAATAGCACTTCCCGGCCAGCGTGTGTCTCTGCTCTCGCACACTCACCGCGTACGCCAACAGTCGGCGCGACAGACGTTACAGCCACTACGCCTGTTGCGCCGTGAACGGGCGAATTTGTCAGCTCCGATGTTCATTATTACTTTCAAATACCCGCTACGCCTGCGGCTCATTGCCAACAATGACGGAAACTTGATTGGCGCCTGAACGGTCACACTAACCATATCGCTGCCGCCGACGCCTCTTGACGGCGGATCAGCCCACGGCCCGCGCGCGCATAAAGTCGCCCCAACGCCGCACCAGGTAATTGTGCTCATCCATCACCGAGTTCCACACCGCGATATGCCCCATGCGTTGCTCGTAGGAGCCGCCATCGCGCACGTCACCGATGTCGATCAACGGCAACCCGTCACTGCCCAGTAATTCCTCGCGGGCCGGCAGGCCGGCGTACCAGTAATCCCACTCGGCACTGCTCAAATGGTCGCGGGTGCGCGCCGGGTTGCCGATGTAGTAACCCTGGCGCGCCATCACCGCGCCCGGCCAGCCGGACAACCACCAATTGAGATAGGCATACGCCGCATCCAGCACTGGGCCTTGGGCATGGCGTGACAACGACAAACCGCCAAACCACGCGCGATAGCCTTCACGCGGCACCGCCAAGCGGTACTTCACACCCGCACGGTGCAGGCGCATCAAGGTCGGCGACCACAGGCTCTGGATATCGATACTCGGGCTGAGCATCAGCTGCGCGGCTTCTTCATCATCGGACCAGAACGCGGCGAAGTGCCCTTCCTTCTGCTTGCGCACCAGGATGTCGGCCAGCACATCGATCTCTTCGATGCTCATGTTGCCGATGTCCTTGAACTGCGCCAGCCCCGCGCCCTGCACCGCCAACGCCGCATCCAGCGCGCCAATCGCCGCGTCACTTTGCAACGCGGTACGCGCACGCCAGGCCGGGTCGAGCAGCCAGCCCCAGCTTTCATTACCGTGGCTGAAGCCGTCGGGCAAGCGCTCGGGGCGGTAGGCAAAACTGTCGGCATTGTGGGTCAGCGGCAGCATGCTGATGCGTTCGGTCACTGTGCTGCCGAGGCTGCCGTCGTGCTGCACGAACAGGCGCTCACTGGGCACGCTGCCGCTGCCCAGGCGGTCACTGGCCGACAGCCGGCCGCGCTTGGGCAGGTCATTGATCTCATGCCACAACGCAATACGCCGTGTGTCGATGGGCTGGATCGCCCGCGCCGGCCACACGAAGTCGACGTTGTGGAACCACTGGTCGTACAGGTCGTAACTCTCGGGTTGCATCACCGCAATGCGCTGGGCCTGCGCTACATCGTGTACCTGGTACACCAGGCGGATGCCCAGCTCCTGTTCGGCGCGCACGCGCAGGCATTCCAGCAAGGTCACGGAAGTACCAAGGACACGCAGTGTGATCATGCCGCAAACCGCCGTGAGAACACCTCAAACGAGCGTCGCAACAGCGCCGGGTCGAGGCCACGCAGGATAAACACCAGGCGTGACTGGCGGTCGGCGCCTGGCCATGCAGGCAAATGCACCGGGGCATGCAGGCAGTGCTGCACGCCATGGATAACGATGGGGGCCGAGCTTGCATTCACGTTAAGCAGTCCTTTGACGCGAAGGATTCGTTCGCCGTGGCATCTTAACAGCATCGACAACCACACCCCGAAGCCCACCCAGTCCAGCGGTTGCTCGAACGTCAGGCAGCAGACTTGGGCAGCGCCGTGGCTCGCCGTGGTGGTGCGGTGCAGTTGCCAGCGGCTGACTTCTGCGGCGGGCTCGGCGCTGCGCAAACCTTCGCCGAGCAACAGTTGGTCGCCGCTGTGGATCTCATGAGTATTGAGGATTGGGGTGCCAGCGTTAAGCGCCTGTAAATGCGTGCGCAGTGAATCGCTGTCGCCAGCCAGATCAGTCTTGCTCAGCAATAGCCTGTCTGCCGCCGCCACCTGGGCCAACCACTCAGGGTGCAAGCGCTCCTGTAGCTCGGCGTGGCTGGCATCGACCAAGGTGATCACCAGGCCAATGTGAAAACGCCCACGCAGTTGCACGTCGTTATTCAGGGTGGCGAGGATCGGCGCCGGGTCGGCCAGCCCGGTGGTTTCCAGGATCACGCGTTTGAAGGCCGGGATCTCACCGCGCTCACGGCGTTGCAACAGGCCGAGCAGCGCGTCTTTCAACTCGCCGCGAATCGAGCAGCACACGCAACCGCTGGGCAGCAGCACGGTGTCTGGCGCGACCTCTTCCACCAACAGATGGTCGATGCCGATATCGCCGAATTCATTGATCAACAGCGCGGTATCACCGAGGCTTTCGCCTTGCAGCAAACGCTTGAGCAGCGTGGTTTTGCCACTGCCGAGGAAGCCGGTGATGACATTAAGGGCAATGCTCATGACGACTCCAGATGGTCAAGCACACGCGGGTCGAGCGGGTCCAACGGGCGACCGAGCATGCTCTCAGCCGCCTGCCAGAGTTGCTCCAGGCCAGTCGCCAATGCCTGCTTGCCGGTAGCGCCCAACAACAGATAGGACGCGCCCTGGAAGTCTTCGACCTTGAGCCGGAACACCGCCAGCACCTGATTGATCGCCGCAATGCGGCGCAGGCGCTCGCGGCGCCTGGGCAGCTCATCGCCCAAGGGGTCGCTCCAGTGCAGGTCTTCACCGAGCAGGCCGCAGAGTCCGCACATGCTTACACCTCACTCATGGCATGACATCGCCGGAGTTCGGGCCAAGCGTCTGGCCGACAAACAGGTTGCCGCCCGGCTCGCTGGCGAGCAGCACGGCGGTCGGCGCCACTTCATCAGCCAGGCCAAAGCGGCCCAGGGGCAACTCGGCGGCTTTGGCGCGCTTCCAGTCTGCGCTGATGCCACCCACCAACGGCGTCTCGATCGGGCCGGGGGCGATGGCGTTGACCAGCACGTTGTCCTTGGCCACTTCCAGCGCCAGGGATTTGGTAAAGCCGATCACTCCGGCCTTGGCCGCGGCATAGTGGGTCAACTCGGCGCCGCCCTTGATGCCCAGTTGCGAGGCCACATTGATGATGCGGCCCCAGCGCTGCGCCAGCATGTGCGGCAGGGCGCGCTGACTGGCGACAAACACACTGGTGAGGTCGACGCGCAGCATGTCGTTCCACATCTCGATGGAAAGGTCGACGCAGCGTGCCTGGGTGAGCATGCCGGCATTGTTGACCAGAATATCGATGCCGCCGAAGTGTTCGACGCAACGGTCGACACTGGCCTGGGCGCCTTCAACGCTGCCCACATCGGCCAGACACTCGACCACCTCGGCGCCGAGGTTGCGGCAGGTAATCGCGGTTTCGGCGAGGCTGGCGGCGTTACGGTCGGCCAGCAGCAAGCGTGCGCCCTCGGCGGCGTAGGCACGGGCGATGGCGGCACCGATGCCGCTGCCTGCGCCAGTGATTACGGCACGACGGTTGTTCAATTGAGACATACACAAATCTCCTAAGGCAAACACGGTCTCCTGTGGGAGCTGGCTTGCCTGCGATTAGCGGTGGATCAGCCAGCCCATGTGGTGCTGACCCACCGCTAATCGCAGGCAAGCCAGCTCCCACATGTTTAGATCGAGTACGGTCAGTCGGGCCAGCGCACGGTTAAGCCGCCGTCGATGACGATGCTTTGGCCAGTCAAATAGCTCGACGCCTCACTGGTCAAAAACTGCACCAGCGACGCCACCTCATCCGCCCGCCCTACCCGACCCAACGGAATTGCCCGCGCAGCCTTGGCCAGGCCTTCCGGCCCCAAGGAATTCTTCGCATCCAGCGACTGCGGCGTCTCGATCAACCCCGGAATCACCGCATTGCAACGAATCCCCAGCGCCGCCAACTCCACTGCCAGCGAACGGCACAAGCCCGGCACACCGGCTTTTGCTGCTGCGTAATGGCTGTGTTCCTGCCAGCCATACACACCGCCGGCAATCGATGAAATCGCCACCAGCGCGCCGCCCTCTTTCATGTGCCGGCTTGCCGCGCGAAAAGTGCGCATCACCCCCGTCAGGTCGACATTGAGCATCTCGTCCCACAGCGCGTCGGTCATCTCCAGCAACGGCGCACGGCGCAGCAAGCCGGCGTTGGCCACGGCGTAATCGAGGCGGCCGAAGTGCTGCACGGCGGCCTCGGCCAGGGCGTCTACCGAGGCGCTATTGCCTACGTCCAGCGGCAGCATCAAGCATTCGCCACCGGCGTCTTTCACCAGGGCCACGGTGGTATGCGGGTCATGGGGATCGGCGGGGAAATACCCGCCGACCACCGCCACGCCGCTGCGCGCATACGCCACGGCAAGGGCTTGGCCGATGCCGCTGGCGGCACCGGTAATCAAGGCAACTTTACGGCTCATCTAACACTCCTTACTGAACGGTTTCCGGGCGCACATGGCGTGCGGCAAACATCAGCGCGCCGGACAAGAAGCACGGCAGCGCGCCGAACCACAGCGCGGCGGTCTGCCAGTCACTGCCGGCGGACAACACCTGGGTGGCGCCAAACCCTGCGACCACTGCTCCAATCGGCCCCATGGCATGGATGATCGCGCCGCCGGTGGCACGGATGCTGGTCGGGAAACTCTCGCTGATAAAGAACAACGCCGCCGAGTACGGCCCGATCAGGAAGAACAGGCCCAGGCTGTACAGCCCCACCACCATCGGCATATTGCTAGGGCCGAACAGCATCCCGGCAAACGCCAGGCCGCCGAGCATCCAGCCCAGGCCGATGACGTTACGGCGGCCGATCTTGTCGCCCATCCAGCCGTGGGTCAGGTAACCGCAGTAGCCCACCAGGTTGGAGAGCACGAGGATGATCAGCGAGTTTTCGAACGAGATGTGGTGCACGCTGACGATCACCGAGGTGCCGAGCACGCTGAACACCTGGATGGCCGCCCAGTTGAGCAACAGCGCGGCGCCGATCACCAGCGTGGCGCGCCGGGCCGGGCCACGGAAGGCGGCTTTAAGGCCAGCCTTGCTGTGTTCGTCGTAGTCGACGCCGTAGGTCACGGCGACGTTTTGCGCTTCTTTTACCGCGCCGCTTTTACGCAGTTCGCTGATGCGCTGATGGATCTGGAACTGCGGGCTCTCCTTGAGCTTGCGCGCCATGATTGCGATCACGATGGCCGGGATCGCTGCAAAGATGAAGCAGCCCTGCCAGCCGATAATCGGCAGCAACAGCGCGGTCAACCCGGCCGCGATCAACGCGCCCACCGGCCAGCCGCCCTGCACCAGGCTGTAGATAAACCCACGGCGCTTGGTCAGTCGCGGGTCTTCCGAGGCGCCATACAATTCGCTGAGGTAGGTGGCGTTAACGGTTTCCTCGGCATAGCCCAGGCCGCCCAGCGAACGAATCAGAATCAGCGGCGACTTGCCCCACGCACCGCCAATCGCGGTGAGCGCCGAGCACAGTGCGGAACCTGCCACGGTAAAAATAATGCCTTTGCGCCGGCCCAACTTGTCCACCACCGGGCCAATCGCAAAGGCGACCACCGCCGTACCCACCGCCACCCACGTTGCGATTTCAGCTTGCTCCACTTCACCCCAGCCGAAGTGCCGGCCGATCTCCGGCAGCAAGGTGCCGAACAGGATGAAGTCATACACCGCAAACACCCAGGCGAAAAACGCGATCCAGGTAGCAAAGCGCACCTCCTGGGACGTCAGTTGCCGGGGTTTCCAGCCAGTCAGGTCAAGCTTGTTGTAGATGGACATAAATCGCGCCTCGCAGGGTTGGGGGCAAATGCCGACTAGCTAAGGTGGAACCTGTACCTGTGGCGAGGGAGCTTGCTCCCGCTGGGCCGGGCTGGCGCACCAGCCCGAAGGGACCCTAAAAATGGGACTGCTCCGCAGTCCAGCGGGAGCAAGCTCCCTCGCCACAGGTAACGGATGACTCAGATCAGGTACGCGGTTGGCGGCGGATAAAGTCGTCGGCGATTTCGTCAAAGGTAACGAAGCGCACGCCGGCATGGCTCTGGATGTGTTCGATCAGGCGCTCGAGCATCAACAGCACTTGCGGGCGACCGGACACGTCGGGATGGATGGTCATGGTGAACACCGCGTGTTCGTGCTCGCGGTAGACCCAGTCGAACTGGTCGCGCCACATTTCTTCCAGGTGACGCGGGTTGACGAAGCCGTGGCTGTTGGGGGCTTTTTTGATGAACATCATTGGCGGCAGGTCGTCGAGGTACCAGTTGGCCGGAATTTCCACCAGGTCGGTTTCTTCGCCGCGCACCAAAGGTTTCATCCAGGTATCCGGGTGCTGGCTGTAATCGATTTTGGTCCAGCTGTCGCCCTTGCGCACGTAGTACGGGTGGAAGTCGTTGTGCATCAGGCTGTGGTCGTACTTGATGCCTTTTTTCAGCAGCAGCTCGTTGGTGACCTTGCTGAATTCCCACCAGGGCGCGACATAACCGGTCGGGCGTTTGCCGGTGACTTGGGTGATCAGCTCGATGGATTTATCCAGGACGATTTCTTCCTGTTCGGCCGTCATCGCAATCGGGTTTTCGTGGCTGTAGCCGTGCACACCGATTTCGTGGCCGGCGTCGGCCACCGCCTTCATTTGCTCGGGGAACGTTTCCATCGAGTGGCCGGGGATAAACCAGGTGGTGCGCAGGCCGTAGCGTTCGAACAGTTTGAGCAGGCGTGGCGCGCCGACTTCACCCGCGAACAAGCCGCGGGAGATGTCGTCCGGCGAGTCTTCACCGCCGTAGGAGCCGAGCCAGCCGGCGACGGCGTCTACGTCGACGCCAAATGCACAGAGAATGTCTTTAGCCATGGTGTGTCTCCTTAAAAATTCAGGGTGGTTTCGACCGACAGCGCGGCCCTGAGCAAGCGTGCGTCTTCGCCACTCGGCGTGCTGAGCAGCAGGCCGGTGGGTAAGCCCAGGGCATCACGGCCGCTGGGCAGGCTGACGCCAGGCATGTCGAGCAAACTGCCGGGCATGGTCAGGCGCAGGGTGGCGAGGTTGGTTTTGACGAACAGCTCGTCGTCGGCTTGCAGCGGTGCCAGCGCCGGGGCGACATGGGCGACCGTCGGGGTAATGAGCACGGCACCGTCGAGCTCATCGACCAGTTGGAGCTGCAAGCGGCGGCGCGCGTCGATCAGGTGCAACAGTTGGCTGGCGGGCAATTCACGTGCGGCCTCCAGGCGCCGGCGTACACGCGGGTCGAGTTGCTCGGCATCGCTGCTGTCCAACAGTTTTTCGTGCAGGGCGAAGGCTTCGAATGAGCCGAGCCAGCCGTCCTGCTTGATCAGGTTGAGGGTGGCCTGGAAGGTGGCTGATGCGCGCACCTCGATCAACGCACCGGCGGCCTTGAGCGGGTCCACTGCGCGCAGCAGGTTATTGCGCACGGCGGGTTCGATGTCTTCCAGCGCGCCTTGCTCAAGCACAAAACGCTGGCCCTTGAGGCTACGGGCGACGTGCTGTTGCGTGCGGCCGTTGAGCAGGTCGTCGATGGCCAGCGCATCGCGCACGCTGCGGGTCAGCGGGCCGAGGCTGTCGAGGGTGTGCGCCAGCGGGAATACGCCGTCGCGGCTGTAGCGTCGACAGCTGCTGCGATAGCCCACCACGCCATTGAGCGCTGCGGGGATGCGGATCGAGCCGGCCGTGTCGGTGCCCATGGCGATGGGCACGATCCCCGCCGCCACCGCGACCGCCGAGCCCGACGACGAGCCGCCGGGGATACGCGGTTGATCGCTGCCACTGGGGTTATGGGGCGTGCCGAAATGCGGGTTCAGGCCCAGCCCGGAATACGCCAGTTCGCTGAGGTTGGTCTTGCCGATGCTGACCATGCCGGCGCGGCACAACAACCCGACACTGGGCGCATCGATCAAGGCTGGCGCGGCGTTGCGGCGATAGGCCGCGCCTGCGGTGGTGATGCTGCCGGCCACGTCGAACAAATCCTTCCAGGCCAGTGGCACGCCGTCGAATAAGCTTAAGGGCTGACCGGCACGCCAGCGCGCGGCTGCCGCCTCGGCTTCACGGCGTGCGCGCCCAGCGGTCAGGGAAATAAACACACTGGGCGCCATGCTCGCGTGGACGAGTGCCTGTTCCAGCGCCTGCACCGGGTCGTTGCGACCGCTGGCAAAGTCCTGGGCCATTGAGGTGGCGTCTGACATCGAGATGACCCTCGTAAAACGTACATATTAATAAAATGTACATTTTACAAAGGCAGATTTCGTGCCAGTCTCTTTGCAGGTGTTGTCGTGTTCGTGAGGTTTATCGCCAACAACTGCGGGATAGGTGGTTTTTCGGTATGCAAAAAAAAGCGACCTGAGTGATGAGACTAGCCCCAATTGAAATAATGTATCTTTTATTAATAAATACATTTTGGTGCGAAAAGTAACGTTTTTGTCTTTCCGGCCCCAAAAAAGTGCCACCACTGTGGCGCGGAGTGACAGGCTCATCTATGAGAGAATCCCCGGCCACTTTCCTACACGCCCAAGAGAACACGATGAAAGCAGTGTCCGCCTCGGCCTCCCGTTACGCGATGATTCACCAAGTGTTGCGTAATGCGATCGTCAACGGCACCGCGCGCCATGGGCTGGTACTGCTGGAAGCGCCTCTGGCCGAACTGTTCGGCACCAGCCGCGTGCCGGTGCGCAAGGCTTTGGACCTGCTGCATGATGAGGGCCTGATCTGCCGCTTCAATGGCCGGGGTTACTTGATCAACCCCGAAGGCCTGGCCATGGAGCCGCTGCGCTTGCCCCTGAGTCAGGCGCATCTGGGCCTTGATGGCGAGGCTGAGTGGGTGGATACGCGGCCGCTGGGTGAGCGGATCGTCGAGGAAATCGGCGCGGCACTGTCCACCTGCATCGCTTTTGGCCATTACCGGCTGGACGAGCAAGCCGCCGCCGACCACTACGGCGTCAGCCGCGCCGTGGTACGTGAAGCGCTGATGCGCCTGCGCGACCGTGGCCTGGTGGAAAAAGAACCCTACTCCCAGTGGCTGGCCGGGCCATTGACCGCGCGGGAAGTCACCGAAGACTACGAATTGCGCGCCTGCCTGGAACCCGAGGCGCTGCGCCAGAGCGCGCCAAACCTGGACCGTGAGTTGCTCGAAGCGATGTTGCAGCGCGTACTGGACGCCCAGCAAAGCCCGCACTGCAGCCTGGAAACCCTCGAGCAGATCGAAGAAGACTTGCACCAACGCTGCCTGGCGGGTTTGCAAAACCGCAAGATCGCCGCGCTGATCCGCCAGGGCCAGAGCCCGATGATCATCAGTCGGATTTTTTACCGTTTACTGGGGATCGGCGCAGATCCTGCCATGCTCGCCGAACATCGCTTGATTCTGGAGTTGTTGCTGCATGGAGCATTTGATGCGGCGGCGCTGAATTTGCGCGAGCATTTGCAGCGGGCGCGGCAGCGCATGTTGCAGCGCCTTAAGGTGCTGTCGGTGTTACCGGAGCAGCCGCTGCCGGCCTACCTGCACAAAATCAGCTGACTTCACCCGATCTGAAAGGTGGGAGCTGGCTTGCCTGCGATGGCGGTGGGCCAGTCAACTTATCAGTCGCTGATACACCGCTATCGCAGGCAAGCCAGCTCCCACAGGGTTCAGCGATGCTGGCGGAAATTTCATGCAATATGTTGCTATCTCACGCCCACCATTGAAACCACCGCAACCCCGCCCCATCTAACCTGCATACTTCCTTATGCAGGTGCCCCATGAGCGACCAGCAAGAATTCCCGGACATCGACCTGAACGATTACGCCGACCCCGAAAATGCTGAACACGAAACCTCGTCCAACACCGGCCTGGCCCTGCCTGGGCAAAACCTGCCGGACAAGGTCTATATCATCCCGATCCACAACCGGCCGTTTTTCCCGGCGCAGGTATTGCCGGTTATCGTCAACGAAGAGCCGTGGGCCGAAACCCTGGAGCTGGTGAGCAAATCCGACCACCACTCGCTCGCGCTGTTTTTCATGGACACGCCCCCCGAAGACCCGCGCCACTTCGACACCTCCAGCCTGCCGCTGTACGGCACGCTGGTGAAGGTGCACCACGCCAGCCGCGAAAACGGCAAGCTGCAATTTGTCGCCCAGGGCCTGACCCGCGTGCGCATCAAGACCTGGCTCAAGCACCATCGCCCGCCGTACCTGGTGGAAGTCGAATACCCGCACCAGCCCACCGAGCCGACCGATGAGGTCAAGGCCTACGGCATGGCGCTGATCAACGCGATCAAGGAACTGCTGCCGCTCAACCCGCTGTACAGCGAAGAGTTGAAGAACTACCTCAACCGCTTCAGCCCCAACGACCCGTCGCCGCTCACCGACTTCGCCGCCGCGTTGACCTCGGCCACCGGTAACGAGTTGCAGGAAGTGCTGGACTGCGTACCCATGCTCAAGCGCATGGAAAAAGTACTGCCGATGCTGCGCAAGGAAGTTGAAGTTGCGCGCCTGCAAAAAGAGATTTCCGCCGAGGTGAACCGCAAGATCGGTGAGCATCAGCGCGAGTTCTTCCTCAAGGAACAACTCAAGGTCATCCAGCAAGAGCTGGGCTTGACCAAGGATGACCGCAGCGCCGATGTCGAACAGTTCGAACAGCGGCTGGTGGGCAAAACGCTGCCGACCCAGGCGCAGAAACGCATCAGCGAAGAAATGAACAAACTGTCGATCCTGGAAACGGGTTCGCCGGAATACGCGGTCACGCGCAACTACCTGGACTGGGCCACTTCCGTGCCGTGGGGCGTGTATGGCGAGGACAAACTCGACCTTAAACACGCACGCAAGGTGCTGGATAAGCACCATGCCGGCCTTGACGATATCAAGAGCCGTATCCTCGAGTTTCTGGCGGTAGGTGCCTATAAAGGCGAAGTCGCCGGCTCCATCGTACTGCTGGTCGGCCCGCCAGGCGTGGGCAAGACCAGCGTGGGTAAATCCATCGCCGAATCCCTGGGCCGGCCGTTCTACCGCTTCAGTGTCGGCGGCATGCGCGATGAGGCCGAAATCAAGGGCCATCGCCGCACCTACATCGGCGCCCTGCCGGGCAAGCTGGTGCAGGCGCTTAAAGATGTGGAAGTGATGAACCCGGTGATCATGCTCGACGAGATCGACAAGATGGGCCAGAGCTTCCAGGGCGACCCGGCGTCGGCGCTGCTGGAAACCCTGGACCCGGAGCAGAACGTCGAATTCCTCGACCACTACCTGGACCTGCGCCTGGACCTGTCCAAAGTGCTGTTCGTGTGCACCGCCAACACCCTGGACTCGATCCCCGGCCCGTTGCTGGACCGTATGGAAGTGATTCGCCTGTCGGGCTATATCACCGAAGAAAAAGTCGCCATCGCCAAACGCCACCTGTGGCCCAAGCAGCTGGAAAAAGCCGGCGTGGCGAAAACCAGCCTGACCATCAGCGACGGCGCCCTGCGTGCCTTGATCGACGGTTATGCGCGGGAAGCCGGGGTGCGCCAGCTGGAGAAACAGCTGGGCAAACTGGTGCGCAAGGCAGTGGTCAAGTTGCTGGATGAGCCGGACTCGGTGATCAAGATCGGCAACAAGGACCTGGAAAGCTCATTGGGCATGCCGGTGTTCCGCAACGAGCAAGTGCTGTCCGGCACCGGTGTGATCACTGGCCTGGCCTGGACCAGCATGGGCGGCGCGACCTTGCCAATTGAGGCGACGCGCATTCATACGCTCAATCGCGGCTTCAAACTCACCGGGCAGTTGGGTGAAGTGATGAAAGAGTCCGCCGAGATTGCCTACAGCTACATCAGCTCGAACCTGAAGTCGTTTGGCGGCGATCCGAAGTTCTTCGATGAAGCCTTCGTGCACCTGCACGTGCCGGAAGGCGCCACACCCAAAGACGGCCCGAGCGCGGGTGTGACCATGGCCAGTGCGTTGCTGTCGCTGGCACGCAACCAACCGCCGAAAAAAGGCGTGGCCATGACCGGCGAGCTGACCTTGACCGGGCATGTGCTGCCGATTGGCGGGGTGCGCGAGAAGGTGATTGCGGCGCGGCGCCAGAAGATTCATGAGCTGATTTTGCCGGAGCCGAACCGTGGCAGCTTTGAGGAGTTGCCGGAGTACCTGAAGGAAGGCATGACCGTGCACTTTGCCAAGCGTTTTGCGGATGTGGCGAAAGTGCTCTTCTAAAAATTCACTCCAACCCTGTGGCGAGGGAGCTTGCTCCCGCTGGACTGCGCAGCAGTCCCAAAAAAGCCGGGGCCGCTTCGCGGCCCAGCGGGAGCAAGCTCCCTCGCCACAAAGGTTTCTACCACTTTCTGCTTGTCACACCTTGTCTCATCTTCGGTTATGCTCGCCCTTCGTCGTGAATGAACGGAGCCCCCATGACCGCTGCCCGCCTGTTTCTCCCCTTGAGCCTTGCCCTGCTGGCCGGATGCGCCAGTGCCCCCAAGCAAAACGTCAGCGTGGATAACCAGAGCGCCTGCCCGCTCCAGCTTAAAACCGGACAAAACCTGATCCTCACCTTGCCGAGCAACCCCACCACCGGCTACCGCTGGGCCATCCAGGATTCCGCCGGCGGCGTGTTGCGTGCATTGAGCCCAGAGGTCTACAGCAGCAGCGAATCCGGTGTGATCGGGGGCGGCGGCCAGTCGACGTGGCGCTTCCAGGCCTTCGCAGCCGGCCAAGGCCGTTTGCGCCTGACGTCCCAGCAGCCCTGGGAGCCGGAAGCCGAACCTGCCGAAACCTTCGACTGCGCCATTACGGTGAACTGATATGCCATGGCTGATCCTCGCGCTGATGGGCGCCGGCACCTTTATCTATGGTCTGACCACCCACGCAACCCTGTTGTGCCTGCTGGTCAAACCTCTGCCGGTGCTGGCACTGCTGGGCTGGTTGCATGATGCGCCGCCCACCGACTATCGACGCTGGATCAGCCTGGGGTTGATTTTTTCCCTGGTCGGCGATGTGCTGCTCGCCTGGCCGGGCGACCTGTTTATCTTTGGCCTGGGCGCGTTCCTGTTTGCGCACCTGGCGTATTTGAAAGCGTATTTCAGCGATTGCCGCCGCCTGGCGGTGTTGCCCTTGGTATTGGCGCTGGTGGTCGGCGCGATTTTGTTGAGCATCCTGATTTCCCACGGCCTGGGCGACTTGCTGGTGCCCGTGGTGGTTTACGCGCTGGTGATCAGTGCCATGCTCTGGCGCGCACTGGCGCGGTTGGGCAGTGAGGTGCCGAAACGCTCGGCCTGGCTGGCGGCAGCGGGGGCGGTGTCGTTTGTGTTTTCCGACACGCTGATCGGCATCAATCGGTTTGTGCTGGCCTTCGATGCGGCGCCGTATTTGCTGATCATCACCTACTGGCTCGGCCAGTGGGGCATCACGGCCTCGGCTTTCCATCAGACAACCCGCGCACACGAGGGCCAACTTGGCTAAAATGCCGGCCTTTCCCCCTCGTCGCCGGAACAACCGTGAGCAAAGAACCCGATCGCCTATTCGCCCAGCCCCTGCCCCAGGTGCCGGACTTCGCCTTTAACGAGGACGTGGTGCGGGTGTTCCCGGACATGATCAAGCGCTCGGTGCCGGGCTACCCGACCATCGTCGAGAACCTCGGCGTGCTGGCGGCGCAATTTGCCCAGCCGGGCAGCGTGCTCTACGACCTCGGTTCGTCCCTTGGCGCAGTGACCCAAGCCTTGCGTCGCCATGTGCGTACCGACGGCTGCAGAGTGATTGCGGTGGATAACTCCGCAGCGATGGTCGAGCGTTGCCGCGAATACCTCAACGGGCAAGACTCGATGTTCCAGGAGTTGCTGCCGGTTGAGGTGGTCGAGGGCGACATTCTCGCGCTGCAATTCCAGCCTGCTTCGGTGGTGGCGTTGAACTTCACCCTGCAATTTATCGCGCCCGACCAACGCCTGGCGTTGCTCGGGCGTATCCGCCAGTCACTGCTGCCGGGCGGTGCGTTGATCCTCTCGGAAAAGCTGCGTTTCAACGATCCCGAAGAACACGCGCTGCTCACCGACCTGCATATCGCGTTCAAACGCGCCAACGGCTACAGCGAACTGGAAATTGCCCAGAAGCGCAGCGCCATCGAAAACGTCATGAAGCCCGACAGCCTCGAAGAACACCGCGAACGCTTGCTGGCGGCCGGGTTCTCGAAAGTCGTGCCGTGGTTCCAGTGTCTTAACTTTGCCTCGTTGATTGCCTTGCCATGATTGATTTGTCCCCCCTCGCCCGCCATTTGGTCGGCACTCCTCTGGCCGTGTGGGCCCAGGGCCTGCAAGCGCAGCTCGACAGCAAGATGGAAAAGGGTCATGGCGACCTGGAGCGCTGGCAGAGTGCGCTGGACGCACTGCCGCAGATCCAGCCCAGCGACGTCGATTTATTCAATGGCCTGACGCTGGATACCGATTGCGACGACGCTACCCGCGCGCAAATGCACACCGCGCTGATGGGCCTGAGCCCGTGGCGCAAAGGCCCGTTCAACCTGTTCGGCGTGCATGTGGACACTGAATGGCGTTCGGACTGGAAGTGGTCACGGGTGGCGCCGCACCTGGATTTGAAGGGCAAGCGCATCCTCGATGTGGGCTGCGGCAACGGGTATTACATGTGGCGCATGCTCGGCGCGGGCGCCGACAGCGTGATTGGCGTGGACCCGAACTGGCTGTTTTTCTGCCAGTTCCAGGCGGTACAGCGCTACTTGTCCGAGCCGAAGGCCTGGCACTTGCCGTTCCCGTTTGAAGACCTGCCGTCGAACCTGGAAGGCTTCGATACGGTGTTTTCCATGGGCGTGTTTTATCACCGCCGTTCGCCGATCGAACATCTGCTGGCGCTCAAGGACACCCTGGTCAAAGGCGGCGAGTTGGTGCTGGAAACCCTGGTCGTGGACGGCGATCAGCAGCAAGTGCTGGTGCCGGAAGACCGCTACGCACAGATGCGCAACGTGTGGTTCCTGCCGTCGGTGCCGGCGCTGATGTTGTGGCTGCGCCGCGCAGGCTTCAGCGATGTGCGTTGCGTGGATGTGAGCGTGACCACGGTTGAGGAACAGCGTGGCACCGAGTGGATGAAGTATCAGTCGCTGAGTGATTTTTTGGACCCGGATGATCACAGCAAGACCATTGAAGGGCTGCCGGCGCCGATGCGGGCGGTGATTATCGCCAAGAAATAAACACTGATTTCCCTGACTAAATGGGGATCAACATGTGGGAGCTGGCTCCTCGGTGTTCTTTAGAGTGTGGGCTTTGCTCTGCGGGCCTTGAAGAACTCACTCAGTACCGTGCCGCATTCCTCGGCCAACACCCCGCCTTCATACAGCACCCGGTGATTCAAAAAGCCCTGGGTAAAAAACTGCCCCTGGCTTTGCACAATCCCGGCCTTGGGCTCCAGCGCGCCATACACCACCCGTGCAATGCGCGAATGCACAATCAAACCAGCGCACATGCTGCACGGTTCCAGCGTCACATACAGCGTGCTGCCCACCAGCCGATAGTTACTGATCGCCTGTGCGGCGGCGCGGATGGCGACCATTTCGGCATGGGCGCTGGGGTCGTTGCCACTGATGGGGCAGTTAAAGCCACGGCCGATGATTTCACCGTCCTGCACCAGCACCGCGCCCACGGGCACTTCGCCCAATTCAGCGCCTTGGGCGGCAAGGGCCAGGGCTTCACGCATAAAGTGCTGGTCACGGCTGCGGTCGATAATCGCCGCGGGGCGAATCTGGCGCATCACGCCACCTCGATGGCGGCCATCAGGCCGGTTTCCATATGGTCGATCACGTGGCAGTGAAACATCCACACGCCTGGGTTATCGGCCACTAACGCCACGCGCGCACGCTCGTTTTTGCCGAGCAGGTAGGTGTCGGTGAAATACGGGATGACCTTGTGGCGGTTCGAGGCGATCACCTTGAAACTCATGCCGTGCAGGTGAATCGGGTGCTGGTACTGGGTCATGTTCTTCAATTCAAAAATATAGCTCTTGCCCTTTTCAAGCTTGGCAATCGGGCGGTCGGCGCAGGTCTTGTCGGTGATGTCCCAGGCCTTGCCATTGATCTGCCACAGGCTCGGCGGTTTGCCGTCATCCACCGACACGCTGCCGACCCACTCGAAATTGAAGTTGAGTTTCTCGGCATTGGCCAGGTCCGGCTCGGCAATCGGGTTGGCAGGCAGCACTGGCGGCCATTCGCTCGGCGCGTCGGTATTGGCGACTGAACGGAAAGTGCCCAGGCGCACCGGGCCATTGCGGATGGAGAGTTCTTCACCGGCGGGCGGTGCCTTGATCGCCAGGCAAATGCGCATGCCCGGGCCTAGCCAGTATTCCTTGCCCAAGGGGCGCGGCTCGATAGGGTTGCCGTCCAGTGCGTAGATCTGCGCTTCAACGTCGGGGATATTGAGGCGATACGTCAGGGTGTTGTCGAGGTTGAGCAAGCGCACACGAGTGATCTGCCCGGCTGGCAGGTCAATCACCGCCTGGGGCACGCCATTGATGGTCGACAATCGCCCGGCCGTGCCACCACGCGCGGCTTCACGGGGCACGCTGAAGGCGACGAATGCGCCCTCTTCGTCCACGTGCCAGCTTTTCAGGCTCAAGGTGCATTCGTGCTTGAAACCGGTGGGCTCGCGCTCTTCGACAATCAACGGGCCGACCAGGCCACGGCCGAGTTCTTCGCTGCTGTTCACGTGCGGGTGATACCAGTAGCTGCCGGCATCGGGCACGCGGAATTTGTAGTCGAAATATTCACCGGGCAGTACCGGCAGTTGTGAGACGTAGGGCACGCCGTCCATTTCCAGCGGCAGGCGAATGCCGTGCCAGTGGATGGTGGTGGCGACCGGCAGGTGGTTGATAAAACGCACCCGCAGCCACTCGCCCTGGCGCACCCGCAACTCGGTACCCGGCGCCGAGGGGCCGAACGCCCAGGCTTCGGTCTTGTGGCCGGGCACCAGCTCCACGTCCAACGGTGCGGCGATCAGTTCGTAATCGTGACCCGCTTGCGCCTCGGCGACTTTCCCCAGCCAGTAGCGATAGGCGCCCCCGGCACCGACGCCCACGACGGCCAGGCCTGCCAGGCCACCCAGGATTTGTCGACGGGAAAAGGATCGGGACACAACAACCTCACGTATCGGCCGCAGGCCAGGGGCCCGCAAAGGGCAGATACGATACACCTGCATCGGCTAAACAGTAAGGCTTCGCATTGCCGCATGGCGAAAACGCCAGGGATCTAAAGATGAGAATGGGCCAATGTGGGAGCGGGCTTGCTCGCGAATGCGGTGTGCCAGTCAGCACATGTATCGGCTGACCCACCGTATTCGCGAGCAAGCCCGCTCCCACACAAGCCCGCACACACAGGAAATATCTTGTGTCTGATCAGTGCTTGGCAGCCGCCAGAATCAGGGCTTTCATCTCGGCAACCGCGCCTTTGAAACCGACGAACAGCGCATGCGCCACCAGCGCGTGGCCGATGTTCAGCTCGTTGATGCCCTTGATCGCGGCCACGGCCTCGACATTGTGGTAGTGCAGGCCATGGCCGGCGTTGACGATCAGGCCTTCACTGAGGCCGAACTTGACGCCGTCAATGATGCGCTGCAGTTCCTCGGCCACTTCGGTGGGCGTGGTGGCATCGGCGTAACGGCCGGTGTGCAGTTCGATCGCCGGCGCGCCAACGCGACGCGAGGCTTCGATCTGGCGCTCGTCGGCGTCGATGAACAGCGACACTTCGCTGCCGATCTTAGACAGGCGCTCGACCGCCGCCTTGATCCGCGCTTCCTGGCCGGCCACGTCGAGGCCGCCTTCGGTGGTGAGTTCCTGACGGGTTTCCGGCACCAGGCAGATGTGCGCCGGGCGGATGCGCTCGGCGAACGCCATCATTTCTTCGGTGACGCCCATCTCGAAGTTCATGCGGGTTTGCAGCACGTCCTTGAGCACCAGTACATCGCGCTCCTGAATGTGACGGCGGTCTTCGCGCAGGTGCACGGTGATGCCATCGGCGCCCGCTTCTTCGGCGTCCAGCGCGGCCTTGACCGGGTCGGGGTAACGGGTGCCCCGGGCCTGGCGCAGGGTGGCGACGTGGTCGATGTTGACGCCAAGAAGAATGCGATTGCTGGTGGTCACGGAAGCGCTCCTGAAAAGGGAAAGAAACGCTGCACAGCATACACGGGGTTGTCAGGGCTTTCGAAACAACTCGCGACTGACCAGCGGGCGCCCGCCCAGATGCACGGCCAGCGCCTGGCGCATCAAGCGTTTGGCCGCGGACAAGGCGCCTGGCGCCGTCCAGTCCGCTTCGCTCATGGCCAACAGTTCGGTGCCCTGGAACAGGCCCGGTTGCAGCAGGTACACGCGCTCAAGCCCGGCGTCGACTTGCAGGCGGTACATGCCGTCGGCGGCGATGGGATCGCCGTGCAGGTCATTGCTCAGTTCGAAGCCGTAGCCCAAGTCATCGAGCAGCCGCCATTCGAAGGCGCGCAGCAGCGGCTCCAGCGGGCGCCCTTCGGCCAAGGCCAAAAGCGTGGCGGCATAGTGATCGAAGACTGCGGGGTGTGGGTCTTCGGCGGGCAGCAGGCGGATCAGCAGCTCATTAAGGTAAAGCCCGCTGAACAGCGCTTCGCCATTGAGCCAGGCCGAGTTGCCGACACTTTCCAGGCGACCGACGTTTTTCAACTCACCCTTGCCACGAAACTCCACGTCCAGCGCCACAAACGGACGTGCCAGCGTACCCGCCTTGCCCCGCGCACTGCGCAACACCGCGCGCAAGCGGCCTTGGGGCGTGAGGAAATCCACCAAAGCGCTGGTCTCGCGATAGGCGCGGCTGTGCAGGACGTAGGCAAGTTGGCTGGGAGGTGGGGTTTGGGACATGAGACGGGGAATCTCTAAAGAAGGAGAGCGCTTTTGTGGCGAGGGAGCTTGCTCCCGCTGGGCTGCGAAGCAGCCCCTATACCAGCCATCGAGTTATAGCTGAAAAAACTCGCCGGCCTTGTTGGGGCCGCTTCGCGGCCCAGCGGGAGCAAGCTCCCTCGCCACAAAACGCCCGTCCGCCATCAGGCGAAGGGTTACAGGTCGCCGTAGCCCAGGGAGCGCAGCGCGCGCTCATCATCGGACCAACCACCTTTAACCTTCACCCACAGGTTAAGCATGATCTTGGAATCAAACAGCAATTCCATGTCCTTGCGCGCTTCGGTGCCGATGCGCTTGATGCGCTCGCCCTTGTCGCCAATGATGATTTTCTTCTGGCCGTCACGTTCAACGAGAATCAACGCATGGATATGCAGGGTTTTGCCCTGCTGCTTGAACTCTTCGATTTCGACGGTGATCTGGTACGGCAGCTCGGCGCCCATCTGGCGCATGATTTTCTCACGTACCAGTTCGGCAGCCAGGAAGCGGCTGCTGCGGTCGGTGATCTGGTCTTCCGGGAAGAAGTGCTCGTTCTCCGGCAGGTGCTCGGCGATCACGCGTTCCAGGGCGTCCAGGTTGTGGCCGTGCTGGGCCGAAATCGGCATGATCTGGGCGTTCGGCAGTTGTTCCTGGAGCCAGCTCAGGTGCGGCATCAGCTCGGCTTTGTCTTCGATGCGGTCGGTCTTGTTCAGCGCGACGATCAACGGGCCGGTGACGTACTGCACACGTTCCAGAACCATCTGGTCTTCGTCGGTCCACTTGGTGCGGTCGACCACGAAGATCACCACGTCGACGTCTTTCAACGCCGCCGAAGCGGTTTTGTTCATGTAGCGGTTCAGCGCCTTCTCGCCACCTTTGTGCATGCCTGGGGTGTCGACGTAGACCGCTTGCACGGTGCCTTCGGTCTTGATGCCCAGCATGTTGTGGCGGGTGGTCTGCGGCTTGCGCGAGGTAATCGCCAGCTTCTGGCCGAGGATGTGGTTCAGCAGCGTGGACTTGCCCACGTTCGGGCGGCCGACGATGGCAACATAGCCACAGCGTGTTGCGGTTGAATCAGTCATGGCCATTCTCCACGCCCAGGGCAATCAGTGCTGCAGCGGCCGCTACCTGTTCGGCAATACGACGGCTCACACCCTGACCTCGGCTTTTTTCATTCAATAAGGTGATTTCACATTCCACGAAAAACACGCGGCAATGCGGCTCACCCTGGATATCCACCACTTCGTAGCGTGGCAGTTCACAACCACGCGACTGCAGGTACTCCTGCAGGCGGGTCTTGGGATCTTTGTTGGTGTCGACCAGCGTCAGGCTCTCGATCTCCGACGCCAGCCAGGCGACTACGCGCTCTTTGGCGGTCTCCATGCCTGCATCAAGGTAGATCGCACCGATCAACGCTTCGAGGGCATCGGCCAGGATCGACTCGCGACGGAAACCGCCGCTTTTCAGTTCGCCGGAACCCAGGCGCAGGTACTCGCCCAGGCCGAAACCACGGGCCAGCACGGCCAGTGTCTCGCCTTTGACCAGGCGTGCACGCAGGCGTGACAGCTGGCCTTCGCGCGCTTGCGGGAAACGCTCGAACAGCGCCTCACCGGCGGCAAAGTTGAGGATGGCATCACCGAGGAATTCCAGGCGCTCGTTATTGCGCCCTGCAAAGCTGCGGTGTGTGAGGGCAAGGACCATCAATTCCTGATCCTTGAAGGTGTAGCCGAGCTGGCGCTCGAGACGGCTTAGAGAAACGCTCACGGTTTACCCATATCTGTTTGGTGGCACCGGCGGCCATCGACGATTGACGCAGTGTTCAAATTCAAATCCTGATTGGTACAGCAAGGGGTTGGGCCATTGATTGTCCCAACCCCAGAAAAGCATTCGGCGCTGTGTTCACAGCGCCGCCTGTATTACTTGATCAGCCCGACCCGCGAGAAGTTCGGCAGGTGGCTGAGCTTGGGCTCCGGCCAGCTCATCCAGACCGCAAAGGCCTTGCCGACAATGTTCTCGTCGGGAACCATGCCCAGCAGGTCCTTGGGAATATTAGGGTCATCCCAATACCGGCTGTCGTTGGAGTTGTCGCGGTTGTCGCCCATCATGAAGTAGTGCCCGGCCGGCACTTTCCATTCGGTGTCTGGCGGCGAGCGGTATCGACTCATTTCCTTGCGGATCTGGTGCTCGACCGCGCCGAGTTTTTCCTGATACAGCTCAGCGCTGCCCAGGGTGTTCGGCTCGGTGCCGATCAACTTCTCGGCTACCGACTCACCGTTGACGAACAGGCGCTTGTCGCTGGTGTAGCGAATCACATCGCCCGGCAGGCCGACGACACGCTTGATGTAGTTGACGTTCGGGTCGCTTGGGTAGCGGAACACCATCACATCGCCGCGCTGCGGATCACCGACCGGGATGACCTTCTTGTCGAGCACCGGCAGGCGGATCCCGTAGGAAAACTTGTTCACCAGGATGAAGTCGCCCACGTCCAGGGTGGGTTTCATCGAGCCCGAAGGGATCTGAAACGGCTCCACCAGGAACGAACGCAGCACCAGCACGATGAACAACACCGGGAAGAACGACTTGCCGTATTCAACCAGCAAAGGCTCTTTGTTCAGTTTCTCGATCGCCACCGCATCGGGCTGGCTGACGCTGCCCTGATACGAGGCGATCGCCGCCCGCCGACGCGGGGCGAAGAACACCAGATCGAGCAACGCCAGGAGTCCGCAAACGGCAACGGCGATGACCAGCAACAGCGGGAAATTTAGTGACATAGGACCTAACTATCCAACCTGAGCACTGCAAGGAAGGCTTCTTGTGGAATTTCCACGTTGCCCACTTGCTTCATGCGTTTTTTACCGGCCTTTTGCTTCTCAAGCAGCTTGCGCTTACGGCTTACGTCACCGCCGTAGCATTTGGCCAGTACGTTCTTTCTGAGTGCCTTGACGGAGGTCCGTGCAATGATCTGCCCGCCAATGGCGGCCTGGATCGCGACATCGAACATCTGGCGCGGAATCAGTTCTTTCATCTTTTCGGTCAACTGGCGACCTTTGTAGTGCGCGTTGTCCTTGTGCACGATCAGTGCCAGTGCATCCACCTTGTCGCCGTTGATCAGCACATCCAGTTTCACCAGATTAGCCGATTGGTAACGGTCGAAATGGTAATCCAGCGAAGCATAGCCGCGACTGGTGGATTTGAGACGGTCGAAGAAGTCCAGAACCACTTCGTTCATCGGCAAATCGTAGGTCACCTGCACCTGGGTACCGAGGAACAACATGTCGTGCTGCACGCCACGTTTTTCGATACACAGGGTAATAACGTTGCCCAAGTGCTCCTGCGGAACCAGGATATTGGCCCGCACGATCGGCTCGCGCATGTCTTCGATGGAGGACAGATCCGGAAGCTTGGACGGGTTGTCGACGTAAATCGTTTCACCGGTTTTCAGCGCCAGCTCAAAAATAACCGTTGGCGCCGTGGTGATCAGGTCAAGGTCGTATTCGCGCTCGAGGCGCTCCTGAATGATCTCCATGTGCAACATGCCCAGGAACCCGCAGCGGAAGCCGAAGCCTAGGGCGTCGGAGCTTTCCGGGGTGTACTGCAACGACGAGTCGTTGAGGGTGAGCTTCTGCAGCGCTTCGCGGAAATCTTCGAAGTCGTCGGAGCTGACCGGGAACAGGCCGGCGTAAACCTGTGGCTGGATGCGTTTGAAGCCCGGCAGCACGTCGACGTCAGGGGTGGAGCTCAAGGTCAGGGTGTCACCCACCGGCGCACCGTGAATGTCCTTGATACCGGCGATGATGAAGCCCACTTCACCGGCCTTGAGGTCGGTGGTAGCAGTGTGTTTCGGGTTGAACACACCGACGCTGTCCACCAGGTGGATCTTGCCGGTGGATTTGACCAGGATCTTGTCGCCCTTTTTCACACGGCCGTGGCGCACGCGTACCAGGGAAACAACGCCCAGGTAGTTGTCGAACCAAGAGTCGATGATCAACGCTTGCAGCGGATCTTCGTAGTTGCCGGTAGGCGCAGGAATGGTCTTGACCAGGCGCTCGAGCACTTCGTCAACGCCCAGGCCGGTCTTGGCGCTGCACTCGACGGCGTCGGTGGCGTCAATGCCGATGATTTTTTCGATTTCTTCTTTAACGCGGTCAGGATCGGCCTGGGGCAGGTCGATCTTGTTCAGTACCGGCATGACCTCAAGGCCCTGCTCGATCGCGGTGTAGCAGTTGGCCACGGACTGGGCTTCAACGCCCTGGCCGGCATCGACCACCAGCAAGGCACCTTCACAGGCCGCCAGCGAACGGCTGACTTCGTAGGTGAAGTCAACGTGGCCGGGGGTGTCAATGAAGTTCAGCTGGTACTTGATACCGTCTTTTGCGGTGTAGTACAGGGTAACGCTGTGGGCCTTGATGGTGATGCCGCGCTCGCGCTCGAGGTCCATGGAGTCCAGTACCTGGGCTTCCATTTCACGCTCGGCAAGGCCGCCGCACATCTGGATGAATCGATCGGCCAGCGTCGACTTACCATGGTCAATGTGGGCGATGATGGAGAAATTGCGGATATGACTCAAATCACTCACGGATCAACACTCAAAAAGGCTGCAGGCAGATTGCCCGCTGAAAAATAGCCGGGAATTGTACCTGATGCTCGGGCCGGGCGTCATCTTTGCTGACCAGAACAAAAATGCCCCGCTCATAGGAGCGGGGCATTTTTTGTGTATAAGCGCGGTATCAACCGGCCCGGCGCAACAACCAGAACCCGGCCACGGCACAAATAGCCGTCGGCACCAGCACCGCAAACAGCGGCGAGAAACCGAATACCAGGCTCGACGGCCCAAGCAGGTCCTGGGCGATGCGGAAGGTAAAGCCCACCAGCACGCCGG
This sequence comes from Pseudomonas sp. W3I7, assembly GCF_030816095.1. Classification (NCBI taxonomy): domain Bacteria; kingdom Pseudomonadati; phylum Pseudomonadota; class Gammaproteobacteria; order Pseudomonadales; family Pseudomonadaceae; genus Pseudomonas; species Pseudomonas sp. W3I7. The sequence goes on from NZ_JAUSXP010000001.1 coordinate 5,037,504, forward strand.
TAAACACCCGCTGGCCGAGCGTTACCGAACGCAGCGGACCGAAGATGAACGAAATAGCCATCAACACCAGTGCGGCGGTGACCAGCGGCTGCAACACCTTGACCCAAAATGCCAACCAGTAACGGCCGTTGTTCAGGCCCTGATCCTTGAGGTAGTGGATATAACTCCACAAACCGGAGATCGGCAGGCTTTCCGGGATCATGACCACGGTATTGAGCAGTTCCGGCTTCAGGGCAATGTCCCACTGTTCGGACGGCACATTGATCACTTCGGTGTAGGCCTTGGTGCCCTGCCCCACATTACGGAAGTACGTCGTGGTGACATCGTACAGCTCCCATTTCCCCTCGTCGTACTGCGCACGCCTGGAGAAACTGGAGCTCAGCATATGCCGCTCTTTATCGAACGTATAACGCGTCACCCCCACCAACAAACCGCCCGGCTGCACGGCGTTGATGTGGATAAACTCATCACCCTGGCGGTGCCACAGGCGCGTGCCTGGCGCTCTGCGCATCCCCCGAACCCTGGGCCAGGGCACGATTGGCCTGGGCTGTGGCTTCGGTCGGTGGCGCTACGTACTCACCGATCAACACACTGCACGCCATCAGCAACAGCATGGGTTTCATGACCGCCCAGACGATGCGGCCGATGGAAACGCCCGCCGCTCGCATGATGGTCAGTTCGCTGCTGCTGGCCAGGCTACCCAGGCCGATCAGGCAACCGATCAGCGCCGCCATCGGCATCATGTCGTAGAGACGACGCGGTGCGGTCAGCGCCACGTAGCTCAGTACGTTGGTGACCGTATAGGTGTCGGTGACGTTGCTCACTTCATCAATAAAGGCAAACAGGCAAGCCAGGCCAAGGATGATGCCCAATACCGCCAGGATGGCGATCAGTACGCTGCTACCAATGTAGCGGTCGAGCTTAGCCACGAGCCAACTCCTTCAGGCCACGACGGCTCTTCATTTTCAAACGGATAGGTTCCCAGTAGAGCAGCCCCAGGCCGATCGCCAGGAAGATCCCGTGCACCCACCACAGGCCCAGGGCTGGCGACAGCTTGCCCTTCTCCAGGGAGCCACGGGCAGAAATCAGGATGGTCAGGTAAGCCATGTACAGCAGGATCGCCGGCAACAGCTTGAGGAAGCGGCCCTGGCGCGGGTTGACCCGCGACAGCGGCACGGCCATCAACGTCACGATGAACACCAGCAGCGGCAGCGAGACTCGCCATTGCAGCTCGGCAACGGAGCGCAGGTCGGGATTACCGATCAGCGATAGCGTCGGCAGTGCATCGCGGTCGGTGACCTCTTCACTGATGTCCGGTTTGGCCAGCATTACGCCATAAGTGTCGTATTTGACCGCGCGATATTCCGCCAGCCCAGGGCTGCCGTCGTAGCGATAGCCGTTTTCCAGGATCAGGTAGCGGTTGCCGTCAGCGCGTATTTCCTGGCGGCCGCTGTTGGCTACCAGAATCGAAATACCTCGGTCTTTCTGGTTCAGGCCGAGGTTTTTCTGCGAGATGAACACACCGCCCAGGTTAGAGCGATCGTCGGTCATGGTTTCGGTATAGGTGACCCGCGTGCCATCGTTGAGCGCCTGGAAGCGCCCGGGCTCGAGGGTATCGAACTCGGTCATCGCGTCCTGCTTGTTCAGCAGCAGCTGGAACTGCATGGCCCCCTGGGGCGCCAGGCTCATGCTCAACCAGGCCACCACCAGCGCAACGCCGGTGGCCGGCACCATGGTCATGGCCAGCAGACGCTGCTGGCTCATGCCGGTGGCCGAGAGCACGGTCATTTCGCTTTCAAGGTAAAGCCGGCCATAGGCCAGCAAAATGCCGAGAAACAGGCCAAGGGGCAGGATCAACTGCAGGAAACCCGGCAGGCGAAAGCCCATGATCAGGAACAACGAGCCCGGATCCAGGGCGCCCGAGGCCGCCTGGGCGAGGAATTTGACGAAACGACCACTCATGGTGATGACCAGCAATACCGCACTCACGGCACTCAGGGTCAGCAGGACTTCGCGGGACAGATAACGGAAGACGATCAAACCAGACACTCCAGGGTTGTCAGGCTAAGGCGGCCAAACAAGCAAGCATACCGAGTCGACCCGCATGCACGGGCCGGCTAAAAAGATTGCGCATTATCCTGTGATTGGACTCGCCTGTCACGGTGCTTGCTCATGCGCGTGCACAAAGCGTGCTGCAAGGGTTGTCAGGCTGCTCTGGCGAGGTTCAAACTGCGGCCTTTGTCGCAGGCGGTTTACAAAGCTGCCGAGCATCAAAGCCTGCGTACAGACGCCAGGCTCACAGACCTTAAATAAGGGACCCGAAAATGGAATTGGTTGTAAAAAGCGTTAGCCCCGAAACGTTGAAAACCGCCACCCTCGTGGTCGCCGTCGGCGAAGGGCGCAAGCTCGGCGTCGCCGCCAAGCAACTGGACGAACTGAGCGGCGGCGCCATCAGCGCGGTCCTCAAGCGCGGCGACCTGGCCGGCAAAGTCGGCCAAAGCCTGCTGCTGCAAAGCCTGCCCAACCTTAAAGCCGACCGCGTTCTGCTGGTGGGCGTGGGCAAGGACGCCGAACTGGGCGACCGCCCGTTCCGCAAGATCATCAGCGGTATCCTCGCCACCCTTAAAGGCCTGGGCGGTACCGATGCGGCACTGGCCCTCGACGAAATCGTTGTAAAAGGCCGCGACAGCTACGGCAAGACCCGCCTGCTGGCCGAAAGCCTGGTGGACGGCGGTTACGTCTTCGACCAGTTCAAGAGCCAGAAGGCCGAACCGCGCGCCATCAAGAAAATCACCCTGCTGACCATCAAGGCCGCCCAGGCTGAAGTCGAGCGCGCCGTCACCCACGCCACCGCCATCGCCAACGGCATGTCGTTTACACGCGACCTGGGCAACCTGCCGCCGAACATCTGCCACCCTACCTACCTGGGCGAACAAGCCAAGGCGCTGGGCAAAGAGTTCAAGGGCCTGAAGGTTGAAGTGCTGGACGAGAAGAAGATCAAGGAACTGGGCATGGGCTCGTTCTATGCCGTGGGCCAGGGCAGCGACCAGCCGCCACGCCTGATCGTGATGCAATACAACGGCGGCAAGAAGTCCGAGAAGCCTTACGCGCTGGTGGGCAAAGGCATCACCTTCGACACCGGCGGCATCAGCCTCAAGCCGGGCGCCGGCATGGACGAAATGAAGTACGACATGGGCGGCGCCGCCAGCGTGTTCGGCACCCTGCGTGCCGTGCTGGAGCTCAAGCTGCCGATTAACCTGGTGTGCATCCTGGCCTGCGCCGAGAACATGCCGAGCGGTGGTGCTGCACGCCCGGGTGACATCGTCACCACCATGAGCGGCCAGACTGTCGAGATCCTCAACACCGACGCCGAAGGCCGTCTGGTGCTGTGCGATGCCCTCACCTACGCCGAACGCTTCAAGCCACAGGCCGTGATCGACATTGCGACACTGACCGGCGCCTGCGTAGTCGCCCTGGGCGCTCACACTTCGGGCCTGCTGGGTAACAACGACGAGCTGATCGAGCAACTGCTCAGCGCCGGCAAGGCTGCCGACGACCGGGCCTGGCAACTGCCGCTGTTCGACGAGTACCAGGAACAACTGGACAGCCCGTTCGCCGACATCGCCAACATCGGCGGCCCTAAAGCCGGCACCATCACCGCTGCCTGCTTCCTGTCGCGCTTCGCCAAGAACTTCAACTGGGCGCACCTGGACATCGCCGGTACGGCCTGGACCAGTGGCGGCAAGGATAAGGGCGCCAGTGGCCGTCCGGTTCCTCTGTTGACCCAGTACCTGCTGGATCGCGCCAAAGCCTGAAACTGAAGATTCCGGGGTGGCCTGCATGGCGCCCCGGTCTCAGGAACCGCAATGACCCAAGTCGACTTCTATATATTGCCGAGCGCCGATCCCTCCGCGCGCCTGGACTTTGCCTGCAAACTCACCGAAAAAGCCTGGCGCATGGGCCACCGCATCTATCTGCATTGCAGCGATGCCGCTCAGCGTGAAGACCTTGACGCTCGTCTGTGGCGCTTCAAGGGCGAAAGCTTCGTGCCCCACGGCCCCGCCGAGTCCGAACCCGAAGGCCTGATTGTGCTGGGCTTGGGCGACAGCTGCGGCGATCATCATGACTTGCTGGTTAACCTCGACGTGAAAGTACCGGCCTTTGCCAAGGCGTTTGCCCGCGTGGCGGAAGTGGTGGTCGAAGACCCGGCTATTCGTCAGGCTGCGCGGGAGAGTTTCCGTTTCTACCGCGAACAGGGCTATCCTTTGCAAGATCACCGGCTACAACGACTTTGAGCACACGATGGACACTCCAAACCCGCTGAAAAAAGACGACCACTTGCTGGACGACCTGGAGTCGATCCGTCAATTGCTCGGTGATGATGAGTTGCAACCGCCGCTGCTGACCAACTCGGTCGAGAGCGAGGTACAGATTCCACTGTTGTTCGACATGGTCGGTGGCAAACCTGCCGCACCTGAGCCTGTCGCGCCGGCACCTGCTGCAGAACCGGCACCCTCCGCTGAAAAAGCCCCCGATGCGTTGCTGCTGCACCTGGACAACGAACTGCGCGCCGCCGCGCAACTGATCATGCAGGATGTGATCGACGACTTTGCGCCGCATATTGAAGCCGAGATCAAACGGCGGATGGATGCGCGGATGGAGCGGCTATTAAGCCAATACCAGTCCTGAGCCCTGCATAGATCCCTGTGGGAGCTGGCTTGCCTGCGCCCACATTTGCTCAACGTACATCTCTAGCCCGTCTTCGCCTCGCCCTGCGCCTTATCCCCCGTTATACTTGTCGGCTTTCCTGAATAAATGCCAACTAGGGTCCCGCCGCGCATGGATAAGACCTACCAGCCGCACGCCATTGAAACTTCCTGGTACAACACCTGGGAGTCCGAGAACTATTTCGCCCCGCAAGGTGCCGGCGAGTCCTACACCATCATGATTCCGCCACCGAACGTCACTGGCAGCCTGCACATGGGCCATGGCTTCAACAATGCGATCATGGATGCGTTGATCCGTTTCCGCCGCATGCAGGGCCGTAACACCCTGTGGCAACCGGGTACCGACCACGCCGGTATCGCCACGCAGATGCTGGTGGAACGCCAGCTCGAAGCCACCGGCCAGAACCGTCACGACTTGGGCCGGGAGAAATTCCTGGAAAAAATCTGGGAATGGAAAGACCAATCCGGCGGCAATATCAGCCGTCAGATCCGTCGCCTGGGTTCGTCTGTGGACTGGAGCCGCGAGCGCTTCACCATGGACGACGGCCTGTCGGAATCGGTGAAAGAAGCCTTCGTGCGCCTGCATGAAGACGGCCTGATCTACCGCGGCAAGCGCCTCGTCAACTGGGACACCAAGTTGCACACGGCAATTTCCGACCTCGAAGTGGAAAACCATGACGAGAAAGGCTTCCTGTGGAACCTCAAGTACCCACTGGCCGATGGCGCCAAGACCGCCGAGGGCAACGACTACCTGATCGTCGCCACCACGCGTCCGGAAACCATGCTCGGCGACGCCGCCGTTGCCGTTAACCCGAACGACGAGCGTTACCAGGCGCTGATCGGCAAATTCGTCGAGCTGCCATTGGTCGGCCGTCGTATCCCGATCATCGCGGACGACTACTGCGACCCTGAATTTGGCACCGGCTGCGTGAAAATCACCCCGGCCCACGATTTCAACGACTACGAAGTCGGCAAGCGCCACAACCTGCCGCTGTTGAACATCTTCGACAAAAACGCCGCCGTATTGCCGGCCTGCCAGGTGTTCAACCTGGACGGCACGCTGAACGACAGCATCGACGGCAAGATCCCGGCCGAATACGCCGGCCTCGACCGTTTCGAAGCGCGCAAGCAGATCGTGGCCGCCTTTGACGCTGCCGGCTTGCTGGTGAGCGTTGACGACCACGGCCTCAAAGTGCCGAAGGGCGACCGTTCCGGCACCGTAATCGAGCCGTGGCTGACCGACCAGTGGTACGTGTCCACCAAACCATTGGCCGAGCCTGCGATTGCTGCCGTGGAAGACGGCCGCATCCAGTTCGTGCCTAAACAGTACGAAAACATGTACTTCTCGTGGATGCGTGACATCCAGGATTGGTGCATCAGCCGTCAACTGTGGTGGGGCCACCGCATTCCGGCCTGGTACGACGAGTCGGGCAAGGTCTATGTAGGTCGCGATGAAGCCGAAGTGCGTGCCAAGCACAACCTCGGCGCGGACATCGCCCTGCAACAGGACAACGACGTACTCGACACCTGGTTCAGCTCGGGCCTGTGGACCTTCTCGACCCTGGGCTGGCCACAGCAGACCGAGTTCCTGAAGAAATTCCACTCCACCGACGTGCTGGTTACCGGTTTCGATATCATTTTCTTCTGGGTTGCCCGGATGATCATGCTCACCATGCACTTGGTGAAGAACGAAGACGGCACGCCGCAAGTACCGTTCAAGACCGTGTATGTGCACGGCCTGGTACGTGATGGCCAGGGCCAGAAGATGTCCAAGTCCAAGGGCAACGTCCTGGACCCGCTGGACATCATCGACGGCATCGACCTGGAAACCCTGGTGCAGAAACGCACCTCGGGCCTGATGCAGCCAAAGTTGGCCAAGAAGATCGAGAAGCAGACCCGCGACGAGTTCGCCGATGGCATTGCCAGCTACGGTACCGACGCCCTGCGTTTCACCTTCTGCTCGCTGGCGTCCACCGGTCGCGACATCAAGTTCGACATGGGCCGCGTCGAAGGCTACCGCAACTTCTGCAACAAGATCTGGAACGCCGCGCGCTACGTGCTGGACAAAGGCGAAGACTGCGGCCAGAACGGCGAAGCAGTTGAGCTGAGCCTGGCGGATCGCTGGATCATCTCGCAGTTGCAGCGCACCGAAGCCGAAGTAACCCGCCAACTTGACCAGTTCCGTTTCGACCTGGCCGCACAGGCCTTGTACGAGTTCATCTGGAACCAGTATTGCGACTGGTACCTGGAACTGTCCAAGCCCGTGCTGTGGGACGAAAACTCGCCGATCGAACGCCAGCGCGGCACCCGTCGCACCCTGGTGCGCGTACTCGAAGTGGCGCTGCGCCTGGCGCACCCGTTCATGCCGTTCATCACCGAAGAGATCTGGCAGCGCATCGCGCCGCTGGCCGGTATCGAAGGCAAGACCATCATGCTGCAACCTTGGCCGGTGGCCAATGAAGCGCGCATCGATGAGGCGGCCGAAAGTGATATCGAATGGCTCAAGACCCTGATGATGGGCACGCGTAACATCCGTGCCGAGATGAACATCGGGCCGGGCAAGCCGTTGGCAGTGTTCGTGAAGAACGCCAGTGCCGAAGATCAGCGTCGCCTCACCGAGAACGACGCGCTGCTCAAGAAGCTGGCGAAGCTGGAGTCGATCACGGTATTGGCTGCCGGCGAAGATGCGCCGCTGTCTGCGACCGCATTGGTCGGCGAGATGGAAGTGCTGGTGCCGATGGCCGGTTTGATCGACAAGGGTGCAGAGCTGGCCCGCCTCGACAAAGAAATCGCGCGCCTGCAAGGTGAAGTGCAGCGGGTGGGCGGCAAGCTGTCCAACGCGGCGTTTGTCGACAAGGCGCCGGCTGAGGTGATCGAGAAAGAACGCGCCAAGTTGGCTGAAGCGGAACAGGCTTTGGGCAAGCTGGCCGAGCAACATGCGCGGATTTCCAGTCTGTAAGCTGGAACCTGTGAAAAAAAAAGAGACCTTCGGGTCTCTTTTTTTGGGGGGTTTGAAAACCCAATCAGGGTGGGAGCGGGCTTGCTCGCGAATGCGGTGTGTCAGAAGCACATTCAGTGACTGACACACCGCATTCGCGAGCAAGCCCGCTCCCACATTTAAACCGAGGTCAACTTCGGAATGTGTGACAATACCCGCCACTTTTGAAACAAACCCAGAATCGACGCAGCCAATGACCGCCCCCAGCACACCCAAACCTCCGCGCAAGAAGCCTAAAACCGCCGCCTCGGCCAAGCCCGTCGCGCCGCGCAAAGAGGCTACCCTGCACCCGCGCAACCGCCACACAGGCCGTTACGACTTCCCGGCGCTGATCAAGACCACGCCGGAACTGGCGAAATTCGTGATCATCAACCCGTATGGCAAAGAGAGCATCGACTTCGCCAGCCCGGACGCGGTGCGGGTGTTCAACCGGGCACTGCTCAAGTCGTTCTATGGCATCCAGCATTGGGATATCCCGCAGGATTACCTGTGCCCGCCGGTACCGGGGCGTGCGGACTATGTGCATTTCCTCGCCGACCTGCTGGCCAGCGTCAACGACGGCAAGATTCCGCGCGGCTCCATCGTCAAGGTGCTGGACATTGGCATGGGCGCCAACTGCGTCTACCCGCTGATCGGCTATATGGAGTACCGCTGGAATTTCCTCGGCTCCGAGGTCGACCCTATCGCGGTGGCCGCCGCCAAGGCCATCGTGCAGTCCAATGACCTGAGCAAGGTCATCCAGTTGCGCCAGCAGCCCAACCCCAAGCAGATCCTGCTGGGCTTGCTGGAGCCGGGTGAGCGCTTTGACCTGACCATGTGCAACCCGCCTTTCCACGCGTCCATGGACGAAGCCACCAAGGGCAGCGAGCGTAAATGGCGCGCCCTGGGCAAGGCCGATCCCAAGCGCAAGCTGCCGGTGCTGAACTTCGGCGGTCAATCGGCGGAGCTGTGGTGTGAAGGCGGCGAAGCCCGCTTTGTGACGCAACTGATCGCCGAGAGCGCGCATTTTGCCCACAAGGTGCTGTGGTTCAGCACGCTGGTATCAAAAGCGTCGAACTTGCCCGCGATCGAGACGGCCCTGAAAAAAGCCGGCGTGCTGGAAAGCCAGGTGGTGGAGATGTCCCAGGGCCAGAAGCAAAGCCGTTTTGTGGCCTGGACCTTCCAGACCAAGAACGAGCAGCAGATCTGGCGCCAGCGCTGGGTTCGCGACTAGCCACAGAAAGCCCTGCACAAATCGCAGGCAACAAAAAACCGTGCCCGGATCGCTCCGAGGCACGGTTTTTTTTTGCTGCGTCTTACTTGTTAACAGCGTCGGTCAGGCCTTTGGCCACAACCAGCTTGATAACTTTCTTGGCAGCGATTTCGATGGCAGCGCCAGTCGAAGGGTTACGGCCAGTACGGGCTGGACGCTCGGTCACTTTCAGTTTGCCAACGCCTGGCAGAGTGATTTCGCCGCCGTTTTCCAGCTGATCAGCAACAACTTGGCTCAGTTGGTCCAGCAGAGCGCGCACGGTGGTTTTCGGTGCGTCTACTGCTTCAGCCAGGTCAGCGATCAGTTGGTCTTTAGTAATAGCCATTGTGGTGTTCCTTCCCTATCAAATTCATATGGATTGCAGAGTGCAGTGTCAGCCGTCGAGCCCGACCGTCATGGCCTGGCACCCCAGGCCTACAACCACGGAGATCGGGGTTATAGATGCTTGAAACGGGGATTGGTTCGACCTGACAGATGCTGAATGCACGCTTAACGCCGAGACTTGGCGTAAGACGGGGCAAAACTAGCACAGAGACGGGGAAATATCCGCCTCAACATACCCATTTGGTCAGCTTTATCGCTCTAAACCGTGAAAAAAAGGCATATGGGCCGTCGGAGGTCGTCCAAAACCGCCTTGCAGGCGCGTCTTGACCAATGGGTGCGGTACACTGGGCGACTTTTTGGGGAGGCCCACCGCTCCCCTTCAACCAGCCGAGAAGCCTATGCCGATCCGTCATTGCATTGTTCACCTGATCGACAAAAAACCCGACGGCACACCTGCAGTTCTGCATGCCCGCGATTCGGAGCTGTCCGAATCCGCCGCCATCGAGAACATGCTGGCCGACCTCAACGAGAGCTACAACGCCAAACAAGGCAAGGCCTGGGGGTTCTTCCATGCCGAGTCCGGCGCGCACCCGTTCAGCGGCTGGTTGAAGGAGTATTTCGACGGTGGCCAGGATTTCACCACCTTCAGCCGCACGGCGGTCGAGCACCTGCAAAAGCTGATGGAGGAGTCCAACCTCTCCACCGGCGGCCACGTGCTGTTTGCTCATTATCAACAAGGCATGACCGATTACCTGGCCATCGCCCTGCTGCACCACAGCGAAGGCGTGGCAGTGACCGATGAGCTGGACGTGACCCCGTCGCGCCACCTGGATCTGGGCCAGTTGCACCTGGCGGCGCGCATCAACGTCTCCGAGTGGCAGAACAACAAGCAGTCCAAGCAGTACATCTCGTTTATCAAGGGCAAGAACGGCAAGAAGGTCTCGGAGTACTTCCGCGATTTTATTGGCTGCCAGGAAGGCGTCGACGGCCCGGGCGAGACCCGCACCCTGCTCAAGGCCTTCAGTGACTTTGTTGAGAGCGAAGACCTGCCGGACGAGTCCGCCCGCGAAAAGACCAAAACCCTGGTGGACTACGCCAGCAGCCAGGCCAAGCTTGGCGAGCCGATGGGCCTGGAGGAACTGTCGGGCTTGATCGATGAAGATCGGCCAAAAGCGTTCTACGACCATATCCGCAACAAGGATTACGGCCTGTCACCGGAAATTCCGGCCGACAAACGCACCCTCAACCAGTTCCGCCGCTTCACCGGCCGCGCCGAAGGCCTGTCCATCAGCTTTGAAGCGCACCTGCTGGGCGACAAGATCGAATACGACGAAGCCGCCGGCACCTTGATCATCAAGGGCCTGCCGACCCAACTGACCGACCAGCTCAAGCGCCGTAACTGATGCTGGGCGGGGTACTCAAGAAAGTCCTGTTGGTGTTGCTGGTGGTGGTAGTCATCCAGAACTGGGGCAAGATCGAGCGGCTGTTCAACCCCTCGCAGGTGGTGTCGGAGCAGTTACGCGCCTCGGCACGCGTGGTGCTCTACTCCACCGAGTGGTGCGGCTACTGCAAGCAGATACGGCGTTTTCTGGACCAGAAAGGCGTGCCGTACCAAGCGTTCGATATCGAGAAGGATGCCCAGGCGCGCAAGGCGTATGAGGCGCTGGGCGGCGGCGGGATTCCGTTTGTGGGAGGTCAATGGTACGCTCATTCGCGATTACAACCCGGAAGCGATTATGGCTGCCTTGAAGTAACCCCGCCGTTGCAGGAGCCCGTTTGTGTGGGAGCTGGCTTGTGTGGGAGCTGGCTTGCCTGCGATAGCATCACCGCGCAGTAACTGACAGACCGAGTTGCCTGCATCGCAGGCAAGCCAGCTCCCACAAAAAGCCAGCTCCCACATAAGCGAGCTCCCACATTCAGTTCTGCAGCGTCTTTAGAAGTTAGCTTCCAGCGACACCATCGCCGTACGCTCCTCACCCACGTTGTAATACGCCGTACTCGGCGCCAGGCCGTTTACCGGCGCCGAGTTGAACGACACGGTGCGCGCCGAGCTCAGGTATTCCTTGTCGAACACGTTAAGCATCGACAGCCGCAGGGTCGCGGACTTGATGACCTTCTTGTCCACCGGCAAGTAAATACCGGCATTCAGGTCCACCACCGTGCGCCCGGCGATTTTTTCGTCGTTGGTCAAATCGCCGTAGAAACTGCCGACGTATTTGCCCGCAACGTTGCCGTAGAAACGCGAGTCGTCGTAGCCAAACACCAGGTTGAACATGTTTTCCGGCACGTTGGCCAGTTGCTTGCCGGCGGTGGGCAACAACACGTTCTTGCTGAGCAGATTGTCTTTCTGTTCTGACTGGGTGTAGGTGTAGGACGCGTAGTAGTTGAAGTGATGCGGCAACAGCCCGCTCCACTCCAGCTCCAGGCCTTTGTTGTCGACTTTGCCGACGTTGATCACCGCGTAGTCGCCGTTGAGGTCGGTGGTCGACAACTGGCGGTCCTTGAAGCTGATGTAGAACAGCGTCGCGCTCAGCGCAATATCGTCTTCGGTGAAGCGCCAGCCCAGTTCCTGGTTCCAGCTCAACTCGGGCTTGAGGCTTACGGAGTCGCCCTTGTTGTACAGCACGTAGTTCGGCGGCGTACGCATGTTGCGGGTGACGTTGTAGAACGCCTGGTTGCTCTGGTCGACCTGGTACTTGGCGCTGAAGTTCGGCAGAAACTGGTGGTAACGGGTGTTACGTTTTTCCGGTTTATCGTACAGGCTGCCCAGGTTGTTGCCGTCGCGCTCGACGTACTGGTAGGCCACGCCGCCGACAAAACTCAGGTCTGGCGTGGCTTGCCAGCTGTCCTGCACCCAGAGCTTTTGCGACGGTGTGATGGTGTAGTAATGACGGCCTTGTACCGTCGCACCGTTCTTGTCGACCACCTGGCCGCCGCCGTTGTAGTCGCCCCACACATCATCGGGTGCGCCTTCGCCGTTGATGCCGATAAACGGCTGGCTCTGGCGCTGGCGTGCGCGCTCATACCAGTAGCCGTAGTCCAGGCTGTGTTCTTCGTTGATGTCCCACTTCATTTTGGCGGTGACGCCCGGGCGCCAGGTTTCGGTCCACGAAGGGCGGTAGTAGTTGAGCGATTTGAGGTTGCTCAGGTCGTAGTTGCCGGCCTTGTCGGACTTCGGCCCCAGGTTTGATGCGGTCTGGCCGCTGAAGCTGCCACCGTTGGCCCAGTAGTAATACGGCGTGACCGTCAGCGCCAGGTTGTCCTGCAGCTGCCAGCGCTGGGTGAGCGTGGCGTTGACGCTTTCGAAGGGGTTGCGGTTGAGCTTGTAGGAAGACGACAGCAAACCAGACTTGTACACCGGGGTTTCCGAGTAATCCTTGCGCCGCCCGTCGGTGTCGAACTGCGACTTGCTCAAGGAGTTGTAGTTGTAGTTTTCCTGGTTGTTGTACTTGATGGTGGCCAGTGTGGAGTTGCCGCTGCCGTCTTCAAACAGGCTGCTCCACTCGACCTTGTCGCTGCGCAGCGTGCCTTTGCCACGCCACTTGTCGCCTTCCAGGTGCGAGGCCGAGACCCAGGTCTTGAGGCCGCCGAAATCGCCGGTATTGACCCGCACGAAGGTCTTGCGCAAGTCGTTGGCGCCGACAATCTGCTTGGCAAACACCCCGGCTTCTTTGGTCGGCCGAAGGGTGATCATGCCGATGTTGCCGCCGCTGGAGCCGATGTGCGGGCCGTCGGCTTCCGAGGAACCTTGGGTGGCGAACACTTCCGCGAGGTTTTCCGGGTCGCCCAATTGGTTGGAATAGACGCTGTAGTTGCCCGAATCGTTGATCGGCACGCCATCGACGGAAACCCCGATCTGGTCGGAGTTCATGCCGCGCATGGTGAAGTTGGTGCCGCTGGTGCCACTGGCGTCATCACTGGAAACGTTGATGCCCGGCGTGTATTTGAGCTTGTCGATGGCGTTGGCGGTCGACGACATCTGGTCCATGGCTTCCTTGGTCACCGTCGACCGCGCCTTGGCACTTTCTTCGCGGATCATGTGGCCATTGCCCAGGGTCTGTTTGCCGGCGATGTCCACCGAGCCGACGTCCTGCGTACTGTCTGCCAAAATCAATGGCGCAAAGCTACCTAGGCCCGATGCAAAAAGCAGGGCAGAGAGTGTGTTGATCTTCACAAGTAGATCCCTTACGTGCATCTATCTGTTGTTATGGAGGGCGGTACTGGCTGTCAGAACCGGGTGAACGGCGACGCCAGTCTTCCTGACCACCTGCTCAGGAATCCGAGGATGATCCTTGGCGCGTGTAACGGTTTGGTGACAGGTTTGGGCAATTAGGATGAAGGTTAAGTGAAGGATCTACAGACAGCGCGATACCTGACCTGTAGCAGTCGCCAGGAAATGATCGCGAGAAAAATAGTTGTAAACGGCAGTGGCCAGCAAACCGATCGTGTCTAGCGCAACACAATCATGCGACCCAAGAGCGAGTGCTGTTCAAACCCCAGCACCGCCTGCAGGGCATTCAAAACCGCGACTGGGTCCTTGCTCGGAAAACTGCCACTGACACGCTTGGCGCCCATCTCGTCGTTCAGCAACAGAATGCGCCCCGGATAGTAACGGCTCAGGTCCTTGACCACGTCAGCCAACGGCGCCTTGTAGTAATTGAGCCAGCCGTCACGCCAGGCCAGGCGGGATTCACTGTCGACCGCGTGCATCGCTTCGGCCACACCGTCGGCGTAAGCCACTTGCTGGCCCGCCGTCAGAACCTGCTGCTGGCCTTGCCTGGACGGCGTCACGCCAACCCGACCGGACAACACCGTCACCTGCGCGCCAGCCGGTTGCAGGCGCACTTCGAACTGTGTGCCCAACACCCGTGCTTCGCCGCTGCCGGCCTCGACCACAAAGGACTGGCCGGTGTGGGTCACGCTGAAAAAACCGGCACCGCGACGCAGCTGGATATGCCGCTGACCGTGGCTGAAATCCACGGCGATGGCGCTGTCGGCATCCAGGGTCACTTGGGACTGGTCGGCCAGGGTCACGGTCTTCACCTCACCCGGCGCGGTCACGTAATCGGCGCCGAAATCATCCACCCAACGCGACGGCTGCCAACCGGCGCCCATCGACACCATCACCAGCAGGCACGCGGCCATGGCCAAGGCGCCAGACCAGCGCAGGGTGCGCGAACGTTTCGAACTGTTCATCGCATTGAGGTAACCCTGCAAGGCCAGGGCGTCTTCGCCTGCCAGTGTGCGCGCCGGTACTTCGCTCAACTCCCACAGCACCTGGGCCTGGGAATAGGCCTCGACGTGGGCAGGATCGGCCCGCAACCAGCGGCTGAACGTGGCCTGGTCGCCACTGCTGGGCTGGTCGTGCAACAGGCTCAGCCAGTCGAGCGCGGCCTGTTCCTGGGCGGGCGTGGGGGTGACGTTCACGGTGCTTTCCCTGGCGTGCGTGGGGGCAATGGTTCGCGAAGGCTGGCCTTGCAGGCTTCAAGGGCACGCATCATATGTTTTTCCACGGCACTTTGGGACAAGCCCATGGCCCTGGCGATTTCTGCGTACTTGCGGCCGTGGATGCGGTTGAGCAAAAAAATCTGCCGCGTGCGCTCCGGCAGGCTGCGCAAGGCGGCTTCGACATGGCGCAGATCATTGCCCGCTTCGAGCGCCGCCTGGGGTTCTGAGCCCTGATTGTCCTGCTGCTCCGGCAGCCAGCCTTCGCTGCTGCGCACACGGGCGCCTTCGCTGCGCAAGTGGTCAATGGCGATGTTGCCGGCGCAGCGCAGCAAGTAAGTGCTGAGCTCTTCGACCTGCACCAGCGGGCGGCGCCAGAAGCGCAGGAATAGATCCTGTACCAAATCAGCCGCCGTGGCGCGACACCCCACCCGGCGGCTGACCAGGGCTTCCATTTGCGAACGCTGGGACAAAAACACCTGCAAAAAATGCGCACGCCCACCGGCCGCATCGGTGTGCGGGCTGTCCTGGGATTCGGGTGGCGTGCTGATCATCATCACAGGCTCAGATTAAGGCGAAGGCCGCGACAGGGCTGGCCAGCAGGCCGGCGCCCGCCAGGATCAAGGCCAGCCTGGGTCGATACGGCAACAGCAACACCAGCAGCAGCGCGCTGAGCATCAACACCGCGCACCACTCCACCAACCCTTGGGCCCAGCCTGAAGCGGCGACGGCGGGCCAGATCGACACGCCCAGCAACAACCAACCGGCCATGCGCAGGCTTGAACGCCGCGCGGGCGACGGCTTGCTGTGCAGCAACTCGCCGTGATGGCGGTCGGTGGCCAGGCACAACGCGGTAAACCCGGTGTAACACATCAATAGCGCGAGCAGCATTCAGTGCGCCTCCTGCTTGAGTGTGATTGACCGCACGCGTTCGGCCTTGGGTTGCGTTCGGTGCTGCATCTTCCACGCCGCCCAGGCGAGGAACAGGCCGCTGGCCAGGCAGGTCAGGTCGAAGCCGGCCATGGCCCAGTCACCCTTGGCCAATGACGTGCCCAAGTGCTGTGAGGTGGTCAGCGCGTTGAGCAGAGGGATCGCCACAAACAGCAGCGCAGCGAAGCTCAGTTGTTCGACCCAAGCCTGGCGACCACGGCGCACTACAGCATGTAGCAAGCTCAGGCCCCAGACGATAAAGAAGGTTTGTATTTCCCAATCGGAACGTTCGGCGAAGCTCACCGGCAACAGGCGGTTGGCCCAGAAAAACGCCGCGATGGCGACCATCAAGCCAGACATGCTGGCGATGTTGAGCACTTCCACCAGCCGCAGTTCAAACGGCATTACGCCGGTTTTAGCGTGCTTGAGCTGGCGCTTGCCCAGCCAGATCACCAGGCCGGTGCCGATCATCGCCGTGCCCGCCAGGCCACAGATAAAGTACAGCCAGCGCAGCACCGGGCCGGCGAAATGGCCCATGTGCAGGCCATAGAAACTGCCACCAATCGCCGCCGGCAGCGATTGCTCGCCACTGACCCGCAGCAACTCGCCGGTGGTGCCGTTGAATGACACGCTGCTGCCAAAGTCATGCACCACGCGGTCGGAGCCGGCGCGCACCACATTCACCGACGCATTCACATCGCCAGGGTTGTTGACCACCAATCGGCCCACATGCCCACCGGCCCATTGTGTGCGCGCCTGCTCGTACATCGGCCATAACGGCAGCAACTTGCCCGGCTGGCCGAGTGCCGGTGCATTGTCAGTATTGGGGAACACCTCATTAAAGAACGCGCGGCTGTCGTTGCCGTACGAGGCGAGAATCGGCGCGGGCATCACCATGCTCATGAAGATCACCAGGCTGCTGTAGGTGATCATCAGGTGAAACGGCAGCACCAGCACACCCACCGCGTTATGCCCGTCGAGCCAGGAGCGCTGGCCCTTGCGCGGGCGGAAGGTGAAGAAGTCCTTGAAGATTTTCTTGTGGGTGATGATCCCGGTGATCAGCGCGACGAACATCACCATGGCGGCGATGGTCGACAGCCAGCGGCCCCACGGGTAAGGCATTTGCAGCTGGAAGTGGAAGCGGTAGAAAAAATCGCCGCCCATGCTTTCTCGGGCCTGGACGGGTTCAGCAGTAACGGGATCGAGGACTTTCTGGATGAAGTTGCCGCGTTTGCCGGGGTCGATCTTGTCTTGCCACATCACCGACAGGCCAGGGTCACGGCTGTTGGGCAGGGTGATAAACCAGCGCGCGGCGTTGGGCGCCTGTTGCTGCAGATAGGTTTGCGCAGCGGCAAGGCTGCGCGCTTCGTCCAAGGGATACGCCTGCACTTCGGGCTGCATCCAGTGGGTAATTTCGTCCTTGAAATAGGCCAGGGTGCCGGTCAGGAATATCGCGAACAGCAGCCAGCCGAAGATCAGGCCGGCCCAGGTGTGCAACCAGGCCATCGCCTGGCGAAAGCCCTCTTTCATGTGCGTGCCATCCAAAAACCCACGCCCGCCAGGGTGGCAAACAACGCGCTGGGCAGCATCACGCCAAACCAGGCGCGCGAGGCTGTGCGGCAGGCGAAGCACCAGATAACCGCCAGCAAATAGAATACAAACGAACTCATCATCCCGGTGATCACCGCATCGGCGCGCGAGGTGGGCATCCACAGCGCCAGGCACACGGCGGCCAGAGACGCCATCAGATAGCCGCCGACCACGGCAGCCAGCGCGCGCGAGGTGACGGCGAGGCGGTAGGTGACGGGCAGTGAGGGTTTGCTTTTCATGCGGGAGACGCCAGATTCATCAGCGCGCAATATTAATGATAAATATTCTCATAAGCAAAAGAGAACGGATGAATCACCTGCCCGCATGGATTGCCGAATGCGTATCACGCCCCTTACAATGCGAACAATTCTTGTTCTCTAAAGTACATTGATACTTTCGGAGTGAACGCGTTGCAGCCGTCCAACACCGTCGAAGCCCTGTACCACGACCATCACCTCTGGCTTACCGGCTGGTTGCGACGCAAGCTCGGCTGCCCGCAAAGCGCGGCGGACCTGGCGCAAGACACCTTTATCCGCGTGCTCACCGCCCGCGAAGCCCCCACGCTGATCGAACCACGCGCCTTCCTCACCACCATAGCCAAGCGCGTGCTGTGCAACTTCTACCGCCGCCAGGACCTGGAACGCGCTTACCTCGACGCCCTCGCGCAGATCCCCGAACACGTGGCGCCCTCGGAAGAAGAGCGCGCCATCATCCTGCAAACCCTGGTAGAGCTGGACCAACTGCTCGACGGCCTGCCCGTGCAGGTCAAGCGCGCCTTCCTGCTGGCCCAGCTCGACGGCCTGACCTACGCACAAATCGGTGCCGAACTGGGCATCTCCATCGCCACGGTCAAGCGCCACCTGAATAAAGCAGCGATGCGCTGCTACTTCGCCCTATGAACTTTTCCACGCAAGTGGCCGAACAGGCCGTGCACTGGCTGATGGAAATGCAGCAAGGCGCGCTTAACCCACGTCAGCAAGCGGCGTGGCAGCACTGGCTGAATGCCCACAGTGAACATCAGCGCGCGTGGGACCATATCCAACGTGTCAACCAACGCCTGCGGGGCATGCCCTCGCCTCTCGCTCACGCAACGCTGAACGCGCCGCAATCGAGCAGCCGCCGCCAGGCCCTGAAGCTGTTGCTGATTCTCGGCGTGGGTTCGGCGGCCGCCTGCGGCTTGCGCCAACAGCATATTTTGCCGCCGCTGAGCGCCGACTACCGCAGCCCTGTCGGCGAGCGTCGCAAGGTGCTGCTGGCCGATGGCAGCCAGTTGCAGCTCAATACCGGCAGTGCGGTGGATGTGCATTTTGATCGGCAGCAGCGCCTGATCCGCGTGCTCGAAGGCGAGATCCTGTTGACTGCACGCGCAGGCGATACGCCGCTGCGCGTACTCACCGGCCAGGGTTTGCTCAGCAGCCAGGCCGCCCGGCTGAACGTGCGCCAGTTCAATGACCATACCCAACTGGCAGTGTTCGACGGCCACGTCGAGGTGATGCCCAACAACTACAGCGGTTTGCCGTTGACGGTCGAGGCCGCGCGCCAGGTCAATTTCACCCGCAAAGGCTGGGACACACCGCGCCCGACCGACGCCAACAGCGGCGCGTGGGCCGACGGCATGCTGGTGGCGGCGCATATGCGCCTGGAAGATTTCCTTACCGAACTGGGCCGTTATCGCCGGGGCCAGCTCAACTGCGACCCGCAAGTGGCGAACCTGCTGTTGTCCGGCAGTTATCCATTGGCCGACAGCGAGCGCATTCTCGACCTGCTGGCAGTCAGCCTGCCGGTCAAAGTGCGGCGTTTTACCCGTTACTGGGTGACGGTCCAGGCACGCGCCTGAAATTTTTTTTCGATAACAGTGAGCCGTTTTCCACACCTCGCGTGACAGAGAAGGAAAGCCACCTTGATCCTTCCTTCCCAGGACCGCACGTCATGCCCCAGCAGCCGACCCTTCTCGCCCGCACCTTGCGCCAACTGTTACTCGGCGCCAGCCTCAGTTTCACCGTACTGCCTCAGGTGATGGCGGCCGAGGCCAAGCCGTATCACATCGCACCGGCTTCGCTGGAAGCGGCGCTGAATCAATTTGGTCGCGAAGCTGGCGTGCTGATTTCGTTCGGTTCCCACGTCACGGCCGGCCTGCAGAGCCGTGGTTTGTCGGGCAATTACAGCGCCGACGAAGGCCTGCAAAAATTGCTGGAAGGCACTGGCCTGCAAGCCCGCGCCGAGGGCGACAAGGCCTACAGCCTGCAACCGGCCAGTGCGCCTGCGACCGTGGAGCTGCAAACCTCCAGCGTGGTCGGCGACTGGCTTGGTGATGCCGCGCAAACCAATGTGTTCGAGCACCCTGGCGCCCGTGATGTGATCCGCCGCGAAGAATTCGAACGCCAAGGCGCCACCCAGGCCCGCGACGTGCTCAACCGCATCCCCGGCGTCAACGCCCCGGAAAACAACGGCACCGGCAGCCATGACATGGCGCTGAACTTTGGCATTCGAGGCCTCAACCCGCGCCTGGCCTCGCGCTCCACCGTGTTGATGGACGGCATTCCGGTGCCTTTCGCGCCCTATGGCCAGCCGCAGCTGTCCTTCGCGCCGATCAGCATGGGCAACATGGACGCAGTAGACGTCGTTCGTGGCGGCGGTGCCGTGCGCTACGGCCCGCAGAACGTCGGCGGCATTGTCAACTTCGTGACCCGCGCAATCCCGAATGCGCCGACCGTCAAAGGCGGTTTGCAGACCGAGACCAGCCCGTCCTCCAGCCATGACGGCTTCAAGACCACCGGCAACCTGCTGGCTGGCGGCACTGCCGACAACGGCCTGGGTGGCGCAATCCTGTACTCCGGCACCCGTGGCGGCGACTGGCGCGAAAACAGCAACACGCGCATCGACGACCTGATCCTCAAGGGCAAATACCAGCTGGACGACGCCAACAGCTTCAACGCCATGGCGCAGTACTACGAAGGCCAGGCCGATATGCCCGGCGGCTTGAACGTCAAGGACTACAAGGCTGACCCGTACCAGTCCACCCGCCCTTACGACAAGTTCTGGGGCCGCCGCACCATGTTCAACGCTGGCTACCGCTACCAGGAAGACCGCCGCGAATTTACCGCCAACACTTTCTTCACCACCACCTTGCGTAATGGCTACCTGGACCAGGGCAACTTCCTGTCGTTGTCCCCGCGCGAATACTGGGTACGCGGCCTGGAAACACGCTTCGCCCAAGGTTTCGACCTCGGCCCCACCAGCCATGAAGTGGGCGTCGGCTATCGCTATATCAGCGAAGCCGGCCACGAGATGCGCTACCGCACGCCGATCAGCGCCAACCAGCAACTGCCCAACACCAACAGCCGCAACGACCGCGACACCCGTGGCGCCACCGAAGCCAACGCGTTCTTCATCGATGACCGCATTGATATCGGCAAGTGGACCATCACGCCGGGCGTGCGCTACGAGATGATCGAATCCCAGCAGACCAACAACCTGAGCAACGTCAAATACAAAGGCGATTACAACACCGCGCTGCCGGCGTTGAATGTGCTCTATCACGTCACCGAAGACTGGAACCTCTACGCCAACACCGAAGGTTCGTTCGGCAGCGTGCAATACAGCCAGATGCCCAACCGCGTGAGCAGCGGCGAAGTGAAACCGGAAAAAGCCCGCACCTGGGAACTCGGCACGCGCTACGACAACGGCAGCCTGCGTGCGGAAATCGGCGCATTCCTGATCAACTTCGACAACCAGTACGACAGCAACCAGACCAACGACACCGTGATCGCCCGTGGCGAAACGCGCCACCAAGGTATCGAGTCGAGCATCAACTACGCCCTCGACGGCTTGAGCCCGGCGCTTGCGGGCTTTGACGTGTACGCCACCTACGCCTATGTGGACGCGACCATCCGCGAAGACGGCCCAAACAAAGGCAACCGCGTGCCCTTCTCGTCCAAGCACAAAGGCACCCTGGGCGTGGGTTATACCGAGGGCCGCTGGAAGCTCAACCTCGACAGCAGCTACCAGAGCAGCCAGTTCGCCGACAACGCCAACACCCAGGCGGAAACCGCCGACGGCGCCAACGGACGCATCCCTGGCTACATGCTGTTCAGCAGCCGCGCAGCGTATGACTTCGGCCCGCAACTGTCGGATTTGAACGTGGCGGTCGGTGTGAAAAACATCTTTAACAAGCAGTACTTCACGCGCTCGTTCGACGATAACAACAAAGGCAAATACGTGGGGGAAACCGCGCACGGTGTACGTGCAGACCTCCATCGCGTTTTAGGTACCGGCGAGGCTGCGAAAGCGGCGGCACAGGCGAAACATAAGTTGCCTGACCCACCGCTTTCGCAGCCTCGCTAAAGCTCGACAGCTCCCACAGGGGATCGGCTGTGTTGGTTAGATCTCAGTTCGCAGGGCTATCGCGCCATACACAAATCCCCCCAGCAACAAAGATCCAATGTGGGAGCTGTCGAGCCCCAGCGAGGCTGCGAAGGCGGCGGCACTGGCGATACATAAGCTGCCTGACCCACCGCTTTCGCAGCCTCGCTAAAGCTCGACAGCTCCCACAGGGAATCGGCTGTGTTGGTTAGATCTCAGTTCACAGGACCATCGCGCCATACACAAATCCCCCCAGCAACAAAGATCCAATGTGGGAGCTGTCGAGCCCCAGCGAGGCTGCGAATGCGGCGGCACTGGCGATACACAAGTTGCCTGACCCACCGCTTTCGCAGCCTCGCTAAAGCTCGACAGCTCCCACAGGGGAACGGCTGTGTTGGTTAGATCTCAATTCACAGGGCTATCGCGCCATACACAAATCCCCCCAGCAACAAAGATCCAATGTGGGAGCTGTCGAGCCCCAGCGAGGCTGCGAAGGCGGCGGCACTGGCGATACATAAGCTGCCTGACCCACCGCTTTCGCAGCCTCGCTAAAGCTCGACAGCTCCCACAGGGGATCGGCTGTGTTGGTTAGATCTCAATTCACAGGGCCATCGCGCCATACACAAATCCCCCCAGCAACAAAGATCCAATGTGGGAGCTGTCGAGCCCCAGCGAGGCTGCGAAAGCGGCGGCACTGGCGAAACATAAGCTGCCTGACCCACCGCTTTCGCAGCCTCGCTAAAGCTCGACAGCTCCCACAGGGGATCAGCTGTGTTGGTTAGATCTCAATTCACAGGGCCATCGCGCCATACACAAATCCCACCAGCGCAGCAGTTCAACTGTGGGAGCTGTCGAGCCCCAGCGAGGCTGCGAAGGCGGCGGCACAGACGATGCATAAGTTGCCTGCCCCACCGCTTTCGCAGCCTCGCTAAAGCTCGACAGCTCCCACAGGGGATGGCGGTGTTGGTTAGATCTCAGTTCGCAGGGCTATCGCGGCGGGCGCAAATCCCACCAGCGAAACAATTCAAATGTGGGAGCTGTCGAGCCCCAGCGAGGCTGCGAAGGCGGCGGTACAGGCGATACATAAGCTGCCTGACCCACCGCTTTCGCAGCCTCGCTAAAGCTCGACAGCTCCCACAGGGGAACGGCTGTGTTGGTTAGATCTCAATTCACAGGGCTATCGCGCCATACACAAATCCTCCAGCAACAAAGATCCAATGTGGGAGCTGTCGAGCCCCGGCGAGGCTGCGAAAGCGGCGGCACTGGCGAAACATAAGCTGCCTGACCCACCGCTTTCGCAGCCTCGCTAAAGCTCGACAGCTCCCACAGGGAATCGGCTGTGTTGGTTAGATCTCAATTCACAGAGCCATCGCGCCATACACAAATCCCACCAGCAACATAGATCCAATGTGGGAGCTGTCGAGCCCCGGCGAGGCGGCCAAGGCGGCGGCACTGGCGAAACATAAGCTGCCTGACCCACCGTCTTCGCAGCCTCGCTAAAGCTCGACAGCTCCCACAGGGGATCAGCTTTGTCGTTGAGATCTACGTTGGCCGACTCTAACTGCCTGCCAGGCAACTCGGGGTGCCCGCCACCAAGGCGTCAATGGCACAGCGTGTCTTGGCCGGCATGTGTGCGGCCGTCGGCCAGATCACGTGGATTGGCGCAGGCTGGTCGCGGTGGTTCGGCAGTACCGCTTCCAGTTGCCCGCGCAGCACGTAATGCGCAATCAACCAGCTCGGCAACCAGGCCAGGCCCACGCCCGCAATCGCGGCATCGGCCACGGCCTGGAGGTCGTCGAGCATTAACAGCGAAGGCACACCGGGACGCTGCGAGGTATTGCAGCGGTAGGCAATGCCTCGGTGTGCGGCGAGGTCGTCGATAGCGGTGATTGGCCCGACCCGCTGCAAATAGGCTGGCGAAGCCGCCAGGCCAACCGATTGTTCGCCCAGGCGACGCGCACTCAGGCGGTCAGTGTCCGGCAGCGGACCAATACGCACGGCCACGTCGAAGCCTTCCTGTGCGAGATCGATCAACCGGTCAGAGAACGAGATCTCGATCTCCAACGCCGGGTAACGGTCCATCAACCCCCACAACGCTGGCGCTGCGTAATGATGGCCGAAAGCCAAAGGCAAGCTCGCCCTTAAACGCCCGCGTGGCTGTTGCCGGCCGCTCTCCAGCACCGATTCGGCAGCTTCCAGCTCTGCCAGCGCACGCAAACAATGTTCGTAGTACGCCTGCCCATCTTCCGTCAGACGCTGGCGGCGGGTGGAGCGCTGCAACAGGCGAGTGCCCAAGCGTGCTTCCAGGCGCGCCAGGCCTTTACCCACGGCCGAACGCGTAAGGTTCAGTCGTTCGGCAGCCTCGGTCAGGTTGCCGCTCTCGACGACTTGCAGAAAGAGCTCAACACCATCAAAACGGGGAGTGGCCATGCTTAATTGTCGCCCTTAATTCCCTTATCAAAGGAAAACTTATCACGAATAAAGAATTCTGCTCCCGCGAGAATAGCGCTCTCTCTCAAGCAAAAGGAATATCCCATGCCGCCCGCCGCCGCCGTATCCGCCGTCAGTGCCCCGCGCACCGCCAGAGATGGCCTGGCACTCACCGCCGTGTGCCTTGTGGCACTGATGTTCGGGCTGGAGATCTCCAGTGTGCCGGTCATCCTGCCAACCCTGGAACGGCAACTGGGCACCGGTTTTCAGGATTCGCAATGGATCATGAACGCCTACACCCTGGCCTGCACCAGCGTCTTGATGGCGGCGGGTACGTTGGCCGACCGCTTTGGACGGCGGCGCATGCTGGTGTTGTGCCTGTGGCTGTTTGGATTGGCTTCGCTGGCCTGCGGGCTGGCCAATGATGCTTCCGCACTGATCGCGGCGCGCTTTGTTCAAGGTATAGGCGCCGGGGCGATGATGATCTGCCAGTTCGCCATTTTGTCGCACCAGTTCCGCGAACCGGCGGCGCGCGCGCGGGCCTTCGCGATATGGGGCGTGATCGCAGGCGTGGGCCTCGGCTTCGGGCCGATGATCGGCGCACTGATTCTGGCGGTCGCGGACTGGCGCTGGGTGTTCCTGGTGCATGTGCCGCTCACGCTGTTGACCCTGCTGCTGCTGCGCATCAGCGTGCAGGAATCCCGCGACCCGGCCGGCCATCGGCTGGATATCGCCGGCATGCTGACCTTGACGCTGTCGGTGTTCGCCTTGGTGTATTTCATTACTCAGGGCAGCGAAAACGGCTTCGGCAGTCCGGCGATGCTCGGCTGGGCTGGTTTGTCGCTGGTCGGGCTGCTGCTGTTCATTTTTGTTGAGCGACGCAGCGCGCACCCGATGTTCGATTTTTCGGTATTCCGCATCCAGCGTTTCAATGGCGCGCTGATGGGGTCGATCGGCATGAATTTCAGTTTCTGGCCCTTCATGATCTACCTGCCACTCTACTTCCAGGCCGGCCTGGGCTACGACACGCTGACCACCGGCGCGGCCTTGCTGGCTTATACGCTGCCAACCTTGCTGGTGCCGCCGCTGGCGGAACGCCTGGCCCTGCGCTACGGCGCCGAACGTATTATCCCGCTGGGCCTGGGTTTGATGGGTGCAGGGTTTATCACCATGGCGGCAGTCAATGGCGCGCAGCAGCCGAGTATCGTCTGGGTGCTGTTCAGTTGCGTGTTAGCGGGCGTGGGACTGGCGCTGACCAACTCACCGACCACCAACACCACCACCGGCGCCGTGTCGGCTGACCGTGCGGGCATGGCCTCGGGTATCGATCTCAGCGCGCGACTGATCACCTTGGCCCTCAACATCGCGTTGATGGGGCTGGTGCTGCTGCTGGGCATTGGCCATCACCTCTCCAGCCTGCTGCCTGCCACCACGGCGTTGGATTGGCCGGCTATCAGCCAGAACATTGCGGCGGGCAAACTGGACGCGCTGGTACTGGCGCCTTCAGACGCCCAGGCCGCACTGCGCCACGGCGCCGGCTGGGCCATGCTGTTTGCGGGGTTGGGTGCGTGCGGGCTGGCGATCTTGAGCCGGTACTTTTTCCAGCAGCGGCCCTGAACGAAAACGGGCCTGCAGATGCAGGCCCGTTTTATTGGGGTTGAAAAAACACTCAGCTATCAGCTGTTAAGCGCAGCCTGTTCGTTTTCCAGAAATTCCTCTTCCAACTCGGCCTCGTCGACCTTGGTATCCGGCAAGCTCTGCCCTACGGCGCGTGGTTTGCCGCGCAGTTTGCCGTACAGATGCTCCAGCGCTTTCTCAAGCTTGGTGGCGGCGCCATCGATCGCCTGTTCCAGCGTATCGGCCTTGTGCAGTACCGACAGTGCTTGATGGCCCTTTGGCCGTGCTTCCAGACGGCAACTCAGATCGTGGGGGCCGGGCTTATCGCCGTTCTCATCCTTCAGGTAGACCTCAACACGGGTCAGGTCTTCTTCATAACGTTCGAGCGTGCTCTCAATGGTAGTTCGTACCCACTCCTCCAGTCGGATGCTGCTTTCAATATGGTTATCGCTATTGACTTGGATTTGCATAGTTCTTCCCTTATTTCAGCTAGCTCGCGAGAGGTCACAACTGCGACACCGGGGTGGTGAAACCATGACCTCTTGATTACACAATTGAGCACTGCGCAGAACATTTCAACCCCTTTGCAAAGATAAATCCCACATTACAAATTAACCCTGACTACGAGCATAAACGCTGTTAGGGTGGGGAGTTAGTTACATCTTCTTACGCCCAGCGAACCTTATAATTGCCCCTCTCCCAACGGGTGCAATCCGCGAAAAATCCCCGCTTCCTCTACCAGCCAGTCATGCACCGCACGCACACCGGGATGGCTCAACGCGCCCGGCGCATACAGCAACACATAACGTTTGTGGTTGGGCACGGCCAGGCCGAAGGGCACGATCAAGGTGCCGCGCTCCAGTTCATCGTTAAGCAAGGTGCGCCGCGCAATCGCCACGCCCATACCGGCGATGGCGGCCTCGATGGTCAGGTGGTTGCGGTTGAAGGTGTGGCCGCGGCGCACGTCGGCGTCGTGGTAGCCGATAGCATTCAGGTAAAACTCCCACTCGGCGTATTCATAACTCCCACGCCAAGCGGTGATGTCGTGCAACAGCGGAAAATGCACCAGGTCCGCCGGGCCATGCAACGGCGGCCTCCCGCGCAGCAGGCTCGGCGCGCACACCGGAAAGATCTGTTCATCGAGCAGGGCTGTGGATAACAGGCCGGGGTAGCTGCCGTCGTTCAAGTCGATGGCCAGGTCGAAGTCGCCCTCGTGCAAGGCGATGCTGCTGTCTTCGGCGACCATGCGCAGTTGGATATCCGGGAAGCGCTGCTGCAAACGCGGCAAACGCGGAGTCAACCACTTGCCGAGAAACGACGGGATCGAGCGCAAGCGCAAAGTGCCGCTGATCATCCCCGCGTCCAGCCGCTGCAATTCCGCATCGATGCTGCCGTAGGCCTCGCCGACGGTCGCCGCCAGCCTTTGCCCCTCGGCACTCAGCTCCACGCCACGGGCACGCCGATGAAACAGTCGAAAGCCCAAGCGCTCTTCCAACTGGCGAATTTGTTGGCTCACCGCCCCCGGCGTGATGTGCAGTTCTTCGGCGCAACGGGTAAACGACAAATGCCGCGCGGCGCAGGAAAACACGTGCAGCCAGACATAGGTCTGGCCATGGAGAGGGCGAGTCATAGCGTTTAGTCCTGCTAAAGGGTGTCTTAGGATAATTCGTTGGTCAGTGCCGATCCAGAGGCTCAGTATCGCGCCAATTCCGCCTGCTCTACAAAACATGGCAGCGATTTCTACTCCATTGCTTGTAAGGCTTTAGCATGGCTATCAGTGTTTTCGATCTATTCAAAGTGGGCATCGGCCCGTCCAGCTCCCATACCGTCGGCCCGATGCGCGCAGCGGCGACTTTCGCCCAAGCCCTGACCGACCAGCAATTGCTGGCCGATACGCGACGTATTGAAGTGCGCCTGTACGGCTCGCTGTCCGCCACAGGCGTAGGCCACGCCACCGACCGCGCCAGCGTGATGGGGTTGATGGGCGAATGGCCAGACACGGTCGACCCCACGTCAATCAATGCACGCATTCAGCAGTTGCGCGAATCCGGCCGACTGCTGCTTGCCGGCAAACAGGAGATTGCCTTCAACTGGCACACCGACCTCCTGCTGCTCGACGAAAGCCTGCCCTACCACCCCAACGCCATGTCCCTGCACGCCTATGGCGAAAACGGCCTGCTGAGCGAGCAAACCTATTACTCGGTGGGCGGCGGTTTCATCATCGAAGCGGCCGAAGCCGCCTCGGGCATCGCGCCTGCCAGCGACGTCGAATTGCCCTACGACTTTTCCAGCGCCGTCGAACTGCTGGCCTTGTGCAACAAGCACGGCCTGCGGGTTTCCGAGCTGATGATGGCCAATGAACGCGCGTGGCGCTGCGACGAAGAAATCCGCAGCGGCTTGCTGCATATCTGGTCGGTGATGCGTGAATGCGTGGAGCAAGGTCTGCGCGATGAAGGCATCTTGCCAGGCGGTTTGGACGTACCGCGCCGGGCGGCGAAATTGCATCGCAGCCTGCTGGAAATCGGCAAACCCAACGTGATCACTTCCACCTTGTCGGCGATGGAATGGGTCAACCTGTTCGCCCTCGCCGTCAACGAAGAAAACGCCGCCGGCGGGCGCATGGTCACCGCGCCGACCAATGGCGCAGCAGGGATCATCCCGGCCGTGCTGCATTACTACATGAAGTTCAACGCCGATGCGTCGGATGACGATGTGGTCAACTTCTTCCTGGCGGCTGCCGCCGTGGGCATTCTCTGCAAGAAAAACGCTTCGATCTCCGGCGCCGAAGTCGGCTGCCAGGGCGAAGTGGGCTCAGCTTGTGCCATGGCCGCCGCCGGCTTGGCCGACATCCTCGGCGCCACGCCCGAGCAATTGGAAAACGCTGCCGAAATCGGCCTGGAACACAACCTCGGCCTGACCTGCGACCCGGTCGGCGGCCTGGTGCAAGTGCCGTGCATCGAGCGCAACGCCATCGCGGCGGTCAAGGCGATCAACGCCACGCAAATGGCCCTGCGCGGTGACGGCAAACACTTTATTTCCCTCGACCGGGTGATCCGCACCATGCGCGATACCGGCGCCGATATGCATGACAAATACAAAGAAACTTCACGGGGCGGCCTGGCGGTCAGCTGGGTGGAGTGCTGATCGGAGCACTTTTACCCGCCCCCTACGTGAGCCCGCGCAAAAATAATAACGAGGCAATATCGATGACTGATGTACGTACACCTGCCGCTGAAAACCCTGCTGTTGCTGTAGATAACGCTGTAGACAACACTGTCACCACCGGCTGGACCAAACACGACACCACCTGGATGCTCGGCCTCTACGGCACCGCCATTGGCGCCGGCACTTTGTTCCTGCCGATCAACGCCGGCGTTGGCGGCTTCTGGCCGCTGATCGTGCTGGCGTTGCTGGCCTTCCCGATGACCTTCTTCGCTCACCGTGGGCTGACGCGCTTTGTGCTGTCGGGCAAATCCGGTGACATCACCGAAGTGGTCGAAGAACACTTCGGCGTCGGCGCGGGCAAGCTGATCACGCTGCTGTACTTTTTCGCGATTTTCCCGATCCTGCTGGTGTACAGCGTGGCGCTGACCAACACCCTGAGCAGCTTCATGGAACACCAACTGCACTTGGCCCCGCCGCCTCGGGCGATCCTGTCGCTGGTGCTGATCCTCGGCCTGATGGCCATTGTGCGCTGCGGCCAGGGCGTGATCGTCAAAGCCATGAGCGTGCTGGTGTACCCCTTTGTCGCCGCTTTGCTGTTGCTGGCCGTGAGCCTGATCCCCAACTGGAACGGCGCGTTCTTCGCTTCCGCCAGTGAAGGCATGCCGTTGCCGCTGTTCTTCAAGACGCTGTGGCTGGCGATCCCGGTGATGGTGTTCTCCTTCAACCATTCGCCGATCATTTCCGCCTTTGCCGTCGACCAGAAGCGCGTCTACGGCCCACAGGCCGAACGCAAAAGCAGCGGCATTCTCGCCACCGCCCACGGCATGATGGTGCTGACGGTGATGTTCTTCTGCTTCAGCTGCGTGCTGGCCCTGTCGCCGGCTGACCTGGCGGCCGCCAAGGCGCAGAACATTTCGATCCTGTCGTACCTCGCCAACCACTTCCAGACGCCAGTGATTGCTTACGCCGCGCCGTTGATCGCACTGGTGGCCATCACCAAGTCCTTTCTCGGCCACTACATCGGCGCCAGCGAAGGCTTCCAGGGTTTGATCGTCAAATCCCTGCGTGGGCGTAACCGTTCGATGTCATCCAAAGGGCTGGAACGCTGCACCGCGCTGTTCATGGTGCTGACCTGCTGGGCCGTGGCGACCTTCAACCCAAGCATCCTGGGCATGATCGAAACCCTGGGCGGGCCGATCATCGCGTGCCTGTTGTTCCTGATGCCGATGTACGCGATCCGCCGCGTGCCCTCTCTGCGCCAGTATTCGGGCCAGGTGTCGAATGTGTTTGTGGTGCTGATCGGGTTGATTGCGCTGTCTGCGATCGTTTTTTCGGTTTTGCCCTGAAATCGAACACGATCTTAAGAACACCACTAATCAAATGTGGGAGCGGGCTTGCTCGCGAATGCGCTCCTTCAGCTAAGTGTTTATTGGCTGACACACCGCTTTCGCGAGCAAGCCCGCTCCCACATGGGTATTACAGCGCCTGGTAGAGCGTTATACGGCACGCCCCTTGCTGTACAGCTAACGAGGCAAACGGACCTTGTGAAACCTCAGCGACGGAGTGGCCGGTGGTCAGGCAATGCGAACTTAACCAGACACCGGTCGTCAATGACTGCATGTTCTTATCAGGCGGTAACGCACCATGGACAATCCTTTTCAGATCATCACTGACACCTTCACACCCACCTACCGCGTCAACCTGAGCATCCAACGGCTCGACGGCAGCATCATGCTCACCCTCTCGGACGAGACGGGGGTGGTGGCCAAACGCATGATCAGCGCCGAACAACGCAACGACCCAGAGCGGCTCAAACGCCTGGTGCAGAGCATTCAGTTCGGCATCGCCATCGAGCAGGGCCACAGCGCCATGGAGATTCTGGCGGTGATGACGGACGGCGACAGCCACAAACTCTTGCAGCCACCGCCCGCCCGCACCCTGCCCTTCAGCGTCGGGCTTTAAAGCTCGCCCTTCTCGGTTTCCAGGCTCGCCTCGCCTTTGCGACGCGGGCCTTCGACCTTCACCGACGGAAACGCCGACGAAGCGTAGCGCACCACCAGAATCGAGAACGCCAGCAACAGAATGCCGCCGCACAGGTAGATGATGCCGACGTCCGGCGGGTTGTGGTGCGACACGTTGGAGATCAGCAGGCGCGTCAGCGCCGTGATCGCCACGTAGATCAGGAAGCGCACGGGCATGTGGTTGGTCTTGAAATAAATCCCGACCATTGCGCCCAACTCCAGGTAGATGAACAGCAGCAAGATGTCATCGATCTTGATGTGCCCGTTCTCCAGCATCCCCAAAAACTCCATCACCGCCGCCCAGGCTGTTACGGCACCAATGGCGAACAGCGCCAGGTAGTGGAACGTCTCGACGAACAGATTGCCCAGCGACTCGGCCAGCCCATGGACTTGCTGACGCAGCTTTTCGGCCCAGTTGATTTTCACGATGATGCTTCCTTAGGTCGACTCGACCGGATAATGCGGGGTGGACGTGACGGTTGTTCTGCATGCAGAAAAAAGGCCAGTGGCAGGTATAAGATGATGGCGGGGTGACATGAGACACGGCAAACCCCCTATTTACCGGCTACATTAAAAAACTGCTACCCAAACACAGTGGTTTGACTTACTCTTTTAGCTGTATATAAATACAGTAGTCGCAAAAGACAACTATCGTGAAGGCATGTGAGGTGGTGAATGGCCGTCGAAGTGGTATACCGCAGCAGCCGAGATCTGGAGCGTTTGTTCATGGATAAAGCCGAAGCTGACCGTCATGACAAGATGCTTGAACTCGCTGAGTTGCTGGCAGAAGTGTTGCAAAAAGCCGTGCCGTCCCTGAGCGAGCAGCAGGTGGAGGAAGCCGGGATCTACATGGCGAAGAATCGCGATGTGTTTGCCAAGGCGTTCAAGAGCCAGCCGGACGCATTGTCCGAGTTGCTGAACCCAGCGGCAGAATAAAGCCCGAATTGAACAGGCCCTGAATCATTGATTCAGGGCCTTTTTAATGCCTGGCCTATTTGTAGAGCAGGCGCTCGGCCAACTCGTCCGCTACCCGCGCGGGGGAGCGTTTTTCGGCTTGGGCATGGGCGAAGATTTCGGTGAGGCGCGTGCCGATGTTGGACAGGTGTGCGGTGATGGCGGGCAACTCGGTGCCGGCGTGTTTGAGGGCGACGTAGATCAGGCCACCGGAATTGATCACGTAGTCCGGGGCGTAGAGGATACCGCGCCCTTCCAGTTGGTCGGCAATGTCCAGGGTGGTCAATTGCGCGCTGGCGGAACCGGCCACGGCGGCGCAACGCAGTTGGCCGACCGTATGGCGGTTGAACAC
Organism: Pseudomonas sp. W3I7; assembly: GCF_030816095.1. NCBI lineage: Bacteria > Pseudomonadati > Pseudomonadota > Gammaproteobacteria > Pseudomonadales > Pseudomonadaceae > Pseudomonas > Pseudomonas sp. W3I7. The sequence goes on from NZ_JAUSXP010000001.1 coordinate 5,069,671, forward strand.
CGCGCCGACACCGCACGGCGCCAGGATGTCACACGGCGTGCTGAGCAACGCATCATTGGCGATGGGGTGTGCGCCGAGCTGCTCCATGGCCAGTTGCACCTTGCCGTGGTCGATGTCGCTGACCAGCAGTTCGGCACCCGCCGCGTGCAGTTGTTCGGCCAAAGCAAAACCGACATTGCCCAGGCCCTGGATCGCGACGCGCAGGCCTTCGAGGTTGTCACTGCCCAGGCGCGCCATGGCGGTGGTGCGGATGCCGGTGAACACCCCCATGGCGGCATGGGGTGCCGGGTCGCCTGCGGCCGTGGTGCTGGTGACGAAACGGGTGTGTTGAGCGATGCAGTCCATGTCGGCCACCGAAGTGCCGCTGTCGATCGAGGTGACAAAACGGCCGTCGAGTTTTTCGATACAACGGCCAAACGCTTCAAACAACGCGGCGCGGCTTTCCACGTGTACGGGGCGGATAATCACCGCCGTGCCACCGCCCACCGGCAAGCCGGCCAGGGCGGCTTTGTAGCTCATGCCTTGGGCCAGGCGTGCGGCATCGGCTACGGCGCTTTCATCGTCGGGATAAGCAAGATAACGGCAACCGCCCAAAGCAGGGCCGAGGCGGCTGTTATGGATGGCGATGACGGCCTTCAACCCGGTGACCGGGTCGACGCTCAGGTGCAGCGATTCAAGGCGGGTGCTGTGCATGAGCGCAAACATCAATGGGCTCCCGAATCACTTCTGGTAGAGGCCCCAGTATAGGCTTGCGGTAGAAAACTGCTGAATCACGCTGGAATAAGCCGCCAGATTTCATAGGCATCAGGACATAAGCCCGCAGGACATTTCCTAAGTTACTGGACGAAAATTCACAGCAAGGCTAAAACGTGGGCATCCGCCGGAGAATGCAATGAATCCCCGCACAGCCTTTTTCGCCTGCCTGGACCGCTCACCGCCTGCGCTGTTTGAAGCCGCGTTGTGGATGGCGGCTGAACACGATCCGAGCGTGCAACCCCTGCTGATCCTGCAAGACCTGACCTTGCTGCAACAACAGATCAGCGTAGGCATGCCCATGCTGCCGGCGGATGAACTCGGCCAGCCGTTGCTGCGGCGCATGAATGACCTGGGGTTTGCCCAGGATGATTCCACACCGCTACGCCCCGCCGCCGCGTTGCTCGACAAGGTACTGCTGCGCAAACGCGGCCAACCCTTGGCCATGGGCCTGATCGCGCTGGAGATGGCACGGCGCCTGGATATCCCCATGGCGGGGGTTAATTTCCCCGGCCATTTCCTGCTGCGGGTGCCCGGTGCCGACCACCTGTTGGACCCTTGCGGTGGCCGGCGCCTGTACCCCAACGACTGCCGCGAGTTGTTGCACCGCCAGTACGGGCCAAACCTCAAGTTGCAGGCCGAGCACCTGCTCACCGCCGAACCGCGTTCGATCCTGCAACGGCTGTCACGAAACCTGCGCCAACTGCACCTGGCCAATGACCACCCGCTGTCGGCCCTGATCGACGCCGAGCGCGTGCTGGAGTTGGGCAATGCCAACGCTGCGGATTACCTGGCGCGGGCCAGCCTTTACCAGCGCCTGGACTGCCCGAGCGCCGAGCGCTTTGACCTGGAACACGCCCTGTTGCTGAGCGAAGACCCGATCCAGCGCCTGCGCCTGACCGAGCGGCTGGGGCATTTGCCACCTAACACCGTGGTGCACTGAACTACTTATTTTTGGCGATCAGGATTTATTGTGGCGAGCGGGCTTGCCCCGCGTTGGGCTGCGCAGCAGCCCCAAGACAGTCACCGCATTTTTCCAGACAAACCGCAGTGGCGGGTTTTGGGGCCGCTTCGCAGCCCAACGCGGGGCAAGCCCGCTCGCCACAGAACCTGCCCAGCCAAAAAATCAGTGATTGGCCGGCGCCTTGAGCATTTCGCTGTGCAATGGGCCCTGCGGCGCGTTGGAGCCAGGCGAGCGCACTTGAATGATCAACAGCGCCGCAATCACCGCCGGAATCGCGCAGAAGAAGAAAATCTGCTCCACCGGAATATGCATCGCCAGCAACAGGCTGCCAAACAGCGGCCCCAGGATTGAACCGAAGCGCCCCACACCCAAGGCCCACCCGGTGCCGGTAGCGCGCACGTGCGCGGGGTAGAAATTACTGGCGAAGGCGTTGAGCGTCAGCTGCCCGCCAATAATGCAGAAGCCGGCCGCGAACACGCAGGCCACCAGATAACGCGGGTTGTCGTGGTTCAGCCCGAGCAAAATCGTGCACACCGCCGCCGCCGCCAGCACGCCGGAGAGCAACCGCACTTTGCTTTTCAGGCGGTCGGCAAACCAGGCCATGCCGATGGCGCCCAAGGTGCCGGCAAACAGGAACATCGAGGTCACAAGGTTCGCTTGCTTCAACGCCAGGCCGCTTTCCAGCAGCAGCGTCGGCAGCCAGCTGATCATGAAATACAGCAGGATCAGGCTGACAAAAAAGGTCGCCCAAATCAGCAAGGTCGGGCGCGCATAGCCGTTGCGAAACAGCTCCACCACCGTGAGTTTGCTGCCCTGCTCCTGAAGGTTCTCTGCCCCACTCGCCAGCGGCGGCTGCCAGTCGGGCAGCATGCGCGCCGTGACCTTTTGCAACCGCGCATACGGCGGCGCATCCCGCAGCAAACGCGGCAAGGATTCCGGCAGCAACCACACCAGGAAAGGGAACAGCAGCAAAGGCGTCACCCCGCCCGCCAGGAAGACCGCCTGCCAGCCGTAACCTTCGATAAACCCGGCCGCCACAAACCCACCCGCCGCGCCGCCGAACGAGAAGCCGCAGGCGGCCAGGGTCACCATCAGGGTGCGCATGCGCGGCGGGGAATATTCAGACATCAACGCCATGGCGCTGGGCATCGCGCCGCCCATGCCGATGCCGCAGATAAACCGCGCAGCCATCAGGGTAGTCAGGGAATTGGCGAACACCATCAGCACGGTGAGGCTCGCGTAGATGAGTACGCAGCCAAGCAGGATGCGGCGCACGCCGAAGCGGTCGGCCAGCGGCGTTACCAGCAATGAGCCCAGGGTCAGGCCCAACAGGTTGGCGCTGAATACCGGGCCGAACGCGGCTTTTTCCAGCCCCCAATCCTTGGCCAATGCAGGCACTACGTAGCCCAGCACCTGGGCGTCATAGCCGTCGGTTACCAGCAGCAGCGCCAGCAACAGGAGAATCAACCACTGGTAGCGCGACACCGCACGGGCGTCGAGTGCCGCGCGAAAGCTGGCAATCTGATTGTGCATCGCAAGGTACCTGTTATTTTTATAAGGATGACGCGGATCAAACGGTGGGAGCTGGCTTGCCTGCGATAGCGGTGTGTCAGCCAGTGCATTATCAACTGATAGACCGCTATCGCAGGCAAGCCAGCTCCCACATTGATTTAGGGTGTGTCAGGGGTGTCAGGTTGATTCGCCGGATGCGCCTGCACAAACGCCGGATGCTGCGCCGCCAGCGCGGCCACTCGCCCGATACGTGGGTACGCGCCCAACGGCACCTTGAAGCGCTCAGCCGCGTACAGCTGCGGGATCAGAAACGCATCCGCCATCCCCGGCTGGTCAGCAAAACAAAAACCTTCATCGCCAATCAACTGTTCCACCGCGCCCAGGCCCTGGCTGATCCAATGCCCGATCCACTCGAGCACTTGCGGCTCGTCATGCCCCCATTTGCGCAGCAGGTTTTGCGTGCTGGAGTTGTGCAACGGATGGATATCGCAGCCAATGATCGACGCCACCGCCCGCTCATGGGCACGGGCCGCCAAGTCCTTGGAGAGCAGCGGCGTCTGTGGATAACGCTCTTCCAAGTACTCGATGATGGCCAGTGATTGGATCAACAGTTCACCCTCATCGGTACGCAGCGCCGGTACACGGCCCTGCGGGTTGATCGCCAGGTAGTCGGGCTGGCGATTCGCGCCGCCCGGCGGCACCAGCAAATTAACCGGCACGGCGGTAAAGTCCAGGCCCTTGAGCGCCAGGGCAATGCGCACCCGGTACGACGCCGTAGAACGGTAGTAGGTATAGAGTTGCATCGCCCTGCCCTCTTAGCGTGCTGCGCTCACGGTGCCACGGCATTCGCCGAAACCGATGGAGGCAAAACCTTCACGGTTGCAACGGGCGCGCAGGATGATTTCGTCACCATCTTCAAGGAATTTACGCACTTCGCCGGAGGACAGTTCAATCGGCTTTTTACCGCCTTCGGTGATTTCCAACAAGCTGCCGTACTGCCCCGGTTGCGGCCCGGACAAGGTGCCCGAACCAAACAAATCACCGGCCTGCAGCTGGCAGCCGTTGACGCTGTGGTGTGCAACCAACTGCGCTACGGTCCAGTACATGTGCTGGGTGTTGCTCAGGGCCAGGCGGTGTTCCGGCAGGTTTTGCTCGCGCATCGCGGCGGTGGTCAGCAGCACTTCCAGCTCGATGTCCAGGCCTCCCGTGGCCTGGTCACGCGTATCCAGCAGGTACGGCAGCGGTTGCGGGTCACCTGCGGGACGTGCCGGTTGGGCCTTGCGGAACGGCTCCAGCGCTTCGGCAGTGACCACCCACGGCGAGATGCTGGTGATGAAGCTTTTCGACAGGAACGGGCCGAGCGGCTGGTATTCCCAAGCCTGGATATCCCGTGCCGACCAGTCGTTGAGCAGGCAGAAACCGGCAATATGTTCAGCGGCGTCGCCAATGGCAATCGAGTCGCCCATGGCATTGCCCTGGCCGATCCAGATGCCCAGTTCCAACTCATAATCCAGGCGCGCGCACGGGCCGAAGGTTGGCTCGGTCTGGCCGGCTGGCAGCGTCTGGCCTTTAGGCCGACGTACGTCCGTGCCCGAGGGGCGAATGGTCGAGGCACGACCGTGATAGCCAATCGGCACGTACTTGTAGTTGGGCAGCAACGGGTTGTCGGGACGGAACAGTTTGCCGATATTTTGCGCGTGTTCGATGCCGACGTAGAAGTCGGTGTAATCATTGATCTTCGCCGGCAAATGCATCTGGCAATCCGCCGCGCGGTGCAATACCTGCGCCTCACGGGTGTGCAGCTTGCTGCCTTCGGCGAGCAGTTCCAGCAGGCGCTCGCGCAAGGCTACGCGTGGGCCACGGCCGAGTTCGAAAAAGCCGTTCAGTTGGCCACCGGCAGTGGCTTCGACCGCACGGCGTGCTTCACCTTCAAACTCGTCCAGCGCAGCGTGCAGGTCGAGAATCGAATCGCCAATCGCCACGCCACTGCGCGGGGCCGAGCCATTGATGCTGAACACGCCCAACGGCAGGTTCTGCAAGGGGAAATCCCGGTGGCCGTTGGCGGAGGCTACCCAACTGCGGGCAAGTGTTGGCTGAGTCATGGGTTATCTCCGGTTCGGGTTGAAGGTGGCGGGCAGCGAGGCCCAGCACGCGTCGTAAGAAGGTTGCAGTTGTGGGCACTCAAGGGCGAACTGTGTGGGGCGCAGCACTTGGCTGGTCTCGAACATGAAGGCCATGGTGTTATCGATCTTGTGCGGCGCCAGCGCCACGTTGATGGCTTTGGTGCAGGTCTCGCCGTCCGGGCCGTGGGCGCTCATGCAGCTGTGCAGTGACGCGCCGCCCGGCAGGAAACCCTCGGCCTTGGCGTCGTAGGCGCCCTGGATCAGGCCCATGTATTCGTTCATCAGGTTGCGGTGGAACCACGGCGGGCGGAAGGTATTTTCGGCCACCATCCAGCGCGGCGGGAAGATCACGAAGTCGAGGTTGGCCAGCCCATGCACGCTGGTGGGCGAGGTCAGTACGGTGAAAATCGACGGGTCCGGGTGATCGAAACTCACCGTGCCGAGGGTGTTGAAACGGCGCAGGTCATATTTGTACGGCACGTTATTGCCGTGCCAGGCGACCACGTTCAGCGGCGAGTGGTCCAGTTCGCAGCCCCACAGTTCGCCGAGGAATTTCTGCACCAGCGTGGTCGGTTTTTTGCTGTCTTCGTAGTGAGCGACCGGTGTGAGGAAATCACGCGGGTTAGCCAGGCCGTTGCTGCCGATTGGCCCCAGGTCCGGCAGGCGCAGTGGCGCGCCGTGGTTTTCCGCAACGTAGCCGCGTGCCTGGGCATCCAGCAGTTCGATGCGAAATTTCAGACCCCGGGGCAGCACCACGATTTCCAGCGGCTCGACGTCCAGCACGCCCAACTCGGTGGCGATACGCAGGCGGCCCTGCTCGGGGACGATCAACAGTTCGCCATCGGCGTTGAAGAACACCCGTTCCATCGAACGGTTGGCGCGGTAGTTGTAGACGCTGATGCCTGAGGGTTTTTCCGACCCGGAGTTGGCGACCATGCCGACCAGGCCGTCGATAAAGTCAGTCGGTTCGCCGGGAATATCCAGCGGGTTCCAGCGCAAGCGGTTCGGCGTCACCGCACCCAAAGGCCCACCGGCCAGTTGCCGTTCCAGCTTGATAAACGCCGGGTGGTTGGCCGACGGCTGTATGCGGTACAGCCAGGTGCGGCGGGCTTCGCTGCGCACCATGGTAAAGGCCGTGCCGGAGAACAGCTCGGTGTAGAGGCCGTAGGGAGCTTTTTGCGGGGAATTCTGGCCGACCGGTAATGCGCCGGGCAACGCTTCGCTGGCGAACTCATTGCCGAAACCCGACTGGTATTCGAGGTTCATGGACCGTCCTCTGTGCGCAAGTTGTTTTTATCGTAATCCAGTTACGCATAACGTAATTTGATCACTATCGACCGTCAAGCTATAAAGACGCCCATTCATCTCTCGGATTCTCGCCCTTCCATGGAAAAGCCCCGCGACACCGGTAAACAGAAAGTCCGCTCGGCCGAAGTGGGCACCGATATCCTCAAGGCGCTGGCCGAGCTGTCCCCCGCCACCTCGCTGTCGCGTCTGGCCGAACATGTGCAGATGCCGGCGAGCAAGGTCCACCGCTATTTGCAGGCGCTGATCGCTTCGGGGTTTGCCGAGCAGAACACCGCCACCAACCACTACGGCCTGGGCCGCGAGGCGTTGCGCGTGGGCTTGGCGGCGCTGGGCAGCATGGACGTGTTGAAAGTCGGCGCGATGCCCCTGGCAGAACTGCGCGATGAATTGAACGAAACCTGCTTTCTGGCGGTGTGGGGCAACCAGGGCGCGACCGTGGTGCAGATCGAACCGGCGGTGCGTGCCGTCACTGTGGTGACGCAGTTGGGCTCAGTGTTGCCGCTGCTCAGCTCGTCCACCGGGCTGGTGTTCAGCGCTTACCTGCCCTCTCGGGAAACCGTGGAATTGCGCGAACGCGAGATTCAGGCCGGGACTGCCCATGCCCTGGCGGACGACGAGGCTTACGCCAGCGCCTGTGAACAGATCCGCAGCCGTGGCCTGCACTTTGTGCATGGTTTGCTGATGCCCGGCGTCGATGCGTTGTCGGCGCCGGTGTTCAATGCGGTCGGGCACGTGGCGGCGGTGATGACCGTGGTCGGCCCCACCTCACTGTTCCATGCCGATGAAGATGGCCCGGCGGCGCAGCGCTTGCTGGCGGCGACCCGGGCCGTGAGTTGGCGCATGGGCTATCAGCCCTGAATCACTCGTCCCAGCGTGACAGGGCCAACGCCACGCGGTTTTCCACGGCTTTGACCTGCGCGCCGCCCACCACGTAATTGTTGCTCAGCATCGAGAACACCAGCTTGCGCCCTTTGGTATCGGTGATGTAACCGCTCAAGGACGACACGCCGCCCATGGAGCCGGTCTTGGCATGCAGGTTGTTCTCGGCCGCGGTACCGCGCAGGCGATAACGCAGGCTGCCGCCGGTCATGCGATCGGTGTTACCGGCAATCGGCAACGCGTTGTACCAGGCGTTGAACCACGGCTGCTTGCTCGCGGCCAGCAGCAGGTCGGTAAGATTTTGTGACGACACCAGGTTACGCCGCGACAGGCCCGAGCCGTCGACCTGGCTCAGCGTCGCCGTGTCCAGCCCCTGGCGCTTGAGAAACCCGGCCACCGCCACCGCACCCGCTGCCGCTGTGCCGCTGTTGGCCGTCTGGCGGCCCATGGCCTTGAGCAAGGCTTCGGACATGTTGTTGTTCGAGAGTTTGAGCAGCGGCGTAATCAATTCCTGCAACGGCGCCGATTTATGCTCGGCCAGTACCGTCACCGCCGCCGGGCTTGCGCCGCCCATCACTCGACGGCCAAGCACCGTGATGCCTTGCTGCGCCAGCGCTTGCTCGAACAGGTTGGCCACCAGTTGCGTTGGCTCCCACACACTCACCAGCTGCTCGCTCTGTCGCCCCGGCGCCACGGCGCCACTGAGTTGCAGCAGGTTGGTGCCATGGCGACGGTTGATCCCGTAGGTGTTGCCCGGCCCGCTGACCGCGCGGTTGCTCAGTTGCAGGTAGTTGGTCGGCGGGAAGATGTCGACACTCACGGCCTGCCCGGCCCGTGCTGGCGCCTTGGCGGTGACCAGCACGCTGCCGGCATCAAAATCGGTATTGGGTGACACAGTCAGCGCCGAAATCTGTGCGCCGTAGTAGGTGGTTTCATCATCGTGGGACCAGTCGACACCCAGCCGCTCGGCGTCAAACCAGGTGTCGTCAAACACCAGATCGCCCTGCACCTGACGCACGCCCTGGCTGGCCAACTGCGCCGCCAACGCCTGGTAATCGGCGAACTGAATGGTCGGGTCGCCCAGGCCGCGCAGGTACAGGTTGCCGGTCAGACGGTCGCCCTGGCGAATGCCGTTGCTCAGCAGTTGCGTGGCGAAACGGTACTGCGGCCCGAGCACATCCATGGCTGCGGCCGTGGTCAGCAGTTTGAGGTTGGAAGCCGGCACCAGCCGCGTACGCGGGTTGTGCTCATACAGCGTGGCGCCACTGTTGGCGTCCCGCACCATCAGCGAGACCGAAGCACCCTGCAGCGCCGGGTCGGCCAGCAATTGGTCGAGGCTCTGGCCGGTAGCCGTCTTCGAAGGCGTGGCGCAACCACCCAGTAACAAACTCAAGCCCACCAGCATCGCGCTGGTGTGTATCCATCGACCCAACTGCATCAGTACCGTTTTCCCGCAAAATATTCAGTGGCGGCAACGCTACCAGCTCAACGCCGTTGTGGCGAGCGTGGCTGCTGTGGGATCTGACCTGTTGTGGCGAGGGAGCTTGCTCCCGTTGGACTGCGTAGCAGTCCCATGCGCTTAAAGCAAAGAGCAGGGGCCGCTTCGCAGCCCAGCGGGAGCAAGCTCCCTCGCCACAGGATATCGCCTGTCTTAGAACTGCAGGGTGCTGGAAACCGACACCTGCCGCGCATCGCCGATGGACACAAACTGGGTGTTCACCGACGAGGTGTAGTAGGTGCGATCAAACAGGTTCTTCACGTTGAGCTGGAACTTGACCTTCTGCCCGTCGATTTTGGTGTCGTAGCTGGCAAACGCATCGGCCACGGTGTAGCTCGGCAGTTCGAAGCTGTTGGCCGCGTCCCCGGCCCGCTCGCCCACGTAACGTGCCCCGGCGCCCACCCGCAGTTGGTCGCCGCCGAGGATGCTGCCGAAGTCATACACGGCCGACAATGACGCGGTGTTTTTCGCCACGTTTTGCAGGCGATTGCCTTTGAGCGTCGGGTCTTCAGTCACCTCGGCATCGGTGTAGGCGTAGCTGCCGATCAGGCTCCAGTTGTCGGTGAGCTGGCCGCTGGCGTCCAGCTCAAGGCCACGGGAACGCACCTTGCCCGCCACGCTGTAGACGGCGGCCAAACCGTCGCCGACCTGCACCAGCACGTTGCGTTTTTCGATATTGAACAGCGCCGCGCTCGCGGTAATGCGCCCCGGTATGTCGAGTTTGGTGCCCAGCTCCCAGGCCTTGGACTGCTCCGGTTCCAGGCTGCCGTCCAGCACGCTTTTGTTCGCCAACGGTGCGATGGTGGAGTTGGGTTTGAACGACTCGGTGTAGCTGCCGTAGAACGACAATTGATCGGTGTAGCGATACACCAGGCCGGCACGCGGCACCCACTTCTGGCCGTTGCCATCGGTGTTGGCGGTGAACGGCACGCCTTTGCCGGCGTATTGGTCGTACATCTGGTAGCGCGCACCGCCGACCAGAATCCATTGGTCATTGAGGTGGATGGCGTCCTGGAAGAACAGCGAATCGCTGCGCAGCAGGTCGGTCTGGTTACTGTCCGGCGGGCTGACTTTGGTGCCCGCGACTTCGTTGCCGTACACCGGGTTGTTGTAGTCGAAGACACCGCGCGGCGCCTGGCGAATCAGGTCGGCACGGTAGATCTTGCGGTATTCGTCGTCGAGCCCGAACACCAGGTCGTGCTGCATGCCGCCGACATTGACCTTGCCTTCCAGGCTGGTGGTGGCGAAGCGGTCGTTGGTCAGTGCTCCTTGGGTGCCGTCCATGCTGCGGGTCAGGGTGCCGTTGGTGTTGACCTTGACTACGCGCACCTGGCTGGCGTCGTAGGTCTCGCGGTTCCAGCTGTAGCCGAAGTGCGCCTTCCAGTCGTCGTTCAAGTCGTGGTCGACTTCCAGGCGGTACAGGTCGGAGCGGCCTTGCATATTGTTGAACGGTTCATCCAGGCGACGGGTCGCGGGGATGTTCAACGGGTGGTTGGTCTTGGGGTCGATGGCGGTGCCACGGTCGAACGGCGAGAGAAATTCGCGGTGCTCATAGGCGAACACTACTTTGGTGGTGTCGCCGTACCAGGCCAGAGACGGCGCCACCAACGTTTCGCGGTGAGTGCCGAAGTTGCGCCAGTAATCTTCGTCTTCGTGGTCGACGATCAGCCGATAGGCCAGGCCGCTGTCACCAATCGGGCCGGTGGTGTCGAGGTTGCCGCCGCTGCCGTTTTTGCCGTCACCGAAGGTCGAGCCGCGCGCGGTCAACGAGGTGGACTGCACCAGCTCGGGCTTTTTGCTGACGATATTGACCACGCCGCCTGGGTCCTGGATGCCATACAGCAAAGACGACGGGCCTTTGAGCACTTCAACACGCTCGGCGGTGGCGTTCAGCGCGCGGCCCTGCACCACGGGCATACCGTCCTTCATGATCGAGCCGTTACGGTTGTCACCAAAACCGCGCAGCATCACCGCGTCCTGGGTGCTGCCGAGGGTGTTGGCCTGGGTGATGCCACTGATATTGCCCAGGGCGTCATCCAGGTTGCGCGGCTGTTGGTCACGCAGCACCTGGGCCGGCACGACGTTGACGGTTTGCGGGGTTTCCAGCAGCAGGCCGTGGGAGCGCATCACCGAACTGGTGGGCGGTGGCTGATAGCTGGTGGTGTCCTGGGCTTGGCTCGCGCCGCTGATGGTGGTGGCGCCCAGGTTGACTGCGCCGTCGGTGGGCACAGGCTCAAGCGCCAGAGTACGGGCGTCGATCTGGCGAAAGGTAAAGCCTGAGTTGCCGAGCAGCCGTTGCAGGGCCTGGGTGGCACTCATCTGCCCGCTGACCGCCGGGGCATTGAGACCATAGGGCGCTTCGTCGGTGTAGATCACGCTGATGCCGGTCACCCGGCTGAAATCACTCAGCGCCTGGGGCAGCGGTTTGGCTGCCAGGGCAAAGTTGAACTGGGCACTTTGTTGTTCCTGCGCCTGCGCAATCGCCAGGGGCAGCAACGCCAGCCCTGATACTGCCAATACCGAGGCTCCCAGCCACTGTTTTACCCAACCGCCCGCCGTCGACTTCATGCTGTGAGAACCCGTGTAGAAAACGCTGTTAATGCGAATAGCTCGCAGTTTCAAACACTACACGGATGGGCGGGCGATTTACCTCACCTTTGTTTGCAAATATTTTTATTTATTGCGCCTGAATGCGACACCCCATGCGCTGCACCGCTCGCCGCCAGGCATTCCTTGGCGCTCTTCTTGAGTTTTTTGATCAGTCGCTCCTGGCGCAGCGCCTCGCCCTTGCTCGCACACTGCTCGGTGTATACCAGTGCAACGGCAGGGCTGGACAGAAAGAACCGCGCGCCCTTGCCGCTTTGGTGGCAAGCAAATCGGCGCACCGGGTCATTGCTGATGCCGCAATACAGCGAGCCATTGGCGGCACGCACCAGGTAGACGAACCAGGGTTTGGGTTCAGGAAGATCAGTCACAGGTCATTTCGGCTAACCAGAGGAGCATCCAGCTTATCAACGACCGGCCTGAAATGCCTTCAAGCCTTTAAGCGCCTGGGCACGCACGGCGTTTTTCAGCGCCGGCGACCAGCCCAGCAGCAAGCCCTTCAAGCCCAGGGCCTGGCGCGACCAACGCCACAGGTCGAAGTGGTCGTGATGCTCGCAGATCTTGCCATCACGAAACACAAAGCGGGCGCCGATATCGTTGACCACTGTGTTGCCGGTGGCGCTGAACAAATACGTGGCCACCCAATGCGCACTGCCGGTGGTTTCGTCACTGCGCACGTGGTCGAACGTGAGGGAAAAGTCTTTGGCCCGCGTGGTGAGCATGCGCCACATGTCCCCGGCGTCACGGCCGCGCAGCTCGCCGAACGCCGGGTCGCTGAACACCACGTCGTCGGTGTAGCAGTCGGCCATGGCTTCGGCGTCCAGGCGTTGAAACGCACTGTAGAAGGCGGTGATCAGGGCGTTATGGGCATCACTCATCAGGCAGGCTCCGCGATTACTGGTTTAGGACCTGCACAATAATCTGCAAGGTCGGGAAAGACCATGCTCATTGGTGCCCTGAATAGCTGACTCGCGCTGCCATCGCCCCTTTGCGCCATGACGGTAATTACATATAGACGATATCCACGGTGGCGCTGCCGTCCAGCGGCAAGTCTTCCGTCAACCGTATCGGCTTTCTCACGAAAGTTGCGATCACCAAATCGGTGGTCAGGTTTTGAATCGCGACCGGTAAATTGTCAGGCGAATCCGGCCCGGCAACCGCCCTCATCCAACCGGGCTGCCAGAAACCACCATACACGGGAAACCAGGTGGCCCCTCCCACCGACTCCACCACCGGTACGGCGGCGCCTTCAACTGTGGTGTTTTTCATCACGAGGCTGTAGGCCCCCGGCATCCAATTATCGGCAGTCGCGCCCAAGCCATAATATGACGTGGTGACATAGTCGTAAAACGCAGTCCCCTCGCGATTATCGGTGCTTTTGAGCGCTATCAGGGTGGCCGCATCACAGACGACAGTGAGTTGCAACGTCGCCTCTGGCAGCGGGTTCTTACGGTCATTAGGCAAATCCTGGATCGAGATCTTGCCATGGTCAACCACCCCACCGCCCGACAGCGAAGGCGTGCAGGCAGCGGGAGTAATGATGCCCTTGACGGCCAGGTCTACGCTGGACGCAGCAAACAGGTGGGTGGCACCACCCAACAGGAAGGTGGCAGTGATCAGGGAGAGGGAGTTTTCATCAGTTGTGGCTCGTTTTTATGTCGATCGCACGCAAAACACCTCGCGCATTGAACACGCGTAGTTATCTTGAAAGTTCGACTTATGTGTCGGACAGGGGGGTTATCATGCCGTCGGCATTATTGATGCCGAGTACATAAGTGCAGGTTAACCCGCGCCACTACGCGACTCTATGCAACTAATACGACTGTGCTGAACGTTTGCATTAACTGCGGTCGAGCCCGCGCAACTAAGTGCGCAGTTATGGAACCATCCCGCTTTCCCGGGCATACGCAAACAGGTCCACATCGGTGGAAATACACAAGCGGCTCATCGCGCTACTTTTCTGCTTACTGATCGTGGAAATACTGCGATTGACCTGTGCCGCGATCTCGCTGACGGTCATGCCGCTGGCCAGCATGCGCACCACCTCGCGCTCCTTGCCGGATAATTGCGGCTCCTGGGACTGATCGCCCGTGCCCGCCTCGACCATTTGCACCCGCAGCGACTCGCTGGCGAAGGTCTGGCCGGCACACACAGCCTTGATCGCCAGGGGCAATTCCTTGGCGGAAGCACTTTTGGCCACCACCGCCTTGGCCCCATGGGCGAAGGAAGCGCGCAAGGTGGCGACGCTGGCGAACATGGTCACCAAAATCACCGGCAACTGCGGATACTGGCGGTGCAACAGGCTCAACAAGCCGTAGCCATCGGCCTGCTGGCCGCCCGGCATGGCAAAGTCCGTGACGATCACATCGCACGGCGTGGTACTTAACAGGCAGAGCAGTTGATCGGGGCCATCGGCCTCAGCGACCACTTTGCATCGGCCGTGCGCCTCAATCACGACTTTCTGCCCGATACGAACAATGGGGTGATCGTCAGCAATAATTACTCGAAGCATAAATTCCCACGAATGATGGCAACTTGAATCCGCGCAAAATACCCCCGCAAGCGCTCATCAACAACCGCTAACAAACAGCCGCTTGCAGTCGCCCCCAATGTTCACTAGTTCACATTTTTTTGCCTACAGAACAACAGGAAAAAACCTACAACCAAAACTAGATCGTCGGATTGCAAACGCCTGAAGCAAATACCGTTCTTCAGACCTCGGTCAGGTACTCGAGATACACCAGCAACCGGGCCAGGAACAATTCCAATTGCACCTTGTGCGCCGCAACGCCCTGGGACCGGACCTGCTCGATCAACTTCACGGCACACGACTCAAGGCCGGTACCGCCCAGAAACACCAGGCTGCCGACCAAACGATGCAGGCGCTCAGCGGTCAGTGGCGCGTTCAACGTCGTGCAGGCGTGGCGCAATACACGATGGTCTTCCCACGCTTCCAGCAACAGGGTTTCCAACAACTGATCGACGATATCCCCACTGCCAAAGGTTGCGACCAGCGTGGCCCGGGTTGGCCAGCCGGCGCGCGGCGCGACAGTCTCCTGGGCCACGGAGCAGTCATCCACGCCCGGCAACCAACGCGCCAGCACTGCGTGCAATTGTTCCAGCGTCAGTGGCTTGATCAACCAGGCATCCATGCCGGCATCGTGGCAACGTTTGGGGCTGTCGTTTTGCAGGTTGGCGGTCAAGGCAATGATAGGCACGCGTCTCATCCCGGTGTCGCACTCGTGTTGGCGAATGGCGCGGGCCATGCTGTAGCCGTCCATAAAGGGCATCTGGCAATCGCTGATCACCAGGTCGAAGGGGCGACTGGTATAGGCCACCAGCCCGAGGTAGCCGTCGGCGGCCACCTCGTGTCCCAGCCCCAGTTTCTGCAATAACCCACCCAGCAACAGGCGATAGGCAGAATGGTCATCCACCACCAGCACGCGCAGGCGCCGCCAATGAAACGGAGGTGTGCCTGGCGGCTTCAGCAAGCGGCTCGCTCTTGTGGTTGAACCTACCAGCGAACCCATCAGTACCTCTATCGCGACTATTGATCCGGCAGCAATCCGCAGCACTGGTGCAATAGCCTGTGAGGCCTGTCATGCAGCAATGGTCGACGCATTCTTTTGAATGCTATCGGCCGCAAACAAATAACCTTTTGAGTTAATAAAAGCCCATACAACTACTACGAAAATCTCCCCTGAATCGTGGCCTTCGCGCCGTCCTGCCAATGTCGTATTAGTTGTATTTCCCCTGCGCATCCCCCTCGCTAAATTGTGCTCACCCCAAAGAGGGTCGGCTTGCCACTCCCCGGCAACAGCCAATAAACATCGAGACCGCTGCTTGGCCAACCACCCGCTCATATCGGGTCGGGCGTAGCCCTGCACGCGCCTCTATCTGCCAGTTTGCAATGGAACATTAAAATGAAGACCCCTGTATCCCTGTTGAGCAGTGCCCTGCTGCTCGCCATGACTTCCTCGGTATTGGCCGCCAGCAGCGTCGACCTGACCGTCAAAGGTTTGATCACGCCCAGCGCCTGCACCCCCAGCCTGCCGGGCGATGTCGACTTCGGGAAAATCGCCTCGAAAGATCTGAATGTCGACACCCGAACCTGGCTTGAGCGCCAGACCTTGCAACTGAGCGTGAACTGCGATGCCGCGACCCTGTTTGCCATTCACCCCGTCGACAATCGCGCAGGTTCTGCCGCTTATGCCTTCGCCTTTGGCCTGGGCTTGATCAACGACACCCAGAAACTCGGCGCCTTCAGCTTGGCGTTCAGCAACCCCGTCGCCGAAACGCCCTCCACGCTGGTAGCGATGTACAACGCCGAGGGTCGATGGACAGAACTCCTTCCGGACGACGGCATTGCGCCAAATGACCTGGTGGCGCTGGGCAGCCGTGGTGACTCCGGTTGGGCACCGCACCCGATCAAGGACGCAATCATGGACGTCACTGTCGTTGCCTCGATCGAGCCTGCAAGAAACCTGACATTGACCAGCGAAGTGGCAATCGACGGTTCCGCGACCTTCGAAGTCAGGTACCTGTAAATGGACACTTTTCACATGAAGACCAGCCTGTCCCTGCCAGGCGGCGCCCTGTTGCTCGCCATGACTTCATCCGCGTTTGCAGCCAGCAGCGTCGACCTGACCGTCAAAGGGTTGATCACCCCCAGCGCCTGCACACCCAGCATGCCGGGCGATATCGACTTCGGAAAAATCGCGGCAAGGGATCTGAACACCGACACACCCACCTGGCTGGAACCCAGGCGCATGACACTGAACGTGAACTGCGAGGCCGCGACGCTGTTTGCGCTCAAGTCCTTCGACAATCGCGGCGGCTCCGCAATGATCGCCAATGCCTTTGGCCTGGGTGTGATCAACCAGACAGAGAAGCTCGGTGCGTTTCAGTTGTCATTCGGCAACCCCGTCGCCCCGATCCCTTCGACCGTGCTGATCATGAATTCCGAAGGCTATTGGTGGGAGCTGGTCGAGAGCGACGGCATCGGCCCCGACAACTGGGTAGCCCTGGGCAGCCGCAACAGCGGCGACTGGGCTCCCCACCCACTGCAGGACATGAGCATGGACGTCACGCTGCGTGCCGCAATTGCACCTGCGAACGACCTGACACTGACCCAGGAAGTGCCTCTCGATGGCGCCGCGACCCTTGAAGTCATGTACCTGTAACCCCCCTTAACCCGCACCCATGCCCGAGGAGATCCACTGACCATGAAGGTTTTTGCCCCCAGCTTGATCGGCGCCTTGCTGCTCTGCCCGACAGCGTTCGCCGCCAGTAATACCGAGTTGCTCGTCCAAGGCATTATCACCCCCAGCGCCTGCGCGCCAATGGTCTCCGGCGGCGGCAACGTCGACTTCGGCAAGGTATCGGTCAAGGACCTCAATGCCGACAGCTACACCGATCTGCCACGGGAAATCATGCTGTTGAGCGTGCGCTGCGACGGGCCGACGTTCTTCACCCTCAACACCATCGACAACCGTGCAGGCACCACCGCCAACCACTTCAGCTGGCATGGCCTGGGCATGACGCCCAACGATGAAAAAGTCGGTGATGCCGGGCTTGGCCTCTACGTGCCGGTAGCCGACGGCGTGCCGGTGCGCACCATCACCTCCAGGGATGGCGGCGTGACCTGGATGCCCTCGGCAATGCTCAGCCACACCCTGCTGACAGCCGTTGCCAACAACGATGGCGTGATGCCGATTGCGATCGAGGAACTGGACGCCGAGATCCGCCTGATCACCCACATTGCACCCGCAAACGGCCTGACGCTGACCGACGAAGTGCCTATCGACGGCCACGCCACCGTACAAGTCAATTACCTCTAAGGAGCCGCACCGATGAACGTACGATTGGCCACTCTGGCCGCCAGTGTATTGCTGCTTAACTCGGCGAACACCTTCGCCGCTTCCAGCGTCGACCTGACGGTAAAGGGCCTGATTGTGCCCAGCGCCTGCACGCCCAGCCTGTCCGGTGGAGGCGTGATCGACCATGGCAAAATTTCCGCCAAAGACCTGAACTCAGACCGTATTACCGTGATTGGCAACAATTCGCTGAGCATGGCAGTCAATTGCGACGCCCCTATCCTGTTTGCCTTGCACTCGATCGATAACCGCGCGGGTTCGGGTCTCGCCACGGACTACGGCCTGGGTTTTATCAACGACACCCAAAAACTGGGCCGGTATTCGCTCACCCTGCGCAACCCGATCACGGGTGACGGCACAGTGGTGCAAACCATTGGCTCGTATGACCAGGAAAATTGGTACGCGGAAAAGTTCTGGGACCCAGGCATGTACATGTCCGTCGCCGCAATGGATGACGACACCCAACCCGTCCCCGTCCAGGACTTGAACGTTGATCTGGAGGTGCAGACCATCATCAATCGCGCCGATGGCCTGGACTTGAGCAACGAAGTGAACATCGACGGCTCCGCCACCCTTGAAGTGAAGTACCTCTAACCCATGGCCGCCCATCCCTTGAACACAGTCGGGCATGGGCTGCGCCTACCTGTGCCGGTACTGAACAGGCTCGCCTGTTGCCTCGCCGCCCTGCTGTGCCTGGCCGATGCCCACGCGGCTTCGACTGTCGACCTCACGGTGACCGGCCGGGTCACCCCGGACGCCTGCCTTATCGAGTTGACCAATGACGGCACCGTCGATTACGGCAAGATTCCGTCCCACAGCCTCAACGCCGACGAGTTCACCGTGCTGCCTGTCCAGGTGCTCGACCTGCGCGTGCAGTGCGCCAGGCCGATGCTGTTTGCGCTGGTGGGCATCGATAATCGCGCCGACTCCTCGTCGGCCCCCGATTACTTCTACGGGCTGGGCAGGAACATCCACGTCCCGGAGGAGCGTCTGGGTTCGGTGGCGCTGGCCTATCGCAACGCCGTGGGCGATGCACAGCCCATGCAGGTTATGGCTTCCATCGACAACGGCGAAACCTGGTCACAGGAGCCCAACGCCTACCCTCGCGTGTTTATGGCCTTTGCGCCAGTCGGGGACCGCCAACCGGACTTCATCGGCCAGTTGACCGTTCAGGTTCAAGTAAGCACCGCCATCAATTTTTCGCAGTACCTGACCCTGGACCAGGAAGTCCCGCTCGACGGCGCGATTGTCCTGGACCTGCGCTATCTCTGAACGATCCTCTTTTGGCCTAATGGAAACCCCGTCATGACGACGATATTCTCAAACACCGCTGTGGGCCTTGTCGCCCTGCTGCTGATCCTTGGCAATCAAGTCAAAGCCGATGGCATGGTGCCGGATACTTCGGTGGTCATCGTGCATGAAGCCGATGGCGAAGCGGCGGTGTCAGTGACCAACACTGACAGCCAACTCGCGCTGCTGCATGTCACCTTGCAGGACATTCCTGAAGACACCGAGCCACTGCTGGTGGTGACGCCGCCGCTGTCGCGGGTCGAGGCGTCCAAATCCCAGCTGGTGCGTTTCATCCTGCAGAACCAGCAGCCGCTACTCACCCAGCGGCTTAAACGCGCAGTGTTCGAAGGCATGCCCCAAGGCCGCGCGGCCACCGCCGCCGGGCATGCCCGTGTGGGCGTGACCGTGCGCCAGAACCTGCCGGTGATCGTGCATCCCAAGGGCCTGGCGCCCAACCGCACGCCGTGGACCGACCTGACCTGGACCCTGCGCGACGGCCAATTGCAGGTGCGTAATGACACGCCGTATGTGGTGCGCCTGGCGCAGGAACTGCTGCTGTTGCCGAGTAACCGCAAGGCGATGCTGCCGCGCACCTATGTGCTGCCGGGTGAGGCGTTGAGTATGCCGGCCGGCAATGACCAGGCCACCACGGTCAGGCTGCAGCCGGCCACGGTGTATGGATTTGCGGTCAAGGCCTACGACGCACCGATCACCCTCTGACTGAAAACCACAGGCGCCGTATACAGACCGCCGCCTGATAACGAAGTGACGGCTCATTGACCGTCACCGGAACGCCTGGGAGCACCGGGCCTGTGCGTTCACTATTTGAGTACCTTGCGTGAAAACAGTATTGAGCTACCGTGACGGCGAAGCCGTGTCTGACACCCCCGCCAACCCGGCCTTGTCGCTGGTGTTGTTGCTCTGTGCACTCGTGCCTGCCAAGGCCTGGGCCGAAGGCGCCAGCCCGTCCGGCTTCGACGCCCAAACCTTGCATCAGCGCGGCATCGACCCGCAATTGGCCAGCCTGCTGCTGGCGGCACCGCGCTTCGCCGCCGGGCGGCACACCGTCAACCTGCGGGTCAACGGCCAGCGGCGTGGCCGACAAGACCTGACCTTCGACCCACAAGGCAACCTGTGCTTCGACCGTGCGTTACTGGACGCCGCCAACCTGGTGGCCCCCAGTGACACGGTGGGCTGTGGGGATTTCCTCGCGCAGTACCCGCAAGCCCTGGTGGAGCCGGACCCGGCGACACTGACGGTGTCGCTGGTGGTGCCCACCGAAGCGATGCGCCCTGTGCAGCAGGATATTTCGGGCTACGAGACCGGCGGTTTTGCCGGGCTGCTCAACTACGACCTCAGCGGTTTTTACAACCGCTTCGGCGATGACGCCAGCCGCTTTGGCTCAGCCAATACCGAAGTCGGGTTCAACGCCGGCGACTGGATCGTGCGCAGCCGCCAGGTACAGACCTGGCAGGATGGGCTGTCGCGCAGCACTCACCTGGAAGCCTACGCGCAACGCACTTTCGCCAGCCACCAAGCGGTGCTGCAAGCCGGGCAGATCAACCTCTATAACCCGGTACTGTCCGGTGCGCAGATCACCGGCATACAAGTGCTCACCGAACATGCGCTGCAAGAACAAGGCGAAGGCGCGTTGATTCAAGGCATCGCCAACAGCCCGGCACAGGTGGAAGTGCGCCAGAACGGCGCGCTGATTCATTCCACCGTGGTGCCCGCCGGGCCCTTTACCCTGAACGATGTACGCCGCTTGAACACGCGCTCGGACGTCGAAGTCACGGTCAAGGAAAGTGTCGGTGGCGAACGGCGTTTCACGGTGCCGGCGGCGATGCTCGGCCTTGGATTACCGGCGCCGGGCTATTCCGTGGCTGCGGGCCGGGTGCGCAATGTGGGTGACGCCAAGGGCGATGATCCGTGGGTGGTGAGCGCCGGCTGGACCGGCGCCCTGCACCCGCAATTGACCCTGGGCACAGGCGTGCTGGCGGCCAGCGAATACCGCTCGGCGGGCGCCAGCCTGGGCTGGTTGCCGTGGCTGGACAGCCAGATCCAGCTGTCGACTCAGCTGTCCAATTCCCAGGGGTGGGAAAAGGTCTCGGGCGTGCAGACCGACCTGTCGTGGTCCCAGCGCCTGGGCGAAAAGTGGTCGATCAGCGCCGCCAACTCCTGGCGCAGTGTCGGCTATCGCGAACTGGAAGAAAGCACCTACGAACGCGACGACAGCCCTGGGCGCAACAGCGAGCGTCGCAACTCACGTTATCGCGACCAGCAAAGCCTCAACCTGGGCTGGTCGCACCCGCTGCTGGGCGCATTCAGCGCCGGGGTTTCGCGCTCGGCCAATTTCGCCGGCGACAGCAGCAGCCGCGCCTTGGCGTCATGGGGCACGAGCATCGGCGCGGTATCGTTGTCGGCCAGTGCCGAGTGGCAAATGGGCGGCAGCCAGCAACAGGACAACGCCGTCTATTTGAACGTCAGCGTGCCGCTGGGCGAAAGCCGAAGAATGCGCAGTTGGGTGCGTAACTCCGGCGGTGAAAACCGCACTGGCCTGGGCATTACCGAGCAGATCGACGATCAACTCAGCTATCGCGTCAGCGCCGAACACGACAGCAGCGATCATCAGGTAGAAACCACCCTGGGCGTCTCGGCATTGCCGCGCTATAGCCAGCTCGATTTCAGCTACAGCCGCTCCGATGCCGAGCGTTCCAGTTACCAGGGTGGCGCGCGCGGCGGTGTGGTGCTGCACAGCGACGGCATGACCTTTTCCCCCTACCCGGTGCGCGACACCTTCGCCCTGATATCGGTCGGCGACATGAGCGGCATCAAGCTCAGCACGCCCAGCGGCCCGGTGTGGACCGACTGGCAAGGCCAGGCCGTGGTGCCGCAAGTCGCCGCTTATGGCCGCAGCCCGGTGGAAGTGCAGACCCGTTCGCTGCCGCGCAATGCCGATATCAACAACGGCCTGGCAATGATCTCGGCCGGGCGCGGCGCCGTGGACCGGGTTGAGTTCGGCGTCGGTCTCACCCGCCGCATGCTGCTTACCGTCAGCAACGACCAGGGTGCGCCGCTGCCGGCGGGCGCCTCCGTCAGCACTGCCAGTGGTGAGTTCGTCACCTTGGTGCAGGACGGCAGCCAGGTGTTTCTACCCAATGTATTGGAGCAGCCAACGCTATGGATAACCACGCCGCAAGGCGGGCGTTGCGAGCTGCGCTACGAACTGCCGGCGAAGGTCGATCCGTCGGTGTACTTCGAAACTGCTCCCGCACGTTGCAACGTGCCTTGAGGATGTCCGCGATGCCCGTCACACCTTATCTGCGTCAACTGTGCCTGTGGCTGCTGCTCGGCGTCGCCGGTACTGCCCAGGCCCTGGAAGAATGCCAACTGAATGTCAGCGAAGCGCTGGTGGATTTCGGCCGGATGAGCCGTCTGGCGCAGAACGACAGCGCGCCGCAACGCCTGCTCGGCGAGCGGCGCCTGAGCGTGACCGTCAACTGCCCGCAAGCCGACGACCTCAGCCTGTTCTACCGCGCCCTGGCCGCCAACCCGCAGCGCCTGCAATTTACCGAGCACGGCAGTTACGCCATCGAAGCCGGCAACGCACTGCTCGACGGCCGCGCCGTAGAACTGGGTTTGCTGCCGGCCACCGGCCAGGCGCCCGTCGCCATTGGCAACGTGCTGGAGTGGCGTCCCGGCCATGGCATCGCGCCGGTCGAGCGCGGCGCGGTACTCACCGGCAACACGCTGTCGCTGCAACTGACCTTACGCGCCTGGGCCGACCTCGCCGCCACACAAGTGCGCGATGCCACCACCTGGGAAACCACCGCAATGGTGTACGGGGCACAGCATGGGCGCTACCGGGAACTGACACTGCGTGCGCACTTTGCGCCGATCGCCTGCCTGCCCTCGCTGTCGGACCACGGCGTGGTGGACTACGGCACCCTGTATGCCAAGGACTTGAGTGCCACCAACGAATCGCCGCTGCCCACCCGCACCCTGCGCCTGAGCGTGACCTGCGACGCGCCGATCCCCTTCGCCCTGCGCATGAAAGACAACCGCGACGGTTCGGCCACCGGCGGCACCGATGAAACCGCCTATGGCCTGGACCTGGACGCCAGTCGCAACAAGATCGGACGTTTTTACCTGACCATCGACCCGGCGGAGTTCAGCGCCGATAGCTTCCCCACGCTGTACCGCACCGATTCCACCAGCAATGGCGTGGCGTGGAGCAGTTCCACCGCACGGCAAATCCCCATGGCCGCCAACAGCATCCTCGGTTTTACCGACAAGACCGGTGTCACCACCGGCCCGGTCGCCATCCAGACCCTGACCGGCACCCTGCGCATCAAGACTTACCTGGCGCCCATGCAAAGCCTGGATCTGCGCGAGGTGGTGCAAATCAACGGTTCCGGCACCCTTGAAATCGTTTATCCCTAACCCGTCACTGCAAGGAGTCCGCCCCATGAAAACCCACGTGCTTTACAGCTTGCTGTTACTGGCCTGCGCCCCCCCGCTGCTGGCTGCCTCGGCAGTGGACTTGAGCGTCAAAGGCCTGATCACGCCCGCCGCCTGTTTGCCGCAGTTCCCCGGCGGCGCCTTGATCGACTACGGCAAGATCGCTCAGCAAGACTTGAACCTGGAGACCGCCACGCGCCTGCCCGTCCAGACCCTGCGCATCGGCATCGCCTGCAACGGCCCCACCCGCTATGCCCTGCGCATGCGTGACAACCGCGACGGCTCGGCCATGGTCAACAGTGAGATTTACTACGGGCTAGGGTTTGATATCAGCGGCAACCGCCTGGGGGTGTACTCCATGACCTTCGACCCGCGCCAGACCCAAGCCAGCAACACCGCGCAGATCTTCGGCACCGAGTCCACCACCGGCGGCCTGGCGTGGCGCACGTCCAACCTCAACCCTATCGACATCGGCTCGCGAAGCTACCTGGGCTTTACCGAGGTCGAGGGCAGCGTCAGCGGGCCCACGGCCATCGGCACCCTGGTGGGCGCCGTCACGGTGCAAACCGTGATCAACGCCCGGCAGAACCTCGACTTGAGTGTGGAAACCCCACTCGATGGTTCGGCCACGCTGGAGGTGGTGTACCTCTAGAGTTTCTCGCTGGTCACTTGGACGTAGCGCGCACGTCCGGCGCCAAGGCCCGCGACAATCGCGCCCAGGCCAATCACGGCGAAAATCCAGCCAATAGCCGTCCAGCCGCCGGTCCAGTCATGCACGAGGCCAACCGCAAAGGGCCCCATCGACGCCAGGGTGTAACCAATGCCCTGGGCCATGCTCGACAGGTTCGCAGCCACATGGGAATCGCGCGAGCGCAGCACGATCAAGGTCAGCGCCAGGCTGAAGGTGCCGCCCTGCCCAAGGCCGAGCAGAATCGCCCAGCCCCACAAACCGTCCAGCGGCGCATACAGGCAACCGAACAGGCCGCCGAGGGTCAGCAGCATCACCACCACAATCGCCAGGCGCTGGTCCTTGCCGCGGGTGGCCAGCCACGGTGCGGCCAGGGAACTGAGCAGTTGCACGATGATCGAGCCTGAGAGCGCCAGGCCCGCTTCGGTGGCACTCAGGCCGCGCCCAATCAGGATCGACGGCAACCAGCCGAACACGATATAGGCCAGGGACGATTGCAGCCCCATGTACAAAGTCACCTGCCAGGCCAGCGGGTCACGCAGCAAGCCCTTGACCCGATAAGCCACCTGATGGGCGCCGTGCTTTTGCCTCACTTGCGGCAACCAGAACAGGGCCGCCAGCAACGCCGGAACAACCCAGAACCCCAGGCCGATGGCCCAACTGTCGGCGAAGTGCTGACTCAGAGGCACCGTGGCCCCGGCTGCCAACGCGGCGCCCAGACACAACGCCATGGTGTAGACGCCGGTCATGGCGCCCGCCTGCCTGGCAAAATCACGCTTGACGATACCCGGCAGCAATACGCCGATAATGCCGATGCTCGCGCCAGCGATCAGGCTGCCCGCGAACAAACCCACTTCACCGAACGCACTGCGCAAAATGATGCCGCAGGCCAGGGTGATCAGAATCCCCAGCACCACGCGCTCGGCGCCAAAACGTCGGGCCAGGATCGGCGCAGTCGGCGCGAACAGCCCCAGGCACAACACCGGCAAGGTGGTCAGCAACCCGGCCTTGGCCGCCGATAACCCCAGGCTGCTGGAGACTTCAGCCAGCAACGGCGACATGCTCGACAGCGCCGGCCGCAGGTTCAACGCCACCAGCACCAGCCCCAGCAGCAACAGCCACGGGCGAGCCACCTGCGCAGAGGCCTGCTGGACGGCTTCGTCATCGGCTTCGGCGTCTATCAGCAGTTCTTCGAGTTCAGTCGTACGTTTGGCTTCAAGGTTCATTGATCAACTGCCGGCAGAGGGATTTGGCGCGTTCGGGGTCTTGGTTTTCTACCGCGTCGAGCAAGGCGATATGCAGGTCGAATACCGCCTGGCGACGGGGTGAGATGTTCAGGGTCTGACGCAACTGGGCGCCGACGATGCTGGAAAAATACTGATACAGCTCGCTCAACGCCGGGTTGCGCGCGGCATCCACCAGGCGCTTGTGAAACACCAGGTCAGCGCTGATATAGGCTTCCAGATCACCGTGGTACAGCTCGCCGCTGCGCTCAAGGGCTTCACGCAGCCCTTTGAGGTCGTCCTCGGTACGGCGCAATGCCGCCAGGCCGATGGCCTCCACTTCGAGAATCTGCCGCGTCTCCTGCGCCTGCGCCAGTGTGCAGTGGGACAGCGCACGCATTGTGCCCAACGGGTCGGTCATCGAGCGCAGGTAACTGCCGTCACCCTGGCGGATTTCGATCAGCCCCGAGAACGCCAGGACGCGCATGGCCTCACGCACGGTATTACGGCTGATGCCCAGTTCGGCGGACAACTCCGGCTCGGTGGGCAGGCGTTCACCGATAGCCCATTTGCCCTCGGTAATACGCCAACGCAGTTGCTCCAACGCTTGATCGACCAAAGAGCGTTTGATCAGGGGGGCGATGTCTGTCATGGATTATTCGCTTTCGTCCAATCATAGGATGAATTTTCCTACAGCCTATTCGGACTTGCCTACAAAGGCAACGCACTAGGGTTCCTAAGCAGCAAATGGAGCAGTATTTTCGATTGGTAATATTACCCATATAGGGTAATTATTGGACTCAGGTGTCTTATGGAAAAGTACACACCTCACTACGATCTGACGGTGATCAAGGCGGATGTCAGGCGACTGGGTGCAAAAGCATTCACCCGTGCAGCCAAGGAGGCGGGAAAGCAACTCGACCTCGACATCAGCGAGATGCAGGCGATCGTTTTCAAACTACAAAACAGGATGTTGTACAAGTCGATGACCACCTATGCCGATCACCGCGTCTGGCAGGACGTCTACCACATCCATTCACACGGTCTGGAGATTTACATCAAGGTCACTTACTGCTCCGGCAGTAACCCACCGGTGATCTCCTTCAAAGGGATGAACCTATGAACACCCAACACTGCTTCATATGCGGTGCCCCGGACGCCATGGTGCGTTTTGAGGGCCGCAGTGAAACCCTGCGCATCAAAGGCCTGGAACAGCGCATTGAAGATCTATCGGGCTGGGAGTGCCAACTGTGCGAAGACGGCATGTATGACCCCGACAGCAGCGAACGCCATGCCAAGGCAAGTGATGACCTGCTGCACGCCGCCCGACGGATGATGGGCGTCGAACTCAAGCGTATCCGTCGCAAACTGCACCTGACGCAAAAAGAAACCGTGCAGTTGCTGTCCGGTGGCGGGCACAACGCATTCTCACGCTACGAACGCGGCGAAATAACGCCGCCCAAACCGTTGATGGTGTTGATGCGCCTGCTGGACCGTTACCCGCATTTGCTCGCCGACGCCAAAGAGCTGGCCGAAGGCGCAGACCTGCGCAACGCCTTCACCTGCACTCCCCATAACCAGACACAGGAAGCTCTCAAAGCCTCTTGAACAGGCAAAAATAAACCCGGCACCAGGCCGGGTTTATGGGTTCAAGCTTCGATCAATGCAGAATCTGGCTCAAGAACAACTTGGTCCGGTCATTCTGCGGGTTATCGAAGAAGTCATTCGGCGCCGCCTGTTCAACGATCTCGCCCTTGTCCATGAAGATCACGCGGTTGGCCACGGTGCGCGCAAAGCCCATTTCGTGGGTGACGCACAACATGGTCATGCCGTCTTCGGCCAGGCCGATCATGGTGTCCAGAACCTCTTTGACCATTTCCGGGTCGAGTGCCGAGGTCGGCTCATCGAACAGCATGATTTTCGGTTTCATGCACAGGGCACGGGCGATGGCCACACGCTGTTGCTGGCCGCCGGACAGCTGCCCCGGAAACTTGTGCGCCTGCTCCGGAATGCGTACACGCTCCAGGTAATGCATGGCAATTTCTTCGGCCTTGCGCTTGGGCATCTTGCGCACCCACATCGGCGCCAGCGTGCAGTTCTGCAGGATGGTCAGGTGCGGGAACAGGTTGAAGTGCTGGAACACCATGCCGACTTCACGGCGGATCGCTTCGATCTGCTTGAGGTCATTGGTCAGTTCCACGCCATCGACCACGATGCGGCCCTGCTGGTGCTCTTCCAGGCGGTTGAGGCAGCGGATGGTGGTGGACTTGCCCGAACCCGACGGGCCGCACAGCACGATACGCTCGCCCTGCTTGACGTTGAGGTTGATGTCTTTCAACACGTGGAACTGGCCGTACCACTTGTTGACGCCCTGCATCTGGATAATGCCTTCAGGGCTCACAGGCTGTTTGATCGCTTCGCTCATAACAACAACTCCTAACGCTTGTGGCCTGTGTCGAGCTTGTGTTCCAAATGAATGGAATAGCGCGACATACCAAAACAGAAAATCCAGAACACCAGGGCGGCGAACACGTAGCCTTCAGTGGCCATGCCCAACCATTTAGGGTCGGCGGCGGCTTGCTTGACGCTGTTGAGCAGGTCGAACAGGCCGATGATGATCACAAGGCTGGTGTCCTTGAACAACGCGATAAACGTGTTGACGATGCCGGGGATTACCATCTTCAGGGCTTGCGGCAGAATCACCAGGCCCATGCTGCGCCAGTAACCCAGGCCCATCGCCGCGGCCGCTTCGTACTGACCTTTGGGAATCGCCTGCAGGCCACCGCGCACCACCTCGGCCACGTAGGCCGACTGGAACAGGATCACGCCGATCAATGCACGCAGCAGCTTGTCGATGCCCATGCCTTCGGGCAGGAACAGCGGCAGCATCACCGAGGACATGAACAGCACGGTGATCAACGGCACGCCGCGCCAGAACTCGATGAAGGTCACGCAGACCACCCGAATCGCCGGCATGTTCGAGCGTCGCCCCAGTGCCAACACAATGCCCAGCGGCAAGGCGCCGGCGATGCCGACAGTGGCGATCACCAGGGTCAGCATCAAGCCGCCCCATTGGCTGGTGGGCACGTTGGTCAGGCCCAGAACCCCACCGTGCAGCAGGCAGTAGGCGATGATCGGGTACAGCACCAGGAAACCCAGGCCATACACAGCCTTGCGTTGAAACCGCGAGATGAACAACGGCGCCACGCCCACGATAGCCAGCCACACGGTGAGGTCCACGCGCCAGCGCAGGTCGCCGGGGTAGTAGCCATACATGAACTGCCCGAAGCGCTGTTGGATAAACACCCAGCAGGCGCCCTCTTTGGTGCAATCGGCGCGCGTGGTCCCGACCCAGTTGGCATCCAGGATGGCCCAGTGCAGGATGGGCGGCACGATCAGGTAAATCAGGTAGAACGCCAGCAGTGTCAGCAAGGTGTTGAGCCAGCTGGAAAACAGGTTGGCGCGCATCCAGGCCATCGGTCCGAAGACTTTGTTCGGCGGCGGCATATCGGGTTTGAAAGTATGCGAACTCATGTGCGTTTCCTCACCGCTCGATCAGCGCAATGCGCTTGTTGTACCAGTTCATCAGCAGGGAAATGCTGATGCTGATCGCCAGGTACACGCTCATGGTGATGGCAATGACTTCGATGGCCTGGCCGGTCTGGTTGAGCACCGTGCCGGCAAACAGCGAAACCATTTCCGGGTAACCGATACCGGCGGCCAACGACGAGTTTTTCGCCAGGTTCAGGTATTGGCTGGTCAGCGGTGGAATGATCACCCGCAGGGCTTGCGGAATGATGACCTTGCGCAGCGTCGGCCCAGGGCGAAGGCCCAGGGAACGTGCAGCTTCGGTCTGGCCATGGCTGACGGACTTGATGCCCGAACGCACGATCTCGGCAATAAACGCCGCCGTGTACACGGTAAGCGCCAGGGTCAGCGCCAGCAGTTCAGGGATCAGTACCCAGCCGCCGACAAAGTTGAAGCCCTGCAACTTGGGCATTTCCCAGTGCAGCGGCGCGCCGAAGACCAAGGCACACAAAGCCGGAATCACAATAAACAGCGCCAGGCCCGCCCAGAACTTATGGAACGGTACGCCGGTGGCCTCAAAGCGTTTGTTGGCCCACCGCGCCATCAGCACGATCGCCACAATGGCAACCACCACACTGGCCACAAACGGCCAGAACCCATCGGCAGCCAGCGCCGCCGGCATGTTCAGGCCACGGCTGCTGACAAAAAAGGTGTCACCGAAGTTATGGCTGTTGCGCGGCCCCGGCATGGTCAGGAATACCGCGAAGTACCAGAACAGGATTTGCAGCAACGGCGGGATGTTGCGGAACACTTCCACATACACCGTCGCCAGCTTGTTGATCATCCAGTTGGGTGACAAGCGCGCCACGCCGATGATGAAACCCAGGATAGTCGCCAGGACCACACCGATCACAGTCACCAGCAAGGTGTTAAGCAGCCCGATTACAAAAACGCGGGCATAGCTGTCCGATTCGGTGTAGTCGATCAGATGCTGAGCGATGCCGAAGCCGGCACTGCGCTCAAGAAAGTCGAAACCCGAGGTAATGCCCCGGTGTTGCAGGTTGGTCTGCGTATTGTTGAAGAGGTACCAGCCCAGCGCGACGACCGCCACAATGGTGATGATCTGGAAGAGCCACGCACGCACTTTAGGGTCGCTGAAGCTGAGCTTCTGCTTGGGTGCGCCGATTTGATTTTGCATGAAGTGCCCCGGAAAGAATGGAACAGAACATCACCCGGTGGTTGGCCCACCGGGTGATAGAACCATCAGCGATCAGCGCACAGGGGGTGCGTATTGAATGCCACCGTTGGTCCACAGTGCGTTCAGGCCACGGTCGATTTCCAGCGGGGTGCTCTTGCCCAGGTTGCGCTCGAACACTTCACCGTAGTTACCGACTTGCTTGACGATCTGTACAACCCAATCCTTTTTCACTTTCAGGTCTTTGCCGTATTCGCCGTCAGCACCGAGCAGACGAGCAACGTCCGGGTTCTTGGTGGACTTGGCTTCAGCTTCAACGTTTTTCGAGGTGATGCCGGCTTCTTCAGCGTTGAGCATGGCGTAGCCAACCCAGCGCACGATGGCCAGCCACTCGTCGTCGCCGTTACGCACGACCGGGCCCAGTGGCTCTTTGGAGATAGTTTCCGGCAGAACCACGTAGTCTTTCGGCGAAGCCAGTTTGCTGCGCTGTGCGTAGAGCTGGGATTTGTCCGAGGTCAGCACGTCGCAACGACCGGATTCCAGCGACTTGGCGCTTTCATCGGAGGTGTCGAAGGTGATCGGCGTGTACTTGAGGTTGTTGGCGCGGAAGTAGTCGGAAACGTTCAGCTCGGTGGTGGTACCGGCCTGGATGCAGATGGTTGCACCGTCCAGTTCCTTGGCGCTTTTAACGCCCAGCTTGTTGTTCACCAGGAAGCCAACACCGTCGTAGTAGGTGATGAAGCCTGGGAATTTCAGGCCCATGCCCGCATCGCGCGAACTGGTCATGGTGGTGTTGCGCGACAGTACGTCGACTTCGCCGGACTGCAGCGCGGTGAAACGCTCCTTGGCGTTCAACTGGCTGAATTTGACCTTGGTTGCGTCACCGAACACGGCAGCGGCCACAGCGCGGCACACGTCAGCGTCAATCCCGAGGATCTTGCCGCTGGCATCCGGCACCGAGAAACCCGGCAAGCCGTCACTCACGCCGCATTGCACAAAGCCTTTCTTCTGCACGGCGTCCAGGGTGGCGCCAGCTTGGGCAAAACCACTGACACCCAGTACAGCAGCCGCGGAAACGATGGCCAGGGTGGATTTCAATACCTTCATTCAAACCTCCAGTTGCTCTTGTTGTGTCGGAGCTCGAACCTCAGCGCACCCTTATGAGGCGATATCGACCCGTGTTGGCTTTTTTTGGGGTCAAGCGGCATGAGGTTTTCGCGGTAATTCCAGTTGCTATCCCACAAGCGGCAGTCACTGATAGTGTTACCGTCCCAAGATAGTTCTGACATCGACCTACACATAGCAAGGCGCGTACCAGAGTGGTGGCTGAGTCGTTTCAGCCCATGGTCAATAGAAAAACATTCAACGTTGCGACATTCTCTTAACAGATCAACCCGTCGCGCACCGTTCCGACGCACCCAATCGGAGCGCACGCACATATATGGAGCAGACATGACCGAACCCTTGATTCTTCAGCCCGCCAAGCCCGCAGACGCCTGCGTTATCTGGTTGCATGGCCTGGGTGCCGATCGCTACGACTTTTTGCCGGTGGCCGAAGCGTTGCAGGAAAACCTGCTGAGCACGCGCTTTGTTTTGCCCCAGGCACCGACACGCCCGGTCACTATAAATGGCGGTTACGAGATGCCGAGTTGGTACGACATCAAGGCCATGAGCCCGGCCCGATCGATCAGCCTGGAAGAGTTGGAAGCATCTTCCAAAATGGTCACCGACTTGATCGAAGCGCAGAAGAGAACCGGAATAGACGCTTCGCGAATTTTCCTCGCGGGTTTCTCCCAGGGCGGCGCCGTGGTTTTCCACACCGCCTTCCTTAGCTGGCAGGGACCGTTGGGTGGCGTAATCGCCCTCTCGACTTATGCACCGACCTTCGGCAATGAGCTGGAGTTGTCCGCCAGCCAGCAGCGTATTCCAACGCTGTGCCTGCACGGCCAATACGACGATGTGGTGCAGAACGCCATGGGCCGCAGCGCCTACGAGCATTTAAACAGCCGTGGTGTCACCGTGACATGGCAGGAATACCCAATGGGTCACGAAGTGTTACCCGAAGAGATACGCGATATCGGTGCCTGGTTGACCGCCCGCCTGGGCTGAACACCCGCCTTTATGTAGCTGTATGACAGACGCACTACGCCGCGCCCGTTTCTTGCATTACACTGGCCGGCGTACATTCCTTAACCAATTAATGAGATCACCGTGCTCAAAGCACTTAAGAAGATGTTCGGCAAAAGCGAGGCTGAGCCGCTCGCGCCAGTTCCCAGTGCTCCCGTGCCCTCCTCCGGCAGCCGCCATGACGGCCAACAGCCCGGCCGGACCGCACCTGCCGCACAGCCGCAGAAGCCAAAGGTGACCGCGCCCGAACAGGCCCAACCTGTCGAGGCAGCCCCCGCGCCGGCGCCGAAAGCGCCGCGTCGTGAACGTGCACCGAAGCCGCCCGTGGCCCCGTGGAAACTCGAGGACTTCGTGGTCGAGCCCCAGGAAGGCAAGACCCGCTTCCATGACTTCAAACTGGCCCCGGAACTGATGCACGCCATCCAGGACCTGGGCTTCCCGTACTGCACGCCGATCCAGGCGCAGGTGCTGGGTTTCACCCTCGCCGGCAAAGACGCCATCGGCCGCGCGCAGACCGGCACCGGCAAGACCGCCGCGTTCCTGATTTCGATCATTACCCAGCTGCTGCAAACGCCGCCGCCCAAAGAACGCTACATGGGTGAGCCGCGCGCACTGATCATCGCCCCGACCCGCGAGCTGGTGGTGCAGATCGCCAAGGACGCCGCCGACCTGACCAAGTACACCGGCCTCAACGTCATGACGTTCGTAGGCGGCATGGACTTCGACAAGCAGCTCAAGCACCTCGAAGCCCGTCACTGCGACATCCTGGTGGCCACGCCAGGCCGCTTGCTCGACTTCAACCAGCGCGGCGACGTGCATTTGGACATGGTTGAAGTGATGGTACTGGACGAAGCCGACCGCATGCTCGACATGGGCTTCATCCCACAAGTGCGCCAGATCATTCGCCAGACCCCGCCGAAAAACGAGCGCCAGACCCTGCTGTTCTCCGCGACTTTCACCGAAGACGTGATGAACCTCGCCAAGCAGTGGACCACCGACCCGTCCATCGTCGAAATCGAAGCGCTGAACGTTGCCAGCGAAAACGTTGAGCAACACATCTATGCCGTGGCCGGGGCCGACAAGTACAAGCTGCTTTACAACCTGGTCAATGACAACGGTTGGGAGCGCGTGATGGTGTTCGCCAACCGCAAGGACGAAGTGCGCCGCATCGAAGAACGCCTGGTGCGTGATGGCGTCAACGCCGCGCAACTGTCTGGCGATGTGCCGCAGCACAAGCGTATCAAGACCCTGGAAGGTTTCCGCGAAGGCAAGATCCGCGTGCTGGTGGCCACCGACGTGGCCGGCCGCGGCATTCACATCGACGGCATCAGCCACGTGATCAACTTCACCCTGCCGGAAGTGCCGGACGACTACGTGCACCGCATTGGCCGTACGGGCCGTGCCGGGGCGGCGGGTGTGTCGATCAGCTTTGCCGGCGAGGATGATTCGTACCAGCTGCCGTCGATCGAAACGTTGCTGGGTCGCAAGATCAGCTGCGAGACGCCGCCGACGCATTTGCTGCGGGCTGTAGAGCGCAAACGCCCTTAATAGCTGAAATGCAGTTTGAAATGTGGGAGCTGGCTTGTGTGGGAGCCAGCTCCCACACAAGCCCGCTCCCACATTTGGGTCTCCATACACCTTTAGTCAGATGCTCACTTCCAGCGATCCGCCGCCGCGTGATCACTGCCTCGCCCTTCCACCCAACGTGGCCCCTCGGGCGTGTTCTCTTTCTTCCAGAACGGCGCCCGCGTCTTCAAGTAATCCATCACGAACGCACAGGCATCAAACGCCGCCTGGCGATGCGCGCTGGCTGCCGCCACAAACACAATCGGCTCGCCCGGCTCCAGCGCGCCAATGCGGTGCAGCACTTCGAGTTTGAGCAACGGCCAGCGCTGCTCGGCTTCCACGCTGATCTTGGCCAGGGCTTTTTCGGTCATGCCGGGGTAGTGCTCAAGGAACATCCCGGACACATCGCGACCGTCATTGAAGTCGCGTACATAACCGACAAAACTCACCACCGCGCCCACGCCGACATTGGCGGCGTGCATGGCGTTGACCTCTGCGCCGGGGTCAAATGCCTCGGCCTGTACGCGAATGGCCATGCTCAGCCTCCGGTCACGGGCGGGAAAAACGCCACTTCATCACCGGCCTGCACCGGCTCGTCGAGGTCGCACAGTTCCTCGTTACGCGCGCACATCAAGCGGCTTTCATTGAGTACTGCAAATTCCGGATCACCGGCCAACGCCAGGCGCACCGCATCGACGGTTGCGAACTCGCCTTCCATCTCCAGTGAATCGAAGCCTGTGGCTTCGGCATAGCGCGCAAAAAACAATACGTTGATGCTCATGCCTGGTCCGCCTTGAAATGCCCGCTTTTGCCGCCAAGCTTTTCCAGCAGGCGAATACTTTCGATGGTCATACCACGGTCCACAGCCTTGCACATGTCGTAGATCGTCAGCGCCGCAACACTGGCGGCGGTCAGCGCTTCCATCTCCACGCCGGTCTGGCCGCTGAGTTTGCAGCGCGCGAGGATATGCACGGCGTCCACACCGTCGGCGCGCAGTTCAACCTTGACGCCGGTCAGCATCAGCGGATGGCACAACGGGATCAGGTCACT
The DNA here is from genome assembly GCF_030816095.1 of Pseudomonas sp. W3I7. Classification (NCBI taxonomy): domain Bacteria; kingdom Pseudomonadati; phylum Pseudomonadota; class Gammaproteobacteria; order Pseudomonadales; family Pseudomonadaceae; genus Pseudomonas; species Pseudomonas sp. W3I7. The sequence goes on from NZ_JAUSXP010000001.1 coordinate 5,104,316, forward strand.
GGTTTTTTTCGCCGCCTGGATCCCGGCGATGCGGGCCACGGCAAACACGTCGCCCTTGGGGTGGGCGCCGTCGACAATCATTTTCAGGGTGTCGGGCAGCATGCGCACCCGCGCTTCGGCCACGGCTTCACGGAACGTCACGGCTTTGTCAGTGACGTCGACCATGTGGGCGCGACCTTGGGAATCGAGATGAGTCAGCACAGGGATACTCCTGATCAGGAGCGGCAATTGTAAACCTGTGAGTCAATTTTGCGCAGGGCTGTTTATCCTTGAAGAAGAACATCTGTGGCGAGGGAGCTTGCTCCCGCTGGGCTGCGCAGCGGCCCCTGCTCTTTGCTTTAAGAGCATGGGCCTGCTTCGCAGTCCAGCGGGAGCAAGCTCCCTCGCCACAGGGTGTGGGCCGTTAGAACCGGAAAGTAAACCCGGCATTGATCCCGTTGTTGTTACCCCGGTTGGACAGCAAACCGCTGTAGTTCAACGACACCAGCGTGTCCTTGGTCAGGGCCATTTCCGCACTGGCCTTGATCACTGCGCCATCGCGAGCCACAGGCACGCTGTTGACCGCAAACGCGTTGTCGCTGCCGGCAAACTTCAGCGAGGCGTCGCGATCGGTATTGCCAAACTGATGCTCCCAGCCCAGCTCACCGCGCAACGTCACCGCCGAGGTGGAACTGACCGGCAGTTGGGTATGTGCGCGCAGGCCCAGGGTGGAAAGCGTGGCGTCCTGGCTTTGCTTGCTGGCATGCAAGGCTGCAGCGCCGCCTTTTTCCTTGAACGAATCGCTCTGATAGTTCAGGTAGGTCAGGTTGGCGAAGGGTTCGAACTGGCTCCACTGGGTGTAACCGATCTCGGCAAACACCTGATCGGTGCGCGCGTTGTAGTCGGCTTTGTCGTAGTCCGACTGGTTGGCGTAAGCCACGCGGCGCGAGCTGTCGATACGGTGCCAGGTGGTGGCGCCGCCCATGCGCAAAGCGATCGCGTCAAAGCGTTTGCCGCCGTAGACCGACAGGTGATAGTTGTCACTGTCCGCCGACGCCGACTCGCCATTGAGATGGCTTTGGGTGTAGCCGGTGGCGGCGCCCACACGCCAGCCGTCGCCGACCTCGGTGTCGAGGCCCAGCAGCACGCCACTGGTAGACGAGGAGTAACCGCTGGCGTTGTTGTCACCGCTGACGTTATTGCGACCGCCCAGCAGCTGGACCCAGCCGCCGTTGTCATGGGTGTCGATCTGCGCGCTGGAATCCAGCGCCTGAGCCTGTTGCAGACGGCCGTTGACCGCCTCACGAATGTAACGGCTGTCGGCCATTTGCGCCGCCGCCACGTCCGAATGCAGTTGCCCCGAGAGCTGCTTGAATGCGGCCTGCGCCTGGGCCGCCGAGTCCGAGGCCAGCAGGCTTTCATACACCGGGCTGCCAGCGCCCAAGGCTTCGGCCGCCGTCGCCACGGCGCGTCCATTGCGAGTTTGCGCGATGCTGGCAAAGGTCGTCTGGTTACGCGCCACGGCCAAGCTGAGTTGGTTCGGCTGATAGCTCAGCTGAGTGCCGATAAACAGGTAGTTGGGCGTGATCGCTGCAAACTGGCCGTTGATGCCTTGGCTGGCGGTGAGGATGTTGAACTGCTGGCCCACCAGGCTACGGGCCTCAGTGGCCGACAGCAGGTTCGGGCTGTTTTCCAGGGACACGGTCACCACACCACCGTTAAGGGTGGCGACGCCGCTGCTCTGGATCTGGTCGCTTCGCCCGTTCGGGCCGACTTCCACGGCGTATACCGAACCAGGGTTGAAGGTCACGTCGCCAGTGCGCAGCGTACCGATCGAATGGCCCGGTGCCACGCGCCCGCCGGTGTTCACGGTCAAGGCGCCGACTGTGCCGTTACCGGCCAGGGTGCCGCCCAACGTGGTCAGTACGCCGTTATCCGCATTGCGGGTGCCCACTGCGCTGCCGTCCACGGTCACCGCGGAGGTCAACGAGCCGTCTACCGAAAGTTTGCCGCCACGCACCCAGGTGCTGCCCGAATAGGTGTTCTGGCCCTCGAGCACCAGTTCGCCGTCGCCCGACTTGGCCAGGCTGCCGACGTAGGTCGCGCCGGTAAGCAAATCCTTGCCGCGTGCCAGCGTCGCCTGTTCCCGGGCATGGCCAATTTCGTATTCAAACTGGTCATCGTCAGAGGCATTGGCGGGCAAGCCGTTGAGCCAGCCCTTCTGTTGCTTGGTGGCGGCCCAGGTGGCCTGTTCGGCGGTGTCTTCTACACGGCGGGCGCGGATGGCCTCATCGGAAATCGGGTTGGCCCAGATATCGCGCGTGCCACCCGGCAAGGCCACTGCCACCGAACCGAGGAACTGCCCCGGCCCTTGCATGGCTTTTTGCAGGTTGGGCAAGCCCCAACCGCTGACCACGCCCGGCACTTGCGGCGTGCCCGGCGCGGCGTCGTGCACCGGTTGCAGGTTGTCGTAAGTGCGGCCACCGGTGAGGTCGCCCACCGGCGTATCGGGACCGTCCGGCGCTTGCAGGCTGGAGGTGGTCAACAACACATCCCGGGCCTGGCTGGCGGTCATGTAAGGGAAGCGTTGAATCACCAGGGCCAAGGCACCGGAGACGCTCGGCGCAGCGGCAGAGGTGCCGTTGGCGTTGGGGATGATTTCCCCTTCAGGCCCGGTGGACGGAATACCCGAAACGCCCATCACACACCACCACTTCGAGGTGCCGCAGCGGTTATAGACCTGGGCGCTGGTCTCGTCGTAGCCGGTGATCGAGAGGAATTTGCTCTCGATATCGGGCTTGAAAAACGGCAGGTTGGCGTTGGTGTCCGGGTTGGCACCGTGGCTGTCGTTGCCCGCCGAGATAATCTGGATGAAGGTGTTTTGCCGCGCGGCGTCAGCCATCGCATCCATCCAGGTTTTTTGCCCAGCGTGGGCCTTGTCCCAGAACGGGCGATAGGCGGCGGTCATGTCGCGCAAATTGTCGGCCGCGCTGTCGCCTACGTTGCCGAAATGGTTTTCCACGTCATTACGCGAGTTCTGGCCCCAGCTCTGGTTGACGATCGACACGTTCTTGGCCGCCAGCGCGTTGTAGCTGGCCATGAACGCGTTGTAGTCCAGGTCGTTGGAGCCCTGGAAACGGTTGTCGTCAGTGCCGCCGGTATTGGCGACAAAGATATTCGCGTCAAACGCAATGCCATGCATGCCGGTGCCGTTGCGGCTGGCGCCCAGCACGCCGGACATCTCGGTGCCGTGACCGTCATTGATGGTCGGGTCGTACTCACCGGAAATACTGAAGTGCTCGCCCTTCTGAAACTCGCCGTCCGGCGTGTCATGAATGTATCGCGGGTGGGTGGCGTAGTACTCGCCGGTGGAGGTTACGGCCTGCACACGGTCCTGGCCCTGAGCATTCTTGCCCTGGAACTCGAAGTGTTCAGTGAGGATGCCCGAGTCGAGCACGCCGACGTTAACGCCCTTGCCGGTCATGCCCAAGGCATAGGCGTAATACGCGTTGGTGCGATCCAGGCCGGAGTTGACCTGCGCTTCGGGGGTTTTCCAGGTTTGCGCGTTGGCGCTCCAGTCACGGGTGGCGCCGACCCAGGATTGGCCGGCATTCAGTTGCGCGTTGAGGTTGCTGCTCACGCCAGGCTCTACGTAGGTGTAGGGCTTGGCCGCCGGCAGGTTGGCGATAATGGCCTTGGAGAAGTCGAGAATATTGGTGGTATAGCGCCCGCTGTTGCTGAACAGCCGACTGCGGTAGTAATCCAGGCGCGAGGCGTAGTCCAGCGGCCGCTTGGTATCGCCGAGCATGGCGCCGATGGTGAGGTTTTCCGGTTGCAGTTCGTAGTTTTGCTTGAGGGCCGAATCGAACTTGCCGGACTGTGCGGCAAAGTCCTTGGCCGCCAGGTCGACGATATCGGTGTAGGCGAACCGCAGGTTTTTATACACATCGGTGTTGGGGCCAAACGAGGCAACGGCTTTTCTGAAGGCCGACTCCAACACTGGCGACGTGTAGGGGTTGGCGTCATCGGCCCAGGCCATGGCGCCTTGGCCCAGCCACAGGGCCAAGCCGAGTGCGATAGGTGTAAGGGGTATCGATTTGGAGCCTGTAGCGCGCTTGCGTTTTTGCGACAAAGTGAAGCCATTACCTGCTGCGTCCATTTTCCTTTCCCTTTGAATATGTGCTTCGTCAATGAGCGATGTATCGGGCTTTTTGTAATAGGCAGGATCACGCGCAAGACCAACGCCGGGTCTTGAATAAATCGTCGAATCAAAGCGATAGCGTTTCGACGGGGTTACGCAGTGTTCTTATAGTTTTCGGCAATAAAAAATGTAACAAAATAATTACAAAGCCTACAAGCACCCAGGACGCATTAACGAAGACAAATGTCGCCCATAACAAAAACCCCGAACTTCGCGAGAAATTCGGGGTGTTTTGTGGCATTTAGCCACTAACTACAGCATGGGCGATTACAGATGGGATTCGGCGTACTCGGCCAGAATCGAACGTGGCACCCCTTGCAGCGCGATGTGCACGCCGTTGGGGAAGTCTTTGAAGCGTTCCGTCAGGTAAGTCAGCCCGGAACTGGTCGCGGACAGGTAAGGGGTGTCGATCTGTGCCAGGTTGCCCAGGCACACCACTTTGGAACCGGCGCCGGCACGGGTGATGATGGTTTTCATCTGGTGCGGTGTGAGGTTCTGGCATTCATCGATCAAAATCAGGCTTTGCTGGAAGCTGCGACCTCGGATGTAGTTGAGGGATTTGAACTGCAACGGCACTTTGCTGAGGATGTAGTCGACGCTGCCATGGGTGTTTTCGTCATCCATGTGCAAGGCTTCGAGGTTGTCGGTGATCGCCCCCAGCCACGGCTCCATTTTTTCCGCTTCGGTGCCGGGCAGAAAGCCGATCTCCTGGTCCAGGCCCTGCACGCTGCGAGTGGCGATGATGCGGCGATAGCGTTTGGTCACCATGGTCTGTTCGATGGCGGCCGCCAGGGCGAGGATGGTTTTCCCCGAACCCGCAGCGCCGGTCAGGTTGACCAGGTGAATGTCCGGGTCGAGCAGCGCATACAGCGCCAGGCTCTGGTAGATATCACGCGGTTTCAGGCCCCAGGCTTCCTGGTGCAACAGGGGTTCCTGATGCAGGTCGAGGATCAGCAGCTTGTCGACCTGGATCTCTTTGATCCAGCCCACAAACCCCTGTTCGTCGATAATGAATTCATTGATGTGCACGGCCGGCAGGTTGTCGATCAGCTGTACCTGGTGCCAGGTGCGGCCATGGTCCTGACGGGTTTCGACCTTGCTGACCAGATCCCAGAAGGAACCGGTCACGGTGTGATAACCCCGCGACAGCATCGACACGTCGTCGACGAGCTGGTCGGTACTGTAGTCCTCGGCAGCGATCCCACACGCTCGTGCCTTGAGGCGCATATTGATGTCTTTGGTCACCAGCACCAGGCGCAGGTCCTTGTCGCGCGCGTGCAGGTCGATCAATTGGTTGATGATTTTGTTGTCGTTGAGGTTTTCCGGCAACAGGCTGTTGGGCTCGCTGCGTTTGCTCATCAGAATCGACAGCAAGCCCTTCGGCCCGCTTTTGCCACGCTGGATCGGCACGCCGACTTCAACGTCCTCGGGCGAGGCTTCGCCCAGGGTCTTGTCGATCAGGCGGATCGCCTGGCGGCATTCGGCAGCCACGCTGTGGTGCCCGCTTTTGAGTTTGTCGAGTTCCTCAAGCACGATCATCGGGATGGCGACGTGGTGTTCTTCGAAGTTAAGCAGTGCGTTTGGATCGTGGATCAATACGTTGGTATCAAGCACATAAAGGATTGGCTGGTCGGAAGAAGGGTTACGTCCATGATCATCCATACTCGGTCACCTTTGTGGGAGCCATTCGACGCAATACCTGGGCGGTGCTGCGCCTCGATTCGACCACCGACTGCACCTGAGTGACGTCAAGTGCAGTGCCCACATGAGGAGTCTTGGAAGACGCCACCTGTGTTGCAGGGTTCGGCGATCTGACTTCGTAATACCGCAAAACCCATGACAGGAAAAAGCACTTTGACGCTTTTTTGAAGTTTATTTTTCAGGATGACGAATAGCACTAGCCGAGTGCCAGTGACCCCGTTAAAGTCGGAAGTCCGCCTGCATCGAAATGTCGCACAAAATCACCCCTGAAATCCCCCATCCCTAACAGGGCCGGGCACTTCAGCGAAATGCCTCCCGGCAGTCCTGCCACCCCAAGCCACTTTGCGCCGTTGCCTGCAACAACATCGGCAATGCCACCCGCGCCTTGTCCTGGGTGTCGTGAAACACGATCACGCCTTTGCGCCACAACAGCATCAACGTCAGCACCCGCTGCGCCGATTCATCGGCCTTGAGTTTGCCGGGTTCATCCTGGGAGTCGATGTCCCACAACGCCACCTGCAAACCCTGGGATTGGAAGAAACCCTGGCTGTCGGCACGGCGCTGGCCATAGGGCGGGCGAAACAGCGGCACGTAGTTTTCCGGCATCAGGTTCTGCACCAGCGCAGCGCTGCGGGTAATTGAGCTTTGCCACTCGACCCAATGGCTATGGGACCGGTATTGCCAACCCTGGGTGCCCACGCACTGGCCTTGGTACAACGCCTGCACGTCACTGCTGGAACTGCGCTCCACGCGGGTTTGCAAACTGCTGCCAAGGGCGAAGAACGTGGCGTTCATCTTCTGCTTGCGCAGGTAGTCGGTAAGCCAGTCGGTATTGCCGCTGACCGGCGCCGGGCCGCCGTCGAAGGTCAGCAGGAACAGCCGGTCGTTCAACTCGTCGCCATTGCGTTCGTGGTCACCAAAACGCAGTACTTCGCTGCTGATCTGCGGAAACAGTGCGGCTTTGCGCAGCAGTTCGTCCAGGTAGCGTTCATGGAAGTTATGGCTGGGCCCGGCCCAGCCTATATAGAAGGAGTTATCGCTGACCTGGAACTTGCCGGCCTGCTCGCGCAGGTCGTCCATGTTTTCCACCAGGTAGCAGAACGAGGCGTCCTCTTCGCAGCTTTGCTGGGCGGCCGTGTAGTTTTCCAGCAAGCGCTGCCAGAGCTGGCGACGCAGGTCGTCGACGGCGGCCAGGTTGATGATCTTCAGGCCCAGACGTTGTTTGAGCGCGGCCTCATCCTGGTTTTCGCTGGCCAGCAGGCCATGGGAGAACATCAGGATTTCGGCGCGTGAGGCGACATCGAACAGTGCCGGGCTGCTGAGCTTTTCGGGCCAGGTGGTGCGGTCCAGGCTGGCCACATCCACCGGCGCAGCGCTGGCGTTCAGGCACAGTAAGCAGGCTGACAATAAAAGTGCTAGGCGCACGCAGGGTCTCCCTCTCCAGAGTTACCGCCCATCATAGCGGATCGTGCCTATCGCCATCATAGGTGGAGTCAAACCACTCAACCCCCTAGAATCCCTGCCACGATTACAGGAGCCAACTTCATGCTGATGGTGATTTCCCCCGCCAAAACCCTCGACTTCGAGTCAAAGCCGGTCACCCCGCGCTTTACCCAACCGCAATACCTCGACCACTCCCAGGAACTGATCGAACAATTGCGCGAACTGAGCCCGGCGCAAATCAGCGAGTTGATGCACGTCTCCGACAAAATTGGTGGCCTCAACGCCGCCCGTTTCGGCAGTTGGACCCCGGCCTTCACGCCGGCCAATGCCAAGCAGGCGCTGCTGGCATTCAAGGGTGACGTGTACACCGGCCTGAATGCCGAAACCTTCAGCGATGCCGACTTCAGCTACGCCCAGGACCACCTGCGCATGCTCTCGGGCCTCTACGGCCTGCTGCGCCCGCTGGACCTGATGATGCCGTACCGCCTGGAGATGGGCACCAAACTGCCCAACGCCCGCGGCAAAGACCTCTACGCGTTCTGGGGCACGCGCATCAGTGAGTGGTTGAATGAAGCGCTGGCCGAACAAGGCGACGACGTGCTCCTCAACCTGGCCTCCAACGAGTACTTCTCGGCGGTCAAGCGCACGGCCCTGAACGCACGCATCATCAACACCGAGTTCAAGGACCTGAAGAACGGCCAGTACAAGATCATCAGCTTCTACGCCAAAAAGGCGCGGGGCATGATGAGCCGTTTCGTGATCGAAGAACGCATCAACGACCCAGCCAAGCTGAAGCAGTTTGATGTGCAGGGTTATCGCTTCAATGCGGAGCAGTCCAAGCCGGATAATTTGGTGTTCCTGCGCGATCACGCACCGGAATAGGGCCCGCTCTCACGCTGTAGTTCAACTGTGGGAGCTGGCTTGCCTGCGATAGCTGTGGATCAGTCAGTATTTCTTTACCTGACACTCCGCTATCGCAGGCAAGCCAGCTCCCACATTTTTGTCTGCATTCCACGCCGAAAAAGTCATTTATTTGGCGTCAAAAAAAAACTCAAGCAGATTCCTAACGAATCTTTCACTCGACATTCGTCATTTTTTTTCGTAGTGGCACCACTTTTTTCAAACACTAGTGGCACAAAACTATCCCCTCTCTTCAACTCCCCATAATCACTCGCCCAAATAGCAAGTGCTATCAATATAGTACCAGTGCCATCTTTTCTAATATTTCAAGAAATTTCCGGAAACAGGATGAGCGGCCAGGAACTTCACCCTAAAGCACCGCTCATACCACCGGTAACGAAATTCTCTGTTGCTGTAAGAGATGACTTACATGACCAACCCACGGAAGTAGCAAAGTTGTCATATTTCAACTTTGACTCAGGAGTCATATTGCCAACTGATTAATTGATAGCGGCGACAAGGATGAATTGCCACACACTATAAGGCCAAGGCCAAGCTTCCCCTAATGGGTCAGTGAGAGAACCCAAGGCATTGATATTTAAAGGCTATCAGCCTCTATCAAGGCCCTGAGGCACTGACGCCAGGCCCTTCTCCCAGGAAGGCCGGCTGCATTTGAGGGCAAGCTCCAATAACAAGGCCACGTTGCGCACACCTTGGGTGCACTTATTAGTCACTCGTCATTAAACATGCCTGCACGCGGTAAGTCGGCGTCTATTCGCCCAACTTTCGCGGCATCAGTGACGCTTGCAAACATGAACTCCAGCCATCTAATGGCCTGTATTAAACAAAGAGGTAATTGCGATGCGCATCAGCATATTTGGTTTGGGTTACGTTGGCGCAGTCTGTGCCGGTTGCCTGTCTGCCCGTGGCCACGAAGTGGTCGGCGTAGACATCTCCAAGGATAAGATCGACCTGATCAACGCGGGTAAATCGCCGATCGTTGAACCGGGTCTGGGCGAACTGTTGAGCCAAGGCATCGCAAACGGTCGACTGCGCGGCACGACCAACTTCGCCGACGCCATCCGCGATACCGACCTGTCGATGATTTGCGTGGGCACGCCGAGCAAGAAAAACGGCGACCTGGAACTCAACTACATCGAAGCGGTATGCCGCGAGATCGGTTTTGTCCTGCGTGACAAAACCACCCGTCACACCATCGTGGTGCGCAGTACCGTACTGCCAGGCACCGTGGCCAACGTCGTGATCCCGATTCTGGAAGACTGCTCCGGCAAAAAAGCCGGTGTCGACTTCGGCGTGGCGGTGAACCCTGAGTTCCTGCGTGAATCCACTGCCATCGCCGACTACGACTTGCCACCGATGACCGTCATCGGCGAATTCGACAAAGCCTCCGGCGATGTCCTGCAGTCGCTGTACGAAGAACTCGATGCACCGATCATCCGCAAGGACATCGCCGTCGCCGAGATGATCAAGTACACCTGCAACGTGTGGCACGCCACCAAGGTCACGTTCGCCAACGAGATCGGCAACATCGCCAAGGCTGTCGGCGTCGATGGTCGTGAAGTGATGGAAGTGGTCTGCCAGGACAAGACCCTCAACCTGTCCCAGTACTACATGCGCCCGGGTTTCGCCTTCGGCGGTTCGTGCCTGCCCAAAGACGTGCGCGCCCTCACCTACCGCGCCAGCACCCTGGACGTGGAAGCGCCGCTGCTCAACTCGCTGATGCGCAGCAACGAATCCCAGGTGCAGAACGCCTTCGATATCGTCGCCGGCCACGACAAACGCAAAGTCGCCTTGCTGGGCCTGAGCTTCAAGGCCGGCACCGACGACCTGCGCGAAAGCCCGCTGGTGGAACTCGCGGAAATGCTGATCGGCAAGGGCTTTGACCTGAGCATCTACGACAGCAACGTCGAATACGCCCGTGTCCACGGTGCGAACAAGGACTACATCGAAGGCAAGATCCCGCATGTGTCGTCGCTGCTCAACTCCGACTTCGACGACGTGATCAACAACTCCGATGTGATCATCCTCGGCAACCGTGACGAGAAATTTCGTGCCCTGGCGCACAACGCTCCCCACGGCAAACAGGTGATCGATTTGGTGGGCTTCATGTCCCAGGCCACCAGTGTCAGTGGCCGTACCGAAGGCATTTGCTGGTAACAGCAACGGCAAGTTTCGCGCTGCACGTGTCCTGATCCCCAGCACGTGCAGCGTGGAGCCTTCTTCACCTTCGGATGACGCTCATGTCCAAGTTAAAACACCTAATGCTACAGTCCGCCGGCTGGCTGTTCTTTCTCAGCCTGCTGATGGGTCTCGCCCTGCTGCTGCCGGCGAGTACGTTCGACTCCGAGTCGAAGAATTTTATTTTCCTGATTGGCGCCGTCGGCATCTGGCGCTACTCGATGGGTGCTACGCATTTCTTTCGCGGCATGCTGTTCCTGTACGTGGTCTACCCACACTTGCGCCGCAAGGTGCGCAAGCTGGGCAAGGCGGCAGACCCGTCCCACGTATTCCTGATGGTTACCAGCTTCCGTATCGACGCGCTGACCACCGCGCAGGTCTACAGCTCGGTGATTCGCGAAGCCATCGAGTGTGGCTTCCCCACCACCGTGGTGTGCTCCCTGGTGGAGATGTCCGATGAGCTGCTGGTGAAAAGCCTGTGGGAACGCATGAACCCGCCGGAGCGCGTAAAGCTCGACTTCGTGCGCATCGCCGGCACCGGCAAACGCGACGGCCTGGCCTTCGGTTTCCGCGCCATCTCGCGCCACCTGCCGGATGACCGCGCCGTGGTGGCGGTGATCGATGGCGACACCGTGCTCGCCGAAGGCGTAGTGCGCAAGACCGTGCCGTGGTTTCAGCTGTTCGGCAATGTCGGTGGCCTGACCACCAACGAATTCTGCGAAGTGCGCGGCGGCTACATCATGAGCGAGTGGCACAAGCTGCGCTTCGCCCAGCGCCACATCAACATGTGCTCCATGGCCCTGTCCAAGCGCGTGCTGACCATGACCGGGCGCATGTCGGTGTTCCGTGCCAACGTGGTCACCGACCCGGGCTTTATCGCCGACGTGGAAAGCGACTCGCTGCAACACTGGCGCCTGGGCCGCTTCAAGTTTTTGACCGGTGACGACAAGTCGAGCTGGTTCAGCCTGATGCGCCTGGGCTACGACACCTTCTACGTGCCGGACGCCGCGATCCACACCGTGGAACACCCACCGGAAAAGAGCTTTATCAAGGCCAGCCGCAAACTGATGTTCCGCTGGTACGGCAACAACCTGCGCCAGAACTCCCGCGCCCTGGGCCTGGGTATGCGTCGGTTGGGCCTGTTCACCAGCATCGTGTTGTTCGACCAGCGCGTATCGATGTGGACCTCCCTGCTCGGCCTGACCGTGGCGATCATCGCCACCTTCAAATACGGCGGCGCGTTCATCCTCGCGTACCTGCTGTGGATCGGCATCACCCGCCTGATCCTGACCCTGCTGCTGTCGTGCTCCGGCCACAAGATCGGCCCGGCCTACCCGGTGATTCTCTATTACAACCAGATCATGGGCGCGCTGGTGAAGATCTACGTGTTCTTCCGCCTTGATCAACAGTCCTGGACCCGCCAGGACACCAAACTGACCCGCGATTTGGCCAGCTTTCAACGTTGGTTCAACACCTGGTCGTCTCGGACCATGACCTTCTCCGCCGGCAGCATTTTCGTCGCCGTGTTGCTGATGATGGTCTGACCCAGCCAAGCCTGAATTAACTAGGAAATCGAACATATGAACAGCCCAGTAAACGCCAACGTTGTCCACGAATCCGAAGCCCAGCGCCAACATGCCCGGGTCAAAATCCCGGCCAAGCTGCGCTTCTTCAACACCGACCGCACCCAGACCGAAGCACGGGTGATCGACCTGTCCGCCGGTGGCCTGGCGTTCACCGCCACCCAGCCGCTGACCGTCGGTGAAGTGCACAAGGGCCGCCTGCAGTTCGTGATCGATAACCTCGGTCTGGCGATGGATGTAGAGCTGCAGATTCGCTCCTACGACCGCCAGAGCGGCCGCACCGGTTGCCAGTTCCAGAACCTCGACGCCCAGGATATCTCCACCCTGCGCCACCTGATCACTTCGCACCTGTCCGGCGACATCGTGACCATGGGCGACGTGCTGGCCACCCTGCAACGCGACAACTTCACCAAGGCGCGCAAGGTCAAGGACGGCGGCAGCGGCATGACCGCGTTCGGTCGCTTGCGCGCGGTGGTGTTCAGCGCCGGGATCTTCATTGTCGGCCTCGCCGCGTTCGGTTTTGTGTTCAAGTCGGTGTACGGCATGTACTTCGTCAGCCACGCCCAGGCCGGCCTTGTCAGCGTGCCCGGCATGAACGTGACCATGCCGCGCGACGGCACTGTGCAGAGCCTGCTCAAAGGCGACGCGGTTGCAGCCAAAGGCGCGCCACTGGCGACGTTCAGCACCAGCATGCTCGATGTGCTCAAGGGCCATCTGGACGAAGACCAATTGCAACCGGCCAAGGTTGAAGAGCTGTTCGGCAAGCAAATGACCGGCACCCTGACCTCGCCGTGCGATTGCGTGGTCGCCCAGCAATTGGTCGCCGACGGCCAGTACGCCAGCAAGGGCGATGTGATCTTCCAGCTGGTGCCACGCGGCAGCCAGGCCAATGTGGAAGCGCGCTTTACCTATCGCCAGTTCGGTGACGTACGCCCAGGTACACAGGTGAGCTTCCAGGTCGCCGACGAAGAACAGCTGCGCACCGGCACCATCGTCAGCAGCACCAGCCTGAACAGCGCCGACTTGTCCTCCGACATTCGCGTGCAGATCAAGCCGGATGCACCGCTGGACAGCACCTATGCCGGCCGCCCAGTGGAAGTCATCAGCGACCGTGGCCCTTCGCTGAACTGGCTGATCGATAAAGCCATGGCTCACGGCCTGTAAGCGGAGGACATGCCTGTGATGACTCATTTGAAAACACCGCAATCCCTGAGGGAGCGGGCTTACTGTGGCGAGGGAGCTTGCTCCCGTTCGACAGCGCAGCTGGAGCCCGCTTTTGGGGGCGCTGCGCACCCCAGCGGGAGCAAGCTCCCTCGCCACAAAAGCAGTTCCCACTTGGGTACAGTCGCATTGCTGGCGCTTGCAGTCAGCCTCGCCGGTTGCGCCGGCCTGCCCGACCAACGCCTGGCCAATGAAGCTCTAAAGCGTGGTGACACCGTCACCGCCCAACAGAACTACCAGCAGTTGGCAGACCTGGGCTACAGCGAAGCCCAAGTCGGCCTCGCTGACATCCAGGTCACCACCCGCGATCCCGAGCAAATCCGCCAGGCCGAGGCCACTTACCGCGCGGCCGCCGACACGTCGCCGCGTGCCCAGGCACGTCTGGGCCGCCTGCTCGTGGCCAAACCCGGCGCTACCGAAGCCCAACAGCACGAAGCCGAAGGCCTGCTGAAAAAAGCCTTTGCCAATGGCGAAGGCAACACCCTGATCCCGCTGGCGATGCTGTACCTGCAATACCCGCACAGCTTCCCCAACGTGAACGCCCAGCAGCAGATCAGCAAATGGCAGGCGGCGGGTTACCCGGAAGCAGGTTTGGCCCAGGTGCTGCTGTATCGCACCCAGGGCACCTACGACCAGCACCTGGATGATGTGGAACGCATCTGCAAGGCGGCGCTGAACACCACTGATATCTGCTACGTCGAGCTGGCCACGGTTTATCAGAAAAAAGCCGAGCCGGAAAAACAGGCCGAACTGCTCAAGCAGCTCGACGCCGGCTACGCCCGTGGCACCGTCACCGCCCAGCGTGTCGACAGCGTGGCGCGCGTATTGGGTGACGCGACCCTCGGCCAGCCGGACGAAAAAACCGCCCAGGCCCTGCTGGAAAAAATCGCCCCCGGCTACCCGGCCTCCTGGGTCAGCCTGGCGCAACTGCTCTACGACTTCCCCGAACTGGGCGACGTCGACCAGATGATGAAGTACCTGGACAACGGCCGCGCCGCCGACCAACCGCGCGCCGAGCTGTTGCTGGGCAAGCTCTACTACGAAGGCAAGTGGGTGCCGGCAGACGCCAAGGCCGCCGAAGCGCATTTCGAAAAAGCCGTGGGCCGTGAAGTCGCCGCCGATTACTACCTCGGCCAGATCTACCGCCGTGGCTACCTGGGCAAGGTCTACTCGCAAAAAGCCCTCGACCACCTGCTGACCGCTGCACGCAACGGCCAGAACAGCGCCGACTTCGCCATCGCGCAATTGTTTTCCCAGGGCAAGGGCACCAAGCCCGACCCATTGAACGCCTATGTCTTCAGCCAGTTGGCCAAAGCCCAGGACACGCCAGAAGCGAATGACCTGGCCACGCAGCTCGAAGCTCCGCTCACGCCAGAACAACGCGCCGAAGGCCAACGCCTGGTGCAACAGGAACTGGCCACGCGCGGCACCCTGGCCCAGAGCACGCTGCAACTGCACGCCCTGCAAGAAGAAGACGGCGAGGAATCCCTATGAAGCTCAACCCATTCGTCAAGGCCGGTATCGGCCTGACCTTCGCCCTGCTGTGGTCGTGCCCGACCCTGGCCGAGCTCACCGAAGCCAAGAACTTCGGCCTGGAAGTCAAAGCCACCGCACAGTCCGAAGATGACCGCGACCTCGGCACGCAAAAAGGCGGCGACGTCAATGGCATCGGCCTCGACCTGCGCCCGTGGGTCTACGGCGAAAGCGGCGCGTGGAGCGCCTACGCCATGGGGCAGGCGGTCGTGTCGAGTGACATCATCGAGACCGACCCCCTGCAACAATCGGCCGATGACGAAAATCAGCAAACCACCAACAACGACCGCAAGTCCAAGAAAAACTACCTGGCCATGCGCGAGTTCTGGGTCGGCTACAGCGGTTTCACGCCTTACCCGGGCGAGCTGCTCAAGCTGGGTCGCCAACGCCTGCGCAATGACGACGGCCAATGGCGCGACACCAATATCGAAGCGCTGAACTGGACCTTCGATACCACCCTGCTCAAGGCCAATGTCGGCGTTGCCGAACGCTTCAGCGAATACCGCACCGACCTCAAGGAGCTGTCGCCCAAGGACAAGGACCGCCAGCACCTCTACGCCGACGCCGCCTACCAGTGGACCCCAGGCCAGTGGATCGGCTTGCGCGCCCACCACACCCATGACAACGGTAAGCTCGACTACCCGGAACCGGGCGTGGCGACCGACTCGTTGGACAAGCGCGAAAACGGCGACCTGACCTGGCTCGGCATCGAAGCTAACAGCGACGCCTACAGCTTGAACAACAGAAACACCGTCAACTACTGGGCCAGCGTCACGGGCATGAAAGGCAACCGCGACACGGTCAATGCCCTCAACACCGACGGCACCCGCCCAACCCAGGCCAAGCGCAGCGACGACGTGAATGGCTGGGCCACTGACATCGGCGTGCGCCTGCGCCTCGACCCGCAGTGGCAGGTCGGTGCGGCCTACTCCCGCGCCAGCGCCGAATACGAGCAGAACGGCCTGCAAAGCAACCGCTCGAACTGGACCGGCACCCAGTCCCGTGTGCATCGCTTTGGCGAAGCGTTTCGCGGCGAAATGAACAACATGCAGTCCATGAGCCTGTTCGGCTCCTGGCAGCTGCGCGAGGACTACGACGCCAGCCTGGTCTATCACAAATTCTGGCGCGTCGACGGCAACAAGCCGGTGGGCAGCAACGGCATCGATGCGGTGCAGAACAACACCGACGACGTGACCGGCGCGATTCTTTCCAGCACCTCGTTACCGCTGGAAGACGGCAAAAAAGACCTGGGCCAGGAGATGGACCTGGTGGTCACCAAGTACTTCAAAAAGGGCCTGTTGCCGGCCGCCCTCAGCCAGTCAATCGACGAACCCTCGGCCCTCGTGCGTTTGCGTGCAGGCGTGTTCAAGCCGGGTGACGCCTACGGCAGCCAGGTCGACTCGTACATGCACCGCGCGTTTGTCGACGTGATCTGGAAATTCTGATGGGAGCCTGCGCAATGAATGCTCAAAGCCTACTCGTCGCGGCAATGCTGATGGCCAGCGCCACAGCCTTTGCCGATACGGCGGCCAAGGCGCCGACCATCGCCAAGGAACTGCAACAGGCCAAGACCTACACCATTTCCAGCCCGCCGACCGCGCCGCTGGAAATGCCCAAGCCTGCGCTGCCCGACCTGACTGGCTACACCGCGGCGGCGATGGAAAAGAAGATCGTGCGCAGCAAGCCGGGCAAAGTCAGCATCCGCCGCATGATGCAGGAAGACGCGCTCAAGGACTTTATCGGCGGCGATAACAAGATGGCCGAATGGGTGGTGCGCCAGCACGGCATTCCCCAGGCGATCTTTGTCGACGACGGCTACATGAACCTCAAGGACCTGCTCGGCAAAGTGCCCAAGCAGTACCTCAGCGAAACCTCGCCGGGGGTATTTTTGGCCAAGCTGCCGATTGTGGTCGGGCGCAAAGGCATCCTCGACATCGACAAGCAGACTCAGGAGCTGCGCCTGTCCCAGCAAGCCGGTTCGTTCTTGATCAACGACGGCCAGCTGTTTGTACGTGACACCAAAATCACCGGCTGGGACGAAAAGACCAACGGCCCGGCGCTGTTCAAGTCGCCCAAGGAGTTCCGCCCGTTCCTGCTGGCCTGGGGCGGCACCGAGACCTACATCTCCAAGAGCAAGATGGCCAGCTTCGGCTACGCCAACAGTAAGTCGTACGGCGTGAGTATTTCCCAGTACACGCCGAACATGGCCAAGGTGCTCAAGCGTGCGGAACCGACCGGCTGGATCATCGATTCCGAGTTCTCGGACATGTGGTACGGCTTCTATTGCTACGAGACCACGGGCTTTGTGATCAAGGGCAACACCTACAAAGACAACATCGTCTACGGCATCGACCCGCACGACCGTTCCCACGGCCTGATCATTGCCGACAACACCGTCTACGGCACCAAAAAGAAGCACGGCATCATCATTTCCCGTGAGGTCAACGACAGCTTCATCTTCAACAACCGCAGCTACGACAACAAGCTCTCGGGCCTGGTGATCGACCGTAACAGCGTCAACAACCTGATCGCCGACAACGAGATCTACCGCAACCACACCGACGGCATCACCCTCTATGAGAGCGGCGACAACCTGTTGTGGGGCAACAAGGTCATCGCCAACCGTCGCCACGGCATCCGCGTGCGTAACAGCGTGAACATTCGCCTGTACGAGAACTCCGCCATGGCCAACGGGCTGACCGGCGTGTACGGGCACATCAAGGATTTGACCGACACCGACCGCGACATCGCCCTCGACCCGTTTGACGCGAAAGTCTCGTTGATCGTGGTCGGCGGCGAGCTGGCCGGCAACGGCAGCGGGCCGCTGTCGATTGATTCGCCATTGAGCATCGAGCTGTACCGCGTATCGATGCTGGCGCCGACCAAATCCAGCGGCATCAGCTTTGCCGGCGTGCTGGGCGATCGCCAGGAAGAGATTCTCGACCTGCTGGTGCGCCAGCAGAAAGCCGTGCTGATCGACCCTGTCGAACGCCAGACCCAAATGCAGGACTGAGGATGACCCTTATGCACCCACACATGATCAAACTGCTGAGCCTCTCGGGTCTGACCCTCGGCCTGCTGGCGGCCAGCCAGGGCGTGCGCGCCGATGAAGTCAAAGCCCCCACGTTCACCGCCGAGCCGTGCTGCAGCCTGTGCCCGGCCGCCCATGACGCAAAAAACTACACCACGCGTTACCAGCAGAACTTCACCACCCTGGTGCAAGCCCAGGGCGACTGGCTGTTCCGTACCCAGGAAGATTTGCGCACCGAATTCGACACCAGCCCCGCGGGCTACAAACGCATGCAGCAACTGCACGATGCGTTCAAGGCCAAGGGCGTGGAGCTGGTGGTGGTCTATCAGCCGACCCGTGGCCTGGTGAACCGCAACAAGCTCAACCCTGAAGAAAAAGCCGCGTTCAATTTCGACAAAGCGCTGGGCAATTACAAAAGCATGCTCGGCCGTTTCGCCAAGATGGGTTATGTGGTGCCGGACCTGTCGCCGCTGACCAACGAACAGTTGCCCGATGAACTGCCAGCCCACGATTTCTACTTCCGTGGTGACCAGCACTGGACGCCATACGGCGCTCAACGCACGGCAAAAATCGTCGGCGCCAAAGTGCGCGCCATGCCCGAGTTTGCCGATATTCCCAAGCGCGAGTTCGAAACCAAACGCTCCGGGCGCATGGGCAAGACCGGCACCCTGCACAACATGGCCGGGCAACTGTGCGGCACCAGCTACGCGATCCAGTACATGGACCAGTTCACCACCGAGCCTAAAGGCGAAGCCGGTGACGGTGACTTGTTCGGTGATTCGGGTAACCCGCAAATCACCCTGGTGGGCACCAGCCACAGCGGCAAGAATTACAACTTCGCCGGCTTCCTGGAACAGGAAATCGGTGCCGACATCCTTAACGTCGCCTTCCCTGGCGGCGGCCTGGAAGGTTCGATGATCCAGTACCTGGGCAGCGACGAGTTCCAGAAAACCCCGCCGAAAATTCTTATCTGGGAATTCTCGCCGTTGTACCGCCTCGACCAGGAAACCATTTACCGCCAGATGATGGCGCTGCTCGACAACGGCTGCGAAGGCAAGCCTGCGCAAATGAGCGCCAGCACCACGCTCAAACCCGGCAAGAACGAGTTGATGGTCAACAGCTCCAACAAAGACCTGCGCAACGCCAACCATCAGGTCGATATCCGCTTCGCCGACCCGTCGGTGAAAACCTTGCAAGCCACCCTCTGGTACATGAACGGGCGCCACGAGGACATCAAGATCGAGAAACCCGAAACATCCGATACAGACGGGCGTTTCGCCTTTGAACTGCGCACCGATGAAGACTGGGCCTCGCAGAACTTGCTGGCCGTGGAAGTGCAAGGCCCCGAAGCGGGCACTGCTGCGCAGAAAGTCGAAGCGAAAATTTGCACACGCAACGTGTTCCCGGCGAGTGGTCAACAGACCGCCCAGCTTGGGAAGTGAGGTTACTTATGCAGAAATTATTGATTCCAACGCTGCTGGGCCTGGCGATGTTCGCAGGTGTAGTCAACGCCGCCGCGCCTCTGCGTCCACCCCAGGGCTATTTCGCCCCGGTGGAAGCGTTCAAGACCGGCGACTTCAAGAATGACTGCGACGCCATGCCGGCGCCGTACACCGGCTCGCTGCAATTTCGCAGCAAGTACGAAGGCTCGGACAAGGCCCGCGCCACCTTGAATACCCAGTCGGAAAAAGCCTTTCGCGACAGCACTGCCGACATCACCAAGCTGGAAAAAGACACCAGCAAGCGCGTGATGCAGTTTATGCGCGACGGCCGCCCGGAGCAGCTGGAATGCACACTCAACTGGCTTACGAGCTGGGCCAAGGCCGATGCGTTGATGTCCAAGGACTTCAACCACACCGGCAAGTCGATGCGCAAATGGGCGCTGGGCAGCATGGCGTCGGCCTATGTGCGCCTGAAGTTCTCCGACTCGCACCCGCTGGCCAACCATCAGCAGGAATCGCAGTTGATCGAAGCCTGGTTCAACAAGCTCGCCGATCAAGTCGTCAGCGACTGGGACAACCTGCCACTGGATAAAACCAACAACCACTCCTACTGGGCCGCATGGTCGGTGATGGCCACTTCCATCGCCACCAACCGTCGTGACCTGTTTGATTGGGCGGTGAAGGAATACAAGGTCGGCGCCAACCAGGTGGACGCCCAGGGCTTCTTGCCCAACGAACTGAAGCGCCAGCAACGCGCCCTGGCGTACCACAACTACGCGCTGCCGCCGCTGTCGATGATCGCCAGCTTTGCCCTGGTCAACGGTGTGGACCTGCGCCAGGAAAATAACGGCGCGCTCAAACGCCTGGGCGACAAGGTGCTGGCCGGAGTTAAAGACCCGGACATCTTCGAGCAGAAGAACGGCAAAGAGCAGGACATGAAGGATCTCAAGGAAGACATGAAATTTGCCTGGCTTGAGCCCTTCTGCACCCTCTACACCTGTGCGCCGGAGGTGATCGAGCGCAAGCACGGCATGCAACCGTTCAAGACTTTCCGCCTCGGCGGTGACCTGACCAAGGTCTACGACCCGACGCACGAAAAAGGCAACAAAGGTTCCTGAAAAAACAACTGACGAAACTGGGTCCCAGTGTGGGAGCGGGCTTGCTCGCGAAGGCGGAGTGTCAGTCAACACATCCGTTACAGAACCACCGCTTTCGCGAGCAAGCCCGCTCCCACAGTTTGAGCCGGTTTCGTCAGTAGGAATGTAGTACCGCCCTCCCGCGAAATCGTGGGGGGTTTGGGGGGGCCGTTGGCCCTTGACTGTTGGTTAAACATGGAGAGATCGGGATGGTTTTCTCGTCCAATGTGTTCCTGTTTCTGTTCTTGCCGATCTTTCTCGGCTTGTACTACTTGAGCGGGCAACGCTATCGCAATCTGCTGCTGCTGATTGCCAGCTACGTGTTCTACGCCTGGTGGCGAGTGGACTTCCTGGCGCTGTTCGCCGCCGTGACGCTGTGGAATTACTGGATCGGCCTCAAGGTCGGTGCCGCCGGCGTGCGCACCAAACCGGCACAGCGCTGGCTGTTGCTCGGCGTGGCTGTCGACCTGTGCATCCTCGGCTACTTCAAGTACGCCAACTTCGGCGTCGACAGCATCAATGTGATGATGAAGTCGGCGGGCCTGGAGCCGTTTATCCTCACCCACGTACTGTTGCCGATTGGCATCTCGTTCTACATCTTCGAGTCCATCAGCTACATCATCGACGTGTACCGTGGCGACACCCCGGCAACCCGCAACCTCATCGATTTTGCGGCGTTCGTGGCGATCTTCCCGCACCTGATTGCCGGCCCGGTGTTGCGCTTTCGCGACCTGGCCGACCAGTTCAACAACCGTACCCACACCCTCGACAAGTTCTCCGAGGGCTGCACGCGGTTCATGCAGGGTTTCATCAAAAAGGTCTTCATCGCCGACACCCTGGCGGTGGTGGCCGACCATTGCTTCGCCCTGCAAAACCCCACCACGGGCGATGCCTGGCTCGGCGCGCTGGCCTACACCGCGCAACTGTACTTCGACTTCTCCGGCTACAGCGACATGGCCATCGGTTTGGGCTTGATGATGGGTTTCCGCTTTATGGAAAACTTCAAGCAGCCGTACATCAGCCAGTCGATCACCGAGTTCTGGCGCCGCTGGCACATCAGCCTGTCCACCTGGCTGCGTGACTACCTGTACATCACCCTGGGCGGCAACCGTAAAGGCACGCTGACCACCTATCGCAACCTGTTCCTGACCATGCTGCTCGGTGGCCTGTGGCACGGCGCAAACATCACCTACATCGTGTGGGGCGCCTGGCACGGCATGTGGCTGGCGATTGAAAAAGCCATCGGCCTGAATACCGCGCCACGCAGTTTCAACGTGGTTCGTTGGGCCTTTACCTTCCTGCTGGTGGTGATGGGCTGGGTGATCTTCCGCTCGGAGAACCTGCACGTCGCAGGCCGTATGTACGGTGCGATGTTCAGCTTTGGCGAATGGTCGCTGTCGGAACTCAACCGCGCCAGCCTCACCGGTCTGCAAGTGGCAACCCTGGTGGTGGCGTACGCAACGCTGGCGTTCTTCGGCCTGCGCGACTTCTACACCAACCGCCCTGCCGAGAAAGCCAAGCCTGCCGACCCGAGCCTGATCAAGGCCGTGCCTGGCGACAACCCGGACAGCATCCACCAGCCAGGTTTCACCGTCGGCCAGGACGCCGCCGTACAACCGGCTTACTGGACCGCTGACTGGCCACGCTACGCGATGCGCGCTGCGGTGCTGCTGCTGTTTGTGGCGTCGATCCTGAAACTGTCGGCGCAGAGTTTCTCGCCGTTCCTTTACTTCCAATTCTGAGGGAGCCGACCATGACCCGTTCATTTCGCGTCCTCTATATCACGCTGTTCCTGCTGGTGCTGCTGGCCCTGGGCGCCTGGTCGACGCGCAGCTTCTTCGGCTTCAGCACCAACGCCGACGCCACCGTGCTCAACGGCCGCTGGACCAAGGCCGTCGAGACCCACTACGACGACGAGTTCCCGATCAAACGCCTGGGCACCAACCTCTGGGCGGCGCTGGACTACAAGCTGTTCAATGAAGGCCGCCCCGGCGTGGTGCTGGGCCGCGACCACTGGCTGTACAGCGATGAGGAATTCAACCCCATCGTCAACGAAGACCAGAACCTGCAAGGCAACTACGCGCTGGTCGAAGGCGTGCGCCAAAAGCTCAAGGCCCAGGGCATCCAACTGGTGATGGCGATTGTGCCGGCCAAGGTGCGCCTGTACCCGGAACACGTGGGTGAAGTGAAACCGGCGAGCATCCACGCCAACCTGTACGAGGACTTCCACGCCCGCGTGGCGGCCGACAAGATCATTGCCCCTGACCTGCTTGGCCCGCTGCAACAGGCCAAGCTGGGCGGCACGCAAGTGTTCCTGCGCACCGACACCCACTGGACCCCGGACGGTGCGGAAATCGCTGCCAAACAGTTGGCCAAGACCATTGCCGACAAGACGCCGCTGAGCGGTGAGCCACAGCGCTTTGTCACCGAAGCCGAAAAAACCGAACCGCACAAAGGCGACCTGCGCCTGTTCCTGCCGCTGGACCCGCTGTTTGAAAACCTGATGCCACCTAAAGAGCCGCTGCAAAAACGCGTCACGCACCTGGCGGAGAACAAAGGCGACGACGCCCTGTTTGCCGACAGTGAAACCCCAGTGGCCCTGGTGGGCACCAGCTATAGCGCCAACCCCAACTGGAACTTCGTCGGCGCCCTCAAGCAAGCCTTGCACAGCGACGTCATCAACTACTCCGAAGACGGCCACGGCCCGATCCTGCCGATGCTCAGCTACCTGAAAAGCGATGACTTCAAGAACAGCCCGCCCCAAGTGCTGATCTGGGAGTTTCCGGAACGTTATCTGCCCGTCAACAACGAAATCGGTGATGCCGACCCACAGTGGGTTGCGCAGCTTAAACAAGCCGGTTCGCGCCAACAGAACATGGCTTTGAACACTCAAAAATCCGAGACGCCCGACCGGGCGCAAAACTGAAAGAGAGGTAACTCACATGACTTTCACTACTACTCCGCGTCGTCTCGCCAAGACCCTGGCCATCGCTGCCGGCTTGAGCTTCGTATCGATGTCCGCCTTCGCCGGGGGCGACGCCGCCCTCTACGGCCCAACCGCGCCAAAAGGCTCAAGCTTTGTACGTGTGTACAACGCCAGCAACCAGGAAGTCAGCGCCACCGTCGGCGCCACCAACCTGAGCGACGTTGCACCGCTGGCCAGCAGTGACTTCAGTTTCATGCCCGGCGGCGACTACAGCGCCAAGGTCGGCAGCCAGACCGTGCCGGTCAAGCTCGCGGCCGATCACTACTACACCCTGGTTAACAGCGGCAGCGGCCAGCCCCAACTGATCGAAGAGCCGCCGTTCAAGAACAAGCAGAAATCCCTGGTGCGTGTGCAAAACCTCAGCGACAAGGCCCTGACCCTGAAGACCGCCGACGGCAAGACCGATGTGGTCAAGTCGGTGGCCGCCAAGGGCCGTGGCGAGCGCGAAATCAACCCGGTGAAAGTGAGCCTGGCGTTGTACGACGGTGACAAGAAAGTCGGCGATGTGAAGCCAGTGGCTTTGGAACGTGGTGAAGCGGCGGTGCTGTACGTGACCGGTTCCGGCTCGAGCATTTCGCCGGTGTGGGTGAAACGCCCCGTGTCGACCCGCTGATTAGTTTTCTGAACTGACACCGGCCCCTGTGGGAGCCGGGCTTGCCCGCGATGGCGGTGGTGAATCCAACACCGCCATCGCAGGCAAGCCAGCTCCCACACTGACCGAGACAGTCCGTTCAGACCGAGACAAAAACAAGAGTGAAACGACAAACCTTCGTAGCTCTGACCCAAATCGATTCAAGGAGAAACACCCATGATCCCAGTAATCCTTTCCGGTGGTAGCGGCTCACGTCTTTGGCCGCTTTCCCGCAAACAGTTCCCCAAGCAATTCCTGGCCCTCACCGGCGAACACACGCTGTTCCAGCAAACCCTGGAGCGCCTGGTGTTCGAAGGCATGGACGCGCCGATCGTGGTTTGCAACAAAGACCACCGTTTTATCGTCAACGAGCAACTCAGCGCCCGCAAGCTCGAATGCCAACGCGTGCTGATGGAACCCTTCGGCCGCAACACCGCGCCGGCCGTGGCCCTAACTGCGATGATGCTGGTCAACGAAGGCCGCGACGAGTTGATGCTGGTGCTGCCCGCCGACCACGTGATCGACGACCAGAAAGCCCTGCAACGCGCCCTGGCCCTGGCCACTGTGGCGGCCGAGCGTGGCGAGATGGTGCTGTTCGGCGTCCCGGCGACCCGTCCGGAAACCGGTTACGGCTACATCAAGTCCAGCAACGATTCGCTGCTGCCCGAAGGCGTCAGCCGCGTGCAGCAGTTCGTGGAAAAACCCGATGAAAAACGCGCCGTCGAGTTCGTCAAAAGCGGCGGTTACTTCTGGAACAGCGGCATGTTCCTGTTCCGCGCCAGCCGCTTCCTCGAAGAGCTGAAAAAACACGACCCGGACATCTACGACACCTGCGTGCTGACCCTGGAGCGCAGCGAACAAGATGCCGACACCGTAACCTTCGACGAAGCTACCTTCGCCTGCTGCCCGGACAATTCCATCGACTACGCGGTGATGGAAAAAACCCAGCGCGCCTGCGTGGTGCCGCTGAGTGCCGGCTGGAGCGACGTGGGTTGCTGGGCCTCGTTGTGGGCGGTCAATGACAAAGACGCCAATGGCAACGTGAGCAAAGGCGACGTGGTGATCCAGGACAGCCGCAACTGCATGGTGCATGGCAACGGCAAACTGGTGTCGGTGATCGGCCTGGACAACATCGTGGTGGTGGAAACCAAGGACGCGATGATGATTGCCCACAAGGACAAGGTTCAGGGCGTCAAGCAGATGGTCAACACCCTCAACGAGCAAGGCCGCAGCGAAACCCAGAACCACTGCGAAGTCTACCGCCCGTGGGGCTCCTACGACTCGGTGGACATGGGTGGGCGCTTCCAGGTCAAGCACATCTCGGTCAAACCGGGCGCGTGCCTGTCGCTGCAGATGCACCACCACCGCGCCGAACACTGGATCGTGGTCAGCGGCACGGCGGAAGTCACTTGTGACGAAAACGTGTTCCTGCTCTGCGAGAACCAGTCCACCTACATCCCGATCGCCTCGGTGCACCGCCTGCGCAACCCGGGCAAGATCCCGTTGGAGATTATTGAAGTGCAATCGGGCAGCTACCTGGGCGAGGACGATATCGAACGCTTTGAAGATATCTACGGGCGCTCCACCCCGGTCGAACGTGGCGTGTCGGTGAAAACTATCGCGCAGTAACACGGTCGTACAAGAAGCCCTCATCCAGCCCGCTGCGTCCCCTATCCGCAGTGGGCTGGGTGGGGGCTTTTTCTTTGGGCCTTGCGTTGACTGCAAGGGCCTCATCGCAGGCAAGCCAGCTCCCACATTCGACTGCATTCCAAAGGTGTACCCGCGCCAACTGTGGGAGCTGGCTTGCCTGCGATGGCGTCCGAAAGCACCCCGCCAGCATTGACCCCTGCCCCCTTCCTGCCTATCCTCGCGCCTGTCACGACTCATTCGTGATGAGGTTTGACGGCCTCGCGAACTCATAGGATCCCATTTTCATCAGGAGATCCACCATGTCCAAACAAACCACCCGCCCCACCCCCTTCGGCCCCAGCGAGCGCAGTGAAGAACCTCTTTTTTGCGTACAACCCGGCATTCCCATCGAACATGCACTGGAACATGCCAGCTATGTTTTAGGCACCGCGCGCGTGCTCACCCTGGCAGCTCAAGACCTGTGCACCGAACACCAGAGCTACCTGAACTGGGCCAGCCTGCAATTGGCTGAAACCGGCTTGGCATTGGTTGAAGCTTCCATCGAAGGTTTGCAGGCTGATTCTTCCGCTCAGTAAGTAAGTCTTCGCAGGCAAGCCAGCTCCCACAGTGGAACGCAATCCAACGGTGGGAGCTGGCTTGCCTGCGATGGCGCCCGCCCAATCAACACTTATCTCAAGCTACCCAATCCCACCTACGCTTAAGTTAGGATGCTCGTTCACTATTCGAGGTGGTCTCCATGTTCTTCGGCGTTCTCTTGATCATCACCTGGCTGATCCTGCTGCTGCGCTACCCCGCCAAAGCCTTGCCGGTATCGCTGGCCGCCGCCGTCGGCCTGGGTTTTGTGGCGATCTGGGTGGTGTGGCTGGACAGCCGCGAAGCGTCGCAACTGGCGCGTCTGGAACTGCGCATCAGCTACGCGCCACAGGATTGCCCGGCCGACCGCCCATTGAAACTGCTGCTGATCAATGGCAACGACGTGCCGCTCACCGAGTTGCGCTGGCGTCTCGCGGCCTATGCGCCGGGGGACACGGTGAACCTGGCCGATAATGTTTATGCTGCCCCGCGCTACCGCGGCCCCGGCGAACTACAGGCCGGCGCCACCTGGGATGACTGTTTGCCCACGCCGCCCCTGCGCCCCGGCTACCGCCCACAAACCCTGGAATTTCGCGCCGAGCACCTGCAAGGCAGTTTCTCGGACTGACAAAGGATTGATCCATGCCCAATGTACTGATCACCGGTTGCTCCAGCGGCATCGGCCGCGCCCTGGCTGACGCCTTCAAATCCGCCGGCTTCGACGTGTGGGCCAGCGCCCGCCGCGAAGCAGACGTCGCCGCCCTGGCTGCTGCCGGCTTCAATGCCGTGCTACTGGACGTCAACGACAGCGTGGCCTTGCAGCGCCTGGCCGAACAACTGGGTGAACTGGATGTGTTGATCAACAACGCCGGCTACGGCGCCATGGGCCCGCTGCTCGACGGCGGCACCGAAGCCATGCAGCGCCAGTTCGAGACCAATGTATTTTCCATCGTCGGCGTCACCCAGGCGCTGTTTCCCGCGCTGCGGCGCAGTAAAGGTTTGGTGGTGAATATCGGCAGCGTTTCGGGTGTGCTGGTCACGCCGTTTGCCGGTGCGTACTGCGCCTCGAAAGCCGCGGTGCATGCCTTGAGCGATGCATTGCGTATGGAACTGGCGCCGTTTGGTATTCGGGTGCTGGAAGTGCAGCCGGGAGCCATCGACACGAGTTTCGCCAAAAACGCCGGCGCCCAGGCCGAACGGCTGATCAACGAACAATCGCCCTGGTGGCCCTTGCGCGAAGGCATTCGTGCGCGCTCCCAGGCCTCGCAGGGCAACCCGACATCTGCCGAGCAATTTGCAGCGCAAGTGCTCAAGGCGGTGCAACACCCAAAACCGCCAAGGATGTTGCGTGCGGGCAATGGCAGCCGAGCGCTGCCGTTGATGGCGGCGCTGCTGCCAAAAGGATTGCTGGAGAAAGTCCTGAAAAAGCGCTTCGGACTCTCTGGCTCACTCTAGCCCTTCATAAAATCAATAAACGCCCGCACCTTCAGCGGCAAATGCCGTGTATCCGGGTACATGGCGTAAATGCCTTGCGGGGCAAACCGATGATCCGCCAGTAAGCGCACCAACCGCCCCGCGTCCAGATCGCCCTGCACCAGCCATTGCGGCAGTACCGCCACACCGTGTCCACGCACGGCAAAAGCCTGGAGCACAGACGCACTGTCGGCCACCAGTGCAGCAGGGCCGGAACGGTATTGATGCTCGCCGCCGGCCGGGTCGGTCAGGCTCAGCTCCGTCAAGCGGCCATGGCCCAGCTTGGGCACGCGCTCCAACGCATCCAGGGTTTGCACCTCGGCAAACTCAGGCGCGGCTACGGCAAACACCTCAAAGGTCGACAGCTGCACCGCCCGGTGATTGGAGTCGAGCAGTCGCCCCAACCGAATCGCTACGTCAAAGCGCTCGGAGATCAAGTCCGCATGGGTGGAGGATGTGGATAAGTGAATGTTCAAGTCCGGGTGCAGGCGCCGAAAAGCTTCCACCGCTGGTGCAACGACTGCCAGCGCGTATTCCACCGTGGTAGTGATGCGTAAGGTGCCTTTGAGTTGCGCATGTTCAGAGCGAGCTTCTTCCACTGCCAGCCGGGCTTCTTCCAGCATGCGCGTGCAACGCAGGTAAAAGCGCTCACCGGCATCCGTCAGCGCCAACTGGCGAGTGCTGCGAGTTAACAGGGTCACGCCCAGTTCCGCCTCAAGGCGCTTGAGGTTGAAGCTGACCACGGCGCGGGTCTGGCCCAGCCGGTCGGCGGCGGCGGTGAGCGAGCCGGCCTCGACCACGGCTTTGAAGGTGTCGAATCGGTCCAGGCTGACCATAAACCTCGCGTTCCTTTGTCAAAATATTTTTGACAAACTAACAGGCAAACCGGCGTATCCCAAACCCTGCATCACGCCTACCCTGCCCGCTTCACTCGCAGGATCGCGTTTATGACCTACCGCTCGAAAGTCGCCTGGATCTTTCTACTGGGCTTTGCCCTGGACCTGGTGAACATGTTTGTCGCCACCGTCGCCTACCCGGATATCGCCCTGGAACTGCACGCCTCGGTGACGCAATTGGCCTGGGTCAGCAACGCCTACATGCTCGGGTTGACCGTGATCATTCCTTTTAGCGTGTGGCTGGCAGCCCTGTTGGGCGAACGCAACCTGATAGCCACCAGCCTGTTGCTGTTCGCGGGAGCCTCGGTGATGGTTGGCCAGGCCGGTTCGATTGAAGCGCTGATCGGTTGGCGTTTGCTGCAAGGCCTGGGCGGTGGCTTGCTGATCCCAGTGGGGCAAGCCCTGGCATATCGGAACTTTCCACCCGCGCAACGCAGCTCACTGACGGCGCGCGTCATGTCGGTAGCCCTGCTGGTGCCGGCGTTGTCTCCAGCATTGGGTGGCGTGATTGTCGACAGCGTCTCGTGGCGCTGGATCTTCTACGCCAACCTGCCGCTGGCGTTGATCACCTTGCTGCTGGCAGTGCTGTGGATAAAACCCGACGTGCCTGCAACAGTGCGCCCGGCACTGGATGTGGGAAGTATCTTCAAGCAAATCCGCAGCCCGATGCTGCGCGTGGCGATGCTGGTGTACCTGTGCATCCCTGGCGTATTTATCGGTACCAGCCTGATCGCCATCCTCTATCTGCGCGGCCTGGGCTATGACGCCACACAGACCGGTGCGCTGATGCTGCCGTGGGCAATGGCATCGGCACTGGCGATTTACCTGAGTAAAAAACTGTTCAACCGTTGCGGTCCAAAACCGTTGCTGCTGGCGGGCATGGCCCTGCAATGCATTGGCATCCTGCTGTTGAACCAGTCAACCTGGGTGATTCCCGCCTACGCGTTGATGGGTCTGGGCGGCAGTCTGTGCAGCAGCACCGCACAGACGCTGGCGTTTCTCGACATTGGCGCCGAGCGCATGGGCCACGCCAGCGCCCTGTGGAACATCAACCGGCAAGTGAGCTTCTGCCTCGGCGCGGCGCTACTCAGCGCGCTGTTGTCGGCCTTGGATTCCTTCGCCACAACCTTCACGATAGCCGCAGCCTTGACACTGCTGCCCCTTTTCGCGGTGCTGCGCCTGGATGCGTCCAGAGTACGGACACTGCTTCACCCTGCCAGCGAGGCATAGCCATGATTGATTACAGCGATTTTTTTGAAGAAGTGATCCAGACCCACGTCGAGATCGAACAATGGTTTGCCGGGGTCGCACCTGAAGGCACGTTGCAGAACTTGCTCGCGCGGTTTTCGCCTGAGTTCAGCATGGTTGCGCCAGCCACCGGCGCACGGGTCAATGCGGCCGGAGTGAATGCGCTGTTCACCCGCTTGGGCGGCATGCGCCCAGGGCTGAAGATCACCCTGAGCGAAATGACCGGGATTGACCGGCATGCACGAGGTGCCACGGTGACTTATCGCGAGCATCAGATTGATAACAGCGGCACGCAGACTGACCGCCGCGCCACCGTGGTGTTCGAGAAGCAGGCGAGTGGTGCGCTGTTGTGGCGGCATTTGCACGAAACGTTCTGCTCACACGGCTGAGCACATCGACGGTTCGTCTGAACGCCATGCTCACCTGTTACTTCTGACAGTAGACGCGCTCCAGCCCTTCACGGAAGCTCTCATTGACCGGGATTCGTAAGCCTTAAGGCGTCATAAGGCATCCGCCGGTGGACATCACTTTCGTCTTTGGGAGCTTTTATGATCCGCGATAACTCGACACTCCGTGCAGGTGACCGCGATCCGACGTTCGGCTCCGGCGGTGAACTCACGCTGACCATACTGCCTGACTATATTGGCACTGACCGCCTGATCAAGGGCGTCCTGCCCCTGCCGGACGGCAAAATCCTGGTCAGTGTCGGGGTGTCGATGGTGGAGCAGTTTGGATTTCGATACGGCCTGGTGCGGTTGACCCACGACGGGAAACTGGATGAGAGCTTTGGTAATAAAGGGGTGATCATCAACGCGTTCAGAAAAGACAAGGACAGTAACGGTGGCAGGCTGCTGCGCCTTAAAGATGGGCGCTTGCTGATGCTCGGCGTAATCATTCCGAACGAGGTAAACGATGCTGCACATTTGGCGATGGCCTGTTTCACCGCAGACTACGCGCTGGACAAGACGTTCGGAGGAAACGGTACAGGCCATCTGGTTATCGACAATCAGCCCACCGAAGTCTATATAGCCGACACCGCCAAAGTCTCTCAGCAAGCAGATGGCAAACTACTCATCAGCACCACCTATCACAGACTCGGCGACTGGCAGGTCACCACGGGCGTACTGTATCGACTGCATCCCAATGGCACTCTCGACACAACCTTCAATGGTACAGGCCGCCTGGAACTCAAAGGTCAAGACCCCGAGGCATCCACCGGCCTGAGTGCCTGCCTCGTGCAAGCCGAGGATAAAATCGTTGTGGCGGGCCATATCTGCTTTCAACCTCAACGGGGCACGGCGCTCGTTGCGCGCTTTGATAAAGACGGTGCCCTCGACACAACGTTTGGCCATCGAAATACACCGGGATACTGCACGGTGCCGGTAGGCTCCGACTGGACCCAGTTCAACGACCTGCTCCCCACGGCCCGAGGTTTTATTGGCGTGGGTGAAGCCGGTGCAAACCCTCCCAGTGCAGAAAATAAGGGGCTGCTTGTCGGTCTATCCAAAGAAGGTCTCATGGACGCCGATTTCAATAACGGCGAGCCGGTGCTGACGAAATACTCTGCAAACATGAACAACGCTTGGGCCGACGGTTACGTACAAACTGAAGGAGAACTGGTTATCCCCACAAAATGGGGTGATGCGCGCACTTCACGTTGGGAGAAGAGCGGCAACGCCGATCTCCAGTTCGGTACGGGCGGCGTTGTGGGAGAGGGCTACCTGATTACCGGCCAGCCGACCATGGTAGTCGGCCGTCTTGATGGAAAAATCCTTTGGTCCGGTAACCCCGTCGGGATCGGCGGATCGCTAGGCAAGCTTGTCAGCTACCTGGGCTAGTCAACGACAGCGGCACTGAGTGATGGCATAACCACGACCGTGCAGGTGATGCCAGCTGCCAACAATACGCCTTCCGGCACCTCATCAATATGAATCCGCACCGGCACCCGCTGGGCCAGGCGCACCCAGTTGAAGGTCGGGTTCACATCGGCGATCAGCTCACGGCTCTCGGGGTTGTCGCGGTCGTAGATTCCTCGCGAGATGCTTTCCACGTGGCCCTTGAGCGTCTCGCCGCTCATCAGTTGCATATCGGCTTTGTCGCCGACGTTGACGTGCGGCAGCTTGGTCTCCTCGAAGAAGCCGTAGACCCAGAACGAGTTCATGTCCACCACGGCCATTTTCGCCTCGCCGATGCGTGCGTAGTCGCCACGATGCACATTGAGGTTGGTGACATAGCCGTCCACTGCCGCCACCACGTGCGTGCGTTTCAAGTTCAGCTCGGCGGCTTCCAGTTGCGCCAGCGCATGCTGGTAATCGGCCAGGGCGGAGTCGGCGATGTTGCTGGCGTCGTCGCGGTTTTCCCTGGAGATCACCAGCGCATCCAGGTCGGCACGGCGATGGGCGTTGACCTTGCGCATCTCCCAGGTGGCCTTGCGTGAAGCCACCAGCGACTGCGCCTGCTTGACCGCAATGCGGTAGTGCTCAGGGTCGATCTGCATCAGCAGGTCGCCCTTTTTCACCAACTGGTTATCACGCACCGGCACGTCGACCACTTCACCCGTGACGTCCGCCGCCACATTGATAATGTCGGCGCGCACGCGGCCGTCGCGGGTCCAGGGCGTTTGCATGTAATGCACCCACAGCGTGCGGCCAATCCAGATCGCCAAAGCCAGTACCAGCAAGGTTGCGAGCAGGCTGAAAAACTTTTTCATCGGGGCATTCTCAACGGTAGACGCTCAGCGCCAAGGCGCCGAACAGGCAAACGAACAGGCTCAGGCGCAACAACGCCGGGTGCCAGAAAAAACGGTACAGGTCGAACCCGGCCAGGAAGCGGTCCAGCGCCCAGGCCAGCACGGCCGCCATCAAAAACATCAGGGTCATGGTCGGCATATACAGGCCGTGGAACGCGATTTCACGGGGCATGCGGGGCTCCTTTAAGGGCCGCCAGTGGCGATTGCGGGTCGAGCAACGAGGTGCGGATAAAGTGCAGGTAGCTCTTCACACGCCGCAGGGCGGAGGTGTCGAAGTGCGGGGCGAAGGGTTCGTCGGTGGCCTGCACGCGGCTGATCGCGTGGTCGACAGCGACCAGGCCGCGCTCCAGGTTGCTCGCGCTGGGTTGCAGGAACAACCGCACCAGCGAGCGGCCCATCACGCGGATCGCCTGGCGCCACGGCTGGGATTCGGCATACGCCGGGTGCACCGGCAAAATCGCCTGTTCCTTGCGCAGCTCGATGATTGCGTGGCCGACCTCCAGCACCACGAACATCCAGCGCAGCAAATCACGCTGCACATGCGGTTGGCCGGCGGCGAGGCCGTAGGCCTGGTGCAGCAAATCGCGGGTGCGGCTTTCAAAACTCGAGGCCAGGCCCTTGAGCTTGCCGCTGATCGCGTACACCACTTGCTCGCGCAGGTCCTGCTCCAAGCGGCGCCACAGCCAGCGGCTGTTGGGCGGCAGGATGATCGCCCCCGCCGCCGCGCACACCAACATGCCGATGATCATGGCGATGTAGTCGTTGATAAAGGTGTAGGGGTTGTAGACCGTGAGGTTGTCCGGCACCGAGCCGGTGCTGAAGAAGATCAACAGGCCGACGCCCACGCCGGCATATTGCGGGCGTGAGGCCAGGAACGCGCCGAAGATGATCACCGGAGCGAGCATCACGCACAGCAGCGGGAAGCCGTCGATCCAGGGGAACACGAAGAACATTTCGACAAAGCCCACCAGTGCGCCGATCAAGGTGCCGCAGGCCATCTGGAACGCCATGCGCTTGGGGTTGGGCGTGGCGGCGGACAGGCCGACCGTAGCAGCGGCAATCAGGGTCATGGTTGCGCCGCTGGGCCAGGCGGTGGCCACCCAGTAGCTGCCCAGCACGATCAGAATGAACGACGCACGAATTCCCGAAGCCGCGCAGGCCAGCCAGTTGGTCTTGGGGATAAAGGTCTCGTTCCACTGTTCGCGTTCATGGCTGTGGTCGGCCAAGGAAGCGTGGGTCAGCGCGTAGTTGTGCAAGTCATCGACAAAGCGATAAAGCAGCTCATAGGCGGTATGAAAATCCAGTTGCTCGGCTTCGCTCGGGTTGCCCTCTTGAAAGGCCGCACGCAGAGCACGCACCTTGGCGGGCAGGCCGTCCTTGTAGGCACTGAGCTGGTTGACCAGCCGTGCGGCGTCGGGGCTGGTAAGTGCCCGGCCGGAGAAGCCATCGAGCACTTCGGCAAGGTCCTGCAGGCCAGGCTTGATCGCCGCAACCACGTGATCGGCCGCATCGGCACGCAACCGTTCGAGCAACTGGTGCAGGGCGTTGAAACGCGTGGTGATGCTCATGAATTCGCTGTTGAGGCGGCTGAGCCGACCATTGCGCCGACGCATGTGCGGGTCTTCGAACACGGTGACGCTGCGCAGCCCTTCCAGGCCCACCGCCTCAGCGATAAAGCGCACATTGCTGGCCTCGAAACCGTCGCGCTGGCTGCGCCCACGCAGGCCGTCGGTGACGAACAGCGCGAACACGCCAAAGCGTTGATACAAGGCGTTGCGCATCGCCGCGCTGGAGGTTTGCGGCAGGATCGCGGCGCTGACCACGGTGGAGCAGATAATCCCCAGGGAGATTTCCAACACCCGCCATACCGCCGCCATAAACGCGCCGTCCGGGTTCGCCAGCGCCGGTAAACCGACCATCGCCGCCGTATAGCCGGCCAGCACAAACCCGTAGGCGCGAAAGTTGCGATTACGCGTGGCACCCGCGGTGCAGATACCCACCCAGATCGCCAACGCGCCGAGAAACAACTCGGTGTTCTGCGCAAACAAGGCAATCAACAAGACCATCACCGCCGACCCCGCCAAGGTGCCGAGGAAGCGATAAAAACTCTTGGCAAACACCTGGCCGCTCTGCGGTTGCATCACGATAAATACGGTGATCATCGCCGTGCGCGGTTGCGGCAACTCCAGGCGCATGGCCAGCCACAACGTCAGGAACGCAGCAATCAGCACCTTGAAGATATACACCCAGGTCACGCCGTCGCTGCGTGCCCAGTCGAAAAAACCACGGCGCCACTCAAGGGAGTGCAACCAGCGCAGCGGTGCAGGCAAGCGAGTCATTACAGTCTACTCAGTGATCAAACACGGCAAGCGCCGCCGGGGTTTTGCCGGGAAGTGTCTTGGCGTCCTGTGGTACGTCGTTGCCGGCGCCGAGCCCGCCACCCAATGCCGTAACCAGCTCGGCATGGGCACTCAGGCGCGCGGCCTGCACCTGTTGCTCGATCTGCTGCTGGCGGAACAACAAGGTCTGGGCGTTGAGCACATTGAGGTAATCGGTGAGGCCGCGCTGGTAAGCGATCATGGCGATGTCGTAGGTTTTCTGCGCCGAGGCCACTGACTGCGCGGCAAAGTCGGCTTGCTTGTCCATGGATTCGCGGCGGATCAACTGGTCGCTGATGCCCTTGAGCGCGTTGACCAGCGTCTGGTTGTACTTGGCCACGGCGAGGTCATACCCGGCGCTGGCTTCGCCCAACTGCCCGCGTAAACGGCCGCCGTCGAAGATCGGCAAGCTGATCGCCGGGCCGACGGTGTAGTTGAATTTCTGCCCGCTGAGAAACCCCAGCATCGTACCGCCGGTGGCCACATAGCCGAGGCTGCCGACCAGATCGACGTTGGGGTAGAAACCGGCGTGCGCCACATCGATGCCGCGGGCCTGGGCGGCGACCTGCCAGCGGCTGGCGACCACGTCCGGGCGTTGGCCGAGCAGTTGCGCGGGCAGCCTTGAGGGCAGCTTCAGCGGCGCAGCCAGGGACAAACTCGGGCGTTGCAGTTGTGCGCCTTGGCCTGGGCCTTTGCCGGCCAATGCCGCGAGTTGGTTGCGGCTCAGGGCGATTTCTTCGTCGAGGGCGTCGAGCTGGCGATGGGTTTCCGGCAGCGGCGTTTCGGCCTGGCTCACGTCGAAATGCGTGCCGATCCCGGCATTCAGGCGCTTGTTGGCCAGGTCGAGAATCTGCTGTTGCTGGGCCAGGGTGGCGGCGACGATATCGCGGTTGGCGAAGTGCAACGACAGCTGGATATAGGCGCGTACCACATTGTTCTGCAATTCGAGCTGGGCCTGGCGTGCTTCGGCGGCGCTCATGTGCGCCAGGTCGACGGCGCGTTCGCTGGCATTGCTTTCGCGGCCCCACAGGTCGAGGGCGTAGCTCAGGCCCAGGGATGAGGTGTTGTCCCAGGTATTGGCACCGCTCAACGCCCCCGGCCCGTAGAACTGATCTTTCGGCCAGCTGTGGCGCTTGAGGGTGGTGTCACTGTTGATCTGCAACGACTCGGCCGACTCGGCAATCCCGGCCATGGCCCGCGCTTCCCGCACCCGCGCGGCGGCCATGGCCATGCTCGGGCTGTTTTGCGTGGCGAGGTCGACCCAGCGGTTGAGTTGCGTGTCGCCATAGGCTTGCCACCATTGGGTGGTGGGCCAATGGGCGTCCTGGGCGGCGCTCTGAATGGCGGCGTCGGTGGCCAGGGTATTGGCGTTGAGGGCCTGGCCTTGGGGGGCGATTCCTCCGGTTCCGATGCAGCCGCTGATTGCTAACGATAAGGCCAAAACACTGAGAGCCTTAAGCTCTCTGCTGATGCGACGCGGCACGGCGAACGAATTCCTGAGGTGGTGAGGCGGGGAAGGTGGCGCAATTCTAGGGGGCGCCATGGGGAACGATAAGCTGGCATTCCTGTGAATCTTTGTTACCGTTCAGGCGATAATCCGTTGGTAGGGATCACTGGACGGCGTAACTTTCTGTCACAATTTGCTATCTCCCTTGAGAACACTCCATGGACACTTTGCAAAATATGCGCGCCTTCAGTTGCGTGGCCGAGGCCGGCAGCTTCACCGCCGCCGCCGTGCAACTGGACACCACCACCGCCAACGTCTCGCGCGCGGTCTCCAACCTTGAGGCCCATCTGCAAACCCGCTTGCTCAATCGCACCACTCGCCGCATCGCGCTGACCGAGGCCGGCAAGCGCTATTTGCTGCGTTGCGAGCAGATCCTTGCTTATGTCGAGGAGGCCGAAGCGGAAGCCAGCGACGCCCACGCGCGCCCAGCCGGGCAGTTGAAAGTGCACACCATGACCGGCATCGGCCAGCATTTTGTGATTGATGCCATTGCCCGTTACCGGCGCACCCACCCCGACGTGACCTTCGACCTGACCCTGGCCAACCGCGTGCCGGACCTGCTCGACGAGGGTTACGACGTCTCTATCGTGCTGGCCAGCGAACTGCCGGACTCGGGTTTTGTGTCCCAGCGCCTGGGCATCACCTACAGCATCGCCTGTGCCTCGCCGGATTACGTCAAGGCCAAAGGCTGCGCGCAGCGGCCACAGGATTTGCTCAACCACGCCTGCCTGCGCCTGGTCAGCCCGGTGGTCCAGCTGGATAAATGGACTTTCAATGGCCCCGAAGGCCAGGAAAGCGTGGCGATCAACACCTCGCCGTTCCTGGTCAACTCGGCCGATGCGATGAAAACCGCGATCACCAGCGGCATGGGCGTCGGCCTGCTGCCGGTGTATGCGGCTATTGAAGGTTTGCGCAACGGCTCGCTGGTCCGGGTGATGCCCACCTATCGCTCGCAGGAGCTGAACCTGTACGCCATCTACCCGTCGCGTCAGTACCTGGATGCGAAGATCAAGACCTGGGTGGAATACCTGCGCGGTTCGTTGCCGGAGATTCTGGCGGCGCATCAGGCGGAGTTGGTCGCGTATGAGTTGAGCGGCAGCCTCGGCGGCACACGCCTGGCGAACTGATTTATACCTGGCAACACAGATCAACTGTGGGAGCGGGCTTGCTCGCGAAGGCGGTGTATCAGCCACTGGATGTATCGACTGACCCACCGCATTCGCGAGCAAGCCCGCTCCCACATTTTGAACTGTGTACACATGGGGTCGGCGGTGTCCTGACAATTGTCGGCAGGAATGTTAGCGTGCTTACCATTCTCCCGTAGTCGATGAGCCCGCCTGCAATGAAAAAGACTGTCCTCGCCTTCAGCCGTGTCACCCCGGAAATGACCGAACGCCTGCAACAGGATTTCGAGGTGATCGCGCCGAACCCCAAGCTGGGTGACCTCAACGCTCAATTCAATGAAGCCCTGCCCCACGCCCATGGCCTGATCGGCGTAGGCCGCAAGCTGGGGCGTGCGCAGCTGGAAGGCGCGAGCAAGCTGGAAGTGGTGTCCAGCGTGTCGGTGGGCTACGACAACTACGACGTGCCGTACTTCAACGAGCGCGGGATCATGCTCACCAACACCCCCGACGTGCTCACCGAAAGCACCGCCGACCTGGCCTTCGCCCTGCTGATGAGCAGTGCGCGCCGCGTGGCCGAGCTGGATGCCTGGACCAAGGCCGGCCAGTGGAAAGCCAGTGTTGGCGCGCCGCTGTTTGGCTGCGATGTACACGGCAAGACCCTCGGCATAGTGGGCATGGGCAATATCGGCGCAGCCGTGGCCCGGCGCGGGCGCCTGGGCTTCAATATGCCGATTCTGTACAGCGGCAACAGCCGCAAGACCCAGCTGGAGCAGGAGCTGGGCGCGCAATTTCGCAGCCTGGACCAGTTGCTGGCCGAGGCGGATTTTGTCTGCCTGGTGGTGCCGTTGAGCGACAAGACCCGCCACTTGATCAGCACGCGCGAATTGGGGCTGATGAAGTCCAGCGCGATCCTGATCAATATTTCCCGTGGGCCTGTGGTGGATGAACCGGCACTCATTGAAGCGCTGCAAACCCAGAAAATCCGTGGCGCCGGGCTGGATGTATATGAGCAGGAGCCGCTGGCCGAATCGCCGCTGTTTAAGCTGAGCAATGCGGTGACCCTGCCGCATATCGGCTCGGCCACCCATGAAACCCGTGAAGCGATGGCCAATCGCGCCCTGGACAACCTGCGCAGCGCCTTGCTGGGGCAGCGCCCGCAGGATCTGGTCAACCCGCAGGTCTGGAAGGGCTGACGCCGATCTCATATGGGATGGGTTTTGTGTGGGAGCTGGCTTGCCTGCGATGCAGGCACCTCGGTCTTCCAGTTGCACTGAGGTGATGCCATCGCAGGCAAGCCAGCTCCCACACAAGCCCAGCCCGACACAAAATCCGGTTAAAGCCTGGCTCCCCCAAGTCGATAACCCTCTATAGATCGTCATCCCTGATCCACAGAAGGTTTTTATGTCCACCACCAAAGCCCGCGCAGATTCACTCTCGCTTCTGCTCTTTACCTTGCGCAGCGGCAAGCTGATGGCGATCAACCTGCTCAAAGTCAGTGAGATCATCCCCTGCCCGCCGCTGACCAAGCTGCCGGAGTCGCACCCGCACGTCAAAGGTATCGCCACCCTGCGCGGCGCCTCGCTGTCGGTGATCGACCTGAGCCGCGCCCTCGGCGAGATGCCGCTGCAAGACCCGAACGGTGGCTGCCTGATCGTCACCGATGTCAGCCGTTCCAAGCAGGGCCTGCATGTGCAGGCGGTGAGCAAGATCGTGCACTGCCTGACCACCGACATCCGCCCGCCGCCCTATGGCTCCGGCGGCAATCGCTCGTTTATCACCGGCGTGACGCAGGTCGAAGGCGGCCTGGTGCAGGTGCTGGATATCGAAAAGGTCATCCACGGCATCGCCCCGGCCCCCGTTGAAGCGGCGCCGACCGACTTGACCATGGAAGAAGCCGAAGTACTCGGTAACGCGCGCATCCTGGTGGTGGACGACAGCCAGGTGGCTCTGCAGCAATCGGTGCACACACTGCGCAACCTCGGCCTGACCTGCCACACCGCGCGCAGTGCCAAGGAAGCCATTGATGTGCTGCTGGAGCTGCAAGGCACGGTCGAGCAGATCAACGTGGTGGTGTCGGACATCGAGATGTCCGAAATGGACGGTTACGCCCTCACCCGCACCCTGCGCGAAACCCCGGATTTCCAGGAGCTTTACGTGCTGCTGCACACCTCTTTGGACAGCGCGATGAACAGCGAGAAAGCGCGCCTGGCCGGTGCTGACGCGGTACTCACCAAGTTCTCGTCGCCCGAGCTGACCAAATGCCTGGTGGTAGCCGCGCAAACTGTGGCGCAAAAAGGCCTGTAAGCGGTGGCGGAGTATTTCCAACTGCTGCGCCGCGACCTTACTACCAGCCTGCCAGCCCCGCAGTGGCCGGCCAATACCCGGCTGGATCATTACCGCGATGAGCTGGCCCCGGCCATCCATGCCGTGTTGCGCATGACCCAGGAACAGGGCGGCGGCCGTGTCCCCAGCCTGGCAGAGTGGCGCCGGCAGTTCATCACCGACGCCGAGTTCGATCCCACACTATGCCTGGTGGCCAGTAACGCAGACGGCATTCTGGGTGTGGCCCAGTGCTGGACCAGCGCGTTTATCAAGAACCTCTCGATCCATCCGTGCGCCCAGGGCCAGGGGCTGGGGCGTGCCTTGTTGCTGCATACCTTCCACGTGTTCAAGCAACGCGGCGAGCCCTATGTGGACCTGAAGGTACTGGAAACCAACCAGCGCGCCCGACAGCTGTATGAAAGCGCCGGCATGGTGTTTGTGCTGCGCGACCAGGTGCCCGAGGACTGACCGGCACTGGCGCATAACTTGCTTCCACTGAGCCTGAACAGTGAATAGAGGCAAAAAACCGTCACCGTTCAAGAGTGCCCTCTGACCTTGCCTGGTGACAGATCCTCCATGAACACTCACTTTTCCTGCGTCGGTTGCGGCAAATGCTGCAGCGACCATCACGTCCCGCTGACCCTTGAAGAAGCCCGCAGTTGGGCGGCTGACGGCGGTGACGTCATCGTTCTGGTAGAAGGCTTTCTTGCCAGCGGCCTGGGCTTGCCGGTGCAACAACGCGAGCATGCCCAGTTGCGCTCAGTGGTGGTCCCCAGCGGCAATACCGAGGCGTTTGTGGCAATCACCTTTGCCGCTTACAACGCCGGGCGTTGCCGGAATCTTGACGAAGACAACCGTTGCCGCATCTATGAGCGTCGCCCGCTGGTGTGCCGCATCTACCCGATGGAAATCAACCCGCACATTCCTTTGAACCCCGCCGCCAAGGATTGCCCGCCAGAGTCCTGGGAACAGGGGCCGGCGCTGATCGTTGGCGGTGAATTGATGGATGCCGAGCTGGCCGAACTGATCCGCCGCTCACGCCAGGCCGACCGTGACGATGTACAGACCAAGGAGGCCGTGTGCGCCTTGCTGGGTATTCGTACTACGGCGCTCAAGGGCGATGGGTTTACCGCGTACCTGCCGAACATGGCTGCCTTTGCCCAGGCGATCGAGTGGGCGATTGGGCAACCCTCGGTGGCTAATGAGTGGGTGTTTCATGTGTCCGGCATGGACATCGCCGAGCAGGTGCTGGATGCGGGGGCGCAGATTGCCACTGAGGTGCCGGCCAACTATGCGTTTATTTCGTTGAGAGCGGCTTAGGCTCGATGCGGCCAGCTCCCACAGTTGGCCATGGCTTGCAAAACACGGGGCCAACTCATGTTCCGCGCACTTAATTGGCCATCACTGACGGGGAGGCGGTTCGTCCAGATGATAGGGCGCGAGGATCCGCTGGTATTCGCCGTTGTGCATCAATTGTTCAAGCGCGTGGTTGAGGTCGTTGCGCAAACTGGAGTCAAACTTGCGCACGGCAATGGCAATGCCGTTGCCCAACAGCTCGCCGGACAAGGGCGGCCCCAGGAAGTCGAAATCCTGGCCATCCGGGGTGTCGAGCAGCGCCCTGCGAATTTCCACAGTGCCTTGCAGCGTCGCATCGATTGTGCCGGCCACCAGGCTGCGCGCCAGTTCGTCGTTGAGCCAGAAACTCTTGATAATGACGCCCGCCGGTGCCCACTGCGACCGCGCAAAGGCTTCGCGGTTGCTGCCCAGCAGTACACCGACACGCTTGCCCTTGAGCGAGCGTGTGTCGGGCAACAAGCCGGAGTCCCTACGGGCGACCAGACGCGTGGTAAAGGGATACAGATTATCGGTGAACCCCACCAACCGACGCCGCCCGGAGGTGGCAGCCATGCCCATGATCGCATCGAACTGCCGGGCTTCCAGGGCCGGGAAGTCTTCGACAAGCACCTGGTCAACCCAGGTGCAGCGCACATTCAACTGTGTACACAGGGCATTGCCCAAGTCGATGTTCAAGCCCACCAATTGACCTTGCGGGCTGCGACTCTGAAACGGCGGGAACTGCGCGGCAACGGCGAAGCGGATTTCGCGCCGGGGTTGATCATCGTCGGCCACGGCGTTGATCGACAGCAAGAGAGCAAGTGCTGCACACAGAGGTATCAGAGCCACGGGAAACATCCTTTTCCAGAAAGACCAGCCTTGACCACTCGACGCGATCTAAACGGTCGGGCTGCAATCAAGGCTGTGCAAGCTTTCTAGAAACGGTCGTGGGTCTTCAATCAGAAATATCAGCAGGCGTTGTAGTCCACACCTGATAAAACGCTGATGGTTCTATTCTCAGCGTTTACCCATCGAGCGGCGAGTGCCCGGCGGCGCCATGCCGGGCGACTTGGTATGGCCGTTCTTGGCGCCATTCTTGTACCAAGGCTGGGCGGCGTTTTTGGCCCCGGCCAGTTCACCCGGCTTGAACGGAAACTTGAACGCCGGGATCTCGGCTTTTTCAACGCTTTGAGCGTCAGCCGGATCGACGAGGTCGGCCGCTTCAACAGGGGGTTGTGTCGGGGAAGTCATGGAAGCTCCGGAGCGTGCAGAAAATGAGGCGGCGGCCGGCTTGCGGGCCACGCTGGCGCGCAGTATACCTGCGCGCCTCGGATCTTTAACCACCGCCGGTACGAATGGTCGGACTTTACTGACAGCGCTGTCAGTTAGCAGTCACCGTGCTGACCGGGTTGGCGGGCTATAAAGAACCCTCACACTCCCAACCCCTTGCCCCGGCGCCACACCCCATGCAGATTCAACGAAAAACCGCCCTGATCGTGGGTGCTCTGGTGGTCGTGGCAATGGCAGCCTGGGCCTTCAACCGACCGGCCAAAACCAAACTGGCGGTGTCCACCGCCATCCCAGTGCGGGTGGTGAGCGTCACACAGCAGGACATTCCGCGATTTGTCAGTGGTATCGGCTCGGTGCTGTCGTTGCACAGCGTGGTGATCCGCCCGCAAATCGACGGCATCCTCACCAAGCTGCTGGTCAAGGAGGGCCAATTGGTCAAGGCCGGTGACCTGCTGGCGACCCTCGATGACCGTTCGATCCGCGCCAGCCTCGATCAGGCCAAGGCGCAGTTGGGTGAAAGCCAGGCGCAGTTGCAAGTGGCGTTGGTGAACCTCAAGCGCTACAAAGAGCTGAGCGTCGACGACGGCGTGTCCAAGCAGACCTATGACCAGCAGCAAGCCCTGGTCAATCAGCTCAAGGCCACGGCGCAAGGTAATCAGGCCGCGATTGATTCGGCTCTGGTACAGCTTTCCTACACCCAGATTCGCTCGCCGGTCACCGGCCGTGTCGGCATTCGTACCGTGGATGAAGGCAACTTCCTGCGCATGAGTGATACCCAAGGCTTGTTCTCGGTGACGCAAATCGATCCGATCGCCGTGGAGTTTTCGTTGCCGCAACAGATGCTGCCGACCCTGCAAGGCTTGATCGCAGCGCCCACACAGGCCAGCGTCGATGCCTACATGGGCGCCGACACCGACGGCCAGACCGGCGACCTGCTCGGCGAAGGCCACTTGAGCCTGATCGACAACCAGATCAGCTCCACCACCGGCACCCTGCGC
The DNA here is from genome assembly GCF_030816095.1 of Pseudomonas sp. W3I7. Lineage (NCBI taxonomy): Bacteria > Pseudomonadati > Pseudomonadota > Gammaproteobacteria > Pseudomonadales > Pseudomonadaceae > Pseudomonas > Pseudomonas sp. W3I7. The sequence goes on from NZ_JAUSXP010000001.1 coordinate 5,147,845, forward strand.
GCCAAGGCTGAATTCAATAACGCCTCGCAACGCCTGTGGCCAGGGCAACTGGTGACCATCAAGATCCAGACCGCCCTCGACAAAAACGCCCTGGTGGTGCCGCCGACCGTGGTGCAACGTGGGCTCGACGCGCACTTTGTGTACCGCGTCAACGGCGACAAGGTTGAGATCGTGCCGGTGCAGGTGGCGTATCAGGACAGCGACGTGAACATCATCAAGGGCGTGCAAGCCGGTGACGTGCTGGTCAGCGATGGCCAGTCACGGCTCAAGGCCGGCGCGCAGATCGAGGTGCTCAAAGAACCACCGCAAGTGATCCAGACCGCCCAAGCCAAGGTGCAACCATGAGCGGCAGCCGTTCGCCGTCCGCCTGGTGCGTCGACCACCCGGTGGCTACCCTGCTGCTGACCTTTGCGCTGGTGCTGTTGGGGCTGATTGCCTTCCCGCGCCTGGCGGTGGCGCCGCTGCCGGAAGCGGAATTCCCGACCATCCAGGTCACCGCCACCTTGCCCGGCGCCAGCCCGGACACCATGGCCTCATCCGTGGCCACGCCCCTGGAAGTGCAATTCAGCGCCATCCCCGGCATGACCCAGATGACGTCCAGCAGCGCCTTGGGCTCAAGCCTGCTGACCCTGCAATTCACCCTGAACAAAAGCATCGACACCGCCGCGCAGGAAGTGCAGGCGGCGATCAATACCGCCTCCGGCAAGCTGCCCAGCGACATGCCGAGCCTGCCGACCTGGAAGAAGGTCAACCCGGCGGACAGCCCAGTGCTGATCCTCAGCGTCAGTTCCGACAGCATGCCCAGCACCGAACTGAGCGACTATGTGGAAACCCTGCTGGCACGCCAGATCAGCCAGATCGACGGCGTTGGCCAGATCAACATCACCGGCCAGCAACGCCCGGCGATTCGGGTACAGGCTTCACCGGACAAGCTCGCGGCCATCGGCCTGACCCTCGCCGATGTGCGCCTGGCCATCCAGCAGTCCAGCCTGAACCTGGCCAAAGGTGCGATTTACGGCGAGAACAGCGTGTCGACGTTATCCACCAACGACCAGTTGTTTCACCCGGAGGAATACGGCCAACTGATCGTTTCCTACAAGAACGGCGCGCCGGTGCAACTGCGTGATGTCGCCAAAGTCATCAACGGTTCGGAAAACGCCTACGTGCAGGCCTGGTCCGGTGACACGCCCGGGGTCAACCTGGTGATTTCGCGCCAGCCCGGCGCCAACATTGTCGAGACCGTGGACCGCATTCAAGCCGAGCTGCCGCGCCTGGAAGGCATGTTGCCCGCCTCGGTGCAGGTCAGCGTGTTGACCGACCGCACCAAGACTATCCGCGCGTCCTTGCATGAAGTGGAAGTGACCCTGCTGATCGCCATCTTGCTGGTGGTGGCGGTGATGGCGCTGTTCCTGCGCCAATTGTCGGCGACGCTGATTGTGTCCAGTGTGCTCGGCGTGTCGCTGATCGCCAGTTTCGCGCTGATGTATGTGCTCGGCTTCAGCTTGAACAACCTGACGCTGGTGGCGATCGTGATCGCCGTGGGCTTTGTGGTCGACGATGCCATCGTGGTGGTGGAGAACATTCACCGTCACCTGGAGGCGGGCCTGGATAAACGCGAGGCGGCGATCAAGGGCTCCGGCGAGATCGGTTTTACCGTGGTGTCCATCAGCTTCTCGCTGGTGGCGGCGTTTATTCCGCTGCTGTTCATGGGTGGCGTGGTCGGGCGGCTGTTCAAGGAGTTCGCGCTGACGGCCACCTCGACCATCCTGATTTCGGTGGTGGTTTCGCTGACATTGGCGCCGACCCTGGCCGCGCTGTTCATGCGCGCACCGACTCATCATGCCCATGACAAACCGGGTTTCAGCGAGCGCCTGCTCGCCGGCTACGCGCGCAACCTGCGCCGCGCGCTGGCGCATCAACGCAGCATGGCGGCGATCTTCATAGTGACCCTGGCACTGGCCGTGATCGGCTACGTGTTTATCCCCAAGGGGTTCTTCCCGGTGCAGGACACCGGCTTTGTACTCGGCACCAGCGAAGCGGCCGCCGACGTGTCGTACCCGGACATGGTCGCCAAGCACAAGGCCCTGGCCGAGATCGTCAAGGACGACCCGGCGGTGGCCGCGTTTTCCCATTCGGTGGGCGTGACCGGCAGCAACCAGACCATCGCCAACGGGCGTTTCTGGATCGCCTTGAAAGACCGCGGTGATCGCGATGTGTCCGCCAGCCAGTTCATCGACCGCATCCGCCCCAAACTGGCCAAGGTGCCGGGTATCGTCTTGTACCTGCGCGCCGGCCAGGACATCAACTTGAGTTCCGGCCCAAGCCGCGCCCAGTACCAATATGTACTCAAGAGCAACGACGGCCCCACGCTCAATACCTGGACCCAACGCCTGACCGAAAAACTGCGCGCCAACCCGGCCTTTCGCGACCTGTCCAACGACCTGCAACTGGGCGGCAGCATCACTCACATCAGCATCGATCGCCAGGCGGCGGCACGCTTTGGCCTCACTGCCACAGATGTCGACCAGGCGCTGTATGACGCGTTCGGCCAGCGCCAGATCAACGAGTTCCAGACCGAGATCAACCAGTACCAGGTGGTGCTGGAACTCGATACCCAACAACGCGGCAAGGCCGAAAGCCTGAATTACTTTTACCTGCGCTCACCGCTGACCAACGAGATGGTGCCGCTGTCGGCACTGGCCAAGGTCGACCCGCCCAGCGTGGGGCCGTTGTCCATCAGCCATGACGGCATGTTCCCGGCGGCCAACCTGTCATTCAACCTGGCACCCGGCGTGGCATTGGGCGATGCGGTGATCATGCTCAACCAGGCCAAGAACGAAATCGGCATGCCGACCACCCTGATCGGCACCTTCCAGGGCGCCGCCCAGGCGTTCCAGAGTTCGCTGGCCAGCCAACCGTGGCTGATTCTGGCGGCGCTGGTGGCGGTCTATATTATTTTGGGTGTGCTGTATGAGAGCTTCGTGCACCCGCTCACCATCATCTCCACCTTGCCCTCGGCGGGTTTGGGGGCGTTGATCATGCTGTGGCTGCTGGGCCAGGATTTTTCGATCATGGCCTTGATCGGGCTGGTGCTGCTGATCGGTATCGTCAAGAAAAACGGCATCCTGATGATCGACTTTGCCCTGGAAGCCCAGCGCGTGCGCGGGCTGCCACCTGAGGAGGCGATTTATGAAGCCTGCGTCACCCGGTTCCGGCCGATCATCATGACCACCCTCGCCGCCCTGCTCGGCGCCGTGCCGTTGATGCTCGGCTCCGGACCAGGCGCGGAACTGCGCCAGCCGCTGGGGATTGCGGTGGTCGGCGGCCTGTTGGTGAGCCAGGCGCTGACGCTGTTCACCACACCGGTCATATACTTGTACCTTGAGAAGTTTTTCCACAGGCCCAAACCAGCGCTGGCGCTGGCGACCACACACTAAAGGCGGGGTCATGCGCGTCCTGATTATTGAAGATGAAGAAAAAACCGCGGACTACTTGCACCGCGGCCTGACGGAGCAAGGCTACACCGTCGATGTAGCACGCGAGGGCGTCGAAGGCTTGCACCTGGCGCTGGAAAACGACTACGCGGTGATCGTGCTTGACGTGATGCTGCCCGGCCTCGACGGCTTTGGGGTGTTGCGCGCACTGCGGGCACGCAAACAGACGCCGGTGATCATGCTCACCGCCCGCGAGCGTGTGGAAGACCGCATCCGTGGCCTGCGTGAAGGCGCCGATGATTATTTGGGCAAACCGTTTTCGTTCCTCGAACTGGTGGCGCGCCTGCAAGCGCTGACCCGTCGCAGTGGCGGGCACGAGCCGGTGCAAGTCACCGTGGCCGACCTGTGGATCGACCTGATCAGCCGCAAGGCCAGTCGCAATGGCCTGCGCCTGGACCTGACCGCCAAGGAGTTCTCGCTGCTCAGCGTGTTGGCACGGCGTCAGGGTGAAATCCTGTCCAAGACTGCGATTGCGGAAATGGTCTGGGACATCAATTTCGACAGCGACGCCAATGTGGTGGAAGTGGCGATCAAGCGTCTGCGCGCCAAGCTCGATGGGCCGTTCGAACACAAGTTACTGCACACCATTCGTGGCATGGGGTATGTGCTGGAGAGCAGAAGTGTCGGCTAACTCCATCGCCGTGCGCCTGAGCGGCATGTTCACGTTGGTGGCGCTGCTGATCTTCGTGTTGATCGGCGGCGCGCTGTACCAACAAGTGGATCGCGGCCTGGGCTTGTTGCCGGGCGCCGAACTGGATGCGCGCTACAGCGTGCTGGAGTCCTCGGTGAACCGCTTTGGTACACCCGATCACTGGGCAAAAATCACCGCCAAGTTGAAGTTGCTCGGCGAAGAAGACACGCGCATCCGCTTCTGGGTGGTGAGCAGCGACCCGAGCTACGAATACGGCAACCCCACTGCGCAGATCCGCGCATTCGCCCAGGGGCCGACCGGCAAGCGCGACCTGCGCCTGCCGGGGCATGAATACCCGTTCAAAGTGTTGGTGAGCCAGTTCGCGGCCAAGGATCAACGCCCATCACTGCGCTTTATGATCGCCATCGACACCGAGAACTTCCGCGCCACTCAGCACCATCTGTTGATGGTCTTGATCGGCCTGGCCTGTGTTGGCGTCGCGCTGGCGGCGCTGCTGGGCTTTTGGGTCTCGCGTATCGGCCTCAAACCGCTGGGCAAGCTCTCGGATGAAGCGCAAAAACTCGCTCCGCCCAAACTCTCTGGGCGCTTGCAATTGTCGCCCTTGCCGCCGGAGCTGAGCCAGTTCGTCAACTCATTCAACGCCACACTGGATCGAGTCGAGCAGGCGTATTCACGCCTGGAGTCATTCAATGCCGATGTGGCCCACGAACTGCGCTCGCCGCTGACCAACCTGATCGGCCAGACCCAAGTGGCGCTCACCCGTGGTCGTTCGGCCGAGCATTACTTCGAGGTGCTGCAATCGAACCTCGAAGAGCTGGAACGCCTGCGCTCGATCATCAATGACATGCTGTTCCTGGCCAGCGCCGACCAAGGCAGCAAGGCCACCAAACTGATCGAAAGCTCCCTGGCCGATGAAGTCGCCACCACCCTCGACTACCTGGACTTCATCCTCGAAGACGCCCAAGTCAACGTGCGCGTGCGCGGCGACGCCTTGGTGCACATCGAAAAAGCCCACCTGCGCCGCGCGCTGATCAACTTGCTGAGCAATGCGGTGCAGCACACCGCGCCGGGGCAGAACATCGACGTGAGCATTGAAGTGCAGGAGCAGTGGGTAGCGATTGGGGTTACCAACCCCGGCGATGAAATTGCCAGCGAGCATTTGCCGCGCTTGTTTGAACGCTTCTACCGGGTGGACGCGTCACGCAGTAACAGCGGCGCGAATCACGGACTGGGGCTGGCGATCGTCAAGGCGATCGCGTTGATGCATGGCGGCGATGTGTTTGTGCGCAGTGAGGGGGGCGGTAATACCTTTGGCATTACCTTGCCGGTCTGACTGTTGCGGTTTGGGCAACAGTCATTATCTTGTTACACTCTATATCGCACCGCTCACCTGCGTTACTTTGACGCACCGATGAGCGCGACGGCAAGGCAGCTTCCCGCTCACCCGAATTTCCCTCGACTTATTTCCAGGGCTCTACACTGGGAATCTGTTTAAAGCCGCTGACTTCAGCGGCTTTTTTTTGCCGTAAAAAAAGGCCAGGCACACCCTCACGACATGGCCGTTTTCGATTGACCAAAGGAGCTAAACCGGTGAAGAACTCGCTGACGTTCACCCCGTTATTCCTCGCGATTGCAGCAACGATCGGCCCCCTTGCCCACGCGGCAGACTCGACCCCCGCTGACGGTTTCGTCGAAGGCTCAAGCCTCAAAATCAATACCCGCAACTACTACATGAACCGCGACCGCCGCGACATTCACACCGATGACAGCAAAGAATGGGGCCAGGGTTTTATCGGCACCTTCGAATCCGGCTACACCCAGGGCACCGTCGGTTTTGGCCTGGACCTCAATGCCATGCTCGGCCTCAAGCTCGACGGCGGCGGCGGCACTGACGGTTCCAGCATCCTGCCTTACGGCAGCGGCAACGGCAAAGCGCCTGGCTCGTTCTCCACCGCTGGCGGCACCTTGAAAATGCGCGCCTTCGACACCGAGCTCAAAGCCGGCGACCTGTTCCTTAACAACCCGGTGATCGCCGGCGGCATGACTCGCATGTTGCCGCAGACGTTCCGGGGGGTGAGCCTGACCAACCACAGTTTCGACGGCTGGATGCTCGAAGGCGGCCAGGCGAGCTTTACCAAGCTCTACAACCAGAGCGGCCACCGGCGCATCGGCACCAGCTACGGCACGTTGCCCGCCAACGCCGACAGCCAGCACCTGAACTGGGCCGGTGTGTCCTTCAGCGGCGTTCCGGGCCTGACCAGCAACCTGTACGCCTCCGAACTCAAGGACGTGTGGCACCAGTACTACTACGACCTGGACTACACCTACGCGCTGAACGACCTGGTCAGTCTCAACCCGGGCCTGCACTACTACCACACCCAGGACACCGGCCAGTCGTTGCTGGGCAGCATCGACAACAACACCTACAGCCTGCATTTCACCGTGGGCGTGGGCAACCACAGCCTCACCGCCGCGTACCAGCGGGTCAACGGCAACACACCGTTCGACTACATCACCCAGGGCGACAGCGTGTACCTGGACAATTCCCAGCAATACTCGGACTTCAACGGCCCCAACGAGCGCTCGTGGAAGCTCAAGTATGCCTACGACTTTGCAGGCCTCGGCATGCCGGGGCTGACGTCCGCCGTGTCGTACATCAGCGGCAAGACCGACCTGACCAAGGTCGACCCCAACAGCCGTGGCTACAGCGCCTGGTACAGCGCCGATGGCAAAGACGCCAAGCACTGGGAACGCGACATCGACTTGAAATACGTGGTGCAAGGCGGCAAAGCCAAAGACCTGGCCGTGCGCCTGCAGTGGGCAACCAATCGTGGTGGCAATGGCTACTCGGCGGTGGACCGGGATGTGGATGAATACCGCGTGATTGTGGATTACCCGATCAACGTGTTCTGAGCTAAATCTGTCTGGCGATGAATAGCTGATGTGGGGCTGGCTTGTGTGGGAGCTGGCTTGCCTGCGATAGCATCGCTGCGGTGTTGCAGCTGCATCGAGGTGTCTGCATCGCAGGCAAGCCAGCTCCCACACCAAACCTGCGTTTGCCTACTACGCTATTGGCATCCTCGAAGCAGAAGTACGCCCGATGAGTCCAAGTCTCAACCGACCCACCCGTCGCCCGGAACGCTTGTTGATCCTGGGCAGTTGCCTCACGGTGTTCCTGATCGTGGCGATCGTCACCGCGCTGCTGATTCGCGAACATGCCAACACCTTGCAGACCGCCAAGCGTACCGCCAATAACATCACCCAACTGATCGACGCCGATGTGCTGCGCAATGTCGAACTCTACGACATGGCCCTCAAGGGCCTGATCGCCGCCACCGAACGCAGCGACCTGCAGGGAGTGTCCGCCAGTATCCGCCATCTGGTGCTGTTCGATCGCTCGGCCGCCGCGCCCTTCAAGGGCGACATTCTGCTGCTGGGCCCCAGTGGTGAAGTGATCGCCGACTCCTCGCTGCTCACCCCCAAGACCGGTAATTTCGCTGACCGCGACTATTTTCAGGCACACCGCAGAAACCCTGAGCCGGGGCTGTACATCAGCCGCCCCTTCCTGGCCCGTTGCGTGTGTGATGACCAGTGGCGCATCGCATTCAGCCGCCGTGTGTCATCCCCGGACGGGCGCTTTCTGGGCGTGGCGGTGGCCTCGATGCGTCTGTCGTACTTCAAACAGTTGTTCAGCGGCCTGAACATCGGAAACAACGGCACCATCAACCTGATCAACCACCAAGGCATCCTGCTGGCGCAACAACCGCTGCTGGAAGTGGACATGATCGACAAGGACTTGAGCCAGCGCCCTAATGTCGCGCGCATGCTGCGTGAACGCGATGGCAGCTTTCGTGGCGTCTCCAGCGTCGACAACCAGCCACGGCTTTATAGTTTCTCGAACGTGGGCACCTTGCCGTTAATTGTCGCGGTGGCGTTGTCCAGCGATGAAGTGTTTGCCCCATGGCGGCGTGCAGCGTGGTTGGTCAGCATGGCCACGGGCGTGTTGTGCATCGGCCTGTTGTGGCTCACCTGGATGCTGAGCAAGGAGCTGCGCCGCCGCCATCGTGCAGAGCAAGTGCTGTCAGAACTGGCGGCCACCGACGCCCTCACCGGCCTTGCCAACCGCCGCACTCTGGACCAGCGCCTGCGCCTGGAATGGGACCGCGCACAACGCTCGACCGAGCCGCTGAGCCTGCTGATGATCGACGTGGATCACTTCAAGGCCTTCAACGACCTGCATGGCCATCACGGCGGCGATGAAGCATTGCGTGCAGTCGCCCAAGTAATCGAAGACAACATCCGCCGCCCGGCTGACCTGGCGGCGCGCTACGGTGGCGAAGAGTTTGCGGTGGTGCTGCCGCATACCGACGCCAAGGGCGCCTGGTTGATTGCCGAACATATCCGCAGCAGCGTCGAGCATTTGCCACGGGTGGCCGGTGCCGACGGGCCGATCACGGTGAGTATCGGCATGGGCACATGGCAAAAACGCAGCCGCATGGCACTTGAGGACTTGCTGCTCAATGCGGATCAGGCGTTGTATGAGGCCAAGCACACCGGGCGTAATCGCATTGTCGAGGCCTCAGACCTTGGCTGAACGTTGATGCCTGCCCAGCCGATCTGCGCACATGCGTCCACCAGGTGTTCGGCCCGTACCGACATAACCTGGCGCCGAGACTTACACCGTCACTCCCCCCGAAGTCGATGCCGAGGCAGAAGGGTGGAAAGCGACGCCAGCCTCAACCTTCACTGGCCACTCCTTAGGAAACAAGGAAACTTTAAGACCTAAGTAAGCGTCAACCAAAACACCAGACGAAATAGTCACGTTAGTTTTGGGAGGGATCTTACTTGAGAGATCAGTACTGAGTGTCATTGTGTACTTCACGGTCACTCCCGGTGTAACGCCCCCACCCGCATTAAAACTGACTGGACCGGCCTGGACATTTCCGCTTACCGACGTCTTGGGGACGAAACTATAACTATTAGAAATAGAAACTGTCCCATCGAGGTTTGTCGTTATTTGCGGCCTGCTGCCAGGCAGCATTTCAAACTTGACGCCCGGACCACCCAGCCTTATTTGTTGCTGTGTTTGATGCACAAGACTTTGATCCACGCCTGCGCCCGCACCAACACCTGAGTTGGCAACATTCGCCTGAACACCACCGTTTAAAGCAGCGCGCTGAGTCAGCGTGAGCGTGGGGTTTAAATTAGCATTAATATTTAATACGCCATCCGGGTTCAAGTTAACGCTGAACTCTGGAGCACTAAACTCAACCCACTTGGCGAGGCTGCCGCCGGCGTTGACGCCAATATCCGACCCTAAGATGCTGGGAACGCCCACACTCACATTACCGCTGAGCTCCAGCCGCATCTTTGGCACGATGGCGACTTTAACGCCGCCGGCGTCGTTTGGGCCAATGCTGATCTCGGGTTGAAACCGTGCAGTTGCACCTACCCCCACACTCAGGCCGATGGGCGTTGTAACTTTAGCGGCAATAGTGGCCGTGGTCGATGGCGAAAAGCTGAACGTGGGAATCGGTTGATACTTTAGCTCGCCACCGAAAACATTAGCTGTGTAGGGTGCCGTCAAGGCGCGAGGAGGCGCTTGATTATTAGCACCGTCATTATTTTGCTGCTGCGGATAGCGCGCAGGATATAGAGGGCTTGTAGAAACATTACTCATCGCTGATACACCTTTGCATTAGTTAATGTTTACGGTCCGTCGGCATAGCGTTGACGAAATTGCAGTCGGGGTCTGAATCACTTTTCAATATGTCGTCAATTCAACGGCACCACGTACACTTTGTGGAATACGCAGAGGTATCAGTTCCTACAAAAAAAACGTTAATGTTTTCTACACGTTTCATCATCAGCGTCTTAATCAACACGTCACAGCAAAAACCTGAAGAAAAAAAAAGGCCACCCGAAGGTGGCCTTTCAAAACTAAAGAAAGAGAGTTGTTACTTACACCGCCGCAACGGGACGCATGTAAGAGATCGGTGCGGTGCTGGCATCTTCGAAGGTCACGACTTCCCAAGCGTCTGTCTGCTCAATCAACTTGCGCAGCAGCTGGTTGTTAAGGGCGTGGCCCGACTTGAAGCCTTTGAACTCGCCTATCAGGCTATTGCCCAGCAGGTAGAGGTCACCGATTGCATCGAGGATCTTGTGCTTCACGAATTCGTCTTCATAGCGAAGGCCGTCTTCGTTCAGTACACCATCCGCGTCGACCACAATGGCGTTTTCAACGCTGCCGCCGAGTGCGAGGTTGTGCTTGCGCAGGTACTCGATGTCACTCATGAAACCAAAGGTACGGGCGCGGCTGACTTCTTTTACGAACGAAGTGCTGGAAAAATCCACGCTTGCACTTTGGGTGCGGTCACGGAATACCGGGTGATCGAAATCGATCTCAAAGCTCACTTTAAAGCCTTCGAACGGAACGAAGGTGGCGCGCTTGTCGCCGTCTTCTACTGTCACTTCCCGCAGAATGCGAATGAACTTCTTGGCTGCGTCCTGTTCTTCCAGGCCGGCAGATTGAATCAAGAATACGAAGGGTCCAGCGCTGCCATCCATGATGGGGACTTCGGACGCGGAGAGCTCGACGTAGGCGTTATCGATGCCCAGGCCAGCCATGGCCGAGAGCAAGTGCTCCACCGTGTCCACTTTGACGTCACCGTTGACCAACGTGGTCGACATCGTGGTTTCGCCAACATTTTCCGCGCGAGCAGGAATCTGCACCACAGGGTCCAGGTCGGCACGAACAAACACGATGCCGGTGTCGACAGGTGCAGGTTTGAGAGTCAGGTATACCTTCTCCCCGGAGTGCAGACCTACACCTGTGGCACGGATAATATTCTTCAGGGTGCGTTGTTTAATCATGGCTTGGACCGCTTCAGCGCAAATTGCGAACTGGTATCAACAAAGGCTGGCGATAATAGCAGACCAGACCTTTGCTGAACACCAATCACCTTCATAGCCCTGATACATTCCATTAATCGGCCTGACGACGCAAGAATGCCGGGATGTCCAGGTAGTCCAGATCATCTTGCGGATTCAGGCTACGGGACGCCGCAGCACCGGCCTGAGCCTGGTTGCGCATCACGGTTGGACGGTCCAGGTCACGGTAGTTCACAGACGGCAGTTCCTGGCGCGCAGGCGCTGGAGCGGCAGCTTGCTGGCTGGCGTGGCTGTTGTGGCTGGTATGAACGGTATTGTCGATGACCTTCACAGGCTTCTCGATTTTTGCGCCCAGGCCGGTCGCAACCACGGTCACGTGCAGTTCATCGCGCATGTCCGGATCAATAACGGTACCGACTTTGACCATGGCGTGCTCGGAAGCGAAGGCTTCGATGATGCTACCCACGTCGGAGTACTCACCCAGGGACAGGTCAGGGCCGGCGGTGATATTCACCAGGATGCCGCGTGCACCTTGCAGGTTCACGTCTTCGAGCAACGGGTTGCGGATCGCCGCTTCAGTGGCTTCGCGTGCACGGTTCGGACCGCTGGCGCAGCCAGTGCCCATCATCGCCATGCCCATTTCGCTCATCACGGTACGCACGTCGGCAAAGTCGACGTTGATCATGCCTGGGCGCTTGATGATGTCGGAGATACCGCGAACGGCACCGGCCAGTACATCGTCAGCCTTGGCGAACGCGGACAGCAGGCTGGCGTCCTTGCCCAGGATGGTCAGCAGTTTCTCGTTGGGAATGGTGATCAACGAGTCGACGCTTTCAGACAGCAGACGGATACCTTCGTCAGCGATCTGCATACGCTTGCGACCTTCGAACGGGAACGGACGCGTCACCACAGCAACGGTCAGAATCCCCATTTCCTTGGCCACTTCGGCAATGATCGGGGCTGCACCGGTACCGGTACCGCCGCCCATGCCGGTGGTGATGAACACCATGTTGGTGCCTTGCAGCACTTCAGCAATACGCTCGCGGTCTTCCAGCGCGGCTTGACGGCCGACTTCCGGGTTGGCGCCAGCGCCGAGGCCCTTGGTCACAGCTGTGCCCAATTGCAGGATGGTCCGCGCGCCGATGCTTTTCAGCGCCTGGGCATCAGTGTTGGCGCAGATGAATTCAACGCCTTCAATGTTGCTCTTGACCATGTGATTGACAGCGTTGCCGCCGCCACCGCCAACACCGATTACTTTGATAACCGGGCTTGCGGGGATGTTGTCTACGAGTTCGAACATGTTCCCTCTCCTTTCGTTTTCTCTAGTTTTTTCGCCTACTACTTACTGCGGTGTTGCGGTAAATCTTTAGAAATTGCCTTTTACCCAAGCCTGCAGCCGCTCGAACAACGGCGCTTTGGCTTCGTCGTCGCCGCCACGGTAGCTGTCACGGATGCTCGGGCCCGACAGGGAAATGCCGTCGGTCTGCTTTTGCAGCCCGTACAACAGCAAGCCCACACCGGTGGAATAAATCGGGTTGCGCACCACGTCGCCCAGGCCTTTGACGCCATGGGGCACGCCCAGGCGCACGGGCATATGGAAGATTTCCTCGGCCAGTTCGACCGCGCCTTCCATCTTCGAGGTGCCACCGGTCAGCACGATGCCGGCCGGGATCAAATCTTCGTAGCCGCTGCGGCGCAGTTCAGCCTGGATCAGAGTGAACAGCTCGTCGTAGCGTGGCTCGACCACTTCGGCCAGGGCCTGGCGCGACAGTTCGCGCGGTGGACGGTCGCCCACGCTCGGCACCTTGATGGTTTCACCGGCACCGGCCAGTTTGGCCAGGGCGCAGGCGTAGCGGATCTTGATTTCTTCGGCGTACTGGGTCGGCGTACGCAGCGCCATGGCGATGTCGTTGGTGACCTGGTCGCCCGCAATCGGGATCACGGCAGTGTGGCGGATCGCACCTTCGGTGAAGATCGCGATGTCGGTGGTGCCGCCGCCGATGTCGACCAGGCACACGCCCAGCTCTTTTTCATCGTCGGTGAGTACCGAGTAGGCCGAGGCCAACTGCTCAAGAATAATGTCGTCGATTTCCAGGCCGCAGCGGCGCACGCATTTTTCAATGTTCTGTGCGGCGTTGACGGCGCAGGTCACCACGTGAACCTTGGCTTCCAGGCGCACGCCCGACATGCCCAGCGGCTCGCGCACGCCTTCCTGGTTATCGATCACGTAGTCCTGCGGCAGGGTGTGCAGCACGCGCTGGTCAGCCGGGATCGCCACGGCCTGGGCAGCGTCGAGTACGCGCTCAAGGTCGGCCGAGCTGACTTCACGGTCGCGAATCGCCACGATGCCGTGGGAGTTCAGGCTGCGGATATGGTTGCCGGCCACGCCGACGAACGCCGAGTGAATTCGGCAACCGGCCATCAGCTGCGCTTCTTCAATGGCGCGCTGGATCGACTGCACGGTGGACTCGATGTTCACCACCACGCCCTTCTTCAGGCCCCGGGACGGATGCGTGCCGATACCGACGATTTCGATCACACCGTCTTCCCCGACCTCGCCGACCAGCGCCACCACCTTGGAGGTGCCGATATCGAGACCGACGATCATTTTTCCGCTTTGCACGTTTGCCATGGGTCCTGCCTCTTCTTAATTCTTCGCGACAGCGGGTTTGGCTGTCGTCGGCGCAGCTGGTTCACGCCATCCGACGGCCAGGCCGTTGGCGTAACGCAGGTCGACGCTCGCAATGTTCGTAATCTGTTCTTTCAAGGTCTTGTCATAGATGGCAATAAAGCGGCGCATCTTTTCCACCAAGCGGTCGCGTCCCAGCAACAACTCGATGCCCGGGCCGGAACTGCCTGCCCCGGTCGTCAAAAACCAGCTGCCCCGCTCACGCAATTCCAGGCGTGCAATGGAGAAACCCAATGGCCGCAGCATCTGGCTCAGCGCCTGGTACTGCTGCATCACTTGCTGCTGCGCCCGCTGCGGCCCGAACAGCTGCGGCAGGTGCTCATAGTTGGCCACTTCACGCGGCGCGAACGCCTGGCCCTGGTTGTTCAACAGTGCGCCATCACCCCAACGGGCCACGGGCAGTTGCTCTTCCAGGCGGATCGTCACCTGGTCCGGCCATACACGACGGACTTCGGCGTGGGCGATCCACGGCATCTGTTCCAGCTCTGCGCGCATGCCCGCCAGGTCGATGGTAAAGAAGCTCGCCGCCAGGTACGGGCCGATGCGCTGCTGTACCGCTTGCTGGCTGATGTAGCTCAAGTCGCCCTGCACGCTGATCTTGGTGATCGGCCGGTCGGCATACGGCAACAGGCGTTGTGCGCCCTCGTAAGTGCCGAAGCCCAACGCCACCAGCAATACCGGCCAGAACAGCGCTTTGAGAAAACCAAAGTTGGCTTTCGGCAGGCGCGCCGACATCGGCTCTTTAGCCACCATTCGGCTGGCACCTCGAGGCACCGGCTTGCGGCTGGGCACTGGAGGTTGCTGATGACGAAGCGATGCGCCGTTCATGGGGTTAGCCTCTTGGCTCAATGCTTGCGGCCAGGATCGCCAGCACTAACTGCTGGAAGTCCAGACCGGCAGCACGGGCTGCCATAGGTACCAGGCTGTGATCGGTCATGCCCGGAGCGGTGTTGACTTCAAGGAACCAGAAATTCCCTTGGTCATCCTGCATCACGTCTGCCCGCGCCCAACCGGCGATACCCAGTGCCTCACAGGCTTTCGCCGTGAGGTCCATCAATTGCTGTTCCTTGGTTGCGTCGAGGCCACACGGGATCCGGTACTGAGTATCGGAAGCCACGTACTTGGCGTCGTAGTCGTAAAAAGTGTGGGGCGTGCCCAATGCGATAGGCGGCAATACCTGGCCACGCAGGGTGGCGATGGTGTACTCGGGACCCTGGATCCACTGTTCCACCAACACTTGCGAATCGTAGGTACTTGCCGCTTTCCATGCGTCGATCAATTCGGCGGCCGAGTTCACTTTAGCCATGCCGATACTGGAGCCTTCATGGGCAGGTTTGACGATCAAAGGCAGGCCCAGTTCCTTGGCTGCAGAAATACAATCGTCTTCGCTGCACAGCACGCTGTGACGCGGGGTTGGAATACCCAGGCTGTGCCACACCTGCTTGGTGCGCAACTTGTCCATGGCCAGTGCCGACGCGAGGATGCCGCTGCCGGTGTAAGGAATGCCCAGGCACTCCAGCAAGCCTTGCATGCTGCCGTCTTCACCGCCACGGCCGTGCAAAATGATGAAGGCACGGTCAATCTTCTCGGCCTGCAAGCGGGCGAGGAAATCGTCGCCCACATCGATTCCGAATGCATTTACGCCGGCGTTTTGCAGCGCTTCGAGCACGGCATTGCCGGACTTGAGCGAGACTTCGCGCTCAGCGCTTTTACCGCCGAACAACACGGCCACGCGGCCGAAGTCGGCAGGCGTGATGGTCGAGAACAGGGAGGCGTAGTCAGTGATCATTTCGACTTCCCCTTCGCCGCCGCAAACAGCGGGCTGGCGAGCAGCTTGGGCGCAAGGCCACCGATGTCACCGGCGCCCTGGCACAGCAGGATGTCGCCGGCACGCAGCAGCGGCTTGACGATCGGCGCCAGGTCCACACCGCGTTCGATGTAGATCGGGTCCAACTGGCCACGCTGACGGATGCTGTTGCACAGCTTGCGGCTGTCGGCGCCCGGAATCGGCTCTTCACCGGCCGGGTAGACTTCCATCAGCAACAGCACGTTGGCATCGGCCAATACATTGACAAAGTCGTCGTACAGGTCGCGGGTGCGGCTGTAGCGATGCGGCTGGTACACCATCACCAGGCGGCGCTCCGGCCAGCCACCGCGCACGGCTTTGATAACGGCTGCAACTTCAGTTGGGTGGTGACCGTAGTCGTCCACCAGCATCACGTCGCCGCCTTCTACCGGCAGTTGGCCGTAGACCTGGAAGCGCCGGCCAACACCGGCAAAACGCGACAGGCCTTCGACGATGGCCTCATCGCTGACGCCTTCATCGGAGGCAATGCAGATGGTCGCCAGCGAGTTCAATACGTTGTGATTGCCCGGCATGTTCACCGACACGTCCAACGGCTCGCGGTCAGGGCGCAGCACGGTGAAGAAGGTTTGCATGCCTTCCTGGCGCACATTGATCGCGCGCACGTCGGCGTCTTCGCTGAAGCCGTAGGTCACGGTTGGGCGTTTGACCGATGGCAGGATCTCACGCACCACCGGATCGTCCAGGCACACCACCGCCAAACCGTAGAACGGCAGGTTGTGCAGGAACTCGACGAAGGTTTTCTTCAACTTGTTGAAGTCACCGTCGTAGGTGGCCATGTGGTCTTCGTCGATATTGGTAACGACAGCGACCAGCGGCTGCAGGTGCAGGAAGCTCGCATCACTTTCATCGGCTTCGGCGATCAGGTAACGGCTGGTGCCGAGCTGGGCATTGGTGCCGGCTGCATTCAGGCGGCCACCAATCACGAAGGTCGGGTCCAGGCCGCCGGCGGCGAACACCGAGGCGATCAGGCTGGTGGTGGTGGTTTTGCCGTGCGTACCGGCCACGGCAATGCCATGGCGATAGCGCATCAGCTCGGCCAGCATCTCGGCGCGTGGCACCACTGGAATACGGCGCTCAAGGGCGGTGGCCACTTCCGGGTTGGAGGTGTTCACGGCGCTGGACACCACCAGCACGTCAGCCTCGGCGGCGTTCTCGGCGCGGTGGCCGATGAAAATCTGCGCGCCAAAAGACTTGAGGCGATCAGTGACCGGCGACTCTTTCAAGTCCGAGCCGGACACCTGATAACCCAGGTTCAGCAGGACTTCGGCAATCCCGCACATGCCCACGCCGCCGATGCCGACGAAGTGGATACGACGGATGCGGCGCATTTCGGGCTGCGGCATGGCTTTCTGATTCTCAACCATGGGCCACCTCCAGGCAGATATCGACCACGGTGCGGGTTGCGTCAGGTTTAGCCAGGCGGCTTGCGGTGCTCGCCATGCTGTTGAGTCGTTCCGGTTGCATCAAAACCTCGGTCAGGCGTGCGGCCAAATCGGCGGCGCCAGTCGTTCTTTGCGGCAGCAGGAAGGCAGCGCCCTCCCCGGCCAAATATTCGGCGTTGCGGGTCTGGTGATCGTCGATGGCGTGGGGCAAAGGCACCAGCAAGGACGGCAGACCGGCGGCGGCCAGTTCACTGACGGTCAGCGCACCAGCGCGACAAACCACCAGGTCGGCCCAGCCATAGGCATGGGCCATGTCTTTGATGAAAGGCTGTACGTTCGCCTCGACACCGGCCTCGCGATAGCGGGCAGCGGTGATTTCATCGTGGTTTTTACCGGCCTGGTGGAACACCTCGGGACGCAGGTCCACGGGCAGCAGCGCCAGGGCTTCGGGCAGCAATTTGTTCAGCGGCTCGGCGCCCAGGCTTCCGCCCAGGATCAGCAAGTGCGGCTTGCGCCCTTCCAGCGCCTGACGAGCAATGGCCATGAACAGTTCGGTGCGCACCGGGTTGCCGGTGGTACGCAATTTGTCCGAGGCGCCGAAGGTCTTCGGGAACGCTTCGCACACTCGGCTGGCCAACGGCACCAGCAGGCGGTTGGCCGTACCGGCAACGGCGTTCTGTTCGTGCACGATCACCGGTACGCCGGCGAGCCTGGCGGCAACTCCACCCGGGCCGGTCACATAACCACCAAAGCCCAGCACGCACACCGGCTTCAATTCACGAATCACTTTGCGCGCCTGCCATACCGCCTTGAGCAACACGAACGGTGCCTTGAGCAGGGACAACTTGCCCTTGCCACGCAAGCCGGTGACGTTGATCAAGTGCAGCGGCAAGCCGGCATTCGGGACCAATTCGTTTTCGATGCCACGTGGCGTACCGAGCCAATGCACGGTGTAGCCACGGTTCTGGAATTCACGCGCGCACGCCAGGGCCGGGAACACATGGCCCCCGGTGCCGCCCGCCATGATCAGCACGTTAGCGCCCATGGTTCGGCTCCTCGGCAAAATCGCTCTCGCTGAATTCCATCTCTTCGCTGCCCAGGTGAGTACGGCTCTCCCACTCGATGCGCAGCAGCAAGCCCAGGCACACGCAGCAGATAACCAACGAGCTGCCGCCGTAGCTGAGAAACGGCAGGGTCAAACCCTTGGTCGGCAAGCGACCGATGTTTACCCCGATGTTGATCAGCACCTGGCCGATCCACAAAAACGCCAGGCCGTAGGCAACATAGGCTGCGAAAAACTGCTTGGCTTTCTCGGCCCAGAGACCGATGTAAAGCGCTCGCACGCAGACGAACATGAACAGTGCAACGGTGCACAGCGAACCCACGGCACCGAGTTCTTCGGCAAGCACGGAGAACACGAAGTCGGTATGCGCTTCCGGCAGGTAAAACTGCTTCTGCACGCTATTGCCCAGGCCCACACCCAGCCATCCGCCGCGACCAAAGGCGATCAGCGCCTGGGTCAACTGGTAGCCGGAGCCGAACTGATCGGACCAGGGGTCGGTAAAGGTAATCAGGCGCGCCATACGGTACGGTTGTGCTTCCACCAGCAGGTAAACTGCGACCACCGCCAGCACCACCATCATGGCGAACCGGAACAAGCCCACACCGCCGAGGAACAGCATCGCTGCGGCCGCGCCCATCATGACGACGGTGGCACCGAAGTCCGGCTCCATCAGCAACAGGCCAGCCATGGGCAGCAGCACGATGAACGGCTTGAAGAAGCCCATCCAGCTTTCGCGCACTTCTTTCTGGCGACGGACCAGGTAACCGGCAAGGTAGATCACCACGAACACCTTGGCGATTTCCGACGGCTGCACGTTAAACGCACCGAAGCCGATCCAGCGCATCGAACCGTTCACCTCACGGCCGATGCCGGGCAGGATCACCATGATCAACAAACCAAACGCGCCGATCAGCATCAGCCAACCCAGGCGCTGCCAGGTGGCGATGGGAATCATCATGGTAACGATGCAGGCGCCGAGGCCAATCACCAGGTACACCAGGTGACGGATCATCATGTACAGGGTGTTGCCCGACTGCACCGCGGCCACTTCCGAAGACGCCGAAGTGATCATGACCAACCCAAGGCCCAGCAGCGCCAGGCAGCCGGCGAGCATCGGGAAGTCGAGGTCGATACCACGACCGGTGATGATCGGCGATGGGTACGGCTTGATGATATTTCTGAAATTCATGCCAAGGCCTCCACGGCGCGAGCGAACAGCTGGCCGCGCTCTTCGTAGTTCTTGAACATGTCGAAACTGGCGCACGCCGGGGACAGCAGCACCGCATCTCCCGATTGGGCCAGGGCCTTGCAGTGGGCAATAGCATCGTCCAGCGAGGTGGCGCGCACCTGCGGTACAGCGTCGCCCAACGCGGCGGCGATCAAGTCCGAGTCCCGGCCGATCAGCACCACGGCGCGGCAATGTGCAGCCACCGGGCCTTTAAGGTCTTTGAAGTCGGCACCCTTGCCGTCGCCACCGGCGATCAGCACAAGCTTGCCGTCGATATCAGCGCCGAGCCCTTCGATGGCAGCCAGTGCGGCCCCCACGTTGGTGGCCTTGGAATCGTTGTAGTAGCTCACGCCATTGAGGTCGCGCACCCACTGGCAGCGATGCTCGAGGCCGCCGAAGGTACGCAGGCTCGACAGCATCGCATCAAAGGGCAGGCCGACGGCGTGCCCCAACGCCAAGGCCGCCAAGGCATTGGATTGGTTGTGCGCGCCACGGATTTTCAGCTCGCGCACCGGCATCAGGTTCTCGAATTCGAAGGCCAGGTATTTCTCGCCGTTCTCTTCGCGAATGCCGAAGGCTTTGAAATCAGGTTTGCTCAGGCCAAAGGTCCAGCAAGGCATGCCTTCGCCCATCAACGGACGGCTCAGGGCATCCTGGCGGTTGACCACAAATTGCCTGGCACCGCGGAAAATCCGGTGTTTGGCCAAGTGGTACGCCGGCAGGCCGCTGTAGCGGTCCATGTGGTCTTCACTCACGTTCAACACGGTGGCGACTTCTGCCCCCAGGTCGTGGGTGGTTTCGAGCTGGAAGCTCGACAGCTCCATCACGTACAACTCGATATCGTCACTGAGCAGGTCCAGCGCCGGCGTGCCGAGGTTGCCGCCCACGGCCACGCGCTTGCCGGCCGCAGCCGCCATCTCGCCGACCAGGGTGGTCACGGTGCTTTTCGCATTGGAGCCGCTGATGGCCACGATCGGTGCCTTCGCGTGACGCGCAAACAGGTCGATGTCGCCGGACAGCTTCACGCCACGGGCCGCAGCGGCTTGCAGGGCCGGTGTCGCCAAGGCCAGGCCGGGGCTCACGTAGAGCTCGTCGGCACGGCACAGAAACTCGACATCCAGCTCGCCACAACGCACTTCCACGTGCGGGTAGTCACGGCGCAGCGTGACCAGCTCCGGTGGATTTTCCCGCGTATCGGCCACGGCAAACGACGTGCCCCGGTTCGCCAGGAAGCGAACCAGGGACATGCCGCTCTTGCCGAGGCCGACAACGATGCGGAAGTGGTCTGAAGCGATCAGGGACACTCGTTTCTACCTCAGTTTCAGGGTGGCAAGGCCGACCAGTACCAGAATCACAGTGATGATCCAGAAGCGGACAATCACGCGTGGCTCGGGCCAGCCCTTGAGTTCAAAGTGGTGGTGAATCGGCGCCATACGGAACACACGGCGCCCGGTCAATTTGAAGGAAGCCACCTGGATGACCACCGACAGGGTTTCCATCACGAACACACCGCCCATGATGAACAGCACGATTTCCTGGCGGACGATCACCGCGATGGTGCCCAAGGCTGCGCCCAGCGCCAGCGCGCCGACGTCGCCCATAAAGACTTGTGCGGGGTAGGTGTTGAACCACAGGAAGCCAAGCCCCGCGCCGATCAGCGCGCCGCAGAACACAATCAACTCACCCGCGCCCGGTACATACGGGATCAGCAGGTATTCAGCGAATTTCACGTTACCCGACAGGTAGCAGAAGATACCCAGCGCACCACCGACCATCACGGTCGGCATGATTGCCAGACCGTCGAGACCATCGGTCAGGTTCACCGCGTTGCTGGAGCCGACGATCACGAAGTAGGTCAGCACCACAAAGCCAACGCCCAGTGGAATGCTGGCGTCCTTGAGCATCGGAATGATCAAGGTGGTTTCGACGGCGCTTGGCGCCGTCATGTAGAGGAAGATCGCGGCGCCAAGGCCAAACACCGACTGCCAGAAATACTTCCAGCGGCTGGGCAACCCCTTGGAATTTTTCTCGATCACTTTGCGGTAGTCATCGACCCAGCCGATCGCACCGAACAACAGGGTCACCAGCAGCACTGTCCACACATAGCGGTTATGCAGGTCGGCCCACAGCAAGGTGCTGATGCCGATGGAAGACAGGATCAGCGCACCGCCCATGGTCGGGGTGCCGGATTTGGACAGGTGCGACTGCGGGCCGTCATTACGAACCGATTGACCAATTTGCAGGTTCTGCAGGGTGCGGATCATCCACGGCCCCAGGAACAGCGACAAAGACAGCGCAGTCAGTACACCCAGGATCCCGCGCAGGGTCAGGTACTGAAAGACCGCGAAGCCTTTGTGGAACTGTTGCAGATACTCAGCCAGCAGCAGCAGCATTAATGTTTCTCCGTACTTGAGCCACACAAGGCCGCGACGACGTTTTCCATCACCGCGCTGCGCGATCCCTTGATCAAAATGGTTGTTTGTTTGTCGTGTTCAGCCGCCACCAGCGCCTGGATCAGCTCGGCCTGGGTAGCGAAATGCCGCGCACCGAGGCCAAAGGCGTCAACGGCGTGGGCCATGTTCGGGCCGACGGCGTACAGCGCGTCGACTTTGCCGCTCGCGTAGGCGCCGACTTCACGGTGGGACTGCTCGGCCCACTCGCCCAGTTCAGCGATATCGCCCAGCACCAGCACCTTGCGCCCGGCGAAGCTTTTAAGCAGGTCGATAGCGGCGCAGATGGAAGACTGGTTGGCGTTGTAGGTGTCATCAATCACACGCATGCCGTTGGTCGCCAGTTGCGCCACGGTACGGCCCTTGACCGGCTGCACCGCGCCCAGACCGGTGGCGATACCGAACAGCGATACGCCCAGGGCGCAGGCGGCAGCGGCGGCGGCCAAGGCATTGGCGACGTTATGGTTGCCCAGCAGGTTCAGTTGCACGTGCTCGCTGCCTTGCGGTGTGTGCAAGGTGAAGGACGGGCAACCACGGGCGTCGACGGTGATATCGGCTGCGTGGAAATCAGCGGCCGCGTTGAGCACGGCAAACGTCAGCACCTTGCGACCGGCGGCGCGTACACGCCAGGTCTCGAAGGCCTTGTCGTCGAGGTTCAATACAGCCGTGCCCGAGGCATCCAGACCTTCGAGAATCTCGCCCTTGGCTTCGACGATTTTCTCCGGGCCACCGAACTCACCCACGTGGGCGGTGCCGGCATTGTTGATAATCGCCACGTGAGGCTTGGTCAGCGCCACGGTGTAAGCGATTTCGCCGACGCGTGAAGCGCCCAGCTCGATTACCGCCGCCGTGTGTTCCGGGGCCAGTTCGAGCAGGGTCAGCGGCGCGCCGAAGTCATTGTTCAGGTTGCCACGGGTGGCGAGTACCGGCCCGCGCGTGCGCAGCACGCCGGCGAGCAGCTCCTTGACCGTGGTTTTGCCGCTGGAGCCGGTGATGGCGGCAACCGGCTTATCAAACGCGGCACGGTTCAGCGCGCCCAACTGGCCGAGGGCCAGACGGGTATCGGCAACCAGCAATTGCGGCAGCGTCGAGTCCGTCACTTCACGCTGCACCAAGGCCCCCACGGCACCTTTGGCGGCGACTTCGTTCAGGTAGTCGTGCCCATCGAAACGCGGGCCGGCCAGTGCAATAAACAGTTGCCCCGGCTTGATGTTACGACTGTCGATACTGACGCCGTCGAAGCTGCAATCGCTCGACACTACGCGGGCCGACAAGGCCTGGGTCAGTTCGCTGAACTTCATCGCCTTAAGCATGGGCGACCTCCCAGGCAGTCAGGGCGTGATCAGCCTCGACCAGATCAGAGAAGGCATGGCGTTCGCCGTTGATTTCCTGATAGTCCTCGTGACCTTTACCGGCCAGCACCACCACGTCGTCAGCACTGGCGCTGGCGATCAATTGGGCAATAGCGGCGCCGCGACCGGCAACGAAGGTGGCCTTGGTGGCGTCTTTAAAGCCGACACGGATGTCGTCGAAAATCTGGCTCGGGTCTTCGCTGCGCGGGTTGTCGTCGGTGACGAGCACGCCATCGGCCAGGCGCTCGACGATTTCAGCCATCAGCGGGCGCTTGCCGCGATCACGGTCACCGCCGCAGCCGAACAGGCAGAGCAATTTGCCCTTGGCGTGTGGGCGCAGCGCTTCGAGGACTTTTTCCAGCGCGTCCGGGGTGTGGGCGTAATCGACCACCACCAGCGGCTGTGAGCCGCCACCCAAACGCTGCATGCGACCGGCCGGGCCTTCGAGCTTGGGCAGTACGCGCAGGATTTCGTCCAGGGCGTAGTCCAGGCCAAGCAATGCGCCAACAGCCGCCAGCACGTTGCTCAGGTTGAAACGCCCGAGCAAGGTGCTGCGCAAGTGGTGTTCGCCCTGGGGCGTGACCAGCGTGGCGAGCACGCCTTCGTCGTTAAATTGGGCTTCGCGGCAATACAGATACGCGCTGGAGTCTTCCAGGCTGTAAGTGATCAGGCGCGCTTCGCTGTCTTCGGCAGCCAGTTGGCGGCCGAAGGCGTCATCCAGGTTGACCACCCGGCACTTCAAGTCATTCCAGGCGAACAGCTTGGCCTTGGCGGCGGCGTACGCCTCCATGGTGCCGTGGTAGTCGAGGTGGTCGCGAGACAGGTTGGTCATCACCGCCACGTCAAACGCCAAGGCAGTCACGCGGCCCTGGTCCAGGCCGTGGGAGGAGACTTCCATGGCCACCGCCTTGGCACCGGCCTTTTTCAGGTCGGCCAGGGTCGCTTGCACGGCGATCGGGTTCGGCGTGGTGTGCAGGCCGCTTTGCAGCGATCCGTAAAAGCCAGTGCCCAGGGTGCCGACAATGCCGCAATGCTGGCCCAGCAGGTCGAGTGCCTGCGCAACCAATTGGGTCACGCTGGTCTTGCCGTTGGTGCCGGTCACACCGACCAGGTTCAACTGACGGCTCGGGTCACCATAAAAACGCCCGGCGATGTCCGACAGTTGCGCGGCCAGGCCCTTGACCGGAATCAATGGCACATCGGTGATCGGCAGCACGGTGGCGCCATCCACTTCATAAGCCACGGCGGCCGCGCCACGTTGCAGGGCATCGGCGATATGCGCACGGCCATCGAGCTTGCCACCGGGCACCGCCAGGAACAGGTCACCGGCGCGTACGTTACGGCTGTCCAGGCTCAGCTCACGAATCAGCAGATCGCGTCCGGCGTGGGCAAAAATCTTGTTCAGGCTAAGAGACATCAGCCGCGCCCTCCATTGGCTTTGACAGCTGCGGCCGGTGGTCCGGCGTTCGCTTGTTGAGTCGGCGGCAGGTTGTCCGGCGTGATGTTCATCAGGCGCAGGGTGCCGGACATCACTTTGCTGAACACCGGCGCCGATACCAGGCCGCCGAAGTAGCCGGCCTTGCTGGGTTCATCAATCACTACGACGATGGCGAAGCGCGGATCGCTCATCGGGCCGAAGCCGGCGAACAGCGAGCGGTAAGAGTTTTCGGCGTAGCCCTTGGTGCCGACCGAGGTTTTACGTGCAGTACCGGACTTGCCGGCCACGTGATAAGCCGGCACCTGCGCCCGGAACACACCGCGCGGGGCTTCGATCACTTGTTGCAGCATGCCTTGCATGGTCTTGGCGACGTTTTCCGGGATCACCTGGGTGGCTTTCGGCGCTTCGTCGACATGGATCAAGCTCAGTGGAACCATTCGGCCATTATTGGCCAATACAGAGAAAGCGTGGGCCAGCTGGATCGCGGTGACCGACAGGCCGTAACCGTAGGAGAGCGTGGCAGTCTCGGCTTTTTTCCAGTCGCGGTAGTTCGGCAGGTTGCCCACGCGTTCGCCTGGGAAATCCAGGCCGGTGGGTTGGCCCAGGCCGATTTTTTGCGCCAGGTGATAGATGGTCTCGCCGCCGATATCGAAGGCGACCTTACTCATGCCGACGTTACTGGAGTTGATCAGGATACCTGTCAGATCCAGCACCGGGCCTTCGCTGCGGGACACGTCACGAATGGTGTATTTGCCCAGCTGCAAGGTGCCTGGGTAAACCTCGACCTTGTCGCTCGGCTTCCAGCGCCCGGTTTCCAGGGCGGCACTCATGGAGATGGCTTTCATGGTCGAACCCGGCTCGAACACGTCGATCATGGCGCGGTTACGCATCATCGCCGGTTGCAGGTTGCGACGGTTGTTCGGGTTGTAGGTCGGCTGGTTGACCATGGCGAGAATCTCGCCGGTCTTGACATCCATGATCACCAGGCTACCGGCCTTGGCGCCGTTCTCGATGATCGCGTTGCGCAGCTCGCGGTTGGCCAGGTACTGCAGACGCAGGTCAATCGACAACGCCAAGGGCTTGCCGGCCTTGGCGTTTTTGGTCACCTGGACATCTTTGATCAGTCTGCCGCGTCGATCCTTGATGACCTGCCGTTTGCCGGGCACGCCGGCAAGCCATTCGTCGTAGGCCAGTTCCACACCTTCACGGCCGTGGTCATCAATGTCGGTGAAGCCAACCATATGCGCGGTGGTTTCACCGGCCGGGTAGAAACGACGAAACTCCTCGATGCCATAGACACCGGGGACTTTAAGGTCGAGCACTTGCTGGCCCTGCTCAGGCGTCAGCCCACGCACCAGGTAGATGAATTCTTTGTTGGCCTGGGCTTCCAGACGCTCGCTCAAGGCTTTAGGGTCCTGGCCCAGCGCGGCAGCCAACTCAGGCCACTTGTCCTTGGCGGTTTGCAGTTCCTTGGCATTGGCCCACAGGGTGGTCACCGGCGTACTCACGGCCAGAGGCTCGCCGTTACGGTCGGTGATCAGGCCGCGGTGCGCAGGAATCGGGATATGCCGCAGGCTACGGGCGTTACCCTCGCCGATCAGGAAGTCGCGGTCGATCACTTGCAGGTCGATAATCCGCCAGGCAATCGCGCCGGCCATCAGGGCCAGGATGCCGAGCATCAGGCGGAAGCGCCACGGATAGAGTGCGCCTTCGAGTTTCATCATGGCGCCACCATCCGCACTTCAGCTGCGCCCGGAATGTGCATTTTCAACTGCTCGGTGGCGAGCGTTTCGATGCGGCTATGGGCCGTCCAGGTGCTTTGCTCAAGAATCAACCGGCCCCATTCCGCCTGCGCTTTATCACGCACGCTCAATTCCCCGTACAGGGTGTTGAGCAGTTGACGGTTGTAGTGGGCGCTGTAAGACACCGCAATCGCGGACACCAGCACGCCGACAAACAACAGCAACATAAGGAAGCTGCCGCCCGGGAGGGGCTTGGCGAAAAGCTTGCTCACCGCAGCTTCTCCGCGACGCGCATAACGGCGCTACGGGAACGTGGGTTGGCCTTGAGTTCGGCTTCGGAGGCGAACTGCGCTTTGCCATGGATTTTGATTTTCGGCACAAAGGCTTCGAAACGCACCGGCAGGTTGCGCGGCAGGTTATCGGACTCGCCCTTGACCAGACGACGCATGAACAGTTTGACGATGCGGTCTTCCAGGGAGTGGAAGCTGATCACCACCAGGCGACCACCCACTTCCAGGGCGTCCAGTGCGGCCTCGAGGCCAGCTTCCAGGTCGCCCAATTCGTTATTGACGTGAATGCGCAGGCCCTGGAACGCACGGGTTGCAGGGTTCTTGCCCTTTTCCCACGCAGGGTTCGCAACCTTGAGCACTTCAGCCAGGTCGGCGGTGCGCTCGAACGGCTGGATTTCACGGCGCTCGACCACGGCACGGGCCATGCGGCCAGCGAAGCGTTCTTCACCGTATTCCTTGAACACGCGGGTGATTTCTTCATGGGGCGCAGTGGCGATGAACTGCGCCGCGCTGATGCCACGGGTCGGGTCCATGCGCATGTCGAGCGGGCCGTCGTTCATGAAACTGAAGCCGCGCTCGGGGTCGTCAAGCTGTGGCGAAGATACGCCCAGGTCGAGCAAAACCCCGGCCACCTTGCCTGCCATGCCGCGCTCGGCGACTTCGGCACCCAACTCGGCAAAGCTGCGCTGCACAACGACAAAGCGGCCGTCTTCGGCCGCTAGCGCTTGCCCGGTGGCAATCGCTTGAGGGTCTTTGTCAAACCCGAGGAGTTTACCGTCGGACCCGAGCTGGCTGAGTATCAACCGGCTGTGCCCGCCCCTGCCGAAGGTGCCATCTACATAGCAGCCATCCGCGCGTACGGCGAGAGCCTCAACGGCTTCGTCAAGCAGTACGGTGATGTGGTTAAAGCCGCTATCAATAGTCACAGGATCAAATCACGCAGTTCATCAGGCATGGCGCCCGGTTGTTGAATAGCAGCCAGGTCTGCTGCAGAAACAGCATCCCAGGCATCTTCGTCCCACAATTGGAACTTGTTCAGTTGGCCCACCAGCATTGCGCGTTTATCCAGCTTGGCGTACTCGCGCAAGCGTGGAGGCACCAGGAAACGACCACTGCCATCGAGTTCAAGGTCGACGGCATTGCCTATCAGCAAACGCTGGAGGCGGCGGTTTTCTTCACGCAATGAAGGCAGAGCGCGCAACTTGGTTTCGATCAGCTCCCACTCATCGAGGGGGTAAACACACAAACAAGGGTCAACGGCGTCAATCGTGATGATTAACTGGCCTGAACTTCGCGAAATGAGCTCGTCACGATACCGGCTCGGCATGGCGAGACGGCCTTTTGCATCGAGACTGATAGCGTTAGCTCCGCGAAACACAGATGCGTTTCTCCAAATTTTAGCGTTTTACGTTCAAAAAACCCACTTTGTGCCACTTTCCGCCACTTGCGCACACTATAGGAATGCGCCCACCACACCGTCAAGGCACGGATTCAAGGAAAAGCCTTACAGAACGGAGATTTAGGAACGTAAAAGGAGGAGAAACGCGAGTTCAGCGATGTTTTTGACTCAACAACCGCAAATAGCTCATGGAGCTATGGCTTAAAGTTAAAGTGATTTATTAAGAGTAAGATTTTTTTGGTATTACGAAGATGCATCTGCCAATGATTTGGCAGGGAGGGATTCTTGCGTTACTACCGGTTTTCTGCCCGAGACTCGGACAGAAGGAAAAAAGGTGGAGAGTCGATCTGTAAGCCGGGTTCTGTCTTGAACAGTCATTCGTCTACGATGGCCATCACTGGACATCTTTAGCAACCTACCCGGTCCCAGCGCGGGCCACGCCTTGGGACCCTATTTGGTCTTGCTCCAAGTGGGGTTTACCTAGCCACGAACTGTTGCCAGACGTGCGGTGCGCTCTTACCGCACCTTTTCACCCTTACCGGCACCGAAGTGCTTAGGCGGTTATTTTCTGTGGCACTTTCCGTAGGCTCACGCCTCCCAGGCATTACCTGGCACTTCGCCCTATGGAGCCCGGACTTTCCTCCCCCCCCTAATTTTCATAGAGGGCAGCGACTGTCCAATCGACTCTCCGCCGCGCAGGTTAACGGCACGACGGCTTGAGGACAAGTATTAAAAGTGCAGCAATGCCATCACGTTCCGACGCAATACCGGTTTAACCCCGGAACTATTCGGCCTTCTGCTTATCGAGCGCGACTTGATACAGCACATTCTTACGCAAGCCGGTAATTTCAGCCGCCAGGGCTGCCGCACGCTTAAGGGGCATCTCTTTAAGCAATAAATCGAGAATACGCATGGCCTCGCTGCCCACCGCGTCTTCATTTTCCGGTGCGGTCCAGCCGGCCACCAGCACCACACACTCACCGCGCTGCTGGTTGCTGTCGCCCTCGACGAACGCCCTGAGTTCTTCCAGTGGCAAGCCCTTGAGGGTTTCAAAGGTCTTGGTCAGCTCCCGGGCCAACAACGCCAGGCGTTCGCCGCCGAACACCAGCGCCATGTCCTGCAAGCACTCGAGAATGCGATGCGGCGCCTCGTAAAAGATCAACGTACGCGGTTCTTCCTTTAACGCTTGCAGGCGCGCACGGCGCCCAACCGCCTTGGCGGGCAGGAAACCTTCGAAGATAAAACGGTCCGACGGCAACCCGGCAGCCGATAATGCCGCAATCAGCGCGCACGCTCCCGGAACTGGCACTACATTGATACCAGCGGCACGCGCCTGGCGGACCAGGTGGTAGCCAGGGTCGGAAATCAACGGAGTGCCGGCATCCGAGATCAACGCCACATCGTCGCCCGCCAGCAAGCGCGTGATAAAACGGCTGCCTTCTTCGCGTTCGTTATGCTCATGGCACGCAGCTAATGGCGTGCTGATACCAAAATGCTGCATCAACCGCTGGGAGTGCCGCGTGTCTTCAGCCGCGATCAATTTTACGTCGCGCAACACTTTCAGCGCCCGAGCACTGATGTCGTCCAGGTTGCCAATGGGCGTCGCCACGACAAAAAGCGAGCCTGCAGTGGAATTCAAAGGACCTGGAGCAGTCAAAACGCACACCTCGATGGTAAGGAAAAGTCGCATTGTAGCGCGTAGGCGCCTCGATAATATGCCCTCGAGGTCGGCCATCGATGCCGGCTCGCAACATTTACACGACCTAAATCGATGGTTTCACGCCAGTAACATCGCGCCTGGGCCAGTGCTTGGGTACAATTCCACGCTAATTTGATCGGTATCAGGAACACTTACATGATCGCTTGCCTGCGGCTGCTCTCCGCCCTCTGCCTCGCTGCCTTACTGGCCGCGTGCGCCAGCTCGCCCTCGTCCAGCCTTGGCGACCTCCCCCGGACCCCGGATGCCAGTATCGAGCAACTGCTCGAACAGGCCAGCAAAGCCAGTACGCCAGAAAAGGCCGCGATGTTGCGCCTGAGTGCGGCAGACCTGGCCTACCACCAGAACAACCCTGGCCGTTCGTCGCAGATTCTTGCGCAGGTGCCCCTGGATGTCCTGAAGCCGGCCGCCCAAGTGTTTGCCAGCACCCTGGCTGCGGAACTGGCCATGGCGCGCAATCAGCCCAAAGCGGCGCTGGCCGCCCTGAACCACCCCAGCCTGCAAAGCCTGAAAGAGCTGCCGGCTGAGCAGCAGGTGCGGACCGGCACCGTGCATGCCCGCGCCTATGAAGCCGATGGCCAGACCCTGGCTGCCGCGCGTGAGCGGGTCGCCATGGCGCCCTTGCTGACGGGTGATGCCGCCAAGGACAACCACGAAGCCATCTGGGCGCTGGTCGCCGCGCTGCCTGCAGAGCAACTGCAAGCCAGCGGCAACCCGACCCTCGACGGCTGGATCACCCTGGCCCAGGCAATCAAGGGCGCCGGCACCCTGGAGCAACAGCAAGCCGCCATTGATACCTGGCGCGCGCAGAACCCTGGCCACCCGGCGGCAGTCAACCTGCCGACCCCGTTGACCAAACTCAAGGAGCTGGCCAGCCAGCCGCTGACCAAAATTGCCCTGCTGCTGCCGCAGGAAGGCCCATTGGCGGCGGTCGGCAAGGCGCTGCGCGAAGGCTTCATGGCCGCGCACTTCCAGGCTGAACAAGCCGGACAGAAGCCGCCGGTCATCGAGTTCTATGACAGCTCGCGCCTGACCTCCCTCGACGACTTCTATGCCAAGGCCCAGGCCGCCGGTGTGCAACTGGTAGTCGGCCCGCTGGAGAAACCACTGGTCAAGCAGCTCGCCTCCCGTGGGCAATTGCCGATCACTACCCTGGGCCTCAACTACAGCGAACTCAACGAAAACCCGCCGCAACTGTTCCAGTTCGGCCTGGCCGCTGAAGACGAAGCCCGCGAAGTCTCGCGTCGCGCCCGTGCCGACGGCCTGCACCGCGCCGCCGCCATGGTGCCGCGTGGCGAATGGGGTGAACGTGTCTATAAAGCCTTCCGTCAGGACTGGGAAGCCAACGGCGGCACCGTGGTGGGTGTCGAGTACGTCGATCAGCCGGTGGCCCTCGCCCAGCAGATTGCCGACCTGTTCCAATTGCGTAAAAGCGAAGGCCGCGCCAAGAGCCTGCAAAGCACCGTCGGCACCGACGTCGCCGCGCAACCTTCGCGCCGCCAGGACATCGAGTTCATCTTCCTGGCTGTGACCCCGCAACTGGCCCAACAGATCAAACCGACCCTGAACTTCCAGTACGCCGGTGATGTGCCTGTGTATGCGACGTCCCACGTATTCAGCGCCAGCGGCGACAAAAACCAGTACCTGGACATGACCAATGTGATGTTCTGCGAAACCCCGTGGCTGCTCAACACCACCGACCCGTTGCGCAACCAGGTTGCCGCGCAATGGCCGCAAGCCAACGGCAGCCTTGGCCGCCTGTATGCGATGGGCGTGGACGCCTACCGCCTGGCACCGCGCCTGGGCCAACTCAAGGCACTGCCGGACACTCGCATTGACGGCCTGTCGGGCAACCTGGGCATCGGCGCCTACCAGCGCGTTGACCGCCAGATGCCATGGGCGAAATTCGTCGGTGGCGAGATTCAACGCCTGCCGGACACCCCGCGCTGATGCCCGAGCGGTCCAGCGCACAAAGCGGCAAGGATGCCGAACTGCAAGCTCTGAACTATCTGCAACAACAGGGTCTGCGCCTTCTGGCGCAGAACTGGTTATGCAAACGCGGTGAGCTTGATCTGGTCATGCTTGACGGCGATACAGTAGTATTCGTCGAAGTCCGCTACAGAAAACACGCACAATGGGGTGGCGCGCTCGCCAGTATCGACGGGCGCAAGCGTCAGAAGCTGATACTCGCCGCGCAGTTTTTCCTGCAAAAAGAGCATCGCTGGGCTGACAGCCCTTGCCGTTTCGATGTGGTTGCCATGGAAAGCACACCGGCAGGCCCAGCTGATTTGAACTGGCTCAAGAATGCCTTCGACAGCTGATTGCCCGGATATCTTCACCACACACTTTTGCTCTTTGCTTTGCGGGCTGCACATTACTGTGCCAAACAGCCGCGCTACTTAAGGTCACACAGATGGACATGCAATCCCGAATTCGCCAGCTTTTCCAGGCCAGCATCGACACCAAGCAACAGGCGATGGACGTACTTGCACCGCACATCGAGCAAGCCAGTCAGGTCATGGTCAATGCCTTGCTCAACGAGGGCAAAATGCTTTCGTGCGGCAATGGCGGTTCGGCCGGTGATGCCCAGCACTTCTCCTCCGAGCTGCTCAACCGCTTCGAGCGCGAGCGCCCGAGCCTGCCGGCCATTGCCCTGACCACCGACTCGTCGACGATCACCTCGATCGCCAACGACTACAGCTACAACGAAATCTTCTCCAAGCAGATCCGCGCCCTGGGCCAACCCGGCGATGTGCTGCTGGCGATTTCCACCAGCGGCAACTCGGCGAACATTATTCAAGCGATCCAGGCCGCACATGACCGCGAAATGATTGTCGTAGCCTTGACCGGGCGCGACGGCGGCGGCATGGCCTCGCTGTTATTGCCTGAGGACGTGGAGATCCGTGTCCCGGCCAACGTCACTGCACGCATTCAAGAAGTCCACCTGCTGGCGATCCACTGCCTGTGCGATCTGATCGACAGCCAACTGTTCGGGAGTGAAGAATGACCGTTAACCGCCTCAGCCTTTTGGCCATTACGCTGTGCCTCGCCATCAGCGGCTGCAGCACGGCAATCACTGCGACACGCGACACACCCATTCAGGATGACCGGGGCACACGCACATTCGGCAGCACCATCGATGATTCGCTGATCGAAACCAAGGTCAAGGTCAACGTCGCCAAGGCCGCTACCGACCTGGGCAACGGCGCCTCGCGCATTGTGGTCACCAGCTTCAACGGCGTGGTACTGCTGGCCGGGCAGACCCCGCGTGCCGACCTCAAGGCCCAGGCCGAACAAGCCGCGTCGACGGTTCAGCGGGTCAAGAAGGTTCACAACGAACTGCAGGTCATGGACCCGATCACCCTGCTGGCCATCAGCAACGATGCGTTGCTGACCACCAAGATCAAGGCGCAGATGCTCACCGACAGCGCTGTACCCGGCTCGCGCATCAAGATCGTCACCGATAATGGCATCGTCTACATGATGGGCCTGCTGACCCAGGCGGAAGCCACCCGTGCGGCCAACCTGGTTCAGGGCGTGTCCGGGGTGCAGAAGATTGTGAAGGTGTTCGAATACATCGACTGATGTAATCGCCAGCCACAAAAAAGGGCGCCGTGCATTGACTGCACGGCGCCCTTTTTAATGCCCAGGGTTTACTGGTATTGCTGGTACGGGTTGCCCTGGAACTGGTTGTTCTGCTGCGGCGCCTGTTGTTGTTGCTGCTGACCAGGCTGGCCGTATTGTTGGCCAGGGATCGGGCCGAGGTTAACTTCTACGCGACGGTTCTGGGCACGGCCATTGACGTCAGCGTTGCTGGCAATCGGGTTATCCGGGCCGGCACCACGGGCGCTCAGGTTGGTCGGGCTGACGCCTTGGGAAGTCAGGTATTTGGCCACGCTCTGGGCACGACGCTGGGACAGGTCCATGTTCAACTGGCGGCTGCCCGTGCTGTCGGTGTAGCCGACGATCTGGATGGTGTTCTGGTTGAACTGCTTCAGCGAGCCAGCCAGGTTATTGAGCGGCGTGTAGAAGCTACTGGCGATGGCATCGGAGTTGGTCGCGAAAGTGATATTACCCGGCATGATCAACTTGATCTGGTCACCCTGGCGCTGCACCTCAACACCGGTGTTGGCCATGCTTTCACGCAGTTTCTTTTCCTGCTGGTCGGCGTAGTAGCCATAACCGGCGGCGCCCAGGCCTGCAATAGCACCACCGATCAGTGCGCCCTTGCCACGGTTGTTATGGTCGATGGCAGCACCTGCCAGCGCACCGGCCAGGGCACCCAGGCCGCCGTATTTGGCGGTTTTGCTGATGCCCCCTCCGGAACCGTTGCTGGCCTGTCCCTGGCTGCCGTCATAAGGATTAGGTGAAGCGCAGCCGGACAACAGGGCTACGGCGGTAGCGACAACAAGCAGACGACGCGGAGTAAACATGAAGGGAGCTCCTACTTTTGCATTCTGTGGTGCAGAGGACATTGGCAATCGACCTGTGCGGAGTTTGGAACGCGACAAGCGGTAAAAATTCCGTGGCCGCGTCCCGCGCCAGAACAAACTACTGGCCGCTATCACCGGCAGGGAAACCGTAGCAGACGCAGGCTGAACGCGACCTGCGCTTTTTTGCTACTGCGGTGCTTGAGAGAGAACAGCGCCGGTAAACGAATTATTTCCAGGCGTACCCTCAAGCTCGCACAAACGGGTTCTCGCGCATCTCATCACCCAAGCGGGTGTCCGGCCCATGCCCTGTCACCACGGTCGCGCCCTCATCCAGGGTGTACAAACGCTGCTTGATCGAGCGCACTATTGTCGCCTGGTCGCCACCCCACAGGTCGGTACGCCCTACGCCGCGCTTGAACAAGGTGTCGCCGGCGATCAGCAGCTTGGCATCGGCAAACCAGAAGCTCATCGAACCCGGTGTATGCCCCGGCGTATGCAGCGCCACCCCACAACCACACGCCAACTCCTCGTCGTCCTCCAGCCAGCGGTCCGGCGACGGCACCGGCGTGTAGGGCACACGAAACATCTGGCATTGCATTTCCAGGTTATCCCAAAGAAATTGGTCTTCTTTGTGCAAATGCAGCGTGGCACCGGTCTTCTCTTTCAACTGGCCGGAAGCCAGGAAGTGATCAAGGTGAGCGTGAGTGTGGATAATGCTCACCACCTTGAGGCCCAGCGCATCGAGGCGCGCCAGGATCAGTTCGTGATTGCCGCCCGGGTCGACCACAATGGCTTTTTTGCTGATCGGGTCGCCGATGATGGTGCAGTTGCACTGCAACGGGCCGACGGGGAAGGTTTCGCGGATCAGCACGGGTTTTTCGATATTCATGGGCGTTCCTGCAAGCTCTATGGCACATTCCAGGCGCAGTATGGTGGAGCTTGCTCCGGATTCGAAGAGCCTCAACTGCTAAGCTACTCAAGCGCCATGGAACCCGCACCGCAGCGTCGCATTTGGAGCAAGACGTATGGCCAATTCTCGGATCATCTGCGAACACTGCGATTGCGTGTACGAAAAGGTCACGCTCGCCAAACATCAAAAAGCCCTGTGCACCCGTTGCGCAGGCGTGCTGCAGCGCTACAACGGGCTGTCGGTGCAACAACGCCTGGCGCTGACCGTCACCGCAGCGGTGCTGTGGACCTTTGCCAATTTCTATCCGGTGATGAGCATCAGCCTCAAAGGCTTGAAAAACAGCGCGACCCTATGGGACTCGGTGGTCGCGCTGAGCCTGGGGCCGATCACTTTTATTGCGCTGGTGGCCGCGATCTCGATCATCATCGCGCCGGTGTTTCAGTTGCTATTGCTGATGTGGGTGCTGAGTTTCGCCCTGGCCGGCAAGCGCTCGCCAGCGTTCAAACTGTGCATGCGCTGGCTGGAAGCGCTGAGGCCGTGGAGCATGCTCGAAGTCTGCCTGCTAGGCGCCATGGTTGCGGTGTTCAAGCTGGCCGGCATGCTCGACGTGATCCCCGGCACCGGCCTGTTCGCCCTCGCCGCCCTCGCCTTGCTGCTGATTCGCATCGCCGGGCGTGACGTACGCGATTTGTGGGACGCCGTATGAACT
Source organism: Pseudomonas sp. W3I7 (assembly GCF_030816095.1). Classification (NCBI taxonomy): domain Bacteria; kingdom Pseudomonadati; phylum Pseudomonadota; class Gammaproteobacteria; order Pseudomonadales; family Pseudomonadaceae; genus Pseudomonas; species Pseudomonas sp. W3I7. Next base: position 5,183,551 of record NZ_JAUSXP010000001.1, read on the forward strand.
CGCCACCGACCGCCCGCGAACTCAACCTCTGCCTGTGCCACACCTGCGGCCAGCCGTGCGACATGCGCGACGAGCCCAGCGAGTGCGAGCGCTGCGGTGCGCCGCTGCATCGGCGTAAACTCCACTCGCTGACCCGCACCTGGGCCTACATGCTCACGGCACTGGCGTTTTATATCCCGGCGAATTTATTGCCGGTGATGAACACTACTATGCTAGGTTCCGGCGCCGACAGCACCATCATGAGCGGCGTGCTGGAGTTCTGGCAGCATGGCGCCTGGGACATTGCCCTGATCATTTTCATTGCCAGCATTGCGGTGCCGGGTATCAAGTTTTTCTCACTGACCCTGCTGTTGGTCACCGTACAACGCAACAGCCAGTGGGCGCGCAAAGAGCGCTCGAAGCTGTTTCGGTTCGTCGAATTGATCGGCTACTGGTCCATGCTCGATGTCATTGTGGTCGCGCTGGTGGCCGCGCTGGTGAAGTTCCAGGCGCTGGGCACCATTGAGCCGCGCCTGGGCATTTTGTTTTTTGGTCTGGTGGTGGTGTTCACCATGCTCGCGGCCATGAGTTTCGACCCGCGCCTGATCTGGGAAAACCCACACAACGAGGAGATCTCGGATGAGTTCACACAACACTGACACGCCTGCCGGCTCACCGGCGATCAAGACGCGGCGCTTCAGCGTTTCGCTGGTGTGGATCGTGCCGATCGTGGCAGTGCTGGTGGGCCTCTCGCTGGTGGTGCACAGCGTGCTGCAACAGGGGCCGGTCATCGTCCTCAACTTCAAGACCGGCAACGGCCTGGTCGCCAATAAAACCGAGGTCAAATACCGCAACGTGGTGATCGGCCAAGTCTCGGATGTGGCCTTGAGCGATGACCAGAAAAGCGTCAACGCCACCATCAAGCTGGCCAAACAGGCGGAAAGCTTCACCCGTGAAGACTCCAAGTTCTGGGTGGTACGCCCACGTATCGGCGCCGGAGGCGTGTCCGGCATCGATACCTTGCTGTCCGGTGACTATATCGGCGCGGATATCGGCCAGTCCGATACGCGCGCCAAACAGTTCAAAGGCCTGGAAAACCCGCCGCCCATCACCTATGGCGAGCCGGGCAAGCGCTTCACGTTGCATACCCAGGGCCTGGGCTCGCTGGATATCGGCTCGCCGGTGTACTACCGCAAGATCCCGGTGGGCCAGGTAGTGGCCTACGAGCTGGATGACGATGGCAAGGGCGTGAAGATCGAGGTTTTCGTGCATGCGCCCAATGATGTGTACGTCACCGAAAACACGCGGTTCTGGAATGCCAGCGGCATTGACCTGAGCGTCGGCGCCAATGGTTTCGCGCTGAAAACCGAGTCCTTGTCATCGATGTTGGCCGGCGGCATCGCGTTCCAGGCGCCGCCCTACAGCCCCAACGACAAACCGGCCAACGAAGATCACACCTATGAACTGTTCGACGACCAGCAAAGCGCCCTCGCCCCGCCCAGCGGTCAAGGACAATACATGGCACTGCGTTTTGATCAGGCACTGCGTGGGCTCAAAGTTGGCGCGCCGGTGGAATTTCTTGGGGTCGAATTCGGCAAGGTGGTGTCGATCAACCTGGACTTCGATGCCAAAAAACGCAGCTTCCCGATCAACGTCGGCATCGTGATTTACCCGCAGTTGCTCGGCGAAGCCAACACCAAGCTGCTCAAGGCCACCAACCATGACCCCAACGATGAAGCGGGCGGCGTGCGCCTGATCGGCACCTTTATCGAAAACGGCCTGCGCGCCCAAGCCCGCAGCGGCAGCCTGCTGACCGGCCAGTTGTACATCGCCCTGGATTTTTTCCCGAAAGCCGACAAAGTCGCGTTTGACCCGAACCTGCGCCCGGTCAACATTCCGACCATCCCCGGCAATCTGGAACAGTTGCAGGAGAAGCTCGAAGGCATCGTCAACAAGGTCAACCAACTGCCGATCGAACGCATCGCCGGCAACCTCGACGGCAGCCTGGTGGAGTTGCGCAAAAGCCTTGCCCAGTTCAACGCCAAGACCCTGCCTGGCGTGCAAAGCACCCTGGGTGACGTGAGCAAGACCTTGCAGTCGGCCAACTCAACCCTGGCCGAAGACTCGCCGCAGCGTGAACAACTGACCCAGACCCTGGATGAACTGGCGCGCATGTCGCGCTCCTTGCGCGAACTGTCGGACTACCTGGGCCGCCATCCGGAATCGCTGATCCGCGGTCGCCCTGACAACGCCGCGCCAACAGACCTGCAAGGGCCACCGCGCAAATGACCATTGGAGCCGCCATGACCTTTCCCTTGAAACTCACCCTGGTCGCCGCGCTGGTGCTGCTCGCGGCCTGTCGTAGTGAGCCGATTGCCTTCCACACCCTGACCCCGGTGCACTGGAATAACAGCACTCAGGCACAGGCCAGCGATATCCGCATTGAAAGCATCAGCGTGCCGCCTCAGGTGGACCGCGCACAAATCGTGATTCGCCAGGGCGACAGTGGCGTGGCGATCCTTGAAACCCAATGGTGGGCCGCAACCCTGGCCGATGAGCTGAAAACCGCGCTGGTGGACCAACTGGCCAACAGTCACTCCCGGCAGCCGCTGTCGTTGCGCCTTGAAGTGCAGCGATTCGACTCGGTGCCGGGTCAATATGCACTGCTCGACGTGCGCTGGCGCCTGCGGCCCGCAAGCGGCGCAGATACCGCACCGCTGACCTGCCGCACCACGTTGCAGACACCCGCAGGCCCGAGCATTGATGACTTGGTGGCGGCGCATCAGAACAACCTCAAGCGTTTTGCCGCGCTGGTCAGCAAAACCGCCGACACGTCGCTGAAAGCGTGCCCGACTGCGCCGTAGCGAGACCACTAAGGGTGTACTCGGTCGAATGTGGGAGCCGGGCTTGTGTGGGAGCTGGCTTGCCTGCGATGCAGACACCTTGGTCTTTCAGTCATACCGAGGTGATGCTATCGCAGGCAAGCCAGCTCCCACATGAGCCAGCCCCACATAAGCCAGCTCCCACACACATCAGCTCCTACAGGAAAGCTGGCCCATTATCAGGCCAGCAGCCCCATCGATTTGGCCCGCGCCACCGCTTGAGTCCGGCGCTCGACACCCAGCTTGCTGTTGATATGGCTGGCGTGGGTTTTCACGGTGTGCAGGGAGATAAACAGCTGATTGCTGATCTCCTGGTTCGAGCAGCCTTGGGCAATCAACTGCAGCACCGCCAGTTCACGTGCGCTCAAGGTTTCATGATTAGGCAAGGCCTCAACCACCGCAGCCACCGGCAACAGCGCCAACAGACTCTGGTTCAGCAAACCATGAGCCTCCCGGCCCAGCTGTTCACGCAGCCAATCCGGGTAACTCTCCAGCAGCCGCTGGAAGGGTTGCAATGCCCCACCAGCGCCAGCCTCAAGGGCGCGGGCCAATGCCAGTCGGGCCTGGTCTTGCTGCCCGCACTCCAGCAACAACTGCACTTGCTGGGTCAGGGCCATCAAGGCAATCATTTGCCGCCCACTGTTATGCGCCTGCTGCGCCAGTTCTTCGAGACGTTGCAACGCGGCGGCCGGCTGATGACGGGTGGCGTCCAACGCAGCCTGTTGCAGCCCGATATGTTGCGGCAAATGCGGGTGAAATTCCGGCGCCGCTGCTGCGTGTTCGCCGTTGTAGGTTTGCCCCAGCCGGGTCAACCAGGCCTCTGCCAGGTCAGTGCGGCCTTGAGCCAGCCACAGCTCGCATTTGATCAAGGTGATCATCGCCAGGTAGTAGATCGGCGGCACATCCCAGATGTGCATCAAGCGCTCAGCTTCGGCAAGCTCGGCAAACGCCGTGGCGAAATCCCCACGGCGCCCTTCAAAGTTGGCAATCACACAATGCCCGATCAGCACGCTGATATCCCGGCAGGCACGGGCTTCGTTCAGACCCGCGCGTAAACGGACAAGCCCGGCCTCGGGCTGATAGCGCACCAGCAACAGATAGCCCTCGTACAGCGACAACCGCGCGCGCACCGCGTACAGCCGCTGCGGCGCCAGGCCGTGCAGGCGTTGCAGCCCCTGGCGCACTTCGTCCAGGGAACGCAGAATTTCGCCGCGCGCCTGCAACACCCGCGCGCGATCGTAATGGGCCAACGCCTCGAACAGCGGGTTACCGACGCGCTGCGCCAGCTCCAGGGATTCGCGATTCAGGCCACGGGCACGCCACAAATCGGCATCGACGATGGCCAGGTTTGAGAGGGTCGACAGGCACATCAGGCGCTGGCCATAACGTTTTTGCGGCAAGCTTTCCAACGCCTCGCTGCAATAACGCAGGGTCAACTCACGATCGCCTCGGCCCCGAGCGATAATCCCGCTCAGCGCCAGCCACTGTGCCAGCATCGACTTTTGCGCAGTGGCCGACGGCGCCGGCAGGAAGCGGCTGAGGTAGCCGGACAGTTCTTCGGCCGCATCCAGTTGGCAGGCCAGCCCCAATGCCCAGCTGTAGAGCACGATCAAGCGCGGCGTGCTGATCAGCAGGCTGTCGGGCAAGTCCATCTTCCAGCGCAGCAGCATGCCAACGTTCTGCTCGGCCAGCAGTTGCTCCTCCGACAGGTTCTGCACCAGGTTCGCCGCCACATCCAGGTGGCCGGCGCGCAACGCCTGTTCCACCGCTTCATCGATCAAGCCCTGGGTGTTGAACCAGCGACAGGCACGCAGGTGCAGGCTGGCAATCGGTACGGTGGCACTGCTCGCACGGCGGGTACGCAGCAGGTCGGAAAACAGATGGTGGTAGCGATACCAGTGGCCCTGCTCATCCAGCGGCACCAGAAACACTTGGTGGGCCTGCAAGTAACCGAGGATATGCGCGCTGTCGTGGGCTTCGCGCACGGCGTCGCACAGCTCGCTGCAAAAACGATCCTGTGGGGCGGTGTCATACAGAAAGGCTTGAACGTCTGCCGGCAGGCAATCGATGACTTCTTCCAGCAGATAGTCGCGGATCAGCCCTTCGCCTCCATGCAAATGTTGTGGCAACGCAGCCTCATTGCCGGCTTCGGAAAGGGCCAGCAACCAGAAGCGCAGGCCAGCCACCCAGCCCTCGCTGCGGCGAATCAGGTTGTCCAGGGCTTCGCCGCGCAACGAGCTGCTGTGCCTGTCGAGTACCGCCAGCGATTCGTCGTGGGTCAAGCGCAGGTCTTGTTCATGCAGCTCCAGCAGGTGGCGCGAGAGTCGCAGCCGCGCCAGGTGCCAGTCCGGGCGCTGGCGGCTGGTGACCATCACCAGCAGCCCATCGGGTAAATGATTGAGGAAAAATTGCAGGCAGCGATCCAGCACCGGGCCCTGGGCCAGGTGGTAGTCATCCAGCACCAGCAGCAATGGCGCCTGGGTGGACAGGTGCAGCGTCAGCTCGTCGAGCAAGCCGTCGAGCCATTCTTCAAAGGCAAAGGGTTGGTGACGCTGACGCATTTTCAGCAGGCCCAGGGATTGGCCACCCAGTTGCGGGAAGTATTGCTGCAAGCCGTCGAGCAGGCGCTCAAGGAAGCGGCCGGGGTCGTTATCCCGTGGGCTCAGGCCCAGCCACAGGCTTTGCCAATGCGCCGGCAGACTCTGGCAGAACTCCACTGCCAGCGAACTCTTGCCGAACCCGGCCGGGGCGCTCACCAGCAACAGTCGTCCCGCAAGGCCAGCACTCAGGCGTTCGCACAGGCGCGGGCGCAGCACATAGCCGTCAGGCAGCGGTGGCCTGTAGAAACGCGATTCCAGGGTCGGAATCACCGCGCTCGCAGGCCCTTGGATTCGGGACAGATCAGTCATCGCCGGGCTCTTGTAGAAGGCTGTTGTCGGCACTGCAGATGTCCGCAGACTAGCGGTAAAAGCGGCGGGTTTGTAGATCTTTGCGACATTTGCCTGAAAAAGAACTGCGACAAAAAATATCCCCACATAAAAAAGCCCCGAACCAGTCGGGGCTTCACGCTGAGGATGCGGCCTCAGTTAAAACCGCTTAGCGAACCCCATCCTGGCGCAAGGCCGCCGGGGAGAAGTCTGCGGTGGAGGCGGTAAAACCGAAGTCATAGGCCTGCTTCTCTTCGTTCTTCATCCCCAGGGCCAGGTAGCGGCCGGACTGCAGGTCGTAGAGGGTCTCGATGGCGTACCACGGCACTTGCTTGTCGTAGTAGTTCTCGGCATGGGCTTCGGCGACGCGCCACAGTTGGCCGCGACCGTCGTAGTGGTCGATAACCGCTGCTTGCCAGGTGTCTTCGTCGATGAAGAAGTCACGCTTGGCATAGATGTGGCGCTGGCCTTCCTTCAGGGTCGCGACCACGTGCCAGACGCGGCGCAGCTCGTAGCGTGCCAGGTCCTGGTTGATGTGGCCGGCCTTGATGATGTCGGCGTACTTGAGCTTCGGATCGTCGATCTTGTAGCTGTTGGAGGCGATGTAGATTTCTTTCTTGCCTTCAAGCTTCCAGTCGTAGCGGTCCGGTGCGCCGTTGTACATGTCGAGGTTGTCGGAGGTACGCAGGCCATCGGCAGCAGTACCCGGCCCGTCATAGGACACTTGCGGCGCCCGGCGCACACGGCGCTGGCCGGCGTTGTAGACCCACGCCGAACGCGGCTCTTTCACCTGGTCCAGGGTTTCGTGCACCAGCAGTACACCACCGGCCAGACGCGCCGGTGCGGTGACTTGCTGCTTGAAGTAGAACAGCACGTTGCCCGGGTTTTTCGGGTCGTAGTCCTTCATCTTGTCGCGGAACACGAACTGATCGCGGAAGTACACCAGGCTGAACGAACCATTGGTTTGCGGCGTGGCCTGGGTCACCAGGCGGGTCACGCTGCCCCCGCGATAGCGGGTGATGTGGTTCCAGATGACTTCCACGCCGCTCTTAGGAATCGGGAACGGAACCGCGGTTTCGAAGTTTTCCAGGCCGTTACCGCCGGACACCAGGTTGGTGTTGGTGGCGTTCTTCTTGATCGAGGCAAACACTTCGGCCGGCACGGTAGCGCCACGATGGGTCGGGTACACGGGCATCTTGAAGGTGTCCGGGTAGCGCTTGAACATCGCGTACTGCCCCGGCGCCAGCTTGTCCTTGTACTGCTCGACGTTCTGCGCGGTGATGGTGAACTGCGGCTGTTCGCTGGCATACGGGTTGGCCAGGAAGCCACGGGCATCTACGGCGCCGGCATTGGTAGGCAGCGGCGACCATTTAGGAATGGTGCCGGCCGCATTACCGGCCATTTCGGCGCCCATCGGCGTCAGGGTCGTGCCCAACTTGGCGGCTTCATCCGCCGAGACTGCCGCCATGACGTTACTCGCCAGGATCGACAGCCCAAGCACACCCACGTGCAACAGACTTTTAGTTATTTTCATGTTCTGGTTCTTCCTGAAAACAGACTGCTTAAAGAGGTTGTGCTTAGAAGTTCACGCCGGCGCTCAGCGCGATGAAGTCACGGTCATCCACGGTGGTGAACTTGCCACCAAAGAAGTTGGTGTAGTTGAGGCTGACGGTGTAGGTGTTCTGGTACTCGGCATCCACACCCAGGCTGACGGCCTTGCGACCTTCTTCAAAGTTGCCGCCAGGGCCTGGCGAGTAACCTTTGACGTCATGGGACCAGGCCACGTTGGGCTTGAGGTTTACACCGGCAAACACATCCGGGTATTCCCAGATGGCCCGGGCGCGATAACCCCAGGACGTGGCGGTGGTGTAGCCGTCGTTGTTGCAGTTGGTGTTCAGGCCGGACGCATTCGGCAGGCCTGCGCCGTTGGCTGTCGAATTGTTAAGCGCATTGCAGAAGCCGCCGGGCAGCGTGCCTGGGCCGAAGACCGGATCGCGGCCATAACGCGCCTGGTTTTTGCTCTCCAGGCCGCCCACGTGGGTCACGCCGATTTCGCCCACGGTGGTCAGCCGAGAGGCGCCCATGACCTGGTCGAAGAAGTGCGTGAAGGTGGTCTGGAACTGGGTCACTTCCTTACGGTTGTAGCCGTGCAGGTCCTGGCCCGGTGTGCCCTTGAGCACTGACGCATTGCCATAACCTGGGATCGGCGTGACGCCCGCGTACAGGATATCGGTGGTGCTCAGTTGTACCGGCGCGTTTGGCCGGTAGCTCAGTTCACCACTCCAGGCGGTACCGGTAGGCAGCGTGGTGGAGAAGCTCAAGCCGTAGAGGCGAATATCTTCCGGGTACTCGACGAAGTACTGGGAGCTGCCTGCCACGATCAATGGCCGCAACGCCGCCAGCGGCCCCAGCGGACGGGTGTAAGCCGAGTTTGGCGCGCCGGTGGCGCTGAAGATCGGCGCACGGCTGTGGTAGTTCATGAAGTACGCGCCGAACTCGGTGTCCAGCGGCTCGAAGTTGTAGTGCATGGCCACGCCGAACTGGCCGCTGTCGCGTGCATCACGGTCACCGCCGCGACGTACCAGCACCCCTTCGTTGTTCACATCCACGCCCAGGGCGTTAAGGGTGGGCAAGGCCGCGCCCGGGATGGTGGAGCGCTTGTTCAGCACCCGCAGGTTATTGCTGCAACCATCCGAGATGACGTCCGGCTGGGAGAAGAATGTGCCGCAGTTATCGGTGACGGTCTGGTCCCATTCCAGCTGGTAGAACGCTTCGGCCGAGAGGTTATCGGTCAGGGTTTGCGACACGTAGAACATGTTGACCGGAATCAAGCCTTCCTTGATTTCGGCGCCCGGACGACGGAACGCAGACACGTCGATCGGGTTGATGGAGTTGATACCGCCACCGATGAAGGTGCTTTCACCCCAGCTCACCACCTGCTTACCGAACCGCACGTTACCCGGCTGATCGGCGATGGTGTAGTTGTGGTAGATGAAGGCATCGAGGATCTGCCCGCCGGAGGACTTGGCGCCCTCTTTGCGGTTGTTGTTGCTGACGTTCTTGAAGTCCAGGTCTTCGTTTTGCAGCGCGAAGTCATACCAGTACTTGCCACGCACAAAGATGCCGGTGTCGCCGTATTTCAACTCAAGGTCATGGATACCCTTGAAGATCTTCGAGAAGGAATCACCCTTATCAAAGTTCAAGTGGCCGTCATCGGAGGTCTGCGATAACCCCTTGCCACCGTTGTTGGCACCGATCAGGTCTTTATTGCGACCGGCAGTCGACCAGCTCGCCCCCACCGACAGGGATGAGTCGAAGCTGCCTTCGATTTCACCGATGTTGAAACTGACGCCGAATGCGGGCCCGGCGAGCGTAGAAGCGAGACTGACGGCCAGGGGCAGTCTTGCCCGGCGCCAGAACTGGTTTACTGAGGTCATCGACGCTACTCCATGTGCATTATTGTTATGGCAGTGAGCTCTTTCGTCTGGATGCATGTAACGGCCGGAATACAACGACTCCAATGCCGAACGGCAACCGGGCCCCCATGGCCCGCAGCGCAACATCCGTGAAAAACTCTGAGTAGGACTATAGCCAGCAGGGGGTACCGCTTGATCCCTCTAAAGTGTGATTTGCATCACCAACCCGTCTGCCACAGTCCTTTCGCCACGCCGACGAAGGCCGGCGAGGCAAGGATGGCTGAAAATCCCAAAATCACAAGTGGAGCCGCGAGTTAGAGCATTGCCGCGCCCGAACGGGCGCGGCGCAGGGGGTCAGAGCGTGGACAGGAACGTGCTGTTGTTGGCCTGCCATTCGATGATGTCAACGCGGATACGTTTTTTGTCGAGTTTGCCGACACTGGTCTTGGGAATTTCGGTAACAACGGCGATCTGGCTTGGAATCGCCCACTTGCTCAAGTGGCCCAGTTCGACAAACGGCTTGAGATGCTCTTTGAGCTCGCGGGCACCTATCACATGGCCATCACGCACCACCAGCAACGCAAACGGGCGCTCGCCCCACTGTGGGTCGGCGATGCCCACCACCGCTACTTCGCGTACCGCGGGGTGACGGCTGACCAAATCTTCGAGGGCCAATGACGAAATCCACTCGCCGCCGGTCTTGATCACGTCCTTGATGCGATCGCGAATATCGATCACCCCAAACGCGTCCAGCGTGGCCACGTCGCCGGTGTGCATCCAGCCGCCTTCCCACAGCTCGGCGCCCTTTTGCGGCTCGTTGAAATACCCTTCGCTGAGCCACGGCGCACGCAGCACCAGCTCGCCCTGGGATTCGCCGTCGGCGGGCAAGAAGTTGCCGTTGCCGTCGATAATTGCCGCTTCCACCAACGGCCCGGGCACGCCGGCCTTGATGCGGTAGGTGGTGCGCTCGTCCTCGGTGCCCGCCATCAACTCTTCGTTAAGGTGAGCGCAGGACACCAGCGGCCCGGTCTCGGACATGCCATACGCGGCAGTCAGCTGAATGCCCCGCGCCTTGGACGCTTCATACAACGTGCGGTTGAGCGCGCTGCCGCCGATGACGATTTTCCAGCCACCAAAATCCACGCCCTGGGCGGCCTTGGCGTTGAGCACCATTTGCAGGATGGTCGGCACGCAGTGGGAGAAGGTGACCTTCTCCTTGCGCCACAGCTCCACCAGGTATTCCGGGTCGTAGCGGCCGGGGTAGACCTGTTTCAAGCCAAGCATGGTTGCCACATACGGCAGGCCCCACGCGTGCACGTGGAACATTGGCGTGATCGGCATGTACACGTCGTTGGTGCCCAGCAGGCGCACGCTGTCGACGCTGCCCATGATGGTCGCCACACCGATGGTGTGCAGCACCAGTTGGCGGTGGGTGAAGTACACGCCTTTGGGGTTGCCGGTGGTGCCGGTGGTGTAGAAGGTGGTGGCGACGGAATTTTCGTCGAAGTCCTGGAAGTCGTACTTGGGGCTGGCGGCCGCCAGCAGGGTTTCATACTCGCCAACCAGATTCGGCAGCTCGGCAGTCTTGGCCTCACCGTCGGTGAGCAGCAGGGTCTTGTCGACCGTGGTCAGTTGCCCGGCAATCGCCTGGTAGAGCCCCACGAACTCGCTGTTGACCAGCACAAAGCGGTCTTCGGCGTGGTTCATGGTGTAGAGGATCTGCTCCGGCGACAGACGCACGTTGATGGTGTGGATCACCGCGCCGATCATCGGGATGGCGAACATGCACTCCAGGTAACGGTGGCTGTCCCAGTCCATCACGGCAACCGTGTCACCGGCCTTGACCCCGGCTTCCGTCAGCACATTGGCCAGGCGCGCGACCCGCTCGATCAGGGTGGGGTAGGTGTAGCGCAGCTTGTCGCGGTAGATGATCTCCCGGGTTTTCTCGTAACGCGCCCCGGACATCAGCAGGCGTTTGATCAACAGCGGGTATTGGTAAGCGCCTTCGGCGGGCGGGATAACACGGGTCTGCAACATACGAATCCCTTATCTGACTGCACGGTCTTGGCTAAGACCTGCACTGTAGAGCGCTAATGTTTCAGCCAAATCAGCCAAAGGAATGATTTGCAGCGGCCAATGAATGCTAGCTTTGCGCCAGCATTGGAGCCTTACAGTGATTCCCTGTGGGAGCTGGCTTGCCTGCGATAGCGTCGCCTCGGTGCAACTGATACACCGAGGCGCCTGCATCGCGGGCAAGCCCGGCTCCCACAGGGGCAGTGTGTTACCCGCGTGGGTTTATTTCATGCTGGTAAACGCCAACTTCACACCAATGGCAATCAGCACCGCGCCCATGGTGCGATCAAACCAATGCCCCATCCGCGCAAAGCCGGCGCGTACGCGCTGCTGGCTGAACAGCATGGCCACCAGGCAAAACCACAACGCCGTCGCCACCGCCAGGTACACCCCGTAACCAGCCTGGATCGCCAGCGGCGTGTGCGGGTTGATCACCACCGTGAACAGCGACAGGAAAAACAGTGTGGCCTTGGGGTTCAAGCCATTGGTCACAAACCCTGCGGTAAACGCCCCGCGTGGGGTGCGCTCGCCGACTTCAGGGTGCAACTCGCCTTCGGCGGGCGGCTTGGCCGGCTGCGCGCGCAGGGCCTTGAAGCCGATGTACAGCAGGTACGCAGCAGCGGCCCATTTGAGCGCGTTGAACAGCACAATGGACTGCGACACAATCAAACCGATGCCCAGCAGCGAGTAACCCACGTGCAGGAAAATCGCCGAGCCCACGCCCAGCGCAGTCCAGGTGCCGGCGCGACGGCCATGGGTAACACTTTCACGCACCACCACGGCGAAATCCGGGCCGGGGCTGGCCACCGCCAACAAGTGAATCAAGGCTACGGTCAAAAACTCGGCGACGTACATGCTCACTCCATTAAGTAACTGATTATTTCATCTGATAGGCTCGGCAGATTACGCCTTCGAACCTCGCCGCAAAAGGTACAGTTGAGAATGAACAATCGCCGCGCCGTCTTCCTTGATCACCCGTCCCTGGACCTGGGCGACCTCGACCTCAGCGAGCTGCGCAACAGCTTCAGTGACTTGCAGTTGTTCACCGGCACCACGCCGCAGAATGTGCTTGAACGCGTGCAAGGCGCCCAGGTGGTGATCAGTAACAAGATCCCCCTCAACGCGCAAACCCTGGCGGCCTGCCCTGAGCTCAAGCTGATCCTGGTGTCGGCCACCGGCACCAACAACGTCGACCTCGACGCCGCCCGCGCCCACGGCATTACCGTGAGCAATTGCCACGGCTACGGCACGCCGTCGGTGGCGCAGCACACGATCATGCTGCTGCTCAACCTGGCGACGCGTCTGAAGGACTATCAACGGGATGTGGCGGCAGGCAAATGGCAACAGGCCAAACAGTTCTGCCTGCTGGACTATCCGATTGTCGAGCTGGAAGGCAAAACCCTCGGCCTGCTCGGCCATGGTGAACTGGGTGGCGCGGTGGCACGCCTGGCCGAAGCCTTCGGCATGCGCGTGGTGCTCGGCGCCATTCCCGGGCGCCCTGCCCGCGCCGACCGCGTGCCGCTGGATGAACTGCTCGCACAGGTCGACGCACTGACCTTGCACTGCCCGCTCAATGAGCACACGCGCGACTTTATCGGCGCCCGCGAACTGGCGCTGCTCAAACCGCGCGCGTTTATCGTCAACACCGCGCGCGGCGGTTTGATCAACGAACAGGCGCTGGCAGATGCCTTGCGCAGCGGCCATTTGGGCGGCGCGGCCACCGATGTGCTGAGCGTGGAGCCGCCCGTGAATGGTAACCCGCTGCTGGCCGGCGACATTCCTCGCTTGATCGTTACCCCCCACAATGCCTGGGGCAGTCGCGAAGCGCGCCAGCGTATCGTCGGCCAACTGGCTGAAAACGCCCGAGGCTTTTTCAGCGGTGCCCCGCTGCGCGTCGTCAGTTGATAAACTGCGCCCCTTTTCAAGGAGCAGACTATGGATCCGCGCAGTGAAGTACTGCTTCGTCAGGCCGAACTTTTTCAAGGCAACCTGCTACTGGTAGGGTTGCCTGCCGACGACTTGCTCGGCCGCCTGCCCAATGCCCACGGCTGGAGCTGGCATGCCGGCGATCAGGCGGCACTGGATGCGCGCTTTCCCGAACGCAGCCAGTTCGGCGTGAACGTGCCCGAGCGCGGGTTTGATGCGGCGGTGATTTTCCTTCCAAAATCCAAAGACCTCACCGACTACCTGCTTAACGCCGTGGCCGCACGCTTGCCCGGCGCCGAGCTGTTTCTGGTCGGGGAGAAAAAGGGCGGCATCGAAAGCGCCGCCAAGCAGATGATCCCGTTCGGCAAGCCGCGCAAGCTCGACAACGCGCGGCACTGCCAACTGTGGCAAGTCACCGTGACCAACGCTCCGCAGGCGGTCGAGCTGGAAAGCCTGGCGCACGTCTTCGAGGTGCCGCTGGCCGAAGGGCCGCTCAAGGTGGTGAGCCTGCCCGGCGTGTTCAGCCACGGCCGCCTGGATCGCGGCACCGAGCTGCTGCTGGAGCATCTGGATAAGCTGCCGAGCGGGCATCTGCTCGACTTTGGTTGCGGCGCCGGCGTACTTGGGGCGGCGGTCAAACGCCGCTACCCGCATAACAGCGTGACGATGCTCGACGTGGACGCCTTCGCCGCTGCCAGCAGTCGTCTGACCCTGGCAGCCAATGGTCTGGAAGCCGAGGTGTTGACCGGTGATGGCATCGACGCCGCGCCGATGGGTTTGAACACGATCTTGAGCAACCCGCCGTTCCATGTCGGCGTGCACACGGATTATTTTGCTACGGAAAACTTGCTGCGAAAAGCAGCGAAACACCTGGCAAAAGGCGGCGAACTTCGCCTGGTCGCCAACAGTTTCCTCAAGTATCAACCGCTGATCGAAGAGCACTTGGGCGTGTGTGCAGTGAAGGCCGAAGGCAATGGTTTTCGCATTTATCGTGCCAAACGCGGCTGATGGCGATTTGAAAAAGAACGCTTGCCGAATGGGTTTTGCCTAGGCAGAATCCGCTCCGTCCTAGGGGAGTAGTCTCCCACGAGCCCCACGCTCGTCCGGCATACGTCAACATACTTGGTCAGCAGACCATGGCGTATGCGACCCAGGAGTCCGCACAGACGGACCGGGGTTTGACAAGACCTATGACACGCACACCTTACCCGGGGCGGGAAGGCTGTACGTGTCATAGCCGTGTCGACCCGCCCCTGGAAACCTACCTGATGCTGGATTCATTACTCGTTCCTACCGCAATCGTTGCCTTGGCCGAAATCGGCGACAAGACGCAACTGCTCGCGCTCATCCTTGCCGCACGCTTTCGCAAACCCTGGCCGATCATCGCCGGCATTGTCGCCGCGACCCTGGCCAACCACGCGGCCGCCGGCGCCGTGGGGGCCTGGTTCGGCAGTTTCTTCTCGGATGCGGTGTTGCACTGGATCCTCGCAGCGAGCTTCTGCGCCACTGCGCTGTGGACTTTGGTGCCGGACAAACTCGACGATGACGAAGCCAGTACCACGCGCAAGTTCGGGCCGTTCCTGACCACGCTGATTGCGTTCTTCCTCGCCGAAATCGGTGACAAGACCCAGATCGCCACGGTGATGCTGGCGGCGCAGTACCCGGAGTTGTGGCTGGTGATTATCGGCACCACGCTGGGCATGCTGATTGCCAACGTGCCGGTGGTATTGGCGGGTAATTTCGCGGCGGAAAAACTGCCGCTGACCTTGATTCGTCGACTGGCGGCTACGGCGTTTTTCATCCTGGCGGTGGTGGCGGTGTACAAGGCCATGCAGAGCAGCGGCTGGATCTAAGGCTGTAAATCCAAACCAATGTGGGAGCGGGCTTGCTCGCGAAAGCGGTGTGTCAGTCGGTAAATATTTGACTGAACTGACGCCTTCGCGAGCAAGCCCGCTCCCACATTTGGATCTTCACAAGTCCTGGAATATCAGGATTTTTTGGCCTGTTGGTAAAGCGGCATCACCTTCGGAATCGCCGCCTGCAACGAGGCGATTCGGCTGTCGGAAGCCGGGTGGGTGCTCATGAACTCCGGTGGCGCGCCTTCCGACGCCTTGGCCATCTTGTTCCACAAGGTGATCGCGGCATTCGGGTTGTAACCGGCGCGGGCCGATAGCTCGAGGCCGATCAGGTCGGCTTCGTTTTCATTGGCACGGCTGTTAGGCAAGGTCATACCGTAGTTGGCCACGGTATCGGCCAACGCCAGGCTGTCCTGGCCCAGGCCGAACAACGCACCGGCGCCCTGCTTGGCCATCTGGATGCCATACGCCTTGGACATGGCCTCACGCCCGTGTTCACGCAAGGCGTGGGCGATCTCATGACCCATCACAGCGGCCAGCTCGTCGTCGGTGAGCTTGAGCTTGTCGATCAACCCGCTGTACACGAAGATCTTCCCGCCAGGCCCGCAGTTGGCGTTCATCTCATCGCTTTTGATCAGGTTCACTTCCCACTTCCACTGCGCCGCATCCGGGCGGAAAGTCGGCGCCTGGGCGATCAGACGGTTGGCGATGGCCTGCACGCGCTTGGCGTTGGCACTGGTCTTGTCGAGCATGCCCTTGCCGCTCGCCTCGCCCAGCGTCTGCTGGTAGGACTGGGCATACATCTGGTCGACTTCCTGGCTCGACAGCATGCTGAACATGTACTGCTTGCGCTCCACGCCAACGGCACCGCCGCTGGTGGTGTTAACCGACTGGCAACCTGCCAGCAGCATCGCTGCACTGAGTACGCTTACTGCCAATGACTTTTTCATGACGCTCTCCCTGAAACCTGGTGCGTATCCTAGGCGGTGATTTGTATCAACGCCAGATACACGCGACGTTTAACCACTAACTTTCAGATACATCCCACACACCCACAGCGGCGGCGAACAGCTCGTTTGCGACATCTCGCACTATTTTGCCGGCCAAGCCTTAAGCCTCCAGAGCCCGTGGCCGATACATAAAAGGCAGCCCACCTGCCCCTGCGCCTGGAGCCTCCATGAAATTCAAGTCGATTCAGTTTTCTGTCGCCGCATTGACCGGGGCCATCGTGCTGAGTGTGGTCGCGGTGCTGGTGCTTTATGCGGTGTTTGCCGGTGCCCGCACCCAGGAGCTGGTGCAGGAGCGCACCCAGGCGCAATTTGAGCAGATCATCGAGCAGCGCCTCACCGCCCTGGCGCAAACCCAGGCCACGCTGGTCCAGCGCGAACTGGAAGCGCCGCTGGTGACCGCCAAAGGCCTGGCCACTGCCAACGCCCTGCTGGCGATGAAAGACGCCAAGGGCGAGCCCGCGCTGCAGGTTGGCCGTGAGCAATTGATCAACCTGCTGCATGAAACCGTGGCGCGCAACCCGAAAATCCTCGGCGCCTACATCGGCTGGGAACCCAATGCCATCGACCATAACGACGCCGCCTACGTAAACACCCCAATTGTCGGCATGGCCGCCGACGGCCGTTTCCTGCCGTGGTGGTACCGCAACGCCGATGGCAGCCTGGGCCTGGATAAGCTCGCCGACGTCAACGACCAGAAAATCCTGTCCACCGGCGTGCGCGCCAGTGAGTACTACCTGTGCTCCAAAGAGAGCAAGAAACCCTGCGCCATCGACCCTGCGCCTTACAAAGTCGGGAATGCGATGGTGATGCTCGCCTCGTTTATCGAACCGATCATGGTCGACGGCACGTTCCAGGGCATCGTCGGCGCCGACCTGTCGGTGAACTTTATCCAGGACATGCTCACCCGCGCCGACCAGAACCTCTATAACGGCGCCGGCGAACTGGCGCTGATCTCCAGCAACGGTCGCCTGGTGGCCTACACCAAGGACGCCAGCAAGCTTGGCGAAAAAGCCAGCGACCTGCTCGACAGCAACGAGCTGGCCAACCTCGGCCAGTTGAAAGTCGGCGAAGTGCGCTACGACATCGACAAGGAACACGGGCATATCGAACTGTTCCTGCCCTTCAACATCGGCCAGACCGAAGCGCGCTGGACCTTGATGCTGCAACTGCCGCTGAGCGCTGTGATGGCCGACTCGCAGAAGCTGCAAAGCGACCTGCAAGCCCAGCGCAAGACCGATACCTTCGGCATGGCCATGGTCGGCCTGTTGATCGCCGGTATCGGTTTGCTGGTGATCTGGCTGGTGGGCCATGGCATCGCCCGCCCGCTCAAGCAGATGGTGGCGATGCTTAACGATATCGCCCAGGGCGAAGGCGACCTCACCCGCCGCCTCACCAGTGATCGCGCCGATGAGCTGGGCGCGATCGCCAACGGCTTCAATACCTTCCTGATCAAATTGCAGGGCATGATCACTCAGGTGGTGAGTTCGGTGCAGAAGGTCAGCGACTCATCGGAACACACCGCTGACATCGCGATTCGCACCAATCAGGGCGTGCATAAACAAATGGTCGAGATCGACCAGGTGGCCACCGCTGTGCACGAAATGACCGCCACTGCGCAAGACGTGGCACGCAACGCCACCCAGGCCGCGCAAGCTGCCAGCCACGCCGACCAGGCCGCGAGCCAGGGCATGCGCATTGTGCGCGAGACGTCCACGTCCATCGGCGCGCTGGCTGAAGAAATCGGCAAGGCCGTGGGCGTGGTGCAAACCCTGGCCAAGGACAGCGAAAACATCAACGCGATCCTCACGGCGATTCGCGGAATTGCCGAGCAGACCAACCTGCTGGCGCTCAACGCCGCCATTGAGGCGGCCCGTGCTGGCGAACAAGGCCGTGGTTTCGCGGTGGTGGCCGATGAGGTGCGCAACCTGGCGCAGAAAACCCAGAAGGCCACCGAAGAAATCCAGACCATGATCCAGCAGCTGCAACAAGGCACGCGGGATGTGGTGCGGGTGATGGAAGACAGCCAGAACCGTACCGACGAAAGCGTGCAGCACGCGGCGAAGGCGGCCGAAGCGCTGGAGACGATTACCCAGGCGGTGTCGGTGATCAACGACATGAACACGCAAATTGCCAGTGCGGCTGAGGAGCAGAGTGCGGTGGCCGAGGACATCAATCGTAATGTGATCAATATTGGCCAGGTGGCCAATGAGGTGGCGGGTGGTGCGGATGAGTCCAGTGCAGCGAGTGCGGATCTGACCAAGTTGGCGGAGCAGCAGCGGCGGTTGATCAATCAGTTCAAGGTTTAGCGATCTGCGGTGGTTTTGAGGCCGCCTTCGCGAGCAAGCCCGCTCCCACATTTGACGGTGTTCACAAATCAAAATGTGGGAGCGGGCTTGCTCGCGAAGAGGCCAGCACATTCAACCTCAACCCGGAGTCAGGCACTCCGGCCCATTCAACTTGGGATCATTGACCATATTCGCCAGCACCCGCTCGCGCAACGCTGCAGGCTCGCTGGCCAACAAACCCTGCAGCACATGCAATGGCGTCTCGGGGTTTAACCATGCCTCTTGCCCCGCCGCATCCAGAATCAACGGCCGCCGCTGGCTCTGCGCAGCCTGGGTCACCACCGCTGTACTCAGCCACACCTGCTCCTGCACCGGATAAGCCTCCCAGATCGCCGCAAAAAACAGCGTCGAGCCTTCGCCCGGCGTCAGCCAATACGGGCGTTTACGCTGGGTGCCGCGCCATTCGTAGAAACCGTTGGCCGGCAGCAGGCAGCGGCGCTGGCGCAAGGCTTCGCGAAACATCGGTTGTTCGGCCAGGGTTTCGGCGCGCGCGTGGGCTGGCGTGCGCGAAAGGTCGGTGAGCCACGGTGGCGTGAGGCCCCAGCGCGCACGGGCCAGGGTGCGCTGGCCTTCGCTCAGGCGCTGGATCAGCACCGAATCATTCGGGGAGATGTTCCACTGGGCCTGCTGAT
Organism: Pseudomonas sp. W3I7; assembly: GCF_030816095.1. Classification (NCBI taxonomy): domain Bacteria; kingdom Pseudomonadati; phylum Pseudomonadota; class Gammaproteobacteria; order Pseudomonadales; family Pseudomonadaceae; genus Pseudomonas; species Pseudomonas sp. W3I7. The sequence goes on from NZ_JAUSXP010000001.1 coordinate 5,202,597, forward strand.
CGGCCGGGAAGCCCGGCAAGGCAGCAAAAGAAGGGTTCCAGCGAAACAGGGCATAACGTCCACACATGGGGCAACACGACTCTTGGGGTAAACCGACCGACAGCCTAACAGACCAACACGTCGGGGAAGCTGTCGGGTTCATCGCCGGGCATGGGTTGCGCGCCGTTATAGGCCGTAATCAATTCACGGGCGTAGGCGGCCTGGTCGTTGTCCACTTCCAGGCCCAACAGGCCGAAGATCGGCAATTCGCCGGTGCCACCGAGCAAATGGCGCCCCACCAGGTGCGCCTCGATGCCTTCGCTGGCAAGCATCTGTTGCAGCAGCTCGCCTTCCATCAGGTTTTCCGGTTCGTAGATTCGCTGCATGGGGCGTTCCTGTTACTCGTTTTCGCTGCGCACGCTCAGCATCCATTCTTCCTCGTGCACCTGTAGCTCGAAAGTAATGGGCCGGCAGCACACCGGGCAATCCTCTATATATTGCTGATCACCTCCCGACAGGTCCAGCAACGCCGTGACCACCTCTCCACAATAAGGACATTCGTACGACTCCTCTTCCATCGCGGTCTCCCAGGTGACTTGTGCGTATAATCGCCGGTCTATTTACAGGGCTATTCACGGCAGAGCCAATATTGCGGCCGCACCCTGATATTTCCTTTACTTACCCTAGCCGTTTCTAACAAGAGAGCATGATGGGCGAATTCGATACCATCCGACCTTACAACGACAGCGAAGTCCCGGCCGTGCTGGCGCGGCTGTTCAGTGACAAGGCCTTTCTGGACATCCTGACTCACTTTCGCTTCCCGCGCTTTGCCGGCGCCCTGGGCTGGCTGCTCAAGCCGATGATCGCCCGCAAGCTGCGCCGTGAATTTGCCGGCGTCACCACCGTGGCCACGCTGCAGGACAAAGTCGAGTATTACGTCGATCACACCATTGATCGCGCGACCGACGGCGTGACCTATACCGGCGTCGAGCAGCTCAAGTCCGGCACCGCCTATCTGTTTCTGGCCAACCACCGCGATATCGTGATGGACCCGGCCTTCGTCAACTATGCCGTGTACCACGCCGGCCTGCCGACGCCACGTATCGCCATCGGCGACAACCTGCTGCAAAAGCCGTTTGTCAGCGACCTGATGCGCCTGAACAAGAGCTTCATCGTGCACCGCTCGATCACTGGGCGAAAGGAGAAGATGGCGGCGTATAACCTGCTGTCGGCCTATATCAACCATTCGATCCGCAACGACTGCCAGTCGATCTGGATCGCCCAGGCCGAAGGCCGCGCCAAGGATGGCGATGATCGCACCGAGTCGGCAATCCTCAAGATGTTCCACGTCAGCCGCAAGGACGAGCCGTTTGCCGAGGTGATCCAGTCGCTGAACCTGACGCCGGTGTCGATCAGCTATGAATACGACCCGTGCGACAGCGCCAAGGCCCGCGAGCTGTACATCCGCGCCACCACCGGCACCTACAGCAAGGCGCCAGGCGAAGACGATGTGAGCATTGCGCTGGGCATTACCGGCTACAAGGGCCGCGTGCACGTGAACTTTGCCCCGCCGATTACCGAGCGTTTTGAAGACACCAAGCTGCTGGCCGTGGAAATGGACCGGCAGATTCTCGGCGGTTATCGCCTGTTCCCGGTGCATTACCTGGCGTATGCGCAATGGAGCGACGCCGACCCGCAATTGCAGGTGCCCGCGGCAGCCGAGGTGTTCCCGGCCGATGAGCTGGCCAAGGCCAAGGCGGAGTGGGAGCGGCGTTTGAATGAGTGCCCGGCTGAGCACCGACCGTTTTTGGTGGTGCAGTATGCGACGCCGGTAAGGAATCAATACCGGGTCAAGGCCGGGATTCCTCTCTAAACACCACCAAGGTGTGGGGCATCTCTGGAGAGGGAGCTTGCTCCCGCTGAACCGGGCTGGCGCTCCAGTGCGTAGCGCTCCGATCTTTTTGGGGCCGCTTCGCTGCCCAGCGGGAGCAAGCTCCCTCGCCACAACAAGCCCGCTCCCACATTGGTTTTGCGGTGGTTTTAGAGGTGGGTGCTGAGCCAGGACACAGCCAGCGCCAGGGCGAGGCAGGCAAACCCGACGCGGTAAGCCAGGCGATGCGACCGTTCGGTACGCACATCCAGAAACAACATCGGTTGGTCGATCGCGCGGTCTTCGCTTTGGGCGGTCAGGTCGGCCAGCGCTCGCTGCTCGCGCAGGCGGGTAATGAACAGCAGCGCTGCACCCAAGCAGGCCACCAATAAAGCCACAGCATTGATCAACAGTGCGGGCAGCGCCATCGCAAACCTCGGTAGACGAGTGTCCTGGTATCACTTCAGATACAAACCTGAATGATATTGGCCTCCTGCCGCTGAAACGTTCCGTCCCCCATGTACGGTTAATGTATCCAGTAATTTACAGCGTCACCTGAACGTCACCTTAACAAGCCACTCTGTTGCCCTTCGAACGCTTGGGAGCTTGTCATGCTGCACGCACAAAACCAGGATCGGCTGTACCTGATGGCCCAGAACGATGAGCAGGAAGCGCTGGTCGGCGGCCTTGCATTCAACGTCCAGGACCGCCACTGGCTGGTGTATTGCGCCCTCGGCGGGCACCAGCATGCCGACCTGCCGGAGCTGGACTTGCTCACAGGCGTGAGTGTGCTGGACTTTTATGTCGAAACGGCTGCATGAAGGCTACAGGCATAAAAAACCGGGCTCATTGCTGAGCCCGGTGATCGGGGCGTTGCGCGCCCGCCTGACGGTTACTGCGCGTTGAGAAGCGAACCGATGCTCGGGTCTTTGAACAAGCGCGTCAGGGCGTCGCTCAACACGTCGCTGACCAGCTTGGTATTGGTTTCCTGGTTCGGCGACATACCAAAACGCTGGTTCAGGGACGCGCCGTAGCGGCCACTGTAGCGGGCGTGTGCCGGCGCTGACGTCGGACTTGAAGGTCGCGCCGATGGACGCTTCCGTCACATACAGGCCTTCTTTGGGCGACTGGTACTTGAGCTCAGCCAGGGTGATGGTCAACTGCGGCGCGCCCGGCGAGTTGGCCGGGGTAAAGCCCAGCAGGCGCACGGCGGCTTCAGCCTGGGCTTGCAGCTTGGGCAGCACGTCCTGGCCCTGGACCGAAATCAGCGCCGTCTCAGGGTACAGGCCACCACGGGAGCCCAGGGTGGGCGAAGGACGACCATCTACCACGCGCACCGACACCGGCTGGCCATGGCCGACAGGCGCCAGTTGCGCCGTGACTTTAGGTTGCGGGCTGAGTTGTTGCGGGCTGTTGGCGCAGCCAACCAGGGTCAAACTGGTCACAGTGATCAAACCGAACAACAGGCGTTGCAACATACTCATTTCTCCAGGACGGGGTGCAAACAGGCCACCAGTATAACGGCGCATGTGGGCCACTCACCAGCCATCCTGAACGTCAGCTGAAGGCGGGCCGAAATTACAATTTCGCATAATTTCGTCACTCCACTGTCATGGCACACTGGCAACCTTCGAGCATGTAACGTAACAGGTACAAAGCCATGCGCCTTCTTAAATCATTGTTCATGTCACACCCCCGCCATCGCCACTACGCACGGCTCGATGCCAACGGCCATTGCGTGGCGTTCAAGCAGTGCAGCCTGCCACCTGTGGGCGATGGCTGGGTGGAAGTCTCGGAGACTCACCTGGGCTGGATGCACCGTCCACTGCCGATGAGTGCCCGAATCAGCCCGCAGGTTGCTCACAGGCATTCGCGGCACGCACTGGCTTCCTGAACAGCCCTAATAAAAGTCACAAAACACGCCCATTTCCCCGACGTTCTTCGCTACAATCTCCCCCCGATTATAAGGACGTCTCCTGATCGGGCCCCGCAGCACCGTTAATGCCTCGGTATTAACCCCCCAATCGCCCACAGAGAGCCGCCCACACAGATCGAGTGAAGCTGGCGCGCTTGCTGATTTCTTTGCAAACCACCCCTCTTTGCCGAATCTGCCAGAGCTGCCATTGCGCTCGGCCACTTGAGTTGTTTGCCCGTCTTGCCGCGTGTCGGCAGGGGTTTACGGGCCAGGTGCCAGGCTGGGGCAGCCCTTTTTTGAGGTTCACGTCTTCAAAAGAGCGTGAAAAAACGGGTTTTCACAACTTCACAAGAGTGTGGCGAGCAAATGAATAGTTTGGCGTTTGTACAAGCACCATCAGCGTCTGGAACAGCCCAACCACACAGGACCGAGTACTCCTCAAACACCGGAGCTTGAGCCTGTCCGCTACGGATTGGTTGCACGAATCGCACGCTTTGACCATAAGTCGAATTGCCACAGGCGCCCATGAATGCGTTCATAGGCAGATTAGCCGGCAGGAAGCGTGTGCTGAAGTTGCAAAGAATTGCGAAACGGACATGGCGATCCTGGCCATGGGTAACCTGGGGCAACACGTGAACCGCCCCGTCACTCCTGGCAGCCATGCCGTCAATTTGGTGCTGCAGATTTTGGAGACGCGTTAAATGGCGCATAACGAAGCAGTCGACGTAGTACTGGTAGGGGCCGGCATCATGAGTGCCACCCTGGCCGTATTGCTCAAAGAGCTCGACCCCGGCCTCAAGCTGGAAGTCGTTGAGCTGATGGATTCGGGTGCCGCGGAGAGTTCCAACCCGTGGAACAACGCCGGCACCGGCCACGCCGGGCTGTGTGAGCTGAACTACACGCCGCAGGCCGGCGACGGCTCCATCGACATCAAGAAAGCCGTGCACATCAACACCCAGTTCGAGGTGTCGAAGCAGTTCTGGGCGTACCTGACCAAAAAGGGCACCTTTGGCTCGTCCAAGTCCTTTATCAGCCCGGTGCCGCACCTGAGCTTCGTGCAAGGCGACAAAGGCGTGTCCTTCCTCAAGAAGCGCTTTGAAACCCTCAGCCAGCACCATGCGTTCTCGGACATGCATTACACCGAAGACCGCAATGAGATGGCCGAGTGGATGCCGCTGATGATGCCGGGCCGCCCGCTCGATGAAAAAATCGCGGCCACCCGCGTGATGAACGGCACCGACGTCAATTTCGGCGCCCTGACCAACCAACTGCTGTCGCACCTGACCAGCGCACCAGATGCCCAGGTCAAGTACAGCAAGCGCGTCACCGGCCTCAAGCGCAATGGCGCGGGCTGGACCGTGAGCATCAAGGACGTCAACAGCGGTAACAGCCGCGAAGTCGACGCCAAGTTCGTCTTCCTCGGCGCCGGGGGCGCGGCCCTGCCGCTGCTGCAAGCTTCGGGCATCGAAGAGAGCAAAGGCTTCGGTGGCTTTCCGGTCAGTGGCCAGTGGCTGCGGTGCGACAACCCGGAAGTGGTCAAGCACCACCAGGCCAAGGTTTACAGCCAGGCCGCCGTGGGCTCGCCGCCGATGTCGGTGCCGCACCTGGACACCCGCGTGGTCGATGGCAAGAAATCCCTGCTGTTCGGGCCATACGCCGGCTTTACCACCAAGTTCCTCAAGCACGGCTCGTTCCTCGACCTGCCGCTGTCGGTTCGCGCCGGCAACATCGGCCCGATGTTGGCAGTCGCTCGCGACAACATGGACCTGACCAAGTACCTGGTCAGCGAAGTGATGCAATCCATGGAGCAGCGCCTGGAATCCCTGCGCCGCTTCTATCCGCAAGCCAAAGCCGAAGACTGGCGCCTGGAAGTGGCCGGCCAACGGGTGCAGATCATCAAGAAAGACCCGAAAAAAGGCGGCGTGCTGCAATTCGGCACCGAGCTGGTCGCGGCCAAAGACGGCTCGCTGGCAGCCCTGCTGGGCGCGTCCCCAGGCGCTTCGGTGACGGTTTCGATCATGCTGGAACTGATCGAGCGCTGCTTCCCGGCCAAGGCTGCCGGAGAGTGGGCGGCCAAGCTGCACGAGATCTTCCCGGCGCGGGAAAAAGTGCTGGAGACGGATGCTGAGCTGTATCGCAAGATCAATGCGCAGAACAACATCAGCCTGGAGCTGGTTGCGCAAAGCAACGAGGCCGAAAGCTACGCTTAAGACCTGGCTGCAAAAAAAACGCCCCTCGGGGCGTTTTTTTGTGGCTCGAATAATCAGCCGCGAGCTTTTACGATCAGCTCGATGTAGTCGGGTGCGTTGCGCTGGTCCTTGATAATCTCGACGAAGGTCTGGCCATGCTCATCCTTGCCGTCCAGGTCCAGGCCTGCTTCCTTGAAAAAGCCCAGGAAGCGCTCGAAGTCGTCGATACGCAGGCCTCGGTAAGCCTTGATCAGCTTGTGCAGGGACGGAGAGGTCGCGTCGACCGGCTCGAAATCCAGGAACAACTTGATCTGGTCGTCGCCGATCTCGTCACCAATCACCTGTTTCTTATCTTTACGCATTACCGACTCCAGCCTGCAGACATTTACACGGGAGAGGAAGTCTACCTGCCAGACACCGCCTTCGAAAACAACCAAACACACATGTGGGAGCTGGCTTGCCTGCGATGGCGGTGCATCAGTGACAGTCGGGCCAACTGACCCGCTGCCATCGCAGGCAAGCCAGCTCCCACATTGACTGCATTCGGCTTAATTACTTTGCGCGAACCGCCCCTGTGTGCAGGTCCGCCCAGATATGCCCGTTGGCATAACTGAGGAACTGTACATACACCGTGTCATTGCGCAGCAGGTCGACAATCACTCGATATTGCGCCATCGGGTAAGAAAGGGTCAGGGTCTTGCTGGCGTCATCAAACAGCGGCTTTTTCAGGCTTTTGCTTTCGGCGTCGAAATTGAGCACCACCTGGGCGATGGTCGCGCCTTTGTTCAGGGATTTGCCCTTGAGGCGGATCATCAACGGCGAGGTCACCGGAATCGGCTGTTGCGTTGATTGCCGCTGGTTACCCACCACCACCGCATATTCGGTAACTTGCAGCAGTTGCTGCTGCTCGGGCGTTTGCGCGCGCAGGGTGAGGTCATCCGGCGGGCAGGAACTGGCTGTGCATCGGCGCGGGCGCGGCAGCCAGTGGCAAACTGAGAGTCAACGCCAGGGCGGCGCAGGTGCGTGTCAACAGGCTCATGGGCCGCTCCGTAGAAAGGTAGCCGAGCACTGTAGCTCAATCGAACTGGGCGAGCATCCAGCGTTGGTACTCGGCCACACCGGCATCGCCTTCGCGGGGCGCCCAGTCGGGTGACTCGCCCTCGCCTATCGGTCGATATGGCCCGGCCTTGCATTCAAACATCACGCTGTCGGGTTCCAGCACCACCAGGCCATGAAACACGCCTGGCGGCAAATCGACGCCTGCGCACTCGCCGCCCGCCTGCAAAATGCGCTTGGCAATCACCTCGCCGGTGTCGCTGAACACCAGTATGCCGAGGCTGCCCTTGAGCACCAACAAGGTTTCCGCCTTGTCGGCACTCAGGTGCCGATGCGGCGGTACATAGGTGTCGGGTTGCAGGCCGACGGCCAGGCGATGACAGGGTTCTTTCATCTGATGCAAGTTGTGATGGTGCCGGCCGCGAGGGCTGGCGGCCGCTTTCTCGGCCAATTGCGCGAACAGCGTCTGATCAAGAAAGCGTGCCATGGTTTACATCCCTTTAACCGCGTAAATGCCATTGGCGTTACGCCAGTAGCCTTTGTAGTCCATACCGTAGCCGAAAATGTAACGGTCGATGCACGGCAGACCGACGTAATCGGCTTTGAGGTCCGGGCGGGCCTTGCGGTCGTGGTCTTTGTCGATCAATACGGCGGTGTGCACTTTGCGCGCACCGGCGTGCTTGCAGAAGTCGATGATCGCGCCCAGGGTGTGACCTTCATCGAGGATGTCGTCGATGATCAGCACGTCGCGGTCGATGAACGAGACTTCCGGCTTGGCTTTCCAGAACAGGTCGCCGCCGCTGGTCTCGTTGCGATAACGGGTGGCATGCAGGTACGAGGCTTCCAGCGGGAATTGCAGATGAGTCAGCAATTTGCCGGCGAAAATCAGGCCGCCGTTCATCACGCAGAAGACCACCGGGTTGGTGTCGGCCATTTCGCGGCTGATGTGTGCGCCGACCTTGGCGATCGCTTCTTCGACTTGCGCTTCGGTGTACAGGCAGTCAGCCTCGCGCATGATTTGACGGATATGCTCGAGATCAGCGGACATGGCGCTCTCCAAGGGGGTGCTGTGGCAAGAAAAGCGGGCAAAGGTACGCATGTGAGGCGCAACGATCAAGCCTTAATGGACTAACGTACTAGATGTCTATAGGACAACACCCTCGGATAGATTAATCTAGGCCGGTTTTTTTGCCCGCCGCCGGAGCCTTTCCCATGCCCACTCGCGAGATCCGCCACCCGCTGATCCGACACAAACTCGGCCTTATGCGCCGTGCCGACATTAGCACGAAGAATTTCCGTGAGCTTGCTCAGGAAGTCGGAGCGCTGCTGACTTATGAAGCGACCAAGGATTTGCCGCTTGAAACCTACGAGATCCCCGGTTGGGCCGGTCCCGTACAAGTGGAGAAAATCGCCGGTAAGAAAATCACCGTAGTGCCTATCCTGCGCGCCGGTATCGGCATGCTCGAAGGCGTGCTCAGCCTGATCCCGGGCGCCAAGGTCAGCGCTGTGGGCGTGGCCCGCAATGAAGAAACCTTGCAGGCGCACACCTACCTGGAAAAACTCGTCCCGGAAATCAACGAACGCCTGGCAATGATCATCGACCCGATGCTCGCCACCGGCAGTTCCATGGTTGCCACCATCGACCTGCTGAAAAAAGCCGGCTGCAAGGACATCCGCGCCATGGTCCTGGTGGCTGCACCCGAAGGCATCGCCGCCGTTGAAAAGGCTCACCCGGACGTGCAGATCTACACCGCCTCCATCGACGAGCGCTTGAACGAACACGGCTACATCATCCCAGGCCTGGGCGATGCCGGTGACAAGATCTTCGGCACCAAGCAGAAGGACGCGTGAGCATGCAGGATGAATTCAACGACCCGCTTTGGCGCCAGATCCTGTCTGGCGCACAAATGCTGTTTGTAGCATTTGGCGCGCTGGTGTTGATGCCACTGATCACAGGTCTTGATCCAAACGTCGCACTGTTTACCGCAGGCCTGGGCACGTTGCTGTTCCAGGTGGTGACAGGGCGGCAGGTGCCGGTATTCCTGGCATCGAGCTTTGCGTTTATCACGCCGATCATTCTCGCCAAGGGCCAGTTCGGCCTCGCGGCGACCATGGGCGGCGTGATGGCGGCCGGTTTCGTTTACACCTTCCTGGGCCTGGCCGTGAAGGTCAAGGGCACCGGGTTCATCGACCGCCTGCTGCCGCCGGTGGTGATTGGCCCGGTAATCATCTCGATTGGCCTGGCCATGGCGCCGATTGCCGCCAACATGGCGATGGGCAAAGCCGGGGATGGCAGCGAGCTGATCCATTACCAGACGGCGATGCTGATTTCGATGCCGGCACTGCTGACCACCCTGATCGTTGCGGTATTCGGCAAAGGCATTTTCCGCCTGGTGCCGATTATCTCCGGCGTGCTGGTCGGCTTTGCCATGTCGTTCTACTTTGGTGTGGTCGACACGGCGAAGATCGCCGCCGCGCCGTGGTTCGCCCTGCCCCACTTCACCGCGCCGGAGTTCAACTGGCAGGCGATTCTGTTTATCGTCCCGGTGGCCCTGGCCCCGGCGATCGAACATATCGGCGGCGTGATTGCGGTGGGCAGCGTGACCGGTCGCGATTACCTGAAGAAGCCCGGCCTGCACCGCACCTTGCTGGGTGACGGGATTGCCACCACCGCTGCCGGCCTGTTCGGCGGCCCGCCAAACACCACCTACGCCGAAGTGACTGGCGCAGTGATGCTGACCAAGAACTACAACCCGAAAATCATGACCTGGGCGGCAGTGTTTGCCATCAGCCTGGCGTTTATCGGCAAGTTCGGCGCGTTGCTGCAAAGCATCCCGGTACCGGTGATGGGCGGGATTCTGTGCCTGCTGTTCGGCTCGATTGCGGCGGTGGGCATGAACACGCTGATTCGCCACAAGATCGACCTGGGCGAGGCGCGCAATCTGGTGATTGTGTCGGTGACCCTGGTGTTCGGGATTGGCGGTGTGCTGGTCGGCACCGGCACTGGCCCGGATGACTTCGGCCTCAAGGGCATCGCCCTGTGTGCGGTGGTAGCGATTGGTTTGAACCTGCTGCTGCCGGGCAATGATGGCTGGAAGAACAAGAAGCCGGATGAGCCGTTGATCTAATTAGCACCGCAAAACTAAATGTGGGAGCGGGCTTGCTCGCGAATGCGGAGTGTCAGTCGATAAACATGTGACTGATACACCGCATTCGCGAGCAAGCCCGCTCCCACATTTTTTTATTCAGTGTGGCTTAGAGCTCACCGAGGCCATCGATCAGCGCCTGGTTCTGCTCCGGCGTACCGATGCTGATCCGCAGGAACTGGGCAATCCGCTCCTGCTTGAAGTGCCGCACAATCACCCCTTGCTCACGCAGCTTTGCGGCCAAACCCGCGGCGTCGTGCCGTGGGTGACGGGCAAAGATGAAGTTGGCCGCTGAAGGCAACACTTCAAAACCTTTGCCCTCCAATTGCGCGACCACCGTGTTGCGGCTGTCGATCACCTGCTTGCAGGTCTTCTCGAAATACTCACGGTCCTCAAACGCCGCCGCCGCCCCGACAATCGCCAGGCGATCCAGCGGGTAGGAGTTGAAGCTGTTCTTGACCCGCTCCAGCGCTTCGATCAGGTCTGGGTGGCCCACGGCCAGGCCTACACGCAAACCGGCCAGTGAGCGCGATTTGGACAGGGTCTGGGTCACCAGCAGGTTTGGGTAGCGATCCACCAGGCTGATGGCGGTTTCGCCGCCGAAGTCGATATAGGCCTCATCCACCACCACCACCGAATCCGGGCTGGCCTTGAGAATCTGTTCCACCGCGTCCAGCGCCAGTACGCAGCCAGTCGGCGCGTTCGGGTTGGGGAAGATGATCCCGCCGTTGGGCTTGGCGTAGTCGGCCACGCGGATCTGGAATTGCTCGTCCAGCGGCACCGGGGCGGACTGGATGCCGTAAAGGCCGCAGTACACCGGGTAGAAGCTGTAGCTGATGTCCGGGAACAGCAGCGGCAAGTCGTGCTGGAACAGGCCGTGGAAGATGTGCGCCAGCACTTCGTCGGAGCCGTTGCCGAGAAACACTTTGCCGGCGTCAACGCCGTAGTACTTGGCCACGGCCTGCTTGAGCAGGTCGCTGTTGGGGTCGGGGTACAAACGCAGGTTTTCGTTCAACTCGGCCTGCATCGCCGCCAGCGCCTTGGGCGATGGGCCGTAGGGGTTTTCATTGGTGTTGAGCTTGACCAGTTTGGTCAGCTTGGGTTGTTCGCCGGGTACGTAAGGCACGAGGTCCTTGACGAAGGGGCTCCAGAATTTGCTCATGCCTCATTTCCCCTCTTCAAGGATGCGATATTCGGCGCTGCGCGCGTGGGCGCTTAGCGATTCACCACGGGCCAGCACCGAGGCAGTCTTGCCCAGTTCGGAGGCGCCTTGTGGCGAGCAGAAGATAATCGACGAACGCTTCTGGAAGTCATACACCCCCAGCGGCGATGAGAACCGCGCGGTGCCCGACGTCGGCAGCACGTGGTTGGGGCCGGCGCAGTAGTCGCCCAGGGCTTCGCTGGTGTGGCGGCCCATGAAGATCGCACCGGCGTGGCGAATCGACGGCAGCCAGGCCTGCGGGTCGGCTACAGATAATTCCAAGTGCTCCGGCGCAATGCGGTTGGCCACTTCGATGGCCTGTTCCATGTCACGCACCAGAATCAGCGCACCACGGCCATTGATCGACTTCTCGATGATCTCGGCGCGGTCCATGGTCGGCAGCAGCGTGTTGATGCTGGCGGCGACCTTGTCGAGGAATTCGGCGTCCGGGCTGACCAGAATCGCCTGGGCGTCTTCGTCGTGCTCGGCCTGGGAAAACAGGTCCATGGCGATCCAGTCCGGGTCGGTCTGGCCGTCGCACACCACGAGGATTTCCGAAGGGCCGGCTATCATGTCGATACCGACCTGGCCAAACACGTGGCGCTTGGCGGTGGCGACATAGATGTTGCCTGGGCCAACCACCTTGTCGACCTTCGGCACGCTTTCGGTGCCGTAGGCCAGGGCCGCAACGGCTTGCGCACCACCAATAGTGAACACGCGGTCGACGCCGGCGATGCAGGCAGCGGCCAGCACCAGCTCGTTGATTTCACCACGCGGGGTCGGCACCACCATGACCACTTCGGTTACGCCCGCCACTTTGGCCGGGATCGCGTTCATCAGCACCGATGACGGGTACGAGGCCTTGCCGCCGGGCACGTACAAACCGGCGCGGTCCAGCGGCGTGACTTTTTGGCCCAGCACGGTGCCGTCGGCTTCGGTGTAGCTCCAGGAATCCTGTTTCTGTTTTTCGTGGTAGCTGCGCACCCGCGCCGCCGCCACTTCCAGGGCTTGGCGCTGGGGTGCCGTGATGCGTGTCAGCGCCAGCTCCAGGCGTTCACGGGGCAGGATCAGGTCAGCCATGGACTTCACGTCCAGGCCGTCGAACTGACGGGTGAAATCCACCAGCGCCGCATCACCGCGCTCACGCACAGCCTTGATAATGTCGAGCACTCGCTGGTTGACCGAGTCGTCAGACACGCTTTCCCAGCTCAGCAGATGATCCAGATGATGGGCGAAATCCGGGTCGGCAGCGTTGAGTCGGGCAATTGCAGTGGACGTGGTCATAGCGAGGGCCTCAATAGAATTGGCAAAAACTCAGGCGCCCTAAACTAGCAGTCATTTCCGCTTGGGCACCTGAGAATTCTGGCTATGAGGCGGATAGACGGGCGCGGCCTAAGGCCGCGCGGGTGAGTCAACCGCGGTGTCGAGACTCCACTGCCTTGCGCAGGGTGTCGATCAACGCCTGGATACGGGCGTGCTGCATTTTCATGGAAGCTTTGTTGACGATCAGGCGGGAGCTGATGTCAGCAATGAAATCCTGGGGTTCGAGGCCGTTGGCACGCAGGGTGTTGCCGGTGTCGACCACGTCGATGATCTTGTCGGCCAGGCCGATCAGCGGCGCCAGCTCCATCGAGCCGTAAAGCTTGATGATGTCGACCTGACGGCCTTGCTCGGCGTAGTAGCGCTTGGCGACGTTGACGAACTTGGTGGCCACGCGCAGGCGGCCTTTGGGCTCAACATCACCGACACGGCCGGCGGTCATCAGCTTGCACAGCGCAATACGCAGGTCCAACGGCTCGTACAAGCCCTGACCACCGTATTCCATCAACACGTCTTTACCGGCCACACCGAGGTCGGCGGCGCCATGTTCAACGTAGGTCGGCACGTCGGTAGCCCGTACGATCAGCAGGCGTACATCGTCCTGGGTCGTGGGGATGATCAGCTTGCGGCTCTTGTCCGGATTCTCGGTCGGCACGATGCCCGCTTCAGCCAGAAGCGGCAAAGTGTCGTCAAGGATGCGGCCCTTGGACAGTGCGATGGTCAACATGGGAAACGTCAGTCCTTCATCAGGCTATTGCTGTCCGGTCGCAAACGGCGCCAGACACAGATCGAGGCCATTACAGCCTCGATTTGAAACAAATTCAGCAGGATCAACAGCAAACACAGCCCTGTGGCGAGGGAGCTTGCTCCCGCTGGACTGCGCAGCAGTCCCGTTCTTGGGGGCCGCTTCGCGACCCAACGGGAGCAAGCTCCCTCGCCACAGGTGACGGTGTTTACAGTTCCAGGAGCTAGCCCGGTACGCGGCGGATTTTAGCGCCGAGCATCTGCAGTTTTTCTTCGATGCACTCGTAACCACGGTCGATGTGGTAAATGCGGTCGATCAGGGTGTCGCCGTCCGCGCACAGCGCCGAAATCACCAGGCTGGCCGAGGCACGCAGGTCGGTTGCCATCACTGGCGCGCCCTTGAGCTTGTCGATGCCGGTAACGATGGCGGTGTTGCCTTCGACCTGAATCTTGGCGCCCATGCGGTGCAGTTCATACACGTGCATGAAGCGGTTTTCGAAGATGGTCTCGATTACGGCGCCTGTGCCTTCGGCAATCGCGTTCAAGGAAATGAACTGCGCCTGCATGTCGGTCGGGAACGCCGGATAAGGAGCCGTACGCACGTTGACGGCTTTTGGCCGCTTGCCGTGCATGTTCAGCTCGATCCAGTCCTCACCGGTAGTGATTTCAGCACCGGCTTCCTTGAGTTTTTCCAGCACGGCTTCCAGGATGGTCGGATCGGTGTCCTTGACCTTGACGCGGCCACCGGTAACGGCGGCGGCAACCAGGTAGGTGCCGGTCTCGATACGGTCCGGCATCACTTTGTAGGTGGCCGAGTGCAGACGCTTCACACCGTCGATAGTGATGGTGTCAGTGCCGGCGCCGGTGATGTTGGCACCCATGGCGATGAGGAAGTTGGCCAGGTCGACCACTTCAGGCTCGCGCGCAGCGTTTTGCAGCACGCTGCGACCGTTCGCCAGGGCGGCGGCCATCATGATGTTCTCGGTACCGGTGACGCTGACGGTATCAAAGAAGAAGTTGGCACCGCGCAAACCGCCTTCCGGCGCCTTGGCCTTGATATAGCCACCTTCTACGTCGATGACCGCGCCCATGGCTTCAAGGCCACGGATGTGCAGGTCGACAGGGCGCGAGCCAATCGCGCAACCGCCAGGCAGTGCGACTTCAGCTTCGCCAAAACGGGCAACCATCGGGCCCAGCACCAGGATCGAGGCACGCATGGTTTTCACCAGTTCGTACGGAGCGATCAGGGTCTTGATGGTGCGCGGGTCGATTTCGACAGACAGCTTCTCGTCGATCACCGGCTCAATACCCATGCGACCGAACAGCTCGATCATGGTGGTGATGTCGTGCAGGTGCGGCAGGTTGGCCACGGTTACCGGGCCATCGCACAGCAGGGTCGCTGCCAGGATCGGCAAGGCGGAGTTTTTTGCACCGGAAATGCGGATCTCGCCATCAAGGCGGGCACCACCGGTAATAATCAATTTATCCATAAGAATCTCGACGCCTTGGGGGCTCAGGTACGCTCGGCCCAGGCCGCGCGGCTGAAAAATTTCATAGTAACCGCGTGGATGCTGCCATCGGTGATCCACGGGTTCAAATGGGCATAGATCTGCTGTTGACGCTTGACCGGGCTTAATTTTGCCAGTTCATCGCTAATCACGTTCAGCTGGAAATTGCAGCCTTCGCCTTCAACTTCTACCTGCACTTGTGAAGAAAGGCTTTCGGGCAGCTTTTCTTCAAGGAAGCTCTTAACTTCGTAGGCCTGCATGCTCAACCTCTATCGGCGCCCAGTGCGCACGGGTCGCACATCATACAAAAAAGCCCCGCGCCTGCGAACCCCGCATAGCAGGACTCTGACGGGGGGCTTCTTTAATAATGCGTATTAAGGATGCGCCAACAACTCGGTAATACCGGAAACTTCAGCGATTTCACGCATGTCTTCAGGCATTGAGCGGATGCTGACCGGTTTCTTGGCCGCTTGCGCATCACGCATAAAGCACAGCAACAACGACAAGCCGACGCTGCTGGACTTGCTCACCGCCGAGCAATCAAGCACCAGCGCTGGTGCATTACTGCTGTTGATCAGCGCCTGGCCCTGCTTGCGCAGGTCAGGCCCGGTGCGGTAATCCAGCACGCCACTGAGGAACAACTCGCCGGCGTCACCAAGACGAACAGCCGACTCGGTCATTGCGCAGGCTTCCCGGCTTGTTTGTCGGTTTCTTCCTTGGCCTTGGCGACTTCACCGGCCCAACCATTGATGGTTTTGTCCAGGTTATTGCCATTACGCTGCATCGCATCAGCGAACTGATCGCGGAACAGCTTGCCGATGTTGATGCCGTTGATGATCACGTTGCGCAGTTTCCACTCGCCCTTGACCTTCTCCAGCGTGTACTGAACCGGGTAAATCGCGCCGTTGTTGCCTTTGACGGTCATGTTGACGCTGGTGCGGTCACCCGACTCATCCCCGGCGGGAGCAACGGTAATACCTTGGTTGTTGTACTCAAGCAGGGCATTGCCATAGAACTGGAACAGGCCCTTCTTGAAGTTTTCCTGAAAGGTCTGCATCTGCGCAGGCGTGGCCTTGCGCGAATACTTGACCGTCATGATGCTGCGGGAAATGCCCTCGGCATCGACCACAGGACCCACAATGGTGTTGAGCGCATCGTAGAACTTGGTGGGGTCTTGCTTGTACTGCTCTTTGTTGGCAGTCAGGTCAGCCAGCATCTTGTTGGTCGTGTCCTGCACCAGATCGTGCGCAGAACCCGCCGCGTTGGCCATCAACGGCAGTGCTGCCAGCAGCACCAGCAGGCCACGTCGCAAGGTAGAGATCATGAACAGGTTCCTCATTTGGCGTCTTTATTGACCGTATTGAGCAGGAATTTACCGATCAAGTCTTCAAGCACCAACGACGACTGTGTGTCGTGGATTGTCGAACCATCCTTGAGCAGGGCCGTTTCCCCACCCACGCTGACGCCGATGTACTTCTCGCCCAGCAGCCCAGCAGTGAGGATAGATGCAGTGGAGTCAGTCGGCAGATTATCTACCTTCTTGTCGACTTGCATGGTCACCCGGCCAGTGAAGCTGTCGCGATCCAGATCGATTGCCGTGACCTTGCCGATGGTTACACCAGCCATGGTCACTTTAGCTCTGACCGTCAAACCGGCGATATTGTCGAAGTACGCGTAAAGTTTATAAGTATCGGCGGTGGGGCTGGCCGAAAGGCCGCTGACTCGCAGGGCGAGCAACAGTAAAGCCAGGATGCCAGCCAGCAAGAAAAGGCCGACACCGATTTCCACAGTGCGGTTTTGCATCAGAAATCTCCAAACATCAAGGCGGTCAAAATGAAGTCAAGGCCCAGTACCGCCAGCGAGGCGTACACAACGGTCTTGGTGGTGGCGCGACTGATCCCTTCTGAAGTGGGCTCACAGTCATAGCCTTGGAATACGGCGATCCAGGTAACTACAAAGGCGAAAACGATGCTTTTGATGATGCCATTGAGCACGTCGCCGCTGAAGGTCACGCTGTTTTGCATGTTGCCCCAGTACGAGCCGTCATAAACGCCCAACCAGTCAACCGCCACCCACGAACCACCCCAGATGCCCACCACGCTGAAAATCATCGCCAGCAGCGGCAGGGATATGAAGCCGGCCCACAGGCGCGGGGCAACAATATATTTAAGCGGGTCCACGCCGATCATTTCCAGGCTGGACAACTGCTCGGTGGACTTCATGTTGCCGATTTCGGCGGTCAATGCAGAACCCGCACGCCCGGCGAACAGCAAGGCGGTGACCACCGGCCCCAGCTCACGCAGCAGTGTCAGGGCAACCATCTGCCCGACTGCCTGCTCTGAACCGTAGCTGGAGAGGATATTGAACCCCTGCAACGCCAGCACCATGCCGATGAATATCCCGGACACCACGATGATGACCAGGGACATCACACCCACCGAATGCAGCTGCTTGATCAGCAGGCCGAAACCGCCGCCAATGCCGCCACGCCCGAGCAGCGCGTGAAACAGGAAAATCGTCGAACGCCCCAGAACCTCGATCAAGTCGATGCCGGAGCGGCCGAAAAGGCGAACCTTCTCGATTAAAGATGTCTTGCGCATCAGCGCTTCCCCAGAAGATCTGAGCGGTAGTCCGCTGCCGGAAAATGAAAAGGCACCGGGCCATCGGGATCGCCGGTCATGAATTGGCGAATGCGCGGGTTGTCAGCGTTCATCAGCTCTTCGGGCGTGCCCTGCCCCAGCACCTGGCCATCGCCGACGACATAAAGGTAGTCAGCAATGCTCGCGGTTTCGGCCAGGTCGTGGGAAACCACGATGCTGGTGATCCCCAACGCATCGTTGAGCAGGCGGATCAGGCGCACAAGCACGCCCATGGCGATCGGGTCCTGGCCTACGAACGGCTCGTCATACATGAGAATCTGCGGGTCGAGGGCGATTGCTCGCGCCAGCGCAACACGGCGCTTCATGCCACCGGACAACTCGTCGGGCATCAGGTCGATAGCACCGCGCAGGCCCACGGCCTGCAATTTGAGCAGCACAATGTCACGAATCATTTCATCGGACAGCTGGGTATGCACCCGCAGCGGAAACGCTACGTTTTCGAAAACGTCGAGGTCGGTAAACAGGGCACCGCTCTGGAACAGCACGCCCATATGCTTGCGCGCATCGAACAGATCGCTGCGCGACAGGGTCGGCAGGTTCTGGCCGTTGACCCACACTTCGCCGGCGCTGGGCCGCAATTGCATGCCCATCAGGCGCAACAGAGTGGTCTTGCCGCAACCGGAAGGCCCCATGATGCCCGTGACTTTGCCGCGGGGAATGCGAATATCGACGTTATTGAAGATGCTGCGCGAACCGCGCTTGAAGGTAAGGCCCTTCAGCTCGACCGCGTAGGCGTTATCGGCACTCATCTAATCTCCTTGGGATGCAGCCTTTCACTCAGACACCATGCTTGCGACTTTCGTTTGCAACAGATGCACAAAAGTTAGCGGCATGGCTTGGGCCGACCGAACTGGCGGCGAACTATATCACTGCTGGTACAGAGCCCCCAAGGCCGGAACAGCGCTTGTTCAGATTCGGGACAGGGAAAACACCTGACTGAGCATCAATAGCAGGCACCTGCTGAATAACTAGCGTGAGGGATTTGATCATTACCGCTATAATCGCCGACTTTTCGTCAGGCTATACGATTTCAGACATGAGCCAATCCAGCGACCTTATTCAATCCGCACAACGCACCATCCGCCTCGAGCTTGAAGCCGTAGAAGGTTTACTGGCCCATATCGACGCAGATTTCGTACGCGCCTGCGAGATGATTCTGGCCAGCAAGGGCCGCGTGGTGGTGGTCGGCATGGGCAAATCCGGCCACGTTGGCAACAAGATCGCCGCCACCCTGGCCAGCACCGGGACCACGGCGTTTTTCGTGCACCCGGCCGAAGCCAGCCACGGTGACATGGGCATGATCACCAAGGAGGACATTATCCTGGCGCTGTCGAACTCCGGCACCACCAACGAAATCGTGACCTTGCTGCCCTTGATCAAGCGCCTGGGCATCAAGATGATCAGCCTCACCGGCAACCCGGAATCCACGCTGGCCAAGGCTGCCGAAGTCAATTTGAACGTGCATGTGGCCCACGAAGCCTGCCCTCTTAACCTGGCACCGACCTCCTCCACCACCGCCGCCCTGGTGATGGGCGACGCCCTGGCCGTGGCGTTGCTGGAAGCCCGTGGTTTTACCGCTGAAGACTTCGCGTTTTCGCACCCGGGCGGCGCGCTGGGTCGTCGCCTGCTGCTCAAAGTGGAAAATGTCATGCATTCGGGCGATGAACTGCCCCACGTACAACGCGGCACCCTGCTCAAAGACGCACTGATGGAAATGACCCGCAAGGGCCTGGGCATGACCGTGATCCTGGAAGCCGACGGGCGCCTGGCCGGGGTCTTCACCGACGGCGACCTGCGCCGCACCCTGGACCGCACCATCGATATCCACACCGCGACTATCGATGCGGTGATGACGCCCCACGGCAAGACAGCCCGCCCCGAGATGCTTGCAGCCGAAGCGCTGAAGATCATGGAAGACCATAAGATTGGCGCGCTGGTGGTGGTCAATAGTGACGACCGCCCGATCGGCGCCCTGAACATGCACGACTTGCTGCGTGCGGGAGTGATGTAAATGACCAGCGACCTGCTGCAACGCGGCAAAAACATCAAACTGGCGATTTTCGACGTGGACGGCGTGCTGACCGATGGCCGCCTGTACTTCCTCGAAGATGGCAGCGAATTCAAGACCTTTAACACCCTCGACGGCCAGGGCATCAAAATGTTGATGGCCGCCGGTGTGCAAACGGCCATTATCAGTGGTCGAAAGACACCGGTTGTGGAACGCCGCGCACAAAACCTGGGGATTCCTCACCTGTATCAAGGCCGTGAGGATAAACTGGTGGTTCTGGACGAGCTTCTTGGCCAACTCAACCTAAGCTATGAGCAGGTTGCGTACCTGGGTGATGATCTGCCTGACCTGCCGGTCATTCGCCGAGTAGGCCTGGGCATGGCCGTCGCCAATGCGGCGGCATTTGTGCGTGAACACGCCCATGGCATTACTGTCGCACGTGGCGGTGAAGGCGCGGCCCGCGAGTTCTGCGAATTGATCCTGCGTGCCCAGGGCAGTCTTGAAGCGGCCCACGCCGCCTACTTATAGAGCGTTTTATGCTGAGCAAAAAGATTCGCAACTTCCTGTTATTCGGAGTCATCGCCGCGCTGTTCCTGGCGGTGGGCTACTGGAATATCAGCCCGGAGCGCTTTCTCGACAAGCCTGTTGCGCAGGTGGACGAGGGGCTGATCGACAATTTCGCCACCAATGCCTATACGGTGCAGTTCATGCCAGACGGCAAGGTCCAATACGAGATGACCTCCGATAAGGTGGAGCACGTCAAAGCCTCCGACGTCAGCCTGCTGACCAACCCGGACCTGAACCTGTTCCGCGGCACCGACTTTCCGTGGCACGTCACCAGCAAACGTGGCGAGGTCAATGCGGACGGCACCCAGGTTGAGTTGATCGACTCGGTGCGCGTCGCGCGCACCGATGAACAGAAGCGCGACACCATCATCACCAGCAGTCGCATGACCGTTTTCCCACAACAGCAATATGCGCAGACCGAGCAAGACGTTAGAATTGACGGCGCTGGCGGTGTATCGACTGGCAAGGGAATGAAAGCGTATTTGAAAGAAAGCAGGATACACCTGCTATCGAACGTAAGAGGACAGTATGAGGCTCGTTAAAACTCTCCCTATTTTGCTCGGTCTGGGCGCAGCACTGGGAAGCGTGAGCGCCTGGGCTCTGCCGAACGATAGCCAGCAACCGATCCGCATTCAGGCTGACGATGCGCAGCTGGATGACAAGCAAGGTGTCGCCACCTATTCCGGTGGCGTGGTCATTATCCAGGGTTCGATGAAGATTACCGGCAACACGGTAACGCTGACTCGTACCCCGGCTGGTGACATCGACGTGGTGACTTCGGTAGGCAACCTGGCTTACTTCGAACAGATGCAGTCGGTTACCGACAAGAAGCCGATGCAGGGCTACGGTAAGACCATCCAATATCACGCCCAGCAGAACCGCATTGTCCTGATCGACCAGGCACGGGTTGTCAGCACTGACGGCAACACCACCGAAGGTGAAAAAATCACCTACGACACCGTCAAACAGATCGCCACCGCCGGTCGCGCCAATGGCAGCAAGGTCACGCAACCCCGTCCTCGCATCGACATGGTGATCCAGCCGAAACAGAAAGACGCTGCCGCCCCTGCGCCTAAACCCGCTGCGAAGAAGACGAACTAATGGCAACCCTGAAAGCCCAGCATCTGGCCAAAGCTTATAAAAGCCGTCAGGTCGTACGCGACGTCAGCCTGTCGATCGACAGCGGCCAGATCGTCGGCTTGCTCGGCCCTAACGGCGCCGGCAAGACCACCTGCTTCTATATGATTGTTGGCCTGGTCCAGGCGGATCAGGGCCGTGTATTGATTGACGATCTGGACGTCAGCCACCAGCCGATGCACGGTCGTGCACGCGCGGGTATCGGCTATCTTCCCCAGGAGGCGTCGATCTTCCGCAAACTGTCGGTGTCCGACAACATCATGGCGATCCTCGAGACCCGCAAGGAGCTCGACCGCGACGGCCGTCGCAAAGAGCTGGAAAGCCTGCTGCAGGAATTCCACATCAACCACATCCGCGACAACCTCGGCATGAGCTTGTCCGGTGGTGAGCGTCGCCGTGTGGAAATCGCCCGTGCACTGGCTACCGCGCCGAAGTTCATCCTGCTGGACGAACCTTTTGCCGGTGTCGACCCGATCTCGGTTGGCGATATCAAGCAGATCATCCATCACCTCAAGGCCAAGGGCATCGGTGTATTGATCACCGACCACAACGTGCGTGAGACGCTCGATATCTGCGAAACCGCCTATATCGTCAACGATGGGCAACTGATTGCAGAAGGTGATTCCGCCACTATCCTGGCCAATGAACTGGTGAAGGAAGTGTACCTGGGTCACGAGTTCCGCCTGTAAACACGGTGGTATCAGGCCATTGCCAGGGGCGCGTGCAAGTCAATAAAAACCTCAGTTTTTTTATTGTTACCGCGCTCTAGGCAAAGCCCCTGATATCAGGCATATAATTTGCTTATGTTTGGCGCTCACGCGCCCTGTCGTGGATGGCGCATTGCGCCGGCGAATAAGGTGTTAAGCCCCTGCCATGAAACCATCGCTAGTCCTGAGAATGGGCCAGCAGCTGACGATGACACCGCAGCTGCAACAGGCCATCCGCCTGCTCCAATTGTCGACCCTGGACCTGCAACAGGAAATCCAGGAGGCCCTGGAGTCCAATCCGATGCTCGAACGCCAGGAAGAAGGCGACGACTTCGATAATGCAGACCCGCTGGCCGACAACATCGAGCAAAAACCCAACCCCGACGTGCAGGAACCGTCCTATCAGGAAACCGCCCCTACGGTGGATAACCTGGAGGAAGGCGAATGGAACGAACGCATTCCCAACGAGCTTCCCGTCGACACCGCCTGGGAAGACGTCTACCAGACCAGCGCCAGCAGCCTGCCCAGCAATGACGACGACGAGTGGGACTTCACCACCCGCACGTCCGCCGGCGAGAGCCTGCAGAGCCATTTGCTGTGGCAACTGAACCTGGCGCCGATGTCCGACACCGATCGCCTGATCGCCGTAACCCTGATCGACTGCATCAACAATCAGGGCTACCTGGACGAAACGCTCGACGAGATTCTGGAAGCCTTCGACCCGGAACTGGACATCGAGCTGGACGAAATCGAAGCCGTCCTGCATCGCATCCAACAGTTCGAGCCTGCCGGCATTGGCGCTCGCACCTTGAGCGAATGCCTGTTGCTGCAACTGCGCCAACTGCCGGCCAAGACCCCTTGGCTCGTCGAGGCCCAGCGCCTGGTCACTGACTACATCGACCTGCTGGGCAGCCGCGACTACAGCCAGTTGATGCGCCGCATGAAGCTCAAGGAAGATGACCTGCGCCAGGTCATCGAACTGGTGCAGAGCCTCAACCCGCGCCCCGGCTCGCAGATCGAGTCCAGCGAAGCCGAATATGTCGTGCCTGACGTGATCGTGCGCAAAGACAACGAACGCTGGCTGGTGGAGCTGAACCAGGAGTCGGTACCACGCTTGCGGGTCAACCCGCAGTACGCAGGCTTTGTGCGCCGCGCCGACACCAGCGCCGACAACACCTTCATGCGCAACCAATTGCAGGAAGCGCGCTGGTTCATCAAGAGCCTGCAAAGCCGTAATGAAACCCTGATGAAAGTGGCCACCCAGATCGTCGAGCACCAGCGCGGCTTCCTGGAATATGGCGACGAGGCGATGAAGCCGCTGGTCCTGCATGACATTGCCGAGGCTGTGGGCATGCATGAATCGACGATTTCCCGCGTGACCACACAGAAATTCATGCATACCCCACGCGGTATTTATGAGCTGAAATACTTTTTCTCCAGCCACGTCAGCACCTCCGAAGGCGGTGAATGCTCGTCCACGGCGATCCGCGCGATCATCAAAAAACTGGTTGCGGCGGAAAATCAGAAAAAGCCATTGAGTGACAGTAAGATCGCTGGTTTACTGGAGGCACAAGGCATTCAGGTCGCCCGTCGAACCGTCGCCAAGTACCGCGAGTCCCTCGGGATCGCGCCTTCCAGCGAGCGTAAGCGTTTGATGTGACGGGCGGGCCATAGCGTTCCAGTGGTGGGTATTCCTACCCACCGCTTTATGCACTGGCAACGAAGGAGAAGCTGTATGCAAGTCAACATCAGTGGACAACATGTGGAAGTCACCCCACCACTTCGCGACTATGTCGTGCAGAAGCTGAAGAAGCTTGAGGGCCATTTTGACAAGATCACCAACGCGGAGGTCATCATGAAGGTCGACAAGCTTCAGCAGAAAATTGAAGCGACCCTCCAGATTCCCGGTGGTGAAGTGCAGGCCAAGGCCGAGCATGAAGACATGTATGCATCGATCGACTTGCTCACCGACAAGCTTGACCGCCAACTCTTAAAGCATAAGGAAAAGAATCTGCACCTGATGCAAGGTACAGGTCGTTAACTCTCCCCCATGATCCAACTTGAAACCATCCTGACCCCCGGCCGTTCCCTCGTGAACGCGCCGGGCGGCAGTAAGAAAAAAGCCCTCGAACACATCGCCAAACTGATCAGCCGTGAAGTGCCTGAACTGGATGAGCAAGTCGTGTTCAAGGCCCTGATCGACCGTGAAAAACTGGGCTCCACCGGTTTTGGCAACGGCATCGCCATTCCTCACTGCCGCCTTGAAGGCTGCACGTCTCCCGTCAGTGCGCTATTGCACCTGCAGGAGAAAATCGATTTCGACGCCATCGACGGCGCCCCGGTTGACCTGCTGTTCGTTCTGCTGGTCCCGCAAGCCGCCACCGATGCGCACCTGGAACTGCTTCGGCAGATAGCCAGCATGCTCGACCGCAAGGAAGTACGCGACAGACTGCGCAGTGCCAGCAGCAACGAGGCGCTATATCAGGTTGTACTTGATGAGCAAAACAGGCAGTAATCATGCGTTTGATCATCGTCAGCGGCCGTTCCGGCTCGGGTAAAAGCACCGCCCTCAACGTCCTTGAGGACAATGGTTTCTATTGCATCGACAACCTGCCGGCGGGCCTGCTGCCGGAATTGGCCGAACGCGCCCTGATCCACACTGAACTGGCGCAGCCATTGGTGGCCGTCTCGATTGACGCCCGCAACCTGCCCAGCCACCTTGAGCGCTTCCCGCAACTGCTCGAGGAAGTACGCGCCAAGCATATTCATTGCGATGTGCTGTACCTGGATGCCGACGAGGAGACGCTGCTCAAGCGTTTCTCCGAAACCCGTCGACGTCACCCCCTCAGCAGCCCGCATCGCTCCCTGGCCGAAGCCATCGAGGACGAAACCTCGCTGTTAGGGCCGATCATTGACCTCGCTGATCTCAAGATCAACACCACGGACCTCAACCTGTATCAGTTGCGCGATGCGATCAAGCTGCGCCTGCTGAACCAGCCGGAGCCAGGCACGGCCTTTCTGGTTGAGTCGTTCGGGTTCAAGCGCGGGATGCCGGTGGATGCCGATCTGGTGTTCGACGTGCGCTGCTTGCCCAACCCTTACTGGAAGCCGGAGCTGCGTGACCAGTCCGGTTTGGACCAGCCGGTGGCCGAGTACCTGGCGGCGCAACCGGATGTCGAGGAGATGTTCCAGGATATCTCCAGCTACCTGCTCAAATGGTTACCGCGCTTTGCCGCAAGTAATCGGGCTTATGTCACCATTGCCATCGGCTGCACCGGCGGCCACCATCGCTCCGTCTACCTGACCGAACGCCTGGGCCAGGTGCTGCAACAAACCCTCAAGAACGTCCAGGTTCGCCACCGCGACCTTAGCTGAAAGGAACACCCCCGCGATGCCCGCTCTGGAAATTGAAATCATCAACAAGCTGGGCCTGCACGCCCGCGCCTCGGCTAAATTCGTCGGCGTTGCCGGGCAGTTCCCTTGCCAGATCCGCGCCGGGCGCACGCCAGAGTCGATGGTCGACGGCAAAAGCATCATGGCCATGATGATGCTGGCTGCGGGCAAGGGCACCAAGATTCACTTGAAGACCGAAGGCGAACAGGAGCAGGAAGCGATGGATGCTCTGGTCAAGTTGATCAACAACTACTTTGATGAGGGTGAGTAAACTCACCCTTTGAGACGGGTGTGGGGCTGCAATGGCCTCACCCTAGCGCGGTATCCATCACCATCATCAAACAAAACCCGATGCACAACCCCAGGCTGGCAAGCTTTTCGTGACCGTTGCGGCGCGATTCCGGGATCACTTCGTGAGTCACCACCAGCAACATAGCCCCCGCCGCCAGCGCAAGCCCCAACGGCAACAGAACCTCAGCCAGACTCACCAGCCATGCACACAGCACGGCAAACACTGGCTCGACCAATCCTGACGCAGCGCCGATCAAGAACGCTTTGACCCGCGACATGCCCGCCCCTGCCAGCACCAGCGCGATCACCAACCCTTCCGGCACATCCTGCAGGGCAATGCCCATGGCCAGGCTGTCGGCATCCGGCATGCCGCCACCGGCAGAAACCCCCACCGCCATGCCTTCCGGAATGTTATGGGCAATGATGGCGAACACAAACAGCCAGATGCGCGGCGCAATAACCGGTTTATCCGGCGTGCCCACCAGCATTTCCGGGCTCGCGCCGGAGACCTTGCGGTCTACCAGATACAACCCGAACGCGCCGAGCATGATGCCGAAGCTGATCAACCCACTGGCGCCCCAGGGTGAGAGCCCTAGGCCTTCAGCGGCTGCAATACCGGGCACGATCAGCGAAAACGCAGTCGCCGCCAACATTACCCCGGCACCAAAGCCCAGCAAGGTATCGCTCAGCGCTACCGGCATGCGGCGTATTACCAGTACGGGCACCGCGCCCAGCGCAGTGCCGAGCGCGCAGATCGCCCCACCCTGCAAAGCGCGCAGGATACGCGGTTCAAGGTTTAGCCAGGCCAGCCCGTGGGCCACCAGCAATGCAGTCCCGGCCAACAGCAACAGCGAGCCAAACGCATAACGAAACATTCGCCCGCTGCTGATCGCCAGTGTTTCAGTGCCCATAGTCGGCCTTAGATCTTGTTATAGAGTGAAAATCAGGCCAAAGCGGCCTGGTAGCGTGCGGCGACTTCCGGCCAGTTGATGACGCTGTAGAAGGCGTTGATGTATTCCGGGCGACGGTTCTGATACAGCAGGTAATAGGCGTGCTCCCACACGTCCAGGCCGAGGATCGGCGTGTTGCCGCTCATCAACGGGCTGTCCTGGTTGCCACTGCTTTCCACTACCAGCGTCTTCTGCGGGGTGACGCTCAGCCAGGCCCAGCCGCTGCCGAAGCGGGTCAAGGCGGCCTTGGTGAAGGCCTCTTTGAAACTGTCGAAGCCGCCCAATTGCTCGTCGATGGCTTTGCCCAGTGCACCTTCGGGTTTGCCGCCGCCCTTTGGCGACATCACCGCCCAGAACAACGAGTGGTTCGCATGACCACCGCCTTGGTTGATCACGGCAGCACGCAGTTTTTCCGGCAGTTGCTGCACGCTGGACACCAACTTCTCTACCGGCCAGCCCGCGAACTCCGTGCCTTCGACCGCAGCATTGAGGTTGTTGATGTAGGTCTGGTGATGCTTGGTGTAGTGGATCTCCATGGTTTGCGCATCGATATGCGGTTCCAGGGCATCGTAGGCGTAAGGCAGGGCAGGCAAGGTGTAGGTCATATCAATGTGCTCCGTAGTGTGGAGTGATCGGTTGCGCCGCAGCACCACCCAGCAGGCGATGGGTACGCGGGTATTCGCCGTGATCGCTGATGAAATTCAACAGTTCGACATAGGTTTTGCTGCTCTGGCGCAGCGCCGCCTCGCGCAGTTGCGGGCTCAGACGCGGGTCCTGCATGGTCTGCAACAGCCGCTGGTGAATGGCGCAGAGGTATTCCGCACTTTCCTCCGGCTGGTTGAGGCGCAGGTGCAGGTCCGCCAGGTTGTGATGGGAAATGACGCAGGCCGCCACTGCTTCGTCGGCATCCGCCCAACGCTCGAACAACACTTGAGCCAGGGCCAGGGCTTGCAGATAGGCTTCGCGAGCGTCGACCAGCTCGCCCGCCATAAAACAGCGATTAGCCCGTTCGATCGTGCGTTTCCAGTGCTCCATGGTGAGCCTCCAAAGCAGGGTCGGTGATTACACGCCGCCGGCCGTGAGCTTTTCCGGGTCCAGCAGGATCTCCAGTTGGCTACGTGGCAAGTCGGTGTGCTCGAGGGCGACATCGATCACCGGGCGGCCTTGCTGATAGGCCTTCTTGGCGATTTCAGCGGCCTTTTGGTAACCAATGATCGGGTTGAGTGCGGTGACCAGGATCGGGTTGCGCGACAGCGCTTCCTTAAGCTTGGCTTCGTTGACCTTGAAGCTGGCAATGGCCTTGTCGGCCAGCAGGCGGCTGGAATTGGCCAGCAGTTCGAGGCTGCTGAGCAGGTTCTGGGCGATGATCGGCAGCATCACGTTCAGCTCGAAGTTGCCAGACTGCCCCGCCACAGTGATCACCGTGTCATTGCCGATGACCTGCGCCGCGACCATGGCGGTGGCTTCCGGGATCACCGGATTGACCTTGCCCGGCATGATCGAGGAGCCTGGCTGCAAGCCTTCCAGTTCGATCTCACCCAAGCCTGCGAGCGGGCCAGAGTTCATCCAGCGCAGGTCGTTGGCGATTTTCATCAGCGACACTGCGGTGGCTTTCAACTGGCCGGACACGGCGACGGCAGTGTCCTGGGAGCCGATCAGCGCAAACAGGTTTTTGCCCGGTGTGAATTTCACCCCGGTCAGGCTGCTCAGTTGCTGACTGAAACGTGCTGCAAATTCCGGGTGTGCATTGATCCCGGTGCCAACCGCTGTGCCCCCCTGTGCCAGGGCCTGCAAGCTCGGCAGCAAATCCTGCAAGTGGCCGATATTGGCCTTGAGCTGTTGCGCCCAACCATTAAGCACCTGGCTCATGCGCACCGGCATGGCGTCCATCAGGTGCGTGCGGCCGGTCTTGATGAACGGGTGGACTTCTTCGGCCTTTTGCTCGATGACTTGTACCAAATGCAGCAAGGCCGGCAGCGTTTGCTCATGCAGCACCAAGGCTGCGCTGACGTGGATGGTGGTTGGGATAATGTCGTTGCTGCTCTGGCCACAGTTCACGTGGTCATTGGGGTTGACCGGCTCACCCAGCAAGCGGCTGGCCAGGGTCGCAATCACCTCGTTGGCATTCATGTTGGAACTGGTGCCGGAGCCGGTCTGGAAGATATCCACCGGGAAGTGCGGCATGAAGTCGCCTTCGAGCAGGCCCTGGGCCGCGTCAACGATGGCCTTGCCCTGCCCTTCGCTGATTTGCTTGAGGTCGACGTTGACCTTGGCGGCGGCGACCTTGGCCAGGATCAGGGCGCGAATGAATTGCGCCGGCATGCGTTGATGGCTGATCGGAAAGTTGTTCACCGCGCGCTGGGTTTGCGCGCCATACAAGGCCTCGGCGGGTACTTGCAGCTCGCCCATGCTGTCGCGTTCGATACGGGTGTTACTCATCGTTTGATCCTTGCACCAGGTCGGAGTGAGAAATAGACGGCAGCAATTCGCAGGTCGCCAATTGCCAGGCAAAGGTCTGCCAGCGCTTGAGGCGGCAGGCACAGTGGGAAAGTTTTTCCAGGTCGCGCAGTGGGCGCCAGGCCTGGTCCAGGCACATGGATCGCCAGTGCCAGGGCAAGGCGATGTCGCTGGCGGTGTCGATCAAAAGGCGGAATGACGTTTCGGCGATCGTCCACGGATGGGTCGCGGTGCAGCACGCCAGGTATCGACCCTCGTTGAGGTAGTGTTCGATCAGGCGCGGCTCATTGGGATCGAGACCGCAGCGAATCTGACGACTCATCCAACGCCAACTTTCCAGGTACGGATCCTCATGCAGGACAGAACTCATGATCCACGCTCATTCGGTAATGATATTTATTATTAAATGATATTGAGAATCAAAACAAGCGTGGCAAATCGCAGCCATAAAAAAAGGCACGCCATCTCGAGGATGGCGTGCCTTTTCATGAAGCGTCGCGCCGTTAACTGCCGGCGACGGTCATCCGCTCAATCAGCACCGAACCGGTGCGAATATTACTGCGCAGCTCCAGGTCATTCCCCACTGCGACGATCTGCTTGAACATATCGCGCATGTTGCCGGCAATAGTCACTTCCTGGACAGCGAACTGAATCTCGCCATTTTCCACCCAGAAACCCGCCGCGCCGCGCGAGTAATCACCGGTCACCATGTTCAGGCCACTGCCCATCAGCTCGGTGACCAGCAGACCGCGCCCCATACGACGCAACAGCGCTGCCTGGTCTTCGTCGCCATGGGTGACGAACAGGTTGTGCACGCCACCGGCATTCGCCGTGCTTGGCAGGCCCAGCTTGCGACCGGCGTAAGTGCCCAGTACGTAGGACACCAACTCGCCGTTCTCGACGAACGGTTTGGCATAGGTGGCCAGGCCATCCCCGTCGAATGCCGCACTGCCCATGGCACGCATCAAATGCGGGCGCTCATCGAGGGTCAGCCATTCAGGAAACAGCTTCTGGCCAATCGCACCTTCAAGGAACGAGGATTTTCGGTACAGGTTGCCGCCGGAAATCGCGCCCAGGAAACTGCCGAACAAACCACCGGCCAGCTCAGCCGAAAACAGCACCGGCACTTCACAAGTTGGTACCGGGCGCGCGCCCAGGCGGCTGGCTGCACGTTGCGCCGCGCGCTGGCCGATGCTGACCGGATCGGCCAGCAATTCGCCCTGACGGCTCACGTCGTACCAGTAATCGCGCTGCATCTGGCCATTGGCTTCGGCGATCATCACGCAGCTCAAGCTATGCCGAGTGGAGGCATAACCGCCGATAAAGCCATGGCTGTTACCGTAGACACGGCAGCCTTGATGAGTGCTCAACGTGGTGCCATCGGCGTTCTTGATGCGGGCATCGGCATCAAACGCGGCGGCTTCGCAGATCAGAGCCTTTTCGATTGCTTGCTCGGGCGTGATGTCCCAGGCGTGAAACAGATCGAAGTCCTTCAAGTCCTTGGCCATCAGCGCTTTGTCGGCCAGGCCCGAGCTTTCATCTTCGGAAGTGTGCTTGGCAATCGCCAGCGCCGCCGCGACGGTTTCACGAATCGCTTCCGGCCCACTGGCGGAGGTACTGGCCGAGCCTTTGCGCTGCCCGGCATACAACGTGATGCCGAAACCCTGGTCGCGATTGAATTCGACAGTTTCCACCTCACGCTGACGCACCGACGTCGACAGCCCCTGCTCCAGCGAAACGGCTACTTCACAGGCACTGGCCCCCTGGCGCTTGGCCTCGGCGAGGATCTGCTCGACTTGTTCCTGCAGTGCCGGTAACGCTTGCGGACCGACGCTTTGGGCTGCACTCATGGTTTTCTCCACTCAAATTCTGCTTTCGGTTAAGGCCATCGAGCGACCGGGCCGGACAAGCGGCCCCCGACTGGTTATCATGGCGGCGTTTCTTTGCGGACTGCCACCATGGTTGATTCTTACGACGACTCCCTCGATGGGGAGAAAAGCAAAACCCAGGTCAAACGCGAGCTGCATGCGCTGGTTGACCTCGGCGAGCGCCTTACAACGCTCAAGAAAGACTTGATTGCCAAATTGCCATTGACCGACGAAATGCGCCGGGCGCTTGCGGATGCTCCCAAGCACACCGCGAATATCGCGCGTAAGCGGCACATCATGTTTATCGGCAAGCTGATGCGCGATCAGGACACTGACGCGATTCTGGCGTTGCTTGATCAAACCGATGCCTCCACTCGCCAATACAACGAACGCTTCCATAACCTGGAGCGCTGGCGTGACCGCCTGATTTCGGGCGATGACGCGGTGCTGGAGAAATTCGTGCTGGACTACCCGGATGCGGACCGCCAGCAACTGCGCTCCCTGATCCGTCAGGCCCAGCACGAGCAGGCGCATAACAAGGCGCCGGCCACCAGCCGTAAAATATTCAAGTACATCCGTGAGCTGGACGAGACTCAACGCGGCCTGCGTTGATCCTCTTCCCCGGGTGGCGTTCTTCGCCACCCGAAGCTCCGGCCACTACGACCCCGTGCCACCCACGGTGATCGCATCGATTTTCAAGGTTGGCTGACCGACGCCGACCGGCACCGACTGCCCATCCTTACCGCACGTGCCTACGCCGCTGTCCAGCGACAGGTCGTTACCGACCATCGACACCTTGCT
The DNA here is from genome assembly GCF_030816095.1 of Pseudomonas sp. W3I7. Classification (NCBI taxonomy): domain Bacteria; kingdom Pseudomonadati; phylum Pseudomonadota; class Gammaproteobacteria; order Pseudomonadales; family Pseudomonadaceae; genus Pseudomonas; species Pseudomonas sp. W3I7. The sequence goes on from NZ_JAUSXP010000001.1 coordinate 5,234,364, forward strand.
CATCGCTTCCGGCCCATTGCCAATCAACGTCGCCCCTTTGACCGGCGCGGTAATCTTGCCGTCTTCGATCAGGTACGCTTCGCTGGTGGAGAACACGAACTTGCCACTGGTGATATCCACCTGGCCGCCGCCGAGGTTGGCGCAGTAGATCCCGCGTTTTACCGAGGCGATGATTTCTGCGGGGTCGCTTTCGCCACCGAGCATGTAGGTGTTGGTCATGCGCGGCATCGGTAGGTGCGCGTACGATTCGCGACGGCCGTTGCCGGTGCGTGCAACACCCATGAGGCGAGCGTTGAGCTTGTCTTGCATGTAGCCCTTGAGCACGCCGTTTTCAATCAGCGTGGTGCATTCGGTCGGCGTGCCTTCGTCGTCGACACTCAGCGAGCCACGCCGGCCGGCCAGGGTGCCGTCATCGACGATGGTGCAGAGCTTGGACGCCACCATTTCACCCATGCGCCCGCTGTAGGCCGAACTGCCTTTGCGGTTGAAGTCACCTTCCAGGCCATGGCCAACGGCTTCGTGCAGCAGCACGCCGGACCAGCCCGAGCCCAACACCACCGGCAAAGTACCGGCCGGCGCTGGAATGGCTTCCAGGTTGACCAGTGCCTGACGCAGCGCTTCACGGGCATAACCCATGGCGCGGTCGTCAGTGAGGAAATAACGGTAGTCGGTACGCCCGCCACCGCCATGGCCACCGCGCTCGCGGCGACCATTCTGCTCAACAATGACACTCACGTTGAAACGCACCAGCGGCCGCACGTCTGCCGCCAGCCCGCCGTCCGTGGACGCCACCAGAATGCGTTCCCACACGCCGGCCATGCTCACGGTCACTTGCTGAATACGTGGGTCGAGGGCGCGGGTGGCGGCGTCGATACGCTTGAGCAAATCAACCTTTTCCGCGCGGCTGATCACTTCCAGCGGGTTATCCGGTGCGTACAGCTGGGCCACGTCCTGAGTGCTGAAAGCCTGCACGGTGCCATTCTGGCCAGCGCGGGAAATCGAGCGCGCCGCACGCGCCGCCAGGCCCAGGGCTTCAAGGGTGATGGCGTTGCTGTAGGCAAAACCAGTCTTTTCACCGGATTGCGCGCGCACGCCTACGCCTTGGTCAAGATTGAAACTGCCTTCCTTGACGATGCCGTCTTCGAGGGCCCACGACTCGGAAATCTGGCCCTGAAAATACAGGTCGGCCGCGTCGATGCCTGGCCCGGCCAGATCACCGAGCACGGTTTGCAAACTTTCGATGGTCACGCCACCGGGTGCCAGGAGGTGTTCACTGACTGAGGACAACAACTCGCTCATAGGTTTGGCCTTAAATTCATCGTTCTGAAGCAGGCCGCTGCGCGCCCTGCGAGAAAAAGCGCCGATGATTGACCACCGGCATGCGCGCCCTTATCGACGCCTGTTCACTGCTATCGCGTTCGGCCAACAACACCGCTTCGCCTTGATCCTGTTGTGTCAGCACACGCCCCCAGGGGTCGACAATGGCTGCGTGGCCAAAGGTTTCCCGTGGCCCCGGGTGCACACCGCCCTGAGCGGCAGCCAATAAATAGCACTGGGTTTCGATAGCTCGCGCCCGAATCAGTACATCCCAATGTGCAGCGCCGGTCACCGCCGTAAAGGCCGAAGGCGCAGTAATCAATTCCGCCCCCGCAGCACGCAGTTCGCTGTACAGCTCGGGGAACCGCAGGTCGTAGCACACCGTCAGGCCCAAACGCCCCACCGGCGTGTCCGCCACCACCACATTACTGCCGAAAGCATAGTCGTCGGATTCGCGATAACGGCCCCTGGCATCTGCAACATCGACATCGAACAGGTGCAATTTGTCGTACCGGGCAACGATTTCGCCCTGATCATCGATCAATAGCGAGCAAGCGTTGGACTTGGCGTGCGGTTGGTCCTGGGGCGGCAACGGCAAAGTGCCGGCCACTATCCATAAGGTGAGGTCGCGGGCGGTCTGTTTCAACCAGGGCAGTATCGGGCCTTCGCCCAAGGCTTCGGCGCGACCGATATCGGCCACGTCGCGGCGGCCCATGGCGGCGAAGTTTTCCGGCAGTACCGCAAGCTTCGCACCGCCCGCAGCCGCTTGCTCCAGCAAGCGCCGGGCCTGGGCCAGGTTGGCCAGCACATCGCTCTTCTGGCTGACCATTTGGATTACCGCAAAGGACATGGGCCGACACTCCGTAATAGGCATGCGGCCATGCTACTCCACAGGCTCTCAGTTTGGCTTTTCAAATGGCTTGTCGAAGGTGATTTTTGGATCCTTCCACGGGCCTTGCACCTTGTATTGCACGCTGGCGAAGCGCGAAACACGGTCACCGATCAGCTTGTCGATCAGGAACAACGCGCCGCCAATGGCGGGCGCGCCAACAATCAGCGCAGCAATCGGCAGGTTGTTGGTCACCGGCAACGTGACCAGCAGCTTGGCGTCGACACGGTCAGCCACCAGGTCGAGGGTGCCATTGAGTTCCAGGTTGGTGGAAGGGCCGGTCATGGTGATGGGTTCACGGGTGACGAACACCCCATCACTGGCGGCCAGCAGGCCTTTGACCCGGTCATAACTCAGGCCTTTGCCGAGCAGGTCCGAGAAGTCCAGGCGCAACCGGCGACCGATGGAATTGAAGTTGAGCAAACCAAACACCCGCAGGGCCTGGGCGCCACCTTCAACTTCAACAAACTGGCCTTTACGGAATGACGCATCCAGGCTGCCGGAGAAACGCTTGGGGCCCACCCACGCCGGCGAACCCGGCCACCGACCATCCACATCCAGATGGAAGTCTTCGCTGGTCACGGTCGGCGCAAAGCCCCAGCCCTTGAGCACATCGGCAATGTTCTTGCCGTCCAGGCGGCCCTTGTACCAACTGCTGCTGGCGCCCGGCGCGCCTTCCCAACCGCCGGCACCATTAAGCTGCATGCCCTTGAGGCCGAGGTTGAGGTTGTTGAAAGCCAGGCCTTTGGCAGTCGGGCGGATCTTCAGCGACCAGGCGCCCACCAGGTCGGGCCCCTGGAACAGCTGGTTGATCGCGATATCCAGCGCAGGGATGTCCTTGGGGTCGATATCTGCCAACGGGTCCGGTGCGTTTTCGTCGGCCTGCACGGTCGGGTCAACCGCCGGCAGTTTCACGTATTGCAGGTTGATCGCAATCGGCGCGCCTTTGGCGTCCGGCAGGTTGACCGTGCCCTTGGCCTGCTGGCTGTCGAGCTGCAAGCCCCAGGCGGCCGGCTTGCGGTCGAGCTGAAGGTTGGCCTGATCCAGCTGGGTGCCAAAACCGGTCAGCTTGCCGACTTTGAAGTCGGCACCACTGAGCAATTGCTTGGCGCTGCCGCCCGGGTCGTTACCTGCATAACGGTTGGCCAGTTGTTTCCACGGGTCGATGTCCAGTTCCGACAGCACACCGCGAATACGCAAGCCTTTGGCTGCGGGCAATACGGCATTGCCGGCGCCAAGGAACAACTCCCCGCGCCCGTCATTGAATTTGTCCGGCGGCGAAGCAAAGGTAAAGCTCGCCAATTCGCCGTAGTCGAACCAGTAACGACGCTCGGCACCTTGCAACGTCATGCGGAACACACTGTCACGGCCTTGGCTGGCAGGCATGCCGAAGGGCGCCGGCAGGTCTACCGCCACACCCTTCATACTGGAACTGACCATCAGCTGGCTGTCGGCGCCGTCCAGTGTAAGCTGCAATTGGTACGGAATATCACCGGACACCGGCAACGGCTGGCTGATTTTTAACCAATCGGTCAGGCGCTTGACCGTGACCTGGCCTTTGGCGGTGACGCGGGTACTGATGTTGCCCGGCTTGCCATCGGCAACAATTTGCGCGGTGATCGGCCGATCGAATGCCTGGGCCGAGATGTTCTGGCCACTCAAGCCCTTGCTGCTGTCGAAGCGGAAGTCGCCCTTGAGCTGTGTCAGGTCCAAGGTCGGCTCCGCCAATTGCAGACGGGCTTTGTCGGTCTTGAAGTCCACCACGATCCTGGGCTCTGTGCCTTTGACCAGCGGAATATCCAGGTCCAGGTTGCCTTGCAGGTCACCGTCGCCCTTCCAGCCGGCAAAGGTTGACCCCGTGCCTATCGGCGCGTCCTGCAGGATCTTCAAACCATCCCCCAGGCCGCCCGCAAACCCGCCGGTGATCAGCAAGTGGCTGTCTTTACCGGCCGGTGCGTGGGGAATATTGACGTAGACGTCCTTGACCTTGGTATCGAGCAATTGGCCCTTGCTGGCCAGGATGCGCACGCCGCTCTCCTCGACGAACACTTCGCCATTGACCTTGCTCACATGCGGCCAACCCGGCTGGAAGGCCAGTTCGGCGTCATGCACCTTGAAGAACAAACTGATGTTGCGCGCAGCGGGCAGCGCGTCATGGTTGAGCGAGCCCTGGTACTGGAAGAACCCTTCGTCCACCGCACCTTTGAGAATTGCGGTGCGCAGCCATTCATCCAGGGACGGGCTCAACACGGCCGGCAAATACTTGGGCGTGAAGCGGCCATCGCCATCGACCATACCGACCCGCAGGTCCATGTAATCTTCCTGGGCATGGTCAAAATGCAGGCGAATCAAGAAGTCGGCAGCCACTTTGCCCTCTTCGCCCAGCACCTTGATGTACGGGGCAATCAGGGTGAAGCCTTCTTTATCCAGCTTCCATGTCAGCCGCGCGTTGGCCTGGATGTACTGCCAGGGCTTGGCGAAGATCGGGTACAGGTGCAGGGAAAAATCCTTGCTGTCCATACGCAACTCACCCTGGCCCAAATCGCCACTGATGCTCCCGGATACGTTCCGTGCGGCTGGCGCACCGAAGTACGCGTCAAAACCGATGCGCTCAAGGTTGGCGGCGAAGCTGACTTTTTTATCGGTGGTGTCCTGCGGGCGGAAATCCACCAACACATTGCGCAACACGCCCGTGGCCTTCAGGTGCTCAATGGTCTTGGCAAAGCCTTCCGGCAATGGCGCCAGGGCATTCAACAGCGGGGTAATCGGGGTGAGGTCAAGACGGTCAGCCTGAAGCTTCCAGGTTTCCAGGTCTTTGTCGGTCGCCAAGCTTTGTTGCAGTTGCAGGTGTGATTCCCAACGGGTGTCGCCGATGTTCATCGCCAGCGAATCGAACAACACCTTAAGGCCACTGTCACTGCGTTGCAGGTAGGCGGTCAGGGCGAGGTTTTCGATATGCACAGGTTTGCGGTCGGCGTAACTGCCTTTTACTTGCGCTGAGTTGAGGCGCACCACGGCACTTTGGACGGTGCCCTTGGCCCAATTGAGCCAGACCTCGCCGCCAGCTTTGAACTGGGTGAGTTTCCATTGCTGGGTCAGCCTGGCGGGAATCCATTTGGCCCAGTCACTTTGGGGCAGGCTCAGGTAGGCTTCGACTTCACCCTCTTTCCATGCGCTGGCGCGAATACGGCTGCGCAGGCTCAGGGCCAGAGGCTGGCCATCCGGCAGGGTGAGGCGCGCATCCAGGCGTTGGCGGGTGTTGCCGGTATGCAGGCTCAGGCCCACATAGGTCAGGGTCAAGGGCGCCTGGTCGAACGGCTGCAACGTCACCTGGCTGTCGAGCAACGACACACGCTTGACCCTCTGCATGCGCGTGAGCAACTGCTGTGGGTCCAGCGGCTGGTCGTCCTGTACCGGCAAACCTTGCAGCGCCCAGTGGCCGTCCTGGTCTTCCTTGACACTCAACTGCAGGCCGCTGACTTCGAGGTGGGCGATACGCACTTCGCGCGCCATCAGGCTGGCCCAGATATCCGGCACCACTTCAACCTGATCCAGGCGCAAGGCGCTGTTGCCTTCGCCGACCATCACATCGTGGGCCATCAATATCGGCGCGAAACCACTCCAGCGCCCTTCGAGGCTGCCGATGTGCAGGGGCATTTCCACCGCAGCCTGCGCCTTGGCTTCAACTTCGGCGCGGTACTCCGCCACCAGTGGGACCAACTCACGACCCAGGCTCACGTACACCGCCGCCAATACCAGCAGCAAGGCGCACAGGCCCAGGCCCCAACGGGTCAAGGCGGCAAAAAAGCGTGTCAGACGCTCCATGTCAGGCGACCCTCAAGGCAGTTAGCGGACGGCAGATCAATGCCTGCCGGTCTCGAATAAATAAAGCGATTGGGGATCAGAGCAGCACCACGTCGTATTGTTCCTGGGAATACATGGTTTCGACCTGGAAACGAATAGTGCGCCCGATAAAACCCTCCAGCTCAGCGACGTTACCGGACTCTTCATCCAGCAATCGGTCGACCACTTTCTGGTTGGCAAGCACTCTATAGCCTTCGGCCTGGTAGGCACGTGCCTCCCGTAAGATTTCGCGGAAAATCTCGTAGCAAACCGTTTCCGGGGTCTTCAATTTGCCACGCCCCTGGCAACTGCTGCACGGCTCGCACAGCACTTGCTCAAGGCTTTCGCGGGTGCGCTTGCGGGTCATCTGCACCAGGCCAAGCTCGGTGATGCCGATGATATTGGTCTTGGCGTGGTCGCGCTCCAGTTGCTTCTCCAGGGTGCGCAACACTTGGCGCTGGTGCTCTTCGTCTTCCATGTCGATGAAGTCGATGATGATGATGCCGCCCAGGTTGCGCAGGCGCAGCTGACGGGCAATCGCAGTGGCCGCTTCGAGGTTGGTCTTGAAGATGGTTTCTTCGAGGTTGCGATGGCCCACGAACGCGCCGGTGTTGACGTCGATGGTGGTCATGGCCTCGGCCGGGTCCACCACCAGATAGCCGCCGGACTTGAGCGGCACTTTGCGCTCCAAAGCCTTCTGGATTTCATCTTCGACGCCATACAGGTCGAAGATCGGTCGCTCGCCAGGGTAATGCTCCAGGCGGTCGGCAATTTCCGGCATCAGCTCGGCGACAAATTGCGTGGTGCGCTGGAAGGTTTCCCGCGAGTCGATGCGAATTTTCTCGATCTTGGGGCTGACCAGATCACGCAAGGTACGCAACGCCAGACCGAGGTCTTCATAGATGACGCTCGGCGCACCAATGGTTTTGATCTGTGCGCCGATCTGGTCCCACAGCCTGCGCAGGTAGCGGATGTCCATGAGGATTTCGTCGGCGCCGGCGCCTTCAGCGGCGGTGCGCAGGATAAACCCGCCGGCTTCCTTGATGCCTTCGGCCGCTACGCAGTCGCTGACCACCTTTTTCAGGCGCTCACGCTCGGCTTCATCTTCGATCTTGAGGGAAATACCCACATGCGCGGTACGCGGCATGTACACCAGATAACGCGAAGGAATCGACAGTTGCGTAGTGAGCCGCGCGCCTTTGGAGCCGATGGGGTCCTTGGTGACCTGCACCACCAGGCTCTGCCCTTCGTGCACCAGGGCGCTGATACTTTCCACTGCAGGGCCTTCACGCAGGGAGATTTCCGAGGCGTGGATAAACGCAGCACGGTCCAGGCCGATGTCGACGAAAGCCGCCTGCATGCCCGGCAATACGCGCACCACCTTGCCTTTATAGATATTGCCGACGATCCCGCGCTTCTGGGTGCGCTCGACGTGCACTTCTTGCAGAACACCGTTTTCTACCACCGCCACGCGCGATTCCATCGGCGTGATATTGATCAGAATCTCTTCACTCATGGCTGGGTCTCGTTCAGGCGTTTTCACAATAGTGACCGATCGCTTAAGGCTTGGCGCGCAAATAAAGGCGTTCAGCGCGCGGTAAGGTTTTGCCAACAGGGTATGCCGAATTGGTCGAGCAGTTGCGCGGTTTCGCACACCGGCAGGCCGACCACAGCGGAATAGCTGCCATTGAGCCCGGCGACAAACACCGAACCCAGCCCCTGGATAGCATAGCCGCCCGCCTTGTCCGCAGGTTCGCCACTGTGCCAGTAGGTTGTAGCTTCCTCGACAGAAATACCGCGAAAACGAACACGGCTGCTTACACAGCGGGTTTCGCAGCGCTGGCCGTCGGTAAGGGCTATCGCGGTGAGCACTTCATGCTCACGGCCGGAAAGCGCCATCAGCATCGCCAGGGCATCGGCCTGGTCCACAGGCTTGCCAAGGATCTGGCCATCCACGATCACCGCCGTATCGGCACCCAGCACACAGGCGCCCGAGGCGTGTTCAAGCGCAGCAAAACCCGCCGTGGCCTTGCCGCGCGCAAGGCGTTCGACGTAGGCAACCGCGAGTTCATTGGTAAGAGGGGTTTCATCAATGGCGGCGCTGACCACGGTGAAAGGCACACCGATCTGGGTCAACAGTTCACGCCGCCTCGGTGAGCCCGAGGCCAGGTAAAGCGAATTCATTGCAGACTCTCCCTGTAGGGTTCGATAACCAGGCAGAGCCTCGCAATCCATTCAATTGATTTTATAGCGACGACGTAACCCACGCAGGCCGAAACTCACCCAAGGCCACAACAGCGCACTGACCAACGCCGGCAACACCAGCGCCAAGGTCGGTTGGCGGTTGCCGGTCAAGGCGCTGAGCCACAGTTGCACCAACTGCGCGAGGCCGAAGATCACCAGGATCACCAGGCACTGTTGCCACATCGGGAACATGCGCAAACGCTGCTGCAACGACAGCACCAGGAACGTAATCAGCGTGAGGATCAGTGCGTTCTGACCCAGCAAGGTGCCATAGAGCACGTCTTCCGCCAAGCCCAGGCACATTGCCGTCACCATCCCGACTTTGTGCGGCAGGGTCAGCGACCAGAAGGCCAGCAGCAACGCCAGCCAGAGCGGTCGCAGGATCTCCATGAATTGCGGCAGCGGCGAAACGCTGAGCAGCAAACCGATGGCGAAAGTCAGCCAGACGATCCAGCCATTACGCGAATGAGTACCGGCCATTATTCCTCCCTCTGCCGCGTGGTTGCCGGGGCTGCGGCCGCTGGCCGAGCGGCGGGTGTGGCGGCAGGCGTTGTCGCAGGCGGTTTGGCTGCGGCGGGTTTAGCCGGGCGGGCGTTGTGGGCGGCGGGTTTGACGGGCGTCGCCGCCGGCGCTGCCGGAGTTGCCACCGGTGCAGGCGGCCCAACAAAGGCTGGCTTGGGCACCGTTGCGGGAACGATCGGCGTTGTACCGTTCTGCTTGTCTTCCGCTTCCTGGGCTTGAGCGGCGTCGTTGGCGCGCTCTTCCGGGGTGCGGTTGTCGCTGAACACCAGCAGCAGGTAGCGGCTGCGGTTCAAGGCGGCGGTTGGCACGGCGCGTACGATAGCAAACGGCTGGCCGGAATCGTGGATCACTTCCTTGACCGTCGCCACCGGGTAACCCGCCGGGAAGCGCTGGCCCAAACCGGAGCTGACCAGCAGGTCGCCTTCCTTGATGTCGGCGGTGTCGGCCACATGTCGCAATTCCAGGCGTTCCGGGTTACCGGTGCCGCTGGCAATGGCGCGCAGGCCGTTACGGTTGACCTGTACCGGAATGCTGTGGGTGGTGTCCGTCAGCAACAAGACCCGTGAGGTGTAGGGCATAAGCTCCACTACCTGGCCCATCAGGCCTCGGGCATCGAGCACCGGCTGGCCCAGCACCACACCGTCGCGCTCACCCTTGTTGATGATGATGCGATGGGTAAAGGGGTTGGGGTCCATGCCGATCAACTCGGCCACTTCGACCTTCTCGTTGACCAATGCCGACGAATTGAGCAACTCGCGCAGCCGAACGTTCTGCTCGGTGAGGGCCGCGAGCTTTTGCATGCGCCCCTGCAACAGCAGGTTTTCAGTCTTGAGTTTTTCGTTCTCGGCGACCAGTTCGGTACGGCTGCCGAATTGGCTGGCCACGCCCTGGTAAAGACGTTGCGGCAGGTCGGTGATCCAGTAAGTCTGCATCAACACCAGCGACATCTGGCTGCGCACGGGCTTGAGCAATGCAAAGCGGGCATCGACCACCATCAGCGCGACCGAAAGCACGACCAGCACCAATAAGCGCACGCCCAATGAGGGGCCTTTGGCGAAAAGCGGTTTAATAAGCCGCTCCTCCCAGGCAAATGTTCTCTTTATTCATACGGCATCAAACCGGCCTGGATGCAGATTGAAGAAGATAAACGCCAACAGGCAGCACTGCAAAGTGCTGCCTGCGGGCGAAGCATGGTGCAACCAACGATCTTATTCGCTGGAGAGCAGGTCCATGGTGTGTTTATCCATCATTTCCAGTGCACGACCACCGCCACGGGCAACGCAGGTCAGCGGGTCTTCGGCGACGATCACCGGCAGGCCGGTTTCCTGGGCCAGCAGCTTGTCGAGGTCGCGCAGCAAGGCGCCACCACCGGTCAGCACCAGGCCACGCTCGGCGATATCGGAAGCCAGTTCCGGCGGCGATTGCTCCAGGGCGCTTTTCACAGCCTGAACGATGGTGGCCAGGGACTCTTGCAGAGCTTCCAGCACTTCATTGGAGTTCAGGGTGAAGGCACGTGGAACGCCTTCGGCCAGGTTGCGACCGCGAACATCGACTTCGCGAACTTCGCCGCCCGGGTAAGCGGTGCCGATTTCCTGCTTGATGCGCTCAGCGGTAGATTCGCCGATCAGGCTGCCGTAGTTACGACGCACATAGGTGATGATCGCTTCGTCGAAACGGTCACCGCCTACACGCACGGATTCGGCATACACCACACCGTTCAGGGAAATCAGGGCGATCTCGGTAGTACCACCACCGATATCCACCACCATCGAACCGCGCGCCTCCTCAACCGGAAGGCCGGCGCCGATTGCGGCAGCCATAGGCTCTTCGATCAGGAACACTTCGCGGGCACCGGCGCCAAGGGCCGATTCACGGATGGCACGACGCTCCACCTGGGTGGACTTGCACGGAACGCAGATCAGCACACGAGGGCTGGGCTGCAGAAAACTGTTTTCGTGAACTTTGTTGATGAAGTACTGCAGCATCTTTTCGCAGACGCTGAAGTCGGCGATCACGCCGTCTTTCATCGGACGAATGGCAGCAATATTGCCTGGTGTACGGCCGAGCATACGCTTGGCCTCGGTGCCTACGGCAACGACACTTTTCTGATTACCATGGGTCCGAATGGCCACAACCGATGGCTCATTCAGAACGATACCGCGCTCGCGCACGTAAATAAGGGTGTTGGCAGTGCCCAGGTCAATGGAAAGATCGCTGGAAAACATGCCACGCAGTTTCTTGAACATGGGGAAAGGACCCTAGGCAACGCGTGGGTAAAAAAGTGCGGCAAACTCTAACAACGACAGGGATTTTGGGCAAGGCGCCAATGTGCTAAATTGGCCGACTTTCTGTGCACCAACCCCCACAATCGCGGCCTTATGACCGTAGAAATGCGGTAGTGTTCCGACAATCTAACACACGGATGCCCTCCGTTCTGTTTTCCACTGGAGAAACCCATGGCGCTTGAACGCTCCGACGTGGAAAAAATCGCGCATCTGGCCTCGCTTGGCCTGAATGACGCCGATCTTCCACAGACCACCGCAGCCCTGAACAGCATTCTCGGGCTGGTCGACCAAATGCAGGCCGTGAATACTGACGGCATCGAGCCCCTGGCTCACCCGCTGGAAGCCAGCCAGCGCCTGCGCGCAGACGTTGTGACCGAGCGAAATAATCGCGAGGCCTACCAGTCCATCGCGCCAGCGGTCGAAAACGGCCTGTACCTGGTTCCGAAAGTCATCGACTAAAGGGAAAGAGCCTTTCATGCATCACATGACTCTGGCCGAGATCGCCCGCGGTCTCGCCGACAAAAAGTTTTCTTCCGAAGAGCTGACCCAGACCCTGCTGGCGCGTATTGCCGCGCTGGACCCCAAGGTCAACAGCTTTATCAGCCTCACCGAGGAGCTGGCCCTGAGCCAGGCCAAGGCCGCCGACGCACGTCGCGCCAACGGTGAAAACGGCGCACTGCTGGGCGCACCGATCGCCCACAAAGACCTGTTCTGCACCCAGGGCATTCGCACCAGCTGCGGCTCGAAGATGCTCGACAACTTCAAGGCGCCCTACGACGCCACCGTGGTGTCCAAGCTGGCTGCCGCCGGGGCCGTGACCCTGGGCAAGACCAACATGGACGAATTCGCCATGGGTTCGGCCAACGAGTCGAGCTACTACGGCGCGGTGAAAAACCCGTGGAACCTGGAACACGTGCCCGGCGGTTCATCGGGCGGTTCGGCTGCTGCCGTTGCTGCGCGCTTCCTGCCGGCTGCGACCGCCACCGACACCGGCGGCTCGATCCGCCAGCCTGCGGCTTTCACTAACCTCACTGGTTTGAAGCCGACTTACGGTCGCGTTTCCCGCTGGGGCATGATTGCCTACGCCTCCAGCCTCGATCAGGGCGGCCCGCTGGCACGCACGGCAGAAGACTGCGCAATATTGTTACAAGGTATGGCCGGGTTCGATAAACAGGACTCCACCAGCATCGATGAGCCGGTGCCGGACTACAGCGCCAGCCTTAATACCTCGCTTAAAGGCCTGCGTATCGGCGTGCCGAAAGAGTATTTCAGTGCCGGTCTCGACCCGCGTATCGCTGAACTGGTGCACAACAGCATCAAAGAGCTGGAAAAGCTCGGCGCGGTGATCAAGGAAATCAGCCTGCCGAACAACCAGCACGCGATTCCTGCGTACTACGTGATCGCGCCGGCAGAAGCCTCCTCGAACCTGTCGCGTTTCGACGGCGTGCGTTTCGGCTACCGCTGCGAAAACCCGAAAGACCTTACCGACCTGTACAAACGCTCCCGTGGCGAAGGCTTCGGTGCCGAAGTGCAACGCCGGATCATGGTCGGTGCCTACGCGCTGTCCGCCGGTTACTACGACGCGTACTACCTCAAGGCGCAAAAGATCCGTCGCCTGATCAAGAACGACTTCATGGCTGCCTTTGAAAAAGTCGACGTGATCCTCGGCCCGACCACGCCGAACCCGGCCTGGAAGATCGGCGCCAAGACCGGCGACCCGATCGCCGAGTACCTGGAAGACCTCTACACCATCACCGCCAACCTCGCGGGCTTGCCGGGCTTGTCCATGCCCGCAGGTTTCGTCGATGGCCTGCCGGTCGGCGTGCAATTGCTCGCCCCGTATTTCCAGGAAGGCCGCCTGCTCAATGTGGCGCACCAGTACCAGTTGAACACCGACTGGCACACTCGCACCCCTACCGGCTTCTGAGGAGAACACTATGCAATGGGAAGTTGTGATCGGGCTGGAGATTCATACCCAGCTCGCCACCCAATCGAAGATTTTCTCCGGTAGCGCCACCACGTTCGGCTCCGAGCCCAACACCCAGGCCAGCCTGGTGGACCTGGGCATGCCCGGCGTACTGCCGGTGCTGAACGAGGAAGCGGTGCGCATGGCGGTGATGTTCGGCCTGGCGATTGACGCCGAGATCGGCCAGCACAACGTGTTCGCGCGCAAGAACTACTTCTACCCGGACCTGCCCAAGGGCTACCAGATCAGCCAGATGGAATTGCCGATCGTCGGCAAGGGCTACCTGGACATCCCGCTGGAAGACGGCACCATCAAACGTGTCGGCGTGACCCGTGCGCACCTGGAAGAAGATGCCGGCAAGAGCCTGCATGAAGAATTCAACGGCGCCACCGGCATCGACCTGAACCGTGCCGGCACGCCGCTGCTGGAGATCGTCTCCGAGCCGGACATGCGCAGCGCCAAGGAAGCCGTGGCCTACGTCAAGACCATCCACGCGCTGGTGCGTTACTTAGGGATCTGCGACGGCAACATGGCCGAAGGTTCGCTGCGTTGCGACTGCAACGTGTCGGTGCGGCCAAAAGGCCAGGCCGAGTACGGTACACGCTGCGAGATCAAGAACGTCAACTCGTTCCGTTTCATCGAGAAGGCGATCAACACCGAAGTGCGTCGCCAGATCGAGCTGATCGAAGACGGCGGCAAGGTGATCCAGCAAACGCGCCTGTACGACCCGAACAAAGACGAAACCCGTGCCATGCGCAGCAAAGAGGAAGCCAACGACTACCGTTACTTCCCCGACCCGGACCTGTTGCCGGTGATCATCGAGGATTCGTTCCTTAATGACGTGCGTGCCACCCTGCCGGAATTGCCGCCGCAAAAACGCGAGCGTTTCCAGGAACAATTCGGCCTGTCGGTCTACGATGCCAGCGTATTGGCCTCCAGCCGTGAGCAAGCCAACTACTTCGAAAAAGTCGTGAGCATTGCCGGCGACGCCAAGCTGGCGGCCAACTGGGTGATGGTTGAGCTGGGCAGCCTGTTGAACAAACAGGGCCTGGAGATCGACGAAGCCCCGGTGACCGCCGAGCAGTTGGGCGGCATGCTGCTGCGCATCAAGGACAACACTATCTCCGGCAAAATCGCCAAGACCGTGTTTGAAGCGATGGCCGCAGGCGAAGGCAGCGCCGACGACATCATCGAGAAGCGTGGCCTCAAGCAAGTCACCGACAGCGGCGCTATTTCGGCCGTGCTTGATGAGATGCTCGCCGCCAATGCCGAGCAAGTTGAACAATACCGTGGGGCAGACGAAGCCAAACGCGGCAAGATGTTCGGCTTCTTTGTCGGCCAGGCGATGAAAGCCTCCAAAGGCAAAGCCAACCCGCAACAGGTGAACGAACTGCTCAAAAGCAAGCTCGAAGGCTGACAGCGGTGAATGGTCGGAGTGGGATTTCATGCCCAACTCGGACCCCTTGTGGGAGCGGGCTTGCTCGCGAATGCGGTGGGTCAGTGAAGAGATATTTAGCTGACACACCGCTTTCGCGAGCAAGCCCGCTCCCACATTTGATACGGGGCAGCATTGATAATGAAGCGTCTACTCGGCCTCCTGGCCCTGTTCTCTCTACTGGCCGGTTGCGCCAGCGGCCTCATCGACCCCAACGGCTACGACGAAACCGGCACCGCCTCCTATTACGGCGCCAAGCACCATGGCAATAGAACCGCCAGCGGTGAACCCTTCAACCAAAACGCCCTGACCGCCGCCCATCGGCGCTTGCCCTTTGGCACGCGGGTCAAGGTGACCAATCTCGACAACAACAGATCCGTGGTGCTGCGTGTGAATGATCGCGGCCCGCACACCCGTGGTCGCCTGATCGATGTTTCCCGCAAGGCGGCTGAGCAGCTCGGTATGCTGGGCCGTGGCACCGCGCGGGTTCGCGTGCAAGCGCTGAGCAACTGACAGGAGCCTTGGCCATTTCCGTACTCACCGCCCTCTCGCCCTTCAGCCTGCTCGAATTGGTCAGCGGCCTGCTGCTGCTGATCCTCGGCGCCGAAATCCTGGTGCGCGCCGCCGTGCGCCTGGCGGCCAGCCTCAAGGTGCGGCCGCTGATCATCGGCTTGAGCATCGTCGCCTTCGGCAGCAGCGCGCCGCAGATGACCGTCAGCCTGCAAGCCACCCTGGCCGGCAATACCGATATCGCCGTGGGCAGCGTGATCGGCAGCAGCATTTTCAACATCCTCGTCACCCTGGGCCTGTCTGCGTTGATCATCCCGCTGCGGGTATCGCGGCAATTGGTGCGCCTGGACATCCCGGTGATGATTTGCGCTGCGCTGCTGGTGTTTACCCTGTCGGCCAATGAAGAGCTGACGCCCGCTGACGGGCTGGTACTGCTCGCGGCGCTGGTGGCCTACCTGGGTGTGCTGCACTACCAGACCCGCTATTCCCGGCGCCCGCGCACGCTGGACACCGTGGCCAGGGCGCCGTGGTTGAGCAGCGTGTTACTGATGCTCGGCGGGCTATTGATTCTGGTGCTGGCCGGGCACTTGCTGCTGGGCGCGGCAGTGGACGTGGCGAGCGACCTGGGCCTGTCGGAACGCATCGTTGGCCTGACCTTGATCGGCGTCGGCACTTCGTTGCCGTGCCTGGCCACCTCATTGATTGCCGCCGTGCGCGGCGAGCGCGAGATTGCCGTGGGCAATGTGATCGGCAGCAGCCTGTTCAACCTGCTCGGTGTATTGGGGTTTACCGCATTGGTAGCGCCGTCACCGCTGTCGGTATCGCCCAACGCCCTCGATTTCGACTTGCCGGTGATGCTCGCCGTGGTGGCGCTGTGCCTGCCGGTGTTCTACACCGGTTACCGGGTCACCCGCGCCGAAGGTCTGGTATTGCTGGGCCTGTACCTGGTGTACGCGTTGCATGTGGTGTCGTTCACGTTCGGCATGCCCTTGGCTGCCCGGCTGGAAAAACTGATGCTGTATTACGTCCTGCCGGCGCTGGTGGCGTTTCTGCTACTCAGCACGCTGCGCGCCTGGCGCCGCCAACACAAGAGGGAAGCGCAATGACCGATCAGAAAAAGCCCGGCGTTGAGATGCGTCGCCAGGTAATGGGCGACGTGTTCGTCGATCGCGCCCTGGGCAACGCCACCGAGTTCACCCAGCCGCTGCAGGACTTTGTCAACGAACATGCCTGGGGCAGCGTGTGGAATCGCGAAGGCTTGCCCTTGAAGACTCGCAGCCTGATCACCCTCGCGGCCCTGACCGCACTCAAGTGCCCACAGGAACTCAAGGGCCACGTGCGCGGCGCACTGAACAATGGCTGCACGGTGGAAGAGATTCGCGAAGCGCTGCTGCATTGCGCGGTGTATGCGGGCGTGCCGGCGGCGATTGATGCGTTCAGGGCGGCGCAGGAAGTGATTGAGGCGTATCAGGCAGATAAGCAGTGACAGTTAGATAGCTTTCGCAGGCAAGCCAGCTCCCACATTTGAACTGTGAATACATTCAAAGTGTGGGAGCTGGCTTGCCTGCGATTGGCCCTAAAACACACCACAAAACCTAGATCCAACCACCCGCCTGCAACACAAAAATCCCGATATTGGTGGTCACCGCCGCCATCAACGTAGTGATCACAATAATCGCCGCCGCCAATTCATGGTTGCCCTCGGCAGCCCTGGCCATGACAAAACTCGCGGCCGCTGTCGGCGCGCCGAAATACAGAAACAAAATCCCCAATTCGGGCCCGCGAAAGCCCAACAGCCACGCGCCCAGCGTCGCGAATAGCGGCAGGCCGATCATCTTCACCAGGCTCGCACTCAAGGCCATGCTGCCGCTTTTGCGCAAGGCTGCCAACGACAAGGTACCGCCAATGCAGATCAGTGCCAGCGGTAAAGTCATGTCCGCCAGATACTGCCCGGACGACTCCAACCACCCCGGCAAGCCGATCTTGAAGATCGCGAACGGCGCGGCGACGATCACGCTGATGATCAGCGGGTTGGCTATCACGCTTTTGAAGATGCTCCACGGGTCGGACTTGATCACCGGGCTGTACACCGCCAGCACGATGGTCGACAGCGTGTTGTAAAACAGAATGACCAGCGCCGCGAGAATCGCGCCAAGGGAGATGCCGTAGTCGCCGTACATGCTGGCCGCCAGCGCCAGGCCGATTACGCCGTTATTGCCGCGAAACGCGCCTTGGGCATAAATGCCACGGTCTTCACGCGGGCAGCGAAAGATCGCCCAGCCCCAGGCCAGGGCAAAGCTCAGCAGCGTGGCGACGGCAAAGTAGATCAGCAAACCGGGCTTGAGCGCCGAATGCAGGTCGGCGTGAAGAATGCCGAGAAACAGCAGCGCCGGCATGGTGACGTTGAACACCAGCGACGATGCAACGTGGATGAAGTTGTCGTTGATCCAGTTGATGCGCTTGAGCAGCACCCCCAGAAACAGCATGGCAAACACCGGCGCGGTGATGGTCAGGGTGGTGAGGAAGATTGCCAGCATGCCGGGGAGAACCTTGGTGGGTGTCGTCAGGTGGCTAATGATAAGCCATGCAGCCCGGTTCGTCTGGGCAACCCCGAGCAAATGTGGGAGCTGGCTTGCCTGCGATGGCGCAGTATCAGTCGATGCATTCGTTACTGATACACCGCCATCGCAGGCAAGCCAGCTCCCACAGAGTCCGTGCTGGTCTCAGGTAATGGGTGCAGGGTTGAACAGGGTGATGTCGTTATGCAGCTTATGCCGCTCCGCCCACGTCTGTTTCTTGCCGCTGGCCACATCCAAATAGAAGTGGAACAACTCCCAGCCCAATTCCTCGATGGTCGCACGCCCGGTGGCGATGCGCCCGGCGTCGATATCGATCAAGTCCGGCCAACGCTGCGCCAGTTCCGTGCGCGTCGACACCTTGACCACCGGCGCCATCGCCAGCCCATACGGCGTACCACGCCCGGTGGTGAACACATGCAGGTTCATCCCGGCCGCCAGTTGCAGGGTGCCACACACAAAGTCGCTGGCCGGCGTGGCGCAAAAGATCAGGCCCTTGCCCTTGAACCGCTCACCCGGGCCAAGCACGCCATTGATCGCGCTGCTGCCGGATTTGACGATGGAGCCCAGGGACTTCTCGACAATGTTCGACAACCCGCCCTTCTTGTTACCCGGCGTGGTGTTGGCGCTGCGATCCGCCTCACCCTTGGCCAGGTAACGGTCATACCAGTCCATTTCCCTGACAAGTTCCTGGGCAACTGCCTTGCTCTCGGCGCGCGACGTCAGCAGGTAGATGGCATCGCGCACTTCGGTGACTTCGGAAAACATCACCGTCGCCCCGGCCCGCAACAGCAAATCCGAGGCATAGCCCAACGCCGGGTTCGCGGTGATGCCGGAAAACGCATCACTGCCGCCGCATTGCATGCCCAGGATCAACTCGGACGCCGGCACGGTTTCCCGGCGACGCTGGTCGAGTTTCTTCAAGCGGGTTTCGGCCAGCGCCATGATCTGCTCGATCATTTCGGTAAACCCGTGGCTGGAGTCCTGCAGGCGGTACAGCCACGGCTCACTGAGGTCGACCGAACTGTCGTCGTCGTGCATCACCTGTCCGGCCTGCAACTTCTCGCAGCCCAGGCTGATCACCAGCGCTTCGCCGCCCAGGTTCGGGTTGCGTGCCAGGTTGCGCACGGTGCGAATCGGAATATAGGCATCGGTCGCAGTGATGGCCACGCCACAGCCGTAGCTGTGGGTCAGCGCCACCACGTCATCAACGTGTGGGTACTTGGGCAGCAACTCGTCCTTGATGCGCTTGACCGCATGGTCCAGCACACCGGTGACGCACTGCACCGTGGTGGTGATGCCGAGGATATTGCGCGTGCCGACGGTGCCGTCGGCGTTGCGGTAGCCCTCAAACGTGAAGCCTTCCAACGGCGCCTGGGTGGCAGGCACCTCGGTCGACAGCGGCAAGCTGTCCAGCGGCGGCGCAGTGGGCATGCGCAACTGGTCTTCCTGCACCCAACTGCCGCGCGGAATCGGCGCCAGCGCGTAGCCGATGGTCTGGCCGTAGCGAATAATCTCACCGCCTTCGGGGATGTCTTCCAGGGTGACCTTGTGGCTCTGCGGGATGAAATCCACGGTGACCAGGCCGTCCGGGAACTCGGTGCCGGCCGGCACGCCCTGGTCGTTCACCACGATCACCACGTTATCGCGCGCGTGCAAACGGATCGAGCGCGGCGAGTCGGCATGTTCAATCAACTGCATTACATCGCCCCTCAGGAGTGCGCTTGGGTAAGGTTAGTCAGTTCCGGCCCTTTGCTTGGCGGCTCTTTGAGCACCACGCGCTTGATCGGGCCAACGATCACCAAATAGCTGAACACCGCCAGCAGCGCGTTGGCGCCGACGAACACCAAGGCCCACTTGAACGAGCCGGTGGTGGCAATGATGTAACCAATCACAATCGGCGTGCTGATGGACGCCAGGTTGCCGAACATATTGAACAAGCCGCCACTGAGCCCGGCGATTTGTTTCGGCGAGGTGTCGGACACCACCGCCCAACCCAGTGCGCCAACGCCTTTGCCGAAGAAGGCCAAAGCCATGAAGCCCACCACCATCCATTCAACGTCAACGTAGTTACACGCAATGATGCTGCTGGAAACCAACAAGCCAGCAATGATCGGCGCCTTGCGCGCGAACGTCAGCGAATGGCCTTTGCGCAGCAGGTAGTCGGAAATCACGCCGCCGAGTACGCCGCCGATAAAGCCGCAGATCGCAGGCAACGAGGCAATGAAACCCGCCTTGAGGATGGTCATGCCGCGCTCTTGAACCAGGTACACCGGGAACCAGGTCAGGAAGAAATAGGTGATGCCATTGATGCAGTACTGGCCCAGGTACACGCCGAGCATCATACGGTTGGTGAGCAATTGGCGGATGTAATCCCACTTCGGCCCGTCGGTTTTCTGGCCTTTGGCTTTGTCCTGGTCCATGTCGACCATCGCACCGTTGGCCGCGATGTGGTTGAACTCGGCCTCATTGATCATCGGATGCTGGCGCGGGCTGTGGATAAGTTTGAGCCAGATCAGCGAGAACAGGATGCCGATGCCGCCCATCACGATAAACACGTGCTGCCAGCCGAAGCTGTAGACGATCCAGCCCATCAGCGGTGCAAACAGCACCGTGGCGAAGTACTGCGCCGAGTTGAAAATCGCCGACGCTGTGCCGCGTTCTGCCGTAGGAAACCACGCCGCCACAATACGGGCGTTTCCGGGAAACGAAGGCGCCTCAGCCAGGCCCACCAAGAAGCGCAGCATGAACAGCGCCACAATCGCGGTGGAGACCCCAAATTCACCCACATAGCCTTGCAGCACGGTGAACAGCGACCAAGTGAAAATGCTCAGCGCATAGACTTTTTTCGAGCCGAACCGGTCTAGCAGCCAGCCACCGGGAATTTGCCCGGCCACGTAGGCCCAACCGAATGCAGAGAAGATGTAACCGAGGGTGACCGCGTCAATGCCGAGGTCTTTTTGCAGGCTGGAGCCGGCGATGGCGATAGTGGCTCGGTCGGCATAGTTGATCGTGGTCACCAGAAACAGCATGAGCAGGATCAAATAGCGGACGTGAGTCGGCTTGGTCGCTTGCATGAAGAAGTACTCCCACTAATTATTTTTTTTGCGGGTAATCATTTCTGTTTTAAGTGCAGGAACCGCTTTGTGTGGGAGCTGGCTTGCCTGCGATACAGGCACCACGGTGTGTCAGTTACACCCTGGTGATGCAATCGCAGGCAAGCCAGCTCCCACATAAGCCGGTGCCTACCGGGCCATTTCCTACGACCCGATGTAGCTGGTTTTCACCACTGTGTAGAACTCTTGCGCATAGCGGCCTTGCTCGCGCGAACCATAGGACGAACCCTTACGGCCACCGAACGGCACGTGATAATCCACGCCAGCGGTTGGCAGGTTGACCATCACCATCCCGGCCTGGGAGTGGCGTTTGAAGTGGTTGGCGTACTTGAGCGAGGTGGTGGCGATGCCCGCCGACAAGCCGAACTCGGTGTCATTGGCCATGGCCAGCGCCGCCTCGTAATCCGCCACGCGCACCACGTTGGCCACCGGGCCGAAGATCTCTTCACGGCTGATACGCATGGCGGCTTCGCTGTCGGCAAACAGCGTCGGCGCCAGGTAGTAGCCTTCGGTGTCACAGGTCACCAGGCCGCCACCGCTGACCAGCCGCGCGCCTTCGCTTTGGCCGATGTCGATGTACTTCATGTCCTGGTCCAACTGGGCCTGGGAAACCACCGGGCCAATGTCAGTGCCGCTTTTGAGCGCGTGGCCGACTTTGATCGACTTCATGCGCTCGGCCATGGCCGCGACGAACTGGTCGTGGATACCGGCGGTGACGATCAAGCGGCTGGAGGCCGTGCAACGTTGGCCCGTGGAGTAGAACGCGCTCTGTACCGACAGCTCGACGGCCTGCTTGAGGTCGGCGTCATCGAGGATGATCTGCGGGTTTTTACCGCCCATTTCCAACTGCACTTTGGCCTGGCGCGACACGCAGCTGACGGCGATCTGGCGACCGACGCCAACCGAACCGGTAAAGCTGATGCCGTCGACTTTCGGGCTGTTGACCAACACATCGCCGACCACACGGCCGCTGCCCATCACCAGGTTGAACACACCGGCCGGGAAACCGGCGCGGGAGATGATCTCGGCCAAGGCCCAGGCGCAACCCGGCACCAGTTCGGCCGGTTTGATCACCACACAGTTGCCGTAGGCCAGGGCCGGGGCGATTTTCCACGCGGGGATGGCAATCGGGAAGTTCCACGGCGTGATCAAGCCGACCACACCGAGGGCTTCGCGGGTGACTTCCACATTTACGCCTGGGCGCACCGAAGGCACGTAATCGCCAGACAAGCGCAGGCACTCGCCGGCGAAGAATTTGAAGATGTTACCGGCGCGGGTCACTTCGCCGATGGCTTCGGGCAGGGTCTTGCCCTCTTCACGGGCCAGCAAGGTGCCGAGCTCTTCGCGGCGGGCGAGGATTTCGCTGCCGACTTTATCCAGTGCATCGTGGCGCGCCTGGATGCCGGACGTCGACCAGGCCGGGAACGCGGCGCGGGCGGCATCGATAGCAGCGTTGACTTGGGCTACGTCAGCCTTGGCGTATTCGCCAATGACATCGGACAACTCCGACGGGTTGATGTTGTTGCAGTAGTCGGCACCGGCCACCCACTCGCCGTTGATGTAGTTTTCAAAACGTTTGGCTTGGGACACACATTCTCTCCTGACGCAAAAGGCCGCTGATTGCTCAGCGGCCTTGTGGATAAGTTACTGCGGACCTTGCTTGTCGATCAGCGCGGCCAGGGCTTCGTACTCTTCCGGCAGCAGGTCGGTCAGCGGCGTGCGCACCGGGCCTGCGTCATAACCGACGATTTTGGCGCCGGCCTTGACGATGCTCACCGCGTAACCGGCTTTACGGTTGCGAATATCGAGGTAAGGCAGGAAGAAGTTGTCGATGATCTTGGCAACAGTGGCGTGATCGTCCTGGGCAATCGCGTGGTAGAAGTCCATCGCGGTTTTCGGGATGAAGTTGAACACCGCCGAGGAGTACACCGGCACACCCAGGGCCTTGTAGGCAGCGGCGTAAACCTCTGCAGTCGGCAGGCCGCCGAGGTAGCTGAAACGATCGCCAAGACGGCGGCGGATCGACACCATCAGCTCGATATCGCCCAGGCCGTCTTTGTAGCCGATCAGGTTCGGGCAGCGCTCGGCCAGGCGTTCGAGCAAGGGCGCGGTCAGGCGGCAAACGTTGCGGTTGTAGACCACTACGCCGATTTTGACCGACTTGCACACGGCCTCAACGTGGGCGGCAACGCCGTCCTGGCTGGCTTCGGTCAGGTAGTGCGGCAACAGCAGCAAGCCTTTGGCGCCAAGGCGCTCGGCTTCCTGGGCGTATTCGATGGCCTGGCGGGTCGAACCGCCGACACCGGCCAGAATCGGCACGCTGGTGGCGCAGGTATCAACAGCAGTCTTCACCACTTGGGAATATTCGCTGGCGGCCAGGGAGAAAAACTCACCGGTGCCGCCAGCGGCGAACAAGGCGGTGGCGCCGTAAGGGGCCAGCCATTCCAGACGCTTGATGTAGCCCGCCTGGTGGAAGTCACCCTGGGCATTGAAATCGGTTACCGGAAAAGACAGCAAACCGTGGGAGAGGATGGACTTCAGTTCTTGTGGATTCATTATTCGAACACCCTGGATGAAGACTTTCTGTCGAAAGGTTGTTGTTGGTTTTGGTGATGTCGTACGTCATCGTACAACTATAAAAAGATTCGTCAACTGCAATTCATCGGGCCTCATTCGTAGGCACGTGTTTAAACGCAGCTTCTTGACGTAGGAAATTATTCCTCTATGCTCACAAAGACTGTATATACATACAGTTATTACGGAAGATTCCTACGACATAGCAAGGAGCTAACATGTCAGGTCTTGAACTCGCAGCCCCCGAAAAAACACCACCCACCTTACGTTTTGAAGGCGGTGAACACACTGCCATTGGCGATGACACGCTGCTGCGTTTCGTCAAGGACGCTCCGGCGATTCCTGCGCGGCAAGTTGAACTGCACCTGCCCAATGGCCTGGCGCTGACCTACGGCCAAGTGATTGCCCTGGGCGGCGATTTCTACGGCATTCCGGGCCAGGCCATCAGCGATGGCGCCTCCCCGGCCGAGCGTGTGCAACGTTTTACCGCCGCCTTCAACTCGCTGGCGGTGCTACCGGCCTCGCGTGAAGAAGCCGGGAAAATCCTCGCGGTCATGCAAAAGGAGATCAACGCGGTCAGCCTGGCAATCCGCGACGGCAAACAACCCCATGAGGCCTACGACGCGCTGGGTGATACGTTGTCCGAGGAATGGAACCGCATCACCGGCGGCGGCAGTGCGGTTTCGGCGCTGATTCCACTGGGGCGCTACTTGAAGCTGGCCGCAGACAACGCCGACCACTTTGGCGAATGGGCGCTGTCGGCGTACCTGGCCGGCCATACGGCGGCGCTGCAACAGGCGGTCATCGCGCACCAGACCGGCACCGACCAGGCGCTGGAACTGGCGTATGCGATGAACAGCTTTGCCGATCACTTTTTGACCGATCTGTTTTCTGCCGGCCACCTGCGCGTGCCGCGCAAGCAATTGGCGGCGGTGGTCACACCCGCAGAGCTGGGCTCGCTGATCAGCCGCTTCATGCACGACGAAGACAGCAAGTTCGGGCTCAAGGTACGCAATGCCAAAGGTGATCAATGGCAAGCGTATGGGGACAAGCGCTACTTCGATGCGATCGACGCGGACAATCGGGCCATGGTTAAACGCGCGGTGCAGGCCTCGGCCGATGAGATCTTCGAGACCTTCATCAGCGGTATCGCGCCCTCCCCGGCCAGCTTCAAGGCGCCGTTGTATGTGCCGGACCTGAATGCGGCGCAGAACCCGGCGAACAACTTTTCGCCGCTGTTCAAGATGGAGGGTGACAAGGTGTTGCGCCGCAAGGACGTGAATGACCTGAACGACAAGCACTGGACCAATGATTGGTGGGGTTGGAGCACTTACCTGCTGCTCAAGGACTACAAGCCCAACCAACCGGCCCATTAAGTAAACACAAAACGCCAGGCCAAGGAGGTCAAAATGTGGGAGCGGGCTTGCTCGCGAAGGCGTTGTTTTAGTTGATGCATGTGCAGACTGACACACCGCATTCGCGAGCAAGCCCGCTCCCACACTTGGATCGATTTACTCCTGACACCACTCGGTTGCCCAGTTAACCGCGCTGCGCCTCCGCCTCTTCATGGGCATGGCGCAGCCGCTCACGGCTGTTGGTCAGATGCAGGCGCATGGCTGCGCGTGCCGCGTCCGAATCCTGGCGGGCAATCGCCTCGTAAATCTCTTCGTGTTCGCGGCTCAGGCGGCCCATGTAGTGCTGCTGGTCATCATGGGCCAGACGCGCCGAATTCAGGCGGGTACGCGGAATGATGCTGGTGCCCAGGTGGGTCATGATGTCGGTGAAGTAGCGGTTGCCGGTGGACAGCGCGATTTCCAGGTGGAACGCAAAATCTGACGCCACCGCGTCCCCTGCGTGGGCCGCGCTTTCATTCAGCGCATCGAGGGCTGCGCGCATGGCAGCCAGTTGTTCGTCACTGCGGCGCAACGCAGCAAGGCCAGCCGACTCCACTTCCAGGCTGATACGCAACTCCAGAATCGCCAGCACATCCCGCAACGTTACCACCGTGGCCGGGTCGATCCGGAAACCGCTCGGGCTGGGCGTGTCCAGCACAAAGGTGCCGATACCGTGGCGGGTTTCCACCTGCCCCGCCGCCTGCAAGCGTGAGATGGCCTCACGCACCACCGTGCGGCTGACCCCATGGGCTTCCATGATGGCCGACTCGGTGGGCAACTTGTCGCCGCGTTTGAGCTGGCCGTCGCGGATCTGCTCGGACAACACCGTGACCAATTCCTGGGCAAGGCTGCGGCGCTTGCGGGGAAGACGAGGGGCGGTGTTGGCGTTTTCCATGACGAATGATCTTTCTCGGCGAACTTGAGCCCGCATCATAGCCCATGGCGGTTGTACGATCACCGTTCTGACACGACTTTCATCCATATCCTTTACGCAAAAAAATGCCCCGGCACAGGCCGAGGCATTTTCAGGGCTCACACGAAGGTGAACGCCGCTTACTTCACCACTTTCAGGCTCGGCCGACCGCTTGGACGCGGCGGCTCGGAGTCCGGTGGCGGTACATCATCACCGTCTTCGCCTTCAATCGCTTCGTCATCCTCGAAAGGCGACTCCAGATCAAACACCATGCCCTGGCCATTTTCCCGGGCATAGATCCCGAGGATGGCACCAATCGGCACGAACAGCGTATGCGGCACGCCGCCAAAACGCCCTTCGAAGCTGACGGCTTCATTGTCCATGTGCAGGTGGCGCACAGCACTTGGCGAAACGTTCAGTACGATCTGCCCGTCACTGGCAAAACCCTGCGGCACGTCAACCTTGGGAAATTCAGAGTTGACCAGCATGTGCGGGGTGCAATCGTTGTCCACAATCCACTCATAGAGCGCGCGGACCAAATAGGGTCGACTGGAGTTCATCAGCGGCTCCTTAAGCCTTAGCGCATATCGCGTTCGACACCAGACAGACTCGCCTGGAAAGCCTCACGCGCAAACTGGCGCTCCATGTAATCAAGCAACGGCTTGGCCGGCCGTGGCAGTTCAATGCCCAGGATCGGCAAGCGCCAGAGTATGGGTAATAGGCAGCAATCCACCAAGCTTTGTTCCTCACTGAGGAAAAAAGGCTTGTCGGCGAACAGCGGCGAAACGCCGGTCAGGCTCTCGCGCAATTCCTTGCGCGCTTGCACACGAACGGCTTCTTTACTGCGTGTATCCAGGATCACATCCACCAGCCCGCACCAGTCACGCTGGATCCGATGGATCAGCAGGCGGCTGTTGGCACGCGCCACCGGATACACCGGCAGCAAAGGTGGATGCGGGTAACGCTCATCCAGGTATTCCATCACCACGGTTGACTCCCACAACGCCAGGTCACGATCGACCAGGGTGGGCAAGCTGCCGTAAGGGTTCACTTCGATCAGTTTCGGCGGATGACGACCTGCCTCCACACTGATGATCTCGGCGCTGACACCCTTCTCTGCGAGCACGATGCGTACTCGGTGGGAATAGTGGTCGGCGGGGTCGGAGTAACAGGCCAACCGATTGGTCACGCCCATGGCGGTCCTCCTCGCTTGTTGAAATTATGGAAAGCTCAAAAACGAGCGCGCCCAGAGAGCATCCCTGTAGTGCCTGGTTCAACCAGACCGCTACGTATTCAGAGATGCCGCTGGGCGCGCAAGATTAACAGCAATTGCTTACGGTTGGATCAATGCACATCCTTCCAGTATTCGCGTTTGAGCAGATAAGCAAACACGAAGAAGAAGGCCAGGTACAGCAACACATACGTACCGATGCGCTGATGCTGCAATTTGACCGGGTTGGCCGAGTAGGCCAGGAAGGTCACCAGATTCTTGACCTTCTCGTCGAACTGCTCTTCGTTCAGCGTACCGGTCTTGGGCACGATGGTCAGTTGATCGCACGCTTCGTGTGTCAGAGGCGTGCCGGTCAGCGGATCATATTGCTTCTTGCCGTCTTCAACGACCTGAACCTGCTTGCATCCTACCACTTGGCGACCCTGCAGGCCGACCAGAACGTTAGGCATGCCGACGTTCGGGAAGACTTTGTTGTTCACACCGTAAGGGCGCGCCGGGTCTTCGTAGAAGGATTTGAGGTAGCCATACAGCCAATCGGTACCGCGCACGCGCGCCACCAGGGTCAGGTCGGGCGGCGCCGCGCCGAACCAGGCCTTGGCATCTGCCGGCTGCATGCCGATGTTCATGTGGTCGCCGATCTTGGCGCCCGTGAACACGGCGTGGCTGAGCATCACCTCATGGGGAATGCCCAGGTCATCGGCAACCCGCTCGTAACGCTGGAACTTGGCGCTGTGGCAGCCCATGCAGTAGTTGGTGAACGTACGCAGGCCATCTTGCATGGCGGCCTTGTCAGACACGTCGATATCGACTTTTTCCAGCTCCGCGCCGTGCTCGGCCGCGAAGGACAGTAGCGGCAGCGCCGCAAGGATCAAAGCAACGAATAACTTTTTCATCAGCCAGTCACCCTTTCCGGAACCGGTTTGGTCTTCTCGAGCCGGGTGTAGAACGGCATCAGAATGAAGTAGGCGAAGTACAGGAAGGTGCAGACCTGCGACAGCAGCGTGCGCTCAGGGGTCGGCGCCAATACGCCCAATACGCCCAGGATCACGAATGCAATGCAGAACACCCACAGCCAGATCTTGCTCAGCCAGCCTTTGTAGCGCATCGACTTGACCGGGCTGCGGTCGAGCCACGGCAGTACGAACAGCAGCGCAATCGACGCGCCCATGGCCATTACGCCCATGAGCTTGTCGGGGATAGCCCGCAAGATCGCGTAAAACGGCGTGAAGTACCAGACCGGCGCAATGTGCTCTGGCGTCTTGAAGGCGTTGGCCTGTTCGAAGTTCGGCTTCTCCAGGAAATAACCGCCCATCTCCGGGAAAAAGAACACGATCGAGCAGAAGATGAACAGGAAGACCACCACGCCGACAATGTCTTTGACGGTGTAGTACGGGTGGAACGGAATGCCATCCAGCGGGATGCCGTTTTCGTCTTTGTGCTTCTTGATGTCCACACCATCGGGGTTGTTGGAACCCACTTCGTGCAGCGCCAGGATATGCAGCACCACCAGGCCCAGAATCACGATGGGCAGTGCCACCACGTGCAGGGCGAAGAAGCGGTTCAGGGTGATGCCGGAGATCAGGTAGTCACCACGAATCCACTGGGTCAGGTCGTTGCCGATCACCGGGATAGCACCAAACAGCGAGATGATCACCTGGGCGCCCCAGTACGACATCTGGCCCCACGGCAGCAGGTAGCCCATGAAGGCCTCGGCCATCAACGCCAGGTAGATCAGCATGCCAAACACCCACACCAGCTCGCGTGGCTTCTGGTATGAACCGTAGAGCAGGCCCCGGAACATGTGCATATACACGACGATGAAGAACGCCGATGCGCCGGTGGAGTGCAGCAGACGCAGGATCGAGCCGTACTCGACGTCACGCATGATGTACTCGACGGAGGCGAACGCCTCCTCCGCCGACGGCGTGTAGCTCATCGTCAGCCACACACCGGTGACGATCTGGTTGACCAGCACCAGCAATGCCAGCGAGCCGAAGAAGTAGAAGAAGTTGAAGTTTTTTGGAGCGTAATATTTGCTGAGATGGTCTTCCCACATTTTAGTGGCGGGGAAGCGCGCATCCACCCAATCCATGAACTTGCTCATCAGGCTTTCTCCCCCTCGTCGACGCCAATGACAATGACACTGTCAGTCTCGTAGTGATGTGGCGGCACTGGCAGGTTCAGTGGTGCGGGTTGTGACTTGTAGACGCGACCGGCGAGGTCGTAGTGGGAGCCGTGGCAAGGGCAGAAGTAGCCACCGACCCAATCCTTGCCAAGGTCGGCAGGAGCAACTTCCGGGCGGAAGGTAGGCGAGCAACCCAAGTGGGTGCAGATACCGATCAGCAGCAGGATCTCTGGCTTGATCGAACGGATTTCCTTATCGACGTAGGCGGGCTGGTCGGAGTTCTTAGAGTCGGGGTCAGATAGCTGACCTTCGATTTTCTTCAGATTCCCCAGGATCTCCTCAGTACGACGAACGATGAAGACCGGCTGACCGCGCCACTCAGCAATCATCTGCTGGCCTGGGTCGATCTTGCTGACATTCACCTTCACCGGTGCACCTGCGGCTTTCGCCTTGGCACTGGGAAACCATGACCCCACGAACGGGACCGCAGCCCCCACCGCTCCTGCAGCACCCACCACGGATGTGGCTGCTACCAAGAAGCGACGCCGGCCTGCATTCACGCCGTCATTGCTCATTCAGTCCTCTCCCATCAGCTTTTTGGCCTGTTAAATCAGGCGTCTACTAAGTGTTGAATCTTTACTTATAAAAATTTTGTCGGATGGTAATGAAAAGCCCCACGTATGACAAGGGAATTGCCCAGGGCTCAGCCTCCAGGCCTTGTAGTATAGGGGGTCTACGGATGTGGCAAGTTGTCACGGTGAAATTTATGCATAAATCGCAGGCAATAAAAAACGCCCAGCTCCGTGAGGAGTTGGGCGTTTTTGTGGAACGTAAAGCGAATTAACGCTTCGAGTACTGCGGACGCTTACGCGCTTTACGCAGACCGACTTTCTTACGTTCAACTTCACGAGCATCGCGAGTTACGAAGCCAGCTTTGCGCAGAGCGCCACGCAGGGTTTCGTCGTACTGCATCAGAGCGCGAGTGATACCGTGGCGGATTGCGCCAGCTTGACCACTTACACCGCCACCGATAACGGTGACGTAGATGTCGAACTTTTCAACAGTCTCGGTCAGTTCCAGCGGCTGACGAACTACCATGCGGGCAGTTTCGCGACCGAAGAAATTTTCCAGAGTGCGGTTGTTGATCGAGATGTTACCAGTACCCGGACGCAGGAAAACGCGAGCGGTAGCGGTTTTGCGACGGCCAGTGCCGTAATTTTGAGTCGCCGACATAATGAACTATTCCGTTAAAACTTCAGTTCTTGGGGCTGCTGAGCAGCATGAGGGTGTACAGCGCCCGCATAGACTTTCAGCTTGCGAAACATATCGCGACCCAGTGGGCCCTTAGGCAGCATACCTTTGACCGCGATTTCGATCGGGGCTTCAGGCTTCTTGGAGATCAGGCCTTCGAAGTTCGAAGACTTGATACCGCCTGGGAAACCGGAGTGACGGTAGTACATTTTGTCTTGCGCTTTGTTGCCGGTAACACGTACCTGCTCGGCGTTGATGATGACAATGTAGTCACCGGTGTCAACGTGAGGGGTGTACTCAGGCTTGTGCTTGCCACGCAGACGGCTGGCGACTTCAGTGGCCAGACGACCCAGGGTCTGACCAGCGGCGTCGACGACAAACCAGTCGCGCTGAACTGTTTCCGGTTTTGCAGTAAAAGTTGTCATTCTTTAATAGCCTCAGGGGCCGCCCTGTAAATTAGACGGCGGATCTTACTGAATAGTGCGTACTTTGACAAGTCAAAGGCAGCCGGATACAGACGCTATCGGGGGCTCGGGTCGGCGCGTCCGTTCAACGGCAAGATTCTTCGGCAGGCGGCGCATCACTTCCACTGCAGAAAGAGGTGGGCAATTATGCAGATTGCGAAAAAAAATTCAACCTGCTTTTATGATTGTTTTCCCCCGAAGGAGTACCCGATGGATTATCGACAGCTGGGCCGCACCGATCTGAACGTAAGCGCGATCGCCTTGGGCACCATGACCTGGGGTGAGCAGAACAGCGAGGCAGAGGCCTTCGCACAGATCGAACGGGCCAAGGCCGCAGGGATCAACTTCCTCGACACCGCCGAAATGTACCCGGTGCCGCCTAAAGCCGACACCTATGCCACCACCGAGCGTTATATCGGAAATTACTTCAAAAGCCGCGGCGACCGTGCCGACTGGATCCTCGCCAGCAAGATCGCCGGCCCCGGCAATACCATCGACTACATCCGCGACGGCCACCTGCGCCACAACCGCAAGCACATCGTCGAAGCCCTGGATGCCAGCCTCAAGCGCCTGCAAACCGACTGGATCGACCTCTACCAGCTGCACTGGCCGGAGCGCAGCACCAACTTCTTTGGCCAACTGAGCTACAAGCACAAGGACGAAGACGACCTGACCCCGCTGGAAGAAACCCTCGAAGCGCTGGACGAACAGGTCAAGGCCGGCAAGATCCGCCATATCGGCCTGTCCAACGAAACCCCATGGGGCACCATGAAGTTCCTGGCCTTGGCCGAAGCCCGTGGCTGGACCCGCGCCGTGTCGATCCAGAACCCCTACAACCTGCTCAACCGCAGCTTTGAGGTGGGTTTGGCGGAAGTGGCGATTCGCGAGCAATGCGGCTTGCTGGCCTATTCACCGCTGGCCTTCGGCATGCTCAGCGGCAAATACGAAAATGGCGCACGCCCGGCCAAGGCGCGCCTGACCGAGTACAGCCGTTTCAGCCGCTACTTCAACCCGCAGTCGGAAGCCGCGTGCAGCCGTTATGTGGCCCTGGCGCGGGAACATGGCCTGGACCCGGCGCAGATGGCCCTGGCGTTTGTGACGCAACAGCCGTTTGTGACCAGCAATATTATTGGCGCCACGAGCCTGGAGCAATTGGACAGCAACATTGCCAGTGCTGACCTGGAACTGTCCAAAGAGGTTCTGGATGGGATTGAGGCGATTCAGAAGGATCATCCGAACCCAGCGCCTTGATTGATTTGTAGATAGCTATCGCAGGCAAGCCAGCTCCCACATTTTGAATTGTGAATACCTTCAAATGTGGGAGCTGGCTTGCCTGCGATGGGCCCTTAAACAGCACCACAAGACCATCAAAGCGCCCGCGCAATAATCTCCTTCATGATCTCATTGGTCCCCGCATAAATGCGCTGCACCCGCGCATCCGCCCAGGCCCGCGCAATCGGGTATTCCCACATGAAGCCGTAGCCACCGTGCAACTGCACGCACTCATCGAGCACTTTGCATTGCAGGTCGGTGGCCCAGTACTTGGCCATCGCAGCGGTGGGCACGTCGAGCTTGCCTTCCAGGTGCAGCGCCATGCATTTATCGACAAACACGCGGCCGATCTGAATCTCGGTGGCCATCTCCGCCAGCTTGAAGCGAGTATTCTGAAAGTCGGCAATCGCTTTGCCGAACGCCTTGCGCTCGCGGGTGTAGTCCAGGGTCCACTGCAGCGCAGCTTCGGCGGATGACAGCGCGCCAATCGCCACGGTCAGCCGCTCCTGAGGCAGCTCCTGCATCAAGTAGGCGAAGCCCATGCCTGCCTGACCCAGCAGGTTTTCCTTGGGCACGCGTACATCCTGAAAGAACAGCTCCGAAGTGTCCTGGGCCTTCATGCCCACCTTCTCCAGGCGCTTGCCCTTGTCGAAGCCCGGCGTGTCGGCTTCCACCAGAAACAGGCTGGTGCCCTTGGCGCCGGCCTTGGGGTCGGTCTTGGCCACCACGATCACCAACTCGGCGAGGTAGCCATTGGTGATAAAGGTCTTGGAGCCGTTGATCACATACTCATCGCCATCCAGCACGGCGGTGGTCTTCACACCTTGCAGGTCAGAACCGGCACCCGGCTCGGTCATGGCGATGGCCGTGACCATCTCGCCAGAGATCAATTTGGGCAGGTACTTGTGCTTCAGCGCTTCACTGCCGTAGTGCAGGATGTAAGGTGCGACGATGTCCGAATGCAGGGAGAAGCCGATGCCGGTAAGGCCCAAGCGACTGATCTCTTCGATCACTACCGCGCTGTACAAAAAGTCCGCGCCCAGCCCGCCGTATTCCTCCGGCAGGTGGGAACACAGCATCCCCGCCTCCCCCGCCCTGCTCCACAGATTACGGTCGATGTAACCCTGCTTTTCCCACTGCCCGTGGAACGGCGCAGCGTGTTTTTCAAGGAAGGTGCGCACGCTTTCGCGGAAGAGTTCGTGCTCCGAGCTGAACAAGGTTCTGGGGATCATGGGTCACCTGCGTGGATTGTCGGACAAAGACCAGACCACAGAGCCTATGCCGCGAAGGCGTCACAGGACACTGGACACATGCGACAAAAAATAAGACGATCCAGCCGTCTGGTGACCACTTTCCCCTATAAGAATAAATGAAATTATGTCTAACCAAATCTCCACGCCCTTGCGGCGCGTCAGCATTTTGGCCATTGATCGGGTATTCGCTTCCACCCTCATGCAAGCCAAGGATTTCTTCCACCTCGCCAGCCTGCGTTATGGCAAACAGCAAGGCCTGGGCCTGACCCCGGCATTCGAAACGCGACTGGTAAGCCCTGACGGGCAGTCGGTACGCAGCTTCAGCGATGTGATCATGCCGGTGGACGGCGGCCTGGAAAACGCCGACATCATCGTGTTGCCGGCCTTCTGGGATGACTTCGAAGCCCTGTGCAGCCGCTACCCGCAAGTGCTGCCGTGGTTGCGCGAGCAACATGCGCGTGGCGCGGTGCTGTGCGGCGAAGCCACCGGAGTGTTCTGGCTTGCCGAAGCCGGGCTGCTCGATGGTAAAGAGGCAACCACTTACTGGCGCTTCTTCAACGCCTTCAGCGAGCGTTTCCCCAAGGTGCAGCTCAACCAGGACAAGCACCTCACCGACGCCGACAACCTGTACTGCGCCGGCGGCACCACCTCGGCGTGTGACCTTTACATCTACCTGATCGAACGCTTCTGCGGCGCCAACATCGCCCAGGCGGTGGCCCGCGACATCCTTTACGAAGTGCAGCGCAACTACGCGCCAGGGCGCATCGGTTTTGGCGGGCAGAAGCTGCACCAGGATGTGATCATCCTGCAAATCCAGCACTGGCTGGAAGAGCACTTTGCCGACAAGTTCCGCTTCGAAGACGTCGCCCGGGAACACGGCATGAGCATTCGCAACTTCATGCGCCGCTTCCAGACGGCCACGGGTGACAAGCCGCTGCATTACCTGCAAAGGCTGCGCATCGAGACGGCCAAAGGCCTGCTCTCGGGCAGTCGCAAGAGCATCAAGACCATCAGCTATGAAGTGGGTTACGACGATGCAAGCTTCTTTGCGCGGCTGTTCAGGCAGCACACCGAGCTGTCGCCGAACCAGTACCGCCAACAGTTCCAGCAAGCCGCGTAAGCCAGACTCAACACGGTAAAAAATGTGGGAGCGGGCTTGCTCGCGAATGCAGTGTGTCAGTCAATGCATCTTTAACTGATCCACCGCATTCGCGAGCAAGCCCGCTCCCACATTTGATCTGGGTTGCTTTTAAGGCTTGTGCCCACGCGACAGGAACTCGTGGGATTGCATTTCCAGCAAGCGGCTCAGGGTGCGCTGGAATTCGAAGTTCAAGCGACCGCCCGTGTAGAGGTCCTTGAGCTCGACTTCCGCCGAGATGATCAGCTTCACGTTACGGTCGTAGAACTCGTCGACCATGTTGATGAACCGCCGCGCGATGTCATCGGTAGTAACGCTCATCTGCTCCACGCCGCTCAAGATCACCGCGTGGAAGATCTTGCCCAACTCGATGTAGTCGTTCTGGCTACGTGGGCCGTCGCACAGCTGGCGGAATTCGAACCAGGCCACGTCATCGCAGGTACGCAGGGCGATGATTTCGCGGTTCTCGATCATCAGCTTGTCGTTTTCCACCGCCTGGGTGCATTCCGGCGTCAGCGCGCGGAAGCTCTTTTTCAGGCTTTCATGCGCCGCTTCGTTCAGCGGGAAGTGGAACAGCTCGGCCTGCTCAAGGTGACGCAAACGGTAGTCGACACCGCTGTCGACGTTGACGATCTCGGTGTTCTGCTTGATCAGCGCGATGGCCGGCAGGAAGCGAGCACGTTGCAGGCCGTCCTTGTACAAGCCGTCGGGCACGATGTTCGAGGTCGCGACCAGGGTCACGCCGTTCTTGAACAGCTCTTCCATCAAGGTGCCGAGGATCATGGCGTCGGTGATGTCGGAGACGAAGAATTCATCGAAGCAGATGACCCGCGCTTCGTCGGAGAAGCGCTTGGCGATAATGGTCAGCGGGTTTTTCTCGCCCGGCAGCGTCTTCATCTCTTCGTGCACACGCTTCATGAAGCGGTGGAAGTGCGTACGCACCTTTTCCTTAAAGGGCAGTGCTTCGAAGAAGGTGTCGACCAGGTAGGTCTTGCCGCGGCCCACACCACCCCAGAAGTACAGGCCTTTGACCGGCGTGTGGTCTTTCTTGCCAAACAGCTTGCTGAACATCCCTGGCTTGTTGTGCGAGGCCGCGACCAGGTCGTCGTACAGGCGCTGCAAATGACGCACCGCATTTTCCTGGGCCGCGTCATGGAAGAACTCAGGGCGTTTCAGATCAGCTTGATATCGTTCTAGGGGCGTCATAATTTCGTTAGCAAGGCAACAAAAACGGGCCGTCACTGTAACGACGGCCCTGAATAATGGCAATCAACCCTTGGTCGGGTTAATCCTCGATGGGGGTCAACGCAACGCGCAAGGCGGCGATGGCTGCATCGCGTGACGTTTCGTCGGCAAAGCCAGCGCTATCAGCCACGGCAGCACCGTCCAGCCATACGCTGAAGCCTGTGGCCTCAGTACGTAGATCCAGCGCGTCGCCGTTTTGCAGTTGCTTGGTCACTGCGCCCGCTGTTTTGCCGTCGGCAAAATTGCGCGACAACAGCAATTGCTCGCCCTCGGCCGACAGCAGACGGAAGCGGAAGCTGCCGTCGTCTTCACGAAAGCTCACAAAGCGCGCAGCTTTCGCGGCTTTCTTCTTGGCCGCCACCGGCGCGGCGGCCTGGTTGACGAACGAGCGCAGGCCCACGGCTTCACGCAGCTCGGCAAGGAACGGTGCGGCCACGGCGCGGGCTTTCTTGGCGCCGATCAGCAGCAGGTCTTCCATGTCCGAGGGGCGCGACATCAACTGGTGGTAACGCTCGCGCGGCTCGCTCAGTTGGCTGTCGAGCAGTTGGAACAGGCGGTTCTTCGCCTCGCCCCAGCCCAGGCCTTGCAGCAGCTCGGCGCGGAACTCTTGTTCCTGAGCCTTGCTGGCAAATGCCTGGAACAAGGTAAACAGGTGCGAGTTGTCCGGGTCCTTGGCTTCGCCGGGCGCACGCGAGTCGGTGACGATCCGCGAGATGGCGTCCTTCATGTCCTTGGCGCTGGTGAACAACGGGATGGTGTTGTCGTAGCTCTTGGACATCTTGCGGCCGTCCAGGCCCGGCAAGGTGGCGACGCTTTCTTCGATCAACGCCTCGGGCATGGTGAAGAATTCTTTGCCGTTGCCGAACAGGTGGTTGAAACGCTGGCCGATGTCGCGGGCCATTTCCACGTGCTGGATCTGGTCGCGGCCCACCGGCACTTTATGCGCGTTGAACATCAGGATGTCCGCCGCCATCAGCACCGGGTAGCTGTACAGGCCCATGCTGATGCCCGCGTCCGGGTCTTCACCGCTTTCGACGTTCTTGTCCACCGAGGCCTTGTAGGCGTGGGCGCGGTTGAGCAGGCCCTTGGCGGCAACGCAGGTCAGCAGCCAGGTCAGCTCGGGGATTTCCGGGATGTCGGACTGGCGATAGAAGGTTACCCGGTTCACATCCAGGCCACCGGCCAGCCAGGTCGCGGCGATTTCCATGCGCGAGCGCTGGATGCGCTGCGGGTCATCGCACTTGATCAGGGCGTGGTAGTCGGCCAGGAAGTAGAAGGAATCGGCATTCGCGTCCTGGCTGGCGAGGATCGCCGGGCGGATCGCACCGGCGTAGTTGCCCAGGTGCGGCGTGCCGGTGGTAGTGATGCCGGTGAGGATACGGGTACGAGTCGTCATGGGTAATCGCTTATCAGACTGCTATCAATTCGAGAGGCGCGGCAGCACCAGATCCTTGAGATCGGTGAGCTTGCCATGAAAAAAGTGTCCGCATTCTGCCACTTTCAGCAGCTCATGGGGGCGTTTGAGGTCGGCGGACCAATCGTAGACCAGCTGCGGGTCGACCACTTCATCGGTTTCCGGCTGGATCAGGGTCAATGGGCAGCCTTGGGGCAGCACGTCGGTATCACGCAGGCGCATCACCGCGGCGGCGACCATGAACAGGTGCGCAAGCTTTTCGCCCTTGGCTTCCAGGCGGCCGCCGAGGCTGGCCGCGACGTAGCCGCCGAAGGAAAAGCCGAGCAGGGTAATCGGCAGTTCAGGGTGTTTTTCCCGCAACCAGGTGGCCGCCGCTTCGGCATCGTCCACTTCACCGGTGGCCATGTCGTGAGTACCGGCGCTCGCGCCGACGCCACGGTAATTGAAACGTAAAGTAATCAAACCAGCATCGCGGGCAGTACGCTGCAGGGTCGAAACGACTTTATTGAGCATGGTGCCACCTTGCACCGGGTTAGGGTGGCAGATCAGCGCCAGGCCACGTGGCTCGGGGTGATCCAGGTACAAGGCTTCCAATTGGCCTACCGGGCCAGCGATCAAAACGGGGGTTTCACGCATGAGCAAGGAATGAACTCCGTGACCTCTCAAAGGGTCGACTCGTCTAGCTAAAAGTCTGTGCATGGCATCATTGCGAGCTTAATCGCGGTATACAGCGCAGGTTTGAGCCGTTAACGTAAAGCAAAGCCGTTTATAGAGGAAGGACTCGTGGAACACTCGCTCTTAGTTTGGTTGTTGCCGACTCTTGCCCTGGTTGCCGGTGTCGCCATTGGATTCCTGGTTGCCCGCTTGCTGCCGAATGCCGCGCCTAACCGCACGCAGCGTCAGCTGGATGACATTCAGGAACGTTTTGACAGTTATCAGAACGAGGTTGTTACCCACTTCAACAGCACCGCGACCCTGGTCAAGAAGCTCACTCAGAGCTACCAGGAAGTACAGGATCATCTCGCCGATGGCGCCAACCGCCTCGCCCTCGACGACATCACCCGCCAGCGCCTGCTGGCCGCGCTGCATTCCGATGCACCGCAAGCCCCACGGGAGCGCTTGACGCCACCGCGGGAAAACCAGGAGCCACCACGGGACTACGCGCCAAAAACGCCGAACGCCCCAGGCATGCTGGATGAGCATTACGGCTTGAAGAAGTAAGTAATTTTCAAGCACTAAAAAGCCCGGCTGATCGATGATCAGCCGGGCTTTTTTGTGGGTGCTCACTCT
Source organism: Pseudomonas sp. W3I7 (assembly GCF_030816095.1). Taxonomy (NCBI): domain Bacteria; kingdom Pseudomonadati; phylum Pseudomonadota; class Gammaproteobacteria; order Pseudomonadales; family Pseudomonadaceae; genus Pseudomonas; species Pseudomonas sp. W3I7. The sequence goes on from NZ_JAUSXP010000001.1 coordinate 5,272,631, forward strand.
CCAGAACAGTGGAGATCCACTGTGGGAGCGGGCTTGCTCGCGAAAGCGGTGGATCAGTCAAAACAACTGCAACTGACAGACCGCATTCGCGAGCAAGCCCGCTCCCACAGTTGAAGGGTGGTGGACACAGGATTCAGGTCTGCCACAAATAAGCGTTGGAGCTGGCTTGCCTGCGAATGGCGGTGGGTCAGGTAGCTTATCTACTGCTGATACACCGCATTCGCGGGCAAGCCCGCTCCCACAGTTGAAAGGTGGTGGGCACAGGATTCAGGTCTGGCACAAATGAGTGTGGGAGCTGGCTTGCCTGCGAATGGCGGTGGGTCAGGTAGCTTATCTACTGCTGATACACCGCATTCGCGAGCAAGCCCGCTCCCACACTTGAACTGCCGCGTGCACAGGATTCAGGTCTGCCACAAATAAGTGTGGGAGCTGGCTTGCCTGCGATGGCGGTGGGTCAGGCAGCTTGATTGTTACTGATGTACCGCATTCGCGAGCAAGCCCGCTCCCACATTTTGATCGAGTTCGACCTCAGGAGACGGGTTGCTCCTGCAACAGCCCACCCTCAATCCGCACATGCCGCCCATGGAAGCGCTTGAGGCTGCTGCGATGGCCGACACTGACGATGCTCAGCCCCGGCAGTTCATCGATCAACGCTTGATACAAGTTCGCCTCATCCTCTTCATCCATGGCCGAGGTGGCTTCGTCCATGTACAGCCATTGCGGCGCGAACAACAAGGCGCGAGCAAAGGCCAGGCGCTGCTGCTCACCGGGTGAGAGCATGCGCTGCCAGTGGTTGGCCTCATCCAGACGGCTGACCAGATGGGGCAAGCGGCAGGTTTCCAGGACCTGTGCATAACGTTCGGCCGGGTAGGTGCTGTCGTCTTGTGGGTAACTCAACACGGCCTTCAGGCTGCCAATCGGCAAGTAAGGCTTTTGCGGCAGGAACAGATAACGCGCCGCCGGCAGGCGAATGCTGCCATGGCCCGCCGGCCACAAGTTGCCCATGGCGCGCAGTAACGTACTTTTACCGCTACCGGAACGCCCACTGAGCATCACGCGCTGCCCAGGCTCTACCGTCATGTCGGCGTCAGTGAGCAGGTGGCGACCGTCGGCCAGGTCCATGCCCAGGTCTTTGACCACCAGTTGCTCGCCGTGCGGGCGCACATCGATGGCCGGAGCACGTTGCTCGTTGCGGCTCATGGCCTCATGGAAACTCAGCAGACGGTCACTGCTGGCACGCCAGCTGGCGAGGTCGGAGTAAGCGGTGATAAACCAGCTGAAATTGCCCTGCACATTGCCGAATGCCGAGTTGATTTGCATCAGCTCACCCAGTTCGATCTTGCCGGCGAAATAGCGCGGTGCCGCCACGATAAACGCAAAGACAATCGCGATCTGCTCATAGCCTGCGGTGAAGAATGTCAGGCGCTTGGACACTTTCATGATGTCCCAAAAGTTGTGCCAGACCTTGCCGAACCGCGCACTCAAACGTTGATTTTCGTTTGACTCGCCATTGTACAAAGCAATGCTTTCGGCATTTTCCCGCACGCGCACCATGGAGAAACGCAAGTCTGCTTCGAACCGTTGCTGCTGGTTGCTCAAGCCGATCAAACGACGGCCGATCAGGTGCGTCAGCCAACTGCCGACGGCGGCATACAGCAATGCGCACCAGAACATGTAGCCGGGGATGGTGATACCGAACACTTCGATGCTGCCCGACACGCCCCACAAGATAATCGAGAACGACACCAGACTGACCACATTGCGCAACAGGCCCAAACCCAGCGTTAACGTGTTCAAGGTAAAGCTATTGAGGTCTTCGGAAATCCGCTGGTCCGGGTTATCGGTGTAGCCGCCCTGCTCCAACTGGTAGTAGTTCTTGTTGTTAAGCCAGCGTGCAAAGTGCTTTTCGGTAAGCCACGCGCGCCAGCGAATGGTCAACATCTGGGTCAGATAAAGGCGGTAGACCGCGCCGAGAATAGCCACTGCAGCGATGCCGCAGAAATAGATGATCTGCTGCCAAAAAGCCGCAGTGTCCTTTTTTTCCAGGGCGTTATAGAAATCCTTGTACCAGTGGTTGAGCCACACGGAAATCGCGACACTGAACAGCGTCAGACCAACCACCACAGCCAGCAACAACCAGGCCTTGCCCTTCTCTTCACTGCGCCAATAGGGTGTGATCATCGCCCACGTTCGGCGCAGGAAGTGCCCATGCACCGCGTCGTTGACCGCGGAATACTCAGCGTTCTGATTCATCGTTCAGGCTCTGTAAGAAAATGTGACAGGCGTTTGAACCGATCATAGACGATCGGTTCAGGGCTCCGTGCGGCCTGAAGCGGATTGTTCAGACTTTGTTCAGCGCCGTACCGGGCGTTTCTGCAACTTGCGTTGCAGGGTACGTCGGTGCATGCCCAACGCGCGGGCAGTAGCGGAGATATTGCCTTCGTGCTCGGTGAGCACGCGCTGGATGTGTTCCCACTGCAGGCGGTCCACCGACATCGGGTTTTCCGGCACCAGGGTGTCGAGGTCGGCGTGCTCGGAGAGCAAGGCAGCCAGCACGTCGTCGGCATCCGCCGGCTTGCACAGGTAGTTGCAGGCGCCGCGCTTGATGGCCTCGACGGCAGTGGCGATGCTGGAATAACCGGTGAGGATCACCACGCGCATTTCCGGGTCCAGCTCCAGCAGCTTGGGCAGCAGCACCAGGCCGGAGTCGCCGTCCATTTTCAGGTCGAGCGCGGCGTAGTCCGGCAGGTCGGCCTGGGCGATGGTCAGGCCTTCTTCAGCCGAACCTGCGGTGCTCACGCGAAAGCCACGACGGCTCATGGCGCGCGCCATTACGCGGGTAAAGGTGGCGTCGTCATCTACCAGCAACAGGTGCGGCAGTTCTTCGCCTTCGACTTGGATCTCGTCACTCATCGATATCTCCTCGTGCGACACGGGGCAGGCGCAGCTCGGTGAGCGTGCCACCTTCCTCATGACTATAGAGCTTCACTGAGCCGCCCGCGCGGGTCACGCTGGCCTTGCTCAAAAACAGGCCGAGGCCGAAGCCTTTGCCCTTGGTGGTAAAGAACGGTTTGCCGATCTGCTCGGCAATGGCCAGCGGCACGCCGGCGCCGTGGTCACGAATACTGATGGTGACGTTTTCGGCGTCCCAGTCCAGCTGTACGCCCAGGCCTTCGGGGCAGGCGTCGGCGGCGTTGTTCAGCAGGTTGAGCAAGGCCTGGGTCAGGTCCGGCGGCGGCGCCATGCGCGGCACCGTGCCCTGCCCCAGCAGGTTGAAGCGGTAGCTGGCTTCGGGACGCATCAGGTGCCAGCGGTTCAGGGCCTCATCGAGCCACTGGGTCACGTCCTGCATATCTACCGCCAGGCGGCGATTGGCTTCGGCGGCGCGCACCAGTTGCTGCAAGGTCTGCTTGCACTGCTTGACCTGTTCGCGCAACACACCGAGGTCTTCTTGCAGCACTGGGTCGTGATGGTCTTGGGTCATCTCGTTAAGCAGCACGCTCATGGTCGCCAGTGGTGTGCCCAATTCGTGGGCGGCGCCGGCGGCCTGGGTGGCGACGGCCAGTAATTGCTGGTCGCGCAGGCCTTCTTCGCGGCGAATAGCGCGCAGCTCTTCCTGGCGGCGCAGCTCTTCGGCCATGCGTGCAGCGAAGAACGTAATCACCGCCGCAGACAGCGCAAAGCTCAGCCACATCCCGTAGATCTGCAGGTTTTCGCGGGCGATGGGAAAGGTTTGCAGCGGATAGAATTGCGCGAGCAGCAAGGTATAGAGCGTCAGCGCAATGCCCGACAGCACCACCGAGTAGCGCCATGGCAAGGTCACGGCGGCGATGGTCAGTGGCACCAGGTAATACGAAACGAACGGGTTGGTGGAACCACCGGAGAAATACAGCAAAACACTGTGGATAAACAGGTCGCAGGCCAACTGGAGCGCATATTCCAACTCGGTCACCGGCCACGTAGTGCGCAAACGGATGGCGGTGAACGCGCACAGCACCGTGGAAAACGCCAGGGTCACACCCAGTTGCAGCCACGGCAGCGGCAGCAGGTCGAACCAATAGGCAAGCCCGACGGAGCCGGCCTGTGCGGCCAGTACCAGGGTACGGATGAACGTCAGGCGCCAGAGGTTCTGGCGTGTGGCGGAAGTAAGTTTTACGGCGGCGAGCATGAGCTCTCCCGGTGAGCGCTGCAGGCGGATCGGCACGAGTATAAACGAAGCAAAGCGACGGACAGCGAAACTGCGGCAAACGGCCACAGCCCTGGAGCCTCTCACCGTCAACCACCACGATGGATATTTGCCAAACAGGTAACAAGTCATACATGCGTATAGCCGTTTTTCAGGCTTGACCGGGAACTCTTCGTACTCACTCAGCCACCCATCTAGCCCTTAACTGCACAAGAGCCGAAAAGTTGAGCACGATCACTCCCCTGCAAATCACCTCCGCACCGCCTCTCGTTTTGGAGCAGAAAAGTCACGCGGCACCAAATAACAAATTATCAACTGATGATGCCCCGTCGAAAGAATCGGCCCGGGGGGCAGGCGCAGATGGCCACGGTCGTCCTGGACAACACAGCTCTTCAGCCGTGCAATCGCAACCTCACCAACTCTCAATAAGTCCAAGTCAGACCTTGAAAATCCGCGATGACGCCATAGAAAACGAATTAGTCGAAGACGTGGTACCTGACCCCGAGTCGCCGTCAGGGGACAAGGTCTACACGCATGCGCCCCGCAGGCCTGAAGGTAAAGAAATATCGCGCCACTCAAAAGAACCCGCGCCTGTCGACCTTGGAACAAATATTGACGTTGATGACTATGTTCAACAAGTCGCGCGGTCGTTCAAGGATGTGAATCGGGACGCCGCAACAACCGTCAAAGAACTCGTCAAAGAAAAATGGGGGGTGGATATCGACCCCAACACTACGTTTATCGTGACTTACAAATACAACACAAATGCAGGCAAACCGTACCCGGCACAAATCGTCAGCAAAATCAGTCTGACCCAGGCCTTTATTCAGAACTCACAAAATATCCCAGGGGCCGGGCGCACTCACGTCCCTTACTACAGGGGTGGCCCGGATATCAAATTGGTCGACAAATTGGAGAGTGTCGTATCGACCATCTCTGATTTTGGTAGCCGCGCTAACCCAGGCAGGGAGTCCGCGCATGTCACTCATACCTACCAGGGCGTGTACGTCTCTGCCCCCTCCAAACCTGACATCTATAGCCCAGCAACCCAGCTCCCCTTTTCGGTCGACGATCTCAAGAGCGCGATTAAAAACTCTGACTTTCAAAGGTCTCACACTGAGTTCCTGAATGACTTCTGGGACAAAAACAGCGCGAAATATCCGACCCTCGTCAAGGCCTCGTTAGTAAAGGCTGCGCACGCCCAAACACAGGAAGGCACGCTCGCCGATAAAGACAAACAACTATTGATGCGCGGTATCGGGCTTGATCCGAATCAGCCTGCGTGGGCCGACACCCCAATGGAAAGCTTGCTGAAACCGCCCTCTCGGGATCCGGATGTGGAGACAGGTTTACTCACAATTGGCCGTTACCCATCGACCGACATCATGGTCATTACCGACAAAAAAGGGGAAGTCAAAAACGGTAAGACTATTCACCGAACGTTGCTTTACATACCGGGCAACTCCTCACCCATACATTCCTTCGACTCACCAGAGGAGATGAAAGCAACCCTCGCACAATGGGCGGCAGACCCGGTTAAGCGCGAGGCGCTTTTACAGCATTTCAAATTAAAGGAAAGAAACGGTAGTGAATGGCATGCCGGTATTATCGAAGCACTGAAAGGGCTTGGCGCATGGCCTAAACCCGGTCATCGCTACAAGTGGAATCCTGACAAAGAAATCAAGATAGAACCCTACGCCTCCCCCTTCACCGAAGTGAGCGAACGCCAGCGCAGCCGCTCATACGCCGACGCCGATCTGCTCATCACCAGCAAAAACGATGTGATAAAAAAAGAGATCGAGAAATTCCTCAATAAAGCAGCGATGGTTGCTCTGCTCTTCACCCCCTTCGCTTTTTTAATGCCTGAAGTGACGATTGTATTGGACGTACTCGCTATTACTTCAGGAGCGGTTGAGGCCGGTATCGGTGCCGTCGACGTCGCACATGGCAAACCCGGGGGCGTCGAAAAATTAGTGTTTGGCGTGCTCAATGCCACGTTACCCGTACTGGCGAGAGGTATCGGAGGAGAAGGCCCACATATCACTCCCGAAAGGCCTTTAGAACCCGTGGAACCATCGCTTGGGGTGGAACCAGAAACGCCTATTGAGTCAGTACCTGAGCGAGTTTCGCCAGGTCAAGGAGCCAATCGAGTCGACAATCAGACGCCAACCGCAAAGGGTACAGGCACGATTGCACTCAAACGCGAAGTGGGGCCAGACGGCCAAAGTGTGCTCGTGCCTGATGGCATCTGGGCCGAAAAGCCGAAAATTCTGAGAAGAGAAAAATATACCGATGTGGTCGTCGGCGACAAAGTCTATCGCTTCGACCCCAGCAAGCCCGATGTATTGACTGAAGTCGGGGCAGAAACTGATTTCGAGCCTCTGGCAGGTTTTGAAATGAAATGCGGCTCGCCCGGTGCTCGGATGGGCCGGGATTTAAACGGATTGTGCTACACCAAGTGGATTGAACCGGGCGGAACACCGGTGTACCAAGAAGCCCAAGCGCTGGAACACAGACGACTGGTGCCGAGCCCGGAAGTCAGTGGACAGCCAAGAACGGTTGTACACGATCATCGCCTTTACCAAGTGGACCCCAACAATGGAGACCAGCTGATTGAGGTGCCCAGACAGTCCCCCATCACTTATCGAAACCAAGTAACCGGCAGTATTGTCAATGAGCCAGACTTTGGTTTTGATAAACTTGGACAATTTCGCCCTATCAACAATGACACCGTGGTTGTAAAACTGGGCCCCATCAGTGACCTCAGTGACGATCAACGCACGCTCAGGGGTTATAAGACTCAGTACAACGGGAAAAACTATGTCGTTGCCGAAGGCGACACCGGAGTATTCTACTGCGCGGAACTTAACGCGTCAGGTCAACTGGACTTTCAACGAATCACCGCCAATAACAACCCCGTCAGCAGTCGAATAATTGAGCTGCACGATCAATACAAAGATATTCATGGTTACGCCGCCAATGGCACTCCCAATCAAGACATCGTCGTACTGCCCGGCATGGATGACCTGGTAAAAAATATCGTTATCGATAATAACTTGTCGCCCGCCGAAACCCAGCAGCTCAAAAACGTGCTGAGTGGCTTGAGCGACGAAAAACAACGCGAATTGCTGCTGAACATTCGCGCCTGGGGTAAAAAAATTAATGTACCCACGGCGCTGAAGCCCATCGCGCTTGAACCGATGAATATACCGGCGACGTTCAACTCATTGTCCCCTGCTGATAAAAATAAGTTCTTCGCTGAGGCGTCACGCGAGGCGATAGACCGACAATTCGACGCGACGGGAATAAGATCTGCCAATCAACGTATCCCTAAGGACTTGGCTGACGGTGCCCGTGCATACAGCGCCGATGAAATAGTGACCTGGTTATATACACGGACTGCTGCCCCCAATTACTCAGAATCCATTATGAAAGTCGGTGCAGGCAACTGTGACCAGATGGCCCACGTGGCCGTTGACACCATCAATCTCAGCGGCGGTGATGCGAGAATTGCGCAAGTCAAAGGGCATACATTCGCCGTGGTAGGTGGCCCCAAGGGAGGGCAAATCACCTCCGGTTTCAAAGGCCCGGAATGGGCCGACGCCTGGGTCGTGGATCCGTGGGCGGGAATCTCCTGCCCTGCCGGCGACTATCGTAACCAGTTCGAGCAACGAATGCAGGAATGGAGCCGTAGCGGCAAGCAAATCCTGATCAGCGATGGCGGCACACCGCCCCAATCGGTATGGCGAGACCCTAGGGATCCCGGATGGATAAACGCAACCGTTCATGGCGACGCGCAGGTGTTCTAAAGCATTGACGTGTCGGAACCGAACATCGTCGGCCTGCGCAGTCTTTCAGATTCAGTCCGCAACTGATGGTTCGCGTTATTTTATGTATGCATAAACCCGACGAACCGAAAGGCTCCGTCTACAGTCATACCGATTACGAACAACCCCAGGAGTTTATATGTCACGTTTGATCCGCACTGCAGCCGTTATCACTCTCGGTGCCGCAACACTCGCAAGCCTGCCGGCCACCGCTGCCGATGACTTGCATTACAACCAGATTTCCCTGCGCGCCGAGGTCAGCCAGGAGGTTGCCCGCGACAAGATGATCGTCACCCTTTACACCGAGTCGCAAAATGCCGACCCGGCTAAACTCGCGGCCGAAATCACCAACACCATGAACAAGGCCTTGGGCGAGGCACGCGAAGTCAAAGCGGTGACCCTGCGCCAAGGCAGCCGCAACAGCTACCCGATCTACGACAGCAAGAACCAGAAGATCACCGGCTGGCGCGAGCGTGCCGAACTGCGCCTGGAAAGCGCCGACTTCCCGGCACTGTCCAAGCTCACCGGCGAACTGCTGAACACCCTGAAAATGGAAAACATGGACTTCGCCATCGCCGACGCCACGCGCAAGGCCAGCGAAGATGCGTTGCTCAAGGATGCGGTCGCCGCGTTCAAGGCCCGCGCCCAGCTCGCAACTGATGCGTTGGGTGGCAAGGGCTACAAGATCGTCAACCTGAACTTCAACACCAATGGTTACCCGATGCCTTACGCCCGCAATGGCGGGATGATGATGAAAGCGGCCATGGCGGATTCGGCGCCAACGCCAGAAGTAGAAGCCGGCACCAGCCAGGTCAACATGAGCGCTGATGGGGTGATTGAAGTACAGATGCAGTGACCCCTACCTGACAACCCTGAACGGCGGTAACCTCGGTGACCGCCGTTTTCGTTTGGGCAGCTTTTATATGCCTGCCACTTCAGGGGTCTTTATGGAAAGAATCACCTTAAAACCGTTGCTCCTTGCCGCAGGCCTCCTGGCTTTTATGCCGATGGCTCAGGCGGCGACTACCCTGGTCTATTGCTCCGAAGCCAGCCCCGCCGGTTTCGACCCCAGCCAGTACACCAGCGGTACCGATTTCGATGCCTCCGCCGAAACCGTCTTCAACCGCCTGACCCAGTTCAAGCGCGGCGGTACCGAGGTTGAGCCGGGCCTGGCGACGAGCTGGGATGTGTCCAAGGACGGCCTGACCTACACCTTCCACTTGCGTGATGGCGTCAAATTCCACACCACCGATGACTTCACGCCTACCCGCGACTTCAACGCGGATGACGTGCTATTCACGTTCAATCGCCTACTGGATGCCGACAGTCCGTTTCGCAAGGCTTACCCGTCCGAGTCGCCCTACTTCACCGACATGGGTTTGAACACCACGATCAAAAACGTCGAAAAACTCGATGACCACACCGTGCAGTTCAACCTCAACAACGTCGATGCCTCGTTCGTACAGAACCTGGCCATGAGCTTCGCCTCGGTGCAATCAGCCGAATACGCCGCTCAACTGCTCAAAGAAGGCAAAGCCGAGGAAATCAACCAGAAACCGGTAGGCACCGGGCCATTTGTGTTCAAGCGCTACCAGAAAGACTCGCAGATTCGCTTCGTGGCCAATAAACAGTATTGGAAACCCGAGGATGTGAAGCTCGATAACCTGGTATTCGCCATCACCCCGGACGCGGCCGCGCGCCTGCAAAAGCTCAAGGCCGGGGAATGCCAGGTCAGCGGTTACCCGCGCCCGTCCGACATCGAAATAATGAAACAAGACCCCAACCTGCGCGTGCTGCAACAGGCCGGTTTCAATTTGGGTTTCCTGGCCTACAACGTGACGCATCCACCGCTGGACCAGCTCAAGGTACGCCAGGCGCTGGACATGGCCATTGATAAGCCGGCGATTATCAAGGCCGTTTACCAAAGCGCCGGACAATTGGCGCAGAACGCGCTGCCACCGGCGCAGTGGTCTTATGACCCGACGATCAAGGATGCACCCTACGATCCGACCAAGGCCCGGGCGCTACTAAAAGAAGCAGGGGTTGCACCAGGTACCACCATCAATTTGTGGGCCATGACCGTCCAGCGGGCTTCCAACCCCAACGCGCGCATGTCGGCACAAATGATCCAGCAAGACTGGGCGAAGGTCGGTATCAAAGCCAACATCATCAGCTACGAATGGGGCGAATACATCAAACGCGCCAAAAATGGCGAGCATGACGCGATGATTTACGGCTGGACCGGTGACAACGGCGACCCCGATAACTGGCTCGGCGTGCTCTACAGTTGTGCCGCCGTAAAGGGCAGCAACTACGCCAAATGGTGTAACCCGGCCTACGACAAACTGGTGCAGCAGGCCAAGGTCAGCAACGACCGCGAGCAACGCATCAAGTGGTATCAACAGGCGCAGAAAATCCTTAAGGAACAGGTACCTATAACGCCTATTGCGAACTCGACGGTTTTCCAGCCACTGCGTAAAGAAGTGCAAGACTTCAAAATCAGTCCGTTTGGGCTGACGCCGTTCTACGGTGTCAGTCTAGATAAGTAACAAAGGCGCCCCAACCGAGTGCGCCAGACGCCTCGGCTGGGCTTTTTTGGTGCGCTCGATGCACCGAAAAAACCCTCTATATATATGCATTTATGTACAAACTTTCATAAATGCGACATTCCTGTACGTTCGTACCACAGTTTGCCTCTTGCAACGGTTCAGCATCTTGCAATGGGTATGGCCCCTGCATAAGTATCCGCAGGCCGACTCACGAGGTCGCCCTCACCACCAAAAATGACAACAAATCATGAGGCCAACATGCTTAAACACGCAGTCCTTCCGCTTTTAGTGAGTGCTGGCCTTATGGCCGCTGCTCCTTTCGCCCATGCGGCGAGTAACCTGGTGTTCTGCTCCGAAGGGAGCCCGGCCGGTTTCGACCCAGGCCAGTACACCGCCGGAACAGACTTCGATGCCTCGGCCGAAACCATGTTCAACCGTCTGACCCAGTTCGAACGCGGCGGCACCGCTGTGATTCCTGGGCTGGCCACCAGCTGGGACGTGGCCCCGGATGGCCTGACGTACACCTTCCACCTGCGTGATGGCGTGAAATTCCACACCACTTCGTACTTCAAGCCGACCCGTACCTTCAATGCCGATGACGTTCTGTTCACGTTCAATCGCATGATCAACAAGGACGATCCGTTCCGTAAAGCCTACCCCACCGAGTTCCCGTACTTCACGGACATGGGGATGGACACCAACATCAAGAACATCGAGAAAGTCGATGACCACACCGTCAAGTTCACCCTTGGCACTGTGGACGCCGCTTTCATCCAGAACCTGGCGATGAGTTTTGCCTCCATCCAGTCAGCCGAATACGCCGCTCAACTGTTGAAGGAAGGCAAGCCCGCGGACATCAACCAGAAGCCAATCGGCACTGGCCCGTTCGTGTTCAAAAGCTATCAGAAAGACTCGAACATTCGTTACACCGGCAACAAGGACTACTGGAAACCTGAGGATGTGAAGATCGATAACCTGATCTTCGCCATCACCACCGACCCGTCGGTGCGCATCCAGAAGCTCAAGAAAAACGAATGCCAGATCACCTTGTTCCCACGTCCGGCCGACCTCAAGGCGCTGGGCGAAGACAAGGACCTGAAACTGCCGCACCAAGCCGGTTTCAACCTGGGCTACATCGCTTACAACGTCATGCCGGTGATCAAGGGGCAGACCGCCGCCAACCCACTGGCCGACCTGCGTGTACGTCAAGCGTTGGACATGTCGGTGAACAAGCAGCAGATCATCGACTCCGTGTATCAGGGCGCAGGCCAACTGGCCGTCAACGCCATGCCGCCGACCCAGTGGTCCTACGACACCACCATCAAGGATACGAAGTTCGACCCAGCCAAGGCCAAGGAACTGCTCAAGGAAGCCGGCATTAAAGAAGGCACCGAGATCACCCTGTGGGCCATGCCGGTTCAACGGCCGTATAACCCGAACGCCAAGCTGATGGCCGAGATGCTGCAGAACGACTGGAAACAGATCGGCCTGAAGGTCAACATCGTCAGCTTCGAGTGGGGCGAGTACCTCAAGCGCTCCAAAGGCGGCGAGAACCAGGCCATGATCATTGGCTGGAGCGGCGACAATGGTGACCCGGACAACTGGCTGAACGTGCTGTTCGGCTGCGACTCGCTGGCCGGTAACAACTTCTCCAAATGGTGCGACAAGAAATTCGACGGCATCGTCAAAGAAGCCAAAGCCACATCGGATATCGCCAAACGCACCGAGCTGTACAAGCAGGCGCAACATATCCTCAAAGATGCAGTCCCGATGACACCTATCGCGCACTCGACGGTGTATCAACCCATGCGCAACACCGTGCAGGACTTCAAGATCAGCCCGTTTGGCTTGAACTCCTTCTACGGCGTGAGCGTAAGCGGCAAGTAAGACTCAGTAGCGGCGACGTTTCATAACGTCGCCGTTATTGCATCTGCCTAGACCATAGGAAACAGACCACAACCGCAACATTGCCGTCCTACAGCAATGAACTGCAACTTGTGCATCCGTTGCCTACAAGGTCAGTCCGTTTTGGCGCATTTACTGCAAGCTCCGCGACCCATAACGTCGTAGGACAGCAGAAGCTCCAATCCAGGAAAGGCACTTGCTGCGTGTGGGATCAGTGATGTCCACCAGGCCTGACGCCTGGGTGATTGCTCGCTGATGACAACAACAAACAAGGATCGGGATCGTCATGCGCCATACCACTGTTCTATCCGCAATTTTTGGCACCAGCCTGCTGGCGGTGGCCACGATGGGCCAAGCCGCCGAAAAGAAGAGCCTGGTGTTCTGCTCTGAAGGCAGCCCGGCCGGGTTCGACACCGCGCAGTACACCACCGCCACCGACAACGACGCGGCGGAACCTTTGTACAACCGCCTGGTTGAATTCGAAAAAGGGGCGACTGACGTGGTGCCAGGGCTGGCAACCAAGTGGGATATTTCCGAAGACGGCCTGACTTACACCTTTCACCTGCGTGAAGGGGTGAAGTTCCACAGCAACAAGGAATTCAAGCCGACGCGCGACTTCAATGCCGACGATGTGCTGTTCACCTTCAACCGCATGCTTGACCCGGAGTACCCGTTTCGCAAGGCCTACCCCACCGAGTTTCCGTACTTCAACGGGATGAGCCTGAACAAGAACATCGCCAAGGTCGAGAAGACCGGCCCTTACACCGTGGTGATGACCCTGAACACGGTCGACGCCGCATTTGTACAGAACATCGCCATGAGCTTTGCCTCGATCCTGTCGGCCGAGTACGCCGAACAGTTGCTGAAAGAGGGCAAACCCAGCGACATCAACCAGAAGCCGATCGGCACTGGGCCCTTTGTATTCCAGCGCTACCAGAAAGACTCGCAGATCCGTTATGTGGGCAACAAACAGTACTGGGACCCAAGTCGCGTCAAGCTGGACCAACTGATTTTTGCCATCAACACCGACGCCTCGGTGCGGGTGCAGAAGCTCAAGGCAGGCGAGTGCCAGATCACCCTGCATCCGCGCCCCGCTGATGTCGACGCGCTCAAGGCCGATCCAAACCTGCAACTGTTGACCAAGCCGGGTTTCAACCTCGGCTACATCGCCTACAACGTGCGCCACAAACCCTTCGACCAGCTCGAAGTGCGCCAGGCGCTGGACATGGCGGTGAACAAGCAGAGCATTCTGAATGCCGTGTACCAGGGCGCGGGCCAACTGGCGGTCAACGCCATGCCGCCGACCCAGTGGTCCTACGACGACAGCATCAAGGACGCCGCCTACAACCCGGAAAAAGCCAAGCAACTGCTCAAGGCCGCCGGCGTTAAAGAAGGCACCGAGATCACTCTGTGGGCCATGCCGGTGCAGCGTCCGTACAACCCCAACGCCAAGCTGATGGCCGAGATGCTGCAAAGCGATTGGGCCAAGATCGGCCTCAAGGTCAAGATCGTCAGCTATGAATGGGGCGAATACATCAAGCGCACCAAAAACGGTGAGCACGATATCAGCCTGATCGGCTGGACCGGCGACAACGGTGACCCGGACAACTGGCTGGGCACCCTCTACAGCTGCGACGCCATCGGCGGGAACAACTACTCCATGTGGTGTGACCCGGCGTACGACAAGCTGATCAAGCAAGCCAAGGTCGTGACCGACCGCGAACAAAGGACTGTTCTGTACAAACAGGCGCAGCAATTGCTTAAACAGCAAGTGCCGATCACGCCAGTCGCCCACTCGACGGTCAACCAGCCGTTAAGCGCCAAAGTCGAAGGTTTCAAAGTCAGCCCCTTCGGCCGCAACGTGTTTTCGGGCGTCAGTCTCAACCCATAAGAAAATAACCGGATGGTGCGGAGCCCAATCGGCTCCGTAGCAAACGTGCAGCCTTTTGTTGGGATTTATCCTACGGCAAACGTTTGCACTAGCTTGAACGAGTTACACACCCAATAGCCGGTTCACCTAAAAAGACCGGCATTAAAAAGAGAACCAAAGGAGCTTCACCCATGAAACTGAGCAGCAAAGCGCTTCTGGCCCTGGCCATCAGCAGCATCACGGCCACCGCATTTGCGGAAACCCAGAGCCAGGACTTCGTCCCCACCACATTGGCCGGCACCAGCGCCCAAAGCGAGGCCAAGGGCTTTATCGACGGCGCAAGCCTGGGCGGTACCACCCGTAACTGGTTCTCCAACGAACAGAAGTTCCGTGGCGGCAAGTTCACCTACCAGAAGCACGGCGAAGCGCGCACTGACGCTTACCGTACCAACTGGGTACAGGGCACGATCCTCAACGCTACCTCGGGCTTCACCCAAGGCACCGTTGGCGTGAGCACCGAATTGGCGGTGTACAACGCTCTGGTTCTGGACCGCAGCAAGCGCGACATCAAGGGTGGTTCCAACCGTACCCTGGCCGACTCCAACGGCGACGCAGTCGATCAGTGGAGCAAACTGGGCCTGGCCAACGTGAAGTTCCGTGTGTCGAACACCACCTTGACCGCCGGTCGCCAGAACTTCAGCAGCGGCATCGTCGACACCATCGGCAACCGTGCACTGCCATCGAGCTTCGAAGGTTTCGCCCTGAACAGCGAAGAATTCAGCAACCTGTCGTTCCAGGGCGCTTACTTCGACCGCGTGTCGCCACGTACCGAACAAAGCCTGTCGAAATTCCGTACCGAATACGGCAATGGCCAGGAAGCGGATCACGTCTACACCGCCGGTGTGAACTACCAGCCGTTCAAGAGCCTGAAAACCAGCTTCTTCGGCGCTCAAGTCAAAGACTTCTGGAACCAGTACTACTTCGGCGCTACCCACGAACTGGGTGATGCTCAGACCCTGGCTCTGACCACCGGCCTGAACTACTACAAGACCGTGGACGAAGGCAAAAAGTTGATGGGCAAGATCGACAACGACACTTACTCGCTGTCGCTGGGCCTGACTCACCAGGCTCACAGCCTGACCTTCTCGTACCAGGAAGTGAACGGTAACGAGTACTTCGACTACCTGCACGAAACCAACGGCATCTACCTGGCCAACTCCCTGACGTCCGACTTTAACGGTCCGAACGAGAAATCGTTCCAGATCGCTTACGGCATCAACATGGCCGAATACGGCGTGCCGGGCCTGAAGTTCAACATCTACTCGGCTCGCGGCTGGGGCATCGACGGCACTCACTACACCGGCGACGGCGGCCGTGCCGGCTTCGCTTACAACGGCATCCAGGCCCAGGACGGCGAGAAACACCAGGAATACGGTGTCGGCACTTCGTACGCCATTCAGAGCGGCGCACTCAAGGCCACCACCATCCGTGGTACCTACGTGACTCACCGTGCCAGCGCCAACCAGGCTGACGGCAACATCCGTGAGTTCCGCCTGGTGACCACCATCCCGTTCAACATTCTCTAATTAGCGCCAGGTAGACGGCGGGCTCATCGCGAGCCCGCCGTCTACGCTTGTCTGGTTTAATCGATTGCAGAGGGCTCTGAATGAAAATGCTCCCGCTACAAGCTGCCATTGCCGCTGCGCTGTTGAGCGTTGCGATCGGCGTTTCGGCCAAACCGCTGGTGGTCTGCACCGAAGCCAGCCCGGAAGGTTTTGACCCGGTGCTGTACACCACTGCGGTAACCGCTGACGCCGCCGCTGAAACCATGTTCAACCGCCTGGTGGACTTCAAGCCCGGTACCACCGAAGTTGTACCGGCACTGGCCAAGGCCCTGCCGGAAATCAGCGCCGACGGCCTGACCTACACCTTCCACCTGCGTGACGATGTAAAGTTCCACACCACCGACTACTTCAAACCCACGCGCAACATGAATGCCGACGACGTGCTTTGGAGCTTTCAGCGCCAGCTGGACCCGAATCACCCTTGGCACAACAAGTCCAACGTGGGCTACCCGTATTTTGAAAGCATGGGCTTCAAGGAACTGCTCAAGAGCGTAGAGAAGACCGACGATCACACCGTCGTCTTTACCCTGACCCGTCCTGAAGCACCGTTTTTGGCCGACCTGGCCATGGCGTTTTCCTCGATTCACTCCGCCGAATACGCCGACCAGTTGCTCAAGTCCGGCAAGACCGATGACCTGAACGCCAAGCCCATCGGCACCGGCCCGTTCATCTTCACCCGTTACGCCAAAGACGCCCAGGTGCGTTTCAAGGCCAACCCGGACTACTTCCGTGGCAAACCGCCAGCTGACCCGTTGATCCTGGCGATCACCACCGACAACAATGTGCGCCTGCAGAAGCTCAAGGCCAACGAGTGCCAGATCGCGCTGTATCCCAAACCGGATGACGTGCCAAGCGTGAAGGCTGACCCGAACCTGAAGGTTGCGGAGTTGGCGGCGATGACCACCGCCTACACTGCGCTGAACACCACCCACAAGTACATGAGCGACGCCCGCGTACGCCACGCGATCAACATCGCGTTCGACAAAAAAGGCTACAACGAATCCCTGTACGGCAAAGGCAATGCTATTGATGCCACTGGCCCGTATCCGCCAACGCTGCTGGGTTTCAGCGACAAGCTGAAAAACCCAACCCGTGACCTCGACAAAGCCCGCGCCCTGCTCAAGGAAGCCGGCGTACCGGAAGGCACCGAGTTCACCCTGTTCACCCGTAACGGCGGCGGCCCGACCAACCCGAACCCGATGCTCGGCGCCCAGCGCATGCAGGCGGATCTGGCGCAGATCGGCCTGAAGGTGAACATCAAAGTGATGGAATGGGGCGAGATGCTCAAGCGCGCCAAAAACGGCGAGCACGACATGGTTTCCGCCGGTTGGGCAGGGGATAACGGGGACCCGGATAACTTCCTCACGCCAAACCTGAGTTGCGATGCGGCGAAAAACGGCGAAAACTACGCCCGCTGGTGTAACAAAGAGTTTCAAGACTTGATCGACAAGGCGCGCGCCATCGCTGAACCTGGCCAGCGCGCTGCACTCTATGAACAAGCCATGGATGTCTTCGAAAAAGACCAACCGTGGATTCCCATGGCTTACCCGAAAATGTTCACCGCCATGCGCAAAAACGTCGAAGGCTTTACCCAAAGCCCTCTGACCACAAATAACTTCGCCACCACCCAGGTGAAGTAAATAAGAGAAGACGCTCGGTACCGTCGACATTGACGGTGCCGAACCTGCCTAACCGGCTGATTGAGGTACACAACAAGATGTTTAGTTTTATTGCCCGCCGATTGGGGTTACTGATCCCCACGTTTTTCGGCATCACGTTGCTGACGTTTGCGTTGATTCGCATGATTCCCGGCGACCCCGTAGAAGTCATGATGGGCGAACGCCGTGTCGACCCCGAGATGCACGCACAGGCAATGGAACGCCTTGGCCTGAACAAGCCGCTCTATGCGCAATACTTTGACTATGTAGGCAAGCTCGCCCACGGCGACCTCGGCGAATCCCTGCGCACACGCACCAGCGTGTGGACCGAATTCACCGCCCTCTTCCCTGCGACCCTGGAACTGTCCATGGCCGCCCTGTTGTTCGCCGGTATCCTGGGCCTGTTGGCCGGGGTGATCGCGGCCCTTAAACGAGGATCCCTGTTCGACCATGGGGTGATGGGCATCTCCCTCGCGGGATATTCGATGCCGATCTTCTGGTGGGGCCTGATCCTGATCATGTTCTTCTCGGTGAGCCTGGGCTGGACCCCGGTTTCCGGGCGTATCGACCTGCTCTACGACATCGAGCCGCGCACCGGCTTCATGCTGATCGACACCCTGCTGGCTGACGAGCCGGACGCATTCTGGGATGCCCTGCACCACCTGATCCTGCCCGCTATCGTGCTCGGCACCATCCCGCTGGCGGTGATTGCGCGGATGACCCGTTCGTCGATGCTCGAAGTGCTGCGCGAAGACTACATCCGTACCGCCAAGGCCAAAGGCCTGTCGCCGGCGCGCGTGGTATTCGTGCACGGCCTGCGTAACGCGTTGATTCCGGTGCTTACCGTCGTCGGCTTGCAAGTCGGCACCCTGCTGGCCGGTGCGGTACTGACCGAAACCATCTTCTCGTGGCCCGGCATCGGCAAATGGCTGATCGAAGCCATTGGCGCACGGGACTACCCGGTGGTGCAAAACGGCATCCTGTTGATCGCCTGCCTGGTGATCCTGGTGAACTTCGTGGTGGATATCCTCTACGGCTTCGCCAACCCACGCATCCGTCACCAGCGCTGAGATCATGACCATGACCACACCTACTCAAGTGTCAGCAGTTGATCAAAGCCTGCTGTACCCGTCCCCGTACAAAGAATTCTGGCAAGCCTTCTCCAAGAACAAAGGCGCGGTTGCCGGCCTGCTGTTCATGTTGCTGGTGGTGTTTTGCGCGCTGTTTGCCCCGTGGGTAGCGCCGCATAACCCGAGCGAGCAATACCGCGACTTCCTGCTCACCCCGCCAGCCTGGCTGGAAGGTGGGCAGATGCAGTTCCTGCTGGGCACCGATGAGCTGGGCCGTGACCTGCTCTCGCGCCTGATCCAGGGTTCGCGCCTGTCGTTGCTGATCGGTTTGTCGTCGGTGGTGATGTCGCTGATCCCGGGCATCCTGCTGGGTCTGTTCGCCGGGTTCTTCCCGCGCCTGCTTGGCCCAACCATCATGCGCTTGATGGACATCATGCTGGCCCTGCCATCGCTGCTGCTGGCTGTAGCCATTGTCGCGATCCTCGGCCCTGGCCTGATCAACACCGTGATCGCCATCGCTATCGTGTCGCTGCCGTCTTATGTGCGCTTGACCCGCGCTGCGGTGATGGGCGAACTGAACCGTGACTACGTGACCGCCGCCCGCCTCGCCGGCGCCGGCCTGCCACGCCTGATGTTCATCACGGTGCTGCCCAACTGCATGGCGCCGCTGATCGTACAGGCTACCTTGAGCTTCTCTTCGGCGATCCTCGATGCCGCGGCCCTGGGCTTCCTGGGCCTTGGCGTACAACCGCCTACCCCTGAGTGGGGCACCATGCTGGCTTCGGCCCGTGACTACATCGAACGCGCCTGGTGGGTGGTGAGCCTGCCTGGTTTGACCATTTTGCTCAGCGTGCTGGCAATCAACTTGATGGGTGACGGCCTGCGCGATGCGCTGGACCCGAAACTCAAGAACGCCGCCTGAGGAGATTCCCATGTCACTGTTAGAAATCAAGAATCTCAACGTGCGCTTCGGCGACAAGACCGCCGTACCGGTGGTCGATGGCCTCGACATCTCGGTCGACAAAGGCGAAGTACTGGCGATCGTTGGCGAGTCGGGCTCGGGTAAATCCGTGACCATGATGGCGCTGATGGGCCTGATCGAGCACCCCGGCATCGTCACCGCCGACGCCCTGAACTTTGACGGCAAGGACATGCTCAAGCTGAGCAACCGCCAGCGCCGCCAGATCGTCGGCAAAGACCTGGCGATGGTGTTCCAGGACCCGATGACCGCGCTGAACCCCAGCTACACCGTGGGTTTCCAGATTGAAGAAGTGCTGCGCCTGCACCTGAAAATGTCCGGCAAGCAAGCGCGCAAGCGCGCCATCGAACTGCTCGAAAAAGTAGAAATCCCGGGCGCCGCCAGCCGTATGGATGCCTACCCGCACCAACTGTCCGGTGGTATGAGCCAGCGTGTGGCAATCGCCATGGCAATTGCCGGCGAGCCGAAACTGCTGATCGCCGATGAACCGACCACGGCACTGGACGTGACCATCCAGGCACAGATCATGGAGCTGCTGCTGGCCCTGCAAAAAGAGCAGAACATGGGCCTGGTGCTGATCACTCACGACCTCGCGGTCGTGGCTGAAACCGCCCAGCGCGTGTGCGTGATGTACGCAGGCCAAGCCGTGGAAGTCGGCCAGGTGCCGCAACTGTTCGACATCCCGGCGCACCCGTACAGCGAAGCACTGCTCAAGGCGATTCCCGAGCACAGCCTGGGCGCCACGCGCCTGGCCACGCTGCCGGGTATCGTGCCCGGTCGTTATGACCGCCCGCAGGGTTGCCTGCTGTCGCCGCGCTGCCCGTACGTGCAGGAATCCTGCCGCGCCCAGCGCCCCGGCCTTGACCCGAAAAGCAACAGCCTCGCGCGCTGCTTCTACCCCTTGAACCAGGAGGTGGCGTAATGGCCGTCGTTCTTACCGCCCGCGACCTCACCCGTCACTACGAAGTGTCCCGTGGCCTGTTCAAGGGCCATGCACTGGTACGCGCGCTCAATGGTGTGTCGTTTGAACTGGAAGCCGGCAAGACCCTCGCCGTGGTAGGCGAATCGGGTTGCGGCAAATCCACCCTGGCCCGCGCATTGACGCTGATCGAAGAGCCGTCTTCGGGCTCCTTGAAAATCGCCGGCCAGGAAGTGGCCGGCGCCGACAAGGCCCAGCGCAAGCAATTGCGCAAAGACGTGCAGATGGTGTTCCAGAGCCCGTACGCCTCGCTGAACCCGCGCCAGAAGGTCGGTGACCAGCTCGGCGAGCCGCTGCTGATCAACACCAACCTGTCCGCCGCCGAACGCCGCGAGAAAGTGCAGGCGATGATGAAGCAAGTGGGCCTGCGCCCTGAGCATTATCAGCGCTACCCGCACATGTTCTCCGGCGGTCAGCGCCAGCGCATCGCCCTGGCGCGCGCCATGATGCTGCAACCCAAGGTGCTGGTGGCGGATGAGCCGACCTCGGCGCTGGACGTGTCGATCCAGGCCCAGGTACTCAACCTGTTCATGGATTTGCAGCAGGAATTCAACACCGCCTACGTGTTCATCTCCCACAACCTGGCGGTGGTACAGCACGTTGCCGACGACGTGATGGTGATGTACCTCGGCCGCCCGGTGGAAGTCGGCCCCAAGGAAGACATCTACGCCCGCCCCCTGCACCCGTACACCCAGGCGCTGCTGTCGGCCACCCCGACCATCCACCCGGACCCGAACAAGCCGAAGATCAAGATCGTCGGCGAACTGCCCAACCCGCTGAACCCGCCGCCTGGCTGCGCATTCCACAAGCGCTGCCCGTATGCCACGGCGCGGTGCAGCAGTGAGGAGCCGTTATTGAGGCCTTTGGATAATCGTCAGGTGGCTTGCCACTATGCGGAGCAATTCGTGGCCTGACGAGATCACACTGAGTTTTACAGCCCTTCCCATCAGGTTGCGCATCAGCCTGGCGGGAGGGGCTTTCTTTTTGGTGTATCACCGACGCTTTTCTACCACTCCCCCCGTTAGGTATTCAAAAGCAATCTAACGAACTGTGAATTCTCACAGTAGGCAGCCAATCCTATTTGCACTTTCATGGGCTCACGACCTTTATCCAGCGGACGGGTAAGCGCTCATGACCACTTTCACAGTTTTTTTCTGCGGCACCGGCTCAACCAAATTTGATGACAGCAACGCCAACTATTGGAACGGCGAACTCATTTCCACCCTCGCGCAAAACACTTCAAGCCTCAGTAAAGAGTTTGCCGAATGGATCGTTATCGACGGGCCCGGCAGCGGCAATCTGCAAGCCGATGAAATGTTCACGGCGTCGGCGAACCATTTACAGCTAACGGGAACAGCCTTGGGTTCCGGCTGGGAGGAAAATGTGACTCACGCCCTCAATATCATGAAGGGCACCTTCACATGGCAGCGGACAAAACTGACCGAAGAGAACTACAACCAACTACAGAAAGCCGGCGTCCCCATTGAAGAGGTCAAAGCCACGGGCAGCTGGTATTGGCGCACGTATGACTACGGCACGCGCAAAGTAACGCAACAACAGCTGCAAGAGCAGATCATCAAGACCTTTCGAAAAGACGGCATCATTCCTACCCAAGTCAATCTGGTCGGTTGGAGCCGTGGCGGGATCAGTTGCCATATGCTGGCCAATGCCATGCGCAATGACAGTGCCTTAAAAAATGTGCCCGTCAACATCTTTGCAGTTGACCCTGTTCCGGGGTTGTTGAACTTCCAGGACAGCCGGGTAAAGCTCGGCAGCAACGTCAAAGAGTATGTAGCCTTTTACGCAAGGGATGAGCGATCACTCGGCTTCGCGTGTGTTGTTCCTGAGTTTGATACAGCGACCAAGGTGCATATTTACCCATTGCCAGGCCGCCACGCGACCTTAGTGGGCAATGCTGCTGCGGATGGTAATCAAGGCGCGAAGGTCTATGCAGAACCCGGTCAGATCGTTCGTCACTTTGCAGAAACATGCCTGACACGCTGGGGTGTTCGTTTGGAAAAGAAACTCAACCTGACCGCCGACCCGATAAATGAGCTTCTCACAAAGATGAAAAATGACCAGAGCGCTTATGTAACGATGCGTCGGACGGTTTACACCACACCGACTCAAATAGCAGGTGAGCGCAGCATTACCAAGGGCAGTAAAGAAATCAACTTCACGGCAGCAAGCAGTGCCAGTTATGCCCCGGAACCTGGGCTTGCAACAGACCATATTCCCAACAACGACTATTTCAAAGACATCGGCTGAACTGCAGCCCTTCCCGACGGTTGACGCGCCGCTAAGCGGGAAGGGCTTTTTCAGATCACCTTACGTATCGCTGTCACCTTCGGTGTCATCGTCATCTGGCGGGGCTTGCTGGTCATCGTCATCCTTGGAACCGCCCTGGTCTTCATCACCAGGCTCTGCCTCGCTCTTGGCCAACTGCAAACCACCCACCTGCGCCGTCTTCGCCGCCACATAGCCTGGGGCCTGGCTCTGCACGGCCGTACTGGCCCACGCCGATGAAGCGCCCAGCGATAACATCACCAACACTTTCAGCAACAGCACCAAACGTTGAAAGATAGTCATGGTCGATTTCCGTCCAGTCAGTGAAACACGTGCGCCAGTGTTCGACCGGCGCTGTGAATGAAGCTAGTTCCGTTCTCGGGTTTCTGCCAATAAGGCCTCAGGTATTGCCGTCATCGTAGGTTTCGCTGTCCTCACCTTCGTTGTAGGGGTTTTCTTGATCTTCCTTGGGGGCCGGCTGAACCTGGGGCTGCCAGCTGCCGGAGTTAACTTCCTTCTGCTTTTTCTTGGTGACCGGGCCAGTGTCTTTCCACTGTGGCGTGCCGGTATCCGCCAGCGCCGCTGTGCCGGCCAGGCCCAAAGCCGCCAGCAGCATCAGTTGGACGGCACGTTGAGTTATACGCAAGGTCGCCTCCGGATCCGTCGGTGAATGGGTGAAGCATTTGAATACGCTAGTCCGGATGCGGGGTTCTCGCCAATGCCACTGACACTATGAAGATCAAAATATGGGAGCTGGCTAGCCTGCGATAGCGGTGGGCCAGCCACTCATGGGGTGACTGACAGACCGCCATCGCAGGCAAGCCAGCTCCCACACTTGAGCGGCGTCGCACCTACAAAAAAGGGCGAAGCCATGACGGCTTCGCCCTTTGATATCACGCGGTGCGTGTTTCCGCCCCGAGCGTAGGAATATTCCGAAAATCTTAATGCTACAACCGAGTTTATTGCATCTAGCGAATACCCATCACTAAAGTCCTGACTCCACGAACTACTCCCGAGACACGTAAAGTGAAACCTTTTCTCGCCACCTGTGCACTCATCGCTGTCGTAGTAAACACCACCGCCTGCGGAGGCCTCTACAACAGCACCTACAATGACAACTGGGATTATTCAGACCGCAACAAAGACCAGCAACTTTCAAGGCAAGAGTGGAGTTCATACATGGACGATCGTTACGTTAAAACAGCAACAGACCTGGGTTATTCGGATAAATCAGAATTTGACAGCGTTGCCTTCAAGGCTGCCGACAAAGACAATAACAGTTTTATCTCACGGCCCGAATATGACCGCTTTGTCGTTGAGGCAACGACCCACAGTTACTTTCCAACTAAACGATAGTCAATTGAATGCTGGCCTGAGTGGTTTCAGCATCAGTTGCTGATACTCAACACGCCAAGCCGGGCCATACGTATTGTATGGCCCGCCTCGTTGTTAGTGATGCTCGCGGGTCGCACGGAATTTCACATCCGGCCAACGCTCTTCCATCAGCGCCAGGTTGACCCGGGTCGGTGCCAGGTAGGTCAGGTGACCACCGCCGTCGATCGCCAGGTTTTCCACGGCCTTGTTGGAGAACTCTTCCAGCTTCTTCTTATCGCTGCAATCGATCCAGCGTGCGGAGTACACGGTGATCGGCTCGTAGGAGCATTCAACCTTGTATTCCTCTTTCAAGCGGCTGGCGACCACATCGAACTGCAGCACACCAACGGCGCCAAGGATGATGTCGTTGCTGCGCTCGGGGAAGAACACCTGGGTGGCGCCCTCTTCCGCCAGCTGCTGCAAACCTTGGCGCAGTTGCTTGGATTTGAGCGGGTCACGCAGGCGTACGCGGCGGAACAGTTCCGGGGCGAAGTGCGGGATACCGGTGAAGCCCAGGGCTTCGCCTTCGGTGAAGGTGTCGCCGATCTGGATGGTGCCGTGGTTGTGCAGGCCGATGATGTCGCCGGCAAACGCCTCTTCCAGCTGTTCACGCTCCGAAGAGAAGAACGTCAGGGCGTCGCCGATGCGCACGTCCTTGCCGGTGCGCACGTGGCGCATCTTCATGCCTTTTTCGTATTTGCCGGAGCAGATACGCATAAAGGCGATACGGTCACGGTGTTTGGGGTCCATGTTCGCCTGGATCTTGAACACGAAGCCGGTGAATTTCTCTTCGACCGGTTCCACGGTGCGCTCGTTGGCAACCCGGGCCAGAGGCTTGGGCGCCCAATCCACCACGGCATCGAGCACATGGTCGACACCAAAGTTGCCCAGGGCGGTACCGAAGAACACCGGCGTCAGCTGGCCGTCGAGGAATTCCTGCTGGTTGAACGCGTGGCAGGCACCCTGCACCAGTTCCAGCTGGTCGACAAAACGGTCGTACTCATCACCCAGGTGGGCGCGGGCTTCGTCCGAGTCGAGTTTTTCGATGATCTTGGTTTCGGTGCGTTCGTGACCGTGGCCGGCGGTGTAGACAATGATGTAGTCATCAGCCAGGTGGTACACGCCCTTGAAGTCGCGGTAGCAGCCGATCGGCCAAGTGATCGGCGCGGCCTTGATCTTCAGGACCGCTTCGATTTCATCCAGCAACTCGATCGGGTCGCGGATGTCGCGGTCGAGTTTGTTGATGAAGCTGACGATGGGCGTGTCACGCAGGCGGCACACATCCATCAGCGCGATGGTCCGTGGCTCGACGCCTTTACCGCCGTCGAGAACCATCAAGGCCGAGTCCACCGCAGTCAGGGTGCGGTAGGTGTCTTCGGAGAAGTCTTCGTGGCCGGGGGTGTCGAGCAGGTTGACCATGTGGTCGCGATACGGGAACTGCATGACCGACGTGGTAATGGAAATACCCCGTTGCTTCTCCATCTCCATCCAGTCGGATGTCGCATGGCGGTCGGATTTGCGGGATTTCACCGTGCCGGCCACAGCGATTGCCTTGCCCATCAGCAGCAGCTTCTCGGTGATGGTGGTTTTACCGGCATCGGGGTGGGAAATAATGGCGAAAGTGCGGCGTTTCGCGACTTCGGCGGCCTGGTGGGTCATGGGAAATCGCCTGGCAGGTGAGTCAAAAAAGGGCGGCGAGTATAGCGCAAACACAGGGAGCCAGACCACCGTTCACCCGATTGGGGGTGGCTAAATGGTGCCAAGTGTGGAACCTTTTAAAAGGTAGAGACGTCCACTCCCCTGCTACCGCACTCGGAACAGGGGCTGAAAAATCAGCAAGTTAGCCTGACGAGGCTGCGCTCATGGCTCGATCGCATACCGCGTTGCCGGTATCGGCGAGCTGCTTTTCGCGAACACATTCGAAGGCAGCCAGGAATGGCATTGCCGCCGGAAAATGTGTTCGCCGACAAAAGAAAAAAAGGAGTCCGCCTGTGGCTATTCGCTATGGCAAAGGGCTGATAGGAGGCGTGGTTGTCGTCGCGCTCCTGGCCCTGCTGGTCCACTGGATCGGCATCAACACGATCGAACTGTACCGCGACGATTTGTTGTTTTACCTGCAAGCACACCTGATCCTCGTTCTAGTCTCCATGCTGGCCGCCCTCGTTGTAGGGATCCCCGCCGGTATCCTACTCAGCCGACCGAACATGGTCGGGCGCGCAGAACGTTTCATGCAGATCTTCAACATCGGCAACACCGTCCCTCCCCTGGCCGTACTGGCCATCGCCCTCGGCGTCCTCGGCATCGGCAGTGGCCCGGCCATCTTCGCGTTGTTCCTCGCCTCGTTGCTGCCCATCGTGCGCAACACCTACGAAGGCCTCAAAAACGTTCAAGGCTCACTCAAAGAAGCCGCCACCGGCATCGGCATGACGCCGCGTCAGGTGCTGTTTCGCGTGGAACTGCCCAACGCCGTACCGATCATCATCGGCGGCGTGCGCGTGGCCCTGGCGATCAACGTGGGTACTGCGCCACTGGCGTTCCTGATCGGCGCCAACAGCCTTGGCAGCCTGATTTTCCCCGGCATCGCCCTGAACAATCAGCCGCAACTGCTGCTCGGCGCCGCGTGCACCGCGCTGCTGGCATTGCTGCTCGACGGCCTGGTGACCATGGCCAGCCGCCTCTGGCTGGAACGCGGAGTGCGTGCGTCTTAAGGCTTGGCAAAGGAAATCACATGAAAAAACTGACCTTGATATTGAGCTGCGTCCTGCTGTTTGCAGGGTTTGCGCAAGCCGCCGAAAAACCGGTAATTCGCATCGGCGCCCGGGTGTTCACCGAACAGACCCTGCTCGCCGAAATCACTTCCCAGTACCTGCGCACCAAAGGCTACGACACCCGCGTGACCGGCGGCCTGGGCAGTAACCTGGCGCGCAGTGCCCAGGAAAGCGGGCAGCTGGATTTGATCTGGGAGTACACCGGCGTGTCGCTGGTGGCCTACAACCACGTCGATGAGAAGCTCGACAGCGAACAGTCCTACGCCCGGGTTAAAGAACTCGACGCGAAAAAAGGCCTGATCTGGCTCTCTCCGTCGCACTTCAGCAATACCTACGCCCTGGCACTGCCTGAAAAAGTGGCCAAGGAACATCCTGAAATCAACAGCATCAGCGACCTCACCCAAGCCATGGCGCAACACACCAAGGAAAACCGCCTGGTGGCCCTGGACACTGAGTTCGCCAACCGCTCCGACGGCCTGGCCGGCATGGTCAAGCTGTACGACATGAACCTCACGCGCAAAAACACTCGGCAGATGGACGCCGGCCTGGTCTACACCGCGCTGCGTAATGGCCAGGTGTTTGCGGGCTTGGTCTACACCACCGACGGTCGCCTGAATGCCTTCAAATTGAAGCTGCTGGAAGACGACAAGCACTACTTCCCGGACTACACCGCCGCGCCGGTGGTGCGTCAGGTTTATCTCGACGCCCACCCGCAATTGGCCGCCGACCTGAAACCACTGGCCGCGCTGTTCGACGACGAAACCATGCGCCAGCTGAACGCGCGGGTTGACGTCGACCATGAAAGCCCATCCGCCGTGGCCGCAGATTTTCTGCGCCAGCATCCCATCAGCCAATAAGAGGAGAAGACATGGAATTTTTAAACGCCTTTTCCCATCTTGATTGGGCCCAGGTCCTGCACCTGACCTGGCAGCACATCACCCTGGTCGGCATTGCCGTCATCCTGGCAATCGTCGTGGGTGTGCCCCTCGGCGTGCTGATGACGCGCTTCCCGACCCTGGCCGGCCCGCTGCAAGCCAGCGCCACGGTGCTGCTGACCGTGCCGTCCATCGCGCTGTTCGGCCTGCTGCTGCCGTTCTACTCTAAGTTCGGCCAGGGCCTGGGGCCGATGCCGGCGATCACCGCCGTGTTCCTCTACTCCCTGCTGCCGATCATGCGTAACACCTACCTGGCACTGACCGGCGTTGAGCCGGGCATTCGCGAAGCCGCCAAAGGCATCGGCATGACCTTCGGCCAGCGCCTGCGCATGGTCGAACTGCCGATCGCCGTGCCGGTGATCCTCGCCGGTGTGCGCACCGCTGTGGTGATGAACATTGGCGTCATGACCATTGCCGCCACCATCGGCGCCGGTGGCCTGGGTGTACTTATTCTGGCTTCCATCAGCCGCAGCGACATGTCGATGCTGATCGTTGGCGCCGTACTGGTCAGTCTCCTGGCCATCTTCGCCGACCTGCTTCTGCAATGGCTGCAACGCTCGCTGACTCCAAAAGGACTGCTCAAATGATCGAACTTCAAAACCTGACCAAGACTTTTCAAAGCAACGGCAAAACCGTATCCGCCGTGAACGACGTAAGCCTGACCGTCAACGAAGGCGAGATTTGCGTATTCCTCGGCCCGTCGGGCTGCGGCAAAAGCACCACGCTGAAAATGATCAACCGCTTGATCAAGCCCACTTCGGGCAAGATTTTGATCAATGGCGAAGACACCACCGACCTCGACGAAGTGACCCTGCGCCGCAACATCGGCTATGTGATCCAGCAGATCGGCCTGTTCCCGAACATGACCATCGAAGAAAACATCGTGGTGGTCCCCAAGCTGCTGGGCTGGGACAAGCAGAAATGCCATGACCGCGCCCGCGAATTGATGAGCATGATCAAGCTCGAACCCAAGCAGTACCTGCATCGCTACCCGCGTGAACTCTCGGGCGGCCAGCAGCAGCGCATCGGCGTGATCCGCGCGCTGGCGGCGGATGCGCCGTTGCTGCTGATGGACGAGCCGTTCGGCGCGGTCGACCCGATCAACCGCGAAATGATCCAGAACGAGTTTTTCGAGATGCAACGGGCGCTGAACAAGACCGTGATCATGGTCAGCCACGACATCGACGAAGCGATCAAGCTGGGCGACAAGATTGCCATCTTCCGCGCCGGCAAGCTGCTGCAGATCGACCACCCGGACACGCTGCTGGCGCATCCGGCTGACGAGTTCGTGAGCAATTTTGTCGGCCAGGACAGCACCCTCAAGCGCCTGCTCCTGGTGAAAGCCGAAGACGCGGCGGACAACGCCCCGTCGGTAAGCCCGGAAACCCCGGTGGCCGAAGCGCTGGAGTTGATGGACGAGACGGACCGCCGTTATGTGGTGGTCACCTGCGCCGAGAACAAGGCACTGGGCTATGTACGACGCCGCGACCTGCACCGTCAGACCGGTACGTGCGGCCAGTACCTGCGCGAGTTCAACGCCACGGCGGCGTATGACGAGCATTTGCGCATCCTGCTGTCGCGCATGTACGAGTTCAACCGTTCGTGGTTGCCGGTGATGGACGCTGAGCGGGTGTTCCTCGGTGAAGTGACCCAGGAGTCGATCGCCGAGTACCTGAGTTCCGGTAAGTCCCGTGGGGGCAAGACCAGTATTGTTTCGCCGGCCGAAACCGCGCTGGCCTGATTAACGTCTGTGGCGAGGAGCTTGCTCCCGTTGGGCCGCGCAGCAGCCCCAGAACAGACGACTCAATAGTTTCAGGTAAACGGGGTTGACTGATTTTGGGGGCGCTTCGCGCCCCAGCGGGAGCAAGCTCCCTCGCCACAGAAGTGCTCCACATTCCCCTCAAATAACACTCCTGGGGGAACATCAATCCGTCACACCTGTCGGTTACATAAGTAGCTGCACGCGACCTCGCGACGAACGCGTGCAAAAACGCGACATTTTTAGTTGATCTATGGCCCCTCACGTCCTAAAGTTCGCGCCGAACGTCCATGCTGGAAACGATCCATCCGGCTCAAGTACTGACGACGAGACAGCAAGGCCAAGGGAAGCGGTAATTCCCATGGCCTTTTTGCTTTCGGCGACATGCCTTGGGAAGTAGGCGAACCAAAGTGGGGATACGGAGGACGTTCATTTGCACCCATTGTTTATTAAAGTTTGCCCTTAGGAGCTCCCCAGCATGTCGATCAACGTCGAAGATTATTTCGCGCGCGCCACTTTTGACAAAATGAAGGCGTTCGCCGACAAGCAAGAAACCCCGTTCGTGGTGATCGACACCGCGATGATCAGCCAGGCCTACGATGACCTGCGCGCCGGTTTCGAATTCGCCAAAGTCTATTACGCGGTCAAGGCCAACCCGGCCGTCGAGATCATCGACCTGTTGAAAGACAAGGGTTCGAGCTTCGACATCGCGTCTATCTACGAGCTGGATAAAGTGATGGACCGTGGCGTCAGCCCGGACCGTATCAGCTACGGCAACACCATCAAGAAATCCAAGGACATCCGCTACTTCTTTGATAAAGGCGTGCGTCTGTTCTCCACCGACTCCGAAGCCGACCTGCGCAACATCGCCAAGGCCGCGCCGGGTTCGAAAGTGTATGTGCGTATCCTCACCGAAGGCTCGACCACGGCCGACTGGCCGTTGTCGCGCAAATTCGGCTGCCAGACCGACATGGCCATGGACCTGCTGATCCTCGCCCGTGACCTGGGCCTGGTGCCTTACGGCATCTCCTTCCACGTCGGCTCGCAACAGCGCGACATCAGCGTGTGGGACGCGGCGATCGCCAAGGTCAAAGTGATCTTCGAGCGCCTGAAGGAAGAAGACGGCATCCACCTCAAGCTGATCAACATGGGTGGCGGCTTCCCGGCCAACTACATTACCCGCACCAACAGCCTGGAAACCTACGCCGAAGAAATCATCCGCTTCCTCAAGGAAGATTTCGGCGACGACCTGCCGGAAATCATCCTGGAGCCAGGCCGTTCGTTGATCGCCAACGCCGGTATCCTGGTCAGCGAAGTGGTACTGGTTGCACGTAAATCGCGCACCGCCGTCGAGCGTTGGGTGTACACGGATGTGGGCAAGTTCTCCGGCCTGATCGAAACCATGGACGAAGCCATCAAGTTCCCGATCTGGACCGAGAAGAAAGGCGAGATGGAAGAAGTGGTCATCGCCGGCCCAACCTGTGACAGCGCCGATATCATGTACGAAAACTACAAGTACGGCCTGCCGCTGAACCTGGCGATTGGTGATCGTTTGTACTGGCTGTCGACCGGTGCGTACACCACCAGCTACAGCGCGGTTGAGTTCAACGGCTTTCCGCCGCTGAAGTCTTACTACGTGTAAGATCCGCGCACACAAAAAACCCATGACATGTCATGGGTTTTTTTATGAGGGCTACGTTTCAGCGATCTTCGCGTACGGGCCGCTCATCGGTTCGCTGAATCACAGACAATTCAAGAGCCCACAGCGTGACGCGTCTGATGGCGTCAAACAACAATGTCATCACGCCGCACTGTTCCGCGGACATAAATTTGCATATCCATTTTGCCATCTCCCGTAGTGTCCATCCTCAACAGCGTCTGCTGCAGGGTACGGTCGTAATTCACAAGCACATCACCGGGCTTGGTGATAAACGTCGGATTGTTCGGGTTTTGCGCTTTTCTGTGGTCAAGCGCCAGCCTGGAAACGAGGTTCAGCGGGCCTGATTGTCGGCGCATGCCGGAAAGGTCGATCCTGTCCTTGCCGCTGACAAAATCCATCACCAGGTTCGGCTTGCCGCTGGACGTCGTATCAAAGGCAAAAGTATCCGCGCCCTCTCCACCCCACATCTGCGCGCCACCACTGCCGCCGTAAAGGAGATCGCGATTGCCACCGCCGCGCAGGACATTGAAAGCGGCATTGCCGATCAATATGTTCTTGCCTTTGCCGCCCCTGGCCTCCTCAATCGTCACGCCGTGAGCGATGCCAACGTTACCCGCCAACCCGCCGACTGAAGAAAGCGAGCCCTCATTGAGGTTGATCGTCTGATCTTGAGTGAATTCAGAAAAATCGAGGGTGTCCCAACCGCCACCATCCCACACCGCGAACAGCGGCTTGTCTTGGGAAGTTTTCAAGCTGTAGTGATCACGATGGGTATTGGAGTTGAAGCCGTAAACCGTATTGCCTTTACGGGTGGAATAGTTGGCACCATATTTTGATTGGATTCCCGCCATATCATCAATCATCAGGCTGACCGGCTGTACAATCTCTTCAGCGGCGCTGAGTAACGGAATGTTATAGCTCATGACCGTGTAATTTTTCCAGTTCTCAAAATAATCACTGGGTTCAAGCGCTTCATTTTTTTCAGAAAACGGATGGTCCAGACCCAGGCCATGCCCCACCTCGTGGATCAAGTTAGAGCGCCAGCTTTCCTCACTGACAAGACTTTCATCAACACCGTCCACCGTAGTGAATTTGCTGTCCCGATCCAGATGGCGCAGCCACACTTCGCCCTGGTGCTCCTTGTTGTCCGGAACCGGCGGGTAAGCAAACCCTCCTTCGCCGGCTCGACTGCCAGTGCTGTAAGCTCTATAGGTCAGGTGCCCTTCACTTGCAGCGCTACCTGTTTTTTCTGTGAACGTTACATTGGCAACATCGGCATATTCCTGCTGTGCTTTCCTGACAAATTCTTTCTGCCTCATGGTAAGCGGTATTATTTTCTCGACATTATGTTTGCTGAGGTCAACGCGGTATTCTTCGGATTGTTGTGCTGGAGCGGTGGAAAACTCATAAGTAAGTTCCGTCTTCCCGTTTCTATTGCGATCGATCCAGCCGGCGCCAGAACGAGTCAGTCGAGTGGCCACCTGAGCGCTGGTCATTGACGGCTCATCATGCTCACCTTTGGCTTTACCGCCTCGTTTTTCTTCTTCGAGAACTTTCTGAAGCAGTTCATAATTCGCAGAACCAGATGGCTGATTGGCCCGTATCATAAATACCTACTGTGGGTGCTTAGCAGAAGCAGTGCTTACCTGGAAACACGCTTCAACCGTTTGTGAATAAGAGCCACAAACATGCCACTCTTCCTGCCACACAATCTCCAGACTCATCTCCCAGCAAGGTCAGTCCATTCGGTTTTAATTGTCGTCTGCGCGGCCTTGCTCACTGCAGGAAAATTCTCCGGTCGGATCGAAACCATGGACGAAGCCATCAAGTTCCCGATCTGGACCGAGAAAAAAGGTGAGATGGAAGAAGGGGTCATCGTCTGTACTGGCTGTCGACCGGTGCATACACCACCAGCTACAGCGCGGTTGAGTTCAACGGCTTTGCGCCGCTGAAGTCTTGATACGTGTAACAACGCTGCACACAAAAACCCCATGACATGTCATGGGGTTTTTTAGGGGTGTCTACAGTTCAACGATCTTCGCGCACGTGCCATAAGCGCAAAATATAGAGTGACTGCACTGTGCGCGCCACCGCCATGCGATTTACAACGGCCAGGAAGTCGAAAAGTCGAGCCAGATCTGATAAGGCCTTACTGGTCGTCTTCAACTCCATCAGCGAGGTACCGGCAGCGGCGTATCAGTGCTTAAACTATCCGCCCAGGCTTGAACGGCTTGCTGATCAATTACCCGACCAGCATCAACATCGGTCATGGCCTCTCGTGTCAGCCGACTGCGTTCTTCCTCCATATCGACCCAATCGGCGAGCGCTTGCTTAACGATCCAGCCATGCGAACGATCCATCCGTGCCGCCATCTGATCGACTTTTTGCGCCAAGGCCGTGGGGACGTGAGCGGTCAGTACTTTAGTGTCGGCGCCCATAAATCCTCTCTTCGCAGCATCGCGAAACATATGATTAAATCTGAATCAGCTTCAATCATGGTGATTCAGAGTGGTGCAGCAACCGCTAACCCATGCCGTTAATGGTTTAATTGAGCCACTCGCTGCTCGAAATCCTTAGCCAAAGACCTGATTTGCGGCTGCGCTGCATTTAACAGTGCCTTGTGCGCCGTGCGCAAAAACTTGAGATTCCCTCCAGCCAGCGCCTTGCGCAACCAACCCAGCGCCTCATCGATCTGGCCTCTGTCAGCCAGCACCGCCGCATAGCTGAACTGCCCGCGAAAATCCCCGCCTTCGGCTGAGCGCCGATACCACGCCACGGCCGCGTCCAGATCCTGAGGGCAATACTGGCCGTCTTCCAGATACCGCCCCAGCAGGTTCATCGACTTGGCATGACCCTGCTCTGCGGCCAGCCGGTAAAACGCCAGCGCTTGCGGCCGGTTCTCAGCAATACCTCGGCCGGTCGCCAGCAAGTTGGCGTAGTTGTACTGCCCCCAATCCAATCCAGCTTCTGCCGCCAGACGATAATTGCGCGCCGCCGCTGCTTCATCGACGGCGCAACCCCAGCCATGCTCCAGGCAACGCCCCACCATATTGCGCGCCATCGTATGCCCGGCATGGGCCGCGATCTGGAACCAGCGCAGTGCCAGCGCTTCATCGCGTGCAATGCCGCGCCCTTCCAGCAGGATTTGCCCGAGCAACGCTTGAGCGTCGACCACGCCTTCCTTGGCTGCCATCAAAATCGCCTGGGCCGCGCGCACCGGGGAGTCGTCGAGCATGCTTTGCAGTTGCTCGACGTTGAGCACTTCTTCGCGGCGCAATAAAAAACCCATGCTTACACCTCAACCCAGCGGCGCAGCAGGTTGTGGTAGGTGCCGGTGAGCTGGATCAGCGCCGGGTGGTCGGGGACGTCACGGGTCAATTGCTGGATAGCGCCGTCCATTTCGAACAGCAACGTGCGCTGGCTGTCTTCGCGCACCAGGCTTTGGGTCCAGAAGAACGAGGCATAGCGCGCGCCACGGGTCACGGCGTTGACTTTGTGCAGGCTGGAACCGGGGTACAAGACCATATCGCCCGCCGGCAGTTTTACCCGTTGCAGGCCGAAGGTGTCTTGAATCTCCAGCTCACCGCCGTCGTATTCCTGCGGGTCGCTGAAGAACAGCGTGGACGACAAATCCGTGCGCACCCGCTCATGACTGCCCCGCGCCTGGCGCACGGCGTTGTCGATATGGAAATCAAAACTGCCACCGGCCGTGTAGCAGTTGAGCAACGGCGGGAAGACTTTGTGCGGTAACGCCGCCGACATAAACAACGGGTTGTTCCACAAACGCTCGAGCATCGCCGCACCGATTTCCTTGGCCAGCGGGTGGCCTTCGGGCAACTGCAGGTTGTGCTTGGCTTTGGCGGATTGGTGCCCGGCAGTGATTTTACCGTCGGCCCACTCAGTGTTTTCCAGGGCTTGGCGAATGCGCAGCACCTCCTCGCGAGAGAACAGGCCGGGAATATGCAGCAACATGAGGCAATACCTGAAAACAGAGAGGCGCTAATGGTATTGATTCTTATCTGCCCTGTAAAACACGGCGGACGAATGAGTGGGTAAAAACCGTAAGGCAAAAGTGTAAAGAATGTAAATCCAGTGCGAATAGTAATGTATCGCAATTGATAGAAAGTCTTGTTGACCCTATATTCCGCGGCCTCACCTCCTTGGGGAAAGGATTCGTTATGTCGCGCACTACGCTAAAAACACCTGCCAGTTCACCACGCATGCTGGCTTCGGCCATCGGCGTTGCACTCAGTGCCAGCTCTGCCGCCCAACTGGCGCAAGCGGCCGAAAGCACCGAACCAAAAGGCGAGCGCAACAGCATCTCCCTCGGCGCCACCAGCATTACCGGCCAGGAACAGGACAACACCTCCTACCAGGTCGAAAAAGCCTCGTCGCAAAAGTACACCGCGCCGCTGGTGGACACCCCGCGCTCGGTCACCGTGGTGCCGCAGCAAGTGCTCAAAGACACCGCCGCCACCTCGCTGCAGGATGCCTTGCGCACCGTACCGGGCATCACCTTTGGCGCCGGCGAAGGCGGCAACCCCCAGGGCGATCGCCCGTTCATCCGTGGTTTTGACGCCCAGGGCGACACCTACCTGGATGGCGTGCGCGACACCGGTGGCCAGAGCCGCGAGATCTTCGACATCGAATCGATCGAAGTCAGCAAGGGCCCCAACTCCTCGTTCGGCGGTCGTGGCTCGGCCGGTGGCAGCATCAACCTGGTGAGCAAGACGCCACAAGCGCGTGACTTCACCAACGGCGGCTTTACCTACGGCTCCGACCAGACCCGCCGCTACGTGCTTGACGTGAACCGTCAGTTCCTCGACAACGCCGCGTTCCGTTTGAACCTGATGAGTCACGAACAGAATGTGGCCGGCCGCGACACCATCAACTACGACCGCTGGGGCGTGGCACCGTCGCTGACCTTCGGCCTGGGCACACCGACGCGCGTCAACTTCAGCTACTACCACATGGAAAGCAACGACCTCCCGGACTCGGGCATTCCGTATGGCTACAGCTCGCCGACCGCCACTGCCCATGGGCATGACAAACCCACCGACGGCGGCGACAGCAACAATTTCTACGGCTTGAAAGACCGCGATTTTCGCAAGACCCGCGCCGACATCAGCACGTTCTCCATCGAGCACGACCTGAACGACAACATGACGCTGAAAAACACCCTGCGCCATGGCAGCACCGGCCAGGATTACGTACTCACTCAGCCGGATGACAGCCAGCGCAACGTCAGCCGTTTCGGCACCGTGTGGCGCCGCGCCAACTCCCGCGTGTCGACCACCGACACCACCACCAACCAGACCGATCTGTTCGGCAACTTCCAACTGGCGGGCATGAAGCACTCGTACTCCACCGGCCTGGAATTCACCGGTGAAGAAACCCGCGTCAACGGCTACACCGTCAGCCCGAACAGCAACCCGACCTGCACCGTGGCCAAAGGCAGCCTGGGCGGCCAGTGCACCTCGTTGAGCAACCCGACACCGGATGACGCCTGGACCGGCAGCGTAGCCCGCAACTACATGGGCACCAACACCAAGGCCACCAGCCGCGCCGCCTATGTGTTCGACACCATCGAGCTGGACCCGAAATGGCTGCTGAACGTCGGCGTGCGTTACGACACGTTTGATACAGAAGCCAACACCAACGCCGCTGCTGGCCGCAGCAAGCTCAAGGACGACAGCCAATTCTTCAACTGGCAGGCGGGTCTGGTCTGGAAGCCGCTGGAAAACGGCAGCATCTACACCTCCTACGCCACCTCGGCGCAGCCGGTCGGCGGCCTGGTGGGTGAAGGGCAAGAAACCAATGGTTTCGTCACCGGCATCAACACCAGCGACCTGAAACCCGAAGAAACCGTCAACTATGAGCTGGGCACCAAGTGGGACCTGTTCCACAACCGCCTGTCGTTGACGGCAGCAGTGTTCCGTACCGAGAAGAAAAACACGCGAATCCTGGTGGACTCCAACACCTTCGAAAACGGCGGCGAATCCCGCGTCGATGGCCTGGAACTGTCGGCCAGCGGCAAGCTCACCGATCAATGGCAAGTGTTTGCCGGCTACAGCTACCTGAAAAGCGAACTGGTCGACCCAGGCAAAATCGGCAACCGTCAAAACGTAGTGTCTGCCGGCTCCAACAAAGGCAACCAAATGCCTAACACGCCGAAAAATACCTTCAGCCTGTGGACCACTTACGACATCACGCCAAAACTGACCATCGGCGGCGGCGCGTTCTACGTCGATCAGGTGTACGGCGACCCGGCCAACACCGTCTACGTCCCGGCCTACACCCGCTACGACGCGATGGCCAGCTACAAGCTGACCAAGAACGTCGACCTGCAATTGAACGTACAGAACCTGACCGACAAGACCTACTACGACAAAGCCTACGCGGCGCACTTTGCCAACCAGGCCGCCGGGCGTACGGCGCTGTTGACCACCAGTTTCCACTTCTAAACCCGGTCAACGTTCGACCACAAGCCCCACGCATCGGATGCGTGGGGCTTTTGCGTGTAAAACAGAATATTTCTCGTTAGCCCACGGCATAATGCGCGCCGTGGCAACGACATCCAGATGAGCGAGGCGGTCCGACGTGTTGAAAAAAACCCTGTTCCAATTGCACTGGTTCTTCGGCATCACTGCCGGGCTGGTGCTGGCGTTGATGGGGATGACCGGGGCTGCGGTCTCGTTTCAGGATGAAATCCTGCGGGCGCTGAACCCCACAGTCTTGAAGGTCGAAAAACGCGAAGCCGGTGTGCTGCCGCCTGCCGAACTGGTGCGCAAACTTGAGGCAACCGAAGGCGAGACTGTGTCGATGCTGTGGGTGGAAAGCGACAGCGGCAACGCCGCGCGCGTGTTCTTCACCGCCCCGCCGGGCGAACGGCGTGGCCAGATGCGCTACTTCGACCCCTACACCGGCGACTACATGGGCGACGCCGTCGGCCAGGATGTGCTCGGCTTTATCTTGCAGTTGCACCGCTTCCTCTCCATGGGCGAAACCGGGCGTAACATCACTGGCGCCTGCACCCTGCTCCTGGTGTTCTTCTGCCTCTCGGGCCTGTACCTGCGCTGGCCGCGTCAGGTGGCGAGCTGGCGCGCCTGGCTGACGCTGGACTGGCGCAAGAAAGGTCGCAGTTTCAACTGGGACCTGCACTCGGTATTCGGCACCTGGTGCCTGCTGTTCTACCTGTTCTCGGCGCTCACCGGCCTGTATTGGTCCTACGACTGGTACAGCCAGGGCCTGAACAAACTGCTGTCCGACGCCCCGCAAAACGAGCGCCTGCGCAAGCGGGGCCCGCCGCCCGAAGGCCCGGCGCCGGTGGCCAACTACGACGCCATATGGAGCAGCATCTACGCCAACGCCGGCCCCGGTTTGATCGCCTACAACATTCGCATGCCGGCCGTCGCCGGGCAGCCGGCCATCGTGTATTACCTGCTCAACTCATCGCCCCACGACCGCGCGCTGAACCAGATCAACCTGGACCCGGGCACCGGCGAGGTCAAATCCCACGACCCGTACGCCAGCAAAACGCTCAAGTCCCAGTTGCTCACCAGCATTTATGCGTTGCACACCGGCAGCTATTTCGGTTGGACCGGGCGGATTATCCTCACCCTCAGCTCGCTGATGATGCCGTTGTTCTTTATTACCGGCTGGCTGCTGTACCTGGATCGTCGCCGCAAAAAACGCCAGGTGCGCGACGCCCGTAAAGGCCTCGGCGCCAACCACAGCGACGCGCCGGCCTGGCTGATCGGCTTTGCCAGCCAGAGCGGTTTCGCCGAACAGTTGGCCTGGCAAACCGCCGGGCAATTGCAGGCCGCCGGTTTGCCGGTGAAGGTGCAGCCGCTGGGCAGCGTCAGTCAGGACGACTTGCGCCAATCGCAGCACGCGCTGTTCGTGGTCAGCACCTTCGGCGATGGCGAAGCGCCCGACAGCGCCCGGGGGTTTGAGCGCAACGTACTGGGCCAGGACTTGTCGCTCAAAGGCCTGAACTACTCGGTGCTGGCCCTGGGTGATCGCCAATATGAACACTTCTGCGGCTTTGCCCGGCGCCTGCATTTCTGGCTGACCCACCAGGGCGGCACGCCGTTGTTCGCGCCGGTGGAAGTCGACAGCGGCGACAGCCAAGCACTGCTGATATGGCAACAGCAACTGGGCCAACTCACCGGCCACGCGCCGGCAGCGGCCTGGCAGGCGCCTCAGTTTGAAAACTGGACCCTTAGCCATCGCATCCTGCTTAACCGCGACAGCGTAGGCTCAGACATCTACCTGCTGGGCCTCACATCGCCTGCGCCGCAAAGCTGGTTGGCCGGTGACCTGGTGGAAG
Organism: Pseudomonas sp. W3I7; assembly: GCF_030816095.1. Lineage (NCBI taxonomy): Bacteria > Pseudomonadati > Pseudomonadota > Gammaproteobacteria > Pseudomonadales > Pseudomonadaceae > Pseudomonas > Pseudomonas sp. W3I7. The sequence goes on from NZ_JAUSXP010000001.1 coordinate 5,312,393, forward strand.
TGCTGCCGCGCAATTGCCCGTGGGCCATCGAGCATTTCCTCGCCGGCCTGGGCCTGGTCGGCAGCGATGGTGTGTTGATCGACGGCCTGGCGCAAACCCTCAACCAGGCTTTGGCCACCCGCCAACTGCCGGACAACCGCGCGCACCTGGTCGGCCTGCACGCACAAGCGCTGGTCAACGCACTGGTGCCCTTGGGCATGCGCGAATACTCCATCGCCTCGATCGCCAGCGATGGTGTGCTGGAGCTGATCGTGCGCCAGGAACGCCACCCCGACGGCAGCCTGGGCCTGGGCTCTGGCTGGCTGACCGAATACGCCGCCATCGGCTCCGGCATCAGCCTGCGCCTGCGCCGCAACAGTGGCTTCCACTTGCCCGAAGCGCCGGTGCCGCTGATCCTGCTGGGCAACGGCACCGGCCTGGCCGGCCTGCGCAGTTTGCTTAAAGCGCGTATTGCCGATGGCCAACAGCGCAACTGGCTGCTGTTCGGCGAACGCAATATTGCCCACGACTACCTGTGCCAGGACGAGCTGCAAGGCTGGCTGGCCAGCGGTGACCTGGCCCTGCTGGACCTGGCGTTTTCCCGCGACCAGGCAGAGAAAATCTACGTACAGGACCGCCTTCGCGAATCGGCAGACGTATTGCGTAGATGGCTGGCCGAAGGCGCCGCGATTTATGTGTGCGGCAGCTTGCAGGGCATGGCCACGGGTGTGGATCAGGTGCTGCACGAGGTGCTGGGCAGCGAAGCGGTGGAGCGCTTGATTGAGCAGGGCCGCTATCGTCGGGATGTGTACTAAGCCCTCATAAACACCGAGGAGCAAATGTGGGAGCTGGCTTGCCTGCGATGCAGGCACCTCGGTGTATCAGTGACACCAGGGTGATGCCATCGCAGGCAAGCCAGCTCCCACAGTTTTAAGTGCATCGCAGGTCAGGCGGGCTGCAGCTTTTGCTCGAACACCGAGACCCCATCCAAGTCGCGCAGGATCACGGTCAACTCCGCGGTCTGCCCATCAATCTGCACCTCACCAAAAAACTGAAAACCGGCAAACGGCGAGGTGTTCTGCGCAGGCGGTGCCTTCTGGAACACCACCTCCGGCCCGAAAGTCTTGTCCAACTGATTAGGCCCGAAGCTCCCCGCATTCAGCGGCCCCGCCACAAACTCCCAGAACGGCTCGAAATCCTGAAACGCCGCGCGGTCCGGGTGGTAATGATGCGCCGCGCAGTAATGCACATCCGCCGTCAGCCACACATGGTTGCGCACCTGCTGCGCGCGCAAAAAGCCCAACAGTTCAGCAATCTCCAACTCACGGCCCTGGGCCGGGCCTGGGTCGCCGTTGGCGATGGCTTCCCAACGTGGCACGCCGGGGCTGACTTCACCGTCAGGCACGCCGAGGCCGATAGGCATGTCGGCAGCCACGACTTTCCACTGCGCCTGGGAGGCCTTGAGTTCGCGCTTGAGCCAGTCCAGTTGCTCACGGCCCATAAAGGGCTTTTCGCCGCCCAGGTTGTCGTCGTTAGGCCCGCGATAGCTGCGCATGTCCAGCACAAACACATCCAGCAACGGCCCGTAGCTGAGCTTGCGGTAGATGCGCCCACCGCCATCGGCGCTCTGGCGGCGCATCGGTGAATATTCCAGCCAGGCCTGGCGTGCGCGGCCGACCAAGGTGTTGATGTCCCTGGTCTGGTAACGCTCATCGAGCACCTTGCTCGGCGACCAGTTGTTGATCACCTCGTGGTCGTCCCACTGCCAGATCTGCGGCACTTCGGCATTGAAGCGGCGCACGTTTTCATCCAACAGGTTGTAGCGGTAATTGCCGCGATATTCGTCGAGGGTTTCGGCGACTTTGCTTTTGGCTTCGGTGGTGATGTTGCGCCAGATGCGCCCGTCTTCAACGGTCAGCTGCGCCGGCACCGGGCCGTCGGCGTAGATGGTGTCGCCGCTGTGGATAAAAAAGTCCGGCAGGCGCAGGCGCATGGCTTCATAAATGCGCATGCCGCCGATGTCCGGGTTGATACCGAAGCCTTGGCCGACAGTGTCGCCGCTCCACACAAAACGGATATCACGACGCTGCTGCGGCACGCTGCGCAAGTGGCCGAACCACGGCTCGCTGGCGACGCCGGTCTGGGCGTCTTCAAAGTGCACACGGTAGAAAATCGCCTGATCGACCGGCAGCCCGGTGAGTTCGACGCGGGCGGTAAAGTCGGTGCGGCTGTCGGCCAGCGGCGAGATGAATTTGCGCGGGTTGCTGAACACGCTGCGGGTGTCCCACTCCACCACCATCTTCGCCGGGCGGTCGCTGCGGCTCCAGATCATCGCGCGGTCGCCCAGCAAGTCGCCGGACTGCACGCCATCGGTGAGTTGCGGACGGTCTTTGACCGAGGCGATCACCGCCGGCGCCAGCCCCGGCAGCAACAGCCCGGCGCCAACGGCTTGCATCACACGGCGACGGCCGAGATCGAAGTGGCTCATGCAGGTGCCCTCTTGAGTATCAAAAGGGAAACTTAAACACGGGAGCATGAAGCGGATGTGACACCGCCCGAAAGAACGCTGGAGATCAAAGGTGGGAGCTGGCTTGCCTGCGAATGCGGTGGGTCAGTTACAGATGAATTGACTGACACACCGCATTCGCGAGCAAGCCCGCTCCCACAGTTGACCGCATGCAGTTTTGAATATGAGGTCGACTGCGGATTTGCATGCACTGAAGAGCTGCTTTTCTGTGGGAGCTGGCTTGTCGAATCGTCGCACCGCTGCGATGCAGACACCTCGGTACATCAGGCACACCGAGTTGATGCCATCGCAGGCAAGCCAGCTCCCACATTTTGAACAGTGTCAGGCCTTGGCTGAAGTGACCGACAGCTCCGCCGCCTCCGGGCGTTTGATCAGCGCATACACCAGCCCGGTCACCAAGCTGCCCGCCACAATCGCCAGCAAATACAGGAGCGCATGGTTCATCGCATTCGGAATCACCAACACAAACAAACCGCCATGGGGCGCGGCGAGTTTGCAGCCGAAATACATCGACAGCGCGCCGGTCAAGGCGCCACCGGCGATGCTGGCCGGGATCACCCGCAGCGGGTCTTTGGCGGCAAATGGAATCGCGCCTTCAGAGATAAAGCACAGGCCCAGGATCATCGCGGCCTTGCCCGCCTCGCGTTCGGTCTGGGCGAACTTGCGCCGCGCCAGGAAGGTGGCGATGCCCATGCCAATCGGCGGCACCATGCCAGCGGCCATGGTCGCCGCCATCGGTGCACCGCTGGACGCCGCCAGCAGGCCGACCGAAAACGCATACGCTGCCTTGTTGATCGGCCCGCCCAAATCCACACACATCATGCCGCCCAACAAAATGCCCAGCAGCACCGCATTGGTGGTGCCCATGGTGCTGAGAAAATCCGTCAGCCCCGTGAGCAACCGCGCCACCGGCGGGCCAACCAGGTAAATCATCGCCAGGCCGGTGAACAGGCTCGCCAGCAGCGGGATGATCAGGATCGGCTTGAGCGCCTCTAGGCTTTGCGGCAACTGCACCGCGCGGGTGATCAGTTTGACGCAGTAACCCGCAAGAAAACCGGCCAGGATGCCGCCGATAAACCCGGCGCCCAAGGTGCCCGCCAGTAAACCGCCGATCATGCCCGGCGCGAGGCCCGGACGGTCGGCAATCGAATAAGCGATGTAGCCCGCCAGCAACGGCACCATCAGCATAAAGGCCTGGTCGCCGACGGTTTTGAGGGCGGCGGCCAAGGTGCCTTTTTCTTCAAAAGCATGGATGCCGAACACAAACGACAAAGCGATCAACAGCCCGCCCGCCACCACCATCGGCAACATGAACGACACGCCGGTGAGCAGGTGTTTGTACACGCCAGTTTTTTCTTTTTTGGCGACCGCACCGCTGCCGGCGTTTTCCACCGCGCCTTCGGCCAGCGCCTTGTTGAGCGTGGCCTCGGACTGCTTGAGGGCGATGCCGGTGCCGCAGCGGTAAATCTTCTTGCCGGCGAAACGCTCGGTGGCGACTTCGATATCCGCCGCCAGCAACACCACATCGGCATCGGCAATGGCCTGCGCGCTCAACGGCGTGCGTGCGCCCACCGAACCCTGGGTCTCGACCTGCAAGTCATAACCCAACCGCTTGGCCGTTTGCTGCAAGGCTTCGGCGGCCATGAAGGTGTGGGCCACGCCGGTCGGGCAGGCTGTGATCGCGACGATGCGCGGGGCATTCTTCGCTGCCACCGGGGCTTGGCTGGCGACGTACGCCTGGGCCTCTTCGGCGCCACGGCGCAGCACCGCGTCGACATCCGCCAGCGCCTGGGCCGGCGTGCTCTGGAATACACGCTTGCCGACAAACCGCTGCATGTCCACCGGTGTGCTGCTGACCAGCAACACCCACTCGGCCGCATCGATGGTGGCTTGGGACAACTGGCGCTCAGGGCGCTGCACATCCACGACTTCGGTGCTGGTGCTCCAACCCTGGCGCTGCGCGGCGGCGTCCAACAAGCGGGCGCACAGCACACTGGTGACCATGCCGTTCGGGCAGGCGGTAACAATGGCTAACTTCATCACAAACCCTCTTATTGTTCTGTCAGCGTGCGCACACGGACGCCGCTTTCGAGGCGCGCCAACTGCGCGTCATCGCTGATGCCAAAACCGATCTGGGTGACCGCCATGGCGGCAATCGCCGTGGCCCGGCGCAAGGTGACTTCCGGCAGATCACAGCTGAGCAAACCGTGCAGCATCCCGGCCAGCAACGAATCGCCTGCACCCACGGTGCTGGCGACGCTGACCTTGGGCGGTGTGGCCTGCAGCGCGGTGCCTGGGCTGAACCAGTTCACACCGTCGGCGCCGTGGGAGACCACCACATGCTCCACGCCTTGAGCGTGCAAACGCTCGGCGGCCTGGGCCTGTTGTGCGATGGCGTCGGTGGCGCAATCGAGGGCTTCGGCGAGTTCTTCGGTGTTGGGTTTGATCAACCACGGGCCGGCCTTGATGCCTGCGCGCAAGGCTTCGCCGCTGGTATCGAGGGCGACTTTCAAACCAAGGTCTTTCAATTCGTGTATCAGTTCCTGAAACCACTGTGCGCTGACGCCACGCGGCAAACTGCCGGCGACCACCACCGCATCGAATTCAGGACCGATGATCGCGACCATTTTGAGCAGTTGTTTTTGCGCCTGCTCACTCACCAACGGCCCCGGCGCATTGATGTCGGTGACCCGACCATCCTGCTCGGCAATCTTGATGTTGCTACGGGTTTCGCCCGGCACGCGGATGAACGCGTCGCCGAACCCGCGGCTGGCGATCAGTGCCTCGAAAGCCTCAGGGTTTGACGCGCCGAGAAAACCGCCCACGCTCACGTCATGCCCGAGGTCCGCCAGCACCTGGGCGACATTCACGCCCTTGCCGGCAGCATGGGTCAGCAGGGTTTCGCTGCGGTTGACGGCACCCGGTTCCAGGTGTGCCAGACGTACGGTAAGGTCCAACGCCGGGTTCAGCGTCAGGGTCAGAATCTTCGCCATTTACACGGCCTCCACTAGGGCTCGTACTTCGGCGGGCGAGCCCACCACGAGCGCTTTTTGCGCCAGGCCCTGGGCCTCGCTCAGACTGAATTCACGCACCCGCGCCTTCACTTCGGGAATGCTGCGGGCCGACACACTCAACTCATCCACACCCAGGCCGACCAGCACCGGCACCGCCAGCGGGTCCGCCGCCAGTTCGCCGCACACCCCCACCCATTTGCCATGGGCATGGGCGGCGCGCACGGTGATGTCGATCAGTTGCAACACGGCCGGGTGCAGGCCATCGGCCTGGGCCGACAGGGTTGGGTGGCCACGGTCGATGGCCAGGGTGTACTGGGTGAGGTCGTTGGTGCCGACGCTGAAAAAGTCGACTTCCTTGGCGAGTACCGGCGCGAGCAAGGCGGCGGACGGTACTTCGATCATGATGCCCAGTTGCAGGTCGGCCACCGGGATTTCCAGGCGCAGGCGCTCGGTCATATCGCGGGCGGCACGCCATTCATCGACGCTGCCGACCATGGGAAACATGATGCGCAGCGGGCGGTTGTCCGCCGAGCGCAACAGCGCACGCAATTGCGCCTCCATGATCTGCGGGCGCTGCAAGGTCAGGCGAATGCCGCGCACACCGAGGAAGGGGTTTTCTTCTTCGGCAATCGGCCAATACGGCAGCGGTTTGTCGCCGCCCACATCCAGGGTGCGCACCACCAGCGGGCGACCGCCAAGGCCGTCGAGCACACGGCGGTATTCGGCTTCCTGGGTGGCCTCATCCGGTGCTTGCGGGTGGGCCATGAAAATCAGTTCGGTGCGCAACAGCCCGATGCCTTCGGCGCCCTGCTCCACCGCCGCCGCAACGCCGGCGCTTTCACCGATATTGGCGAACACTTCCACCGCATGGCCGTCGCGGGTCATGGCCGGTTCGTGACGCTGGGCCGAGGCCGCTTGCAGACGCTGTTCGCGGGTATCGCGCTCAACCGTGGCGCGTTGCAGCGTGGCTGCGTCGGGGTCGACATGCAATCGACCGCGCTGGCCGTCGAGCAATAGCTGTGTGCCAGCGGCCAGCAACAACACCGCCGCGCCGGCGCCTACCAACGCGGGGATGCCCAAGGCACGCGCAACAATCGCACTGTGGGCGGTGGCGCCGCCACGGGCGGTGAGGATGCCGGCGACGCGGGTGGGGTCCAGGCGCGCAACGTCAGAGGGGCCGACTTCATCCATCACCAGGATGTAAGGTTCGCTCGGCTCCTGGGCGGTTTCAAGGCCGCACAATTGCGCCAGCACCCGGCGGCCAATATCACGCAGGTCGGCGGCGCGCTCGGCGAGCAAGGCATCCTGCAATGACTCTTGCTGCTTGGCGGCGGCTTCGATCACGCTCATCCACGCCGCTTGCGCGCTCTCGCCTTGCTTGAGGCGCGTGTCGACTTCGTCGGTCAGCTCCGGGTCGTCGAGCATTTCCTGGTGGGTGATGAAAATCTCGCGGATCGCCTTGGATTGGCTGCGCTCGATCAAGCCCTGGATATCAGCGCGCACATCGGTGAGCGCAGCGTGCAGGCGCTGGCGCTCAATGGCTGCAGACTCGCCACGCAGCGGGTAATTGAAAACCTGTTGGGTCTGGATATGCGCCGGGCCAATGGCAATGCCAGGCGCGGCGGCGATAGCCTGGACCTGGCTGCCGGACACGGGCGCGCTGATCGCGGGTTCAATATCAAGAGGCGCTGGCTGTGCACTGACGGTCGGCAGCGGCTCGACTTCTTCGCCAAGCCCTTGCTCCACCGCTGCCAACAGCGCGGGCAATGCATCGCCGGCAATCGCAGGTTCGGCGACAAACTCCAGCACCTGGCCGCGACGGGCGCCGAGGCTCAGCAACTTGCTCAGGCTTTTTACCGACACCGCACCCACCGGGCCGTCGACGATGCGCACGCGGATATCGCCATCAAAATTTTTCGCCAACTGCGCAAGAATCTTCGCCGGCCGTGCATGCAAACCATGGGCATTGGCCAGGGTGATGCGCGCACTCGGCCAGTCCGGTGGCAACTCGCCGCCAAGCACTTCAAGCACTGCACGGCTGCTGGTGGCACGGCCCAATTCCTGGCCGCGCCCTTCAATCAACAAGGCGCACAGGCGTTCGAGCAATGTTTGATGGGCTTCCCCAAGGCTGGCCAGGCAGAACAGGCCATTGAGGGGTTGGCCGAGGTAACGCATCGGTTTGTCCGGCGTCACGAACGCAAGGCCGGGGCGTTTCACCGTCTGCTCACTGTGCAGCCACCACAGGCCATCGCCCAACGGCAGCGCATCGACTTGCTGCAAGACGGCGGCGAAACCATTACTCACACAGTCGGCCTGACGCAACAGGCGTGCGCCGCGCCAGACCAGCTCTTCAAAATCGTCGGCCGACACGCCCAGGCTGATCATCTGCGCGTCCAGCGCCAGTTCCTGCGGTGCGCCTTGCAGCAGCTTCAGCAAGGCTTCGGCCGAGCCGGCACGGCGCAACGCCTGACCCAGGTCGGTTTCACCGAGGGCGCGGGTGAGCAGTTGCAGCAGGCGCAGGTGTTCATCGGATTTGGCCGCGATGCCAATCGCCAGGTAGACGATCTGGCCGTCGCCCCAATCCACCCCTTCGGGGAATTGCAGCAGGCGCACGCCCGTGGAAAACACTTGGTCGCGGGTTTCCGGCGTACCGTGGGGGATGGCGATACCCTGGCCGAGAAAGGTCGAGCCTTGGGCTTCACGGGCTTGCAAGCCGCTCAGATAACCCTCGGCGACCAGGCCGTCGGCCACCAGTTTGTCCGCGAGCAGGTGCAAGGCAGCAGATTTATCCACAGCCACCTGGCCCATGGAAATCTGCTCTACAGTGAGCTCAAGCATGCCGTTCTCCTAGTTAGTGCACTGTGGGCACTAGGTATTGTTTTGAATAAATCAGCGCAGGCGCGTTCAAAAATAGCTGACTGAGTGGTCAATTGGCAGTAGCCACTCAGCGGCGAACATCGTAAAAATACGCTTGCTGAAACGTTTAATCTAGAATTTATGGCAGATTATGCGCTAATTATGCAAGCTTGAAGGACCACTCGGCCCTTGAGCTCAGACAATAGTCGTGTGCAGGAATCGGTTACGATTGGACAAAATGTCGGGGCAAGCTCTAAAAAACAAGGAAATCCCGGTTTGAAACTCAGTGATATTGCACGTCTGGCCGGTGTGTCCGTTACCACCGCCAGCTATGTCATCAACGGCAAAGCCGAACAGCAACGCATCAGCAACGCCACCGTCGAGCGGGTGCGTGCCGTGGTCGAAGCCCATGGCTTTACGCCCAACCCTCAGGCCGCCGGGCTGCGCAGTCGGCACACGCGCACCTTGGGCTTTATCTTGCCCGACCTGGAAAACCCCAGTTACGCACGCATTGCCAAACTGCTGGAACAAGGCGCGCGGGCGCGCGGCTACCAACTGCTGATCGCCAGCTCCGATGATGAAGCCGACAGCGAACGCCAACTGCTGCAACTGTTCCGCGCGCGGCGCTGCGATGCGCTGTTCGTGGCCAGTTGCTTGCCGGCCAGCGATGACAGCTACCGGGAGCTGCAAGCCAAGGGCCTGCCGGTGATCGCCATCGACCGGGTGATGGAACCCGGGCACTTCTGCTCGGTGGTCAGCGACGACCGCCAGGCCTGCCAGCAACTCACCAGCAGCCTGTTGCAGCCGCTGCCCAAGCAGATCGCCCTGATCGGTGCGCACCCGGAACTGAGCATCAGTCAGGAACGCGCCGCGGGTTTCCGTGAAGCCTTGCGCGACTTCAAGGGCGAGGTGCTGATCGAACAAGGTGAAGCCTTCAGCCGTGACTGTGGCCGCCAGTTGATGGAAGAACTCCTGCAACGCCTGGGGCATTTGCCTGACGCGCTGGTGACTACGTCCTACGTGCTGCTGCAAGGTGTGTTCGATGCGTTGCATGACTTCCCGCTCAAATCCCGGCCGTTGCGCCTGGGCACATTCGGCGACACCCAACTGCTCGACTTCCTGCCCTTGCCGGTCAACGCCATGGCCCAGCAACATCAACTGATCGCCGACACCGCCCTGCGCCTGGCCCTGGCGGCCATCGAAGAAGAACAGTACGAGCCCGGCGTGCATGCTATCGGCCGGACCTTCAAGCAGCGCATTCACGAGGCTTGAGCGTGGAGCTGATCGACACCCACACCCACCTGGACTTCCCGGATTTCGACATGGATCGCCGGGAAGTCCTCGCTAACAGCCGCCAACTCGGCGTGCAACGCATGGTCGTGCTGGGTGTGTATCAGCAGAACTGGCAACGGCTGTGGAATCTGGTCCAGGACGATGAAAGTTTATTCGCCGCCTTCGGCCTGCACCCGGTGTATCTGGATGAGCATCGCCCCGCCGACCTGATCGAGTTGGGTGATTGGCTGACCCGCCTGCACGGCCATCGGCAACTGTGCGCCGTCGGTGAGATCGGCCTGGATTACTTCCTCCAACAGCTGGACCGCGAACGCCAGCAAAGCCTGTTTGAAGCGCAGCTGAAACTGGCCGTGGACTTCCAGCTCCCGGCCCTGCTGCACGTACGCCGCAGCCACGCGGCAGTGATTGCCACCCTCAAACGCATCCGCCTGCCACGGGGCGGCATCATTCATGCGTTTGCCGGCAGCGTTGAGGAGGCCCGCGAGTACATCAAACTCGGTTTCAAACTGGGCCTGGGCGGCGCGGCCACCTGGCCCCAGGCGCTGCGCATGCACAAGGTGCTGACCCAGCTGCCGCTTGAGGCGCTGGTGCTGGAAACCGATGCGCCAGACATGGCCCCGGCCATGTACCCCGGCCAGCGCAACAGCCCGCAACACTTACCGGACATCTGCAAGGCCTTGGCCGAACGCATGGGCATCAGCCCTTCAGTGCTGGCCGAAACGAGCACACGCAACGCGTACGAGCTCTTCAACTGGTAGCCCATTGACCGCCTGCAGTTCCAAGGTCAGCCGCTGCCGGTGGCGCACGTAGCGCAACATCAGAAAGTGGATCAGCACCACCAGCAATGAAACGTTGAGCTGCCCGACCATGCTGATCAGGCCCAGCCACTCGGCCACCATCGCCACGATCAGCACCACGCTGGTCAATACCATCAAGCTTGGGTGCACCATGGCCCAGTGGTCGAGGGATCTGAACTGGCGCAGTTGCCTGGGGCAATTCAATTCCAGGACCCACTGACAATACGGGCAATCGAACGGCTCACGGATGGCAATGGCGTTCAATTGCCAGGGCTTGAGTTCGAAGGTGATGTCGCAATGGGCGCAGTGCCCTTTGATGCCGATAACCGCCGTCATCGCGTTGCCTCCCGAGACCCCTGAGTGGGTGAAACAAATTCTCACCCAACCACAGCCTCAAAACAGGCACAGCGAAAAATCAGGACAGGCACCACAAACTATCGAGTCTATTCCTACGCGCAGGTCTTACACGCGAAACGCCCCGATCAAGTGCTTCAGCTCAATAACCTGCAATGACAGCTGCCGGCTGGCGGCCTCGGTCTGCTGCGCGCCCTGGGCCGCATGTTCGCCGGCTCGATTGATTTCGACGATGTTCTGATCGATATCGTGCGCGACGGCGGTTTGCTGCTCGACGGCAGCGGCAATCTGCTGGTTCTGGTCGACGATCATGCCCACGGCGCCAAGGATATTTTCCAGGGCCTGCTGGACCTTTTCCGACTGAGCCACGGTGCCGTTTGCCATGGTATGGCTGGTGCCCATGGTCTTCACCGCCGCGCCGACACCGCTGTGCAAACGGCTGATCATCTGTTCGATTTCTTCAGTGGAATGCTGGGTGCGTCGGGCCAGGGTGCGCACCTCATCGGCCACCACCGCAAAACCACGCCCTTGCTCACCGGCACGCGCCGCCTCGATCGCCGCATTGAGCGCCAGCAGGTTGGTTTGTTCGGCGATGCTTTTGATCACCTCCAACACGCTGCTGATGGACTGGCTGTCGGTGGCCAACTGGTTGATCACCCGCACCGATTCATCAATCTCCGAGGCCAGGCGTGCAATGCTGCCTTGCTGGGATTGCACCAGCCCACGGCCGGTGACGGTTTCGTCGTTGACGCTTTGGGCGCTGTTGACTGCCGCCGCCGCGCTGCGTGCCACTTCCTGGGCGGTGGAAGACATCTGGTTCATCGCCGTCGCCACCTGTTCAATCTGGCTGCGCTGGCCGGAAACTGCCTGACTGCTTTGCGAAGACACGGCCTGCACCTGGCCGGCTTGCAGCTCGACCTGGCTGACGGTGTGCCCCACGCGTTCGATCAAGTCGTGGATCTTGGCCACAGTGCCGTTGAACACTTGGCCCAGGTCGCCCAGTTCATCGCGACTGTGGGCCTCAAACGTGACGGTCATGTCGCCGGCCGCCACTGTGTCCATCATCGCGCCCAGGCGGCGCAAGGTGGTACGCGTGGAGGCATAGAAGCCTGCATACAAATAGAAGATCAGCAGGAACACCGCCACCAGGGCGCACACCAGCACCACCATGTGCGTGCGGTTTTGCGCCAGGCGCTGCTGCAGTTGCTGCTCAAGGAACGTCAGGGTGGCGTCATTGAGCTGGTAGGTCTGAGCCATCAGTCGGCTGACATCGTCGTAGAAACCTTGCCACGGCGCATCGAGGGTTTGCGCCATGACAACCTGCTCTTCAAACAACTCGCTGCCTTGCTTGAGGCTGGCACTGCTGGCCTGGGCCAAGCTGTCGAGCGCCGTGTGCGCGGCGGTACTGGCGCCCAGGGCATCCTGCAGCTTCAAGGCGTATTCAGCCTGGAGTTTTTCCAACTGTTGCAACAGTTCGTCAAAGCGCGTGCTGGAGGATGAATTGAGAAAACCCTGGCCCAGGGAGTACGCGCCCATGGCCCGCCCCTCGCCGAGGGTTTGGGTGACTTGCGCGGTGACGCTGGTGAGCAGCTCACTGAGCTGGCGCAAATCACTCTGGGGGTCGCGGCTCAACCCGGATTGGCTGGCAATGATCTGGCTGAGCATCTGCGCCTTGTTGAGTAATTTGCCGATCAGCGCGCTTTTGCTCAGCAGCGAGGTTTCCTGCTGCTGGGCCTTGAAGGCGGCGATTAACTCGTCGCGTTTGCCCTCGAAGGCGCTGGCTTGTTCGGGGTCGGCGGTCATGGCGTTGAGGCTTTGCAGACGGCTCAGCACGCCCTGCTCCAGGGCACTGATCTGGCCTTCAAGATCGCCGGCCTTACCTGATTGCCCCAGCACCGCGTTGATCTGCACCTGATTGTTCAGGGTTTCCAGGTCACGCCGCAACGCCAGGCTGCTGCCGAGCAAATCGAGGCTTTGCAGTTCGATACGGGTGCCCTGGAATTGCGACCAGGAGTCGCGCACCAGAAAATAGTTGGTCGCCAGCATCGGCAGCAGGAACAGCACGCTGATCAGGCTGAATTTCATGCCGAAACTCAGGCGGTTCATCAGGGCGACAGCGGGATAGAGCAAGCGCTTCACGGGTGAGCTCCCTTTCTTATTTTTATTGAGGCGCAGGGCGGCGGCAGATAGCCACTATTAGGCGCTCTGACTGTATAGCTCAATTTGAAAGGGAGTTTTGTAACGTAAGGTTAATGGCTTGGAAATTCACCACAGACTTGTGTGAGAGCCGGGCTTGCCCGCGATGCAGGCACCGCGGCTTTTCAGTCATGCCGAGGTGATGCTATCGCAGGCAAGCCAGCTCCCACATTTGACCGAGTAGAGTCTGAACGATGCGGTCTGCTGTTGCTGTTGCTGTTGCTGTTGCTCTAGCCCTTACATCCTTTTCGATGACGAAGTCAGCGGTCTTTTGATCTACGCTTTTGATCTTGATCTTGATCTGAAATCGCCCCGTCAAACACGATGGCCGGAATCTGACAGGGATTTGGGGGGTAAACCGGCAGGGATGCCGGTTTAGCCGCGCTGGGCCAAGGATGGCCCATCGCGGCGGCCCCCCAAATCACTGGCGGATTACGGGCATGCCGAGCCACAGCGAGGCACCGAGTGTTGGGGCGAAGACCTTTTGGTTACTTTTGTGTCTTTACAAAAGTGACCCGCCGTAAGGGCGGAACCCTAAGCAGCCGTTACCGCAGCAATGGATATGTACACCCACAAGCCGCCATCGCAGGCAAGCCAGCTCCCACATTTTGACCACATGCAGCCTTCCTGTTGCGAGGAGCTAAGGCAACACCGTCCAGATCGCAAAACCGGCATACCACAGCACGGCGGCCCGCAGCAGCAGCTCCCACAGCCGATCCAAACTGTTGATGCCATCGGCCCCCACCACCGGTGGTGGAATTTCAGCCGCCACTAGGCCGACTTTTTCCATCAGTTGCGCGGCGCTGATGTCCCAGCTCAACAACTCATGCAGCATCACCCGGCTGACCGCGACAAAATTACCCACCAGGGCAAAGCTCGCCGCCAGCAGACGCACCGGCAGCCAATCAAATGCGTGACGCAATTGCCCCGCGCGCTCGGCGACCAACGGGTTCTGGCTGTTCTCGCTGGCCAATGCCAACAAGCGATAAGCCAGGGCCGCGACCGGGCCGAGCAGGAAATACCAGAAAATCACCGCAAAAAAGCTTTGGTAGGCCTGCCACAGCAAATGGCCTTGAACCCGCTCCAGCAGTTGCTCGCCACTGTCGGCGGCCACCTTCAGGTCGCGCTCGGCCACGTGCTCGGCAGCCTGCAGGTCACCGCGCCGCCAGGCGTCGCGAAACGGCCCAAGCTCGCCCAGCAGATCGCCGCGCCCCAGGCTGTAGATCACCACCAGCAAATGCACCGGCAACGCCAACAGACCATACGCCACGGGCTCCAGTACCAACAGCAACAACCCCAGCAAGGCCACCGGCAACAACACCAGCAGTACCAGGATCAGCCAAGGCTGCTTGCCCATGCGCGGGCTCGTTTCCAGCTTGGCCAGTTCGCGCAGCCATCCGCCATCACGTTGCAACCGCCGACGCAGGGCCGAGAACTTCTCGATCCACACTGCCAGCACCAATACCAGGAAACTCATCGTGCGTGTCCTCCATCCTGCAGGGCGCTGCGAAAGCGCGTCCAATCAAAAGCCGGGCCCGGATCGGTCTTGCGTCCCGGTGCGATATCACTGTGACCACAAATACGCTGCGGGGTAATGCCTGGGTAGGCCGCCAACAGCTTTCGTGCCAGGTCGATCAGCGACACATATTGCGCATCGGTAAACGGCAGTTCGTCCGTGCCTTCCAGTTCGATCCCGAGGGAGAAGTCATTGCACACTTCACGCCCCTCGAAGCTGGAAATACCAGCATGCCAGGCACGGTCAAGGCACGACACAAATTGTGTCACCGCACCGTCACGTTCAATCAGAAAATGCGCAGACACACGTAGGTCGACAATACCTTCAAAGTAAGGATGTTCCGTAGCATCCAGGCGATTCTGGAAAAACTCATGCACCTTGCCAGTGGCAAACTGCCCTGGTGGCAGGCTGATGTTATGCACCACCAACAGTGAGATCTCGCCGGCGGGGCGCTCGTTGAAGTTAGGCGACGGGCAATGACGGATGCCCTTACACCAACCGCTGGTGGGGTCCAACTGCATACGGGTTCCTTGAATAAGTCGAGGTGTTACCAGTATGCCGCGTTCGGCCCTGCGGTTGCGATCACTTGCCGCGATTGAGTTGGCGCAGCGTGCCAATCACCGAAGCCAGCGCGCGGTCGAACAGCAGCCCCTCGTCAAGGTTGCGCAGCGCGCCCTGCTTGAGGGCCATGGCCAATTGGCCGGCACTTTTATCGAGGACTTTGAGCCCCGTGCGGCTGACAAAAATATAGCGATTGGTCGGCGCCATAATGGCCTTCAGCTTGCAACGCAGCCGGCTGCCATCGTCTTGCTGGAACTCAAACCAGTTACCAATGCGCAACTGCTGGACCTTGAGCAACGCCGGGTCATCACTGGGCAGGCTCGGGGTGAGGTCACGCACGTCGCTACTGAGCGAGAACGGTTCACGCACTTCGATCAGTGTGTCCAGGCACTCGCCTTCGAATGACTGCAGGTGCATGGCCTGCAAACGTACAAAAAATTCGCGGGTGCTGAAGGGGTCGAACGCTGCACTGGTCAACCCATCACGTAAGGCTTTGAGCAGGCCGGGCAGTTGCTCGAGCAAGTGCCGGCCGGCCTCGGTGTCTTTTTTCAGGCTGACGCTCCAGATCAATTCGTCCAGGGTGCGCACGGCCGCCTGCCATTGCACTGACTGCTCGCCCTGCTTGAGGCTGGCCAGCAACAACACCTGGCTCCAGGCCTGCTGAACAAACTGCACCACGGCCTGGGGCAACACCCGGCCCACCAGTCGTCGATTGAGCACCTCGGCCACCCGCTGACGCGCCGCGTCTGTGCGCACCCGACCTTCTTCAGCCTCACAGGTATGCTGTTCGAGCAATTCGCTGCGCTGGCGCTCGTCGGCGGTAAAGGCGCTGAACTGCGCCAGCACCTGAGGAAAAATCCCCAGGTCTTCGACGAACTCATTCAACAGCCGCTGCACCACCTGCTCGGTGCGCAGGTACAGGTTGTCACGCTGATAGTCATCGCGCGGGCTCCATGTCATGGCCGCGCCGGCGATTTCATTGAGCAAGCGTCGCGCCGGGTGGCTGGGGCGGCTGAAAAAACTCTTGTCCAGCACCGCCACTTTCAACAGCGGAATCTGCAAACGTGCGATCAAGGCCTTGAATACGTCAGGCACGCAGTGATCCGTGAGGATGAACTCGAACAACAGCGCGACCAGGTTGATCACATCCTCATCGGCGTCTTCCACCACACGGGATTTGCCGCTCTTGACGCTCACGCGGGTCAACAACTGCTCAAGCTGGTTACGCAGGTCGAAGTCGTCTTCGGCCTCGGGCTCCGGCACATATTGCTGCAGGTGGGAGAGCAGGCGCAGCAAATCGCGGGTGGCGATGGGCTGGGGTTCGGCGCTGGCTTCCAGGGTGGGCGCGACGCTGCCACGCACGGCAGCGAGCAACGTCTGCAACGCGGCGAAGGCTTGCTGGCCGTTTTCATCCATGGGCTGGTCGACAATCGGGAGGGTGCCTTCAGGCTGCTGTTCACGCGCCGCACACCCACCGGGGCGGCGCGACGGCACGGCCTTGAGCTGCGGCAAGACGCCAGTGGCGACCAACAGTTGGTTGGCCTCGGCGTACAGTTGATCGGCGTCACTGAGCACATACTTTTCGAACAGCTTGAGCATGATCAGCTTGACGCGAATCTCCACCCCCAGGCTGCGCCCCGCACGCAGGAAGAACTCGCACAGCAGTGCCGGGCCCAGCGGGTTATCGCGCTCATCCAGGGGGGTGCCGAGCAACGCACCCAGGCGCGCGGTCAATTGCCCCAGCGCCAGGCCATCGCGATGGCGCACCCGGCCGAGCATGGCCTCCAGCGCGACGGCTTTTTCCAGCGCATCACTGGACGTACCCGGCGCCGCCTCATAGGACACCACCGGTACCAGGTGAAACTCACCGCGCTCGGCCTGGCCCAGGTCGATAAATGCGGCGAACAATTGCTCCATGAACACGCGCTCGAAATTCTTGCGCTTGAGGCGCAGGTCACGCATGGCTTCAAAGAAAATATGGTGGTCAACGTTGCTGCGAGCCTTGTCGGCCATTTCAAACAAGGTGTCGTCAGCGTTATCGAACAGCTCCTGCAAACCTTGCTGCAACTGCTGCGCAGCCTTGTCGCGAACCTGCAGCAACACCACCGGCAGGCGCGCGAGCGGCGATGGCGTGGCCTGTGCCCGATTGATGGGCACCACCTTTCCGTCAATGTGCATCCTGGCCTCCTGAAACGGCGGTGTTGAGTTGGGGAAAAATCGGCTACAGGCCCCATCGGGCGGTAAACACCGGTTATCTCCAGGACGTCAAAGCTATGACGCCAATCGCAAGGCGCGAGATTATCTTGCAAATGGGGGCTGTTGCGCCAGTGAACTCTGCCGATGCGCTGTAAATGAGTGGCGAGTATGGGTTCGGCGGCGCGCTGCCCCTATAATCGAGGCACTTTGTTTGTGGAGCCTGTTATGCCGAATCTCCGTCTTGCCGACCTCACCGCCGAAATCGAAGCCAACGTGCGCCGCGCACTGCTGGAAGACATCGGCAGCGGCGACATCACTGCGCAACTGATCCCGGCCGAACGGCTGGCCAAGGCCACCATCATTACCCGCGATGCGGCCGTTATCGCCGGCACTGCCTGGGTGGACGCGGTGTTCCGCCAGCTCGACCCACGGGTTGCGGTGCATTGGCAGGTGGCCGACGGCGAGCGTGTCAGCCCCAATCAAGTGCTGTTCCACCTGGAAGGCCCGGCACGCTCACTGCTGAGCGGCGAAAGGTGTGCGCTGAATTTTCTGCAGATGTTGTCAGGCGTCGCCACGCGCGCGCAGTACTTGGCGGACTTTGTCGCCAGCACTCAGGTCAAGTTGCTGGACACCCGAAAAACCCTGCCGGGCCTGCGCCTGGCGCAGAAGTACGCCGTGACTTGCGGCGGTTGCCACAACCATCGCATCGGGTTGTATGACGCGTTCCTGATCAAGGAAAACCATATCGCCGCCTGTGGTGGGATTGCCGAGGCGATCACCGCCGCCCACAAGATCGCGCCGGGCAAGCCGGTGGAAATCGAAGTGGAAAGCCTGGAGGAGCTGCGTGAAGCACTGGCGGCGGGCGCCGATATCATCATGCTCGACGAATTGAGCCTGGATGACATGCGTGAGGCCGTGCGCCTGAATGCCGGCAAAGCCAAGCTGGAAGCCAGCGGCGGGATCAATGAAACCACCTTGCTGCCAATCGCGCAGACCGGGGTGGATTACATTTCCATCGGTGCAATGACCAAGGATGTGAAGGCGGTGGATTTGTCGATGCGCCTGAGCATCTGAGCAAGCAACATCCGAAGAAAAGGAGCGAGGTTGCTCGCTCCTTCAATTTCGCGCTCAGATCGCGAGATTATTCATCCCGCAATACTCGTTCCAGTCAACGCCCAGTACCTCGGCGGCCTCCTTGTGCAAGGCCAGGCGCGCCGCTTCGAACTCTTGCGGCGTCGAGGTGTACTTGAGGCTCAGCTCCCATGGCTGCAGGCCCTGGGCATCGGCCTCATCCTCGAATGCCCACTGGATCTGGTCCTTTTGATCATCGGCGCTCAGGTCCTTGATCTCGTCGAGCAGTTCCGGGGATTCCGCGACGTATTTTTTGAGGGCTGCTTCGTGCCGCTGTTCCTGGGTCATTTCTTGTGTGGTCATGTTGTTCTCTTAGATCATGGAATGGGGATGCATCTGGGTCATCAAGGTTGCGCAGATACAAAAGAGTGGGCACGAATGCCGCCTCGTCTGGCCTTCAGAACCATTCTGGGATCATCTGAAAACGTTGCCTTTGAAACAGTGTCGCCGTTGAAACAGTGTTGCCTTGTGCCCGAGACAGGAGTCGAACCTGCGACCTTCGCGTTACGAGTGCGCTGCTCTACCAACTGAGCTACACGGGCGGTGGGCTAAAGCTAGCACCGCATTGGGCAGGCAGCAACAAACTCGCTGACCGCCCGGCAGGCATTACGCCCCGTCGGCGCCGCAACCCTTGGCGGCGTACTGCGCCTCGACGGTAGTGGCACAGGCCCACCCCTGGGTGGCGCTGCGCGTCAAGGTGATGGTTTTGCCCAGCACCGGCGCCGGCGCGTCGAGGATTTCGCAGGTGATGGAACCGGCGCCCGTGGCCACATCACCGGCTACGGTGATCGTGCAATTGGCGGTCGGGCTGGTGCCACCGATCAGGTCCAGCTTCGGCACGGTGCCCTGGTTAAGGGTGTCTTCAAAACCCGCCTTCAACGCCGCAATTTCAGCCAGCCCCGCCGTGAACTTGGCCTTGGCCTGGTGCTTGGTGTACATCGGCAGACCGATGGTGGCCAAAATGCCGATGATTGCCACGACGATCAACAACTCGATCAAGGTAAAGCCTTTCTGACGCATCACATTCACTCTCCAGAATAAAAACCTTATCAAGGCGCGTCCTGCGCCCCGCAGTGTGCAGCGGCGCCAGTGTACTCATCCGTGAGCGCCCAATTGTGGGTAAGACGCACATTCTGACATTTTATCGTGCGCCAACGAGCGGTCCGAATCCGCCACCTGACTAAGCTATAAATCTACGACGACCTGTGTGCGGACCTGTGCCATGAATGACGCTTCAACGATGTACGCCTGGGAAGGCACCAACCGCAAAGGCCGCCGGGTGTCCGGGCAAAGCACCGCGCATAACCCGGCACTGATCAAGGCGCAATTGCGCCAGCAGGGGATTTGCCCTGGCCGCGTGCGCAAAAAGTCTTCGCACCTGGCACCTTTTGCAGCGCCGATAAAACCCGCCGATATCGCGCTGTTCACGCGCCAATTGGCGACCCTGTTAAAGGCCGGCATTGCGCTGCTGCAGGCGTTCGACATCATTTGCGAAGGCTTCGAAAACCGGCAGATGCGCACCCTGATAAAAGCCTTGAAACAGGAGATTGCCGCCGGTAATAGCCTGGCGGCAGCGCTGCGCAAACAGCCGCGTCACTTTGATGATTTGTATTGCAATCTGGTTGCCGCAGGCGAACAGGCAGGCGCCCTGGAAACATTGCTCGAACGGGTGGCGATTCACCTGGAGAAAAGCCAGCAGCTCAAGGCGCGAATCAAAAAAGCCATGACCTACCCTATCGCCGTGATCGTCGTCGCCTGCCTGGTCAGTGCAGTTTTGCTTATCCACGTGGTGCCGCAGTTCCAGAACCTCTTCGCCGGGGTAAACGGCCAACTGCCAGGCTTTACCTTACTGGTGATTGCGCTGTCCAACTTCCTGCAGCACGCCTGGTGGATGCTTGCCTTGGGGCTGGGAATGGCAATAGCCGCGCTGCGCCATGCCTATCGGGCTTACCCGGAGTTTCGTGACGGGCTGGATGCCGCTTTATTGAGCGCGCCCCTGGCGGGCACACTGCTGAGGCGCTCAGCCATCGCCCGCTACGCCCGTACACTTTCAACCACCTTTGCCGCGGGCGTGCCATTGGTGCAGGCTCTGGACTCCGTGGCAGGCGCGGCAGGCAATGGATTGTTCAGAAAGGCGATCGAACATATGCGACACGATGTATCCACAGGTGTGCCGTTGAACCAGTCCATGGCCCACAGCGGGCTGTTCCCCGGCATGGCCATCCAGATGACGGCCATCGGTGAAGAGTCGGGCACCCTGGACCTCATGCTGGAAAAAGTCGCCAACCACTATGAAGCCGATGTGGAGAACCTGGTCGATAACCTCACCAGCCTGATGGAGCCGCTGATCATGGTGGTGCTGGGAGGCATTGTCGGCGCATTGGTGATTGCCATGTACCTGCCGGTGTTTCAGTTGGGGTCGGCGTTTTGAGCCTGCTGCTGAGTGAACACCCCTGGGCCTTTGTCGGGATGGCGTGGGTGCTCGGCCTGATCGTCGGCAGCTTTCTCAACGTGCTGGTGTGGCGCCTGCCGAAGATGCTCGTGCGCGAATGGCGCGCCCAGGCCCAGGAAATACTCGGTCTGCCAGCCGACCCTGTCGGCCCGGCCTACAACCTGATGCATCCCAACTCGTGCTGTGCGCATTGCAGCCAGCCGATTCGCCCCTGGGAAAATATCCCGGTACTCAGCTACCTGATGCTCAAAGGCCGCTGCGCCCGCTGCAGCGAATCGATCAGCGCCCGCTACCCCTTCACCGAACTGGCCTGTGCGCTGCTCTCGGCCATAGTCGCCTGGCATTTTGGCTTCGGCTGGCAAGCAGGCGCCGTGATGCTGCTGAGTTGGGGGTTGCTGGCCATGAGCCTGATCGACGTCGACCATCAACTGCTGCCGGATGTGCTGGTGTTGCCACTGCTGTGGCTGGGGCTGGTCCTCAACAGCGGCGGCTTGTTCGCGACGCTGCCCGATGCGCTGTGGGGCGCTGTCATAGGCTACATAAGCCTGTGGACGGTGTTCTGGGTGTTCAAAGTGATCACCGGCAAGGACGGCATGGGTTATGGCGACTTCAAGCTACTGGCCTTGCTCGGTGCCTGGGGTGGTTGGCAGATCCTGCCGATGACGCTGTTGATAGCGTCGCTGCTGGGCGTGTTCGCGGGCCTTATCCTGATGCGTTTGCGTAAGTCCCAGGCATCGGTGCCGATGCCATTTGGCCCGTGCCTGGCAATTGCCGGCTGGATTGCATTGCTCTGGGGTGGTCAAATAACCGACTTCTATTTGCAGTCTGTCGGTTTCAGATGACCACTTGTGTCGCAACACCCTGGATTCTAGGCCTCACCGGCGGCATCGGCAGCGGTAAAAGCGCGGCCGCCCAGCACTTTATCGACCTAGGCATTGACCTGGTCGATGCCGACCATGCCGCACGCTGGGTGGTCGAACCTGGCCGGCCGGCACTCGCACGCATTGCCGAGCATTTTGGTGCGGGCGTGTTGCAGCCGGATGGCCAGTTGGACCGCGCCGCCCTGCGCAAGCTGATCTTTGAAGTCCCCGAAGAACGCCGCTGGCTGGAAGCCCTGCTGCATCCGTTGATCGGCGAAGAAATTCGCAGCCATCTGGCGCGTGCGCAATCGCCTTACGCGATCCTGGTCTCGCCGCTGCTGATCGAGTCCGGCCAGTACAGCATGACCCAGCGCATCCTGGTGATCGATGTGCCGCAATCACTGCAGATTCAGCGTACCCTGCAGCGCGACGGCATCAGCGAACAGCAGGTGCAGGCAATCCTCAAGGCCCAGTCCAGCCGCGAAGACCGCCTGAACCATGCCGATGACGTGCTGGTCAACGACAAGGACCTCGCCTGGCTGCACAGCGAGGTCGAGCGACTGCACCACTTTTACCTTACTTTGCGTGGAGGCCGATCATGAGCCAACCCTTGACCGTCGACTGCCCAACCTGCGGCGCACCCGTGGAATGGAAAACAGAAAACCTCAACCGGCCGTTCTGCTCGGACCGTTGCAAACTCATCGACCTCGGCGCCTGGGCCGCGGAAGAACACAAGATTCCGGTGAGCCCGGATGCCGAGGACGAGCTGTTCTCTGAAGACCTGCCGCCGCGTCACTAAGGCCGCATAAAGGCGTACTCCTGCTGGTCGTCGAGGTTCTCTGCAAGGTATTGCAACTCGTCGGCCAGGTCTTCAAAACTGCGCACACCCTTGCTCTGCTGCACCACCGCACTGAGCATGGCGCGCAGCGTGAGGCCTGGGTCAAAGCCGATTTCCTGTGCCGCGTCCTGGCTTCTGCGCAACTCTTGCCGCGCCCATTCGTACACACTCATAGTCCGTGCCCCGCCCTGCTCAGTAAAATTTCGCAGAGCATGGGCCTGCGCGGCCGCCTGGGATTTGATCTGGGTCAACGCCGCGAATCGTCGTCCTTCCACGGCGCCGACAGGTAGCGCGTGCGGTTGAAGGTCTCCAGCCATTCCGGGCAGAACACCACCAGGGCACTAATGACCATGCCGTTGATAAACGCCTCGGGGAAGATGATCAGCCACAGGTAACCGACGAAGTCCTCCAGCCACTCCGGCATGGCAAAACGGCCGTCAAACCACAGCAGCCCCAACGCCGCCAGCAGGCACAGCAGTGCTGACAGCGCCGCGGCGAAAAAACCGGAGCAGAAGATATACACAAAAGGGTTTCGCGGTTGCGCCCGCTCAACCAGCAGCGCGCAGGTCTCGGTGACCAGCACCGGCAAGCTGATCAGCAGCAGGCCATTGACCCCGACGGCTGCAAGATCCTGGCGCCCCAGCAGCACCAAGGCCAATTGCGCGGCCAACCCGCCGACGATTGCCAGGGGCCAATCCAGCAGCAGCGTCACGGCGGTCATGCCGATAAAGTGGTAAGACACGCCCGTGTCGAAATCCCGCCGTACCAGCCAGAGCATAAACAGCGCAAACACAGTGCCGAACAGCAGATGCTGGCGCCGCCGGTCGGCAAACAACTCGACCCACGGTGCGCGCAGGGTCGCCCACATGACCAATGGCGCGTACAACAGCCAGCCGATGACGAGCGTTTCCGGCGCCAACACTGCAGCGCTGATCACAAGCGTAATGCCTTTGCAAAAAACCTCACCACACACCTCGTCCATGGAGTCGCTGTTGAGTGGCCAGTCTACACCGGCGTTTCAAAGCAAGACTTCCTGTGGTCATCAATTGGACGCTAAGCTGCCAATATGGATGACTCAGATTATTTGCGCCTGCTCACCGTAGCGGCCGAACAAGCCAACGCGTTCTTGTCCAATGCCCGCAAATGGGAGCGTGAGCGTTGGGTCTGCCAGCGCCTGCTGCAAGGCCTCAACGTGCCCTACCGTGCCGAAGAATTTCACCCCGCCGGGCAAGAGCCGCCGGACGTGTTGTTTCGCGACGCCAGTTTCGAAGTGTTTTTCGTGCTGGATGAAGGTAGGCGCCTGAACGACGAATGGCGCGATGAGTTGCTGCGCCGGCGCAGTGCGTTTTCCTTGAGCCAGTTGGTGCGGCGTGAAGCCAAGCCACGGCGTATCCCCGCGCACGAGTTTTTGTTGCGCCTGGCGCCGACGTTGCGCAAAAAAGCGCATAACTACAAAGAACGCGGCATGGACCTGGGCGAGCTGGACCTGATCGCCTTCACCAGCCTCAAACGCGAAGTGCTGGACCTCAACAGCCATTTCCCACCGCCTACCGAATACCTGCGCCAAGGCTGGCGCTCGCTGTCGCTGGTAGGCCCAACCTTTGCGCGCGTGCTGTTTGCCCACCCGGACGCACCCGACTTCTTGCGCAACAACCTGGGGCGCAGCATAGTATTCGACGTGGGCATCAGCCTGTGACGCGGGCACCGGCTACGCTTGTGGCAAGCCCGCCAATCTCCTGACTGTAACGTGGCGCCCTTTTGCAACGTCTACCTGACGAGGCCTTTATGACCAGCCGCCTGAACCCCGATGACCAACAGCATGTCGAAGAGTACCTGCAACTCTCCCAAAACCGAGTCGAGCGCAAGCCTTTCCGGCCGTGGCTGCTCCTGGGTGTGGTGCTGCTGGTGGTGATCGGGCTCGGTCTGCTGAGCCGCCTTTTGAGTTACCTGACGCTATGAGCTGCGTGGCGCTCGCGAGGGTAACTGCTCCGATTTCTTTTAGCCTTGCGAGATATCCCCATGACCCATCGTATTATTATCGTCGGCGGCGGCGCCGGCGGCCTGGAGTTGGCTACCCGCCTGGGTAAGACTCTGGGCAAGCGCGGCACCGCCAACATCACGCTGGTGGACGCCAACCTCACCCATATCTGGAAACCGCTGCTGCACGAAGTGGCCGCCGGCTCACTGAATTCTTCGGAAGACGAGCTCAATTATGTCGCCCAGGCCAAATGGAACCACTTCGAGTTCCAACTGGGGCGCATGAGCGGGCTTGACCGCGAACAGAAAAAAATCCAACTGGCCGCCACCCTCGATGAAGAAGGCCGTGAGCTGGTGCCCGCACGCGTACTGAGTTATGACAGCCTGGTGATCGCGGTTGGCAGCACCACCAACGACTTCGGCACCGAGGGCGCGGCGCAGCACTGCCTGTTCCTCGACACCCGCAAACAGGCCGAGCGCTTCCATCAACAATTACTCAACCACTATCTGCGCGCCCACGCAGGCCAGACCGATGTGGAAGAGAACATCAGCGTCGCCATCGTCGGCGCTGGCGCGACCGGCGTCGAGCTGGCCGCCGAGCTGCATAACGCCGCCCATGAACTGGCCGCCTATGGCCTGGACCGCATCAAACCGGAAAACATGCATATCACCCTGATCGAAGCCGGCCCACGGGTACTGCCCGCGCTGCCGGAGCGGATCGGCGGGCCTGTGCACAAAACCCTGGAGAAGCTTGGGGTGACGGTACTCACCAACTCGGCGGTCAGCGAAGTGACGGCGGATGCCTTGATCACCAGCAGTGGCCAAGTCATTCCAGCGAGCCTGAAGGTGTGGGCTGCGGGTATCCGCGCACCGGCCTTCCTCAAGGACATTGACGGGCTGGAAACCAACCGCATCAATCAATTGCAGGTGCTGCCCACCCTGCAAACCACTCGCGACGAAAATATCTTCGCCTTTGGCGACTGCGCCGCCTGCCCACAACCGGGCACCGACCGCAATGTGCCGCCACGCGCCCAGGCCGCTCACCAGCAGGCTTCACTGTTGGCCAAGTCGCTGAAACTGCGGATCGAAGGCAAGGACCTGCCGAGCTACAAGTACACCGACTACGGTTCGCTGATTTCGCTGTCGCGTTTTTCGGCAGTGGGTAACTTGATGGGCAACCTGACGGGCAGCGTGATGCTCGAAGGCTGGCTGGCGCGGATGTTCTATGTGTCGCTGTACCGCATGCACCAGATGGCGCTGTACGGGTTCTTTCGCACGGCGATGCTGATGCTGGGCAGCAAGATTGGGCGTGGGACTGAGCCGCGGCTTAAATTGCATTAACAACTCGGTCCTGAGTGGGACCTTGTAAGTGTGGGAGCGGGCTTGCTCGCGAATGCGGTGGTTCAGTATTAGATGTATTGACTGACACACCGCCTTCGCGAGCAAGCCCGCTCCCACATTTGTCTTGTGGTGAGCCAAGGATTTTCGCGCACAAAAAAAATCCCCGTATCTTTCGATACGAGGATTTTTAATATGGTCGGGGTAAGGGGATTCGAACTCCTGACATCCTGCTCCCAAAGCAGGCGCGCTACCGGACTGCGCTATACCCCGGTAAAAAAAAGGCGACCTTTCAGTCGCCTTCTTCGATCAGTGCTTTTGGCCTCTGATCTTAAGATTCGATTCCAGCGTTAACTGGTCTCAAAAATGGTGGGTCGTGTGGGATTCGAACCTACGACCAATTGGTTAAAAGCCAACTGCTCTACCAACTGAGCTAACGACCCAAAAATGGTCGGGGTAAGGGGATTCGAACTCCTGACATCCTGCTCCCAAAGCAGGCGCGCTACCGGACTGCGCTATACCCCGGTTTTGAAATTGGCTCCGTGACCAGGACTCGAACCTGGGACCCAATGATTAACAGTCATTTGCTCTACCGACTGAGCTATCACGGAACTACATATTTCAAATTTACAACTTCTACTGCTTTACAACCTTCTCTTCGGCTTGTCCGTATCGCTACGTTCACGTCTCTGAGGCGCGCTATTCTACAATCTTAAAAACCCCTGTCAACCCTTTAAATTGCTTTTAAGACAATGATTTGCGCTTGTTTCTGATTTCTTCTTGGGGAGAAGAAACCCGTGGGCTGACGTTGCTGCGGGGCGCACTTTACAAGCCTTTGCCTTACAGTTCAACGCCCTATCGAAAAAAAAGGCCCCGCAATGCGGGGCCTCCTCTTATCGCGCTGCCGGCCGGGCTTAGTGGAAGACGATTTCGTCGTTTTCCACCGTGGCCGCCACGCTGGTCCCCGGCATGAAGCTGCCCGACAGGATCAACTGCGCCAGCGGGTTCTCGATCCAGCGCTGAATCGCACGTTTCAGAGGCCGTGCGCCATACACCGGGTCGTAGCCCACCGCGATCAGCTTGTCCAACGCATCGCTGCTCAGCTCCAGGTCAAGCTCGCGCTCGGCCAGGCGGCCACGCAGGCGGCCCAACTGGATCTCGGTAATACCCGCGATCTGATCCCGCGCCAGAGGCTCGAAGATCACCACCTCATCGACCCGGTTGATGAATTCCGGGCGGAAGTGCGAGGTCAGCGCGTCCATCACCGCCGCGCGCTGGGCCTCACGATCACCGACCAGCTCCTGGATCTGCGCCGAGCCGAGGTTGGAGGTCATCACGATCACCGTATTGCGGAAGTCCACCGTACGCCCGTGGCTGTCCGTCAACCGGCCATCTTCCAGCACCTGCAGCAAGATGTTGAACACGTCCGGGTGGGCCTTCTCGACCTCATCCAGCAGGATCACCGAGTAAGGCTTGCGCCGCACGGCTTCGGTCAGGTAACCGCCTTCTTCATAGCCCACATAGCCTGGTGGAGCACCGATCAAGCGCGCCACCGAATGTTTCTCCATGAATTCGGACATATCGATGCGCACCATGGCCTCTTCAGTATCAAAGAGGAACTCGGCCAACGCCTTGCACAGCTCGGTTTTACCTACGCCGGTTGGGCCGAGGAACATGAACGAACCGCTCGGGCGATTAGGGTCGGACAAACCCGCCCGCGAACGCCGTACCGCGTTGGAGACTGCCACCACGGCCTCTTCCTGGCCAATCACACGCTGGTGCAGCAGGCTTTCCATCTTCAGCAGCTTGTCGCGCTCGCCTTCAAGCATTTTCGACACGGGAATGCCGGTCCACTTGGACACGACTTCGGCAATTTCCTCCTCGGTCACCTTGCTGCGCAGCAGCTGGTTCTCGGGCTTGCCGTGCTGGTCGACCATTTGCAGGCTGCGCTCCAGGTCCGGGATCACCCCGTACTGCAACTCGGCCATGCGGTTCAGGTCGCCTTTACGACGTGCCGCTTCCAGCTCCTGGCGGGACTGCTCGATCTTTTGCTGGATCTGCGCAGAACCCTGCACTTCGGCTTTTTCCGAGGTCCAGATTTCTTCGAGGTCCGCATACTCGCGCTCCAGGCGCAGGATTTCTTCCTGAAGTTTTTCCAGGCGTTTCTTCGCTGCGTCGTCCTCTTCTTTCTTAAGCGCCTGGGATTCAACTTTCAGTTGAATCAGACGCCGATCCAGACGATCGAGCACTTCCGGCTTGGAGTCGATCTCCATGCGAATGCGGCTGGCCGCTTCGTCGATCAGGTCGATGGCCTTGTCCGGCAACTGACGATCGGTGATATAGCGATGGCTCAGTTTGGCCGCCGCAATGATCGCGCCGTCAGTGATCGCCACCTTGTGGTGCACCTCATACCGCTCTTTGAGGCCACGCAGGATGGCGATGGTGTCTTCTTCGCTGGGTTCTTCCACCAGTACTTTCTGGAAGCGCCGCTCAAGGGCCGCATCCTTTTCAATGTACTGGCGGTATTCGTTGAGCGTGGTCGCACCCACGCAATGCAGCTCACCGCGCGCCAACGCCGGCTTGAGCATGTTGCCGGCATCCATCGAGCCTTCGCCTTTGCCGGCGCCGACCATGGTGTGCAGCTCGTCGATAAACAGAATGATCTGCCCTTCCTGCTTCGACAGTTCATTAAGCAGGGACTTCAGGCGCTCTTCGAACTCGCCACGGAACTTGGCACCGGCGATCAGCGACCCCATGTCCAGGGACAGCAGGCGCTTGCCTTTAAGGCCGTCCGGCACTTCACCATTGATGATGCGCTGGGCCAGGCCTTCGGCAATCGCGGTCTTACCCACGCCAGGCTCACCGATCAATACCGGGTTGTTCTTGGTGCGACGTTGCAACACCTGGATGGTGCGACGAATTTCGTCGTCACGGCCAATCACCGGGTCCAGCTTGCCTTCTTCGGCGCGCTTGGTCAGGTCGACGGTGTATTTGTCCAGGGCCTGGCGCGACTCCTCATGGTTGGGGTCATTCACCGCCTCGCCGCCACGCAGGTTATTAATGGCGTTTTCCAGGGCTTTTTTGCTCACGCCCTGGCCCAGCAACAATTTGCCAAGCTTACTGTTGTCGTCCATCGCGGCGAGCAGCACCAGTTCGCTGGAGATGAACTGGTCACCTTTCTGTTGCGCCAGGCGATCGGCCTGGTTGAGCAGGCGCGCCAGATCCTGCGACATATTCACGTCGCCGGTAGGGTTTTGGATTTTCGGCAGTTGGTCGAGCTCTTTGCTCAACTCCTTGCGCAGGCTGTTGACGTCAAAGCCCACCTGCATCAACAAGGGCTTGATAGAACCACCTTGCTGTTCGAGCAGCGCCTGCATCAAGTGCGCAGGCTCAATCGCCGGGTGGTCGAGGCCGACCGCCAGGGATTGGGAGTCCGAGAGTGCCAACTGCAATTTGCTGGTTAAACGATCAATACGCATTAGTCACCTTCCTTTTGAGCAGGCCGGAGCTAGAAATACACATCCTGAATGAAGAAACCTGCCAGATACCCCTATAGATGGGGTGGATTCTGCAAGATTCAAGCAGCTGATCGTTGATGTGGATCAGCATTGATCCAAGTCAGGAGAGTCTAGCGCTCAAGCCAGATAAGGGAGGCGAACCGACCGGTGCGCGGGCTGCGCCGGTAGGAAAAGAAGCGTGGGTCGGTGACGGTGCATAAACCGCCCCCATATACAGCAGTGACACCGCGCGCAGCCAGGCGCAGGCGCGCCAGCTGGTAGATATCGGCCATGTACTTGCCAGGGTTATGGCTGGATACAAAGGCCTCGGCCGTGGCTGGCAGTTGCTGCATGAAGGCTTCACGCACTTCGGGGCCGACTTCAAAGGCTTGCGGGCCAATGGCCGGGCCCAGCCAGACGAGTACTTCGTCGGGTTCGGCATTCAAGCTTTCGAAGGCAGCTTCCAATACACCGGCCGCCAGCCCGCGCCAACCGGCATGGGCAGCCGCCACGCGGGTACCGGCGCGGTTGCAGAACAACGCGGGCAGGCAATCGGCGGTCATTGAGGTGCAGGCGACGCCGGGCGTGCTGGTCCAACTGGCATCGGCTTCAGCGATACGCGAAGGGTCAGCCTCCACCACGGTTATCCCATGAACCTGGCGCAACCAGGCAGGCTGGATAGAGAAGGCATCGGTGAGGCGGCGGCGATTCTCAAGAACAGCCTTGAGACTGTCCTCAACATGATCACCCAGATTAAGGCTGTCGAACGGCGCCAGACTGACGCCGCCCGCACGGGTGGTGACGCAAGCTTTGACTCCCGACGGCGCGGGCCAGTCAGGAATCAGCCAGTCATTCACCCGACAAATGCCTCGCGATCCTGCTTGAGCAACGACAACAACCAGACCAGATCGTCCGGCAGAGGCGATTCCCAGCTCATCCGCTTACCGCTCGTCGGATGATCCAGTTCCAGGAAACGTGCATGCAGTGCCTGGCGCGGGAAGGTTTTCAGCGATTCAACCATGGTCTGGCTGGCCGCTGGCGGAATACGGAAGCGACCACCGTAGGCCGGATCTCCGACCAACGGGAAGTTGATGTGCGCCATATGCACGCGAATCTGGTGCGTGCGGCCGGTTTCCAGCTTCACCCGCACATGCGTGTGGGAGCGGAAACGTTCGAGCACACGGTAGTGGCTGACGGCCGGCTTGCCGCCTTCCATCACCGCCATACGCTGGCGCTGCTGGCCGTGGCGGCCGATCGGGGCGTTGATCTTGCCACCCGCCACCACCACGCCGATCACGATGCATTCGTAGATCCGGCTGACACTGCGGGCCTGCAATTGTGTGACCAACTGCGTCTGCGCCTGAATGGTCTTGGCCACCACCATCAAGCCGGTGGTGTCCTTGTCCAGGCGGTGCACGATGCCGCAGCGCGGCACGTTGACGATGTCCGGCACGTGGTGCAACAAGGCATTAAGCAAAGTGCCATCAGCGTGCCCGACCGCCGGGTGAACCACCAGGCCTGCAGGTTTGTTGATGACCAGGATGTCATCGTCTTCATAGACGATATCCAGCTCGATGTCTTGGGCGACCCATTCTCCCTGGGCTTCCTGCTCGGCAGTCAGCTCAAGAATTGCACCGCCATGGACTATGTCTCGCGGGCGGATAACCGCTCCATCCACAGTCAGGCGGCCGTCTTTGATCCAGGCGGAAAGGCGCGAGCGCGAGTGCTCAGCGAATAATTGTGCGGCGACTTGATCGAGGCGTTGGCCGCCCAATTCGGACGGCACCTCTGCGCGAAGTTCAATTTTATCGGACATGCTCAGACTAGGCGTGGCACAGCCTTTGGTTTCGGCTGCGCGCTTGTGGTTAAATACGGCGTCTTTTGCCCCGAGGCTTTCAACGGGGCGCTCATCATAACAGGACGGCCCCGCCCAAGACAGCGGCCGTCATAGGGACGCAAGCCGCCATGCAAGTGAAACACCTGCTGCTGATCGCCATCCTCGCCATGACTGCTGCTTGCTCGTCAACAAAGGAAGTCGTCGACGAAAACCTGAGCGAAGTCGAGCTGTATCAATTAGCTCAAAAAGACTTGGACAATAATAGCTACACCAGTGCCACAGCGAAGCTGAAGGCCCTGGAGTCGCGCTATCCGTTCGGGCGCTACGCCGACCAGGCACAGCTTGAGCTGATCTACGCCAACTACAAGAACGCGGAGCCGGAAGCTGCCAAGTCCGCCGCCGAGCGTTTTATCCGGCTGCACCCGCAGCACCCGAACGTGGACTACGCCTACTACATGAAGGGCCTGACCTCGTTCGACCAGGACGTTGGCCTGCTGGCGCGCTTCCTGCCGCTGGACATGACCAAGCGTGACCCTGGCGCTGCCCGCGACTCCTTCAACGAGTTCGCCCAGCTCACCAGCCGCTACCCCAACAGCCGCTACTCGCCGGACGCCAAGCAGCGCATGATCTACCTGCGCAACCTGCTGGCGTCCTACGAGATTCACGTGGCCGACTACTACCTGACCCGTCAGGCGTATGTAGCTGCCGCCAACCGTGGCCGTTATGTAGTTGAGAACTTCCAGGAAACCCCATCCGTAGGTGATGGCCTGGCGGTCATGACCCAGGCTTACCAGGCATTGCACCTGGATGCATTGGCGACCACCAGTCTGGAAACCCTGAAGCTCAACTACCCGGACTCCCCAAATCTGAAAGACGGCCAGTTCGTGCCTCGGGTAGCTGAAGCAGACAACCGTTCCTGGTTGAGCAAATATACCCTGGGCCTGATCAGTTCCCGTCCACCGCTGCCGCCGGGCGAAACCCGCGCCAACCAGGACGTGATGAAGCAGTTCCAGGACGCCAAGGAAGCCATTCCTTCGGAGCTCAAGCCGCATGACGCCAATGGCGACGTGATCGAAGAAGAAGCACCGCAGGCCCTGGGCAACAATGAAGACCGTTCGTGGTTCAGCTACATGACCTTCGGCGTGTTCGACTGATTGCACACAGCGTCATCAAGAAGGAGCCTCTCGAGGCTCCTTTTTTGTGGGCGCCTGGTTATTGCACTGTGCGCTAGCCACGCGCTTGGCTAAACTGGCGCATTCCCTGTCGAGAAACTGCCCATCATGCTTCGTCTACTGTTCTGGATTGCCGTCATTGCTGCCGCGGTATGGTTCTGGCGCAAATTCAAAAGCCCGGCGGCTAAACAGCAACGCTCCGCCGAGCCGGGCGCGGCCTTGATGGTGCGCTGCGCCCGCTGCGGCGTGCACCTGCCGCAGGACCGCGCACTCAGTTCAGGCCAGGCGTGGTACTGCACCCAGGCGCACCTGGAACAAGGGCCGAAGTCTATCCAGCGTTGATCCGACCGACGGGCGCATACGGCGCCGGGTCGATGATCGGGGTACGGCCCAGCAGCAAGTCAGCAAACAGTTGGCAGGATGCCGGCGCGAGCACCAGCCCATTGCGATAATGCCCGCAGTTGAGCCAAAGCCCTTTGAAACCGGGTACTTCACCGATGTAAGGGATACCTTCCGGTGAGCCAGGGCGCAAACCGGCCCAGTGGCCTACGACCTCGGCATCTGCCAGCGCGGGAATCAATTCCACCGCCGACGCCTTCAGGCTTTCCAGGGCCGAGTCAGTCGGGGTCTTGTCGAACCCTTCGTGCTCCAGCGTGCTGCCGATCAGAATGTGCCCGTCACGCCGTGGAATCGCATAACGCCCCTTGGCCAGCACCATGCACGACAAAAAATCCGACGCGCATTTGTACAAAATCATTTGGCCTTTGACCGGCTCCACCGGCAGCGACAGGCCCAGCTTGCCGAGTATTTCGCCGCTCCAGGCACCCGCCGCCAGCACCACCTGGTCGCCCAGGATCGGCCCCGCCGAGGTGTTCACACCCACAACGTCGCCACCTTCAATAACGAACCCCTCCACTTCGCACTGCTCATGAAGGGTCACGCCCGGTAACGCCAACAGCGCCGCCTTGAGGGATTTGACCAGACGCGGGTTACGTACGTTGGCCACGTCCGCCATGTAGATCGCCTGGGAATACCCACCACCCAGCACCGGCACGGCATCGTGGGCGGCCGACACATCCACCTTGCTCAACGGCCGGCCTTCGCGGGCAGCCCAGGCCAACGCCTGGGCTTCATCTTCCAGGTCCAGCCAGTAAAGGCCTGTGGTGTGAACCTCTGGATCAACCCCGGTGGCCGCAAACAGCCGCTGCGGCCAACTGCGGGTAAAAATCCTGCGACCAATGGGCCAGTGCGGTGACCGCCGGGCTGTAGCGCCATGGGTACAGCGGCGAAACGATACCGCCACCCGCCCAGGAAGACTCCTGCCCCAGCCTGGAGCGCTCCAGCAGCACCACGGACTGCCCCTCGGAGGCGAGGTTGAACGCGGTCAACAAGCCGATAACACCGCCACCGACAATCACCACTTGCTGTTGCTTAGCCATCATTTGATCCAGCCGATAAAAAGGAAAAAGCGCACCCGGCGCCCATTCATCCAGCACCCTCATCATTGCCCCCAGCACGCATGGCGCGACATTTCAGGTATCGCGCCCGGATTGCTGCGCACGCCGGTGCTGGACAAGCTGAACTCACCGCAAGGGTCATTCGCCATAAGGGCGCCGACCGCAGGCGAGGCGACCAAGGTGAATGCCTGGGGGCTCAACGCAGTGCTGATTCTATAGTGATCATTGCCGGCACTGGCGCCGCCTGCATCAATAAAAGTGCCGTGGCGCGTGTAAAAACGCTCGAGGTGCTGCGCCTGCTCAGTCAGCAGTGCAACGATCTGCGCGCGGTAGGCTTTTTTCACCTGCCCGGTATACGCGGGGTACGCAATCCCGGCCAAAAACGCGATGATGGCGACCGTGCCCAGTAACTCGATCAGGGTAAAACCTTGGCAATCCTTGCCCATTGATATGCTCCTTACTATTGAAGTTGTCGCCATAGAACTCTATGAACGTTCAGGCCTCCCTCTGCCTGTGCATAGACTGCCTCCAGCACCGTGCGCACCTGGCCACTGCTCCCAACTGCGGTCACGCGGTACAACGCGGCCGGTGTCCCGGCAGGCAAACCCGCCAGCTCCACGCCCATTCCCAGGGATTGCACGCCATACAGGCCGCCTTTCAGGGCAACCCAAGTGACCGCCGAAACAGGGTGTGTGCCAGCCGCTACGACCCACGCCGACTCCACCGGCGGCGCACAGGTGCTGATTGCCCGACACACCGGCAGTGTCGCGCCGGCCCGTCGGATCACCGACTCACCCAACCGCAGGCCACTTTCGGCGCTTTGGAATGACTGGTTTCGATGCCAAACGCTGCCGGTAATCTTTTGTTGGGACACCGCCCCTTGCATCGATGCCAGGCCGATCAATGACAGCACCAGCAGAAACACCAGGCTGATCAGCAACACCATGCCGGTTTGCCGCGCAAAAACACCGTGATGATTGAACATGCGCCCTACCTCAGCCGGTTTCGCAAGGCTGCTACCACGCTGTAGGCCTGATCTTTCACACGCCCGGTCGGGTCTTGCAGCGTCATGCGCAGGCGTACGCTGCGGATCAGCGATTCATCCGTCGGGCGGGCGTCATAGCGCGCTACCTGAGGTGAACCTGGTTTGCCTGCCACGCCGAAACTGATGTCGAAGGCCTGCACATTGTCCAACAGCACCGCCTTGGCCGGCGCCGCAGGGGTACTGACCTTCAGTTGCCCAGTTTCAAAGGTGTAGGTGAGTTGGCGCAGCGCAAAGCGGAGCTGCCCCGGCATCGGTAGCGGTGAATTCCCCGCGTAGGCCTGGGCCGTGCCGAGGCAATCAGAGAGCACCGTCCAGTCTGGCGTGCCGCCCTCGCCTGCAACCTCGGCGGTGACCAGCGTCAGCGACCAGGCGCTGCCTGCAGAATCCCAGCCGAGAGGTCGATCAAAGGCTGGCGGTGCGTGGTCGATAGAGGCTGTCGCCAGGCAGCCGAACATGCCTGTCTGGCGGATATCCTGGATCATCCTGCCCAGCACAAACCGCGCATCATCCTGCAACACCATGGCGGCCTGTTGGCTGGCGTAAGTCGCGCGAGCGCTGATCGCCACCTGGCTGACACCCAATACCAGCAGCAACCCGACCGCCAGTGCGAGCAACAACTCCACCAGGCTGAAACCACGCATAGAGCGTCTCATTGAAGCGCCTGCGGTTCGCCGGCAATGCGGCTGGTGAGGGTGAAGGTTTGCCGCGCCCCACGAGTATTTGCCCCACGGGAGTCATCCCAACTGATGCTCACGGTTACCTCGCCACCGCTGATCACCACCGAGCCTTTGGCGTCGCCGCCGCCGAAGCCGATGATATTGGCTTCGAAGTCATGCAGGTCCAGGTCCCGCACGCTGGCCGTCGAGGTATTGGCGGGAGCGCTTTGCATGAGTGCCCATGCGTAGTCGGCGCCGGAGTTGGCGCGGATTCGATCGAGCATATCGTAGGCAATGAAACTGGCCTGGCTGGTCATCCTTGCACTGTCGGTGTACTTGAGTGCATTGAGCTGGGTCACTGCGGCGCCCAGCAACCCGACGGCGAGAATCAACACCGCCACCAGCACTTCGATCAAGGTCATGCCGGTTTGCTGTCGAGGCAGTGCGCAGGGGAGAAGTCTGTTCGGGCAGGCAAGCATTACCGTCGTCATCCGTGTCGAAGGCCAAAAAAAAGCAGCGCAGCACTGCTGTACGAGCCAAGACTAGCGCCGGTTTTTGCCCCGCGCCGTAATCGGAACAAAGGGAAATACTTTGGACATAAAGGCCATCATCCAGCCCCGCCGCCGGGCGCTATACCTAGGTCTCCAACCCCATTTTTACCCTTGCCCACGGAGGGACAGACTATGCAACAACGCGGTTTCACCCTGATCGAACTTCTGTTCGGCCTGTTACTGGGTGGCATCCTGGTGACCGTGGCAGTGCCCGCCTTCAAGGGTTTGCTTGCGTCGCAGCAGCAACGCAGCGCGGCACACTCGCTTGCCGAAGGCCTGCGGCTGGCGCGCACGGAGGCAATCACCCGCAATCGCGCAGTGATCATTCAGGCGCTGGAGAACGATTGGAGCCGAGGATGGCAAGTCATCGTGGATATAAGCGGGCGCGGTGAGCCGGGTACCGACAACCCGATACTGCTGGAACGGCAGGGCAATGGGCGCGTGCTGATGGCGGGCAATGGGCCAGTCAAGAACCAGGTACGCTTCAGCGGGCTGGGTGAGCCGGTGTTTGCGGGGGGTGGCTTCCGTGCCGGTACGGTGCACATCTGCGGCACCGACCCGGCACAGAGCCGCTATCAAGTGGTGCTGGCGCCCAGCGGGCGCATCAGCCTGCGCAGTGAGGCCACCGAGCAGGCGCTGTGCGGCCCCGGCGCCGTGGCACTCAGAGCAGCGAGCGAACCCGCAGCTCTTTGGGCATCGAGAACGTGATGTTCTCTTCGCGACCGGCCAATTCATCCGCGCCGGTAGCACCCCAGGCCTGCAATTGCTGGATCACGCCACGCACCAATACTTCTGGAGCCGAAGCACCCGCGGTGATGCCGATACGCTCAACGCCATCGAACCAACTGCGCTGCATGTCTTCGGCGCCGTCGATCAGGTAGGCCGGCGTGGCCATGCGTTCCGCCAGTTCGCGCAAGCGGTTGGAGTTGGAACTGTTGGGGCTGCCCACCACCAGGACCACATCGCACTCGTCGGCCAATTGCTTGACCGCGTCCTGACGGTTTTGCGTGGCGTAGCAGATGTCGTCCTTGCGTGGGCCGCCAATCGCCGGGAAGCGTGTGCGCAGGGCATCGATCACACGGCTGGTGTCATCCATCGACAGCGTGGTTTGAGTCACGAAGGCCAGGCGATCCGGGTTTTGAACCTGCAACTCGGCGACGTCTTTTTCGTCTTCCACCAGGTAGATAGCACCGCCATTGCTGGCGTCGTACTGGCCCATGGTGCCTTCGACTTCCGGGTGACCGGCGTGGCCGATGAGGATGCATTCACGGCCGTCGCGGCTGTAGCGCGCGACTTCGATATGGACTTTGGTCACCAGCGGGCAGGTGGCGTCGAACACCTTGAGGCCACGGCCGGCCGCTTCGGTGCGCACTGCCTGGGACACGCCGTGGGCACTGAAGATGACGATAACGTCGTCCGGCACCTGGTCGAGTTCTTCGACAAAGATAGCCCCGCGTGCGCGCAAGTCTTCAACCACGAATTTGTTGTGGACAACTTCATGGCGCACGTAAATCGGCGGCCCGAACACTTCCAGGGCGCGATTGACGATTTCGATCGCCCGGTCCACACCGGCGCAGAAGCCACGGGGGTTGGCGAGTTTGATTTGCATGCTGTGCCTCGTGTCTTGCCCTGTGCAAGCGCGCTTGTGTGGCGAGGGAGCTTGCTCCTGCTGAGCTGCGAAGCAGTCCCAACCTGGGTGTTCGAGAGACATCTGGTGTATCTCGGAGAACCCTTTGGGAGTGCTCCGCACTCCAGCGGGAGCAAGCTCCCTCGCCACAACAAGCCCGCCTCTACATTAGGCCGAATTCTTCAGTTAGAGCGCTTTAACGTCGATGATTTCAACGTCAAACGTCAAGGTTTTACCGGCCAACGGGTGGTTGAAGTCGATGGTCACTTGCGCGTCATCAAAGGTTTTAACCACACCGGGCAGCTCGGTGTTCGCCGCATCGTTGAAGATCACCAACAGGCCCTCCGACAGGTCCATGTCCTGGAACTGCGAGCGCGCAATGATCTGCACGTTTTGCGGGTTGGGCTGGCCAAAGGCGTTTTCCGGCAGGATCTGCAGGGTGCGCTTGTCGCCGGCCTTGAAACCGAACAGTGCCGCTTCAAAACCCGGCAGCAGGTTGCCGTCACCGACCTTGAAGGTCGCCGGGGCTTTGTCGAACGTACTGTCGACCGTGTCGCCATTCTCCAGGCGCAATGCGAAATGCAAAGTGACTTCCGTGTTCTGGCCGATGCGTTGCTCAGCCAATACCTGATCAGTCATTGACGGTCTCTCCGGTTTTCTTGCTTTTGAACATATCCAACGCCAGCATGATTGCACCGACGGTGATGGCGCTGTCGGCAAAGTTGAACGCCGGGAAGTACCAGCGGTTCTGCCAATGCACCAGAATAAAGTCGATCACATGGCCCAGGGCAATGCGGTCGTACAGGTTGCCCAGCGCGCCGCCCAGCACCAGGGCCAGGGCGATTGCCAGCCAAGTGTCATCGCGGCCCAGGCGCTTGAGCCACACCACGAGCACCGCACTGACCACCACGGCGATCAGGGCAAACAGCCAGCGCT
Source organism: Pseudomonas sp. W3I7 (assembly GCF_030816095.1). NCBI lineage: Bacteria > Pseudomonadati > Pseudomonadota > Gammaproteobacteria > Pseudomonadales > Pseudomonadaceae > Pseudomonas > Pseudomonas sp. W3I7. The sequence goes on from NZ_JAUSXP010000001.1 coordinate 5,351,056, forward strand.
GCCAGCCGCCGCTGTCAGCCAGGAAGCTGAAGGCGGCGCCGGTGTTGTAGGCCAGGGTCCAGCTGAAGTAGTCAGGAATGACCACGATTTGCTGGAACATCTGCAGGGTGCCTTCGAAATGAGCCTTGCTGACCTGGTCGATGACCAGGACCAGCACGCTCAGCACGAGCCAACCCAGACGTCCGAAACGGCTGGTTTTAGGCATAGTGGCGAACCTCGCCAGCACCGCTGATGTTGTCCACGCAACGACCGCAGATTTCCGGATGCTCCGGGTTTACGCCGACGTCTTCACGGCAGTGCCAGCAACGGGCGCACTTGGGGAAGGTCGACTTGACCACTTTGAGCTTGAGGCCCGGGACTTCGGTGGCCACTGCGTCCGCAGGGGCCTGGGCAAACGGTGCCAGGCTTGCAGTCGAGGTGATCAGCACGAAGCGCAGTTCGTTGCTCAGCTTGGCCAGGTCGGCGGTCAGGCCTTCCTCGGCAAACAGGGTGACTTCGGCTTGCAGGTTGCCGCCGACAGCCTTGGCCGCGCGCTGAACTTCCAGCTCCTTGTTCACCGCAACCTTGACGGCCATTACACCTTCCCAGTACTCGCGGCCCAGTTCGAAGTTGGCCGGCAATTCGGTCAGGCCTTCGTACCAGGTGTTGAGCATCACCGACTCGTTACGCTCGCCCGGCAGGTATTCCCACAGTTCGTCGGCGGTGAAGGCCAGGATCGGTGCGATCCAGCGCACCAGCGCTTCAGAGATGTGGTACAGCGCGGTCTGCGCCGAGCGGCGCGCCTTGCTGTTGGCGCCGGTGGTGTACTGGCGGTCCTTGATGATATCGAGGTAGAAACCACCCAGCTCCTGCACGCAGAAGTTGTGGATCTTGGAGTACACGTTCCAGAAGCGGTATTCGCCGTAGTGTTCCTGCAACTCGCGCTGCAGCAACAGGGTACGGTCCACGGCCCAACGGTCCAGGGCGAGCATGTCCTCGGCCGGCAGGATGTCGGTGGCCGGGTTGAAACCGGTCAGGTTCGACAGCAGGAAGCGTGCGGTATTACGGATACGGCGGTAGGCATCGGCGCTGCGGGCCAGGATCTGGTCCGACACGGCAATTTCGCCCGAGTAATCGGTCGAGGCGACCCACAGACGCATGATGTCGGCGCCCAGGGTGTCGTTGATCTTTTTCGGCTCGATCACGTTTTTCAGCGACTTGGACATCTTGCGGCCCGTCTCGTCGACGGTGAAGCCGTGGGTCAGCAGTTCGCGGTACGGCGCGTGGTTGTCGATGGCGCAGCCAGTCAGCAACGACGAGTGGAACCAGCCACGGTGCTGGTCCGAGCCTTCCAGGTACAGGTCGGCACGCGGGCCGGTGGCGTGGCCCATCGGGTGCGAACCGCGCAGCACGTGCCAGTGGGTGGTGCCGGAGTCGAACCACACGTCGAGGGTGTCGCTGATCTTGTCGTACAGCGGCGCCTCGTCGCCCAACAGCTCGGCAGCGTCCAGCTTGAACCAGGCTTCGATGCCTTCCTGTTCAACGCGCAGCGCCACTGCTTCCATCAGCTCGACGGTGCGTGGGTGCAGCTCGCCGCTTTCCTTGTTCAGGAAGAACGGGATCGGCACGCCCCAGTTGCGCTGGCGGGAGATGCACCAGTCCGGGCGGTTGGCGATCATCGAGTGCAAGCGCGCCTGGCCCCAGGCCGGGACGAACTTGGTTTCTTCGATGGCTTTGAGCGAGCGCACACGCAGGGTGTCGCCGCTGGTCGGCTCTTTGTCCATGCCGATAAACCACTGCGCGGTAGCGCGGTAGATCAACGGGGTCTTGTGACGCCAGCAGTGCATGTAGCTGTGCTTGATGGTGTCGGATTTCACCAACGCACCGACTTCGCTCAGCTTGTCGATGATCGCCTGGTCGGCCTTGAAGATGAACTGGCCGCCGAAGAATTCCAGCGACGGCGCGTACACCCCATTGCTCTGCACCGGGTTGATGATGTCGTCATTCACCAGGCCGTACTTCTTGCAGATGACAAAGTCATCCACGCCGTAGGCAGGCGAGCAGTGAACAATGCCAGTGCCCGAACCCAGTTCCACGTAGTCAGCCAGGTAAACCGGCGACAGACGGTCGTAGAACGGGTGACGGAAGTTGATCAGCTCCAGCGCGGTGCCGGTGGTGGTGGCGATGACCGAACCTTGCAGCTCGTAGCGCGCCAGGCAGGCTTCGACCATTTCTTCAGCCAGCACCAGCAGGCGATCACCGACGTCCACCAGGGCGTAGGTGAATTCCGGGTGCACGTTAAGCGCCTGGTTGGCCGGGATGGTCCACGGGGTGGTGGTCCAGATCACGATGGCTGCAGGCTTTGGCAGGCTCGACAGGCCAAAGGCCTGGGCCAGCTTGGCGTCGTCGGCGATCGGGAAGGCCACGTCGATGGTCGAGGACTTCTTGTCTTCGTACTCGACTTCCGCTTCAGCCAGGGCCGAACCGCAGTCGAAGCACCAGTTCACGGGCTTGAGGCCCTTGAACACGAACCCGCCTTTGACGATCTCGGCCAAGGCACGGATTTCACCGGCCTCGTTCTTGAAGTTCATGGTCTTGTACGGGTTGTCCCACTCGCCCAGCACGCCCAGGCGGATGAATTCGGACTTCTGCCCTTCGATCTGCTCGGTGGCGTAGGCACGGCACAGTTCGCGGGTTTTATCCGCGCCCAGGTTCTTGCCGTAGGTCACTTCGACTTTGTGCTCGATCGGCAGGCCGTGGCAGTCCCAGCCCGGAACATAAGGCGCGTCGAAACCCGAAAGAGTTTTCGAACGCAGGATCATGTCCTTGAGAATTTTGTTCAGCGCATGACCGATGTGAATCGTGCCGTTGGCATAAGGAGGGCCGTCGTGCAGGACGAACTTCGGACGATCCTTGCCAATTTCGCGCAACTTTCCGTACAGGCCAATACTGTCCCAGCGCTGCAGGATCTGCGGTTCGCGCTGTGGCAGGCCGGCCTTCATTGGGAAGGCGGTGTCCGGAAGGTTTAGCGTGGCTTTATAGTCGGTCATTTAAGGCTCTTCGGTTAGCGATGGGCGCTAGGTGCGGCTAGTGCACGGGCGGCGGCGACATCCGCATTGATCGCCGTTTTCAACGCCTCAAGGGAGGCGAAACGCTGCTCTTCACGCAGCTTCTGGTGGAAAACCACCGTTAAACGCCGGTCATACAAATCACCGGCAAAATCCAAAAGGTGAACTTCCAGGTGGGCCTTGCCATCACCTGCAACCGTGGGCCTGACGCCTATGTTGGCGACTCCCGGCCACGATTGGCCGTCGATGTCGACACTCACCAGGTAAACCCCGGTGAGTGGCACACGACGACGCTTGAGTTGCACGTTGGCGGTTGGCGTGCCCAGTTGGCGCGCCAGCTTCTGGCCGTGCAATACCCGCCCGGCAATGCGGAACGGGCGACCGAGCAAACGCTCGGCCAAGGCGAAGTCGGCAGCCGCCAAGGCGTTACGCACCTGGGTACTGCTCACGCGCAGGCCGTCCAGTTCGACGGTTTGCGCGGCTTCGACGGTAAAACCTTGATTCACACCGGCGTGTTGCAGGAAGTCGAAATCGCCGACGCGGTCGCAGCCGAAACGGAAGTCGTCACCGACCTCCAGGTGCTGCACGCCCAGGCCATCGACCAGGATGCGGTCGACGAACTCGGCGGCGCTGAGGCTTTGCAAGCGCTGGTTGAAAGCCAGGCACAACACACGGTCAACGCCCTCTTCAGCCAGCAGTTGCAGCTTGTCACGCAGGCGGGCCAAGCGGGCCGGCGCCGTCTCGGGGGTAAAGTATTCCCGCGGCTGTGGCTCGAAAATCACCACGCAGCTGGGCACGCCCAACTCGACCGCACGTTCACGCAGCCGGCCCAGGATAGCCTGGTGGCCACGGTGAACACCGTCAAAGTTGCCAATAGTGGCGACGCAGCCCCGATGCTCGGGGCGCAGGTTGTGGAGACCTCGAACCAGCTGCATAACGCGCTTCTTGCTCATAAAGTGGTCGATTATAACCACACCCGGCCCCGGACGACAGGCAACAGCGCAGGCCAAATGGATCGAATCGATAAAACAACCGTTTTATCACGGCAAAGTCTCTAGCCAAGCGACTTTCGATTGAAATCACGCAGGCGGAAACCTTGCAACAGCAACATCCCGAAGTACACCACTACACCCGCCACGACCAGAACACCCAGGCGCATGAAGCGTTCGAGCATATGGCCTTGATCCCAGGCGGGCATGACGTGCATCAGGCCCAGCAACACCGCCGACATCATCGCCACCGCCACCAGCAGCTTGAGGGCAAACAGGCCCCAGCCCGGCTGCGGCTGATACATCTGCTGCTTGCGCAGTTGATAAAACAGCAGGCCTGCGTTGATGCAGGCACCCGCGCTGATGGCCAGGGCCAGGCCGGCATGGGCCAATGGGCCGATAAACACCAGGTTGAGCAGTTGCGTGACGATCAGGGTGAAGATTGCGATTTTGACCGGCGTGCGGATGTTTTGCTGGGCGTAGAAGCCCGGCGCCAGCACTTTGATCACGATGATGCCGAGCAGGCCGACGGAGTAGGCGACCAACGCGCGCTGGGTCATCGACGCATCAAACGCGCTGAACTGGCCGTATTGGAACAGCGACACGGTCAACGGCTCAGCCAGAATGCCCAGGGCCAGGGAACACGGCAACACCAGCAAAAAGCACAGACGCAGGCCCCAGTCGAGGATGCGTGAGTACTCCTGGCGGTCCTTGCTGGCATAGGTGCGCGACAGCGTCGGCAGCAAGATTGTGCCCAAGGCCACACCCAGTACGCCGGACGGCAACTCCATCAAGCGATCGGCGTAGTACATCCAGGAGACCGAACCGGACACCAGCAAGGATGCGAACGCGGTGTTGATGATCAGGGAAATCTGGCTCACCGACACGCCCAGGATCGCCGGCAACATATTGCGCATTACACGCCATACGCCAGTGTCCTTGAGGTTCAGGCGTGGCAGCACCAGCATGCCGATTTTTTTCAGGTGCGGCAGTTGGTACAGCAACTGCGCCAGGCCGCCGGCCAGTACCGCCCAGCCCAGGGCCATAACAGGCGGGTCGAAGTACGGCGTCAGGAACAGCGCAAAAATAATCATGCTGACGTTCAGCAATGTCGGCACGAAGGCCGGTACCGAGAAACGGTTCCAGGTATTGAGGATCGCCCCGGCCAGGGATGACAGCGAAATCAGCAATATATAAGGAAAGGTCACGCGCAGCAGGTCAGTGGTCAGCGCGAATTTTTCCGGGGTATTGGCAAAGCCGGGGGCCGTGGCCCAGATCACCCAGGGCGCGGCGAGCATGCCGACGAGGGTTACCAGCATCAGTACCAGGGTCAGCAGGCCCGAGACATAGGCAATAAAGGTACGGGTCGCTTCTTCGCCCTGCTGGGTTTTGTATTCGGCCAGGATCGGCACGAACGCCTGGGAAAATGCGCCCTCGGCGAAGATCCGCCGCAGCAGGTTGGGCAGTTTAAAGGCAATAAAGAACGCATCCGTGGCCATGCTGGCGCCGAAAATGCGCGCCAGCAGGGTGTCACGCACAAACCCCAAAACCCGGGAGATCATCGTGATAGAGCTGACGGCAGCCAGCGATTTGAGCAGATTCATTGAAAGAGTTTGCGCCTTTAGATAAAGAGCAGGCGAACAAAGCGCCCACTTATGCGATACTGCGCGCCTGCAACAGCACAGAGCCAAAGCTCGCGAGTTTACAGGTCAAGCGCCGGAAATAAATCACCCGCCTCTTCAGATCGACCACTCAGCAGTTCGCATCAGCCGCCCTTGACAACCCATCAAGTCATCGGCATGATTCGCGGCCTATTTTGTTTGCTATTTCCTAAAAAGTCTTTCGAGGAGCTCGACGGTGGCCAACACACCTTCCGCCAAAAAACGTGCAAAACAGGCTGAGAAGCGTCGCAGCCACAACGCCAGCCTGCGTTCCATGGTTCGTACCTACATCAAGAATGTAGTTAAAGCCATCGACACCAAAGACGCTGAAAAAGCTCAAGCTGCTTACGTTCTGGCTGTGCCTGTTATCGACCGTATGGCCGATAAAGGCATCATCCACAAGAACAAAGCCGCTCGTCATAAGAGCCGCCTGAATGGCCACATCAAGGCTCTGAACGTCGCTGCAGCAGCCTAAGTGGTAACAACTGCCACGTAACTCAGGTTGCGTAACAGTTAAGAAATGCCCCGTACCGAAAGGTCCGGGGCATTTTTGTTTGTGCTCAATAAGGGGGGGCGCCCACTGATCAAAATGTGGGAGCGGGCTTGCCCGCGATTGCGGTGGGTCAGTGATGCATAAGGTGGCTGACACCCTCATTGCGGGCAAGCCCGCTCCCACACTTGAACTGCGGTGTATTTTCAGGAGCAAAAAAAACGCCCCGAACCAGTCGGGGCGTTTTTGCTACCTATTGATCAAACCACAATCAATGGTGATGACCGCCTTCACCGTGGACGTGGCCGTGGGCCACTTCTTCCTGGGAAGCGTCGCGGATGGCAACGATCTTCACCTGGAAGTTCAGGCGCTGGCCAGCCAGAGGGTGGTTGCCGTCGACAGTCACGTCGTCGCCGTCCAGATCACGGATGGTGACGATCTGCATCTGGCCGTCCGGGGCGGATGCGTGGAACTGCATGCCCACTTCCAGCTCATCAACACCTTCGAACATGCTGCGGTTCAGGGTGCTGACCAGGTCTGCGGCGTATTTGCCGTAAGCATCTTCAGGCTCTACGGTGACAGTCAATTCGTCACCGACACTCTTGCCTTCCAGAGCCTTCTCCAGGCCCGGGATGATGTTACCTGCGCCTTGCAGGTAAACCAGCGGCGCGCCGCCGGCGGAGCTGTCGATGACCTCACCAGCGTCGTTGGTCAGGGTATAGTCGATGGAGACAGCCTTGTTAGCGGCGATCGTCATGGGGCGAGACCTTTTGCATAAGAATGAAGAACGGACAAGTCTAAACAAGGATTTGCCCGAAAGCGAACAGAACCCGGACAGACGGAGCCGATCAACGGCATCCTTCATCATCGGCTTCCACCAGGATGGCGACGGCCACTGGGTAGCCGAGCTGTCCTGCGGCCACACCCAGCACCTGCGCCACCAGCCGCCATGGCAGTCGCGCGCCTGGGTACTGGATGCTGCGCAACGCCTTGAAAAAATAGGCCAACCCTTTACGTGCGGCTGGTGTGCGCAAGCGCCTGAATAACGATAACCTTGGTGCCTGATTCCCGGTAGGCGCTCAGCCATAGAGCGCCACCGAAGCCATGCACCTCCAGAGAATTCGCATGCAGACTTTTTTTATCGCGCCCACCGATTTTGGTGTGGGTCTGACCTCCATCAGCCTTGGGCTGGTGCGTACTCTTGAACGGGCCGGGCTTAAAGTCGGCTTCTTCAAACCGATTGCCCAGCCACATCCCGGCGACACCGGCCCCGAGCGCTCCACCGAACTGGTGGCGCGCACCCACGGCCTGAAGCCACCACAACCCTTGGGCCTGGCCCATGTGGAGCGCATGCTCGGCGACGGCCAGCTCGACGAGTTGCTCGAAGAAATCATCACCCTGTACCAGCAGGCCGCCGTGGGCAAGGACGTGCTGATCGTCGAAGGCATGGTGCCGACCCGCAGCGCCAGCTATGCGGCGCGGGTCAACCTGCACCTGGCCAAGAGCCTGGACGCCGAAGTGATCCTGGTGTCGGCGCCGGAGAACGAAGTGCTCACCGAGCTCTCGGGCCGTGTGGAATTGCAGGCCCAACTGTTTGGCGGCCCCAAAGACCCGAAAGTGCTGGGCGTGATCCTCAACAAGGTGCGCACCGACGAAAGCATGGAAGCCTTCTCGGCGCGCCTCAAGGAGCACTCGCCCCTGCTGCGCAGTGGCGATTTCCGCCTGCTCGGCTGCATCCCTTACCAGCCCGAACTCAACGCCCCGCGTACCCGCGACGTGGCCGACCTGATGGGCGCACAGATCCTCAACGCCGGCGACTACGAAACCCGGCGCATGACCAAGATCATCATTTGCGCGCGCACCATGCGTAATACCGTGGAGCTGCTCAAGCCGGGCGTGCTGGTGGTAACGCCGGGCGACCGTGACGACATCATCCTCGCCGTCAGCCTGGCCGCAATCAACGGCGTGCCCCTGGCCGGTTTGTTGCTGACCAGCGACACCCTGCCCGACCCGCGCATCATGGATTTGTGCCGTGGAGCCTTCCAGGCCGGGCTGCCGGTGTTGTCGGTAAGCACCGGCTCCTACGACACGGCCAACCAGCTCAATAGCCTGAACAAGGAAATCCCGATCGATGACCGCGAGCGCGCCGAGATCATCACCGACTTCGTCGCCAGCCACCTCGATGCGCGCTGGCTGCACCAACGCTGCGGTACGCCACGGGAAATGCGCCTGTCGCCGGCGGTGTTCCGCTATCAATTGATCCAGCGCGCCCAGGCCGCCAACAAACGCATCGTGTTGCCCGAGGGCAGCGAGCCGTTGACCGTGCAGGCCGCCGCCATCTGCCAGGCCCGCGGCATTGCGCGTTGCGTGCTGCTGGCCAAACCTGCCGATGTGGAAGCCGTCGCCCGCGCCCACGGCATCGAATTGCCCGAAGGCCTGGAGATTCTCGACCCGGACCTGATTCGCCAACGCTACGTCGAGCCAATGGTCGCACTGCGCAAGAGCAAGAGCCTCAACGCGCCGATGGCCGAGCAACAATTGGAAGACACGGTGGTGATCGCCACCATGATGCTCGCACTGGATGAAGTGGACGGCCTGGTCTCCGGGGTGATTCACTCCACCGCCAACACCATCCGCCCTGCCCTGCAGTTGATCAAAACGGCGCCGGGCTGCACCTTGGTGTCGTCGGTGTTCTTCATGCTGTTCCCCGAGCAGGTGCTGGTGTACGGCGACTGCGTGATGAACCCGCACCCCCAGCGCCGTGGAGCTGGCGGAAATCGCCCTGCAAAGCGCCGACTCCGCCGCCGCCTTCGGCATCACGCCACGAGTGGCGATGATCAGCTATTCCAGCGGTGATTCGGCCAGCGGCGAAGAAGTCGAAAAAGTCCGCGAAGCCACCCTGCTCGCCCACGAACAGCAAAGCTCGCTGCTGATCGACGGCCCATTGCAGTACGATGCCGCCGCCAATGAAACCGTGGCAAGGCAGTTGGCGCCCAACAGCCAGGTCGCCGGCAAGGCCACGGTGTTTGTGTTCCCGGACCTGAACACCGGCAACACCACGCACAAGGCCGTGCAACGCAGCGCCGATTGCGTGAGCCTGGGGCCGATGTTGCAAGGCCTGCGCAAACCGGTGAACGACTTGCCACGCGGTGCACAAGTGGACGACATCGTGTACACCATCGCCCTGACGGCGATCCAAGCCGCCAACCGACCTATGGATATCTAAATGCTGGATTTTCTACCTGCCGCCGTGCGCGGGGTAATTGCTTCGCTGTTGCTGGCGCTGAACACGATCCTGCTGTGTTCGTTCCTGTTTATCGTCGCGCTGTTCAAGGCGCTGCCATTCGCCAAACGCTTCAGCGAATGGCTGATGAACCATACGCACGAAGCCTGGGTGAGCAATAACAAGGGCTGGATGAACCTGGTACGCCGCACCCGCTGGCACCTGACCGGCCTTGAAGGCCTGGACTACCAGCACTCGTATCTGGTGACCAGCAACCACCAGAGCTGGGTCGACATCATGGTGTTGCAATACGTACTCAATCGGCGCATTCGCCCGCTGAAGTTCTTCCTCAAACAAGAACTGATCTGGGTGCCGGTGATCGGCCTGGCCTGGTGGGCGCTGGGCTTCCCGTTCATGAAGCGCTACACCAAGGCGTACCTGGAGAAGCACCCGGAGAAGAAAGGCAAAGACCTGGAAACCACGCGTAAGACCTGTGCGAAGTTTCGCGACAACCCTGTGGGTATTTTCAACTTTGCCGAGGGCACGCGGTTTACGCCGGGCAAGCACGCCCAACAGAAATCGCCGTTCCGTTACCTGCTCAAGCCCAAAGCCGGTGGCATTGCGTTTGTGCTGGATGCCATGGGCGAGCAGCTTAAGTCATTGGTGAACGTAACCATCCACTACCCGGCCGGACGCCCAGGGTATTGGGATTTGTTGTGCGGGAATGTGAGGGACGTGGTGGTGCACTTTGAAGAAGTGCAGATTCCGGCCGAGTTTATCGGCAAGAACTATGAGCAGGATGGGGAGTACCGGCTGGCGTTCCAGGGGTGGATCAACCAGTTGTGGGAAGACAAAGACCAACTGCTGGCCAAACTGCACACAGACTTCCCGGATAACAAGTGATCAAACTGTGGGAGCGGGCTTGCTCGCGAATACGGTGGGTCAGCCACACATGTATTGACTGACACTCCGCTTTCGCGAGCAAGCCCGCTCCCACATTTGACCGAGTTGTTTTCAAGAGTCCATGAAAAAGCCCGCCACCGAATCATCGGTGGCGGGCTTTTTTGTGGCGGCGAGGTTTAGATCGCGCCGCGCTGACGCAACAGCTCGAGCACTTGCTTGACGCTGTCTTCCAGCGACGTGGCCTGGGTGTCGATTACCAGGTCGGCATTCAACGGCACGTCGTACGGGAAGGACTCGCCAGGGATGTTATCCCCGCCCGCCGCGTACAGGCCCTGCGGATCACGCTCGGCACACACCAGCGGCGAGGCTTGCACGTAAACGGTGAGCAAGCGGTCGCTGCCGATCAACGCCTTGGCCTGTTCACGGCCTTCGGCATCCGGGGCAACAAACGCGGCCAGGGTCAGCAGGCCGGCTTCGTTGAACTGGCGCGCCACGTGAGCGGCACGGCGCCAGTTTTCAGTACGCCCGGCGCGGTCCTGCGGCAAGCCCTTGTTCAGGTCGTGGCGCAGGTTCTGGCCATCCAGTACGAACACCGCACGGCCCATGTCGAACAGCTTGCGCTCAACTGCATAGGCCAAAGTGCTTTTGCCGGCGCCGGACAAGCCGCTGAACAACACGGTGGCCGGTTGCTGGCCGAAGCGCAGGGCGCGCTCTTCGGTGGCTACATGAGCGAGGTTGCCGTGTTGCGCAGTGCCACCATGGCCCACCGGCGGCGCGATGATCATGCCCGCAGCCACGGTGCCGTTGGTCAAACGGTCGATGACGATAAACGCACCGGTAGTGCGGTTGCTGTCATAGCCGTCCAACGCAATGGCGGCGTCGAGGCTGACCTTGACCCGGCCAATCTCGTTCAGTTGCAGCGAACTTGCCGGGCCTTCGGCCAGGGTGTTCACGTCCACGCGGTGCACGATGCTGGTGATCGAACCCGGCACGTAGCTGGTGGCGCGCTTGATGTCGTATTTCTTGCCCGGCAGCATCGGCTCTTCGGCCATCCACACCAGCATGGCGTCGAAGGCGTCGGTGACTTGCGGCACGTTATCGGCATGCACCAGCAGGTCGCCACGGGAGATATCGATTTCGTCTTCCATGGTCAGGGTCACGGCCTGGCCTGGGCCTGCGTGTTCCAGCTCACCTTCGAAGGTGACGATGGATTTGACGCGGCTGCTCTTGCCCGACGGCAGCACCACGACTTCATCGCCCTTGTGCACGATGCCGCTGGCCAGGGTGCCGGCGAAACCACGGAAGTTCAGGTTCGGACGGTTGACGTACTGCACCGGGAAACGCAGGTCGGTGTAGTTGCGGTCGTTGGCGATCTCGACGGTTTCGAGGATCTCCATCAGCGACTGGCCGGTGTACCAGGGCGAACGCTCGCTCTTGTTCACCACGTTGTCGCCTTTGAGCGCCGACATCGGCACGAACGCCATGGTGCTCGGCTTGAACGCAATGCCTTCGGCGAACTTCAGGTAATCGGCCTTGATCGACTCGAACACACTTTGGTCGAAGCCATTGATGTCCATCTTGTTGACGGCAATCACGATGTGCTTGATGCCCAGCAACGAGGCGATATAGCTGTGGCGGCGGGTCTGGGTCTGCACGCCGTAGCGGGCGTCGATCAGAATGATCGCCAGGTCACAGGTGGACGCACCGGTGGCCATGTTGCGGGTGTACTGCTCATGGCCGGGGGTGTCGGCGATGATGAATTTGCGCTTGGCGGTGGAGAAGTAGCGGTAGGCAACATCGATGGTGATGCCTTGCTCACGCTCGGCCTGCAGGCCGTCGACCAGCAAGGCCAGGTCGATATCATCACCGGTGGTGCCGGATTTTTTCGAATCACGGGTGATGGCTTCCAGGTGATCTTCGTAGATCATCTTGGAGTCGTGCAGCAGGCGCCCGATCAGGGTGCTCTTGCCGTCGTCGACGTTGCCGCAGGTCAGGAAGCGCAACATCTCTTTGCGCTCGTGCTGGCCCAGGTAGGCGAGGATGTCCTCGCTGATCAAATCAGATACGTGCGACATGACAGCCCCTTAGAAATAGCCTTGACGTTTTTTATCTTCCATGGAGCCTGCGCCATCGTGGTCGATGACCCGGCCCTGGCGCTCGGAAGTTCGCGTCAGGAGCATTTCCTGAATGATGTCCGTCAGCGTCTCGGCTTCGGACTCCACCGCGCCCGTCAACGGGTAGCAGCCAAGGGTACGGAAACGTACTTTCTTTTTGACGATTCGGGCTTTGTCTTCGTCGGACAAGTGCTCGAGGATGCGGTCGTCGTCGATCATGATCAACGTGCCGTTCTTCTCGATCACATCGCGTTCGGCGGCGAAGTACAGCGGCACAATCGGGATGCCTTCAAGGTAGATGTACTGCCAGATGTCCAGCTCGGTCCAGTTGGACAGCGGGAACACACGGATCGACTCACCCTTGTTGACATTGCCGTTGTAGACGTTCCACAGCTCCGGGCGCTGGTTCTTCGGGTCCCAGCGGTGTTTGCTGTCGCGGAACGAGTACACGCGCTCTTTGGCGCGGGACTTCTCTTCATCGCGACGGGCACCACCGAAGGCTGCGTCGAAACCATGCTTGTCCAAGGCCTGCTTGAGGCCTTCGGTCTTCATGATGTCGGTGTGCTTGGCGCTGCCGTGGGTGAACGGGTTGATGTTCTGCGCCACGCCATCCGGGTTGATGTGGGTGATCAGGTCCAGGCCCAGCTCTTCGACCATTTTGTCGCGGAACTTGTACATCTCCTGGAACTTCCAGCGGGTGTCGACGTGCATCACCGGGAACGGCAATTTGCCCGGGAAGAAGGCCTTGCGCGCCAGATGCAGCATCACGGCGGAGTCTTTACCGATCGAGTAGAGCATCACCGGGTTGTCGAACTCGGCGGCGACCTCGCGGATGATGTGGATGCTTTCCGCCTCCAGCTGTTTCAGATGCGTCAGTTTGTCGACCATGGCTACTCACGGAAAAACGATCTTATGGACGGCCAGCGGGCCGTGTTCGAGCGGGGCATGCTAGCACAGCACCTTCTTCTATTCAGGGAGCCAGCTAGATCGAAACGGTATATGAATATGCCCCTCAGTTTGGCTGTGGGTGCTGGCTTGTGTGGGAGCTGGTTTGCCTGCGATACAGGCACCGCGGTCATTCAGGCAAACCCAGGTGATGCAATCGCAGGCAAGCCAGCTCCCACATTTGAGCCTTGGTGTTCTTTAGATTGGGTTAGGGCAATCGATGAACAAATGCTCCAGCGCGAAACGCCGTGCCAAATAGTCACCCAATGCCTGCACGCCATAACGCTCGGTTGCGTGATGGCCCGCAGCAATAAAGCTGATGCCGTTTTCCCGCGCACTGTGGAAGGTCTGCTCGGACGCTTCGCCGCTCAGGTAGAGGTCGACGCCGGCGGCAATCGCATCGTCGATGTAGCCTTGCCCGCCACCGGTGCACCAACCCACCCGGCGGATCATCTCGCTGCCTTCGATCAGCAGCGGCTCGCGCCCCATCACGTCCTGCACGCGGCGGGCGAAATCACGCGGCGACAAGGGTTCGGCGAGGGAGCCGACCAGGCCGACGATTTTCGGGTTGTTCGGGTCCAGCGGGCCTTCGACGGTGATGTCCAGCTGACGGGCGAGTTGCACGTTGTTGCCCACTTCCGGGTGCAGGTCCAGCGGCAGGTGGTAGGCCAGCAGGCTGATGTCGTGATTGAGCAGGGTTTTCAGGCGCCGCTGCTTCATGCCGGTGATGCAGGGGTTTTCGCCCTTCCAGAAATAACCATGGTGCACCAGCACCAGGTCGGCCTGGGCTTCGACGGCGGCGTCCAGTAACGCATGGCTGGCCGTGACGCCGCTGACGATGCGCATCACCTGCGGGCGCCCCTCGACCTGCAGGCCATTGGGGCAATAATCGGCAATTTTTGCGCTGCCAAGGTAGCGGTCCGCTTCCTCGACCAGGGTGCTAAGGGGGACAGCCATAAAAGACTCCTAAATATCCCGTTCCGAGGCGCTCACAGCCTCGTATAATGCGCGACATTATGGGCGCTCTCCCGCCCCCTGCAACCTGTCAGGACTTACTTGATGCTCAAGGCACTGCGTTTTTTTGGATGGCCATTGTTGGCTGGCGTGCTGATCGCGATGCTGATTATTCAGCGTTATCCCCAATGGGTGGGCTTACCCAGCCTTGATGTGAACCTGCAACAGGCCCCGCAAACCAGCTCCGTGGTGCAAGGCCCGGTCACCTACGCAGACGCCGTGGTCATCGCCGCGCCCGCCGTGGTCAACCTGTACACCACCAAAGTCATCAACAAACCGGCGCACCCGCTGTTTGAAGACCCGCAATTTCGCCGCTATTTCGGCGACAACGGCCCCAAGCAACGCCGCATGGAATCGAGCCTGGGTTCGGGTGTGATCATGAGCCCGGAAGGCTACATCCTCACCAACAACCACGTGACCACGGGCGCCGACCAGATTGTGGTAGCCCTGCGCGACGGCCGTGAAACCCTGGCCCGCGTGGTCGGCAGCGACCCGGAAACCGACCTCGCCGTACTGAAAATCGATTTGAAAAGCCTGCCCTCCATCACTATCGGCCGCTCCGAAGGGTTGCGCGTGGGCGACGTGGCACTGGCCATCGGCAACCCGTTCGGGGTTGGCCAGACCGTGACCATGGGCATTATCAGCGCCACCGGGCGCAACCAGTTGGGGCTTAACAGCTACGAAGACTTTATCCAGACCGACGCGGCCATCAACCCCGGCAACTCAGGCGGCGCGCTGGTGGATGCCAATGGCAACCTGACCGGCATCAACACCGCGATCTTCTCCAAGTCCGGCGGCTCCCAGGGCATCGGCTTTGCGATCCCGGTGAAGCTGGCGATGGAGGTGATGAAGGCGATCATTGAACACGGCCAGGTGATTCGCGGCTGGATGGGCATTGAAGTACAGCCCTTGACCAAGGAACTGGCCGAGTCGTTCGGCCTGACCGGTCGCCCAGGGATCGTGGTCGCCGGGATTTTCCGCGATGGCCCGGCGCAAAAAGCCGGCCTGCAGTTGGGCGATGTGATTTTGAGCATCGACGGCGAACCTGCCGGTGATGGCCGCAAATCGATGAACCAGGTGGCGCGGATCAAGCCGACCGACAAGGTGGTCATCCAGGTGATGCGCAACGGCAAAGAGATCAAGCTGGTGGCGGAAATCGGCCTGCGGCCACCGCCGGCGCCGGTCAAAGAAGAGGAATAACGGCTGTGGGAGCCCGTGCGCGGGCTCCTGTAACCTAATGTTTCGAAGGAAATCCATTCTCATTAGTCATGTTATATTGTTTCAATATCGCTATTGGAACGCTCTATCATGCCGTCTCGAAGATTTGCCCCCCTGGCTGGCCTGGCCATGGGCTTGTTGCTCGACCCCGCCTACGCCGAAAACAACAGCGTCGAACTGGACACCATCAGCGTCACCAGCGATGCCTATGAATCCGCCACCGGCCCGGTGACAGGCTACCGCGCCACCCGCTCCGCCAGCGCGACCAAAACGGACACGGCCCTGCGCGACATCCCACAATCGATCAGCGTAATTCCTGCCTCGGTGCTCAAAGACCTGGGCAGTACCAACGTGGAGCGCGCCCTGGAATTTGCCGGCGGCGTGTCCAAACAGAACAACTTCGGCGGCCTTACGCTTTACGAATACAGCGTGCGCGGCTTCACCACGTCGGAGTTTTACCAGGACGGTTTCAGCGCCAACCGTGGCTACCCGAGCACGCCGGACGCGGCCAATATCGAACGCATCGAAGTCCTCAAAGGCCCCGCCGCCAGCCTGTATGGGCGTGGCGATCCAGGCGGCACCGTGAACATTGTCACCAAGAAGCCGCAGCCCGAAGCCTTTACCACCGTGCAAACCAGCGCCGGCAGCTGGGACCGCTACCGCACTGCGCTGGATGTGAACACCCCGCTGGATGACGAAGGCCGCGTGCTGTCGCGGGTCAACCTGGCAGTGCAAGACAACCACAGCTTCCGCGATCACGTCGACGCCCAGCGCGTGTTCGTCGCACCGTCTTTCAGCTGGCAATTGGACCCGGACACCCGCCTGCTGGTGGAAAGCGAATTTGTGCGCCACAGCTCCACCTTCGACCGTGGCATCGTCGCGCCGCACGGCATGTCGCGCTCGACCTTCCTGGGCGAACCCAACGATGGCAACATCCGCAACCACAACAACCGCCTGCAAGCTGCCCTGGAACATCACCTCAACGACGCCTGGCAACTGCGCCTGGCCAGCCACTATAAACAAGGCAGCCTGTGGGGCGATGCTTCGGAAAGCCGCGCACTGAATGCCGACGGCCACACCGTCAATCGCCGTTACCGCGAACGCTCCACGGGTTGGCACGACAGCATCACCCAGCTTGAACTGCGCGGTCTGTTCGATATCGGCAGTTGGCAGCATGAGTTGCTGATCGGCACCGAATACGAGGACTACCGCAAGAAGGAGCGCGTCACCGCCATCGGCGGCAGCCTCTACCCCATCGACATCTACAAGCCCGTTTACGGTCAGCCCAAACCTAGCGGCGCACGCTCCGGCACTGACTTCTATGAGCAGGTCAAAAGCCAGGCGTTGAACCTGCAAGACCAGATCATCTTCACCGACCGCCTGCGTGGCATGGTCGGCGCACGTTTTGAGCATTTCGAGCAAAGCACCGACGACTTCACCCGCAACCACGCCAAGAGCCGTCAGACCCACGACGCCCTCACCCAGCGCGCCGGCTTGCTTTACCAACTGACGCCGCAAATCGGCGTGTTTGCCAACGCCTCCACCTCGTTCAAGCCCAACAATGGCCTGGACGCCGGCGGCAAATCCTTCAAGCCGGAAGAAGGCGTGGGCTATGAAGTGGGCATCAAGAGCGAGCTGTTCGACGACCGCCTGAGCACCACCCTGGCCGCCTTCCATATCGACAAAGAAAACGTGCTGGCGCTGGACCCGGCCACCGACACCAACCGCGCCATGGGCAAGGCGCGCAGCCAGGGTTTTGACTTGCAACTGACCGGGCAACTGACGGACGCGGTACGCGTGATCGGCGCCTTTGCCTACATCGATGCGCAGGTGACCAAAGGCGACAAGGCCATCCCCACCGGCAGCCGGATTCTCGGCGTGGCCAAACGCAGCGGCAGCCTGCTGGGCGTGTATGAGTTTCAGGACGGTGCACTGCGCGGCTCAGACCTGGGCGCGGCGTTTACCTACGTCGGCGATCGCTCCGGCGAGGCCGGCGGTAGCTTCGAGCTGCCGGCGTATCACACCGTCGATCTGCTGGCCCATTACAAGGCCAGTGACAAGGTCACCGTGGGCCTGAACCTCAATAACTTATTTGACGAAAAATACTACGAGCGCTCCTACAGCAATTACTGGGTGATGCCCGGTGAGCCGCGCAACTTCACCGTCAGCCTGACCCTCAACCTGTAACAGGACGTCAACATGCAAGCCTTCAAATCCCTGGCCGTCATCGGCCTGCTCTTTGCCAGCCAAGTTTCAGCCCACGGCCTTTGGACCGAACAGCGGCGCGGCAATATCGAAGTGATCTACGGCCACGGTGCCGAGGACAACGCGTTCAAGGCACAGAAAATCAGCGGTGCCTGGTCGTATGACGCGGACGGCAAGATGATCCCGGTGACCGTAGAGCGCCTGCCCGACCACGCACGCCTCAAGCCGCTCAAATCACCGGCCGTGATGGCCGTGGCCCTGGACAACGGCATGTGGTCGCAGACGCCAGACAACAAGTGGGTCAACCAGGGCCGCAGCCAAGTGCCGGGGGCGATTCAATCGACCCAGACCTTCAAATACAGCCTGGCGATTTACCAGCCGGGGGCGAAGCTGCCCAAGCTGGACCAGATCAAGCTGCTGATCCTGCCGGAAGTCGACCCGCTGACCGTAGGGCCAGGCAAATCGCTGCCGGTGCGGGTGCTGCTGGACGGTAAGCCTGCGGCGGGTATCAAGCTGGTAGGTGATTATCGCAATGCGCCGAACACCTTGAGCACCGAGACCGACAAGGATGGCCGCGCCCAGGTGCTGGTGCGTAATGAAGGGTTGAATGTGATTGCTGCGCAGGTTGAAGTGCCGCTCAAGGACAACGCTGACGTGGCCACCCGAGGGCTGTTCACTTCGCTGACCTTCCTCGGCGAACCGCACCACGAGTAAACACCGAAAACTCGAAGTGGGCACCATCAATGTGGGAGCGGGCTTGCTCGCGAAGGCGTTGGGTCAGTCAATCCATCCGGTGACTGACACTGCGCCTTCGCGAGCAAGCCCGCTCCCACATTTAGTCTGTGTTTGGCTTGATTAGAGTGACAACGGCGCCCGCTCGCACAGCGTATTGAGCGCCACCGCCCACTGCGGGTCATCGTTCAAGCACGGCACCAACACCAACTCCTCGCCCCCTGCCTCGCGGAACTGCTCCAGCCCGCGATCGCCAATCTCCTCCAGGGTCTCGATGCAGTCGGCGACAAACGCCGGGCACATCACCAGCAGCTTTTTCACGCCTTGCTGGGCCAAGGCTTCCAGGCGGGCCTCGGTGTAGGGTTCGATCCACTTGGCGCGGCCCAGCCGTGACTGGAACGCCACCGACCATTTGCCCTCCGGCAAACCCATGCGCGCGGCAAAGTCGCGCGCCACGCTAAAGCACTGGGCGCGGTAGCAGGTGGCAAGCACCTCGGGCGAAGCGTTCTTGCAGCAGTCAGCATCCTTGAAGCAATGCTGGCCTGTGGGGTCGAGTTTTTTCAGATGGCGCTCAGGCAACCCATGGAAGCTCAGCAACAAGTGATCGAATTCCTGCGCCACGTACGGCCGGGCGCTGGCGACCAAGGCGTCGAGGTATTCCGGCTGATCGTAGAACGGCTGCAAGATAGAAAACTGCACGTTGAGCTTCTTGTCGCGGACCACACGCTTGGCTTCTTCGATCACCGTGGTCACGGTGCTGTCAGCGAACTGCGGATACAACGGCGCCAGGGTGACTTTTTGAATACCTTGAGCCGCAAGCCGCGTGAGGGTGGTTTCAAGCGACGGCTCGCCGTAGCGCATCGCCAACTCCACCGGGCCGTGGGTCCACTGCTGGGTCATTTGCGCTTGCAAGCGACGGCTCAGGACCACAAGCGGCGAACCCTCTTCCCACCAGATCGAGGCGTAGGCATGGGCCGATTGCTCAGGGCGCTTGATCAGGATCAGCGACACCAGCAAGCGCCGCACCGGCCACGGCAGGTCGATCACGTAAGGGTCCATCAGGAACTGATTGAGGTAGCTGCGCACATCGGCCACCGAGGTGGAGGCCGGTGAACCCAGATTGACCAGTAACAACGCGTGATCCGTCATGCAACATCCTATGGCTAGAGGCGGCTGGATAGATCTTCCAGGGCCGCGTGCAACTCAGTGAACTGAAAAGTGAAACCGGCGGCCAGCAACCGTTCGGGAACGGCCTTCTGCCCGCCCAGCAGCAACCCGGACAACTCGCCCAGGCCGACCTTCAAGGCAAACGCCGGCATCGGCATGAACGCCGGGCGGTGCAGCACCTGGCCCAGGGTTTTGGCGAACTCGCGATTACGTACCGGGTGTGGCGCGCAGGCATTATAAGGACCGCTGGCATCGCCGTTGTGCAGAAGAAAATCAATCAGGGCGATTTGATCTTTGATATGGACCCACGGCATCCATTGCCGACCATTGCCGATCGGCCCGCCCAGCCCCAGTTTGAATGGCAGCAGCAGCCGCGACAAAAAGCCGCCCTTGGCCGACAACACCAGGCCCGTGCGCACCAGCACCACGCGGGTGCCGAAGGCTTCGGCGCGCAACGCGGTTTCTTCCCAGGCGATGCACAGCTGGCTGGGGAAATCGTCTTGCACCGGGCCGCTGGCTTCGGTCAGTTCGCGCTCGCCGCCGTCGCCGTACCAGCCCACTGCAGAGCCGGAAATCAACACCGCCGGCTTTTGCGCCAGGCCTTGCATCCAAGCCAGCAAGGTTTCGGTGTGGCTGATGCGGCTGCTCCACAGCAATGCCTTGCGCTTTTTGGTCCACGGGCGATCGGCAATCGGCGCGCCGGCCAGGTTGACCACCGCATCCACCGTGCCGATCACGTCCTGCAAGCGGCCAACACCGAGCACCTCGGCACCGCACCATTTGGCCACGGTATCCGGCTCGCGGCTCCACACCGTCAGGCGATGCCCCTGGGCCAGCCAGTGCAGGCAGAGTTGGCGACCGATCAAGCCCGTACCGCCGGTCAGCAAAATATGCATGGGTTTCTCCTCATGTAACGTTTGCCGCCCATCGCTAGTCTATTTTATAAGCAGGGATCTTTTGTAATTGGGCGTTACGTTGGTTTCAGAGGCCAATTCAAGCCTCACCCTTAACCCCTCACCTTTAACAATAGGTCACGCCGTTAGAACAGGTACGCCAAAACTTATACCAAAAAACAATATTGTACAGCTATGGGTGTCGGCGTAGTCTGTACTCAAAGGTAAAACGAGGCCCCCCATGACTGTTCCCATCGCGATCATCGGCACCGGCATCGCCGGTCTCTCCGCCGCCCGAGCGTTACGAGACGCGGGGCACGTTGTACAACTCTTCGATAAAAGCCGTGGCAGTGGCGGCCGCATGTCCAGCAAGCGCAGTGATGCCGGTGCCTTGGACATGGGCGCGCAATACTTCACGGCCCGCGACCGGCGCTTCGTCAACGAAGTGCAGCGCTGGCAAAGCAACGGCTGGGCCGAACAGTGGAAACCGCAGCTGTACAACTTCAAGTCCGGTCAGCTTACGCCCTCCCCCGACGAGCAGATTCGCTGGGTCGGCACGCCGCGCATGAGCGCCATTACCCGCGCGCTGCTTGATGACTTGCCGGTGGAGTTCGGCTGCCGCATCACCGAGGTGTTCCAAGGCAAACAGCACTGGAACCTGCTGGACGCAGACGGTGGCAATCATGGCCCGTTCAGCCACGTGGTGATTGCCACGCCGGCGCCCCAGGCCACCACCCTGCTGGCTGCCGCGCCCAAGCTTGCAAGCGCCGCTGCCGGGGTGAAAATGGACCCGACCTGGGCCGTCGCCCTCGCCTTCGACACGCCACTGGATACGCCAATGCAAGGCTGCTTTGTGCAAGACAGCCCGCTCGACTGGCTGGCGCGCAACCGTAGCAAGCCCGGGCGCGACGCCACCCTCGACACCTGGGTGCTGCACGCCACCAGCGCCTGGAGCAAGGCCAACCTCGACCTGCCCAAAGAGGCGGTGATCGAACACCTGCACGGCGCCTTCGCCGAACTGCTGCACAGCGCCATGCCCGCGCCGTCCTTCAGCCTGGCCCATCGTTGGCTCTACGCCAGGCCGTCGGAACGGCATGAATTCGGTGTGTTGGCTGACGCCGACCTGGGCTTGTACGTGTGTGGTGACTGGTGCCTGTCGGGGCGGGTCGAAGGCGCGTGGCTCAGCGGCCAGGAAGCCGCACGCCGCCTGATCGAACACCTGCAATGAACCGTCTCAACCCGACGAAATTGCTGTTGTCGAAGTGGACAGCAGCACGCCCGCGCAACAAGGAAAAACACTTTCTGGTCACCGAGCTGTTTCGTGATGAGGAAGGCACCGTGCTCGAAATCGAACTGCAAGCGGTCATGACCCGCCGCGCCGAACGCCTCCCGTGGCAAACGCTGCAAAATGCCGAAGACTGGCGCATGGGCTGGAAATAGCGGGCGCGAAAAAACTTATGCAAATAATTTGACTTGTACAGTATCAAACCTATGATGAGATTTAGTTGTACAGAATTGTAAATCTGTACAGGAATTTCGCAGAGGGTTGAGCATGTCCAGCAGCGCAAAACCGAAGATCGCTATCAGTGCCTGCCTACTCGGCGAGAACGTGCGCTTCAACGGCGGACACAAACAATCCCTGCTGTGCAGCCAAACCCTCGCCGACTATTTCGACTTCGTGCCGTTGTGCCCCGAAGTGGCGATTGGCCTGGGCATCCCCCGCGAACCGATTCGCCTGGTGGGCGACCCCGCCCACCCGCAGGCCGTCGGCACCGTGCAGCGTGAACTCAATGTGACGCAGCCACTGGACGATTATGGCCAGCAGATGGCGGTGGAACACACTGACCTGTGCGGCTACATCTTCATGCAGAAGTCGCCGTCGTGCGGGCTGGAGCGGGTCAAGGTCTACCGCGACAACGGCACGCCCGTCGATGGCGGCGGGCGCGGCATTTATGCCCAGGCGTTTTGCGCACGCCACCCCAACCTGCCGGTGGAAGAAGACGGCCGGCTGAATGATCCGGTGCTGCGCGAGAATTTCCTCACCCGCGTGTTTGTGTACGCCAGCTGGCAACACTTGCTGGCCGAGGGCATCACCCGTCACCGCCTGCTGGCGTTCCACGCGCGCTACAAATACCTGCTGATGGCCCACAGCCCCGTGCATTACAAAAGCCTTGGCCACTTGCTGGGCAGCATGGGCAAGGGCATCAACCTGGATGAACTGGCCGCCTGCTATTTCAGCGAGTTGATGACCGGCCTGAAAAAATGCGCCACCCGCGGCACCCACACCAATGTGCTGCAACACATCAGCGGCTACCTCAAGCAGGCCATCAGCGCCGATGACAAGCAGGAAATGCAAACCGTCATCGGCCAATACCGCACCGGCATCGTGCCGCTGGTGGTGCCGCTGACCTTGCTCAAACATCACTTTCGCCAACACCCGGACCGCTACATCGCGCAGCAGGCTTACCTGCAGCCGCACCCGGAAAACCTCAGCCTGCGTAATGCGATCTAGACCATGACACCTGCCCTGCAAGACGACCTTGTCGAAGACATCGCCCAAGCCATCGAAGACGGCTGGTTGCCGATTCGCGAAGTGGCGCGCCAGACCGGCGTCAACGCTGTGACCCTGCGCGCCTGGGAGCGCCGTTATGGCTTGATCGTGCCCCAGCGCACGCCCAAGGGCCATCGGCTGTTCAGCGCCGAACACGTGCAACGTATCCACACCATTCTGACTTGGCTCAACCGTGGCGTGCCGGTCAGCCAGGTCAAAGGTTTGATCGATTCCGCCCAGGCCAGCCCCGACAGCGTCGAAAATGAATGGCATGTGCTGCGTCATAAACTGCTCAGCGCAATCAGCGAATTGGCCGAACGCCGGGTCGACGACCTGTTCAACCAGGCCATGGCGCTGTACCCGCCGCGCACCTTGTGTGAGCAATTGATGCTGCCGCTGCTGACCGCGCTGGAGCAACGCTGGCAGGGCCAGTTCGGCGCACAAATGGAGCGGGTGTTTTTTCTGTCCTGGCTGCGCAGCAAGTTCGGCGCGCGCATTTACCACAACAACCGCCAGCTCCAGGGCGCGCCGCTGTTGCTGGTCAACCAGTCCGACGTGCCGCTGGAGCCGCACCTATGGCTCAGCGCCTGGCTGGCCAGCAGTGCCGACTGCCCCGTGGAGGTTTTTGATTGGCCTCTGCCAACCGGCGAACTGGCCCTGGCGACAGAACACCTGCAACCGCGTGCGGTGCTGCTGTATTCAAGCAAAGCCCTCCACCTGTCGGCACTCGGCAAACTTTTAGGCGGCATCAATTGCCCAATTTTGATTGCCGGACCAACGGTATGCATCCACCAGGACGAGTTAGCCGTATTAACCCGTGAGACTTCTGAATTGTTCGTGGCCGAAGACCCATTGTCGGCCCACCAGTTATTGATCCAGCGTGGAATTGTCTAAATGCATTTGATCTGGCTGCGCACCGACTTGCGCCTGCACGACAACACCGCCCTCGCCGCCGCCTGCCAGCGCGGCCCGGTTGTCGCCGTGTACCTGATCACGCCGCAGCAATGGCTGGCCCATGATGATGCGCCTTGCAAAGTCGATTTCTGGCTGCGCAACCTCAAGCACTTGAGCCGGGCCCTTGGCGAACTGAACATTCCCTTGTTGATTCGCACTGCCGCCACCTGGGACCAGGCGCCCGCCGTGCTGGGCAAACTATGCCGGGAACTGTCGGTGGACTCGGTGCACGTCAACGAGGAATACGGCATTCATGAGAGCCGTCGTGATGTGGCCGTGGCCAAGGCGCTGGAAGCTGACGGTGTGACGTTCCACAGTTACCTCGACCAGCTGTTTTTTCAACCTGGCAGCGTGCTGACCAAAACCGGTACTTACTTCCAGGTATTCAGTCAGTTCCGCAAGGTCTGCTACAACCGCCTGCACAGCGCCTTGCCGCGCCTGGTGGCCACGCCGCAACAACAGGCACCGCTGGATGTGCACAGCGACGCCATCCCGGATCAGGTCGAAGGCTTCGAAACACCCAGCGACACCTTGCGCGCCCTCTGGCCCGCGGGTGAAGAAGAAGCCCGGCGTCGCCTTGACGCCTTCGCCGACCAACAGATCAGCTACTACAAAGACGAACGCGACTTCCCGGCCAAGCCCGGCACCAGCCAGCTCTCGGCCTACCTCGCCGCCGGTGTGGTTTCGCCACGCCAGTGCCTGCACGCCGCCCTGCAAACCAACCAGGGCGAGTTCGAAAGCGGCGATCTCGGCGCCATCACCTGGATCAACGAGTTGCTGTGGCGCGAGTTCTATAAACACATTCTGGTCGGTTACCCACGGGTCTCGCGCCACCGTGCGTTCCGCCCCGAAACCGAGGCTCTGGCCTGGCGCGATGCGCCCAAGGACTTGGCCGCCTGGCAGCAAGGGCGCACCGGCTTGCCGATTATCGACGCGGCCATGCGTCAACTGCTGGAAACCGGTTGGATGCACAACCGCCTGCGCATGGTGGTGGCGATGTTTTTGACCAAGAACCTGCTGATCGACTGGCGCGAAGGTGAGCGCTTCTTTATGCGCCACTTGATCGACGGCGACCTGGCCGCCAATAACGGCGGCTGGCAGTGGAGTTCGTCCACCGGCACCGACTCGGCGCCGTATTTCCGGATTTTCAGCCCGTTGAGCCAGTCGGAAAAGTTCGACAGCGAAGGGCTGTTCATCAAGCACTGGCTGCCGGAGCTGGCGGCGCTGAACAAGAAAGAAGTGCACAACCCCGAAGCCGCCGGTGGCCTGTTCGGCGTGGCCGATTACCCACGCTCGATTGTCGACCTGAAAAAATCCCGCGAGCGTGCCCTCGCTGCCTTTCGCAACCTGCCTTCACGCCAGGAGGTCGCCGAACATGAGTGACTTCCTGCAGCGGTTCGCCCAGGCCTTTACCACGCTGGACAAGCACAACCTGCACCTGCTCGACAGCTTGTACAGCCAGGACATCGCCTTCACCGATCCGCTGCACGAAGTGCACGGGCTGCCCGCTTTGCGCGGTTACTTCGCCCAGATGTACAGCAACATCAACCAGTTGCGTTTTGACTTCCACGGCTTCGACCAGGTCGCCGAAGGCGAAGGCTACCTGCGCTGGAAAATGAGTTTTTGCCACCCGCGCCTGGCCAGTGGCAAGGTGATCAGAGTGGAAGGTTGCTCGCACCTGATGTGGCGCGACAAGGTCTACCGCCATCGCGATTATTTCGATGCGGGCGCGTTGCTCTATGAACACTTGCCGGTAGTCGGCTCTGTGGTCAGTTGGCTAAAAAGGAGAATGGGATGAGCCTTGTACCGCCCCGCCGTTATTGGTTGACCGGTGCCAGCAGTGGCATCGGTGCCGCGCTGGCCGTCGAACTGCTCAACAGTGGCGCGCAGGTGGCGCTCAGCTCGCGCAGCAAAGGCCCGCTCGAGGCATTCGCCCTGCGTTATCCAGGCCAAGTGCTGGTGGTAGCCGGCGACCTGACCAACAGCCAGACCGTGCGCGAGATCGGCGAACACATCGGCGAGGTCTGGGGTTCATTGGATACGGTGATCCTCAACGCCGGCACCTGTGAGTATGTCGACGCCCGGCAATTCGACTCCTCCATCGTCGAGCACGTGGTACGCACCAACCTGCTTGCCAGCAGCTATTGCATCGAAGCTGCACTGCCGCTGTTGCGCAAAGGGCTCACCCCACATCTGGTGGGCGTCGCCAGCGCCGTGACCTACCTGCCAATGCCGCGCGCCGAAGCCTATGGCGCGTCCAAGGCCGGGCTGCGTTACCTGTTCGAATCGCTGCGCATCAGCTTGTCGCCGGAGAACATCGACGTCACGGTGATCAGCCCGGGTTTTGTCGACACCCCGCTGACCGAACGCAATGATTTCCCGATGCCGCTGAGCTGGTCCGCCGAAAAGGCTGCCAGGCATATCTTCGCCAAGCTGGAAAACCGCCCGCTGGAAATCGCCTTCCCGGCGATGTTTATCGCCACCCTGTGGCCGCTGTCGAAGCTGCCCAACCGCGCGCAACTGATTATCGGCAAACGCATGCTGCGCAGCCCGCCACCGAAGAAGGACGACCTGTGAAGATCGCCATCATCGGCAGCGGTATCGCCGGGCTGACCAGCGCTTACCTGCTCAGCCGGCGCCACGACATCACGCTGTTTGAGGCAGGCGAGCGCATTGGCGGGCATACCCACACGGTCAACGTTACGGTCGAAGGTAAGCCCTATGCCGTGGACACCGGTTTTATCGTGTTCAACGATTGGACCTACCCTAATTTCATCCGTCTGCTCGGGCAGATTGGCGTGGCGTTCAAACCCACCGAGATGAGCTTTTCGGTGTGCGACCAGAACGCAGGCTTCGAGTACAACGGGAATAACCTCAACAGCCTGTTTGCCCAGCGCCGCAACATTCTCTCGCCGGGGTTCTGGGGCATGCTGCGCGACATTCTGCGCTTTAACCGCCAGGCACCGCTGGACCTGCAAGAGCAACGCATCAGTGCCGACATGACCCTGGGCGACTACCTCGAGGCCGGTGGATACGGCCCACGCTTTATCCGCCATTACATCGTGCCGATGGGCGCGGCGATCTGGTCGATGTCCCTGGCGGACATGCTCGGTTTCCCGTTGCAGTTCTTTGTGCGGTTTTTCAAGAATCACGGCTTGTTGTCAGTGAACAATCGGCCGCAATGGTGCGTGATCGAAGGCGGCTCAAGCAGCTACATCGAGCCACTGACCCGCAGTTTTCGCGAGCAGATCCGCCTCAATTGCCCTGTGGATAAAGTTGAACGCACAGCCGATGGCGTGGTTATCCACAGCCCCGCCGGCAGCGAGACCTTTGACCGCGTGGTGTTCGCCTGCCACAGCGACCAGGCCTTGGCGTTACTGGCCGACCCGAGCCAGGCCGAGCAGGAGATTCTCGGTGCCCTGC
The DNA here is from genome assembly GCF_030816095.1 of Pseudomonas sp. W3I7. Taxonomy (NCBI): domain Bacteria; kingdom Pseudomonadati; phylum Pseudomonadota; class Gammaproteobacteria; order Pseudomonadales; family Pseudomonadaceae; genus Pseudomonas; species Pseudomonas sp. W3I7. Next base: position 5,378,585 of record NZ_JAUSXP010000001.1, read on the forward strand.
CCTACGCCGACAATGACGTGGTGCTGCACACCGACACGCGCCTGCTGCCCGATCGCAAACTGGCCTGGGCCAGCTGGAATTATCGCCTGAGCGGCACCGAGCAAACACAGGCGGCCGTCACTTACGACATGAACATCCTGCAAGGCATCCACAGCGACACCACTTTTTGCGTCAGCCTCAACCAGACGCCGATGATCAACCCGCTGAAGATCCTTGCGCGCTACACCTATGCGCATCCGCAATACAGCCTGGCAGCGGTGGCGGCACAAAACCGCTGGGAAGAATTACACGGCGCGCGCCACACCTTTTACTGTGGCGCCTACTGGGCCAACGGCTTTCATGAAGACGGCGTGACCAGCGCATTGCGCGTGGCCCAGGCCTTTGGCGAAACCCTATGAACAGCGCCCTGTACAGCGGCTGGATCGCCCATCGCCGGTTCACGCCCAAGGCCCACGCCTTTCGCTACCGCATCGGCCTGCTGTACCTGGACTTGAGCGAACAAGACGAAGTGCTCGGGCTCTCGCCCCTGGCCGGCAACAGCCGCCTGGCGCCCTTCGGCTTTCGCCAGCAGGACTACCTGCGTGAATTTACGCGTCACGGCATCAGCTTGAGCGATGCCGTGCGCCAGGAAGTCGGCAAGGCACTGGGGCGCGAGCCCCGGGGCGTTATCTGCCTACTGACCCAGGCCCGCAGTTGGGGCCTGGCTTTTAACCCGGTGAGTTTCTTCTACTGCTTCGAGGCCGATGGGCAACTGGCCGCGATCCTGTGTGAAGTGACCAACACCCCGTGGCGCGAGCGCTACCACTATGTGCTGCCCGCCCAGGCGCTCGGCGCCGAGGAGCACCAGCACTTCGCCGTGGCCAAGGCGTTCCATGTGTCGCCGTTTTTACCCCGTGACCTGGAATACCGCATGAGCTTCAGCCCGCCGGCCGACAGGCTTGGCGTGCACATGGCTGATTGGCAGGGCACGCAAAAAGTCTTCGACGCCACCTTGAGCCTGCAAAAAGAAGCGCTGACCCGCGCCAGCCTGCATCGCTACCTGTGGCGCTTTCCGTGGATGACCGCCAAGACCTGCCTGGCGATTTACTGGCAAGCCATGCGCCTGCTGCTCAAACGCACACCGATTTTTTCCCATCAGGCCGCCGATGGCGCCTCTCGCACCGCAGTCGGGTATACCAAGGATCGCCGCCATGAAATCCCCTAGCTTATCGGTCAAGACCAACCGCCTGAACGTCAATGGCGTGACCAGTGCGCTGTTGCGCAAAGGTGTACTGCGCCAGCTCAGCCAACTGCGCCACGGCCAACTGGTGGTGATCGAAGACGGTGAACGCCAGGTGTTCGGCGCACGCGAAGCGCGTCTGTTGGGCGAAATCCAGGTCCACGATTCGGCAGTCTGGGGCCTGGTGGCGGCCAATGGTTCGATCGGCGCCGGCGAAGCGTTTATCCACGGTTACTGGAGCAGCCCGGACCTCACCGCCGTGGTGCGCGTGATGGTCAGCAACCTGGATGTGCTCGATGCAATGGAAGGCGGCCTGGCGCGCTTGGCGCGGCCGTTCACCCAAGGCCTGCATTGGCTTAACCGCAACACCCGCAAGGGCTCGCAGAAAAACATCGCCGCCCACTATGACCTGGGCAACGACTTGTTCGAGGAATTCCTCGACCCGACCATGATGTATTCGGCGGCGCAGTTTCTGACCCCCGACGACAGCCTGGAACAGGCGCAACTGAACAAACTGGAACGCATCTGCCAGAAGCTCGCGCTCAAACCCACCGACCATTTGCTCGAAATCGGCACCGGCTGGGGCAGCATGGCGCTGTATGCGGCGCAGCACTATGGCTGCAAGGTCACCACCACGACCCTGTCCAAAGAGCAGTTCGCCTACACCGAAAAACGCATCGAGGCCCTGGGGCTCAAAGAGCAGGTGACGCTGCTGCTGCAGGACTATCGCGACCTGACGGGCCAATACGACAAACTGGTGTCCATCGAGATGATCGAAGCGGTGGGCCATCGCTTTCTGCCGACTTACTTCAAGCAATGCGCGCACCTTCTCAAAAGCGACGGGCTGATGCTGCTGCAAGCCATTACTATTCGTGAACAGCGTTTTGAGCAGGCCAAAAACAGCGTCGACTTTATTCAGCGCTATATTTTCCCCGGCGGCGCCCTGCCCTCTGTGCAGAACATGCTGCAGATCGTCAGCCGCGACACCGACATGAACCTGCTGCACATGGAAGACTTCGGCTTGCACTACGCGCGCACCCTGCGCCTGTGGCATGAGAACTTCCGTCGCGCCCACGGCCGTCTTGCCGAGTTGGGCTACGATGAGTACTTCCTGCGCCTGTGGGAATTCTACCTGTGCTACTGCGAAGGCGGGTTTATGGAGCGAACGATCGGTACCGCGCAGTTGCTGCTGGCCAAGCCTGCGGCGATCAACCCGCCGTTGCTCGGGCGTTTCAATGCTTAAAACGCTGGCCAATGCCGCGCTGTTCCAGTGCGGCTGGTTTGCCTGTGTGCTGGGCGGTGACAGCCGCTGGTTGTGGGTGGGCGCTGGCGTGCTGGGCATCCACCTGCTGTGGACAAGCTCATGGTCTGAAGAAGGCCAAGTGATCCTGGCCGTGACCCTGTTGGGCACCGTGGTTGATACCGTGTTGCGCACCTTTGGCGTGTTTCACTTCGGTTTTCCAGGGCCGCTGATTCCCTTCTGGCTGATCATGCTCTGGGCACTGCTCGCCACCACGCTGCGCCATTGCCTGGCTTGGAGTGCACAACCCTGGTGGCGCGCCAGCCTGTTGGGGGCGGTGGGTGGGCCACTGTCTTATTACGCCGGCAGCCAGTTGGCCGGTGTGCGTTTCGGCTACGACACAACGCTGACGCTGATCGGCCTGGCGTTGCTCTGGGCGCTGGTGTTCCCGGTATTGCACTGGGTGGCGCGGCAGCTTGGGCACTGACGTCCGTCAGAGCATTCATACGCAAGCAACGCGCTTGCCTTACACTGCGCGCCTATGACCAACATCCCCCACACTCAAATCACCGAACCCGCCGTCACCTGCTCGACGTGCGCAGCCTGCTGCTGCCAGCTAGAAGTCATGCTGATCACCGACACCGGCGTGCCGGAACGCTATATCGATACCGACGATTGGGGCGGTGAAGTGATGCTGCGCCTGGATGACGGCTGGTGCGCGGCGCTGGATCGGGACACGATGATGTGCACGATTTACGAGCGGCGGCCGTTGATCTGTCGGGAATTCGAGATGGGTGCGCCGGAGTGCCTGGAAGAGCGCCAAGGCATTGCGACGGCGTATCGCTGAGCCCAAGACTGATGAAGATCAAAATGTGGGAGCGGGCTTGCTCGCGAATGCGGTGTATCAGCCAAATATGTATCAGCTGACACACCGCATTCGCGAGCAAGCCCGCTCCCACATTGGTTTTGCATAAGGCTTGAGGATTACAACGGCAAGGTGTAGTGCAACGAGTAGCTCTCTACCCCGTCGTTATTGCTGCTGATGCCCGCATTGGAATAGTGCGTGGCACGAATGCCCACTTCATGCCCGCCGGCAAAGCGCAAACCAAAGCCCAGGCGGTCTTCGAACTGGAAAGCCTGGCCGATGTTGTTGTCTTCAACCTGCGTGCGTGAAAACACCGCCACACCGATACCCGCTTCGATGTAAGGCTTGACCTTCTCCCCGGCAAACTCATACACAAACACCGGCGAGAACGACAGGCTGCTGACACTCGCGCGTTTGTCGCCGTCCCAGTAAGTGTAAGCGCCACTCCAATAGCCGGTCAGTCGGCCCGTATCACTCTGCCACCAGCTTTTATCCCAATCCGACGTCAGCCCCAACCGATAGGTCATGGTCGAATCGCTGGTACCCCCCACCCCAAATTCCAGGCCGGCGGCCTGGGCCGAAACTGAGTGTCCCACCACAGCGGCCGCAATCGCAGCCAAACAGAACAAGCGCTTCATAAGAGCACATCCTTTGAGATCGAAGTTGTATGGTTTGTACAGGCTAACGCTATAGAAGCTTGCGCGATGCCAGAAGTTCAGCTTCTAACTGCGATGTTTCACGAATTTTTCACAAGCTAAAATTACGCACAACGCCAGGAGATTTCCAGAGTGTCGGTAGGATATTTCTTAGGTGATCGACGTCGCCGCTGGTCCAGAACTGCGCAGGCTCAGAATTGCCAGGCGACAGCAGGTCACGCTCGCCCAACAGACGCTTGAGCTGGCGGGCCACAGCAGCGCCGGTGTCGATCAAGACGATGCTGGGGGGAAGCATCTGTGCCAGAAGCGGCTTGAGGAAGGGATAGTGGGTGCAGCCGAGGATGATGGTGTCGCAACCTGCGCTGAGCAGTGGGGTGACATAGCCCTGCAACAGCTGGCGCAGTGCGGCACTGTTGAGGTCACCAGTTTCGATCAGTTCAACCAACCCCGGACACGGCTGGGTAATCACTCGCACATCGGTGGCGAAGCGATCGAGCAGCGCGGCGAACTTGGCGCTTTGCAGAGTGCCGGTGGTGGCCAGTACGCCGACCACGCCGCTGCGGGTGGCGGCCGCCGCCGGTTTGACCGCAGGTTCCATGCCCACCAGGGGCCAGTCGGGATAGTCCTGGCGCAAATCAGCCACGGCGGCGACGGTCGCGGTGTTGCAGGCAATCACAAAGGCTTTGGCGCCTTTTTCGCGGAAAAACTCGGCGACCAAACGGCTACGTTCAAGAATGAACGCCGGGGATTTTTCACCGTAGGGGATATGCCCGCCGTCAGCCACGTATAACAACGACTCATGGGGCAACAGTTGCTGAATTTCATCCAGCACCGACAGGCCGCCGACGCCGGAATCGAACACACCAATGGGCGCGTCCTTAACCATGAGCCGTCCCGCAAACGCTGCAGCCGGGATCGCGCTTGACGCGCAGCTCGCGAAAACGCGTGGTCAAGGCATCGATCAGTAGCAAACGCCCCACCAACGGCTCACCAAAACCTGCCAGCAACTTCAAGGCTTCCAGTGCTTGCAGGCTACCGACCAGCCCGACCAACGGGCCGATCACGCCGGCTTCGCTGCAGGTCAGTTCGGTGTCGCTGCCATGCCCATATAAACAGTGGTAGCACGGGCTTTCGGCGCGCCGTGGGTCGAACACCGACAATTGGCCTTCCAGGCGAATGGCTGCGCCGCTGACCAAAGGCTTGCGCGCTGCAACGCATGCGGCGTTCACGGCCTCACGGGTAGAGAAGTTGTCGCTGCAATCGAGCACCACATCGACCGCGGCCACTGCGGCGGCGAGTGAGTCGGCATCCAGCGCAGTGCGATGGGCGACCAACGCGATTTCCGGGTTGATGGCGGCCAGGCGGCGCATGGCCGAATCGACCTTGGCCAGCCCGACGCTGTCGGTGTCGTGGATGATCTGGCGTTGCAGGTTGGTCAGGTCGACGGTGTCGAAGTCGGCCAGGTGCAACTCACCCACACCGGCGGCGGCCAGGTACAGCGCGACCGGCGCGCCGAGCCCACCGAGGCCGACGATCAGCGCGCGGGCGTTTTTCAGGCGCAATTGGCCGTCGATGTCGACGTGCTGCAACAGAATCTGTCGGCTATAGCGCAACAGCTCCTGGTCGCTCAGCACGGGCGGCGCCCCAACGTGATGCGTTCGTGGCCGCCGAGGTCGATGCGGCTGTGGACCTCATCAAAGCCCTCACCCGACAACAAATCACGTACCGCTGCAGCTTGGTCGTAACCGTGTTCGAGCAGCAACCAGCCACCGGCATTCAAGTGCGCCGGGCTCTGGGCGATGATCAACCGCAAATCGTCCAGCCCATCATGGCCTGCCACCAAGGCACTGGCGGGCTCAAAGCGCACATCGCCGGCCACCAGATGGGGATCGTTATCGGCAATGTAAGGTGGGTTGCTGATGATCAAGTCGAAGTGCTGGCCTTGCAACGCGCTGAACCAATGGCTGTTCAACACCGTGGCGTTCTTCAGGTGCAGGCGCTGGCGGTTGCGTTCGGCCAGGGCCACGGCTTCGAGCACACGATCGACCGCAGTGACCTGCCAGGCCGGGCGTTCGCTGGCCAGGGCCAGGGCGATCGCGCCGCTGCCCGTGCCAAGATCAAGAACCTTGGCAGGCGTGGCCGGCAACAATTCAAGGGCGGCTTCCACCAGCAGCTCGGTTTCCGGGCGCGGGATCAGCGTGTGCGGCGCGACCTCCAGGTCGAGCTTCCAGAAACCCTGTTGGCCGAGGATGTAGGCCACCGGCTCACCCGCGCGACGGCGCTGCAGGTAATCGGCGAAGGTCAGCGCGTTTTCGCTGCTGACGATTTTTTCCGGCCAGGTGTGCAGGTAGCTGCGCGATTTGCCCAAGGCAGCGGCCAGCAGCAATTCCACATCCAGACGCGCGGTGGGCGAGTCAGGCAGGTCAGCAGCGCGCAGGAGACTGGCAATAATGGTCATTTATTCACCTATCGCCGCCAATTGATCAGCCTGGTATTCGGCCAGCAAAGGCTCAATCACTGCATCTACGCCGCCGGCGAGAATTTCGTCGAGGGAGTACAGGGTGAGGTTGACCCGGTGGTCGGTGACCCGGCCCTGGGCAAAGTTGTAGGTGCGGATGCGTTCGGAGCGGTCGCCCGAGCCCACCAGCAACTTGCGCTCGCTGGCAATCGCGTTGGCGGCGGCGCTGGTCTGCTGGTCGTTGAGCTTGGCCGACAGCCAGGACATGGCCCGGGCACGGTTTTTGTGCTGGGAACGTTCTTCCTGGCACTCGACCACGATGCCCGACGGCAAGTGGGTGATACGGATCGCCGAGTCGGTCTTGTTCACGTGCTGACCACCGGCGCCCGACGAGCGGTAGGTGTCGACACGCAAGTCTGCCGGGTTGATCTCAATGGCTTCCTGTTCGTCCGGCTCGGGCAACACGGCCACGGTGCACGCCGAGGTGTGGATACGGCCCTGGGATTCAGTCGCCGGAACCCGCTGCACGCGGTGCGCGCCGGATTCGAATTTGAGCTTGCCGTAAACGTTGTCACCTTCGACTCGGGCGATGACTTCTTTATAACCGCCGTGTTCGCCTTCGTTCTCGGACAAAATCTCGACCCGCCAGCCACGTCGCTCGGCGTAGCGCGAATACATACGGAACAGGTCGCCGGAGAAGATCGCCGCCTCATCGCCACCGGTGCCGGCACGGATTTCGAGGAACACGTTGCGTCCGTCGTTCGGGTCTTTGGGCAGCAGCATGCGTTGCAGGTCGCCTTCGAGCTCGACCAGCTTGTCTTTGGCTTCGCGCACTTCTTCCACGGCCATTTCACGCATGTCCGGGTCGCTGTCCTTGAGCAGCGCCTGGGCGCCCTCGAGGTCGGCCTGCACTTTCATCAGGCTTTTATAGGTGGCCACAATCGGCTCAACTTCGGCGTATTCCTTGGAATAGGCGCGGAACTTGGTCTGATCGGAGATGACCTCGCCATCGCCGAGCAAGGCGGTCAGTTCTTCGAAACGGTCCTGGAGCACGTCCAGTTTATTGAGCAGTGACGCTTTCATTGCGGTTTTTTATCCGAAGAGCTATCTGACGCGCCCTCACCGAGGGCAAAGAGTTCCTGGGCCATGGCCAGCGCATCGAGGCGGCCTTCGGCGGTAAGCTTTTTCAACTGAACGCTGGGGGCGTGGAGCAACTTGTTGGTCAAGCCACGCGCCAGTTGCATCAGCACGTCTTCGGCGCTGCTGCCGTTGGCCAGCAAACGCTGGGCCTTGATCAATTCTTCATCACGCAGGCGCTCGCCCTGCTGACGATACGCCTTGAGCACATCGACCGCCGCCAATTCACGCAGGCGCACCATAAAGTCTTCAGCGCCGGTGCTGACCATTTCCTCGGCGGCCTGGGCAGCGCCCTGGCGACTCTTGAGGTTCTCGGCGACCACTTCGTGCAGATCGTCGACGCTGTAGAGGTAAACGTCGTCCAACTCGCCGACTTCAGGCTCGATATCGCGGGGAACGGCGATATCCACCATGAAGATCGGTTTGTGCTTGCGCAGCTTCAATGCACTCTCGACCGCGCCTTTGCCCAGGATCGGCAGCTGGCTGGCGGTGGAGCTGATGACGATATCGCTGCGCACCAGCTCGGCCGGGATGTCCGACAGCAACACAGCATGGGCGCCAAACTGCTCGGCCAGGATGCTTGCGCGCTCCAGGGTGCGGTTGGCGACCACAATACGCTTGACGCCCAGGTCGTGCAGGTGGCGGGCGACCAGGGTGATGGTTTCACCGGCGCCGATCAGCAGCGCCTGGCTGCGCTGCAAGTCACTGAAAATCTGTTTGGCCAGGCTGACGGCGGCGAACGCGACGGACACCGGGTTTTCGCCGATGGCCGTGTCGGTACGCACCTGCTTGGCCGAATTGAACGTGGCCTGGAACAAACGGCCAAGCAACGGGCCCGATGGTGCCGGCCTCGCGGGCCACGGCGTAGGCGGACTTCATCTGCCCGAGGATCTGTGGCTCGCCCAACACCAGCGAGTCGAGCCCTGCGGCGACGCGCATCATGTGACGAACTGCCGCATCCTCTTCATGCACATAAGCGCTGGCGCGCAGGTCGTCGAGGTCCAAATGGTGATAATCGGCCAGCCAGCGCAGTACCACATCCGCTGAAAGATGTTCCTGCTCTATATAAAGCTCGCTGCGATTGCAGGTCGAAAGGATCGCAGCTTCGCGGCTGTCGGTGAGCCGGCAGAGCTGCTGCAAGGCCTCAACCAACTGCTCTGGCGTAAACGCCACGCGCTCGCGCACGTCTACGGTTGCAGTCTTGTGGTTAATACCGAGTGCGAGGAAGGCCATTCAATATCGCTGATGATGTCGGGAAGCCGACAATTGTCCTACTTCGAAAGATCCAGAACAACCACCGTCGTCTATTGTCCTAGTAGCTTGTGCCTATAAAGGCGCCCACTGAGACTCGGTTATGTTTGGCCGAAGGCTTGTGTCATGATGATCCGACCGCAGGTTAGTCGTCCTCTTCCTATATGAATAGATCTTCCGCGTTGCTCCTTGCTTTTGTCTTCCTCAGCGGCTGCCAGGCCTTGGCACCCGTGTCGCCGGACGGTACGCCGCCGGTCGAAGACAGCACCCCAGCCCCTGAAAAGCCCAAGGTTTACTCCTCGTTCAATGAAGAAACGATCTATAGCCTGCTGACCGCCGAACTCGCCGGCCAGCGCAATCGTTTCGATATTGCCCTGGATAACTACGTGACCCAGGCCATCAATACCCAGGACCCGGGCATTTCGGAGCGTGCGTTTCGCATCGCCGAATACCTGGGGGCTGACCAGGCCGCGCTGGACACCTCGCTGATCTGGGCGAAAAACGCCCCGGACGACCTGGAAGCGCAACGCGCGGCGGCTGTGCAACTGGCCCGCGCCGGGCGTTATGACGACTCCATGGTTTATATGGAGAAAGTCTTGCAGGGCAAGGGCGACACGCATTTCGACTTCCTCGCGCTGTCGGCGGCCGACACCGACCAGGACACGCGCAATGGCTTGATGAAAAGTTTTGACCGCCTGCTGCAAAAACATCCGAAGAACAGCCAGCTGATTTTCGGCAAAGCCTTGCTGCTGCAACAGGATGACGAAGCCGACGCTGCCCTCAAGCTGCTGGAGCAGAACCCGCCGGAAGACGGCGAGATCGCCCCGATTCTGCTGCGCGCACGCTTGCTGCAAAACCTCAATCGCGGCAAGGAAGCGATTCCACTGCTGGAAAAAAGCATCAAGAAGTATCCGGGCGACAAGCGTTTGCTGCTGACCTATGCGCGCATGCTGGTTGAGCAAGACCGCATGGAAGACGCCAAAGTGCAGTTCGCCAACCTGGTCCAGCAATACCCTGACGACGACGAGTTGCGTTATTCGCTGGCATTGGTGTGCCTGGAAGCCAAGGCCTGGGACGAGGCCAAGGGTTACCTGGAGGAGCTGATCGAGCGCGAAAGCCATGTGGATTCGGCGCACCTGAACCTCGGCCGCATCGCTGAAGAACGCAACGACCCGCAGGCCGCACTGCTTGAATACGCCCAGGTCGGCCCCGGCAATGACTATTTGCCGGCCCAGTTGCGTCAGGCCGATATCCTGATGAGCAACGGCCGCACCGACGAAGCCGAAAAACGCTTGGCGGCGGCACGCGCTGCCGAGCCGGACTATGCGATCCAGCTGTACCTGATCCAGGCCGAAACGCTGTCGGCCAACAAGCAGGGCGAACGCGCCTGGAAAGTGCTGCAACAAGCCTTGCTGCAATACCCCGACGATTTGAACCTGCTGTATACCCGCGCCATGCAGGCGGAAAAACGCAATGACCTGGCGCAAATGGAAAAAGACCTGCGCCTGATCATCAAGCGCGACCCGGACAACGCGATGGCGCTCAACGCCCTGGGCTACACCTTGTCGGACCGCACCACGCGTTACGCCGAAGCCAAGGTGCTGATCGAACAAGCCCACAAGCTCAACCCGGAAGACCCTGCCGTGCTCGACAGCCTGGGGTGGGTGAATTACCGCCTGGGCAACCTGGACGAAGCCGAACGCCTGCTGCGCCAGGCACTCGAACGCTTCCCGGATCAGGAAGTGGCCGCTCACCTGGGTGAAGTGCTGTGGGCCAACGGCAAACAGCGCGAAGCGCGACAAATCTGGGAAAAATTCCTCAAGGAACAACCCGAAAGCCCCATCCTGCGCGGCACCATCAAGCGCCTGACCGGATCCGAGACCCTTTAAGCTTATGTTCTTGCGCCACGTTATTGTTTTCAGTTTCATCGCCCTGCTCGCCGGTTGCGCGGGCATCGGCAGTCGCGAATCCGTTGAAGGCCAGGGCAACCCGGCGCAATGGCAGCAGCACAAGAGTCAGCTCAGCAGCATTGACGGCTGGCAGATCGACGGCAAAGTCGGGGTGCGCGCACCAAAAGACTCCGGCAGCGGTACTTTGTTCTGGCTGCAACGCCAGGACTATTACGATATTCGCCTGTCCGGACCGCTGGGCCGTGGCGCAGCACGCCTGACCGGCCGACCAGGGCAAGTGAGCCTGGAAGTGGCCAACCAGGGCCGCTATGAGGCAACCACGCCGGAAGAATTGCTGGAACAGCAGATCGGCTGGAAGCTCCCCGTTTCGCACCTGGTGTGGTGGGTACGGGGCTTGCCCGCGCCGGACAGCAAAAGCCGGCTGAGCCTTAACGGCGACAGCCGCCTGGCCACGCTTGAGCAGGATGGCTGGCAGGTCGAGTACCTGAGCTATGTGGAACAGAGTGGCTACTGGCTGCCTGAGCGCATCAAACTGCATGGCACCGACCTTGACGTCACGCTGGTGATCAAGGAATGGCAACCGCGCAAGCTGGGGCAATAACGTGACCTCAGAACGCTTGACGCTGCCCTCTCCGGCCAAACTCAACCTGATGCTGCACATTCTTGGTCGCCGCGAAGACGGCTACCACGAACTGCAGACGCTGTTTCAATTTCTCGATTACGGCGATGAACTGACCTTCGCCGTACGCGACGACGGCGTGATCCAGCTGCACACCGAATTTGAAGGCGTGCCCCATGACAGCAATCTGATTGTCAGGGCCGCAAAAAAACTTCAGGCGCAATCTGGTTGCTCGCTGGGTATCGACATCTGGATCGATAAAATTTTGCCCATGGGCGGCGGCATCGGTGGCGGCAGCTCAAATGCCGCAACCACCCTGCTCGGTTTGAATCACTTGTGGCAACTGGGCTGGGACCACGATCGCCTGGCCACGCTGGGCCTGACACTGGGCGCCGACGTACCGGTTTTCGTGCGTGGGCACGCGGCTTTTGCCGAAGGCGTCGGGGAAAAACTCACCCCGGAATACCCCGAAGAGCCTTGGTATGTCGTGCTTGTTCCGCAAGTATCTGTAAGTACAGCAGAAATTTTTTCAGATCCGCTGTTGACACGTAACTCTCCTCCCATTAAAGTGCGCCCCGTTCCCAAGGGAAACAGTCGAAATGACTGCTTACCGGTTGTAGCAAGGCGTTATCCAGAGGTACGTAACGCTTTGAATTTGCTAGGTAAATTTACCGAAGCAAAATTAACCGGAACTGGAAGTTGTGTGTTTGGGGGCTTCCCAAGCAAAGCTGAAGCTGATAAAGTCTCGGCCCTTCTTACAGAGACCCTTACAGGGTTTGTAGCAAAGGGAAGCAACGTTTCGATGTTGCATCGCAAGCTGCAAAGTCTGCTCTAAAAGGAACCGAGTACTGGGTACTCGTTGCAACAGATACAGGGGCGTCGCCAAGCGGTAAGGCAGCAGGTTTTGATCCTGCCATGCGTTGGTTCGAATCCAGCCGCCCCTGCCATTTTCTAATACTCATCCAGGTTACCCTCAGCCTCTAGGTACTGCGCGTGTCCAAGATGATGGTCTTTACGGGGAACGCCAACCCCGATCTGGCTCGACGTGTCGTACGTCAGCTGCATATCCCTCTCGGTGACATCTCTGTCGGTAAATTCTCCGACGGCGAAATTACAGCCGAGATCAATGAAAACGTCCGCGGTAAAGATGTTTTCATTATTCAGCCGACCTGCGCTCCGACCAACGATAACCTGATGGAACTCGTCGTGATGGCTGATGCCTTCCGCCGCTCCTCAGCGACTCGAATCACAGCTGTAATCCCTTACTTTGGTTATGCCCGTCAGGATCGCCGTCCGCGTTCCGCACGTGTGGCTATCAGCGCGAAAGTCGTGGCTGACATGCTGACCGTGGTAGGCATCGACCGTGTTCTCACGGTTGACCTGCACGCTGACCAAATCCAGGGGTTCTTCGATATTCCGGTAGATAACATCTACGGCTCCCCAGTACTGGTGGATGACATTGAAGACCAGCGCTTTGAAAACCTGATGATCGTGTCCCCGGACATTGGTGGCGTCGTGCGTGCACGGGCTGTTGCCAAATCCCTGGGCGTGGACCTCGGGATCATCGACAAACGCCGTGAGAAAGCCAATCACTCTGAAGTGATGCATATCATCGGTGATGTCGAAGGGCGTACCTGTATTCTGGTTGATGACATGGTCGACACCGCCGGCACTCTGTGCCACGCGGCGAAAGCCTTGAAAGAGCACGGTGCAGCAAAAGTCTTCGCCTACTGCACACACCCTGTGCTGTCGGGCCGAGCGATCGAGAACATCGAGAACTCCATGCTGGACGAACTGGTGGTGACTAACACCATCCCGTTGTCCGCAGCAGCTCAAGCCTGTTCGCGTATCCGTCAACTGGATATCGCACCGGTAGTTGCCGAAGCGGTTCGCCGCATCAGCAACGAAGAATCGATCAGCGCGATGTTCCGATAAGGGTCAAACCTTACGAAACATCCCACTGACGAAAAGCGCCCCGCCCCAGCATTCTGTTGGGGCGGGGCTTTTTTGCCCATATCGCCTTTAGCGCTGGTCGCAAACGCTGGGGCGAATGTGGTTATTTTGGAGATACAACATGAACGATTTTACTCTGAATGCTGAAGCGCGTTCCGACCTGGGGAAAGGTGCGAGCCGCCGCCTGCGTCGTCTCGCAAGCCTGGTTCCAGCTGTAGTTTACGGTGGCGACAAAGCCCCTGAATCCATCAGCATGCTGGCCAAAGAAATCGCCAAACTGCTCGAAAACGATGCTGCTTACAGCCACGTTATCGAACTGAACGTTGGCGGCAAAAAGCAAAACGTGATCATCAAGGCTCTGCAACGCCACCCGGCCAAAGGCCACGTGCTGCACGCTGACTTTGTACGCGTAATTGCCGGTCAGAAACTGACCGCTATCGTTCCAGTTCACTTCGTTGGCGAAGAAGCTCCGGTCAAGAAAGGCGGCGAAATCTCGCACGTCCTGAACGAAATCGAAGTGACTTGCCTGCCGAAAGACCTGCCTGAGTTCATCGAAGTCGACCTGTCGGCTCTGGAAATCGGCGCCATCATCCACCTGTCCGACCTCAAAGCCCCTAAAGGCGTTGAGTTTGTTGCACTGGCTCACGGTGATGACAAAGCTGTTGCAAACGTTCACGCTCCACGCGTTGCACCAGAAGCTGAAGAAGACGCTGCAGAGTAATTCACTCTGTAATGTCGGAGCTTGAGGAAACATCGCGGACCGGAACGTAGCGAGAAAGCGGGCGATAACGCGGCGTTTACTCTTGAGTAAATGATCTTTTGTTGTCCACTTTCGCCGCACGCAGGTGTCGGCGATGTTACCCACAACTCCAAAGGAAGGGCCCCTGTCGTGACTGCCATTAAACTGATCGTTGGCCTGGGAAATCCAGGCGCCGAATACGAACAGACCCGGCATAACGCGGGGGCCCTTTTTGTTGAGCGTATCGCCCACGCGCAAGGTGTAAACCTTGTGGCCGATCGCAAGTATTTTGGCCTGACCGGGCGCTTCTCGCACCAGGGTCAGGATGTTCGTCTGCTAATTCCCACCACCTACATGAACCGCAGCGGCCAGGCTGTCGCGGCGCTTGCGGGCTTCTTCCGGATCAAACCCGAAGAAATCCTGGTGGCCCATGACGAACTGGACCTGCCACCCGGTGTTGCCAAGCTCAAGCTCGGCGGCGGGCATGGCGGGCACAACGGCCTGCGCGACATCATCGCGCAGTTGGGTAATCAGAATAATTTTTACCGTCTGCGGCTTGGCATTGGCCACCCAGGCGTTGCCAGTATGGTTTCAAATTTCGTCCTGGGTCGTGCGCCACGCGCCGAACAGGAAAAACTCGATGCCAGCATCGACTTTGCCCTCGGCGTGCTGCCGGATATCTTCGCCGGTGAATGGAACCGCGCGATGAAAAACCTGCACAGCCAGAAGGCCTGACTCTTACCGAGGGGAAACACCATGGGATTCAATTGCGGCATCGTCGGCCTGCCCAACGTCGGCAAATCCACCCTGTTCAACGCCCTGACCAAGTCCGGTATTGCGGCGGAGAACTTCCCCTTCTGCACCATCGAACCCAACAGCGGTATCGTGCCGATGCCGGATCCGCGTCTGGACGCGTTGGCGGCGATCGTCAATCCCAAGCGCATCCTGCCGACTACCATGGAGTTCGTCGACATCGCAGGCCTGGTGGCCGGTGCGTCGAAAGGTGAAGGCCTGGGTAACAAGTTTTTGGCCAACATCCGCGAAACCGATGCCATTGCCCACGTGGTCCGCTGCTTTGAAGACGAGAACGTAATTCACGTCTCCAACAGCGTTGACCCGAAACGCGACATCGAGATCATCGACCTGGAACTGATCTTCGCCGACCTCGACAGTTGCGAGAAGCAACTGCAGAAAGTTGCGCGTAACGCCAAAGGCGGCGACAAGGACGCAGTGGTCCAGAAAGGGCTGCTGGAGCAGTTGATCGCGCACTTCACCGAAGGCAAGCCGGCACGCAGCCTGATGAAGAACATGGGCGTCGACGAGAAAGCCGTGATCAAAGGCTTCCACCTGCTGACCACCAAGCCAGTGATGTACATCGCCAACGTCGCCGAAGACGGCTTCGAGAACAACCCGCTGCTCGACGTGGTCAGGGCCATCGCCGACGAAGAAGGTGCGATCGTGGTGCCGGTGTGCAACAAGATCGAAGCGGAAATCGCCGAACTGGATGACGGCGAAGAAAAAGACATGTTCCTCGAGGCCCTGGGCCTGGAAGAGCCTGGCCTGAACCGCGTGATCCGCGCCGGTTACGAAATGCTCAACCTGCAGACCTACTTCACCGCCGGTGTCGAAGAAGTCCGCGCCTGGACCGTCAAGGTCGGCGCCACCGCGCCACAGGCCGCCGGCGTGATCCACACCGACTTCGAAAAAGGCTTTATCCGCGCCGAAGTCATCGCCTACAACGACTTCATCCAGTACAAGGGTGAAGCCGGTACCAAGGAAGCCGGTAAATGGCGTCTGGAAGGCAAAGAGTACATCGTCAAGGACGGCGACGTGATGCACTTCCGCTTTAACGTATAAGCGCCATCTGCGGTGTTGCCGCACAAAAAAAGCCGATGCATTGCATCGGCTTTTTTGTGGGCGGTTGTTTGTCTGTCGGCAATCGCCATCTTGTTGTTTATTTAAAAACTTAAGATATTTCCTATTGATTGCGCAAACAACAGCTCAACCGTTTTGAATGATGTTAAGCGACAAGTTAATGACTTTTCCTACGCATGCCTGGCTTACTCTTACCTGCATACTCGACGAGAAATCTTATACTTTACGTACTGCCCAAGCACGTTTTGAATAACTGCCTTTTAATCGTAAACAATCACGAGAGTGGAGCCCCCATCCGATGTCGGCCGCCGATCACGAAGAACGCGAAACCGATACGCCACTCATTGATGGCTCGGATATTGAGAATACGATCAATAGCACAGCGACACTTAATGTTGACATCTTGTTGCTCGGGGAAACCGGCACCGGCAAAGATACCCTGGCACAACGCGTACATCGCCTGTCGGGCCGTCGAGGCAACTTTGTTGCTGTCAATTGCGCCGCTATCCCGGAAAGCCTCGCCGAAAGCCAATTGTTCGGCGTTAACAGTGGTGCTTATACCGGGGCTGTGCAGTCACGCGCAGGGTTTATCGAAGCGGCTCACCTGGGTACGTTGTATTTGGATGAAATCGACAGCATGCCGCTTTCGCTTCAAGCCAAGCTATTGCGAATGCTCGAATCACGCGGCGTTGAACGGCTCGGCTCAACACGCTTCATCCCGGTCGACATGCGCGTCATCGCGTCCGCTCAACAATCGCTGCATGACATGGTCGAGCAAGGCAGTTTCAGGCGGGACCTGTATTTTCGCCTGAACGTGATTAACATCAAGCTGCCACCGCTGCGTGACAGACGTGAGCGCATCGTACCGTTGTTTCTGGAGATGATTAAACAAGAGGCAGAGCACTTCAACTGCACAGCCCCTCACCCTACCAGCGAACTGCTCCAGCAGTTGCTGTGCCATCCGTGGCGGGGCAATGTCCGCGAGCTACGCTCCACCGCCAAGCGTTTTGTCCTTGGGCTACCGCCTTTATCGGCATCGACTGCCCAACCTTTGGAACTGAGCCTGAAAGACCGTTTGCAGCGTATTGAAAAAACACTCATCGAAGAGTCTCTACAGCGTCACACTTACAGCGTGGATTGTGTGGCGTTGGAACTGGGTGTCGCCAAGCGCACCCTCTATTATCGAATGAAGCAGCTGGGTGTTGCACTTAATGCATGCGCACCGTTTCAGGGAGCGCAATAAACCGTGAAACACTTAGAAACAAGTACCCATGAGCCGATGGAACTGTTTCGAGAGGCTTCACCACTCAATGTACGAGCGTCGATTATCGAATGACGATGTAGCACGGTTAATCGAAAAGCTTATTGCAAAAATCTATTAATTAATGAAAGTAGAGGTGAAAGCATGAGTTCTCCAATCGGCAACGGTGACCGCATTACCAGCAAAGAACTTTTTGCAGACATGAAAGTCCTGACTGAGGAAAAAAACAAAGAGACTCTCGAGATGGCAAAGCTGGACAAAGATGCTTCGATTGCCAGCAAGTGGGGCCAAATACTTAACAAAGTACAATAAGTAGCACAGGCTTTCTCTAGTTTAATTAATAGAGAAAGCCTCACTCGTTCCTTGAGGGTAATTAATATGCGCATAACGCTTGATAAAGAGCGGGAAACCTATTCAGGTGCCCCTGGGTTTTCTGTCGAAAAAAGCAGCGATAGCACCCACGACGCGCATTTTTTCAGTGCGGCACTGGAGCAGAACAAAAATTACTCGCAGGTTTCTTCCGCTCAAGGCAACAGCCTGTCGCTGATGGACCAATCAGAACGGTTGAAATCCAACAACGAAAAAATCCCCAAGCTGCTGCGTGAATATTCCAAGACCCACAACGAGCTGAAAATGGCGGATGCCACACAGACCATTATTGAATCAAAAGAAATCCTCAACATCGGCGTCAAGGTCATAAAACACTGCGCTTCGTTCGTTGAGAAAGCCACTAACCTGCAATAGGTGAACCATGCGCCGCTGCCGCTCTATTCTCTTATGGCTGACCCTCTTATCGGTGCTCAGCGGATGCGGTGAAAGCGTCGAACTGCACCGAAAGTTATCCGAGCAGGAAGCCAATGAGGTGATCGCTGAATTGGCAGACAAGCAGATTCGGGCACAAAAACAGCTGGAAAAAGACGGCGTGGTGGTTCGCGTGCGTACAGACGATATTGCTGCCGCCGTCCACACGCTTGCCGCCGCCGGGTTGCCAAAGACCGCGCGGTCCACGCTGGGCGACGTCTTTCGCAAGGAAGGTGTGATTTCTACACCGCTTGAGGAACGTGCCCGCTATATCTATGCGTTATCTCAGGAGCTGGAAGCGACCCTGTCCAATATCGATGGGGTTCTTGTCGCCAGGGTGCATGTGGTACTGCCCGAGCGAGTCGCACCGGGAGAGCCGGTACAACCGGCGTCGGCATCGGTCTTCATTAAGCATGATCCACGGCTGGAACCTGACAGCCTGCTGCCGCGCATTCGGCGGATGGTCGCCAGTAGCATACCGGGCATGACAACGGCCGTTTCAAACCCGCAAAAACTGACCGTGATCTTCGTACCGGCTACCGCCTACAAACAAAAGCAGCAACTCGCCTACTTCGGGCCGTTTCTGATTAAGCCGGGTGACCTCGCTTTTTGGCAGACCATGCTGACATTGTTCTTTGTCGTCCTGGTAGCCGGGTGCGCAGCAGCGGGGTTCTGGCTGAAGAAGGCGCGCGGCGCCCAACAAGCCGAGCCGAACGCGAATGACGCATGACAACCTCACCTGGGCCAAGTGGTGGGCCTGCCCCTGGCTCGATTCGCCCCACGACTGGCCGCCTTTCACCCCTTCATTGCCCTATTCGAAAACACTCTGCCAGAGCCAGCACGCGGCAATGGCAACGGCGTTGGGAATTGACCCATGCCTGCCTGTCGAACCGTCGCCAGCCCTGCTGCAGCTGGTCCTTGAACCTGCGCAACGCAGAGACCTCATCCTCGCGCTGGTCGGCGGTGTTTACCAGATCAAGACTCACACGCCGTTGAGCCAAGACCTGCAGCTCTGGTGCGTACGCCTTTCCAAGGCACTGATGCCCAACACCCTGAAAATCGGCACTGAAGATCCCCTGCACTATTTACGCGCCTGGGTAGAACCCTCTGTTTGGCAGCGGCTGCGGTTGAGCTTTGACCGCCACCGGGTGCTCGCACTTGAGCAGACCCCTCGACTGAGTGAAACCCACGACAAGCTCGAAACAATTTGGAAGGCCGCTATATGGCGCACCGGTGCGTCAAACAACGAGCCGGTGTTTTTCTTCGCCGAGGAGTCCCAGGACGATGCTGTGCAAACGCACGATTGAGCTAAGCAAGCCGCTTCCTCCACGCACGGGCTCGTTGATTCTTTTGGAAACGTTGGCGGACTGCGCCCGCGACACCGAATTGTTAAACAGTGCCCAGGATCAGGCCGATGAAATCCTGCGCCAGACCCATGTGCAACGCGACCAATTGCTGCTGCAGGCACAGCATGAGTTCTGGCAACGCGCCAATCGCCAATTGCACCTGTGGCACACGCAACAGCAGGCGATCCTCGACAACATCGAACGCATCGCCACATCGGTCACCCACAGCGCCATTCGCAGTTTGCTCGAGGACACAACGACGACTCAGCGGGTGTCGGCCATGCTCAAGCAAATGCTCGTAGCCCAGGCTCCGGCGATCCGCGCAAAGTTGGTCTGCAACCCACAGGATCAGGCGGATGTAGAGCATTGGTTGAATCAACACACCGAGGCGCCCTGGCGCCTGCAGTGTGACGAGTCTGTTGAGCCACAAGTGCTGATCCTGGAGGCGGAGGAAGGCAGCTTTCGTATCGACTGGGCCTCTTCGATCAATGCGCTGTTGGTGCCTCACTCAGACTTTGGTTCAGAGGAATAACCTCT
This sequence comes from Pseudomonas sp. W3I7, assembly GCF_030816095.1. Classification (NCBI taxonomy): domain Bacteria; kingdom Pseudomonadati; phylum Pseudomonadota; class Gammaproteobacteria; order Pseudomonadales; family Pseudomonadaceae; genus Pseudomonas; species Pseudomonas sp. W3I7. Next base: position 5,398,452 of record NZ_JAUSXP010000001.1, read on the forward strand.
CAACCGACCTGCTGAATTTTTTACCGGATATTTAAAAAATCGTGGAACGGATCCCAAGCGCAAACCACATAAAAAATACACGTTCAACGGAGATCAGCATATGAAACTCGACGCACGCGAGGGCGGGCAAATCTTCAGGGATTTAATCAAAAACAACCGGCAGTTCGGACAGCTCGGCCAGGACGTGCCTGACGAAATATCTTCGAGAGAGTTTTCATCACTGATGGGTGAACACTTCAGGCTCAAACAAGACTTGATACTACAGACGACTGCCGCCGGAGCAGTTCTCAGCCATCGGGCCGAGATGGGAAAAATCATTTTCAATGGGACCTGAGAGTTTCAGCGAGCGGCTCACTCATTGGCGGTTGGGGACAGAGCAAGAAATCACGCTGTACGAGGGCAACGACGCCATAAACCTGCGTCGCTACCCGCAGTGTTTTTTGCTCAGCGCCCAACTTACCCAACAGCCACCGCCCACACAAATAGCCATGGAAACATGGCTACGACTGGGTGGGGCAAGCCTGGCGTATTTTCGGGGAGCGCTCTCGGTCGAGCCCTCCACCGGGCAGCTCTGGCTACTTCAATGCGTCTCGCAAGAAGCCAATCCGGCCGCTCTTTTTACCCAACTTGAATCCCTTCTCAATCAGCGCGACACCTGGCGCTCCACGGTCAAGCGGCTGGCCAGAACGCCCAAAAACCTTGGGCCCACTCCGCTGCGTGCGCAGTTTTATTAACTAGAGAACCCTATATGAATAACCCCATTTACAAGCGTTTACGCTTGTCTATCAGCTCGCCCTGTGCGCGATTGAAACACGTCGGCTGGCGTATTCCAGTGGTTCTGACGTGCCTGCTGATGCCTCTGCAAAGCGCCCTTGCCGCGATTCCCTCGGAATGGAAAAACACGGCATATGCCTATGAAACCCAGTACAAGCCTGTACGCGAAGTGCTCGAGGACTTCGCCCAGACCTTCGGCACCCAACTGCAAATCGAAGGCCTGCTGGAGGGCGTGGTCAATGGCAAAATACGCGCTAACACGCCCCAGTCCATGCTCGATAGGCTCGGGGTCGAACACCGCTTCCAGTGGTACCTGTACAACAACACCCTGTACATCAGCACGCTGGATCAACAAGAGTCTGCGCGGCTGGAGGTTTCGTCGGAAACGATCGCAGACCTAAAAAAGGCCCTGACCGATATCGGCCTGCTCGACAGCCGATTTGGCTGGGGTGAATTACCGGACGATGGCGTCGTACTCGTCTCCGGCCCTAAACGCTATATCGAGCAAATCAAACAGTTCAGCAGCCAGCGCAGATCCCCGGATGAAAAACAGAGCGTACTGACTTACCCGCTCAAGTACGCCAACGCGGCCGATCGCACCATTGATTATCGCGGCGAAAAACTGACCATCGCAGGCGTGGCCAGCGTGCTGCGTGGGTTGCTGGAGCCGCGCTCCAACTCCGCAGTCGCCAACGCCACCCAATCTTCCGGCCCTTCTTCACCGCCTGGCTTGATTACACCTAACGTGCCGCGGCTGAACAACCCGCTGCTGGAGCAGATGCTCGCCAACCCCGGGAACGCAGAGGGGCTGTCGACGGGCGCCTCGCTCGGCCCTCGCGCCCCACGCGCTACCAGCCGCATCCGGGTTGAAGCCGACGTGCGCAATAACGCGATTCTGATCTACGACCTGCCTGAGCGCCAAACGATGTACCGCGAGTTGATCACCCAACTCGACGTTGCGCGCAAGCTGGTGGAGATCGACGCCATCATCCTCGACATCGAACGCACAAAGCTGCAAGAGTTTGGGGTTGAATGGGGCTTTCAAAACAGCCGTTGGCGCGGCGGCGTCAATGTGGCACCGGGCACGACCTCGCAGTTGTCGATTGGCAACCCCGGGCGCTTCTACGCCCACATACGTGCCCTGGAAGCCCAAGGGCTGGCAACCCTGGTCTCCAACCCTTCCGTGCTCACCCTGGAAAACCAACCGGCGGTCATCGATTTCAACCGCACGCGGTACCTGAAGGCCGGCAGAAACTACGCAACCATTTTACCCGTGACCGTCGGGACCAGCTTTCAGGTGGTGCCACGGGTGATCACCAGCCGTGGTGGCCACCAGATCCATTTGGTGGTGGATATTGAAGACGGCAATTTCGACGAACTCAACCTACAGCCCGATAACCTCGATGTTCGCCGTGGCAAGGTGAGCACCCAGGCAGTGATGGCGGAAAAACGCTCATTGGTGGTCGGTGGTTTCCATGTCACAGACAACAAGGACAAACACAGCAAGGTGCCACTGCTGGGCGATATTCCGTTGCTGGGCAAGGCATTGTTCTCCTCCACTGAACGACAGAACAGTCGACGCGAGCGCCTGTTCATCCTCACCCCACGGGTCATCGGTGACCAGGCTGACCCTTCGCGTTACTTGCCCCAGGAGGATCAGGCTCAGTTGCAGGCAGCCCTCAAGCCCCTGGCGCGCCGGCAAGCTGCCCATCAGCCGCCCATAAACCGCAGCGATATCACCAGCACCCTGGCGCACCTGGTCAGCGGCGAAGTGCCCGACGGCTTCAAGGCAGGGCCAATGCCCCTGCAGTTGGACACCCTGTGCGCCACGCGCGACCTGTTGGCGCTCAACAGCGAGCGCAGCCAGTGGTACACCGGCCCACAATTCAATGTGGCGGTGGTGGTGGTGCGCAACCAGATCAAACGCAACGTGCGCATCGATGAAAAAGAATGCAGCAACTCACAAACGCTGGCAGTCAGTGTCTGGCCACGCGCCTGGCTTAAGCCGGGTGAAGAAGCTGAAGTGTTTATCGCCATGCGGCCCATCGTGAAAGATGAACACATCGGCACACCCCGCCCTTCCCTCCTCACCGCCCCCTTGAAGACCACGCCATGAAACACGGACTCTTGAGCATTATCATGATCGGCGCAGCAATGATCGCAGCGGGTTGTACGCCAACCTGCAAAGGCGACTCCTGCACGCGTCCGCAATCGAGCAGCGACAAAATGGTGGTCTGGTGGCCGCCAGAGATGCGCGTAGACTCCGGCCCCTCTGGAGAACGGGCAGACTACCAGACCATTTCCCTGGAACGATGAGCCTCACGACACAGCCTGACGATGCGCTGCATCGTCAGGTTTTTTTAGCCGACGTGCGCAGCGGCGTTGCCGCTCACCTGCAGCTCGCCCCCGGTATCCGCCTGTGTACGCTGCAGGCCGGCCCCCACCAGGGGTTGGCTTTGCAGGTTGCGCGCGAAGCGTTGCAAGCCGGGCAGGTTCAACGGGCGCTGGAGCAACGTTTTGAACAAGCCGTGAGGTATGACGGTTGCTTTGTCTATCTCGACGCGCAGGGCAATTTGGTCATCTGGCGCTCGCTACCGGCTCAACACGACGCGCTTGAGAGTGCCATCAGCCGCCTGCTGGCACTGGCCAATCTTGATGCATTGGATGCTTACGCCACGCGTTGATCAGCGCTGTTCCAGCTCTGGCAATTCCAGGGTTTCACGCTTGGCTTCATCATCCAGCTCACGCAAGGTGCGGTAGATCAGCGCGACGGCCTGTAGGGTTTCACGCGGGATACTGGCGCCAAGCTTATTGGTATAGAGCGTACGAGCCAGCCATACACACTGAATGACCGGCACGTCAGCCGCTTTAGCCCTTTTGATCAGGTCACGCGCGTCGGCATCCGTGCCTTTGTCCACCAGCAATGGCAGCGGTGTGGTGCCGGGGCGGTAATACAATGCGACGGCGAAGTGCGTTGGGTTGACCACCAGCATGTCGGACTCTTCGAGCTTGGGCAACTTGACCTTTGGCTCTTCCTGAGCCAATTGCTGCGCCAGCGAACGTCGCTGGCCCTTCACATGGGGGTCGCCCTCCATGTCCTTGTATTCCTTGACGACTTCGACCTGGGTCATGCGCATGCGCTTGGCAAAGAAGTGCTTCTGCAGCGTCAGGTCGATAAGTGCCAGCACCAGCAACAGGCCCAGACACACATGCAGCAGGTAACGAAACAGCTCGATCAGCGCCAGGATATAGGAGGGCAGGTCGCTGTTGGCCAAATTGATCAGGGCCCCAAGGGAGGGACCGATCACCGCATACAACACCACACCTAACAGCACGGCCTTGGCGACCCCCATCAGCAGGTTCATCAGCGATTGCGCGGAGAACATCTGTTTGAGTTGATTAAGGGGGTTGAGACGCTTGAAATCCAACTTCAGGATTTCTGGCGCGAACAGCAAGCCGAACTGCATCCAGCTACTGAGCAGCTTGACGGCGATCGCCACTGAGGCCATCAGCAATGCAAAGGAAAAAAACACCACCATGGCGTCGAGCAACACCTCTTCCAGGGCTGACACAAAGGGTCGGCTGAGGCGCGATATCGGCAGCAGCAGCATTTCCTGAAACCGCTGCAGGCTGCGGTCAGCGGTCCATAGCGCGATCTCGCTGATGGCGGTCAGCACCAAAAGCTTGCCGACATCCTGGCTTTGGGCAACCTGGCCTTTCTTGCGTTGATCACGCAGTTTCTTGGCACTGGCCGGGTGTTTTTTCTCACCGGAATCGCTCATGGCATCACCACTTTGAACATCAGCCCAAGGGCGTGCCTGAGCTCGCCCAGCAGGCTTAAACGGCCGACGATCAGGTCCTGCAACAGCTCAAAATACAACAGTAAAATACCAATACCCGCCAGGCATTTGACCGGTGGCGCCAGCGTACTCACCTGCAACTGCGGGCTATAAAGCCCCAGCAGTGCAATGCCAAACTCCAACAACAGCAGCACCGCGATAAACGGTGCGGCGTAGAGCATCATGTGGGTGAACGTGTCGCCGAGCAGGTTGAGAAATACCCCAAACCCCTGGGCGTGCGGAAGTGGAAACCATACGGTTGGCGGCCAGATCGAGTAACTGTCCCAGATCACTTGCGTGAGCGCCCCAAGCCCCAGGGTGGCCATCAACAAAAAAATCGTCAGTTCCTTGAACAGATGCCCGATGGGTGTTGCATCCGGGCCAAGCGAAGGGTTGAGCTGGCCTCCGGCCAAGGCTCCGCGCTGGTTATCCAGCAGCGCCCCCACCGCCTCGAACATCCAGAACGGCATAGCCAGTAATACGCCCAGCAAGGTCCCCAGGGCCGCCTCCTTGAGCACCAATGCGCTGAGCATCAGCGTAGAGAATTCCTCGTCGGCGAAGGTTGCATAGATGCCCGGTGCAGGCAGCAGCGCCAGTGCCGCCACGATGGTGTGGCGCGGCATGCCACGGATATGTTGAAAACAAAACGCCGCGACCAGAAAGGCACAAGGGTAGATGCGCGCCATGCCGATCAACAGGCTGGGCAGGTAGTCAAGATACTGCAGCACAGGCAAGACCTCAGTTCAGCGCGGAGCGAGAGATCATGTCGAATGTCAGATTGATCAGTTGAATCAACTCCACACCGATCCAGCGCCCCGTCATGACCAGCGTGATCCCCACTGCCACCAGCTTTATGCCAAACGGCAAGGTCTGGTCCTGTACCTGCATCAGCGCCTGTACAAGAGAGGTCAGTACGCCGACCACCACCGCCACAATCAACGGCGGTGCCGACAACACCACGACCAGCAGCATGCCCTGCTTGAACAGCACGATCGGTTCCATACGCCACTCAGAGATAAGAAAAGAAGAGGCTGTCGAGCAGCCGTGACCACCCGGAAACCATCACGAACAACAACAGTTTGAGCGGCAGGGAAATGGTCATCGGCGAGACCATCTGCATGCCCAATGCCAGGAGCAAATTGGAGACAATCAGGTCGATCACAATGAACGGAATGTAGATGAGGAAGCCGATCTCGAACCCCGCCTGCAATTGCGACAGCACAAAGGCAGGCACCAACAGAATCAAGTCTTCTCGCTGAACTTCCTGCGCCATGGCTGCCGGCCACAGGCGCCCGGTGTTCTCCAGCAAGTGCGTCAACACATCCGGATCAATATTGCGCAGCATGAATGCGCGCAACGGTTTGATCGCCTCCCCGCCGGTGTGCAGGGCCATTTGCACACTGCTCAAATCCAGCGGCGATACCTTGACGGTTTCGGCGATCTCGTAACCCACCGGCGCCATGATAAACAGCGTCGCCGCCAGCGCGATGCCATTGATGGCCATGCTCGGTGGTACTTGCTGCACGCCTATCGCGTTGCGGGTGATCATCAGCACAATGACAATCTTCAAGAAGGCCGTACACACAATCAACAGCATGGGCATCAACGACAATGCCCCGAGGAACAGTGCAAGTACAAACGGGTCTATGCCCTGAATACTCATCGAGAAAAAACCACTCGCGTCACCTGCAGGCCCAAGCGCCCATCCACTTCCACCAACTGCCCCTGGCCGATCGGCCGATCACCGTAGTACAGGCCGGCCATTCCCGGCGCATAACCGGTAATACCCAATACCGACCCCTCGACCAGGTTGCGCAGTTCGCCCAGCGTCAAGTTGAGCATTCCACAACGCACGCTTAACGCCATGCTCAAGTCATCGAACGGTTCGTGCCCGAATACTTCCGCCACGGGTTCATCTTCCGGCTCAGCGTAATAGGCTGCTGAAAAGTCCTCGTCCACACTCGTGTCCTCTATAGAATTCAGGGTCAGGCACAGCGGCCCGGTGTCATCGTCAATGCAGCCCCCAGCAGGCTCAACAACGGCCCCGCCTCGGCGAACGCCAACACCCCGAGGGCGGTTTCAAAGCACAACGCCTCGCCGCCAACAGGCGCACGCCCGGGCTCCATCAGCAGCTCACCCGCTTGCCCTGCAACCTGAAACGGCAAACGCAGCCCGCGCCCCAGCCTGCGGCGCGCAGCCACCGTGTCCTGCTTGACCACAGGCAGCGCCAAAAAGGGCACCCTCATCATGAACGGTCACCTGGCAGATAGAACCTGACCGGTTGCCCCAAGGCTTGCGTGCACCGTTCCTGGCATTGCTGCCGCACGCCGCGCAGCCAACGGTTGGTGGCATCGTCCTCTGCGTCCAGTTCAATGGCCCAACTGCTCTGCTCACGATGCACAAGGGCGTTGATCCGCCCCAGGCGCGGCAAGCTCAGCACGAATTGCAGCGGCCACTGTGTACCGGCCTGAATAGGCGCCACGAGTTGCTCGACCAATACATCAGCCCTGGCGGCCTCGACTGAGGCCTTGATATCCAGGCGCGAATGCCCAAAACGCTTCTCTGCAGCACCGCCGGCAAGCAGATGCGCAAACAGTCGCCCTTGTTCCAAGGGAACGTAAGCCCCCACGCCAGGCTCGCGCTCCTCCCGTAGCTCACGCGTGCGGCGATGCTCAGGCGCGGTATTTGAAACCTGTGTCATAGCGAATCCTGAGCGAGCAAATTGGACAGTTCCTGAAGTTTTTCCACCTGGCGCAAACACTCCGTGGCGTGCTTCTGGGCACTGCCCACCTGGATGTCCTGGTCCTTGTGCTGCGCTTGCAGTGCCTGCACCTGGCCTTCGCCGCGCAAGGTGCTGGCCGACAACGAACGCTCTTGTAACCCCCAGGCGTTCAGCGCTTTGAGCGTCAGCACCTGGCCCTGATGCTCGCTGAGCAACTGCGCACTTTGCCGAGCTTCCTCCTGGCGGGTTTGCTCAAGGGCTTGCTGGGCTTGTTGAATATGGGTCTGCAGGGTTTGCCGCGCTCGCTTGGCCTCACGCAAGGCCCGTTCAGCACGGTCGGCCCGATGGCGGCGCAGGCGCCGCAGGGTCTCGATTTCAGCCATCGACACGTCAGAATGGGACATAGGCCGCCAGCTCCTTGAGTTGCTCCAGTGTGGCCGCCATCGGCGAGGGTTCACGCAAGTCCTGGCGCAGGAAACTGTCCACTGCGCTGCGACTGTCTACCGCCAAGTCAGTCAATGCATCGCTACCCGGCTGGTACTCGCCCAGCTTGAGCATCAGTTCGATCTGCTGGTACGCCGATAACAGCCGCCGCAGCGCCGTGCCGGCCTGGATATCCCCAGGCTCGGCCACGTTGCTCAAGATCCTCGAAAGGCTGGCCAATACGTCCACTGCCGGATAGTGCCCACGCTCGGCGAGCTTGCGAGACAGCACGATATGGCCGTCGAGCAGCGAGCGAACTTCATCGGCCACCGGATCGCTCATGGAGTCCTGCTCGATCAGCACCGTGTAGATCGCCGTGATCACACCTTCGCGCGTCAACCCGGCACGCTCGACCAACCGCGGCAACAGGCTGTACACCGAAGGTGGCAAGCCACCACGGCCCAGGGGCTCGCCGGCGGCGAGGCCAATTTCTCGCTGGGCCCTGGCGAACCGTGTGAGGGAATCGATCAAAAGCAACACGCGCTTGCCCTTGCGTCGGAAGCCTTCGGCCAAGGCCGTCGCCGTGAAGGCTGCGCGTGCCCGCTCCATGCTCGAACGATCAGAGGTGGCACACACCAGTACGGCTTTGGCGCGCAGCTGATCATCGAGTTCATGATCAAGAAACTCGCGCAGCTCCCGGCCTCGCTCGCCGATCAGGCCGAACACAATCACGTCACACTCAACGTTGCGGGCTATCTCTGCCAGCAACGTGGTCTTGCCGCAGCCGGCCCCGGCAAACAGGCCGACACGCTGCCCTTCGCCCAGCGTCAACAGGCCATCGATCGAACGCACGCCCGTGGCCAACGCGCGGTTGATTCGCGGCCTATCGGTGGGCAAAGGCGCTTCGCACAAAACGGGGCTGGTGTCCGGCGAGTCGACCAGCGCAAAAGCGCTGGCGCCTTCACCGGTAATCGGCCGCCCAAATCCATCCAGCACCTGGCCCAACAACTTCTCGCTGACCTGTACCTGATGGGATATGCCCAAGCGCTCTACGCTGGCCCCCACACGCACGCCTTCCAGGTTACCCAGCGCACTGAGTACCGCATCCTGCTGGTCGAACCCGATAATTTCGGCGAGCATGTGCTCGCCTTGCTTTTCCACTTGGCACAAGTCGCCTATGCGTGCCTGAGGCAGTCGACATTGCAGTAACATGCCGTTCACACGCTGCACGCGCCCGCGCATCGTCACCGGCGCAAAACCTGCCAGCGTCTGGGTCTGTTGCCGCTGCCATGTGTCGAGGCGCGCCTGCAAGTCCTTAATCACCAGCGCACCTCATAGCGCTGCGCACCCTCGAAAACCACCTTGCTGTTGTCAATCATCACGAGGCGCAAGTCGTCCACTTGGTCGCCCACAAACACTCGGGTGCCATCCTCCAGTACGACGTGACCGTTCGCCCCGCCAATGATCTGAACGATCTTGAATGGCAGCTCATTGTCGTGCGCACGCACACGGCTGAGCACTGGCACCACGCTGTCGAACTGCTCACCAAATCGGTCGAGCATGCGCGTCACCAACGCCAGGTCCTCCTCGGAAACATCGCCGTTGAGCGCAACCTGGCCATTGATCACCTGCAAACTGACCCGCTGGCTCAAATCACGCTCACTGAGCATATTCAGCAACTGCTGGCGCACCTCGAACGGCGAGGCCAGTTCGGTTTTCTGGGGCCCTGTTGGCATCAGTGAGGCCTGCGGATCACGCTCCCCGGTGGAGGCAATGCCCACCACCATGAGGATGACTGCGACCACCAGCACCACGCTGATCAAGCGCTTTTGCTGCGAGGGTCCGAGGGCCGACAACTTCAACGTCTGGGGCGCTTCTTTGGCCATAACCTTGGCTGGCGTTGCCGGCGCGGGTGCTTCGGGCCAAGGCTGATCCGCTACGGCGACATACAGCCGAATGACGCCCACACCAAATTGTTCGCCCAGCGCCAGGTGCGTGATCTGCGCCACCACCTGCCCTTTTGCATCCTGCAACAACCCCGCCTGGGCCTGCACCGACCATGTGGAGCCGACCAGCCGCAACACCGCATGCTGCTCGGCGATCCCTGGATCGCTCAGCACCAAGTCAGCCTCTGCATGAGCACCGATGCTCCACTGCTCACCGAACAGCGGCAGCGCAGCCCCTTGGTGCAGGCCATCGAGAACACGCAGCTCGAACATCATTGGACGCTCCGCTGTGCTGAAACTGGCGCAGTCTTCATGCCGCCGTACCACGCATCAGCTCGGTCTGGCCAAGGTCAAAACGCCCCAACACTTTCACCTTTGAGGTGCTTCCCAATTCGGCAAATGACATCACAGGTACATGGTTGAACTCTTCGAGCAAAAGAGTGCGCAAGGGGCTGCGCAAATCCTGCGCAACCAGCATCACGCTCTTGGTTTTGGGGCGAGTCACAAAGGCTTGGTTGAGCAGGTTGATCAGTGACGCGCTGCTGTCATTATCAAGGGCGAAGAACACCCCGGTCTGGGTCTGGCGCAGCGATTCGCGCAGCACGTTTTCGGTCTGTGGAGACAGCAGCCACGCATGCAGGCCGTCGACCTCACTGTACTGGTGGAAAATCTGCGATTTAAGCGCAATACGCGCGTAGTCCGCCAAAGCGTCCGGCTCTCGTTCATGCTGGCCGTATTCAATCAGCGATTCGACAATCAACCTCACGGCACGCAGCGGTACGCCTTCGCCAGCCAGGCGTTGCAGGACTGCCGAGAAACGCGACAGCGGCATGATTCGCTGTAGTTCCTGCACCAGTTCCGGCTGGTTGTGTTCAAGCCAGCTGAGAATTGACTTACTCTCCTGGATCCCCAGGAACTGGGGGCCGGAGAGCATCATCGCCTGCTTCATGCGCTCGACGATCAGGTTCGTCGAAGTGAAACGCTCAATCGCGGGATCATCAAGCAAAGGATCATCTGGCGCCAACCACACCCAATCCTGCTCATCGCGTTCGGCCAGGCCCGGTATCGCGTGCTCCGGTACCTGCGCCAAGGCTGTACGCTCCACGGCCACTTGGGTAACAACCGAAGCCTTGATCATCGGCACTTCGTGTACGCAGAAGCGCATTTCGTCGTCCGCCAACGAGTCGTCGAGTTCGACTTCGAACGGCGGCAGCGTCAACCCGATATTCGCAACCAGCGCATTTCGGGTTTGACGAAGGCCATGAACCAGATCAACCACCTCGGGCGTTCCACGCAAGACGGGAGAAAACTGCAGGAGATAGGGGCGTGACGGGTCAAACCCGCGCAAATCCTCTTCACCGTTTTCTTCCGGGCGCACGGCCTGCGTGGCCTCGGCCGCTGGAGCCTCTTGCCGTTGACGCTGGCGAGCAAGGTAATAGCCCAGGGAGCCCGTCATCAGTGAGATAAGAATGAATACCAGGGTCGGCATGCCGGGCAACGCCGCAAACGCGAGCATGCCCACCGATGCAATCATCCAGCTCTTGGGTTCGCTGGTCATCTGACGGGCAATTTCCGCGCCCATGTTAGTGACGCCCCGGCGCCCATCCGGCGCAGCGCGGGTGATGATCATGCCGGCCGTCAGCGAGATCAGCAGCGCAGGGATTTGCGCAATCAAACCGTCACCGATGGTCAATACCGAATACAGCGCAATGGATTCGCCGGCGGTCATGCCATGCTGGAACATGCCTGTGGAAAAGCCGCCCAACAGGTTGATCAGCACGATCACCAGACCTGCAACGGCATCGCCCTTGACGAACTTCATGGCGCCGTCCATGGCCCCGAACAGCTGGCTCTCGCGAGACAACTGGTCGCGCTTGTCCCGCGCCTGATTGCCGTCGATCAGTCCTGCACGCAAGTCGCTGTCGATAGACATTTGCTTGCCAGGCATCGCGTCCAGGCTGAAGCGTGCGGCCACTTCAGCAACCCGCTCGGAACCCTTGGTGATCACCAGAAAGTTGACCAGGGTGAGGATCATGAAGATCACCAACCCTACGGCCAGGTTGCCACCCACCACAAAGTTGCCGAACGCCTCGACGATGTCACCGGCGTCCTGCTCCAGCAGGATCAAGCGCGTGGTCGCAATCGACAGTGCCAGGCGAAACATAGTGGTCAGCAACAGAATCGAGGGGAACGACGAAAACGCCAAAGGCCCGGGCAGGTAAAGCGCCAGTACGATCAGCAAGCAGGCAATACAGATGTTGAGCGCGATGAGGATATCCACCAGCCAGGTCGGCAGCGGCACGATGAAGATAAAGACAATGGCCAGTACCACGACAGCACCAAGGACTTCAGCACGTTGTGCGACCTTGAGCAGCCAGTGGTTGATAAACGCCAGCACCGTCACATCAACGCCCTCGGCTCAGCCTGGCCCTTCTCCAGGCGCGTGAACTCATCCATCACGAGCAGGAAGTTATGCAAAGCCTCCTCGCGCCCACGCGAGTCGCGCCATAAGGCCGCAGGCAAACCTTTGATCAAGGGATAGAGCGCATTGAGAGAGGCCAACTGGCGGGCCGCCGCATCCCCAGCCAAGTCATCCGCCAGCAGTTGAACCTCGGAGGGGGCAATGCCATTGCCGGCATAACCCAATAGACGCTGCAACAGGTCAACGGCGTCGTGTTCAACGTTCAGACGCTGAACCAGGTCTTGGCAATTGGACAGCACCCCGCCCAATTGACCACAACTCTGTAACCCCAACAAAAGCGTGCGCAATTTGGCGGTAGGAATCGACGAGACGTACGCCGCAATATCATCCGCCAGCGCCCGGCGCATGAGATTGAGCCCGACCTCAAACTGCTCGCCACCGTACTCTTTCAAAAGCGCCTGCATCATGCTGGCCAGGGATTGACGCACTACCACATTGGCATAGTAGAGCGTACGTATTGCCTGGCATTGCGCAGGATCATCACTGCCTGACTGCAGGGCCAGGGCAATATTGAGGCCCGCCTGGATCTCCCTCTTGTACTGAATCTCCAGCTTGGCCAGCGCAGCACGTGCCAGCGCTGCCTCGCTTTTGATTTGCGCGTCACGCGTCGACGCTGCCTGGGTCTGGCGCACGAGCGCTTCGGCTTGCGCCGTCAGCTGACGAAGCACGACATAGGTACGTGCAGGGTCCCCACCCGTAAGTTCGACTAACTTTTCGAGACTCTGCTGGCGCTCCAGATACTGCCTGGCCACGATGACCATCTTTGCCAGGCTTTTCTGGGCGGGATGGCCGAGTCGATCATAGAGCTGCGCGAGTTGCTCGACAGGTGTGACAGGCCCGCTAATGGCGCGTCGGGGTTAACGCGGTGCTGTGAGCGGCGACTTCCTGGCTGAAAATGCCGGCGAGCGCATCCAAAGCTGGCGCAGCATCCGGCGATCGGGCCGGAGCGACCTTTTCGGAAACGGACGGCTCCAAGCGCTGGATTCTGTGCAGATCGGGGTTGAATTCGACTTTCATGGGCAGGCCAGGACAGGGAGTTTGTGTCTCTATGTGGCAACCCCGTGCCATACAGTTCCATCAAAACCACAAACACTCTTTGCTTTGAAAATACCCGCACAAAACCACCTGCCGTTTTGCAATTACCTGCGCAAAATCACACTATTTCAATATATTTACATATACAAATCAGCAAGTTAAGCGATTTTTTCACTTGGCACAGCCAGTGCAAAAGGGGTTCCCGTCGAACTTATTTCGATAGCGTCTACCCTGAGGAAAAAATCGTGAATATCCCTATTGAAGCTTTAGCGCAGCTCGTTGGCGACTCGCCTCAATTCATGCTCCAACTGACGGACGACCAGCAGAAAAAACTCCGGCGTTTTATTCATAAACGCGTACTCAACCCCGAGGACGCCGACGACATCCTGCAATTGACCTACCTGGAGGCTTGGCGCAACCGAGAGCGGTTCAGTGGCCAGGCCACCCTCAGTACCTGGATGTGCGGCATTGCGCAAAACCTGGTCCGCAACCATTTCCGGCGCCTGTATGCCAAACCGGTGCATTGCGAATTCGATGAATCGCTGTGGCATGGCCAAGAGGAAAACAAGAATCTTGATTGGGAATTCGAGATCAACCGCCGACTGGAAAATACCTTGAGCGCCATCGATCACTTACCGGCGGAAATGCGCAAGACGCTCTACGCTTCGTTGGAAACCGATGGTAGTTACCAAGACACCGCCGACGTGCTGGACATCCCTATCGGTACCGTTCGCTCACGCCTTTCACGGGCGCGCGAACACTTGAAACGCGTCACGCACAACCCGTCGCAACAGTAAGCCGGCCCTGGGGGGCAAGCGTTGGGCGGCAGGGATACCTGCCCAACCGAATTACGCTTTACCGTGCGCCGTAACAGGGTCACAAGCCTCGCCAAATGGCACCTTGGAGATCATCGTCAAATGGCCTGCAGCGCCACACCCTTGCGATCACGCATTCAATACAGTCGGCAGAACACCACAAAGCCCATATGTGAGCGGGCTTGAACGCGAAAGCGGTGCGCCAGTCAACACATGCATCAACTGACAACCTGCTTTCGCGAGCAAACCCCGCCTTGGATCTTCGTGGCTGAAATACCCGTATTCGCCACACCACTCGTCGCCGTTTGGCCTTATTCTGTTTAAACAGTTGAAAGCGTAGGTAAATTTTTAAAATAAACGCTTGACGCATATGCGTTCTACGCGAATAATGCGCGCCACTTGGCTACGTAGCTCAGTTGGTTAGAGCATAGCATTCATAATGCTGGGGTCCGGGGTTCAAGTCCCTGCGTAGCCACCAAGTACTAAAAACGGCTTACCGAAAGGTAGGCCGTTTTTTTATGCCTGCAGAAAAGTCCCTCAGGCATACTCGCCCCCAACCACAAGGAGGCGATACGTGAACCCCCTCTTCCCCATCCATGGCATCACCACCGAACGGCTGACGCTGCACGCCGCCCACCCGCGTCACGCCCAGGCCTTGCAAGCGCACCTGGTGCAAAACCGCGCCTACCTTCAACCCTGGGAGCCGGTTCGCGATGATGGCTTCTTCGAACTCAGCGCCATTACCCAGCGCCTCGAAGCCATGGCCGAGAAAACCGCCAACGGTGAAGCCTTGCATCTGCTGATACTGCGCGACCACCGGATAATCGGCAGCTGCAACTTCAACAACATCGTGCGCGGCGCGTTCCAGGCCTGCCATTTGGGCTACGCACTGGATGAAACGGCCCAAGGCCAAGGGTTGATGCACGAAGCGCTGAACGCTGCAATTGCCTATGTGTTTGCCGAGATGAAACTGCACCGCATCATGGCCAATTACCGGCCGCAAAATGAGCGCAGCGCACGCCTGCTCAAACGGTTGGGCTTTGAGCGTGAGGGGCACGCGCGGGCTTACCTGAAGATCAATGGGGTGTGGGCGGACCATGTATTGACGTCGCTGATCAACCCCGTGAACGGTGACGCATGAGCCTCAGCGTTTTCGCCATCATCATGCTGGGCGCCGCCCTTCACGCCACCTGGAATGCGGTGGTCAAAGGCGGCGTCGACAAGCTGCTGACCACCTGCATGATCGCCTCCGCCGCTTCTTTGATTGCGCTGGCGGCCGTCCCGTTTCTGGCGCTGCCGGCCAGAGAAAGCTGGCCCTTCATCGGCGCATCGGTGGTTTTGCAGGTGCTGTATTTCGTGCTGGTGGCCTCGACCTACCGCATTGCCGACATGAGCCAGACCTATCCGATCATGCGTGGCACCGCGCCGCTGCTGGTGGCGCTGGTCAGTGTGCTGGTGTTGCACGAGCCACTCTCGGCGTTTGCCTGGCTTGGCATTGGCGTGATCTGCCTGGGTATCTTGAGTATGGCCGCAGCGCCCTCGGCCGGGCATAACAAAGGGCTGATGCTGGCGCTGATAAACGCCCTGGTGATAGCTGGCTATACGCTGGTCGATGGCCTTGGGGTGCGCAAGTCCGGCGCACCCGCGGCTTACACGCTGTGGATATTCTTGCTGACGGGCATCCCGCTTGCCGCGTGGGCTTTAGCCGCCCGGCGTGCAGCGTTCTGTCACTACGTCGTCCATCACTGGCGACTTGGCGCCGTCGGGGGCGCAGGCACTGTGGCGTCATACGGCCTGGCGCTATGGGCGATGACACACGCACCTATCGCCACCGTCTCGGCCCTGCGCGAAACCTCGATCCTGTTTGGCGTGGTGATCTCGGCCTGGGTGCTCAAAGAACAGCTCACACGCGTGCGCATGATTGCCGCCTGCATCATTGCCGCCGGCGCGATGGTGTTGCGCCTGGGCTGACCAGGACACATGCGCACAAAAAAACTGAGGATCTGTACTTTGACGCTCCACGTAACCCACTGCTAGTGTCCTGCCTCCCAATATGGAGTGCCTGCGATGAAACTGGACATCTATCAAGTCGACGCGTTCAGCCAACAGGTGTTCGGTGGTAACCCCGCGGCCGTGTGCCCGCTGACCGAGTGGTTGCCCACCGAGCAACTGCACCACATCGCCGCCGAAAACAACCTTTCGGAAACGGCCTTTTTCGTGCCCCGTGGCGAGGTCTATGAGTTGCGCTGGCTCACCCCCGAAGTCGAAGTGGACCTGTGTGGCCATGCGACGTTGGCTGCCGCCTGGGTGTTGATCCACAAGCTGCCGAATGCGCCTGAAGTCTTGCGCTTTGCCACCCGCAGCGGTGAGCTTCGCGTGACGCGCAATGGCGACGAACTGGCGATGGACTTCCCGGCCAAACAGCCCGAGCGTTGCGAGCCGCCAGCCGGTATGTTGAGCGCGCTGGGGCTCGAACACGCCGAGGTGTATGCCACTGATGACTATATCGTTGTCGTTGATGACGAAGCCCAGGTCGCGGCACTCGCGCCAGATTTTGCACGCCTCAAGGGCCTGCCCAAACGCGGGATAGCGGTGACAGCCAAAAGCACACGCTTTGATTTTATTTCCCGTTGGTTTGGCCCGAACGTGGGTGTCAATGAAGACCCGGTCACCGGCTCGGCCCACACCTCGCTGGCACCGTTCTGGGCCGAGCGCCTGGGTAAGTCGCAGTTGAGCGCCGAACAGGGCGGCAAGCGCCGTGGGCAACTGCGGTGTGAACTCAATGGTGACCGCGTGATCATTTCAGGCCATGCAGCACTCTACCTGCAAGGCACGATTTACCTGTAAAAAGGACCACCCAAGGACAACAGATCATTCTCAAAATGAACGGAGTTCAGCGCGTGTTTTCGATTTCCCGCCGTCAACTGTCGATGATTGCAGCAGCGCTCGCGCTGGCCGGCTGTCACACCCCCGTCAACGAACAGCCTCCGGCACCGGAATTGGGCTCGGGTTACCGCACCGACCTCACCACCCGCCACGCCGAACGCCATATGGCCGCCGCCGCCAACCCGCTGGCGGCTGAAGCCGGGCGCGAGATGTTGCGCCAGGGCGGTTCGGCGATTGATGCGGCGATTGCGATGCAGGCAGTGCTGACCCTGGTGGAGCCGCAGTCTTCCGGCATCGGCGGTGGCGCGTTCATCATGCTGTGGGATGGCAAAAACGTGCACGCCTATGACGGCCGTGAAACAGCACCGGCCGGCGCGACTGAGCGGTTGTTCCTGAAGGCCGACGGCACACCGATGGCGTTTCCCGACGCGCAGATTGGCGGGCGCTCGGTCGGCACGCCGGGGGTTTTACGCGCACTGCAGATGGCGCACCAGAAGACCGGGCACCTGCAATGGGCCAAGCTGTTTGAACCGGCGATTCGGCTGTCGGAGCAAGGCTTTGCGATTTCCCCACGCTTGCACGCGCTGATTGCTGCCGACCGCTACATTCCCCAGTCGCCGGAAATGGCGGCCTACTTTCTGAACGCCGACGGCTCGCCTAAAGCCACCGGTACGCTGCTGAAAAACCCGGCGCTGGCTGCTGTGTTCAAGCGCATCGCCAAGGAAGGGCCAGACGCGCTGTACCAAGGGCCGATTGCCGATGAAATCGCGCGCAAGGTCCAGGGCAATCGCAATGCGGGCAGTCTCTCGCAGGCCGACCTTCGAGGCTACACCGCCAAGGAACGCACGCCGCTGTGCACCGATTACAAGCAATACCGGGTGTGCGGCATGCCGCCGCCTTCGTCGGGCGGGATAGCCGTGGCGCAGATCCTCGGCACCTTGCAGGCGGTGGAGGCCCGAGACCCGCGCCTGGCCATCGCGCCGATGAAACCGGTGAAGAGTGCATCGCCTGCGGGCCTTGAGCCTACGCCCGAAGCCGTGCACCTGATCGCCGAAGCGGGCCGCCTGGCTTTTGCCGACCGCGCGCTGTATGTGGCCGACTCGGACTTCACCCCGGTACCGGTCGCGGGCCTTGTCGCACCCAACTACCTGGCACAGCGCGCCACCCTGATCGGCGAACGCAGCATGGGCATTGCCAAGCCGGGCACGCCGGCGGGCATCCAGGTGGCCTACGCGCCGGACCGCTCGCCGCTGCGCATCTCCACCTCGCAAGTGGTGGCGGTGGATGACCAGGGCGGCGCGGTGTCGATGACCACCACGGTGGAGGCGGCGTTCGGCTCCCACGTGATGGTTCAGGGCTTTTTGCTCAACAACCAGATGACCGACTTTTCGTTTATCCCGCAAGAAAACGGCCAGCCGGTGGCCAATCGCGTTGAGCCCGGCAAACGCCCGCGCTCGGCCATGGCCCCGACCCTGGTGTTCGACCGCCAGAGCGGCGAGCTGCTGGCGACGGTGGGCTCTCCGGGCGGTTCGCAAATCATCGAGTACGTGAGCAAATCCCTGGTGGCGATGCTCGACTGGAACCTCGACCCGCAAGCCGCCATCAGCCTGCCCAACTTCGGCAGCCGCAATGGCGCGACCGAGTTGGAGACCGGCCTGTTCAGCCCGGCGTTGAAACAGGCGCTGCGCGACAAGGGCCACTCGTTGAGCGAAATCGATATGACCAGCGGCATCCAGGCCATTGTTCGCACGCGCGATGCTCAAGGCAAGGTTACCCTGAGCGGCGGCGCCGACCCTCGGCGCGAAGGCGAAGCGGTCGGCGACTGAATGTTCTACGAACGGAGAGAGTGCCGTGCAACAGGCTGATAATCTCGGCGCCCTCCCCGGCGTCGACCATGGTTTTTGTACAATCAATGATCCAGCGCGCCCGGACGCAGTGTTCATCTGCAAGCAGGTGCACAGTGCCACGGTGATTGAATGGCAGGCGGCCCTGCAGGCCAACAGCGTCGCGGCAGATGGCGTGTTCACGTGCGAGCATCAGCCGATTGCAGTGATCACGGCCGATTGCCTGCCCATTCTCATCGCGGCTGAAGACGGTGCGAGGGTCGCCGCGGTGCATGGCGGTTGGAAGGGGTTGCAGGGTGGGATCATCGCCAATGCCGTGCAGCAATTTGCCGACGAAGGCATCGCCGTGGAGCAGTTGCAGGTGGCTATCGGACCGTCGATCAAACCGTGCTGCTATGAAGTGAGCGAGGACTTTATTGCGCAGCTTCAGGCGGACCAAGGCCACCTTTGGCGTGACGGTCAGGCGCCGTGGAACTTCGTACAACCGGCACCATTGCTGCCCCCCGAAATTGCCCCGCCCTATGCCAGGCAAACCGCAAGTGCCTGGTTCGATTTGAGCGGCTACGGCGTGATGTTGCTGCAAGCGGCAGGATTTAAGCGTGAGCAGATCGAAGTCAGTGAAGTGTGTACGTATTGCACTTGCGCCAGCTTCGCCAGCTATCGCAGGCGCACGCATCACCCTGAAGAAGCGAAGACGTTGATCTATTCGTGGATTGCTCGCACAGGCAGGTGAAAGAGAACCTACAACCTCTATTCTCATATCCCGCTCAAGGGGTAGTACGCAAAGTGCCATGTCATTTTTTGCGGTAAAAAGCCCCTTGAGCAGACTCCCCTCTCCTGCGATTTTCTGGCCCGCCCCTTCTTGCCAGAGGCTACGTCAAAGACGTAGTATTTCGCGTGTTAACGATCATAGAATCTCCGATCTTCAGCAAGCTATGGCCCGACTATTGGACCGAAGAGGAAAGAGGCGTTTTCATGGCTTTTCTAGCCAGCCATCCTGAAGTCGGAGCTGTTGTGCCTAGTTCGGGTGGCTGCCGAAAGATTCGTTGGAGCCAGGACGGCCGTGGAAAAAGTGGATCGGTGCGAATCATCTACACCACACAACTGGCTTGCGGAGCTCTGGTAGCTCTACTGATTTACGGAAAAGGCGCTACCGAGAATATTCCAGCGCACATCCTGTACAAAATCGCGAAGGAAATGAACCATGCCACTCACTGAAAAACAACTGAAGGAACGTGACGCCAAACGCAATATTGGCGAAGAGTTGCTGGCGGCCATTCAGGATGTAAAAGCGGGACACCACGGCGCCATACAACAAGTTGAAACTACCCAAGCAGCAGAGGCAAGGAGTAAGACAGGACTGTCGCAACCCAAATTTGCCGAGCTTTTGGGGGTTTCGGTAAGAACGCTTCAAGAGTGGGAACAAGGCCGCCGCTCCCCCTCTGGCGCGGCGCGCTCGCTGTTGCACATTGCAACCATAAGACCAGACGTGTTTCGCGAGGTGCTCAGTAACGCTTGATGGCGTTACTGGCCCGCTATCGGGTAATTATCGGCTGATCTTTAGCCCCTTACGCCCGGCATGCCGCTCCATCGCCAGCTCGATCAAGCGGCTCACCAGTTCGCTGTAACTCATCCCCGCCGCCTGCCACAGCTTTGGGTACATGCTGATACGTGTGAAGCCCGGCAATGAGTTGATCTCGTTTATCAGCACTTCGCCGTCATCGGTGAGGAACACATCAACCCGCGCCAAACCCGCGCAGCCCAAAACCTCAAACGCTTCGATAGCCAGGCGGCGAATGCGCTCGCTGGCTTCGACGCTGATATCGGCCGGCACCACCACTTGGGCGGCCTGGTCGTCGATGTATTTGCTGTCGTAGGAATAGAAGCCGTTGCTCACCACGATCTCGCCACAGCCACTGGCGATGGGGTTGTCGTTGCCCAACACGGCACATTCGATTTCACGGCCTTGGACGGCAGATTCCACCAGCACTTTTTCATCAAAGCCCAAGGCCAGTTCTACTGCGGCGTGGTACTCGGCTTCGTTGCCAACCTTACTCACGCCCACCGAAGAACCCTGGTTGGCGGGTTTGACGAACATCGGCAAACCGAGCTTGTTCATAGCCGCTTCAAACGAAGTACGCGCCGCATTGCGGCGGGTCAGGGTGATAAACGGTGTGACGGCAATCCCGGCATCGCGCAGCAGACGCTTGCTGATGTCTTTGTCCATGCAGACCGCCGAACCCAGCACGTCGGAGCCGACGAAAGGCAGGTCGGCCATACGCAGCAAGCCTTGCAGGCAGCCGTCTTCGCCGAGGGTGCCGTGGACGATGGGGAAGATCACGTCGATGTGTTCCAGCAGGCCTTGCCCGGAGGTTTCCACCACTTGCTGATTGGCCTTGCCCGGTACGACTGCCAGCTCACGGTTGGATTGGTTTAGAGCGATAAGCGCCGGGTTTTCCTGGTTGATCAGAAAGTTCGACGTGTCGTTGAGGTGCCAGTGGCCGGCCTTGTCGATGCCGATCAAGATGGGTTCAAAGCGCGAACGGTCCAGCGCATCGACGATATTGCGCGCCGACTGCAACGAGACTTCATGCTCGGCCGAACGGCCACCAAAAATAATACCTACCCGCACCTTGCTCATGACCCGGCCTCACTATTGAAAGTAAGGCTTCTTACCATGAGCGGTCAGCGATTCGCTACCAGATGTGCGCCGAACAGCAGGTAGCAACCACCGGCAAAGCGGTCGAGCCATTTGCGTGAGCGCGCGTAAAGGTTGGCCATGCGCTCGCTGGAAAACACCAGGGCAACGCTGGAATACCAACTGAACGACAAGGTGGCCATGGTGATGACTGCCAGGGTGAGCAGTGCTGGCGAAGGTGATGGCGGCATGGTCGAGGCAAAGGCCGTGGCGACGAACAGCGCAGCCTTGGGGTTGGACAAGTTACCCAGTAACCCGAACCGCCAGGCAGAGAACAATGAGCGGCGTGGTGCGTCGGGCAGAACCGTCTGGCCCGCAGCCGGAGCCGAGCGTTTGAACAATTTGAGCCCGAGGTAGATCAGGTAACAACCGCCGATGATCTTGAACGCCAGGTAGAGCATCGGCGCAGCAGTAAACAGCGACTTGATGCCCAGGCCGCCCGCCAAGCCCCAAATGATCGTGCCGCTGGCCACGCCCGCCGAGGCCACAACGCCATGGCGCCTGGAGCAGCTGGCAGCCAACTGCGCGGTGTTGAAAAAGTTTGGCCCAGGCGTCACCACAGCAACCGTCCACAGCAGTGCCAGCGAGACCAACGGGGCCACATAGGCGGGGTTGAAAAAATCCATGGGGCAGCTCCGTCAGCGCAGTACACGAACCTGGATCATAGGCCTCGGCTCACGCTTGCACAATCGTACAAGACCCCGGCAGACAACCGCTGCAGACTCGGTTAACGTGTTTCCACCTCTACATGTGACAAGTCATCATGGGCCAACCCACTTCCACCCTCGACTGGCTGCACCGCGCCCCGCACGCCAGCGGCCTGGACCGTATCGAGGCGTATTTTGCCGGTTTTGCGTTCGACCCGCATCGCCACGACACCTACGCCATCGGGCGCACCTTGTTTGGCGTGCAGAGCTATCACTACCGCGGTTGCATGACCCACAGCCTGCCGGGCCGGACCATGGTGATTCACCCCGATGAATCCCATGATGGCCGCGCCAGCAGTGTGGAGGGTTTCAAGTACCGCATGATTTATGTGGAGCCGGCGCTGATCCAACAGATTCTCGGTGGTCGGCCATTGCCGTTTATACACAACGGTTTGTCGACTGACCCGCGCCTGTTTCGCGCCAGCGAAGTGTTGCTGCAAAGCCTGGACTGCCCGATCGACCCGATGCAGGAACAGGACGCCCTGTTCGACCTGGCACACGCGCTGAACGCGGCATCCGGCGCAATCATCAGCCGCAAATCCTTCGATTATGTGGCCGCCGAGCGCGCCCGTGAGTTTATCCACAGCGCCCTGGGCCGCAGCATTACCCTGGATGAAATGGCCGACCACTGCGGTCGCGATCGCTGGGCGCTGTCGCGAGACTTTCGTTTGTTGTTCGGCACCAGCCCCTACCGCTACCTGACCATGCGGCGGCTGGATTTGGTGCGCAGCTTGCTGGCCCAAGGCCAATCGCTGGTGGACGCGGCCCTGACGGCGGGATTCACCGACCAGAGCCATATGACCCGGCAATTTCGCAGCACCTACGGCATGCCGCCGTCGCGGTGGGTGAAGATGCTCGGGCGCTGATTGCCCCACCGGAAATGCGATTAAACCTGTGGGAGCTGGCTTGCCTGCGATGGCGGTGCATCCGTCAATATATTGGGTGCCTGACACACGCTATCGCAGGCAAGCCAGCTCCCACAATGCGGGGTCGCCGGCAAAAACACTCACCCGGCCTGCAGCACGCTGTAGCCGTAGACCTGTTGGCAAGGCTTACAACTGGCGCCCGACAACCGGCGCGCCGATGCTGAGGAAATTCCCGCCGGCGATATGGTGCAAGGTGCGCAATTCGTCATGCCCTTCGAAGTGCCAATGCCCGTCGCTGAACACGCGCGCGTCGGCATAGGCGGCGACCACTTCGCCGAGGAACAGGTCGTAGGTCTGCTGGTTATGTGGCTCGGGCAACAAGCGGCATTCCAGCCAGGCTACGCAGCCTTCCAGCAGCGGTGCCTGGGTGTGTTCGCCACTGAAGGTGTGCAGGCCGTAGGCGGCGAACTTGTCGGTCTCGGAGCCGCTGGTATTACCGACCGTCTGCACCAGATCGGCCTGCGCCACACAGGGCACTTGCAACACGAAGGTGCCGGCGCCTTCCAGCAGTTGCCGGGTCCAGGTGGACTTGTCCAATACCACGGCGACTTTGGGCGGTTCAAAATCCAGCGGCATGGCCCAGGCGGCAGCCATGATATTGCGTTTGCCGTCGTGGGCGGCACTCACCAGCACGGTCGGCCCATGGTTGAGCAAGCGGTAGGCCTTGGACAGCGGAACGGGGCGACGGTGGGTCGGGCTCATGGAGGGTCGGCTCTTCAAGCAAGAAAAAACCTACGATACCTCAAGCACAAGCCCTACGGGTCAGCTCGACAGCTGATTGGCGAACTGCCCCACCGCGCTGACGACTTTTTGCGCGCCGTCCTGGATCTCCACGATCACCGTGCCCGCCTCGGCCGCCAGGGCCAGGCCTTGCTCGGCCTGCAGGCGGCCGTCGTTCATCAAGGTCACCGCATCGCGGGCCATGTCCTGGTTCTGGCGCACCACGCCGACAATCTCTTCGGTGGCTTTGCTGGTACGCGAGGCCAACTGACGCACCTCATCGGCCACCACCGCAAAACCACGGCCCTGCTCACCGGCACGCGCCGCTTCAATGGCTGCGTTGAGCGCCAGCAGGTTGGTCTGTTCGGCGATGCCGCTGATGGTCTTGACGATAGTGCCGATCACTTGGGATTGCGCATTCAACGCCTCGATGCCGTCACCGGCCTGCTGCATGTGCTTGGCCAGATCACGCATCACATCCACCGCCTGGGTCACTACAGTGGTGCCGCGCTGGGCGCTGTTGTCGGTTTGCAGCGAGGTGCTGTAGGCGATGCTGGCAGCTTCGGCCACGGCTTGTTCCCGATTTACCTGATCGGTAATCACCGTGGCGAACTTGACCACTTTGTACAGCCGGTCATTGGCGTCCAGCACCGGGTTGTACGTGGCTTCCAGCCAAACCGTGCGGCCGTGGCTATCGATCCGCTTGAAACGTGCGGCAACAAACTCACCGGCGTTCAGGCGCTTCCAGAACTGTTGGTATTCGGCGCTGTTGTACTCCTGCGGTTCGCAGAACATTCGGTGATGCTTGCCCTGGATCTGCGCCAGGCTGTAGCCCATGCCACCGAGAAAGCGATCATTGGCGGTGAGTACATGCCCGTCGAGGTCGAATTCGATCACCGCCGTGGAACGCACCAGCGCAGTGATCAGGTTTTCGTGCTCGCGCGACGCCTCGATGGTGCGGGTGAGGTCGCTTGAGTAAATCGAAAAATGTTTGATGCGCCCCGCCGAGTTGCGCACCGGCTGCACGATCGAGCGCAGCCACGCTTCCTTGCCGTTGCCACGTATCAGGCGCACGGCGCCGGCGAAGTGTTCGCCGCGCACCAGGGCATTTTTAAAGCGCAGCTGGAATTCGTCCTGGCGCACATGCGGCGGCACCAGCTCATCAATGTGACGCCCCACAATGTTGCTGGCCTGGTAAACCAGTTCTTGCAGGAAGTTGGCATTGGCCCACTCCACCCGGCCGTCGGCGTCCAGCGTCAGGCACAGCATTTCACTTTCCAGGCTCTCCTTGACCTGCTGCAAGCTCGACAATTCTTCGCGAAGAGCAGACAGCTCTTGCTTCAGGCGGGTATTGAACATGGGGCACCGGTGGGCATTGGGTGAGGTGGATCTGACCTGCATCGGCGCTGCCGGGGTTTTCTGAAGCGCTTTTTTTCGCCGCACCCAACTGTTTTTTGGATCCATTAACCGCCGTTGTTTCGACAGACGCCCATCACTTGATACTCCAGGGTATTGAGCTTACCGGTGGAGTCTTCATAGGTCATGCGCGACGGCACCGCCTCGCAGGCGCGGATCGGCGGCGTCACGTTGACCACCTTCTCAATGTCCAGCTCCATGCCATAGCGATAGGTCTGCACCTCGGGCGCGGGTTTGCCCTTCTTTTCGGCGTAAGCGGCCATGGCTTTTTCATTGCGCTCCATCATCAGGGCAAAAGTGCGGTCCCCGCCGCCTTCGGCCAACGCGCCAAAAGACAGGGCAGCGACCAAGACACCCAGGGCAACTTTATAAGCATTCATCATTAGTTCCTCGTCTGAAAAGTTCAGTGACGAGATTAATCAACCAACCCTGACGCAATGTTCACCAAAACATTACTTATTTGTTAGGTGGCCGTAAGTTTCCAGAATTGTAATGTTCACGCCATGAGTTCGTTATCCGCGGTTTGCAACTATCGGCCCGGGCCAGATCAATAAGAACGCCCGACTCTATAAGAAGCTGAAAACTGCCACTACCCAGGAGCGAAACATGCACATTCCTTACTACATCCTTCCCTTTTCCTTACTGGCCGCGCTGCCTCTGGCGGCCGTAGCCGTTGAGGACAAGCCCGAAGGTTTTATCGAAGGCAGCCGCGTGAACGTGCTGGCGCGCACGTTTTACTTCAACCGCGACGACCGCAAGGGCCAGTCCAGCCCTACCGGCAACGGCTACTCCGAAGCCCTGGCGCAAGGCTTGATCGGCAAATTCGAATCGGGGTTTACCCAAGGCACCGTAGGCTTCGGCCTGGATGCGTTTGTCATGTACGGCCTCAAGCTCGACTCGGGCACCGGTCGCAGCGGCGGCAAGGGTTCGTTCGGGGTGTTGCCGGTAGACAGCGACAACCACCCCGAAAGCAGCTACAGCAAATTCGGCGGCGCGGCGAAACTGCGGGTACTGGACACGGTGATAAAGGCTGGCGATGTGTTCCCCGCGACGCCGGTGGTGGCCGCTGGCGATTCGCGCCTGTTGCCGGAAAGCTTTCGCGGCGTCACCGCGCAGAACACCAGCCTTGAGGGCTTGAGCCTGCAAGGCGGGCGCCTGAGCGGCATGAGCCAGCCCAGCGAAAGCGGCATGAACAAAGGCTTTGCGACCTTCTATGCAGGCAAGGTCGACTCACCCTGGATCGGCTATTTCGGCGGCGACTACGCGGTGAACAAACACCTCAGTGTCAGTGCGTACAGCAGCCGCCTGAAGGACGCCTGGGACCAGTACTACGTCGGCACCAACGCCAGTTACCCGCTGAGCGACGACGTGTCCTTGTTCGGCGACGTCAACTATTACAAGGCCGTGGACGAAGGCAAAAAGCTGCTGGGCGAATTCAACAACAACATCTGGAGCGCCAGGCTCGGGATCAAGGTTGGCGCCCACAGCCTGGCCCTCTCGCACCAGCGCAACAATGGCAATGACGACTTCGACTACCTGCGCCAGTCGGACTCGATCTTCCTCAACAACTCGATCCAGTACAGCGACTTCAACTCGCCCAAGGAGCGCTCGTGGATGGCGCGCTACGACCTCGACATGCAGGCCTTCGGTATTCCCGGCCTGTCATTCATGACCCGCTACGCCAAAGGCACCGGCGCCGACTACAGCAACGCCAACGCGGTGTACATGCGCCGCGACGCAGCCGGTAACCCGCTGACCGATCAACGCCGATGGGAACGGGATATCGAGGCCAAATACGTGGTGCAAAGTGGCAGCCTCAAGGATTTGTCCTTGCGTTTACGCCAGGCCACGGTGCGCTCCAGTGCGTTCGAGTCAGACCTGGAGGAAGTTCGCTTGATTGCCGAGTACCCACTGGTTGCACTGTGAGCCCTTACATTCGCTTGCCGTTAACTAACATCTGTTCACAAATAGCCGGTTATCAAAACTGTAATATTGAGCTCAGCTTCCCGTTAAGTTGAAGTTCCTATACTCGCATCAACTTATTTGCACCGAGCAACATTCGTCTCTAGAAGCTTTTTTGTAGCTCCTTTGGAAAGAGATGAATTTTTAACGCCCCTCGGGGCGTTTTTTTTTGCGGGCAGGTTTAGCAGCGACCAATGGTCGCAGTTGACCCTGAAGCTACTTCACAGTTCAGACTTTTCCTACTCACAAAACACCTGATTCCATAAGGAAATGGAGCCCTTCTCCCTCAGTAAAAGGTAAATTCCCATGCGTATCCTTGTGGTTGAGGACGAGCAAAAAACCGCCGACTACCTGCAACAGGGCCTCAATGAAAGCGGTTATGTGGTGGACTGCGCGTCCAATGGCATCGACGGCCTGCACCTGGCCGGGCAGCACGCCTATGAGCTGGTTATCCTCGACGTCAACCTGCCGGGCAAGGATGGCTGGGAGGTGCTGGAGCAGCTTCGCCGCAATGGCACGCAACGGGTGATGATGCTGACTGCCCGTGGCCGCCTGGCCGACAAGATCAAGGGCCTGGACATGGGCGCTGATGATTACCTGGTCAAACCCTTCGAGTTTCCCGAGTTGCTGGCGCGGGTGCGTACCCTGTTGCGGCGCAGTGAGCATATCCCGCAGCCGGACGTGTTCCGCGTATTGGACCTGGAGCTGGACCCGCGTCGCCATCGCGCCTATCGCGGCACTCGGCGTATCGACCTGACCACCAAGGAGTTTGCGCTGCTGCAGGTGCTGATGCGCCAGACCGGCGAAGTACTGACCCGCACGCAGATTATTTCGCTGGTGTGGGACATGAATTTCGACTGCGACACCAATGTGGTGGAAGTCTCCATCAGCCGCTTGCGGGCCAAGGTCGATGACCAGAGCGAAGTGAAGCTGATCCACACCATTCGCGGCGTGGGCTATGTGCTGGAGGCGCGCGGATGAAAGCCGGCAGTTTGTCGATGCGCCTCGGCTTGACCGTCAGCCTGATGGGCGCCGGCCTGGTGCTGTTGCTGGCGACCCTGGCGTACGTGGCGCTGACCCACGAGCTGGAAAAGCTGGCGCGCAAGAACCTGGAAAGCAAGATGGAGCAGATCCAGCACAGCCTGGCCCAAGGCCTGGACGCCAACCGCATCCGCGCCCGCCCGCACTCATTGATGGACCTGGTGATCGGCCACGACAATTTCTACCTGACCATCGTCGGCACCGCGCCGGATGAAAGCGTACTGCTGAGCATTGGCGCCAAGCCCCAAGAGCCTTTGCTGACGGACTTCGCCCCCAGGGAAACCCTCGGCTACCTCAATTGGGCCGACAGCAATGACAACCGAGTGCTCAGCGCCTCCAGCCTGATGCGCCTGGCCAATGGCGAACGGGTGCGCGTGCTGCTGTCGCTGGATCGCATGGACGATCAGGCGTTGCTCAGTGCCTACCTGCGCGCCACCTTGATTGCCTTGCCGATGCTGCTGATCCTGATCGGCATGGGCGCCTGGTGGCTGGTGCAACGCGGGCTCGCGCCGCTGAAGCAGTTCAGCCATGTGGCGGCCAAGGTCACCACCCAGGACCTGACCCACCGTTTATCCATCGATAACCTGCCCCATGAGCTGGGCGAATTGGCCCATGGCTTTAACGTGATGCTCGACCGTCTGGACGCGGGGGTGCAACAGCTGTCGCAATTCTCCGATGACCTTGCCCACGAAATGCGTGCGCCATTGACCAACCTGATGGGCAAGGCCCAGGTGACGCTGTCCCGCCAGCGGCCACCGGAGGAATACAAAGCGGTGCTGGAATCCAACACCGAAGAGCTCGAACGCCTGGCGCGCATCGTCTCCGACATGCTGTTCCTGGCCCAGGTCAGCCATCCGGCCGCGCGGGGCTCATTTACCCAAGTGTCGCTGGCGGACGAAGCCCATCGCGTGATGGATTTGTTTGCCTTAAGTGCCGAAGACAAACAACTGACCTTGACCCTCAGCGGCAATGCCCAGGTGCAGGGCGACCGCCTGATGATTCAACGTGCGCTGTCCAACCTGCTGTCCAATGCCATTCGCCACAGCCCGGCGGCCTCGCATATTTCGCTGCTGGTGGAGGCCTATGGCAATCAGGTTGCGCTGTCGGTCAGCAACCCCGGCCCCGGGATCGAGGCGCAGCACCTGCCGCACCTGTTCGAACGTTTCTACCGCGTCGACAGCAGCCGCGCCCGCACCGAAGGCGGCACCGGGTTGGGCCTGGCCATCGTGCAATCAATCATGGCCCTGCACCAGGGGCAGGCTGACGTACGCAGCCTGCCCGGCGGCTTTACCTTGTTTCGCCTGGTGTTTCCTCGGGTACTGCCTGAATAGGGAATGGGCACTTCAACGATGTGGGAGCTGTCGAGCATTGGCGAGGCTGCGAAAGCGGTGGGGCAGGCAACTTATATTTCGCCTGTGCCGCCGCCTTCGCAGCCTCGCTGGGGCTCGACAGCTCCCACATTTGAATAGCTTCGCTGGTGGGATTTGCGCCCGCCGCGATGGCCCTGCGGACTGAGATCTAACCAACACAGCCAATTCCCTGTGGGAGCTGTCGAGCTTTAGCGAGGCTGCGAAAGCGGTGGGTCAGGCAGCTTATGTTTCGCCTGTGCCGCCGCCTTCGCAGCCTCGCCGGGGCTCGACAGCTCCCACATTGGATCTTTGTTGCTGGCGGGATTGTGTCTGGCGCGATGGCCCTGTGAATTGAGATCTAACCAACACAGCCGATCCCCTGTGGGAGCTGTCGAGCTTTAGCGAGGCTGCGAAAGCAGTGGGTCAGGCAGCTTATGTATCGCCAGTGCCGCCGCATTCGCAGCCTCGCTGGGGCTCGACAGCTCCCACATTGGATCTTTGTTGCTGGGGGGGGTTGTGTCTGGCGCGATGGCCCTGTGAATTGAGATCTAACCAACACAGCCAATTCCCTGTGGGAGCTGTCGAGCTTTAGCGAGGCTGCGAAAGCGGTGGGTCAGGCAACTTATGTATCGCCAGTGCCGCCGCCTTCGCAGCCTCGCTGGGACTCGACAGCTCCCACATTGGATCTATGTTGCTGGGGGGATTTGTGTATGGCGCGATGGCCCTGCGAACTGAGATCTAACCAACACAGCCAATTCCCTGTGGGAGCTGTCGAGCTTTAGCGAGGCTGCGAAAGCGGTGGGTCAGGCAACTTATGTATCGCCAGTGCCGCCGCCTTCGCAGCCTCGCTGGGGCTCGACAGCTCCCACATTGGATCTATGTTGCTGGGGGGATTTGTGTATGGCGCATAGCCCTGCGAACGGAGATCTAACCAACACAGCCGATTCCCTGTGGGAGCTGTCGAGCTTTAGCGAGGCTGCGAAAGCGGTGGGTCAGGCAACTTGTGTATCGCCAGTGCCGCCGCCTTCGCAGCCTCGCTGGGGCTCGACAGCTCCCACATTTGAATTGTTTCGCTGATGGGATTTGCGCACGCCGCGATGGCCCTGCGAACGGAGATCTAACCAACACAGCCGATTCCCTGTGGGAGCTGTCGAGCTTTAGCGAGGCTGCGAAAGCGGTGGGTCAGGCAGCTTATGTTTCGCCTGTGCTGCCGCCTTCGCAGCCTCGCTGGGGCTCGACAGCTCCCACAGTTGAGCGTTGTCGCTGGGGGAATCTGCGTTCGACGCGATGGCCCCGCTCACCGAAACCTCAGCAATAAAGCCGATCCCCTGTGGGCGCTTTGGAGATTTCATTACCAAGCCCGCTCAGCTCATACGCATCATTCCTCCTGGCGATGCGCCCACTGGTACAGCGCCGGCAGTACCAGCAAGGTCAGCAACGTAGAGGAAATAATCCCGCCGATCACCACCGTTGCCAGCGGCCGCTGCACTTCGGCGCCGGTGCCGGTGGCGAGTGCCATGGGGATAAACCCTAGTGACGCTACCAGCGCCGTCATCAACACCGGGCGCAAGCGCGTCAGCGCGCCTTCGTTGACCGCCAACGCTAACGGGCGACCTTCTTCACGCAGGTTGCGGATAAAGGCAATCATCACCAAGCCGTTCAGCACCGCCACACCCGACAACGCGATAAAGCCCACGCCCGCCGAGATCGACAGCGGAATATCGCGCAGCCACAGCGCCATGATGCCACCCGTCAAGGCGAACGGGATTCCGGTAAACACCAGCAAGCCGTCCTTGAGGTTGTTGAACATCATGAACAGCAACCCGAACACCAACAGCAACGCCACCGGCACCACGATGCGCAAACGCTCCGAGGCTTCCTTCAACTGTTCGAACTGGCCACCCCAGGTGGTCCAATAACCGGCAGGCACCTTCACCTGGGTGCTGATGGCCGTCTCGGCCTCTTCAACAAACGAGCCGATATCACGCCCGCGCACGTTGGCGCTGACGATCACCAGACGCTTGCCATTCTCGCGGCTGATCTGGTTCGGACCGAGCACCAGGTCCAGGCTGGCCACCTGGGACAAAGCAATAAAACCCAACTGCCCCGCCGCACTGCCGGCCAACGCAGGCACCGGAATCAACAGCCGCGACAGGCCCTCGATATCGGTGCGCAATGCGTCGGATAACCGCACAACCATATCGAAACGCCGGTCGCCTTCGTACAGCGTACCGGCCTGGCGCCCACCCACAGCCACGGCAATGGTGTCCTGCACATCGCCCACATTCAGGCCAAAACGTGCGGCCTTGTCACGGTCGATATTGATGGTCAGTACCGGCAGGCCGGAGGTCTGTTCCACCTTCACCTCCGAGGCGCCATCAAGCTTTTGCAAGGTTTCGGCGATTTCCCCGGCGGTCTTGTTGAGCACCGCCATGTCATCGCCAAACACCTTCACCGCCACGTCACTGCGTACCCCGGAAATCAGCTCGTTAAAACGCAACTGGATCGGTTGCGACAGTTCATACGCACTGCCCGGCACAATCGCACTGGCGCGCTGGATATCGGCAATCAGCGCCTCGCGGGACTTGTTCGGATCCGGCCATTGGTCCTTCGGCTTAAGCATCACGTAGCTGTCGGAAATGTTCGGCGGCATCGGGTCAGAGGCGATTTCCGCCGTGCCGGTGCGCGCAAATACCCGCTCGATTTCCGGCACGTGGGCGATCAGTATTTTTTCCAGCTGCTGCTGCATCTGCACCGATTGCGTCAGGCTGGTACCGGGTACGCGCAACGCTTGCTGGGCGAAGTCGCCTTCGCTGAGGCTGGGGATAAACTCGCTGCCCATGCGACTCGCTACCGCGCCCGAGGCGACGATGGTCAATACCGCCAAACCGAATACCAAAGCACGGCGCGCCATGACCCAATCCAGCACCGGCGCATAGACCCGACGTGCAGTGCGCATCACCAGGTTTTCTTCTTCCTTGACCTTGCCGGTCACAAACAGCGCAATCGCGGCGGGCACGAACGTCACCGACAGAATCATCGCCCCCAGCAGCGCAATCACTACGGTGAAGGCCATGGGATGGAACATCTTCCCGGCCACGCCAGTGAGGGCGAAGATCGGCAAGTAAACCACCATGATGATCAACTGCCCAAAGATCAGCGCCCGCCGTGCTTCCTTGGCCGCCGCGAACACTTCATGCAGGCGCTCGCTGCGCGTTAACAACCGCCCATGCCGCTGCTGTGCATGGGCCAGGCGGCGGATCGCGTTTTCGACGATCACCACCGCGCCGTCGACGATGATGCCGAAGTCCAGCGCGCCGAGGCTCATCAGGTTGGCGCTGACCTTGTTGGTGAACATGCCGGTAAAGGTGAACAACATTGCCAGCGGAATCACCATCGCCGTGATCAACGCCGCGCGGATATTGCCCAGGAACAGAAACAACACCGCGACCACCAGCAGCGCGCCTTCGAAGAGGTTTTTCTTCACCGTGGCGATGGCTTTTTCCACCAGGTTGGTGCGGTCGTAGACCGTCACGGCGACCACACCGGCGGGCAGTGAGCGGTTGATCTCTTCGAGTTTTTTCGCCACGGCCTGGGACACGGTGCGGCTGTTTTCGCCGATCAACATGAACACCGTGCCCAACACCACTTCCCGGCCGTTTTCGGTGGCCGCGCCGGTGCGCAACTCGCGGCCGATTTCGACTTGCGCCACATTGCGCACGCGAATCGGCGTGCCATCCGAGCTGGTGATGACAATGTTGGCGATATCATCAATCGACGCCACCTGACCCGGCGCACGGATCAGCAATTGCTCGCCACTGCGCTCGATGTAACCGGCGCCGACGTTGGCATTATTGCGCTCCAGCGCCGTGACCAGATCACCCAACGTCAGGTTGTAGGCCGCCAGGCGCTTGGGGTCCGGGGCTATCTGGTATTCCTTGGCGAAGCCACCGATGGTGTTGATCTCGGCCACGCCCGGCACATTGCGCAGTTGCGGCTTGATGATCCAGTCCTGTATCACGCGCAGGTCGGTCGGCGTGTAGGGCGTGCCATCGTCCTTGCGCGCGCCGTCTTCGGCCTCGACGGTCCACAGGAAAATTTCGCCAAGGCCGGTGGAGATCGGCCCCATCGCAGTTTCGATACCCAACGGCAATTGCCCGCGTGCCACTTGCAGGCGCTCGTTGACCAATTGGCGGGCGAAAAACAGGTCGGTGCCGTCTTTGAAAATCACCGTCACCTGGGACAACCCCGAACGCGACAACGACCGCGTCTGCTGCAAACCCGGCAACCCGGCCATGGCGGTTTCAATCGGAAAGGTAATGCGCTGTTCGGTCTCCAGCGGCGAAAAACCGGCCGCCGCCGAGTTGATCTGCACCTGCACGTTGGTGATGTCGGGCACCGCGTCGATGGGCAACTTCTGATAGCTGGCGATGCCGACACCGGCCATCAACAGCACCGCCAGCAGCACGATGATGCGCTGCTCGATGGCAAATTGGATAAGGCGCTCAAACATGGGGAATCACTCGCAGGGTCAATGGGCGTGCTCGGCCGAGCCTTTACCCAGTTCAGACTTGAGGATGAAGCTGCCGACGGTGGCCACCTGCGCCCCGGCGTCAAGGCCCTGGCGCACTTCGACGTAGCCGTTTTCGCTCACACCGAGTTCGAGGTGGCGGGTGATAAAGCCCTGCGCAGTGCGCACGAAGACTGAAGGTTTGTCCTCGACGGTCTGGATCGCGGTTTGCGGCACGGTGACCTTGGCCTGGTAGGTATCGGTGGCCAATTGCACCGTCACAAACAGGCCCGGGCGCCAGGCGTCATCGGGGTTGGGCACGGTCACGCGCACGGTGGCGGTACGTGTCTGTTCGCCAAGCAAATTGCCCACGTAGGCCACGGTGCCCTGCACCTCGGTACCCATTTCCGTGGAGATGACCTTCACCGGTTTGCCGACCCGCACCTTATTCAAATCCTTGGGGAACACGCCGAAGGTGACCCACACCTGGGACAGGTCCGAGAGCGTGAAGGCGTTGCTGGTCTCGCTGACCACCTCGCCAACGCCGAGGTGTTTTTCCACCACCACGCCGGCAAACGGCGCTCGCAGTTCATAACGATTGCCACCGACCAGGACCGCACTGCCGCTGAGGGCGGTCATCTTCTGGCGCGCATTGTTCAGGGCGATTTCGGCCTCTTGCAGGGTCTGCCGCGCCAGCAGGTAATCCTGCTCGGCGGAGATTTCGTCCTTCCACAATTGGCGCTCGCGCTGGAAGGTAGTGCGCGCCAATTCGACCCGGCGTTCACTGGCTGCCAGCTCGCTGCGCTGGTCGGAAATCTGCTGGCTGGAAATGACCGCCAACAGCTCGCCTTTCTTCACCGACTGGCCAAGGTTGACCTTGACCGCCTCCACCACACCCGCCGCACGCGGGACGATGTGCGAGGTACGGTCCTCGTCGAAACGCACTTCCCCCGGCAGCGTCAACACCGTGCTGATCGAGCGCGGTTGCGCCTGGGCGAGTTGGATACCGGCGGCCTGGATCTGCTGTTCAGTGAGTTCAAGCGCGCCTTCTTCTTCATCGGCGACGGCAAAGCCAGACAGCATCAGGCCCAGAGCGACGGCCAGCGCCACGCCATGTGTATGTTTCATAAAGGACTCCAGAAAAAATCAAAACCGGGCGAGGTCGCCGTAAATCCGTTCGATACGCACCCAGGCATCCGTGGCCTGGGCGGTCGCCGCGAGGTATTGGGTGCGTGCGGCGATCAAGGTGCGTTGGGCGTCGAGTACGTCGAGGAAGTTGAACTTGCCCATCTCGAAGCCACGGGTGGCGCTGTCCACCGCGCTTTGGGCGGCGGGCAGGATCTGTTGGTTGAAGACGCGCACTTCGGTATCGGCGGTTTGCCACAGGTCCAGAGCCTGGCGGGTCTCGGTGCGCAGGCGCAGTTCGACGACGTTGCGCAGGTCGCGGGCCTGGTCGGCGCGACGGCTGGCGGCCAGCACATTGCCCTGATTACGGTTGAACAATGGGATCGGCATCGACACGCCCACCACGTTCACACGTTCACGCACGCTGGCGTCGTACTGGCTGCCGATCGATACATCGAGGTCGGGAATCCGCTGGGCTTTTTCCAGGCCCACGCTGGCCTCGCTTTGCTGGATGTGCAGTTCGGCCAGGCGCAACTCGGTGGTTTGCTCCAGCCGCGCCAGCAAGGGTGCGGAGGGCGGCAACGGTGGCGCGGATTGGCTTTGCGTGGCGACCGCCTGAAAGTCAGGGTTGGCGCTGCCGGTGCTGGCGGCGAGACGGCGGTAGGCATCCGTGAGGCCGATCTGCGCGCGGTTCAGTTCAAGGCGGATCTCCGACAGTTGCACCTGAGCGCGAGTGGCCTCCACTGGCGACGACTTGCCAGCCTTGACGCGGCCATTGGCGACCACCAGGCCGCGCTCGGCCAAGGCCATCGAGCGTTGTGCCAGGTCGAGGCGTTCCTGGGCTCGCAGGGCGCCGTAGTAGCTGTCGATCACATCAGCGCGCAGGCCGTTGCGACGTTGCTCCAACGTCAACGCGGCGGCATCCTGAGCGCGCATTGCCACATCGATACGCGCCCCACGCTTACCACCCAGCTCTAATGTCTGGCTGAGTTTTATCGTGGTGGTGCGCGAGTTGCGGCGGGTGTCTTCGGCATCCCAGGAAGCCACTGGATTGGGGATCAAACCCGCCTGCTGGCGGCCGCCCTCGGCGATGTCGATTTCCCATTGCGCGGCGGCCAGGTCGGGGTTGTTGGCGAAGGCGGTTTGCAGGGCTGAATCGAGAGTGAGGGTTTGAGCCTGGGCGGCGTTCGCCGCTACCCACAACGCTGCTGCCGCCAAAAGTGTTCTAAAAGAAAGTGCCATAACGAGAGTTCCACGCCCATGAAGTCGCTGAGGTTTCCCAGCGGGGGCAATGTAGCTTTCGCGACTTATCAGAGCGGTGTGAGCGAACATTACAAATCCGACAGGCACGGCCTCAGGCGTGCACCTCGTCAGGGGCGTCGTGATGAAAACCTTCGCCTTCGACCTGCAAGGTGACGTGGGAAATATCGAATTGTTCGTGCAGCAATTCCGTCACTCGCGTGAGGATTTGTTGCTCAGTGCCTTGCGATTGATCCGCAACCAAATGCGTGCTCAGCACATTCTTGCCGCTGGTCAGCGCCCAGATATGCAGGTCGTGCACGTCCTTGACCCCAGGCACGCCGCGAATGGCCTGCTCAACCTGATCGATATCGATGCCGTCCGGCACACCTTGCAGCAGGACGTTCATGCTTTCCTTGAGCAGCGTCCAGGTGCGTGGCAACACCCAGAAACCAATCGCCGCCGCCACCACGGAGTCCACCCAGCCCCAGCCGGTAAACATGATCACCACCGCCGCAATCATCACGCCGATGGAACCGAGCATATCGCTCCAGACCTCCAGATAAGCGCCCTTCACATTCAGGCTTTCACCGCTGGCAGCGCTGAGCAGGCGCATGGAGATCAGGTTGACGATCAGCCCCAGCACTGCAATCACCAACATGCCGGTGGACTGGATTTCAGCCGGTGCCTGCAACCGTTGATAGGCCTCGTAAAGGATATAAAACGCCACGGCGAACAGCAGCAGCGCATTGAAGGCCGCCGCCAGGATCTCGAAACGCGCATAACCAAAAGTGCGCTTGCGGTCGGCCGCACGCTTGGCGACCTGAATGGCCACCAGGGAAATCGCCAGGGCCAGGGCGTCGGTCATCATGTGCGCGGCGTCGGACAACAGCGCCAGGCTACCGGTGACAAACGCGCCGATAACCTCGGCAATCATGAAGCTGCCGGTCAGCCCCAGGGCCATCCATAACTTGCGCTCGTGGCCGGCGCGTACTTGGGCGTGGCTGTGTCCTGCGCTCATGGCATGTCCTCATGGTGTGTAGGCCGTTGATCATAGAGCTATAGGCCAAATTACCGCGCATACCTTGCAAACTTGTCACGCGCCCACCAGCTCATTGTTAGATTGAGCGCACCAAAATCGCCCATGCATGCGCCGCGGCAGTTCTATCAGGTATGCTTTTCGAGCAGGAAACAAAAAGAAACAAATTAGCCAACCTGTTCGATAAGGAGTCCCGTTTTGGAGTTATCGACTGCCGCGTGGATGGTTCACGACACCCGCCTCATGTTCTGCGTTCTGCTGGCCATCGCCAGCATCATTGTGTTGATCAGCGCCACCAAGCTGCCGCCGTTCCTGTCGATTCTGATCGGCACGTTCATCGCCGGCGTGGGCGCCGGGTTGCCGCCGGAAGAAGTCGCTAAAGCCTTCAGCAAAGGCGCCGGGGCGATTCTCGGTGAAGCCGGGATTATCATCGCCCTGGGCTCGATGCTCGGCGCGCTGATGGCCGAATCCGGCGCGGCCGACCGCATCGCCACCACTTTGCTCGGGTTGGGCAAAGGCAAGTCACTGCCGTGGGTGATGGCGCTGGTGGCCATGGTGATTGGATTGCCGCTGTTCTTCGAAGTCGGCCTGGTGATGATGGTGCCGATTATCTTCGTGATGGCCAAACGTTCGAACCAGCCACTGCTGAAAATTGCCATCCCGGCGCTGGCGGGCATGACCACCCTGCACGCCCTCATGCCCCCGCATCCGGGGCCGTTGATTGCGGTGGGCGCGTTGCACGCCGACCTGGGCCTGACCATGTTGCTGGGCTTCTGCCTGGCGGTGCCGGCAGTGATTCTCGCTGGCCCGCTCTATGGCAACTGGCTGTCCAAGCGCCTGCACGTGGATGAGCCGGCCGACATCGGCGCGCTGTTCAGCGCACCGCCCAAGGCGCCGCGCCAGCCGAGCTTTGGTGTGTCGCTGCTGATCATTTTGTTGCCGGTGATTTTAATGCTCGGCAGCACTTTGGCCAAAGTCGCGTTGCCAGCCGAAAGTACCGTCGGCCTGACCTTGAAGTTCCTCGGTGAACCGCTGATCGCCCTCGGCCTGGCCGTGATCGCTGCCGTCATCTGCCTGGGCTGGGCCGCCGGCATGCCGCGTGCCGAAGTCGGCAACACCCTGCGCAAAGCCCTCGCGCCCATCGCCGTGTTACTGCTGACCATCGGCGCCGGCGGCGGCCTCAAGCAAACCCTGCTGGACGCCGGCGTCAGCCAGACCATCAGCAAGATCGCCGAAGGCGCGCACATGCCGTATCTGCTGCTGGCCTGGCTGATTGCCGTGGCCCTGCGCCAGGCCACCGGCTCGGCGACGGTCGCTACCACCACCACGGCGGGCATCCTCGCACCGATGATGGCCGGGCTGGCCGCAACCCAGAGCTCATTGGTGGCGCTGGCGATCGGCGCGGGCTCGGTGTTCTTCTGCCACGTCAACGACGCCGGGTTCTGGATGGTGCGTGAGTACTTTGGTTTGCAACTGAAACAGACGATTTGGGTATGGTCGGTGTTGCAGACCATTGTTTCGGTGGTAGGGCTGGTCGGTACGCTGCTGCTCTGGCACTTTTTGACCTGAAGACGCCACATCGAGGGGAAGCCATCTTCCCCCTCACTTTGTCAGTGATGTAAAACGAAACGAGCGTCGAGTTTATCGAGCAATTCAAAGGTGTTCATATAGGGGACGCCAAACAGCGAGCAGACATTAGGAATGGTGTACTTGCGCTTGATGTCAGGGTTATAGACTTCATGCGTGACAACTACCGCCCCTGTCGTCATAGCCTTGGCTATCAGCCAGGCATCTGCGCCCTCAAGAAACTCCTCCAGCGCACCAGCCTTCATTACCGATACCTGTTCAGCAATTCTTGAGACGATATTCCCAAAGGCTGCTTGGGTCTGTTGATCATTCGAATTTTCAAACAAGCTGGAATTACCCTTTACCCACTGCGTCAACTCGTCATTGCCTTTGGCTAACTCGTCACGAACCGGAACAATACTGGCAATTTCCAACGCCTGATGCTGCTGCAGTATCCAGGCCCAATAGCCTGGGCAAATGGTCATCGCGTAATAACGGTTCTTGGCCTCGATCAACGTATTCGAATCCAATAGATGCTTCATGCCGATAGCTTCATCCCATAAGTTTTCAACTTGGCTGGCTGCACACCCAACAGTTTTCCTGCGTCTCGCAACAAAATCCGCCCGCTCTGCGCTTCTGCGAGAACGGCCTTGCTCAACCGGGTACTGTTCCTGATAGCCGCTGTGCGGTAGTAATCCCCTCCACTACCCTCTTTATCTCGATACTCCTGCAAGATCCGACGGTAGTAAGTGCCGTATTGATCATTACTGATGTAGCCAAGGTCACGGGCACGACGGGCAATCACCAATGTACTGACGCGAAAACGTCCAGCCAATGGCCCCAAGTTTTCTTCCCAGTGGACATCCGAACCCCAATGCGCTCGAAAAACATTTTCCGGCGCCAGAAACTCTCCCGCCACGGCGTTGCAAAATGCTTCCTCCTGACGGGCACTCTGATTGCTGCCATCAGACACGCCCGTGCTGCCAATCCAGATGTGCGCCAGTTCATGCATTAAAGTAAAAAGGCGTGCC
Source organism: Pseudomonas sp. W3I7 (assembly GCF_030816095.1). Taxonomy (NCBI): domain Bacteria; kingdom Pseudomonadati; phylum Pseudomonadota; class Gammaproteobacteria; order Pseudomonadales; family Pseudomonadaceae; genus Pseudomonas; species Pseudomonas sp. W3I7. The sequence goes on from NZ_JAUSXP010000001.1 coordinate 5,438,547, forward strand.
GTTGGCGCGTCCGCGCTGTTGATGAAAACCACAGGCGCCATAGGATTGCTGATCGCAAATCCTCGAAACTCACTGACATCAAGTTTCCTGTGGGTATTGCCCAAAGCAACACCACTGCGCATGACGAGAATCCCGGCCTCTTCTGCACCACTCACCAAAGCTCTGACATAGTCTTCATAACCCATTCGAGCAAAAGCATCCGTGACGCCAAGTACGCGACGAATATCTGCAACCACATCTTTGATGGCCGAACGGCTAGTGAAGCTTCCCACGAAGGGCAGAGGTGAACGCTCATGATCCTGCAAGTATTCCAAGTACCAGTCTTGCTTGCGGAGCACGTCTTTCACTGTGTCCATTAGGTTCAAGCTGGGCTTGTCTGGTAAAACGCCACCCAGGGTCCGCAGGTCTGGAAGAGGAAGATGCTCGGGAGGAGGAGCCCGGAGAAAAAGATAGCCGAAAGGGACGTGCACAATGGCAGCCCATTTTTGTGCCTGGTGAAAAGAGGGAAGGCTCTGGCCGCCTTCCCACTCCTTCAGCCTTTCCAATTTGACCATGAGGCCTTTGGCAACCTGCGCCTCAGACAGCCCCGCCCGCTGGCGAGACCAGAACAGGATTGCAGGGTTGATATAGGCGGTCTGAGTCATGGGGGTAGATGTGCTCGTCAGGAATGGACGTGACTATAGGAGCGCCTCCCCTACCCGTCAATTAATGGCCCCAGGTGCCATTTGTAACAACGTTTACTGGGTGGCGCTTGCCAAACAGCGCCACACTCGCCACCCCCACCGCGCCCATCACCCCGCAATACCCCACGCAAATCCACGGGCTGGTCGGCATCAACGCGATCAGCAACAGTGGCGTCGTACTCGCCCACAGTGCGTAAGCAATGTTGTAGGTGAAGGAGATTCCCGACACCCGCACCTGCGCCGGGAACAGGCCGACCATCACCGACGGCACCGCGCCTACCACGCCGCAACTCAAGCCCGCCACGGCATACGCCGCGCCCAGCCACACGCCGCCGCTGATCAGGCTGGCGTACAGCACCGCAATGCCTATTGGCAGCAACAGGCTGTAGACCAGCACTGCGCGCCAGGCGCCGATGCGGTCGACCAGCAAACCGGCGAGTACGCAGCCGATATTGAGGAAGACGATACCCAGCGCACTCAGGGCGAAGGTGTGGCTGGGGCTCATGCCGAAGGTTTTTTGCATCATGGTGGGCGTGATGACCACCAACACCACGACTGCCGAGGTCAGGACACAGGTGAGGATCATCGCCGGCAGCAACACGGCGCGATGGTCGCGCAGCACGGTGCGCAATGGCATTTCAGCGGCAGCCTGGCGGCGGGCCTGCATTTCGAGGAACACCGGGGTTTCGCTGAGCCAGCGGCGCAGCCATACGCCGATCACACCGAACACGCCGCCGAGCAAGAACGGGAAGCGCCAGGCGTAGTCGAGGATCTCGGCGGGGCTGAAGATCTGCGCGAGCAAGGTGGCGGTGAGTGCACCGAGCAGGTAGCCAAAGGTCAGCCCGGCTTGCAGGAAGCCCAGGGCGTAGCCTCGGTGGTGTCGCGGCGCGTGTTCGGCGACGAAGGTCCAGGCGCTGGGCACCTCGCCGCCCACTGCGGCGCCTTGCAGCACGCGCAGGGCCAACAGGATCAGCGGGGCGAAATAACCGATTTGCGCGTAGGTGGGCATGATCCCAATCAGCAGGCACGGCAAGGCCATCATCAGGATGCTCAGGCTGAACACGCGTTTGCGCCCCAAGTGATCGGCGAAGTGCGCCATCAGGATGCCGCCCAGCGGGCGCGCCAGGTAGCCGGTGACGAAGATGCCGAAGCTTTGCAGCAGGCGCAGCCATTCGGGCATTTCCGGCGGGAAGAACAATTGGCTGAGGGTCAGCGCAAAGAACACAAAGATAATGAAGTCGTAGATTTCCAGCGCGCCGCCGAGGGCGGCCAGGCCCAGGGTTTTGTAGTCGGAAGGGGAAAAACGCTGCGCCCGTGGGGAAAAGGTGGCAGTCATGTGGAGGCTCGGCAGGCAAACAAAATGGCGTGCAGGTTATGAGCTGCGCCCAGTGATGGCAATCGCGGCAGATATATTTGTTTTCCTCATGGATCGATGAAGATAACTGCATTCCCATATCAATGCCCGTAGCGGAACATGCCGTAAAACTGCCAACACCCATAATAAATACAAGAGGAAAGACTCGTGGCCGATGCTATCGAAGAAAGCCGCTATGCCCGATTTGCCCTGCGCTGCTCCAACTTCGCCGAACGCTGGTTTCCGGACTCCTGGGTGTTTGCCGCCCTGGCGGTGATCATTGTTGCCGTGGCGACCCTGGGCATGGGCGCCGCGCCGACCGAAGCCGCCAAGGCGTTTGGCGACGGGTTCTGGAGCCTGATCCCGTTCACCATGCAGATGGCCTTTGTGGTGATCGGCGGGTATGTGGTGGCCAGTTCGCCTCCTGCCGTAAAGCTGATCGACCGCCTGGCACGTATCCCCAAGAATGGCCGCTCGGCGGTGGCGTGGGTCGCGTTGATTTCCATGGTCGCCTCTTTGCTCAACTGGGGCTTGTCCCTGGTGTTCGGCGGTCTGCTGGTGCGCGCCCTGGCCCGTCGCACGGATTTGCGCATGGATTACCGCGCTGCCGGGGCTGCGGCTTATTTGGGTTTGGGCGCAGTGTGGGCACTGGGGCTGTCGTCATCGGCGGCGCAGTTGCAGGCCAACCCGGCCAGTTTGCCGCCGTCGATCCTGTCGATCACCGGGATGATCCCGTTCACCGAGACCATCTTCCTGTGGCAATCGGGCGTGTTGTTGCTGGCGCTGATCGTGGTGTCGCTGATCATCGCCTATGCCACTGCGCCAGGACCGAACAGTGCCCGTGATGCCAAGGCGTGTGGTGTTGACCCGGCCTTTAATATGCCTAAACCACAACCGCCGACGCGCCCGGGCGAATGGCTGGAACACAGCCCGCTGCTGACCATCCTGCTGGCCTTGCTGGCGGCTGGCTGGTTGTTCCATGAGTTCTCCACTAAACCTGCGATCAGCGCGATTTCGGGGCTTAACACCTATAACTTCCTGTTCATCATGGTCGGCGCGCTGCTGCACTGGCGCCCGCGCAGCTTCCTGGATGCGGTGGCGCGTGCCGTACCGACCACCACGGGCGTGCTGATCCAGTTTCCGTTGTACGGCTCGATCGCCGCGTTGATGACCGTGGTTAAAGGTGGTGACGGCCAGACCCTGGCGCACCATATCTCGTTGTTCTTCACCTCCATCGCCTCCCACGACACTTACGCGCTGTTGATGGGCGTGTACTCGGCGGTGCTGGGCTTCTTTATCCCGTCGGGCGGTGGCAAGTGGATTATTGAAGCGCCTTACGTGATGCAAGTGGCCAATGACCTGCAATACCACCTGGGCTGGGCGGTGCAGATCTATAACGCGGCTGAGGCGCTGCCGAATCTGATCAACCCGTTTTATATGCTGCCGCTGCTGGGCGTGCTGGGGCTGAAGGCACGGGATCTGATCGGGTTTTCGTTTGTGCAGTTGCTGGTGCACACGCCGCTGGTGTTGTTCCTGCTGTGGGCGCTGGGGACGACGTTGAAGTATTTGCCGCCGGTGATGCCGTAGGGCATCAAAGCGCGCTTTCCGATGAAATGTGTAGAGGCTTTCCCACTCATTGCAGTGACAGCCTCTGACTTCTCTCCCCCGCGCCTTTGATTAACCTGCCTTGGATTACCACCCACAAACGCCAAGGAAAATCCGATGACGCCCCTGTCCAAATCACTGGAAGAGTTGATCAATGATATTTACAAGGACGACCACGTGTCGTTCGTCGAGTACAAAGCTCTGCGAGACGATGCCGATCGGCGTATGGCTGCCGTCGTCAACGAGTTTGGCCTGCACAATAACGTGACAGCCTTCCAAAAAGTGATGGACGTGGCGATGCAGCTTTTGCAAACCACGGTCATCGATGCCAAAAAAGCCAAGCTGACCGACACAGGCGAGGCCATCGTCAAGGATGCGTTGACGGCTCAAGTCGAGTACTTGCGCGCGGGCAGCCAACTGGCGCTGCACTTGCTGTGACTACCCTTTAGCTTTCTAACCGCTGTCTTCGTTCCGTCACATTGCATTGCTACCGTCCTGCGAAATATCTTGCAACAATCAGCCAGCAGGAACGCCCAGCAATGAGTGACGAGCACGAAGACCGCCCTTCTCCCGATTCCGTAACCCAGCCGGCCGTGGACACCAGCCGTCGGCGTTTCCTCGGGGGCGCGGCGGTGCTGGGGGTTGGCGCGACCTTGAGTGCCTGCGGCAGCACCAATGACGCACCTGGCAAGCCAGAGGTGCGACCACTGACGCCGCAAGAGCTGGACAAAGCCTTGCACGAGCAGGTGAAGACAGTCGTGGTGATCTACGCCGAGAACCGCAGCTTCAACAACCTGTTCGCAGACTTCCCGGGCCTGGAAAAACCACTGTCGTCGCTCTCCGCAGCCGACGTGCAGCAACGTGACCGTGATGGCAGCTTGCTGACCAGCCTGCCACCGGCCTGGGGCGGCGTGTTGCAAGTGGGCCCGCAAAGCGTGGACGGGGTGACTTACCCCAGCGAAGTGCAATTCCAGGAAAACCTGCCCAATGCGCCATTCGCCCTAAAAGGCCCGAATGCCGAGGACCTGCCGCTGAGCCTGGTCACCCGCGACTTGTGGCACGTGTTCTATCAGAATCAGATGCAGATCAATGGCGGCAAGAACGACAACTTTGTCGCCTGGGCCGATTCCGGCGGCCTGGTGATGGGTTACTACGCCCAGACCCGTTATTCCCTGCGCCTGTGGGACGTGGCCAAAGAGTTTGTGCTGTGCGACAACTTCTTCCAGGGCGCTTTCGGTGGCTCGTTCCTCAACCACCAGTACCTGATCAGCGCCACCGCGCCGTTTTATCCGAATGCCGCACAATCGGTGGCCAAAGCGCAAATAGCCACGCTGCAAAGCGATGACCCCACCGACCCGCGTCTCAAGCCGCTGGACAAGTCGCCGGCCAGCGCCATGAGCGGCCCGCCGCAGTTCGGCCCCAGTGCCTTGACACCGGACGGCTACGGCGTGAATACCCTGGCGCCGCCGTATTGGCCGACCTGGATCCGCGACCCGCAAAACCCGGACTACTCCAAACCCGATCTGCCCAACGTGCTGGTGCCGCAAACCCACGAACACATTGGCGACAAACTGTCGAAAAAGAACGTCGACTGGGCCTGGTACGCCGGTGCCTGGCAGGCGACCCTGGACCAGTTCAAGGACTCGGGCGGCATCCCGAAGATTCCGAACTTCCAGTACCACCACCAGCCGTTCAACTACTTCAAGCAACAAGGCCCGCAAAACCGTGCAGAGCGTGACAAGCGCTTGCGTGACGGCGGTTTGGGCGATGATTCCGGCACCAACAAGTTCTTCGCCGATGCCCAGGCCGGCAAGCTGCCCGCCGTGACGTTCTACAAGCCCCAGGGCAACCTGAACATGCACGCCGGCTACGCCGATGTGGCCTCGGGCGACCGCCATATCGCGCGCGCCTTGAAAGTGCTGCAAGAGAGCCCGCAGTGGAAAAACATGGTGGTGGTCGTCACTGTCGATGAAAACGGCGGCTGGTGGGACCACGTGGCACCGCCCAAAGGCGATCGCTGGGGCCCGGGCACGCGGGTTCCGGCATTGGTGGTGTCGCCGTTTGCACGCAAAGGCACGGTGGACCATACGGTTTACGACACCGCGTCGATCCTGCGTTTGATCACCCGCGTGTTCCAGCTGGAGACACTGGACGGCCTCAAGCAGCGTGATGACGCGATGATCGCCCGCGGCCAGAAGCCCATGGGCGATTTGAGCAACGCCTTGCAGTTCAACCGGTAGGTTTTCTTATCCAATAGCGACATGCCTGGCGATTTAGCACGCGGTTTTCCTGGTCAACCGCTACTGTGTGCAAGTGGGCTTTCACCCCGCGCAGACGGGCTTTCGCTGACAAGGAACCAACTATGTTTAAACCGACCAGGCTGTCCTTCACCCTGGCCGCACTGCTGGCCAGTGCGGTCGTACAGGCCGACATCGAAGTACCACTGGGCAGCACGCAACGCGTCACCCAACTGTTCGCATTCCCCAATAATTGCAACGTGATCTGCTTTCGGCCATGGACGCTGGAGCAGACCGCCGAGCACTATTTGAACCAGAGCCTGCAGCGCGACGGGTACAGCCGTGCCAAGGTCAGTGTGAAAACCCATGACGGCCAGGTCTCAGCCACCTTCAGCGGCGTGCCGGAGCATTACGGCCAGCCCCTGACCACGCTGCTCAACACCGCCGACCTGGCGTATCAGGGCGCCAGCAAACTTAACAGCGACGGCAAATGGGCCTACAACTGGTACTTGTTCCTGCCACTGGGCATGGCCCTGGAAAACCGCAAGAGCATCGAACTGCTGCACTTCCCGCCCGACTACTCGCTGACCCAGGCCCAGGACTACCTGGAATCGGCCACCACCGACCGCTGGGCCACCTTGCTCACGGACAATGGCATCCCGGCCACGGAAACACCGGCCTACCAGACCATCATCGACATTGCGCCGATCGCCGCACCTTCCAATGCGGGCAAGGACCTGGAAAACGTCTACAGCTACTTTGCCGACTACCAGACCCGCATGGTCAAGGAACTGAGCCTGCGTGCCAACGGCTCATTGCCGATGGTCGCGTTCGGCGCACCGGTGCGTAACTGGATCAAGCAACAGTACGGCCAGACCGTTCCTGTGCTGGGCCTGGCGCAGATCAGCCCGACTGCCGGTAAAACGGTGTCGGTACTGGGCTCCAACCACCCGAGTTACATCTGGTATGCGGCGGATCCGGCCAGCTATGACGGCAATGAACAAAAAGCCGATGAGGCCGGTTTGAAAGTGATGGGCCAAGACTTGAGCGCCGCCTGCTGGCAGGCCGGCATGGGCCAGAAACCCGCCAGTGACCCGAATGTGTTGCTCAAGGCGTGCATGAATACCTGGCAAGTCACGCGCAAGGAGCAGACCTGTGAGCTGTTCTACACATCGGTACGCAATTTGACTCCGGAACAAGCCAACGCCAAATGCGCTACCCCGCCCATCAAGGCGCAGTTGAAACAGCTGAAAGACGCCGCCCCGATCCCCGCTGTTACCGCTCCGGCGCTGTAAATCGTACAAAATATAACCGATTTCTACTGTCAGATCTGACAGTAGAAATCGGCTACAACTTCGGCGAGTCTTGAACGGCACCCATCCGCTGCAAGACTGGAAGTCAGACCCCATCGCAGGTCGATGCAGCCTAACCCAGGAGAGTTATGAAAACTCAAGCCATGGATAAGGCTAAAACCGCTGTGAGTGACTGCCTTTACCCCTTCAAGACGGTGCTCGCAGAACAAGGCTACCCCTCGACCCGGCACTTCCAGGTCGTACGCGACGCAAATGGAATGGGGGCCGCACTCAAGGCCTGCGTCGCCTTTGACACCCGCGTGCGCATTGCCAGAGTGTCCGGCTATGCCTTGAGCGAGCGACGTGCGCACACCTTGCAACTCTCGTCACGCATTCACCTGTATGACCCGTGGTTCACCCGTCTGATGTTGCACTCGTGCAATCCGAACGTGTTTTTCGATGCCACGTACCTGGAGGTCTGGACCGTACAGCCTATTGCGCCTGGCACCTTGCTGACGATGGATTACGCCACCACCGAGGATGCGCTGTTCCGGCAGTTCGCCTGCCAATGCGGCGAGCTGAACTGCCGGGGCTGGATCACCGGCGCCAAAGAGAAGTTGAACGCCGAAGGTGAGGCGTTCATGGCCCAGTGGCGGATGCGCAAACGGCCTTAGGCTTCGCCCAGTGGGCGCAGGCGATATTGCGGCGGCAGTTGCTCAAAGCCACTGATGGTGGTGTTCAAGCTCTTCCAGCGGCCATCCTTGATGCCGTAGATGCAGCCGTGAATCGACAGGCTCTGCCCGCGGTGCCAGGCGTTTTGCACAATGCTGGTGTGGCCGACGTTGGCGACCTGCTGGATCACATTGAGCTCGCACATGCGGTCCACCCGCTCCTCTTCGGTGGGCAACTGGGCCAGCACCTCGCGGTTTTCGTAGTAAAGGTCGCGAATAGTACGCAGCCAGCCGTCGATCAGGCCGAACTGGCGGTCCTGCATCGACGCACGCACGCCGCCGCAGCCGTAGTGGCCGGTGACGAGGATGTGTTTGACCTTGAGCACGTCCACCGCGTACTGGATCACCGACAGGCAATTGAGGTCGGTGTGCAGCACCACGTTGGCCACGTTGCGGTGCACGAACAGGTCGCCGGGCAGCATGCCGACGATTTCGTTGGCCGGAACGCGGGCGTCGGAGCAGCCGATCCACAGGTATTCCGGGGTTTGCTGGCGGGCGAGCTTGGCGAAGAATTCGGGATCTTCCTGTTTGATCGCATCCGCCCAGCGTTCGTTGTTATCAAGCAGGTCTTGTAGTTCGTTCATCAGGGAAAGCCTCAGGAATGATGCGCAGCTTTGTGACAGACAACCGCTCGTCCGGGTCACGCCCAGGCGCAATTAGCTTGAATCTTTAGGGAGCCGTGCCTGTCCACACACTATAAGCCCCACAGTATGAGGATTGGCCATGACTGAATCACGACGTCCCTACGGCGCTACACAGCCCGAACCGATTGATGACAACGAAGACCGCATGGGCGAGATGCGCGAGCTGGATTTTGACGAGCAAGAGCCGACCGCACAAATCGGTGATGAGCTGCCGCGCCGCGAGCGCGAACACCTGATGCCCGACGAACGGGTACGTGAAGCCGGCATGACCGGGGCTTCGACCGACGATCATGAGCCCACGGATGATGACATGAGCCCTGAAACGCTGATCCCTGAGGATGGCGCCCGGGATGCTCGTGAGGCCGGTGAGGATAATCCGGCGGATTATGACCTGAGCATTGTGGATGAGGACGAGATTGGCGGTGGCAATGGCCTGGACGAGGCGGAACTGGCGGATATTGACCCGATAGACGGTAACCGCTGACACCATACAGTTCAAAATGTGGGAGCGGGCTTGCTCGCGAATGCGGTGTGTCAGTCGATATATCTTAAACTGATCCACCGCATTCGCGAGCAAGCCCGCTCCCACAGGGGTTCAGCGTTCAGTCAACTAAAGTACAGGCCATCACGACGGCATCCTCGCGGCCACCCACGGCCGGGTAGTAATCGCGACGACGGCCGATTTCGTTGAAACCATAACGCTCATACAAGCGAAACGCGCCGGTATTGCTGTCGCGCACTTCCAGGAAGCACTCACGCGCACTGGCGGCGTAAGCGCGGGACATCAGGTGCTCCAGCAGCGCCAACCCCAGGCCACGGCCCTGGTTTTCCGGTTTGACGGTGATATTCAACAAGTGCGCCTCATCCAGGATGATCTGCACCACACCGTGGCCCACCTGCTGCTCACCTTCAAACATCAGCCAGATCTGGTACTTGCCCAGCCCATCGAGAAAAATCCCACGGGTCCAGGGATGGCTGAACGCCGCGTATTCAATCTTAAGTACGGCATCGAGGTCCGCCTCGGTCATCGGGCGGAACGATAAAGCTTCACTCATCGGTACTTTTCCAGCGCGCCATCAGCCGGCGCATGGCTTGCCAGACATCAGCCTTACGCTGTGGCTCTTCCATTAATAATTCCAGGCCCGGCAAGGCCCATACCGAGCCCAGGCCTTCGACCTGCATCTCGCGATACCAGGCTTCGGCATTCGCTTCACCGGCAAAACGCACGGCGGGCAGGCCGATCAGCCACAGGCATACGCAGGGTTCGTCTTCCAGGCGCGCCGAGACAAAACCCTGGACGAAATCCCGTGCGGCGTCCGGGCCCTGGTCCATGTTGCCGCGCACCAGCAGCGGCCAGCGCACGGGGTCGCCGACGATTTGCGGGCTGTCGGGCAGGCCGGCGGCGCGCAGCATGTCTTTTAGCAGCATGTAGGCCGGGTCGCGGGTCTGAAAACGTTCGCCGGTGGGCAGTTCCACCAGCAGCAGGCAGCGCCCGGCCCGCAGTAACTGCAGGGCGAAACGTGGCGGCGGCACCACCGCAGCCTTGGCCACCGGCGCTGGCGCTTCGGCCGCCACGGGCTTGGCCACGGGCGCCGGGCGCGGCACTTCAACCTTCACGCGCTCGACAGCGGGGCGAGCCTCAGGCGTGGGTTTGACCACCGCCACCGGCGCAGCGGCTTCCTCGCCCGACACCTCGAACGCCTCATAGGGCTCAAGCGCCTGCAACAGCTCGGGCCGCGACGGGGCGGCAAACGGCAGTTCGGTGCGGGGCAGCCAGTTGACCACCTGCATGGCGGTCAAGTAAGCGCGACGTCGGGACTCGATAAGCACAGCTCGGCCACTTGTGGATAACTAAAGAGCGGGGATTCTACCGCTGTTCGGTAACAATCGCCCACTGCGCACTGACCGGCTGTGGATAAATCCCGCGCCTGATGCAGTACAATCGCGACTTTTATTCGCCAACCAGCCGGCCATTCCGATGATCGAACCCAAGCGCGTCTTGCGCGCCCTCGCCGAACACTGGGCCCTGCTTGAGCCACTGTGCGAACACTTCGACCAAGGCACCTTGAGCCTGGGCGAGTTGCGCGCACAACTGGCGGCCCAACAACTGGACAGCACGCCACAGGACATCACCAGCCTGTTGGACGTGTGGATTCGCCTGGATATCCTGGTGCCTGTCGCCAAGAGCCCGAACCGTTTCGAGCTCAACGCACAGATCCACGACTTCCTCGCCTATCTTCGCAAGGAGCACCGGCTTGGCCTGTGCCTGGAAATCGAAGCCTACCTGCGCCACCTCGAGCGCCTGGCCGGTTATATCCAGGACGCCTTCGACATCCGTGATGGCCACGACCTGGCCCGCCAACTGCGCTTGCTGGACATGCGCGTGCGGGACGTGCTGAAAAAACTCGCCAACGACGAACAGGCCCTGGCGGCCGTGGCCGACCGTGCCAAGACCAGCGACCGGCAGATCCCGTTGCGCCAGCGTTACGCGGAGGTATTGGCGACCTGGGACGAATACGTCGAACCGATGATCCAACTGGTGAACGCCGACGGCGCCTTCGAGCAAGGCGTGCGCAAGGTCGAGAATGTGCTGCTGCGCATGCTCACCGAGCAGCAGCGCCTCGGCCATCTGGTCGACGACGACATGCTGCTGCGCACCCACGCGCGCATTCTCGAAATGCAAACCAGCGCCCAGCTGACCTTGCGCCATGCCCGCGAACTGCTGCTGCCGCTGCGCGAGGAAGCGCGCCGCCACAACGCCGTGACCCGTGGCGCGGCGCTGGCCTTGTCGGCCATTCGCCGTAAAGGCCTGGACGCGGTGCCGCAAGCGGCGATGCCAATGTTTACCCGCCCGCAAAGTACCTTCCTGGGCAGTGCCAGCCAGGTCGAAGCGTACGTGTATGCCTTGGCCAATTTCGAGCCGAAACCGGCGCGTTTTCCCAAGGCGCACAAATCCCATAAGGGCGAAGCCCAACGCGCGCCGCGCACGGTCAAGGAAATGCTCGAACGCTGCGAAGATGCGCTGCCGATGCCGGACCTGATGACCTGGCTGCTGGAGCAGGAACCGGACGGCGCCACCGACGAATTGCTGTACTGGTTCTCACGGCTCTCGCGCGAAAAACGCTTCAAGCGCGAACGCCTGGAACGCCGCGACTACCACACACACGAGCACCAGGTCAGCCTGCGCTCATTCGCCCTGCTCCCGGCTGGCACCGATGCCACCGAGAATTCTGCGAGCACGCCTTATGCATCTTGATCTATCCGAACTGTCCCAGCTGGCACCGATCTTTCGCGAGCTGTTCAAGGGTTACCACGTCAGCCGCCGCGACCCGGAGCTGTACGCGCAGTTGTCTAATTTCCAGGACCAGTACCGCACGTTGTTCAAGGCCCTGGGTTTTGAGTTGGTGTGTGACACACGCGGTTTCTATTACTTTGTGCCAGACACTGCCGTGGCTGCGGCGCAGGTCAACAAGACCGCGCAACGCCTGGCGCTGTTCACCTTCATCATCGTCGAACACCTGGCCGACCAGGGCCGCGACCCGATCGCCGTGCTCGACGGTGGCAGCCTGGGCCGCGATGAATTGCCATCGTTGCTGGAAAAGTACCGCGACCTGTTTATCCAGGCCGAAGTGCAGACCCAGGAAGAGCTCGAAGAAAAAATCATGCGCCGCATGACCCAACTGGGGTTTGCCAGCGAAGACAACGGCATCTATCGCTTCCTGCCGCCGATGCACCGCTTCCTCGATGTGTGCCTGTCGGTGCAGCAGGACCGTGACCTGGCCGCCAGCGTGCACAGCGTGTTGCCACTGCCGGCGCCGGTGATCATCGACGAAGACAGCGATGAAAAACTGCTGAAAACCGATGACCCGCTGGACTTGAGTGACTTTGCCGAAGGCAGCGAAGAAGACGCCCTGGCCCGCGCCATTGCCGAAGAACAGGAGACCGACGCATGAGTAAGGAACGCTACGGCATCCGCCGCTTCGCCCTATTGAACACCGCGGGTTACAGCCTGGGCTTGTTCCCGCTGGAAGAACCGTTGTCGGTGTACGGCGCGAATAACCTGGGTAAATCTGCGTCGATCAACGCCTTGCAGTTCCCGATCCTGGCGCGCATGTCGGACATGAGTTTCGGCAAGTACACCCTGGAACAATCGCGGCGCTTCTACTTTGCCACCGACACCAGCTACATCCTCGTGGAAGTCTCGCTGCCCCACGGCCCGCACGTGATCGGCGTGGTCGGGCGCGGCCCGGGTGGTGGTTTCGGTCACCAGTTCTTTGCCTATGCCGGCAAGCTGGACTTGGCGCATTACCAGAAGAACGACACCTGCCTGCGTCAGAAAGAGTTGTTCACCAACCTTGAGCGCGAAGGCCTGAAAGCCTACGAACTCAAGCCGGACGAGCTGCGCCGTTTGCTGGTGGGCGGGCACACGTCAATCCCGCTGGACCTGACCTTGATTCCGCTGCGTTCCACCAGCGAACAGAGCCTGAAGACGTTCCGCGCGCTGTTTATCAACCTGCTGCACATGCGCGAAATCACCGCGGCCAAGCTCAAGCAATTGTTCCTGGATGCGTTCGAACACAGCCTGCGTTCCGGCAGCGTGGACTACATCGCCGCGTGCGAAGAAGCCTTCCGTGATGTGAGGCGCATGGAGCAGGACTACAACTCGCTGGTGGCTGCCGGGCCGTTGGTTGAGGCACTCGCCAATGGCGTGCGCTTGCGCGATGTATTGCGCGGCAAATTGCATCGCCTGTCGCCCTTGCTGGATTCATTGCTGGGCACCTGGTCGGACTACGCCAGTGCGCGCAAGGAAGAGCTGACCATCCAGGCCGAGCACTACCGTAACGAGCAGGACGCGCTGCAAAACGATCAGCGTGGCGGCACCCAGGAGCTCATGCGCCTGGAGCGCGAGATCAGTGGCATCCAGCGCTGGCTGGGCGAGTTGTCGGTGCTCAAGCATCGCTTTGCGCTGGTCGATGACGTCAAGGTACTGGAGCAGCAACTGCTGGCGGCCAAGGATGCCCACGATGAATTGGCGGGCGCCCTGGCGCAATCCCGTCAGTTCAGCGCCGAGGACCTGGATGAGCGCTTGCGCGACCTGGAGAAACGCCTGAAGTCGGTCAAGCAACAGCTCGACCACGCCGACAACAACAGTTACGCCAAACTGCGTGAAGAATTCTCACAACAGGACGTCGAGCGTCTGATGCGCCTGTTCAACAGTTCGTTGTTCAGTTTGCCGCTGGGTGAACATGGCATCACCCTGGATGAGGATGGCCAGTGGGTTAAATCCCTGGAGCAGATCCTCGATGGCTTCAAGGGCGAGAAATTTGAAGTGCCGGGGCTGTCCATCGACATCTCCCATATCGAGCCACCGGCCTTGCAGGCACTGGCTGATCGTGCGGCGTTGCGCGATCAGAAAGAGCGCCTGGAAAAAGAACTCAAGCAGCTCAAGACCCAGCAGGCCGTAGCCTCTGACCGTGCAGCGAGCAAGACCCAGACCGAAGCGCTGTACCAGCAAGTGCTGGATGCGCAGAAGGCACTGGAAGACTTCCGTCGCGCACAAACCCTGAGCGCGGAAGAAGGCGAGAAGCTGGAAAACCTGGCGCAGATGGAAGCCGCGCAAGACGAATTGAAGCGCTCCAGTGATGCCTTCACCGAGCGTGTCCAGCAGTTGTCGGCCAAGCTGCAACTGGTCGGCCGTCAGATCGGCGATATGGAAGCCAAGCAACGCACGCTGGATGACGCGCTGCGCCGTCGTCAGTTGTTGCCGGCCGACTTGCCGTTCGGCACACCGTTCATGGACCCGGTCGACGACTCCATGGACAACCTGTTGCCGTTGCTCAATGACTACCAGGACAGCTGGCAAGGTTTATTGCGCGCTGATGGCCAGATCGAAGCGCTGTATGCGCAGGTGCGCCTCAAGGGCGTGGCCAAGTTCGACAGCGAAGATGACGTGGAGCGTCGTCTGCAACTGCTGATCAACGCCTATGCCCACCGCACCGATGAAGCCCTGACCCTCGGCAAGGCGCGCCGTGCGGCGGTTACCGATATTGCGCGGACCTTGCGCAATATCCGCAGTGACTACGACAGCCTTGAGCATCAGTTGGCCTTGTTTAACCGCGAGATCAACAAGCGTCAGGTATCGAACCTGCAAAGCTTCCGCATCGTGCTGGCGCCGAACAAGGAAGCCCTCAAGCATATCGACCAGATCATCCACAGTGCCGGCCAGTATGAAGAAGGCGAAACGCTTTCGGTGTTCGACCTCAGCCAGAGCGCCGAGCAGGACAACAAGAACGAAGAAGCCAAGGAATACCTGGCCCGTCTTGTGGCTGCCAACCATAACCAGTTGGGCCTCAAGGACTTGTTCGAGCTGGCGTTCGAAATCACCAAGGTGCATGGCCAGCCGGTGATCCACACTGACATCGATGGCGCGGCGTCCAACGGCACCACCATGACCATCAAGGCGCTGACCAACATGTACTTGTTGCTGCACCTGATGGACCGTGACCAGGCCGGGCGCGTGCGTTTGCCGTACTACCTCGATGAGGCGGCGGACATCGACGAGAAGAACCAAGCGGCGTTGCTGGAAACCAGTTTGCAACTGGGCTTTGTGCCGATTTTGGCCAGTGTGAAGCCGCAAGTGTCCGCCCAGGTGGCGATCGACCTGGAAGGCGGCAGCGGGCCGAATGGTATCTACATTGATGAGGCGGACTGGAAGTATATCCGTCGTCATGATGTGGTGAAGGCGACGGTGAATGTGCAGGCCGATGAGCCGGAGTTGGATGAGGTTTAAGCCACTGCGCTGAAATGCAAAAGGCCGCGATCTGTATGGATCGCGGCCTTTTTTATGGGCTGGGGTTTTGCAGTGATGTTGAGGGCCTCATCGCGGGCAAGCCCGGCTCCCACATTGGAATGCATATCCCTGTGGGAGCCGGGCTTGCCCGCGATGGCCGCGCCTCGGTCTACTTGCCGAGCGGGATTTTAGGCGCCCAGGTCAGCCACTCATCCTCAAACTTGTCAAACAACGGGAACGTCTGCTGCGGCCGCGCCGCGTTGCCCATCCGCTCGCCCTCTGGCGTGGCAAAGGCAATACCACCGGCCACCAACGTCTCCAGGGACTCCGTGCGCACCGTCGCACCTTTGAACAAGCCGAAGTCCAAACCGAACCCACTGGTATTCCAGAAGCGGCTGCCACTGCGCACCAGCGGTGCATATTTAGGCTCGATCAGGATATGGACCAACACACGGTCGGCGGTTTGGCCCAGTTCGTAGCCGGTGACTTTACCGACGGTGACTTCACGGTAAGTGACCGGCACGCCTTCCTTCAGCGAACCACGGCGTGCGGCGCTGAGGACCAGGCTCAGACCTTCTTGCTGGTGAACAGCCTCCGGTGGTTTGTCCAACGCGACGAAACTCTTTTGCGGCCCGGCATTTTTCACGGCGGGCTGCACTTCGATGTATTGGCCGGTGACCAAAGTCTCCAGGTTCGCGGTTTTCATCAGGCCCAGCTCAGGCTTGACCACCCAGAACTGGCTGCCGCTGCGTGCGATCCGATCAGCTACTTGGGTGATCCTTGCACTGAGCAGCACCGACTGCATGTCGGCGCTGAGGTCGACGTTCTCGATCTTGCCCACGTCGAGGCCTTTAAAGCGTACTGGCGTGCCGGGGCGCAGGCCGTCGGCGCGATCAACCTTGATGGTCACCAGGGTGCCATGCTGGTTGGCCGCTTCGCGATCGGCAAACAGGCGGAAACGCGGGATACGTTTTTTCAACGGCACATTCTGTTCCGGGGTTTCGAAGGCGATACCGCCAGCCATCAGGCTGGCCAGGGATTCACTCTTCACTTGAATGCCGCCGGTGAGGCCGCCGGTCAAGGTGACGCCGCTGGCGTTCCAGAAACGCGTTGAACCGTTGACGAGGTTTTCGTATTCCTTCTCGATGTGGACGCCGATCACCAGTTGCTTGTTCTTGCGCGAAAACTGGTAGCTCTGCACCGAACCGACCTTGACCTGTTTGTAGAGGATCGGGCTGCCGACATCCAGGGAGCCGAGGTTATCGGTGAACAGCACCATATGCAGGCCGGGGGAGCGCAAATCCAGAGGTGGTGCCTTGGCGCGCGCGACGTACTCACGTTGCGGGGCGCTGCCTTTGTCGCCGGGGCGGATGGCGATGTAGTTACCTTTTACCAACGCCTCCAGGCCGGTGATGCCAGCCAGGGAGATGGACGGCTTGACCACCCAGAACTGGGTGTCTTGCACCAGGTAGTCTTCGGCGAGCGGATCGAGGGTCAGCTCGGCATGGGCGCTGGACAGGTCCGGGTCAATCTTCAGGGTTTTCAGGCTGCCGACCTGGATGCCTTTGTACATGACCGGGGTGCGCCCGGCCTGCAGGCCTTCGAAGTCGGTGAGCTTGACCTTGACTTTGATGCCGGCGGCGGCGGCGTCGAAATCCTCATAAAGACGGAAAGGCAGGCTCGGATCCGTCGGCGGGCTGTCCTTGCGATTTTCAGGGGTGGCGAACGCGATACCGCCGGCGACGATGCTGGACAGCGACTCGCTACGCACTTTTACGCCGGACAGGTTGGCATCGATGCTGATGCCGCTGGCGTTCCAGAAACGCGTGTGTTTGCGCACCAGGCTGGCGTACGTCGGCTCGATATAGACCTTGATCTCGACGGTGCTCTGGTCCTCGGACAGCAGGTAGCTTTTGACCTGGCCAACCTGGATCTGTTTGTAGAACACCGGACTGCCGCGGTTCAAGGAGCCGAGACGATCGGCTTTAAGGGTCAAGTGCAGGCCAGGCTTGGCGTCAGATAACGGTGGCTCTTCGGAGAGCGCCTTGAATTTGCGCGTGGGCTCGCCGTCGCCAGGGCTGGCGGCAATGTAGTTACCCGAGACCAGGGTTTCCAGGCCGGTAATACCGGCGAGGCTGACGCTGGGTTTTACCAGCCAGAAGCGTGTGTTGGTCTTGAGGTATTGCTCGACGTCCTTGTTCATCTCGATGGTGGCGATCACCCCGCGATTGCTGCCTTCGTCATCCAGGGCCAAGGCTTTGACCTTGCCCACCGTCATGCCTTTGTAGACCACTTCGGTTTTGTTGACCTGGATGCCCTCGCCGCTTTCAAAGCGCACCTGGATCTCGAGGCCCTGTTGGGAATAGGCACGCCATCCCAGCCAGCCGCCGATGATCAGTGCAATCAGGGGGAGTACCCAAATGGCCGACCAATTGGAGGCCGGGCGGGTTTTAGCTTTAGGCAAATCACTCATGGTCGTCGTCCGACTCCGTGTTATCCCAAATCAGTCGGGGATCAAAAGTTACTGCGGCAAGCATCGTCAAGATCACCACACTGGCAAACGCTGCAGCACCAAGATTGGCCTCGACGCTGGCAAGTCGCCCAAAGTTAACAACCGCCACCAGGATGGCGATCACGAAGATATCCAGCATGGACCAGCGGCCAATGAATTCGATAAAGCGGTACATGATAATGCGTTGTTGTGCGGACAGCGGTTGATGGCGCTGCACCGAGAACAGCAACAGGCCAATGCCCACCAGCTTGAACGTCGGCACCAGAATGCTGGCGATAAACACCACCGCAGCGATGGGGAACATTCCGTGCTGCACCAGCTGAATCACGCCCGCCATGATAGTACTGGGATCACCCTGGCCAAGAGAGTTGATGGTCATGATTGGCAATAGGTTAGCCGGGATATACAGGATTGCTGCTGTGATCAGCAACGCCCAGGTACGCACAAGGCTGTTGGGGCGACGCGCATGGATCAGCGCACCGCAACGGGTGCACAGCTGCTCATCGGTATCAGCCTCTTGCTTGTTCAGCTCGTGGCATTCGGTACAAATCAGAATGCCTGCATCAATCGCCCGCATGATCATCCTCTCCTGAAAGCGCTTGCCAGATCTGGTGGGGCGACATCACCACCTCCAGCAGTACTTGAACCACCAATAGGCTGACGAAGCAGACAAGCCCCAGGCCAATGGTGATGGAGGCCATGTCCGCGAGCTTGACGATCGCGACCAGCACGCCCATCAGGTAAACCTCCAACATCCCCCAATCCTTCAGGTGATGGTAAATGCGGTAGAGCAACAGGCCATAACTGCGGCCGGTGTTCCAACGGATACTGAGCAACACCGCCAATTGGCAGAGCAGTTTGAGCAGGGGAATGCCCATGCTGCACAGGAACACCACGGCCGCGACGCCTTGCATGCCGGTATCGAACAGACCGACCACGCCGCTCCAAACGGTGTCCTCCGAGGACTGCCCGAGAAGATTGAGCTGCATGATGGGTAAAAAGTTCGCGGGGATGTACAGCAACAGTGCCGCCAGCACCAAAGCGAGGCTTCGCTCAACCACGTTGTGGCGGTGAGCGTAAAGCTCGTAGCCGCAACGTGGACATTGGGCTTTTTCACCGAGGGCAAGTGCGGGTTTGCGCATCAGCAAGTCGCACTCATGGCATGCCACCAGATCCTCCAGTGGTAACTGCGACACCTCGACGGTATCAACCGGATCGGGCATAGATAGGGCTCGAACTCTAAAAAAGGTTAGGTGCCTATTCTAATGGTCTGGTTCAGAAATAACTGTGCAAATTTGTCGGCAGCCTTGGGCAGGTTTGGGTTTTCGACCGCCCAAAACAAAACCCCTGATTGCGTTAGCAATCAGGGGTTTCGGAATTTAATCTTGACGATGACCTACTCTCACATGGGGAAACCCCACACTACCATCGGCGATGCATCGTTTCACTACTGAGTTCGGGATGGGATCAGGTGGTTCCAATGCTCTATGGTCGTCAAGAAATTCGGGTACTGAGTCGTAGCCAGATGGCTTCGCTTCAGCAAATTGGGTATGTGATAGCTTTCGGTGTTTTGTGAGCGTCGAACTTTCGGTTCATCTCGTCTTCACACACCGCAATCTGATGCTCTTTATTAGAGAGTCGACTCAAATTGCTTGGGTGTTATATGGTCAAGCCTCACGGGCAATTAGTATTGGTTAGCTCAACGCCTCACAGCGCTTACACACCCAACCTATCAACGTCGTAGTCTTCGACGGCCCTTCAGGGGACTCAAGGTCCCAGTGAGATCTCATCTTGAGGCTAGTTTCCCGCTTAGATGCTTTCAGCGGTTATCTATTCCGAACATAGCTACCCGGCAATGCCACTGGCGTGACAACCGGAACACCAGAGGTTCGTCCACTCCGGTCCTCTCGTACTAGGAGCAGCCCCTCTCAAATCTCAAACGTCCACGGCAGATAGGGACCGAACTGTCTCACGACGTTCTAAACCCAGCTCGCGTACCACTTTAAATGGCGAACAGCCATACCCTTGGGACCGGCTTCAGCCCCAGGATGTGATGAGCCGACATCGAGGTGCCAAACACCGCCGTCGATATGAACTCTTGGGCGGTATCAGCCTGTTATCCCCGGAGTACCTTTTATCCGTTGAGCGATGGCCCTTCCATACAGAACCACCGGATCACTAAGACCTACTTTCGTACCTGCTCGACGTGTCTGTCTCGCAGTCAAGCGCGCTTTTGCCTTTATACTCTACGACCGATTTCCGACCGGTCTGAGCGCACCTTCGTACTCCTCCGTTACTCTTTAGGAGGAGACCGCCCCAGTCAAACTACCCACCATACACTGTCCTCGATCCGGATAACGGACCTGAGTTAGAACCTCAAAGTTGCCAGGGTGGTATTTCAAGGTTGGCTCCACGCAGACTGGCGTCCACGCTTCAAAGCCTCCCACCTATCCTACACAAGCAAATTCAAAGTCCAGTGCAAAGCTATAGTAAAGGTTCACGGGGTCTTTCCGTCTAGCCGCGGATACACTGCATCTTCACAGCGATTTCAATTTCACTGAGTCTCGGGTGGAGACAGCGCCGCCATCGTTACGCCATTCGTGCAGGTCGGAACTTACCCGACAAGGAATTTCGCTACCTTAGGACCGTTATAGTTACGGCCGCCGTTTACCGGGGCTTCGATCAAGAGCTTCGCGTTAGCTAACCCCATCAATTAACCTTCCGGCACCGGGCAGGCGTCACACCCTATACGTCCACTTTCGTGTTTGCAGAGTGCTGTGTTTTTAATAAACAGTCGCAGCGGCCTGGTATCTTCGACCGGCATGAGCTTACGGAGCAAGTCCTTCACCCTCACCGGCGCACCTTCTCCCGAAGTTACGGTGCCATTTTGCCTAGTTCCTTCACCCGAGTTCTCTCAAGCGCCTTGGTATTCTCTACCCAACCACCTGTGTCGGTTTGGGGTACGGTTCCTGGTTACCTGAAGCTTAGAAGCTTTTCTTGGAAGCATGGCATCAACCACTTCGTTAACTAAAAGTTAACTCGTCATCAGCTCTCGGCCTTAAGATCCCGGATTTACCTAAGATCTCAGC
Organism: Pseudomonas sp. W3I7; assembly: GCF_030816095.1. Taxonomy (NCBI): domain Bacteria; kingdom Pseudomonadati; phylum Pseudomonadota; class Gammaproteobacteria; order Pseudomonadales; family Pseudomonadaceae; genus Pseudomonas; species Pseudomonas sp. W3I7. Next base: position 5,459,484 of record NZ_JAUSXP010000001.1, read on the forward strand.
CTACCACCTTAAACTTGGACAACCAACGCCAAGCTGGCCTAGCCTTCTCCGTCCCTCCATCGCAATAACCAGAAGTACAGGAATATTAACCTGTTTTCCATCGACTACGCTTTTCAGCCTCGCCTTAGGGACCGACTAACCCTGCGTCGATTAACGTTGCGCAGGAAACCTTGGTCTTTCGGCGTGGGTGTTTTTCACACCCATTGTCGTTACTCATGTCAGCATTCGCACTTCTGATACCTCCAGCAAGCTTCTCAACTCACCTTCACAGGCTTACAGAACGCTCCTCTACCGCATCACTTACGTGATACCCGTAGCTTCGGTGTATGGTTTGAGCCCCGTTACATCTTCCGCGCAGGCCGACTCGACTAGTGAGCTATTACGCTTTCTTTAAAGGGTGGCTGCTTCTAAGCCAACCTCCTAGCTGTCTAAGCCTTCCCACATCGTTTCCCACTTAACCATAACTTTGGGACCTTAGCTGACGGTCTGGGTTGTTTCCCTTTTCACGACGGACGTTAGCACCCGCCGTGTGTCTCCCATGCTCGGCACTTGTAGGTATTCGGAGTTTGCATCGGTTTGGTAAGTCGGGATGACCCCCTAGCCGAAACAGTGCTCTACCCCCTACAGTGATACATGAGGCGCTACCTAAATAGCTTTCGAGGAGAACCAGCTATCTCCGAGCTTGATTAGCCTTTCACTCCGATCCACAGGTCATCCGCTAACTTTTCAACGGTAGTCGGTTCGGTCCTCCAGTTAGTGTTACCCAACCTTCAACCTGCCCATGGATAGATCGCCCGGTTTCGGGTCTATTCCCAGCGACTAGACGCCCTATTAAGACTCGCTTTCGCTACGCCTCCCCTATTCGGTTAAGCTCGCCACTGAAAATAAGTCGCTGACCCATTATACAAAAGGTACGCAGTCACCCAACAAAGTGGGCTCCCACTGCTTGTACGCATACGGTTTCAGGATCTATTTCACTCCCCTCTCCGGGGTTCTTTTCGCCTTTCCCTCACGGTACTAGTTCACTATCGGTCAGTCAGTAGTATTTAGCCTTGGAGGATGGTCCCCCCATATTCAGACAAAGTTTCTCGTGCTCCGTCCTACTCGATTTCATGACTAAGAGATTTTCGCGTACAGGGCTATCACCCACTATGGCCGCACTTTCCAGAGCGTTCCGCTAATCTCAAAGCCACTTAAGGGCTAGTCCCCGTTCGCTCGCCACTACTAAGGGAATCTCGGTTGATTTCTTTTCCTCAGGGTACTTAGATGTTTCAGTTCCCCTGGTTCGCCTCTTACGCCTATGTATTCAGCGTAAGATAACCATCTTATGATGGCTGGGTTCCCCCATTCAGACATCTCCGGATCAAAGTCTGTTTGCCGACTCCCCGAAGCTTTTCGCAGGCTACCACGTCTTTCATCGCCTCTGACTGCCAAGGCATCCACCGTATGCGCTTCTTCACTTGACCATATAACCCCAAGCAATCTGGTTATACTGTGAAGACAACATTCGCCGAAAATTCGAATTTCTCAATTAAGAGAACTCACAAATTTTACCTTAGCCTGATCCGTTACCAGTGAAAGTAACGTTCAGTCTATCTTTCTATCACATACCCAAATTTTTAAAGAACGATCTAATCAAAGACTAGAAATCAACATTCATCATCAACCTGATGGAATGCTCATTTCTAAGCTTTCATAACGTAGAAGCAGTAGTGGTGGAGCCAAACGGGATCGAACCGTTGACCTCCTGCGTGCAAGGCAGGCGCTCTCCCAGCTGAGCTATGGCCCCGTATTTCTACAGGCGTTTCCCACACAAAATTGGTGGGTCTGGGCAGATTCGAACTGCCGACCTCACCCTTATCAGGGGTGCGCTCTAACCAACTGAGCTACAGACCCAATTTCGAGCGTCACTGATTAGCTAAGAGCTATCAGCTTGGAGCTTAAAGCTGCTTCTATCGTCTTCTTCAATGAATCAAGCAATTCGTGTGGGAACTTATGGAGCAGCTGATGTCGTCGATTAAGGAGGTGATCCAGCCGCAGGTTCCCCTACGGCTACCTTGTTACGACTTCACCCCAGTCATGAATCACACCGTGGTAACCGTCCTCCCGAAGGTTAGACTAGCTACTTCTGGTGCAACCCACTCCCATGGTGTGACGGGCGGTGTGTACAAGGCCCGGGAACGTATTCACCGCGACATTCTGATTCGCGATTACTAGCGATTCCGACTTCACGCAGTCGAGTTGCAGACTGCGATCCGGACTACGATCGGTTTTGTGGGATTAGCTCCACCTCGCGGCTTGGCAACCCTCTGTACCGACCATTGTAGCACGTGTGTAGCCCAGGCCGTAAGGGCCATGATGACTTGACGTCATCCCCACCTTCCTCCGGTTTGTCACCGGCAGTCTCCTTAGAGTGCCCACCATAACGTGCTGGTAACTAAGGACAAGGGTTGCGCTCGTTACGGGACTTAACCCAACATCTCACGACACGAGCTGACGACAGCCATGCAGCACCTGTCTCAATGTTCCCGAAGGCACCAATCTATCTCTAGAAAGTTCATTGGATGTCAAGGCCTGGTAAGGTTCTTCGCGTTGCTTCGAATTAAACCACATGCTCCACCGCTTGTGCGGGCCCCCGTCAATTCATTTGAGTTTTAACCTTGCGGCCGTACTCCCCAGGCGGTCAACTTAATGCGTTAGCTGCGCCACTAAAAGCTCAAGGCTTCCAACGGCTAGTTGACATCGTTTACGGCGTGGACTACCAGGGTATCTAATCCTGTTTGCTCCCCACGCTTTCGCACCTCAGTGTCAGTATTAGTCCAGGTGGTCGCCTTCGCCACTGGTGTTCCTTCCTATATCTACGCATTTCACCGCTACACAGGAAATTCCACCACCCTCTACCATACTCTAGTCAGTCAGTTTTGAATGCAGTTCCCAGGTTGAGCCCGGGGATTTCACATCCAACTTAACAAACCACCTACGCGCGCTTTACGCCCAGTAATTCCGATTAACGCTTGCACCCTCTGTATTACCGCGGCTGCTGGCACAGAGTTAGCCGGTGCTTATTCTGTCGGTAACGTCAAAACACTAACGTATTAGGTTAATGCCCTTCCTCCCAACTTAAAGTGCTTTACAATCCGAAGACCTTCTTCACACACGCGGCATGGCTGGATCAGGCTTTCGCCCATTGTCCAATATTCCCCACTGCTGCCTCCCGTAGGAGTCTGGACCGTGTCTCAGTTCCAGTGTGACTGATCATCCTCTCAGACCAGTTACGGATCGTCGCCTTGGTGAGCCATTACCTCACCAACTAGCTAATCCGACCTAGGCTCATCTGATAGCGCAAGGCCCGAAGGTCCCCTGCTTTCTCCCGTAGGACGTATGCGGTATTAGCGTCCGTTTCCGAACGTTATCCCCCACTACCAGGCAGATTCCTAGGCTTTACTCACCCGTCCGCCGCTCTCAAGAGAAGCAAGCTTCTCTCTACCGCTCGACTTGCATGTGTTAGGCCTGCCGCCAGCGTTCAATCTGAGCCATGATCAAACTCTTCAGTTCAAACATCTTTGGGTTTTTAAGAAACCCTAAACTTGGCTCAGCAATCGTTGGTTACATCTTTGATTTCTCGCGGAGTAACTTGTGATGCTGATAATCTTGTTGACTATCAGTCTGACTCCACAAGCACCCACACGAATTGCTTGATTCAGTTGTTAAAGAGCGGTTGGTTAAGATCTTTCGTCTCAACCGAGGCGCGCATTCTACAGCAGCCTCATTTGCTGTCAAGTGGTTATTTTCAGAAGTTTTCGAAGAATTCTTCAACAACTTCAACCACTTGCGCTTACGATCTCTCGTTAGCGGGAGGCGAATTCTACAGCGTTACACGCTGCTGTCAACACCTCTTTTTCAACTTCCTTTTGACTTCGATGAACTGAAGCAACTTGCTGCCGAAAACTTCATAACTCTTTGTTTACCAAGGAGTTTTACGTTTCGACTGCGCCGGAAGTGGGGCGAATTATAGACAGATATAAAATGCCGTCAATCCCTTTCGTTCACATTTCTGTCATATCGGTCAAAAAGGCCGCGAAAGCACAAAAGCCGGCCCCATGGGGCCGGCTTTCACCTGCAGCGCCTTAAAGACTCGGGAAGGCGAATTGCGACGCTTCATGGCTGGCCCGTTGCGGCCAACGCTGGGTAATCGCCTTGCGACGGGTATAGAAACGCACCCCATCCGGCCCATAGGCGTGCAAGTCGCCAAACAGCGAACGCTTCCAGCCGCCAAAGCTGTGGTAGGCCACCGGCACCGGCAGTGGCACGTTCACACCGACCATACCCACTTCGATCTCATCACAGAACAGCCGCGCCGCTTCACCGTCACGGGTAAAGATGCAGGTGCCGTTGCCATACTCATGATCGTTGATCAGTTGCATCGCCGCTTCCAGGCTATCCACTCGCACCACGCACAGCACCGGCCCGAAGATCTCTTCCTTATAGATGCGCATCTCAGGCGTCACGCGATCAAACAGGCTGCCGCCCAGGAAGAAGCCCTCTTCATGCCCGGCAACACTTAAACCACGACCGTCGACCACCAGCTTGGCGCCCGCCGACACACCGTCTTCTATATAGCCACTGACCTTGTCCCGCGCCTGGCCCGTCACCAACGGCCCCATATCCAGGCCGCAAGTGGTGCCCGCACCAATCTTGAGTGCCTTGACCTGCGGCACCAACTTGGCGATCAACGCATCCGCCACCTGGTCACCGACGCACACGGCCACCGAAATCGCCATGCAACGCTCACCGCAGGAACCGTACGCCGCGCCCATCAAAGCGCTGACCGCGTTATCCAGGTCCGCATCCGGCATCAGCACCGCATGGTTCTTTGCCCCGCCCAGCGCCTGCACGCGTTTGCCGCGCTTGGTCGCTTCGGAATAGATGTACTCGGCAATCGGCGTCGACCCCACAAAACTCAGGGCTTTGACTTCCGGTGCTTCAATCAGCGCATCCACTGCGCCCTTGTCCCCGTGCACCACGCTCAGCACGCCTTTAGGCAGACCGGCTTCCTGTAGCAGCTGCGCAATCAGCAGCGTGGAGCTTGGATCACGCTCCGATGGTTTCAGGATGAAACAGTTACCGCACACGATCGCCAGCGGGTACATCCACAGCGGCACCATCGCCGGGAAGTTGAACGGAGTAATACCCGCCACCACACCCAGCGGCTGGAAGTCCGACCACGCATCAATGTTGGGCCCCACGTTACGGCTGTACTCGCCCTTGAGAATCTCCGGCGCGGAGCATGCGTATTCAACGTTCTCGATGCCGCGCTTCAATTCACCCGCGGCGTCCTCCAGGGTCTTGCCATGCTCCTCGCTGATCAACTGCGAGATACGCGCTTCGTTCTGCTCCAGCAATTGCTTGAAACGAAACATCACCTGGGCACGCTTGGCTGGCGGCGTATTGCGCCAGGCCGGGAACGCTGCCTTGGCCGAGTCGATCGCCTGTTGAATGGTTTCACGGCTGGCCAATGGCACCTGGTGAATCACCTGGCCGGTGGACGGGTTGTACACGTCGGCACTACGGCCGCTGTCATTGACCAACTCACCGTTGATCAAATGCTGGATAAGGCTCATGCAGGGCTCCTGAAAAGTTGTTCTATATAGAAGGAGAAATCAGTCGATCTTGTTCAGCACTTCGCCGACCGCGTCGAACAGGCGATCCAGGTCCTGCGGCTTGCTGTTGAAGGTAGGCCCGAACTGCAGGGTGTCACCGCCAAAGCGCACGTAGAAACCGGCTTTCCACAAGGCCATGCCGGCCTCGAATGGACGCACGATAGCGTCACCGTCGCGCGGGGCAATCTGGATCGCGCCGGCCAGGCCGTAGTTACGGATGTCGATCACATTCTTGCTGCCCTTCAACCCGTGCAGCGCATTCTCAAAGTGCGGGGCGACTTCGGCTACGCTCTGCACCAGGTTTTCCTTCTGCAACAGGTCCAATGCCGCCAAGCCAGCCGCGCAAGCCACCGGGTGCGCCGAGTAGGTGTAACCGTGGGGGAATTCCACCGCGTATTCCGGCGTCGCCTGGTTCATGAAAGTCTGATAGATCTCGCTGCTGGCAATCACCGCGCCCATCGGGATCGCGCCGTTGGTAACTTGCTTGGCGATGCACATCAGGTCCGGGGTCACACCAAAGCTGTCGGCGCCGAACATCGAGCCGGTACGGCCGAAACCGGTGATCACTTCATCGAACACCAACAGAATGTTGTGTTGGTCGCAGATCTCACGCAGACGCTTGAGATAACCCTGTGGCGGCACCAGCACACCCGCGGAACCGGCCATCGGTTCAACAAACACCGCCGCGATGTTCGACGCGTCGTGCAACTCGATCAGCTTGAGCAGCTCATCGGCCAAGGCGATACCGCCCTGCTCCGGCATGCCACGGGAGAACGCATTGCTCGCCAGCAACGTGTGCGGCAGATGGTCAACGTCCATCAGGCCCTGACCAAAGAGCTTACGGTTGCCGTTCACACCACCCAAGCTGGTCCCGGCAATGTTCACACCGTGATAGCCACGAGCGCGGCCGATCATCTTGGTCTTGGTGGCCTGGCCTTTCAGGCGCCAGTAGGCACGCACCATCTTCACTGCGGTATCGGCGCACTCAGAGCCGGAGTCGGTGAAGAACACGTGGTTCAGATTGCCAGGGGTCAGGTCGGTGATCTTTTCCGCCAGCTGGAAGGACAACGGATGACCGTATTGGAAGCCCGGGGAGTAGTCCAGGGTGCCCAATTGCTTGGAGACGGCTTCTTGAATCTCCTTACGGGTGTGCCCGGCGCCACAGGTCCACAGGCCCGACAACGAGTCGTACACCCGACGGCCCTTGTCATCAATCAACCAGCTGCCTTCAGCGCCGACGATCAGGCGCGGGTCGCGCTGGAAGTTGCGGTTGGCCGTGTAAGGCATCCAGTGCGCATCCAACTTCAATTGGCTGGCCAGGGACGATGGGGCGTTTTCGGGCATGTTCATCAGCAAAACCTCGCAGGGCAAAAGGCAGCGTCGGGATTGAAAAGCGTTGTTGCAGCTAAATTGCCATGGCGATAAAGTCGGTGAAATCCAACTCTTCTAACCTTCAGTCAGGCCTTCACTAAACTATGAGCAGCCGTCGACCCGATCCCCTGGCCCAAGTCAGCGACTTCGATATCCGCCTTCTGCGTATCTTTCGCAGCGTGGTGGAATGCGGTGGTTTCTCGGCGGCAGAAACCGTGCTCGGCATTGGCCGCTCGGCCATCAGCCAGCAAATGAGCGACCTGGAGCAACGCCTTGGATTGCGCCTGTGCCAGCGCGGGCGTGCCGGTTTCTCGCTGACTGAAGAAGGCCGCGAGGTCTACCAATCGGCCTTGCAGCTATTAAGTGCGCTGGAAAGCTTTCGCACCGAGGTCAACGGACTGCACCAGCACTTGCGCGGCGAACTGATCATCGGCCTCACCGACAACCTGGTCACCCTGCCCCACATGCGTATCACCCACGCCTTGGCGCAATTGAAGGAGCGCGGCCCGGACGTGCAGATCCAGATCCGCATGATCGCCCCGAATGAAGTGGAACAAGGTGTACTCGATGGCCGCCTGCATGTCGGCGTAGTGCCCCAAGCGAGTGCCTTGTCGGGCCTGGAATACCAACCCCTGTACAGCGAACGCTCGTTACTCTACTGCGCGGTCGGCCACCCGTTGTTTTACGCGGAAGACAAGCAACTGGACGACCCGCGTATCGACAGCCAGGACGCCATCGCCCCGACCTTCCGCTTGCCCGCCGAAATCCAGGCCCATTACCAGGCACTCAATTGCACCGCCAGCGCCTCGGACCGCGAAGGCATGGCATTCCTGATCCTCACCGGCCGCTATATCGGCTACCTGCCCGACCACTACGCCAGCCTGTGGGTACAACAAGGCCGACTGCGCGCGCTGAAACCGGCTACACGTTTTTACGATTTGAGCCTCGCATCGGTCACGCGCAAGGGCCGCCGCCCTCATTTGGTGCTGGAAAGCTTTCTCGAGAGCCTGGCGGCAACGCGCTAACTCGGGCCTCTCGTTAAAAGCTGAGCAACTGGACAGCTTTTTGCAAGGGAGCCAGGACCTTGAACCGTCCGCCCTGAGTTTGCCCGCCATGCCACCAGAAACCTTGAGCCCCAACGACCTGATCTACGGCCTGAACGACCGCCCGAAGCCACTGCCCGCGCTACTGGCAGCCTTGCAACATGTGCTGGCGGCCTTCGTCGGCATCATCACGCCGCCGCTGATCATCGGCTCTACTTTAGGGCTTACCGCCCACCTGCCCTACCTGATCAGCATGGCGTTGATGGTGTCCGGCGTGGGCACGTTCATTCAGGCACGCAGGCCATTTGGTATCGGCGCCGGGATGATCTGCCTGCAAGGCACCAGCTTTGCGTTTCTCGGTGCGGTGTTGTCAGCAGGCTTTCTGGTGAAGCAACGCGGCGGCAGCCCGGAAGACATCATGGCGATGGTCTTCGGCGTGTGCTTTTTCGGCGCGGCGGTGCAGATCGTGTTGAGCCGTTTCATCGGGCAATTGCGCCGTGTGATCACGCCCCTGGTCACCGGCATCGTCATTACCTTGATCGGCATCAGCCTGATCAAAGTCGGGATCACCGACCTGGGCGGCGGTTTCAACGCGCCCGACTTCGGCGCGCCGACCAACCTGGCCTTGGGGCTGTTCGTCGTATTGACGATCATCTTGCTCAACCGCTCGAACACGCCGTGGGTGCGCCTCTCGGCAATCATCATCGGCCTGGCCCTCGGCAGCCTGGCCGCGTGGTTCAGCGGCAAGCTGGTGCCCCAAGCATTGCCCGACTTGCCATTGATCAGCGTACCGATGCCATTTCGCTTTGGTTTCAACTTCGACTGGAGCGCCTTCCTGCCCATCGCGCTGATTTATCTGATCAGCAGTATCGAAACCGTTGGCGACCTCACCGCCAACTGCATGATCGCCCGCCAGCCCATCAGCGGCCCTTCTTATATAAGCCGGCTTAAAGGCGGCGTGTTGGGTGATGGCGTCAGTTGCATGATCGCCGCCACCTTCAGCGCATTCCCCAATACCACGTTTGCGCAGAACAACGGCGTGATCCAACTCACCGGCGTGGCCAGCCGTTACATCGGCTTATACATTGGCGGGCTGCTGTTCTGTCTCGGCTTGTTTCCGCTGATCGGCGCGGTGCTGCAGCAAATCCCCAAACCGGTTTTGGGCGGCGCAACCCTGGTGATGTTCGGCAGCGTGGCCGCCGCCGGCGTGCGCATTCTGGCCCAGGCGCCGCTGGACCGACGCAGCATGCTGATCATCGCCACCTCCTTTGGCGTTGGCCTGGGCATCGCCGCCCAACCTGAGTTGCTGCACTTGATGCCGCCTCTGGTGCAAAACCTGTTCGACTCGGCCATCACCAGCGGCGGCCTGACGGCCATCCTGTTGTGCCTGTTATTGCCCGAGGCCAAAGCGGCTGCGGTTGGCGCAAACCACGCGCCGGAAAGCGACACACTGGAACCGCTTTGACGGTTTTATTGCATCGGGACTTGTCTGAGGCTTGAGGGTGGGTTATCTGTGCACACGTCGTCTCTATCGATCAGCACGGAAACCTCCATGAGCCTCGAAGTTCCTGCCCACAGCAACCACGCCGGTAAACCTGCCAGCCGTATTCGGCAAAAGAATGAACAAGCGATTCTCCAGGCGGCTGAAGACGAATTCGCGCGCCATGGCTACAAAGGCACCAGCATGAACACCATTGCCTCGAGTGCCGGGCTGCCCAAGGCCAACCTGCATTATTACTTCACCAACAAACTCGGCCTGTACATTGCGGTACTGAGTAATATCCTCGAACTGTGGGACAGCACCTTCAACGCGCTGACCGCCGAGGACGACCCTGCCGTGGCGCTGACACGCTACATCCGCACCAAGATGGAATTCTCCCGACGCCACCCGCAAGCCTCGCGGATCTTCGCCATGGAGATCATCAGCGGCGGCGAATGCCTGACCGAATATTTCAGCCAGGACTACCGCGCCTGGTTCAGTGGCCGCGCAGCGGTGTTCCAGGCGTGGATCGAAGCCGGCAAGATGGACCCCATCGACCCCGTTCACCTGATTTTCCTGCTGTGGGGCAGCACCCAGCATTATGCCGACTTCGCCACCCAGATCTGTCGCGTCACCGGTCGCACCAAGCTGACCAAGCAGGACATGGAAGACGCCGGCACCAACCTGATCCATATCATCCTCAAAGGCTGCGGCATCAAGCCGACCCTATAAACGAAGCGACTTATGCCTTTCACGCTGACCGGCCTTTGCGAATTTCGTGAAGAAATACGCAAAAGCCGCTTTATCACCTTGGCCGCGCCGATCACCAGCGCGCAAGACGCCCAGGCGTTTTTCGAGCAGCACAGCGACCTTAACGCCACGCACAACTGCTGGGCCTGGACGCTCGCCGACCAGTACCGCAGCAACGACGATGGCGAGCCCGGCGGCACGGCCGGGCGGCCGATCCTGGCCGCCATTGAAGCCCAAGGCTTTGATCAGGTCGCCGTGCTGGTGATTCGCTGGTACGGCGGTATCCAGCTGGGCACCGGCGGGCTGGCCCGTGCCTACGGCGGCGGCGCCAACAAATGCCTGCAGAATGCCGAACGCATCGAGCTGATCAGCCGCGTGCCACTCAGTTGTGCCTGCAGTTTCTCGGAATTGAACCTGGTGAAACTGCGCGTGGCCGAACTGGGCGGGCTGGTGGTGGAAGAAACCTTCACCGCCAATGGCGTCGAGCTACAGCTCGCACTCGGCGAGGCGCACATCGACACGCTGCAAACCCAGCTCGCCGACCTCAGCCGTGGGCGCATCCTGCTCGAACGCTGAAACTGCCCACATCTACTGTGCACCTGCCTGTGGATAACCTGAGCACACCCGCCTGTAACCCTTCTGTCATAAGGGCTTACGGGCGCCGATCATTTTTTGATCAGTATTCACCGGCACTATTTGCGCAACGCCCCACAGCACTTCCAGCAGCAGAATTATCCACAGCACCGACGTGGCGCCGTGCATCAGCGCGTACAGCTGCCAGGTCGCAAACAGCCCACGGCCGGCCGCGTCATACCGCCCGAATTGGCGTTGAGGGTCGCGAATACGCAGCACTGCCCACACGCACACAATCGAACCGAGCAGGTTGGCCATCAGCACATGCGCAGGCAGAAACGGCGGTAGCTCGCCCGGCAGGTTCAAGCCCTGCAACAGGCCGTGCACGAATGCAAAACTCCACGGCGTGACAAACGCCGCGGTGATGATCAAGTCATACCAGGCGCTGGCCCGCACCAGGGTTCGGTAGTGTTTTTGTGTCCACATAGTAGCAAGCTCCTTCAATTCAAGAAGCCAGCAGGCTAAAGCCTGGAGTATGCTCCAGGGTCAAGCCCTCTCGAGCCCGTCTCATGCGTATCGGCGAATTAGCCCAGGCCAGCCAGGTCAGCCGCGACACCTTGCGCTTCTATGAGCAGCGCGGGTTGATCGCCGCGCAACGCAGCGCCAACGGTTACCGCGACTACCCGCCGGACATGGTGCAACTGGTGCTCTATATCAAGACTGCGCAGCGCCTGGGCTTCAGCCTCGGCGAGATCGGCACCAGCGTCGCCGCCTTATGGCAGGCACCCGATCCCGACGCTGCCGTCACACAATTGCTGCACGACAAGCTCAACCTGATCGAAACCCGCATCACTGAACTCGGCCATCTGCGCCAGGAGTTGCAGCAAAGGCTCGGGCAACGCTGTCCATTAAATCCGTGAACCTCCACTCCAAAGGAAGCCTTTCATGTCTACGCCAAAAACCGCACTGATCATCGGCGCCTCGCGCGGGCTGGGCCTTGGCCTGGTCAAGCAATTGCTGCAGGACGGCTGGGAGGTGACCGCCACCGTGCGTGACCCGAACAAGGCCGATGCGCTCAAAGCCGTGGGACCGGTGCAGATCGAGAAGCTGGACATGGACGATCAACAAGCCGTGATCGCCTTGGCCCAACGCCTGAAAGCGCGCACCTTCGACCTGCTGTTCGTCAATGCCGGCGTCAAAGGCCCTGCCAACCAGGAGCCGGGCCACGCCACCCTGGCGGAAGTCGGCCAACTGTTTTTCACCAACGCCGTGGCGCCGATCAACCTGGCCCAGCGCTTTGTCGGGCAGATCCGCAAAGACACCGGCGTGCTGGCGTTCATGAGTTCGGTGCTGGGCAGCGTGACTATTCCCGATGGCTCCGACCTGGCGCTGTACAAGGCCAGCAAGGCTGCACTCAACTCCATGACCAACAGCTTTATCACGCAACTGAGTGACCCTAAACTCACGGTGCTGTCGCTGCATCCGGGCTGGGTGAAGACCGACATGGGCGGCGAAAACGCGCACATTGATGTCGACACCAGCGTGCGCGGCCTGGTGGATCAGGTGAATGCCTACACCGGCAAAGGCGGCCATCACTTCGTGGACTACAAAGGCGACACCATCGCCTGGTAAACCACGGTCGAAATGTGGGAGGGGGCTTGCTCCCGAAAGCGGTGTATCAGTCAGCCCATGTATTGACTGAACCACAGCATTCGGGAGCAAGCCCCCTCCCACATTGACTCAGTAGACCCAACCGCCAACAACACGTAATCTACACCCCTCGCCCTCACCGGCGACCCTGGATCAGCAGACAGGGCAACACTGAGCTGGCAAACCTGAACCCATCATTCAGAGGAGCCGGCCAATGCCTGCGACCCGTATCTGGTTAAAAAACCCCCTCGCGATTTTCACCGCCAATGGCCTCGACGCCCGTGGTGGCCTGGTGCTGCAAGACGGTGTGATCACCGAAGTGCTGGGCTGGGGAAAAGAACCCGCCGTGCCCTGTGCACAAGTGTTCGATGCACGCGAGCATGTGGTGCTTCCCGGCCTGATCAACACCCACCATCACTTCTACCAAACCCTGACCCGCGCCTGGGCGCCGGTTGTGAATCAGCCGCTCTTCCCGTGGCTGAAAACCCTGTACCCGGTCTGGGCACGCCTGACCCCGGAAAAACTCGCGCTGGCGTCCAAAGTCGCCCTCGCAGAGTTGCTGCTGTCTGGCTGTACCACGGCGGCAGACCACCATTACCTGTTCCCTGACGGCCTGGAAAACGCCATCGATGTGCAGGTGCAAAGCGTGCGTGAGCTGGGCATGCGCGCCATGCTCACTCGCGGCTCCATGAGCCTGGGCGAAGCCGATGGTGGCCTGCCGCCGCAGCAAACCGTGCAACAAGGCCAGGTTATCCTCGAAGACAGCCAGCGCCTGATCCGCGAGTACCACCAGCGCGGCGATGGCGCGCAAATCCAGATCGCCCTGGCGCCCTGCTCGCCGTTTTCGGTCACCCCGCAAATCATGCAAGCCAGCGCCGAACTGGCCAACAGCCTCGACGTGCGCCTGCACACGCACCTGGCCGAAACCCTCGACGAAGAAGACTTCTGTCTGCAGCGTTTTGGCCTGCGCACGGTGGACTACCTCGACAGCGTCGGCTGGCTTGGCCCGCGCACCTGGCTGGCCCACGGCATTCACTTCAACCCGGACGAGATCGCCCGCTTGGGCGCTGCCGGCACCGGTATCTGCCATTGCCCAAGCTCGAATATGCGCCTGGCTTCCGGCATCTGCCCGACCCTGGACCTGCTCGCCGCCGGCGCGCCGATTGGCCTGGGCGTCGACGGTTCGGCCTCCAACGATGCCTCGAACATGATCCTCGAAGCGCGCCAGGCCCTGTACATCCAGCGCCTGCGTTACGGCGCGGAAAAGATCACCCCGGAAGGCGTGCTGGGCTGGGCCACCAAAGGTTCGGCGCAGTTGCTGGGGCGCACGGATATCGGTGAGTTGGCCGTGGGCAAACAGGCTGACCTGGCGCTGTTCAAGCTCGATGAGTTGCGTTTTTCCGGCAGCCATGACCCGATATCGGCGCTGCTGCTGTGCGGCGCCGACCGCGCGGATCGGGTAATGATCGGCGGCAAATGGCGGGTGATCGATGGACAGGTTGAAGGGCTGGACCTTAAAGGCTTGATTGCCGATCACAGCCAGGCGGCGAAACAGCTGATCGCCGGCACCTGAGCCCTGCACAAAGCCAACTGTGGGAGCTGGCTTGCCTGCGATGCAGGCACCTCGGTCTTACAGCCATACCGAGTTGATGCCATCGCGGGCAAGCCCGGCTCCCACATGGGTTTCAAGCTGTATTTGAGGGCCGGTTACACCCCAAGCAACGACAACATGATAAAGGTCGCAAACAACACATGTGGGAGCTGGCTTGCCTGCGATGCAGGCACCTCGGTCTTACAGCCATACCGAGTTGATGCCATCGCGGGCAAGCCCGGCTCCCACATGGGTTTCAAGCTGTATTTGAGGGCCGGTTACACCCCAAGCAACGACAACATGATAAAGGTCGCAAACAACACAAAGTGCGTCATCCCTTCAATGGCATTGGTTTCGCCATCGTTGAGGTTGATCGCACTCACCACCAGCGTGATCAACACCATCACGGTCTGCACCGGTGTCATCGCCATCTGGAACGGCTGGCCGGTGTAGAGCGCCATGGCTTCCATCACCGGCACCGTCAGGATCACCGTCGACAACGACGCACCCAGTGCAATGTTGACCACCGACTGCATGCGGTTAGCCAAGGCGGCACGCAACGCTGTGAGAATTTCCGGCGCGGCCGAAATCGCCGCCACCACAATCGCGGTAATCACCGGCGGTGCGCCCGTGCCTTCCAGGCCCAGGTCGAGGGTCTTGGACATCACCTCGGCCAATGCGCCAATCACAATCACGCCAAACACCAACGTCCCGATGGAAAACGCCAGGTTGATCGGCGGCTCCTGCTGTTCTTCCGGCTGCTTTTTGCGACGCTTCTCCGGGTAGCTGTAGCTGAAGAAATAACTGTGCGGCCCCACCTGCATGCGCAGGAACAGGGTGTAGAGCAACACCATCGCGCCGATGGTGAAGGCTGAGTAAATTTTCCAGTCGGCTTCGGGGATAAATTCCGGTACCACCATCGACACGCCCATGGCGGTGAGGATCATCACGCTGTAACTGCGTGCGGAATCATCGTTGTAGGACTGTTCGCCATGCTTGATGCCGCCCATCAGCGCGGCCAGGCCAAGGATGCCGTTGATATCGAGCATCACCGCCGAATAAATCGTGTCGCGCACCAACGTCGGCGACGGCTCGTTGCTCATCATGATCGCCAGGATCACCACTTCCACCAGCACGGCAGCGAGGGTGAGGATCATGGTGCCGTAAGGGTCACCGACTTTTTCCGCCAGTTGCTCGGCGTGATGGGCGACGCGCATCGACGCCATGACAATAAAAGCGATGAGCGCCATGCCGCTGAGCAGGGCGATCATCTGCCCGCTGTGCAGCATCCAGTGCTCCAACGGGTAGGCGGCGATGGCGGCGATCAACGCCAGCCACATGAATTTTTCTTGCTTGAGGGATGTGAGCATTCCGGGCCTTTTTGTGCAGCAAATCAGTCATTGATGGGGTACAGACTGCGCCACTTCGCTAACGTTTCGTTACATCTTAGTTCAGAGGACTCTTGCGCGAATAAAACCAATACTCTCCTGCTGGTCAGGTTTTGCCGATTATTTCCGCCATGGCCTGTAGAATGTCGGCATTGCACCTGATGAGAATTTAGAACATGTACGATTGGCTCAACGCCCTGCCCAAGGCTGAATTGCACCTGCACCTGGAAGGCTCGCTGGAGCCTGAGTTGCTGTTCGCCCTGGCCGAACGCAACAAGATTGCACTGCCGTGGAATGACGTCGAAACCCTGCGCAAGGCCTACGCCTTCAACAACCTGCAAGAGTTTCTCGACCTGTATTACAAGGGCGCCGATGTGCTGCGCACTTCCCAGGACTTCTACGACCTGACCTGGGCCTACCTGCTGCGCTGCAAAGAACAGAACGTGATCCACACCGAACCGTTCTTCGACCCGCAGACCCACACCGACCGTGGGGTGCCATTCGAAGTGGTGCTCAACGGCATCGCCGCTGCGCTTAAAGATGGCGAGCAGCAACTGGGTATCACCAGCGGTTTGATCCTGAGCTTCCTGCGCCACTTGAGCGAAGCCGAAGCCGAGAAAACCCTCGACCAGGCGCTGCCGTTCCGCGATGCGTTCGTAGCCGTAGGCTTGGACAGTTCGGAAATGGGTCACCCACCGAGCAAGTTCCAACGCGTGTTCGACCGTGCCCGCCATGAAGGCTTCCTTACCGTGGCCCACGCCGGTGAAGAAGGCCCGCCCGAGTACATCTGGGAGGCCATCGACCTGCTGAAAATCCAGCGTATCGACCATGGCGTGCGCGCCATCGAAGACGAACGCCTGATGCAGCGCATCATCGACGAGCAGATCCCGCTGACTGTGTGCCCGCTGTCCAACACCAAGCTCTGTGTGTTCGACGACATGGCCCAGCACAACATCCTCGACATGCTTGAGCGTGGCGTGAAGGTGACGGTGAACTCGGATGACCCGGCGTACTTCGGCGGTTATGTCACCGAGAACTTCCACGCGCTCTACACCTCCCTGGGCATGACCCAGGACCAGGCCAAACGCCTGGCGCAGAACAGCCTGGATGCGCGGCTTGTGAAGCCATAACTGCATAAACGCAGTTCAATAAATGTGGGAGCTGGCTTGCCTGCGATAGCGGTATATCAGCCAGCCATTCGCTGCCTGAGCCACCGCTATCGCGGGCAAGCCCGGCTCCCACATTGACCTCATCAGCCTTGAGAGTGGGTCAGTTCTTCCAGGGTCTTGCCCTTGGTTTCCATCCCAAACACCCACACCACCAGCGCCGCCACCGCAAAACACAGCGCGCCCAAAGCAAACACCCCGCCCTGCCCGGTTATCGGAAATACCAGCCCGGTCACCAACGGCCCCAGCAATGACCCGACCCGGCCAATCGCCGAGGCAAACCCGGAACCGGTGGCCCGTGCCGAGGTGGGATACAGCTCCGGCGTGTAGGTGTACAGCACCGCCCACATGCCAAACAGAAAGAACTGCATCAACAGCCCCGAGGTAATCAGCAGCCCCACGTTGCCGCCAAACACCGCGCTTTGCCCATACAGAAACGCCATCACCCCGCCGCCCAGCAGCGTCACTACACACACCGGTTTACGGCCCCAGCGCTCCACCAGCCAGGCCGCCATCAAGAAACCCGGTATCCCGCCCAGGGAAATGATCACCGTGTAATACACCGACTGCGTCACGGCAAAACCCGATTGTTGCAACAAGGCACTCAGCCAGGACGTCAGCCCGTAGAAACCCAGCAGCGCGAAGAACCACACGCTCCAGATCATCATCGTGCGCTGGCGATACTGCGCCGACCACAGCTGCTGGAACGCCGAGAAAAAAGTGCCCGCCACGCTCTCAACCCGAGGCAAGGCGATCGGCTCCGGCAAGTCCGTACGCCCCAACGAGTCGCGTACTTTCTGCTCAATGCCGAGCAACACCTTGTCCGCCGCCTCATGCCGCCCGGCCTGTTCCAGCCAGCGTGGCGACTCCGGGATAAAAAAACGAATCGCCAGCACAAACACCGCCGGCACCGCCAACACCAGGAAGATGTCGCGCCAGCCAATCACCGGCAGCAAAAAGTAGGACAGCACACCCGCCGCCACAAACCCCAACGGCCAGAATCCATCCATCAAGGCGATGTAACGCCCACGGCCCTTGGCGGGAATCAGCTCCGAGAGCATCGACTGCGCAATCGGGAATTCCATGCCCATGCCGATTCCCAGCAGGATGCGAAACAGCGTCAGCGTTTCCACCGTCTGCGCCGTGGAGCACAGGTAACTGGCGACGCCCCACAACACGATGCTCCACTGGAACACCGGCTTGCGCCCGAAGCGGTCGGCCAGCATGCCGGACAACGACGCACCGACCACCATGCCGAAAAAACTCGAACTGGCGAGTAAACCGGCCTGGGCCGTGCTCAGGCCGAACTCGGTTTTTATCGAGCCCAACAGGAAGGTCATCATCGCCAGGTCCATGGAGTCGAAAAAAAACGCCAGGGCGATGATGATGAAGATGATTCGGTGGTAACCGCTGATGGGCAACCGTTCCAGCCGCTCTGCCGCGCTATAGCCTTGCATACCCATGCCGCACCCCTGTGTGAAAAATCCCCAAGGCGAGTGTGCGGCATCGTTTTACCCGGTTATTGCTGGATACGACCTGACTGCAACTCTGAACGACGCGCGCGCCTACGCCGTGGCCAGACGGTTGATTTCCGCAAGCCCCAGGTCCGTCACCAGCAAGGCGCGCGATTCGTTGACCGCGTTGATCCAGCCGCACTGCAAAAACAACTGCAACAACCCGGCGCCCAATGCGCCCCCCAGGTGCGGCTGCTGCTGGCTCCAGTCAAAACAGTCACAGGCCAGCGGCGCAGACAGCGCCTGGGTAAAGATGCCCAGGGTCGCGAAGTGTTGCGCGCCGGTGACGGTCACGTCGGTACGCTGTTCGTAGCGGTCGATCCAGCCGGCTTCCAGCATGCGCTGATAAAGCCCCGCCGCCAGCTCACCGCCCAGATGCCCCTGGCATAAACGCGCGCGCCGCAACGGTGGCGGTGCCAGGGATACACGCGGGCAAACCTGCGGCGCACTGCGTGCGGCACAGGCCAGGGTGGTGCAGGCCAATGCGTCGACGGCAGCACTGACATCAGCGGCGGC
Source organism: Pseudomonas sp. W3I7 (assembly GCF_030816095.1). Taxonomy (NCBI): domain Bacteria; kingdom Pseudomonadati; phylum Pseudomonadota; class Gammaproteobacteria; order Pseudomonadales; family Pseudomonadaceae; genus Pseudomonas; species Pseudomonas sp. W3I7. The sequence goes on from NZ_JAUSXP010000001.1 coordinate 5,478,186, forward strand.
CACGCGAAACCAGCGCTTGCCACGCTTGGCCTCGCTGCGCAGCAGACCGCTGCCGATAAGGCGTGCCAGATGCGCATTGGCCGAGGCGGCGGACAGGCCGGCGAGCATAGCCAGTTCGTCTGCGGTTTTCGCCGAACCGTCCATCAGTGACCAGAGCATGGCGGTGCGCTTGGGCTCAGCGAGCAAGCTGGCGATCTGACTGATGCAAGGTGCTTCTTCCATGTATTCACTCCTTGTAAATCATTTGTCTGCTGCGGTTGGAACCAAAGTATAGGGGCGCAAACCGCCCATTCCGCGGCGTCCGACAGCGCGAATGGGGACAGGCTCTGAGTGAAATTTCCGGCTTTGGTGGAGGCTATTGCCTAACGCTCTATCGCCCCGGCCTTTGCGCGGTCAAAGCCGCACAACGGGACACGAGCATTTCCCGCAGCAGATTGATCGGTTTGCTCAACTGCGCACGGTGGGCGCACAGCAGGTTGAGTGGCGTGCGCTCACCGCGCAGCTCCGGCAACACCAGGCGCAGGCGCCCCGCGAGCACGTCGGTGCTCACATCCAGCCACGACTTGTAGGCAATGCCGACACCCGCCACCGCCCAACGGCGCACCACATCGGCGTCGTCACTGAAGCGGTCACCGCTGACCGTCAGGCCGACCTCGCGCTTGCCGTCGTAAAAGCCCCAGTGGTCGTGGACGCGGCTGCCCAGCATGTACAGCAGGCAATTGTGTTGCGCCAACTGCTCAAGATGCCGGGGCTCGCCATGCCGTGCCAGGTAACTGGGCGCGGCGCACAGCACGCGAATATTGTCCGGGGCGACGGGCAGCGCGACCAGGCTGGAATCTTCAGGCTCGCCGTAGCGCAGGGCGATATCCACCGGCTGGCGGAACAGGTCGGCGATGCGGTCGCCGAGCAACAGGCGGATGTTCAATTGCGGGTACTCCAGCTGAAACTCATCGAGCCACGGCAACAGTTGGTTGCGCCCGAAATCCGACGGCGCCGACAGTTGCAGCACGCCGCTGACATGGTCCTGGCCGCTGGCCAACAGGCGCCGCCCTTCGTCCAGCGAACTCAGCGCAGCGCGGGCATATTCCAAAAAACCCTCGCCTTCTGCGGTCAAGCGCAAACTGCGCGTGGAACGCGCCAGCAAGCGCGTGCCCAGTTGCTGTTCGATACGCTTGAGCGCCGCGCTGGCCACGGCAGGCGAGAGGTCCATGATGCGTGCGGCGGCCGACAAACTGCCGAGGTCTGCCGCCCGCACAAACAACTGCAAATCATCAAAACGCAGCATCTACCCTCGCCTATTATCAAAATTTCATTGAAACAGACTGCTGTTTTAGCCGCTTTTATCGGCGCTGGAAATAGCTAATCATCTGCCCATCCCGTTCATCACGTGTCTGGAGTTGAATATGTCCGCTGCCTTTAACGTCATTGCCACGCTGATCGCCAAACCCGGCCAGCAGGCCAAGTTGGAAACCCTGCTGCGCGGCCTGTTGGAACCGACTCGCCTGGAAGCCGGTTGCGAGCAGTACGACCTGCACCAGGACCTGCAACACCCGGAGACCTTCTACATGCTCGAGCGCTGGAGCGACGACGCGGCGCTGGCCGACCACGACCAGAGCGCGCATATCCAAAACTTCCGCGCCAAGGCTGCGGATGTGCTCGAACACTTCGAACTCAAGCGCCTTAAATTTCTTGCCTGATCAACTCATCAGCAAGTTTTTGTGGCGAGCACGCTTGCTTGCGCTGGCGTGCGAAGCGCTCCCCGACAGGTTTTGGGGCCGCTTCGCAGCCCAGCGGGAGCAAGCGCCCTCGCCACATTTAGTCTGACTCTCGACCACCTTTTTCCCGGAACTATTATGAAAGCCATCGCCTACTACGCCTCACTGCCGATCAGCGACGAAAAATCCCTGCAAGACATCCAACTGCCGGAGCCGGTCGCCGGCCCGCGTGACCTGCTGGTGGAAGTCAAAGCCATCTCGGTCAACCCGGTGGACACCAAAGTGCGCCAGAACGTCGCCCCGGAAAACGGCGCCGCCAAGGTGCTGGGCTGGGACGTGGCTGGCGTGGTCAAGGCGGTCGGCAGCGAAGTGACGCTGTTCAAGGCCGGCGACAAGGTGTTCTACGCCGGCTCCCTGGTGCGCCCAGGCGGCAACAGCGAACTGCACACCGTGGATGAGCGCATCGTCGGCCATATGCCCAAGAGCCTGGGTTTTGCCGAAGCCGCCGCACTGCCACTCACCGCCATCACCGCCTGGGAGCTGCTGTTCGAGCGCCTGCAAGTGCGTGAAGGTAAAGAAGATGAAGGCCAGAGCCTGCTGATCGTCGGCGCTGCCGGTGGTGTGGGTTCGATCCTGACCCAGCTGGCCAAACAGCTCACCGCGCTGAACGTTATCGGCACCGCCTCACGCCCGGAAACCCAGGAATGGGCCAAGGCGCTCGGCGCCGATGTGGTGATCGATCACAGCCAGCCGCTGAGCGTCGCCCTGAAAAACGCCGGCCAGCCCCAAGTGACCCACGTGGCGAGCCTGACACAGACCGACCATCACCTGGACGAACTGGTCGAAGCCCTGCAGCCACAAGGCAAGCTGGCGTTGATCGACGACCCCAAGGTGCTGGATGTGAGCAAACTCAAGCGCAAGAGCCTGTCGTTGCACTGGGAGTTCATGTACACACGCTCGATGTTCGAGACGCCGGACATGATCGAACAGCACAACCTGCTTAACCGCGTGGCCGCGCTGATCGACGCCGGCACCTTGAAAACCACAGTGGGCGAGCACTTCGGCGTGATCAACGCGGCAAACCTGCGCCGCGCCCATGCGCTGCTGGAAAGCGGCAAGGCCAAGGGCAAGATCGTATTGGAAGGGTTCTAAAAAACGCCTGTCAGCGTCGTCCATTATTCATGTGAGTAATGGACGACACCGCTAGTCAGAGAGTTGATCTTTGTCATATTTGCGAACGCAATCGGGTTTATATTGGCCGCCTTTGCCACGATTCTTTTACGTGAGGAAGTCAGCAATGAAGATCCTGATAAGAGCGTTAGCAAAATCCCCAGGCAACAAATGGCAGGTCAGCCTCGACGGCGACGCCTTCACCTTCCGCAGTGAGGCCGAGGCCCGCGCCTTTGCCGACACCCTGCAAGCGCGCATCCAGGCGCCCCACCGCATTCCCCTCAGCCAGCAACGTTCCGCCGCCGGCTGATCCGCACCTCAGACCTGCGCCTGTACGGCCCTCGCCCGTTGCAGGCGCTGGGTCGACACTGCAATCGTCACCGCCAATACACCGCACAGGCTGATGACCATCGCCATCGGCATCGCCGTGCCGTCGTGCAACACGCCGACCAACGACGCCGCACCTGCCGCCACACCAAACTGAATGCAACCAAGCAACGCCGAGGCGCTGCCGGCCCGTGCGCCCTGCCCGGCCATGGCACACGCCGAGGTGTTGGGCAAAATGCAGCCAAGGCTGGCGATGCAGATAAACAGCGGCACCAGTAATGGCCACAACGCCTCGGTGCGCAGGGCGGCAATGCCCAACAGCGTCAACGCCGCCGCCACGTAGACCCACACGGTGCGCGACAGCAAAAACGCCGGGCCACGCTTGGCCAGCAACCGCGCATTGAGCTGCGCAACCAAAATGAAGCCGGCGGCGTTGGAGCCAAATACCCAGCCGTAATGCTCGGCGGGCACGCCATAGAGTTTGATAAAGACGAACGGTGAACCGGCAATGTAGGCGAACATCCCGGCAATCGAGATACCGCCGGTGAGGGCGTAACCCAGATAAACCCGGTCCGACAACAGGCTGACATAGCGGCTCAGCGAGCCGGACAGCGGTTGACGCGGCTTGTCGGCCGGCAAGGTTTCCGGCAACCCGACCGCAACAGCGATGGCGGCCATCACGCTGAAGATCGACAGCGCGAGGAAAATCGACTGCCAGCCCCACAGGCCGACCATTACCCCACCCGCCAACGGCGCGAGGATCGGCGCCAGGCCGGTCACCAGCATCAACTGCGAATAGACCTTGGCCGAACCCACGGCATCACATTTGTCGCTGACCACCGCCCGCGAAATCACCATGCCCGCGCAGCCGCCAAGGGCCTGCACAAAACGCGCGCCGATCAACCAATCCAGGGACGGCGCGTAGGCACAGGCGAAAGACGCCAGGGTAAACAGGGTCACGCCGCTGAGCAGCGGCACACGCCGACCAAAACGATCCGCCAGCGGCCCGTAGATCAACTGGCCGATGGCCAGGCCGCCGAAGTACACGGCGAGGGTCAGTTGGATGTGTTTTTCGTCGGTGGCAAAGGCGGTGGCCATCGCCGGAAAGCCCGGCAGGTAAAAATCGATCGCCAACGGCGCGAAGGCGCTCAAGGCGCCCAGAATCAGGATTATGCGGAGGTTCATCAGACACCCAAGTGAGTCGGCAGCCCGACAGTCTAGCCGCGCTTGGGTGTGATGAACATTACGATAGCTCGCTAACTATCGGAAAATTCAAGCGAGCTTGGCGCTGTAGCCTTCTTCGGTGATCAACGCGATAACCTGCTCGGCGGACATCCGGCTTTCAACCCCGACTTCCTTGGCGGCCAGGTCGACCTTGACGCTCGCCGCCGGGTCCTGGCCTTGTACTGCTTGAGTGACCGCTCTAACACAATGGCCGCAGGTCATTCCTTCAACGCTGAATATTTGCATGACATGACTCCTTTGATGAGGTTGGGACCAGTCTCGACCTTGCCACGATGGCAAGGTCAAGCGCTCAAAATTGCGGCCGGGCTGGTATTCCGGCGTAGCCTCGGCCAAGCTTCACGCATCTTGGATTTGAACCACGGAGCATTCGCCATGCGCTGGTCGTTTTTTAGCCTTATCGGCCTGTTGAGCTTGTCCGCCGCCGCGCCCATGGCGTACGCGGACCAAGACTATGCGGTGCTGATCATTTCCCGCGAGCGCCTGGAAGTGCCGACCAATTGCGAAATCGGCCTGTATATCCAGGACCAACTGGCCGGGCGTCTGTTCCAGGAACAGTCCACGTCGTTCAACCTGCCGGCGGGCAATGTATCGCTGCGCCTCAAGCTGCTGCCCGGCCAATCGCCAGGCTGCCTGCCGGGCATGCTCGCACCGCCTGCACAGAACATCACGCTTAAAGCCGGCGACGTGCGCAAAGTACGCATCGCGCAAGGGCCGGATGGCATGTACTTGAAGAACGCCGCACTGGATTACTGAACACGCTTGACCTTCCCCACAGGTCAAGGTTGATGCTAGGGGCAACTTCTCTGGAGGACTGCCCCATGAATGGATCCACCACCTTTGACCTGCCCATCAGCGGCATGACCTGCGCCAGCTGCGCCGGGCGTGTCGAGCGCGCGCTGGGCAAGGTGCCGGGGGTGCAAAGCGTCAGCGTCAACCTGGCCAACGAACGTGCCCACGTCGAAGTGCGGGGCCAGATGGACCCCGCCGTGCTGATCGCCGCCGTCGACAAGGCCGGCTACACCGCCACCCTGCCGCAAAGCGAGACCGTCACCGACGCTAAACAGGCCCAGCGTCTGCACCACGAGCGCTGGTCGTTGTTGTTGGCCATCGCGTTGGCGCTGCCATTGGTGCTGCCGATGCTGGTGGAGCCGTTCGGCTTGCACTGGATGCTCCCGGCCTGGGTGCAATTCGCGTTGGCCACTCCGGTGCAATTCATCTTTGGCGCGCGCTTCTATAGAGCGGCCTGGAAAGCCGTGCGCGCCGGTGCTGGCAATATGGACCTGCTGGTGGCCATCGGCACCAGCGCCGGTTATGGCCTGAGCATTTATGAATGGCTCACCGCGCCCGTGGGCACTATGCCGCACCTGTATTTCGAAGCCTCAGCCGTGGTGATCGCCCTGGTGTTGCTGGGCAAATACCTCGAAAGCCGCGCCAAGCGCCAGACCGCCAGCGCCATCCGTGCCCTCGAAGCCCTGCGCCCGGAACGCGCGATTCGCGTGTTTGAAGGCCGTGAAGAAGACGTCGCCATCACGGCGCTGAAGCTCGACGACCTGGTGCTGGTCAAACCCGGCGAGCGCTTTCCGGTGGACGGTGAAGTGGTGGAAGGCCAAAGCCATGCCGACGAGGCCCTGATCAGCGGCGAAAGCCTGCCCGTGCCGAAACAGCCGGGCGACAAGGTCACCGGCGGCGCCATCAATGGCGAAGGCCGTTTGCTGGTCCGCACTCAGGCACTGGGCGCAGAGAGCGTGCTGGCGCGGATCATCCGCCTGGTCGAAGACGCCCAGGCCGCCAAAGCGCCGATTCAGAAGCTGGTGGATAAGGTCAGCCAGGTCTTTGTGCCAGCCGTGTTGGTGCTGGCCTTGGTTACGCTGGTGGGCTGGTGGTTGTACGGCGCCGCGCTGGAAACGGCGATCATCAATGCCGTCGCGGTCTTGGTGATCGCTTGCCCATGCGCTCTGGGGCTGGCCACGCCGACCGCAATCATGGCCGGCACCGGCGTCGCCGCACGCTACGGCATCCTGATCAAGGACGCCGAAGCACTGGAGCGCGCCCATGCCGTCAGCGCGGTGGTGTTCGACAAGACCGGCACGCTGACCTCCGGCTCGCCAAAAATTGCGCACTTGGCGGCGGTGGACGGCAATGAAGATCTCTTGCTGCAACAGGCCGGCGCCTTGCAACGCGGCAGCGAGCACCCGCTGGCCAAGGCCGTGCTGGATGCGTGCAGCGAAAAAGGGCTGATTGTGGCGGACGTGAGTGCCAGTCAGTCCCTGACCGGTCGTGGCATCGCCGGTACGCTGGCCGGCCGGCAACTGGCCTTGGGCAACCGCCGCATGCTCGTAGAAAACCGCTTGAGTGCGGGCGACCTGGCTGAATCCGCCAACGCCTGGGAAGCCGAAGGCCGCACCTTGTCGTGGTTGATTGAACAAGGCGCACACCCACGCGTGCTGGGGCTGTTTGCGTTTGGCGACACCCTCAAGGCCGGCGCATTGGAAGCCGTGGAACAACTCAAGGCTCAACACATCAGCAGCCATTTGCTCACCGGTGACAATCGCGGCAGTGCCCGCGTGGTAGCCGAGGCGCTGGGCATCGATGATGTACACGCCGAAGTGCTGCCGGCCGACAAGGCCGCCACCGTGGCCGAGTTGAAAAAGACCGGCGTCGTCGCCATGGTCGGCGATGGCATCAACGACGCTCCGGCCCTGGCCGCCGCCGATATCGGCATCGCCATGGGCGGCGGCACCGATGTGGCCATGCACGCCGCCGGTATCACGTTGATGCGCGGCGACCCGCGCCTGGTGCCGGCCGCGCTGGAGATCAGCCGCAAGACCTACGCAAAAATCCGCCAGAACCTGTTCTGGGCCTTTGTGTATAACTTGATCGGCATTCCCCTGGCAGCCTTCGGCCTGCTCAACCCGGTATTGGCGGGTGCGGCCATGGCCCTGTCCAGCGTCAGCGTGGTGAGTAATGCGTTACTGTTAAAAACCTGGAAACCGAGCACTTGGAAACCAGAGCATTTGGAGGATCAACGCCCATGAACATCGGCCAGGCCGCCCGCCAGAGCGGGCTGAGCGCCAAGATGATTCGCTACTACGAATCCATCGGCCTGCTCAAAGCCGCGCATCGTACCGACAGCGGCTACCGCGTGTATGGCAGCGATGACTTGCACACGTTGGCGTTTATCAAACGCTCGCGGGATCTGGGGTTTTCGTTGGAAGAAGTCGGCAAGCTGCTGACCTTGTGGCAAGACCGCCAGCGGGCCAGCGCCGATGTAAAGGCCTTGGCGCGCCAGCATATCGAGGAACTGAACCAGAAGATTCTGGAGCTGGGGCAATTGCGCGATACCTTGCAGGACCTGGTGGAACACTGCCAGGGTGACCATCGACCGGATTGCCCGATTCTCAAGGAGTTGGCGTCGGGCAGTTGTTGCGCGTGATCAGGTCTGCACAAAACAAATGTGGGAGCCGGGTCATGTGGGGGCTGGCTTATGTGGGAGCTGGCTTGCCTGCGATAGCATCACCGCGGTGTAACTGACATACCGAGGTGTCTGCATCGCAGGCAAGCCAGCTCCCACACAAGCCAGCTCCTACAATTTTTAGATCTCCAGTTGCCGGGAGATCACTGCATCCAAGGCGGCGGCGGTTCTTCCGCGGTCTTGCTCGGTGGCGCGTCATCCGCCGCCCGAACCGCTTGCTTGCGCTCTTCATCCAGCCGCGCCGCTTCGATTTCGCGGATCACACCGCCCACGTCCGCCAGCTCTTCCGGCTCGTCAAACTCGCCGGTCAACACGCTGGCCGGGTGCAAGGTGCCGGCTTCGTATAGCGCCCACATTTCCTTGGCGTACTTGGTCTTCTTCAACTCCGGGGCAAAACGCCCGAAGTAGGAAGCCATGTTGCCCACATCCCGCTCCAGCATGCTGAACGCGTGGTTGTTGCCCGCCGCATCCACTGCCTGGGGCAGGTCGATGATCACCGGGCCGGTTGGCGTGAGCAGTACGTTGAACTCGGACAGGTCACCGTGCACCAGGCCGGTACACAGCATCAGCACAATCTGGGAAATCAGGAAGGCGTGGTATTCGCGCGCCTGGTCCGGCTCCAACGTGACGTCATTAAGACGCGGCGCTGCATCGCCGTACTCGTCGGCCACCAGCTCCATCAACAGCACGCCTTCCAGGAAGTCGAACGGCTGAGGCACGCGAACGCCCGCACCGGCGAGGCGGAACAACGCCGCTACTTCAGCGTTCTGCCAAGCGTCTTCGGTTTCTTTCTTGCCGAACTTGGAGCCCTTGGCCATGGCCCGGGCCTGACGGCTGTTACGGACCTTACGGCCTTCCTGGTATTCGGATGCCTGACGAAAACTTCGTTTATTCGCCTCCTTGTAAACCTTGGCGCAACGCAATTCATTGCCGCAGCGCACCACATAAACAGCTGCTTCTTTACCGCTCATGAGAGGGCGCAGCACTTCGTCGACCAGACCGTCTTCGATCAGGGGTTCAATGCGTTTAGGAGTCTTCATCAGCTTTTATTGTGGGTCCTTTATTACCAAATACGCGTATGGCACTCGTTATACGGCAATCGGCGCGCCGGTGGGAGGGGCTACCGACCTCTGACCACTGAAGAATGCACTCAATATGCCAATTTCGTCGGCAATCAGCGTTCAATGATCGCCGTCACACCCTGACCACCGGCGGCGCAGATCGAAATCAGCCCTCGGCCCTTGCCCGCCGCGTCCAACAGTTTGGCCAGGTTGGCAACGATGCGCCCGCCCGTGGCGGCAAACGGGTGCCCGGCCGCCAATGAACTGCCTTTGACGTTGAGCCGGCTGTGGTCAATGGCGCCCAGCGGCGCATCCAGCCCCAGGCGGGTCTTGCAATATTCCGGGTCTTCCCAGGCCTTGAGTGTGCACAACACCTGTGCAGCAAAAGCCTCGTGAATCTCGTAGTAGTCAAAATCCTGCAGTGTCAGGCCATTTCTCGCCAGCAAGCGTGGCACCGCGTAGACCGGCGCCATGAGCAGGCCTTCGGCGCCGTTGACGAAATCCACTGCAGCCGCTTCACCATCACGCAAGTAAGCAAGAATCGGCAAGCCGCGCTCCTTGGCCCAGGCTTCGCTGCCCAGCAGCACCAAGGAGGCGCCGTCGGTGAGCGGCGTAGAGTTACCGGCAGTGAGCGTGCCCTTTTCACTGCGCTCGAACGCCGGTTTAAGGCTGGCGAGTTTTTCCAGGGTGAGGTCGGGGCGCAGGTTGTTGTCACGGGTGAGGCCCAGGAACGGCGTGAGCAAATCGTTGTGCCAGCCTTCGGCGTAGGACGCAGCCATTTTCTGATGGCTTTCCAATGCCAATTGATCCTGCTCGCCGCGCGGGATCTGCCAGGTCTGCGCCATCAGCTCGCAATGATGGCCCATGGACAGGCCGGTGCGCGGTTCGCCATTGCGCGGCAGCTGCGGCTTAAGGTGATGGGGACGAAGTTGTAACAGGACTTTTAATTTATCCGCCATGGACTTGCTGCGGTTGGCTTGCAGCAGAATTTTGCGCAGGCCTTCATTCACACCGATCGGCGCATCGGAAGTGGTGTCGACGCCGCCGGCAATCCCACACTCGATCTGGCCCAGAGCAATCTTGTTGGCCACCAGCAACGCCGCCTCCAGCCCCGTGCCGCACGCCTGCTGAATGTCATAGGCCGGGGTTTGCGGCGACAGACGCGAGCCCAGCACGCATTCGCGGGTGAGGTTGAAGTCGCGCGAGTGCTTGAGCACCGCCCCGGCCGCCACCTCGCCGATGCGCAGGCCGTGCAGGTTGTAGCGCTCGATCAAACCTTCGAGGGCAGCGGTGAGCATCGCCTGGTTACTCGCCGTGGCATATGGGCCATTGGAACGGGCGAAGGGGATGCGGTTACCGCCAATGATCGCTACACGGCGCAATTGAGTCATGGAAAGCTCCCTGAAGGTTGTGGGTCGAGTCTTTGAGACTAGCCTAGGCTCAATCGAACGACTTTCACCTATTGATGGTCCACCGTTTGAACCCCAGCACTCGGAGAGCGTTCCATGTCTGACCGTTATATCGACTTCGCCAACTCAAGCCTCGGCCATCGCCTGGTCGCCGCCATTGGCCTGCCGTCACCGGTACGCCTGGAACGCTGGCAGGCCGGACGCCTGCGCCCGGTAGAGGGTGCACTGCTGCTGGGCGGCGGCGCGCTGGCCGCCAAAGTGCAGGTGTTTGCGCACAAATTGACCGACGCGATTTACACCTACGGCGCCGAGTCGTCGACCTGGATCCCGGGCCACGGCCCCAAGCTCAAGGCCGTGGTGTTCGACGCCAGCGACTTGCAGCACACCGACCAGCTCAAGCAACTGCGCGAATTCTTTCAGCCTTTGTTGAAAAATCTTGATCACAGCGCGCACCTGGTGATTCTGGGACGCGCGCCGGAAAGCCTCAGCGATCCGTTTGCCGCCAGTGCGCAACGCGCCCTCGAAGGGTTCAGCCGCTCACTGGCCAAGGAACTGCGCAGCGGCGGCGTGTTGCAACTGTTGTATGTGGGCGACGGCGCCGAGGACCAGCTGGAAGGCGCGCTGCGTTTCTTCCTGTCGCCGAAAAGCGCGTATATCTCTGGCCAGGTTATTCGCCTGCAAGCCTGCGTCACCCCGGTTGAAGACTGGACGCGCCCGCTGGCTGGGCGCAAGGCGTTGGTCACCGGTGCTGCGCGTGGTATCGGCGCGTCCATTGCCGAAACCCTCGCACGCGACGGCGCCGAAGTGATCGTGCTGGATGTGCCCCAGGCCAAGGCCGACCTCGAAGCCCTCGCCGCTCGCCTGGGCGCGCGCACTGTGGTGCTGGATATCTGCGCCGAAGACGCCGCCACACAGTTGATCGAACACCTGCCGGACGGCATCGATATCGTGGTGCATAACGCCGGCATCACCCGCGATAAAACCCTGGCCAACATGACCCCGGAATATTGGGACGCCGTACTCGCGGTCAATCTCAATGCGCCGCAAGTGTTGACCAAGGCTCTGCTCGACAGCGGCACCCTGCACGACAACGGCCGCGTGGTGCTGCTGGCGTCGATCAGCGGGATTGCCGGTAATCGCGGGCAAACCAACTACGCCGCGAGCAAGGCCGGGCTGATTGGCCTGGCCCAGGCCTGGGCGCCGCTGCTGGGCGAGCGCGGCATCAGCATCAACGCGGTCGCGCCGGGTTTTATCGAAACCCAGATGACCGCGCACATTCCCTTCGCCCTGCGTGAAGCCGGGCGGCGCATGAGTTCTTTGGGCCAGGGTGGTTTGCCGCAAGACGTGGCTGAAGCCGTCGCCTGGCTCGGACAGCCGGGCTCCGGGGCCGTCAGCGGCCAGGCGCTGCGGGTGTGTGGGCAAAGCCTGCTGGGAGCGTGACTATGCAGTGGCAGACATTGGACAGCACCCCGTTTCTGTTGCCGCTGTATTGGCGGGCGGCGCTCAAGCGCAAGATCAGCGGCAGCACCTTGCCTGATGGCGGACTGCGCTGCCATGTACGCGTGAACCCTGAGCACGTCGCGGCCTATCGCAAGGTCTGCGGGTTCGCCGACAGCCCGGTGCTGCCGGGCACTTATCCGCATATCCTGGCGTTCGGTTTGCAGATGCAGTTGCTCACCGACAAACATTTCCCCTTTCCGCTGCTGGGACTGATTCACCTGAGCAATCGTATCCGCATCCACCGGCCATTGGGCGGCGTGAATAACCTGATCGTTGGCGTATACGCGCACAATTTGCAGCCCCACGCCAAGGGGGCGACCTTTGACATTGTGACTACGGTGGAGGATGCGCTGGGGCTGTTGTGGGAAGCCGACAGCCGTATGCTGTGTCGAGGCGTGACGCTGGACGGCGAAGCGCAAGAGGCGCCTTTATCCGTGTGCGGCACTGTCAGCGAAGTCGCGCGGTGGAAGGCGCCCGCCGACATCGGTCGCCAATATGCGCGGGTATCCGGCGACTACAACCCGATCCACCTGAGCGCGCTGACGGCCAAGCTGTTCGGCTTTCCCCAGGCTATCGCCCATGGGCTGTGGAATACCGCGCGCACATTGGCCGCGCTGAATGAACATTTGCCTGCCGCCAATGTAGAAATAGAAGTCGAGTTCAAAAAACCGGTACGCCTGCCCAGTGAAGTGGTATTGCTCAGCAGTGCCGCAGGCTCGAGCGGAGAGTTGCAATTGAAAGGCCCCGGCGATATTCAACATATGCTCGGCAAGTGGCGGCCCATCGCCTGAAAAATGCACATTAATTGTATATATACACCCTAAGTTATAGCGGACGCCTCGGCGTCCGTTTTTTTATTCAACCCCATGAATTATAAGATATAAACATCTTGATACATCTCTCGATTACACCCTTCGTATTAGTCATTAAGCCGACCACGGCCTGGTGTATATAAATCGTTAATACCAAGTTGAGCGTTGCGCGAAAGAGTGCCCGGGTCTGTGATGACAACACGGACAACCGTATCGCTATCCCAAGAAATAGCGAGCGTTTGAAAACAACCAAGGTTGTACAGGTGCAAGGGAACTCAATCATGAAAACTCAAACTCAAGTAGTGCTTTGGAAAGCAAGTACCGCGCTGGCCCTGGTCATGGCGATGAGCCTCGGTGGCTGCAGCAGCGGTGGTGGCGGGCATCACAGCAGTGTGGCGGCCTCTTCGCCTGATGCAGGTGCAGGTGCAGGTGGTGGAACCGGCGGTGGTACTGGTGGCGGCACAGATGGCGGAACCGGCGGCGGTACTGGCGGCGGCACAGATGGCGGAACCGGTGGTGGCACTGGCGGCGGTACAGATGGCGGAACCGGTGGTGGTACTGGCGGTGGCACAGGTGGCGGAACCGGTGGTGGTACTGGGCGGCGGCACTGGCGGTGGAACCGGTGGTGGTACTGGCGGCGGTACAGGTGGCGGAACCGGTGGTGGCACTGGCGGCGGTACAGGTGGCGGAACCGGCGGTGGCACTGGTGGCGGAACCGGCGGTGGCACAGGTTCGACCACTACACCTCTGGTTACCGGCCAGATTGCCGGCACCCTGGGCGGCACTGTCGGTAACGTAGGCGCAGCAGTCGGTGACCTGGGTTCGACCTTGAACAATGTGCCTGTTGTCGGCACAACGGCAGGCGGCCTGGTCACGGCCACCGGCACTGCGGTCACCAGCATCGGCACCGGCGTCACCAGCGGCCTTGGTTCGCTGGGCACTAACAGCAACTCCCTGGGCATCACTGTCGCAGGTGTAGGTAATGGCGTCGCCGACCTGGGCACTGGTCTGTCGACCACTGGGAAATCGCTGTCGACCACCCTTGGCGGCGTGCCCGTGGTGGGCGGCTTGACCGGTGGCGTAGGCGGTACGGTAGGTGGTGTTGTGGATAAAGTCGGCGAGACCGTCACCATGCTCGGCAATACCGTCAGCACGGCCAGCACCACTGGCCCATTGGGTTCGTTAACCAACACAGTGGGCGGCAAAGTACTGGTGCCTGTGGTGTCGCTGGTGGAAAACACCACCGGCAACCTCGGCAAGGCCACCAGCCTGGGCAACCCTGTGAATGGGCTGCTGGATAAAGTCGGTAGTACCGTCACCGGCGTGGGTACTCAAGTCGCCAGTGCTGGCGGTACCGGCAACCCTATTACCACCATCGTCGGCAGCGCTCTGACGGGCGTAGGCGGCACCCTCGATAAATCCGGCGGCTATGTGGATCCAGCCAGCGGCGCCGCGGCGCCCGGTATACCGGAGTTGGTCGGCGGCCTGGTGGCCAACGTGGGTAACGGCCTGAATGCCGGCAACACCAACGGCACGGTGAGTGCTGCCGGTGTCACCGGTGGCGCAGTGGGCAACACTGTCGCCTCGCTCGGCACGGTTATCGGTGGCACTGGCGTCGCCAACACCGCCGCCACGGCGCCGGTCGCAGGCTTGGCCACTAACGTCGGCGCGGCGCTTAATCCGGTAACGTCCGGTGTGGCCACCCTGACCCAAAACGTCGGCACCACCACAGGCGTCGGCGCCCCAGTCAACGGCGTGCTAACCCAAGTCGGCGGTGCGGTGAGCAGTCTCGGCACCAACCTGACCGCCGCCAATGCCAACCCAGTCACCAACGCGGTAGGCACCACCGTCACCACAGTCGGCAACACCGTAGGCTCGGTAGGTGGCTTGGTCACCGGTGGTACCAGTGGCAGTGGCGGTGGTTTGCTCGGCGGCCTCACCGGCGGCACCGGCGCCAGCACAGCGGGCAGTGGCACCACAACCACGGGCACAAGCGGCGGTCTGGGCGGTTTGCTGAATGGCCTGACCGGCAAAAAATAAATTGCACCTGGCCGATTAGACGGCCTCCCCTACAGCGCCTACGCTTGGTTGAGACGAGAGACCCTTATAAGGCTCTCGTCTTTTTTATGGGCCGGTCTGATCAAAAAAACCTCGCCCTCCCGAACCGCGTCCCAGAACCCGGCGGGCCCGAAGCGCTGCAGCAGTTTGACCATGGAGTGTCCTATGCGCGTGTTGACGCCGTTGTTATTGCTCACCCTCAGTGCCTACGTTCAGGCCGAGCCCCTTCCCAGCTTCCTCAACAGCAACGACACCATCCGCAACCTGCCGGTGCCCAACCTCCCCGCCGACGCTTATCGGCCGACCCCACCCGAGACCCAGTTGCCGCAAGCGCCCGCCACCCAGAAACAGCCGTTGCTGATGGACACCAAAGTCACCATCCGCAAGCTGCAGATCGAGGGCGGTACGATCTACCCGCTGGACGAAACGGCCAAGGCCTACGCGCCGTTGATTGGCCGTGAGACCAACCTTGCGCAACTGATCGAAGCCACCCGCACGATCACGCGTCGCTACCAGCAGGACGGCTACCTGTTGTCCTACGCGTTCCTGCCGCAACAGACCTTCGAAAACGGCCTGGTGCGCGTGGTATTGGTGGAGGGTTACATCAAGGATTACGAGCAAAGCGGCGACATCGGTTCAGTCTCGGCCTACGTCGACAAGCTGGCTGACAAACTGCTGGCCGAGCGCCCGCTCACACGCAAGACATTCGAGCGCTATACCACGCTGATGGGGCGTATCCCCGGCGTGACCCTGCAGGCGCAAGTGCCGCCGCCGGGCACCACCGATGGCGCCACGCACATGAAGATCGAGGCCTCGCGCAAGCCGTTTACCACCAGCATGAGCCTGGTCGACAACAACCGTAATGGCACCCAAGCGTTGCTCACCGCCACCAGCAATTCCCAGACGTCCATGGGCGAGCAACTCTACGTCAGCGGCCTGTTCCCGCCGGGCGACGACAAAGAACATTACTACCGCGTGGGCTACAGCCAGTTCATCAATGCCGAGGGCAGCCAATTGATACTGGCTGCCGAGCGTTATCGCGCCGACCCCAGCAGCAATATCCAACTGGACGGTGGCTTCGAACTCAAGCCGCACCAGTCGATCGACCGCTATACCATCGGCCTCAGCCACCCGCTGATTGCCTCACCCAATGAATCGCTGACCCTGGCCACACGCCTGTATGCCGTGGACCAGACCACGCGCTATCAACTGGTGGGCTACCCCAACCGTTTCGACATCGAAAGCGACCTGCGCGCCCTTGCGTTCGAGGGTGACTGGCGCAAGTCCGACACCCGTCAATTGCGCATCCTCAGCGCCGGCCTGTACCAAGGCATCAACGGCCTGGGCGCCAGAGCTCACAGCGACCTGGGCACGGCAAAACCTGATCTGGACTTCTTCCGCCTGCGCCTCTCCGGGGTGCAGAGCGACAAGTTCTTCGACAACTGGCAAGGCGTGCTTTCAGGTGCGTTCTACTGGAGCGACGCCACATTGCCCGACAGCGAGCGCGCCACCTTCGGCGGGCAGAACTTCGGCCGCGGCTACCCCGATGATCAAGCTTCGGGCGACAAGGGCTGGGGCGTGGCGTATGAGGTCAACTACAGCTTCAACCGCGCGGGCGACTGGGTAAAGATCCTGCAACCCTATGTGGTGCTTGATCGCGCCAAGACCTGGTTCAACGAGCTGCCGGTCAAAGGCAACGACATGTCCTCGGCGGCCGTGGGCCTGCGCTTTGGCGATAACAAGTACTACAACATCGCCCTGGAAGCGGCCAAACCGATGTCGGACATCGCCCTGGACAGCTTTAACCGGCGGCCGCGGTATACCTTGAGTTTCAGTTATCAGTTGTGAGGGGCTGCGGAGTACATATCCGTTGCTGCGGTAACGGCCGCCTATGGTTTCGCTCTTACAGCGACTCACTTTTCGAAGGACCGGAATGCCGGCCCAGCAAAAAGTAAGCAAAAGGCCCTCGCCCCAACCCTCGGTGCCTCGCTGTGGCTCGGCATGCCCGCAATCCGCCAGTGATTTGGGGGGGGCGATTTCAGATCAAGATCAAAAGCGCAGATCAAAAGACCGCTGACTTCGCCAGCGAAAAGGAGGCAAGCCAGCTCCCACAGAAAAGCAGCTCTTCAGTGCATGCAAATCTGCAGTCGACCTCATATTCAAAACTGCATGCGGTCAACTGTGGGAGCGGGCTTGCTCGCGAATGCGGTGGGTCAGTCAATTCATCTATAACTGACACACCGCATTCGCGAGCAAGCCCGCTCCCACATTTAGACCGCGTTGCATCAGGTACATAGGCTTTTGCTTTGCACTTGATCTGGCTTTTGCTTCAACCACTCAGGTCGGCTTTCAGGCCGCCGTGCTCTGCTTTTGATCTTGCTTTTGATCTCAGGCGCCCCGTCAACCACGATGGCCGAACGCAGGCTTGAATCCGTGGGTAACCCGGCAGGACGCCGGGTTAGCCGCGCTGGGCCAAGGATGGCCCATCGCGGCGGCCCACGGATTCAAGCCGGAGTGAGGGCATGCCGAGCCTAGGCGAGGCACCGAGTGGTGGGGCACAGACCTTTTGGTTACTTTTGGGGCGTTTGCCAAAAGTGACCCGCTGTAAGAGCGGCACCATAGGCCGCCGTTACCGCAGCAACGGATATGTACTCAATACCCCCCGCTACAACCGAGCTTTCTGCTGAGGAAAAAGACTGTTAAGCGTATCAATCAACCGCACCAGATAAATGGGCTTGCGAAACAGATCCAGCACCTGCAAGCGCAGCATGTCGCTCACATCATCCATCTCGGCATGGCCGGACATCACGATCACCGGCAGGTGTTGGCGATCGGTGTGTTCGCGCAAGCGCTTGATCAGGGAGATGCCACTTTCCTCTGGCATGCGCAGGTCAGTGATGACCAGGGCAATGTCAGGGTGCAGGGTCAGCTCCTGCAAAGCGAACGTGACCGAGGTAGCGGTAAAACAAACGAAGCCCTCGTTCTCCAGCGACTCCGCCAGTTCTACGAGGGCATCTTCTTCGTCGTCCACCAACAGGATTTGTTGACGCAAAGGTGCGGCTGCAGCATTCATGGGCACTACCTGCTGTCACCAATCAAAACCGTCTGAACTCAACAGCAGGCCTTCTCAAATTCACGTCGCGGTAATCGCCGCCTCAATCCTGTCAAAGAAGGCCGTAATCTGAGGCCCCAGCGTGGTCCCGGCTGCCAGTATCACCAACGCTACAATCGCCACCAGAATCAGATATTCAATCGCGGTCGCGCCTTCTTTGCGATGAAAAAGTAGCTGAAGTTGAACATGGAGTTTAATCAACAGTTCGAGAATCATCGTACTACTCCTTTGGGCGACCAGACGCCCTAACTCGGTGCTGCACAGTAATTGCCATGTGCCACCTGAGCATTGTCAACAAACCCCGACCTCACAACTGTAAGAACTGATTAATCACAAAGTAGTGGTCATTTTGCTGGCGCCTGAATCCCTTGTTTTCAAGGCAATCGAGGCTCGCCGCGAAGAAATCTTTCTGTCAGTAATGGCATTTTGTCCTAGCTGAACTACCTTCAAATAGCGAAATAGTTAGTCACTGTTCATAGCAGCCAGGTTGCGGAATTAGCCTGTTCGGATCGACGGGTTTTAGTCCAACAGGAAAAGGAGAGCCGTCATGAACACGCGTCTGAGCATGGTACTGGCCGGTGTGCTTTTGGTCGGTGCGCTGTTTGCCGGTTACTGGGGGTTGGTGCTCAGTCGCGAACCTGCCCCGGCGCCGCCACCGCCGCCAACCGCACCCGTCGAAAAAGCCGTCGCCGTGGTCGAGGACCAGACCCGCCAATCGGTGGTGGTACTGGCCCACGATGTCCCGCCCTTTATTGCCCTGACCGCCGCCGACCTGAGCATCGAAAAACTGCGCACGGCGCCAGCGGGCAGCATGACCAGCGTGGACCAGGCCATCGGCCGCACACCGTGGCGCGCCCTGCAGGCCGGCACCTGGCTCAACGACGAAAGCTTCAGCCCCGGTGGCCCACTGGCACGGATGATTCGCCCAAACGAACGCGCGCTGGCGGTGGCCGTGGATGAAGTGATTGGCGCTGCCGGCCAGTTGAGCCCTGGCGACTATGTGGACGTGCTGCTGTACCTGCGCCAGGACGTCGCCAACGTCGAACAATCCGCCCAAGTGGTGATCCCCGCCATGCGCCTGCTCAGCGTCGGCGATCAAATGGGCCTGACCAACGACGGCGTTCCCGCTTCACCGCCGGCAATGACCGCCGAAGAAAAAGCCCAACGGCACGCGCCCTCCCGCACCGTGGTGCTGGCGGTGCCCGAACAACTGCTGAGCCAACTGATGCTGGCGACCCAGGCCGGCACTTTGCGCCTGGCCGTGCGCAGCGCCGATGAGCGCTTGCTGAGCCACTACTGGGCCGGTGAAAGCGATGCACCGGGCAAGCTGCAAAGCGCCAACCGCGACCTCTACCAATTCACCCAACTGGCCTTCGTCCAGGCGCCCAAAAAAGTCGCCCAGGGTGGCCCCGCGCGCCGCACCGGTGTCGAGGTGATACGCGGCAATCAAGCCACCCAACAAACGCCCGACTGAACAAGGATGCTGTGCATGAACCGACGTTTCGCACCGGTGTTCACGCTGAAAATCGTCTGTGCCCTGATGCTGTCGACCTTGTCTGTGGGGCTCGTTGCAGCCGCCCCGGGCAACTGTGGCAGCCTGGGCCAGCTACCCGCCGCGCTCTCCGTCGGCGAGGGGCTGCAACAGGAACTGCAATCCCCCGTCGCTATCACGCGCCTGGCCATTGGCGACCCGAAAATCGCCGATGTACATCTGAACGGTGATCGCGGCTTCCTGCTCACCGGCATCGCCTCCGGCACCACCAGCCTGATGGTGTGGACGGCCTGTTCGAACACGCCGCGCCAGAGCATGGTGTTCGTCAAAGGCAAGGCCACCTCGGCATTGACCAGCCTGTCGTTGTCGCCGTCGGACGACCCGACGCTGCCCAGCCAGGTGCAGACCGACATCCGCTTCGTCGAAGTCAGCCGCTCCAAACTCAAGGAAGCCAGCACCAAGATCCTCGGCATCGGCAGCAACTTTTTCCTCGGCAGCCCTAAACTGGTATCCCCGACTGCCGGCACCTTTCGACTGCCGGTGAGCGACAGTAACTTCAATATCGGCTTCGGTGGCGGGCGTGTCTCCGCCATGATCAACGCTCTGGAAAGCAGTGGTTTTGCCTACACCCTGGCCCGCCCAAGCCTGGTGGCGTTGAGCGGGCAAAGCGCGACGTTCCTGGCCGGCGGCGAAGTGCCGATCCCGGTACCCAGCAGCGCCAGCAACAACATCTCGATCGAGTACAAGGAATTCGGTATTCGCCTGACACTCACGCCGACGGTGATCGACCGTAACCGTATTTCTCTCAAGGTGGCGCCGGAAGTCAGCGAACTGGACTACAGCAACTCCGTGACCATCCAAGGCATCCAGGTACCGGCGCTGACCATCCGTCGCACCGACACCAGCGTGTCACTGGCTGACGGCGAAAGCTTCGTGATCAGCGGCCTGATCAGCAGCACCAACACCACCACTATCAGCAAGTTTCCAGGCTTGGGCGATATCCCGATTCTCGGCGCGTTCTTTCGCGATTCCTCGGTCAACCGCCAGGACAAAGAGCTGCTGATGATCGTCACCCCGCACCTGGTGCAGCCGCTGGCCGCCAATGCCCAACTGCCATCGTTGCCCGGCGAGAAGCTGCGCACCTATGACCCGAACTGGTACCGCCTGTACTTCATGGAAAACGGCAATTTCGACCGACTCAATGGGTTGTCTCAATGAGCGATAGTCTGAGCCAGACGTTTCTGGCAATCACCCGCAACACCACCGACCTGGAATGGCTGCAGGGCGCGCTGGCACCGCTTGGCCAAGTGGTCAGTGCCGGCAGCGGCACCCTCGACGAGTTGCTCGCGCTGGTGGACGTGACCTTCGCCAACCTGGTGTTTATCGGCCTCGACCGCGAACACGTGGTGGCCCAAAGCGCGCTGATCGAAGGCGCGCTGGAGGCCAAACCGATGCTCGCCATCGTCGCCCTCGGCGATGGCATGGACAACCAGTTGGTGCTCAACGCCATGCGCGCCGGCGCCCGCGATTTTGTCGCCTATGGCTCACGCTCCAGCGAGGTCGCCGGGCTGGTACGCCGCTTGAGCAAACGCCTGCCGCCGGTGACCACCAACACTCAACTGGGTGGCCTCACCGTGCTCTACGGCACCCAAAGCAACGCCGACGGCGCGCTGCTGACCAGCCACTTGGCGCTGGTGGTGCAAAAGAGCAGCCAGCAAACGTTGTTGCTCGACCTGGGCCTGCCGCGCGGTGACAGCCTGGCGTTGCTGGGGCTGGAAAGCTCGTTCAATTTCGGCGACGCCTTGCGCCATCTCAGGCGTCTGGACA
Organism: Pseudomonas sp. W3I7; assembly: GCF_030816095.1. Classification (NCBI taxonomy): domain Bacteria; kingdom Pseudomonadati; phylum Pseudomonadota; class Gammaproteobacteria; order Pseudomonadales; family Pseudomonadaceae; genus Pseudomonas; species Pseudomonas sp. W3I7. The sequence continues at coordinate 5,499,386 of NZ_JAUSXP010000001.1, forward strand.
CCACCTTGATCAACAGCGCGTTTACCTGCGCTGAAGACGGCCTGCGCATTCTCGCCTACGCTCCCAACGACGAGCCTCTGGAACAGACCAGCGCCGCCGAGCTGTACATGCTGCTCAGTGCCTTGCGCCAACACTTCCAGCACATCGTGGTGAACCTCGCCGGCCAGCCCGACAGCGAAGCGCTGCGCACCTTTGTCAGCCATTGCGACAAGCTGCTGTGGTGCACCGATCAGAGCGTGCTGGACTGCCGTCGCAACCTCGGCGTGCTGAACCAGTGGCGCGAAAAAGGCATGAAGCTGGAACACGCCAAGCTGCTGGTCGACCGCTACATCAAAGGCTGCGCCCCCGACGCCGAAGCCCTGAGCAAAAGCTATGGCCTGGAGGTGATCGCGGTGCTGCCGCTGAGCGCGGAGGTGCGCCTGAATGCCAAAAACCAAGGGCAAACCCTGTTCGCCCTGGCCCCGCGCGAAACCCTGACCCACAACCTCAAAGCCTTGGGCGAGCGCCTGGCAAAGCGCTCCGAAGGCATGAAGCAACCCTCGCACACCTGGTTTGAACGCCTGCTGAGGGCTGGAAAATGAACGGTGAAAAACTCTTCGGCGCCCCCGCCCGCGGCCTGGGTGGCAACACTGACCACGACGGGCTCAAGCTGGTGCTGCATCGCTACATCATCGATGCCATCGAGGAGTCGGGGAAAAATTTGCTGGAGGGTTCACGCCCGCTGTTGGCGCAGTTTGTCATCGACAAAGTAGCCGAATACATCAACCGCATGCACCTGGCGATTTCCCGGTATGAGATGGAACGCCTGGCCGAAGAGATCGTCGATGAGCTGACCGGTTTTGGCCCGCTGGAAGTGTTGCTGCGCGACCCGTCCGTAACCGAAATCCTGGTCAACGGCCCGCACCGGGTATTTATCGAACGTGACGGCTTGCTGCATCAAAGCGACCTGCGCTTTATCGATTCGCACCACGTTGAACGCGTGATGCAACGCATCCTCGCACCGCTGGGGCGGCGCCTGGATGAGTCGTCGCCGATGGTCGATGCGCGCCTGCCGGATGGCAGCCGGGTCAATGCGATCATCCCGCCGATTGCCCTGGACGGGCCGTGCCTGTCGATTCGTAAGTTCCGCAAGGACATGCTCAAAAGCAGCGACCTGGTGGCAATGCAGACCATCGACCAGAACATTTTCGACTTCTTCCAGGAAGCCGTGGGCAAGCGCTGCAATATCCTGATCAGCGGCGGTACCGGCACCGGTAAAACCACGCTGCTGAATATTCTCAGCCAACTGATCAACCCCCATGAACGCCTGGTCACCATCGAAGACGTGGCCGAGCTGCAACTGGGCCACCCCCACGTGGTGCGCCTGGAAACCCGTCCGCCGAATGCCGAGGGCCACGGCGAGGTCAAGGCCAGCGACCTGATCCGCAACGCCCTGCGGATGCGCCCCGACCGCATCATCCTTGGCGAGATCCGTGGCGTGGAAGTGCTCGACGTACTCACCGCCATGAACACCGGCCACGACGGTTCCATGAGTACCGTGCACGCCAACAACGCCGCCGACGCGCTGCTGCGTCTGGAAACCCTGGTGGGTTTGACCGGCCGCGTGGTGGCGGAGAAAACCCTGCGGCAAATGATCTGCGCGGCGCTCGATGTGGTGATCCAGTTGACCCGTTTGCCGGACGGGCGTCGTTGCGTCAGCGAAGTGGTTGAGGTGGTGGGTATCCGCGAAGACGTGTACGTGACCAATACCCTGTTCCGCCATGACCGGCGCACCGGCTTCGGCTTCTTGCGCGAAGCGGTCAACCCCGCCGGCGATAAACTGCGCCGCGAACCGGCTTAGCCTTGAAAGGGACATGACCATGACAGGGGCCATTCTGCTACTCATCTGCCTGATCCTGATCGGTCTGTCGGTCCGCTCCTTTCAGAACGGCCTGCGCCGTGCCCAGACCGAACGGGTACTGAGCCGGCTCGCCGAGGGCCAGCCGCAGCTCGGCGAAGAAGCCAACCAGTGGAGTGGCGTGGAACGGATGTTCCTGCGCGCAGGCCTGGGCAAACCCACGGACAGCCTGGGCCTGTGGCTGGCGATCTGGGCCTTGGGCGTGGCGTTGGGACTGCTGGTGGCCGGCTGGCTCGGGCTGCTGGTGATGCTGGTGCTGCCGCCGTTGCTGCTGCGCCTGTACATTGCCTGGCGCTACCAACGGCGCATCAAGCGCATGATCGAACAGCTGCCGCAATTGCTCGACCACACCGTGCGCAGCCTCAAGGCCGGGCGCACCCTGGCCGACTCGGTGCTCGGCGGTATCGAGATCACCGAAGACCCACTGAAACAGGCCATGGGCCGCATCCAGCGCAACGTGCAGCTGGGCGTAAGCCTGCCGGAGTCGACCCACGACTTTGCCGAATTCTACGAGCGTGATGAGTTTCGCCTGTTCGCACTGGGCTTGAAGATCAACCATCGCTATGGCGGCAACGCCAGCGAACTGCTGGAAAACCTGATCAAGATGATCCGCGAGCGCGAGCAGGCCGCCCGCCAGTTACGCGCCCTGACCGGCGAAACCCGCGTGACCGCCTACGTGCTCGGCGCAATGCCGATTTCGATGATCGGCTACTTCCTGGCGGTGAACCCGGCTTACCTGATGACCATGTGGAACGACGGCACCGGGCGCATGCTGTTGTTCGTGGCACTCGGCATGCAACTGCTGGGCTGCTTCACCTTGTGGCGCATGCTGCGGAGCGTATGAGATGGCTATCCCACTACTGATCAGCGCCGTAATGCTCCTGGCCGCCCTGGCGCTGGTGCTGGCCAACCTGCTCAAACACCGGCGCGGCCAGCGCCTGGTCGCCCAGCGCTTGCAGGGCCAGATGGGCCGTGAACGCACGCTCAATACGTTGATGCGCCAATTGGGCAACAGCCCTATCGCGCAACGCTCAGTCAGCCTGGACAACGAAACCCAGCTGCTGCTCAGTCGCGTCGGTTGGCGCCAGGCCAGCCAACGCTCCATGTTCGCCGCCCTGCAGGTCGGCACGCCGTTGTTGACGCTGGGCGTGGTGCTGGTGGGCCAGCAGGTGCTGTTTCCCCACACGGCCTCGCCGTGGCTGGCGCCCGCAATCGGTTTGGGTATCGGCTACCTGTTGCCCAAGCGCATCCTGGCCTGGGCCGCCAAGGCCCGTCAGCAGCGCATTTCCCGTGAGGTATCGACCTTCATTCCGCTGCTGCGCATCCTCTTCGAGTCCGGCATGGCGGTGGAACAAGCGCTGCGCGTGCTAAGCCTTGAAGCGCAGCGCCTGCTGCCGGACCTGACTTATGAACTGCGCCTGATCCTGACGCGCGTCGACTCCGGCCTGGAGCTGAGCGAAGAGCTGGGCAAGACCGCGCGAATACTGGCCGTGGATGAATTCACCGACACCTGCACCATCCTCCAGCAACTGGTGCAGCAAGGCGGCGGCGCGATGAAATCGCTGCTGGCGCTCAAGCAATTGCTCGACGACCGGCGCCTCACACGCATTCAGGAATTCGTGTCGAAGATGTCGGCAAAGATGTCGGTGGTGATGATGGTGTTTCTGTTTCCCGCCCTGCTGATCGTGCTCGGGGGGCCGGCGTTCATCGGCATCTCCCGGGCCTTGAGTCACTTATGAGGACCGCCCGATGAAAGCGTTGATAGCCGGTTTGAGCCTGTTGCTGCTCGGGGGTTGCGCCAGCAACGGCCAAACGCCGTGGGCAGCCCTTACGGCGGGCGGCAGTTGCCCCAAGCCTGGGTCTGACCAGGAACTGGCGCTGAACCTGGCCGATGAAATGGCCGGCGACGGCAAGCTGCACGCCAGCCTGGCCAATCTGCAAAACCTGCCGGCCAGCTTGCCCCAGGTACGCTTGCGCCAGGCCAAGGCGTATCGCCTGCTCGGACGCGCCGAGGCGCAGGGGCTTTATCAAAGCCTGATCGGTACCTGCATGGCGGCCGAAGGCGAGCACGGCCTGGGCCAATTGGCTTCGGCCAAGGGCGACAACAGCCAAGCCATGGCGCACCTGCAACGCGCGGCGCGGCTGGCGCCGACCGATGAAAAAATCCGTAATGACCTGGGCGTGGTCTACCTCAACCAGCTGCGCCTGGAAGACGCGCGCTTCGAATTCATGACCGCCATGGAGCTCAAGCAGAGCGACCCGCTGGCGGCGATCAACCTGGTCACCCTGCTGATCTATCAGGACAACTGGAAGCAGGCCGCACAAGTGGCCAGCCAAATGAACCTGAGCCCCGAACAAGTCACCGACGCCCAGGCCCGCGCCGAGAAACTCAAGGGCGCCAGCCTTCCCGTCGCCAAGGCCAAAGACCAAGTGGCGACCGTGAGTGATGCCGCCAGCACCCCGAGGAATTGATCATGAAAATACCGTATCTGGCCAGCCTCGCCGTGCTGGCATTGCCCCTCGCTGTCATGGCCATTGAGCCCGGCCCGTCATCGCCGCAGCAGGCGGTGACCGAAAGCTGGCTGACCTTGCAGTCCAGCGGGAAAGAAGCATCAAACACCCGGCAAAAAGCCTCCGCCGCCGAACGTGACCTGGCGGCGCAACGCTTGCTGGAAAGCTACAAGCACCCGATTCCGGAGTATTTCGATCAGAAGGCAGGCGGGACAGTACAGAGCGGTAACTGATAGCACCACATCGCTGAAGTCGAACTCGGTCAACTGTGGGAGCGGGCTTGCTGTGGCGAGCAAGCTTGCTTGCGCTGGCGTGCGAAGCGCGCCCAGAAAAGCCGGAGACTGCTGCGCAGTCAACGGGAGCAAGCTCCCTCGCCACAGCAAGCTCCCTAACCACAGCAGGCTCCCTCACCACAGAAAGCCCGCTCCCACAGGTGATCAGTGGGCAGTGACTCGCTGGCGCATCGCCGAGTTGCTGGGCGACAACGCCAGCGCCAACTGCGTGCGGTTATGCATGTGCGTCAGGCGCAACACCTGGGACACGTACAGCTTCACGGTGTTCTCGGTAATCCCCAACTCGCAGGCGATCTGGTAGTTGGTCTGCCCCTTGCCCACCAGCCGCGCAACATCCAGCTGACGTGGCGACAGCTGGTTGAAGATCGCCGGAATCTCCAGCGGCCCGGCCTCCTCGGCCGACACCTCGTCACCCTCATGCCCTGGCGGGCTGCGCCGTGCTTTGTCGAGGTCCTGGTACAGGTCGTTGATGGACTCGGAAAGAAATTGCAGCTTCTGGTTCAAGTGCCCCAGTTGCAGCTCTTTCTTACGCTCCTCCAACGCCGCTTCCTGGCGCTGCAAACCTTCGAGCAGTTCATCGAGATTGATCGGCTTCTGGTAGTAATCCGCGATCCCGGCGCGCAGCGCCTTGATCACATCCTGCTTGTCCGCGCGGCCGGTCAACATGATCGCCTCAAAGGCGCGCTGCTTGCCCGCAACCTTCTGCAGGGCCTGGACCAACTCGATGCCGTCCATGTCCGGCATATGCAGATCGCACAGTACCAGGCCAATATCGGCGTCTTCGGTAAAACGCTTCAAGGCCTGCTGGCTGGATTCACACGGGACACAGCGGAAACCGCTGCTTTCAAGAAATTCACAGAGCTCTTCCACGATCAGTGGTTGATCGTCGACCACGAGCACTTTTACTGCAGAGATAAGCTTGTTCACGCGCTACTCCATGCATTGCAAGCCAAAAGTTTGACTAATCCTTCACCACGAATTTTCCTGTACAACCACGTATTAAACGTAGACGTACTTTCCAACTATGTACATAGCGTTAATACCCTCAGACGATTAATGGATCCAAAACCAGGCGGCGGCGAAACCCACCAGTAAAAACGGCGCAAACGGCAGTTTTCTTGACGGATCCGGCGCCAGATAACCCAGATGGTTTTTAACCCCTTGACCCATAAGCGGCCAAAGCCTTGGCGCGGCCAAAATCCATAGCACATTGGCGACGGCGGCCCCCACAAATGAACCCAGCAGGTAATCGGCATTGGAGGCCAGCGCCAGGGCCGCGAGCAGCTTTACATCACCGGCGCCCAGGCGGCCCAGGGCGTAACCGGGCAAGGTCAGCAGCAGCGCCAGAAAAAACGCCCACAGCCCCTGCCCGACGGAAGCGCCCAGCCAGGTGTGGCCCGTCCACACGAGGTAGATCAGCGCCAGCAACGCCGCGCCCAGCGTCAGGCGATTGGCGAGCAGGCGCTGGCGAACGTCCTGCACGGCACACAGCCCCAACCACAACAGCACCACTGCGCTATGGATCACGTAAAAAACATCCCTTTTCACCGATTGATTCTATGCTGATATCAAGTAGTAGCCGTCAGGGTAGACGCGGTGATGAAAACAAGCCTCCCCGAGAAGCAAAAAGGCGCGGCAGCCATCGAGTTCATTGCCGTGTTCGTGATTTTTTTTGCCGTGTTCTACGGCACGGTCAGCTATAGCCTGCCGCTGCTGCTGTTGCAGTCGTTCAACCAGGCCACCGCCGAAGCCGTGCGCCTGAGCGTAGGGCTGGACCCCAATATGCAAGGCTACCCCGCCGCCGTACAGGCCACTGCCAAATCAGCGGTGGCTACCCGCCTGGGGTGGATTCCTCCCGCCTACAAATTCAACGCAGCCACACACGTCACCACCACCTTTACCGGTGGACTGTTGTTGGTGCAGATCAACTATCCCTCGGCCAATCTGCAGGCGGTGATGCCTTTTATTGTCCTGCCGGGCATTGGCACCGTGCCGCAGCTGCCGACGGTATTGCAGGCCCAGTCGAGCCTGCAGTTTTGACCTCGGGGGACACGTTGTTCGGGCGCCTGCTCGGTCGCAATGGCGCGCTGGAAATCGACCCGCCCGCGCCGCCGTCTGCCGGGTTGCATGTGCAGCTGGATGGCCAAGGCCGGGTGCTCGACCTCAGCGGCACGTTGCGTCCACAGTTGCCGCCACTGGTTAACTCGCCGCACTTGCAAGCGCTGCTGAGTGCCCACAGCGCCGTGACGGTTGAAGGCGTGCCCGCCGATTGGCAGCGCCACAGCCTCGACCTGGATTTCCACGGGATCGCCGGGCAAATCCTGCACACCCGCGGCACGCTTCAACCCCTCGACAATGGCTGGCTGCTGCACGCCGTAGACATTGGCGACTTGCTCGGCAGCCGGCAATTGGCCGAGCAGCGCGAACAGAACCACCAATTGACCAGCCGCGTCAGTGAGCAACTGCGCGTGTGCAGCCTCAGCCGCCTGCCCGAGGTGTTCAACGAACAGTTGTGCAGTGTGTCGCAGCGCTGGCGTATTCCCTGTGTGGCCCTGGCCCTGCTCGATCAAGAAGACCAGGGCTGGGTGATTTACAGCCAGTACGCCAACCATGACGCGCCGCTGTTCTGGCACACCGGCCAGCGCCTGGGCACCTGCCTGGACAGCCTCAACGGCACCACGCCGCTGAGCCTGCAAGCCCCCTATGGGCGCGGCGAGCACCCGCGTTTGCACAGCATTTTCGGCAATGCCGATGGTTTCCTCGTGCCCTATCGCGACGGTCAAGGTATCGCCGCTTGGCTGCTGTGCGGCGCCTACAGCGGCCAGCCTCACAGCAACGACCGCGACTGGCTGAACCTCGCCGCCGCCCTCGCCGCGCCCTTGCTCAGCCGCCTGCGCGAACACCGCCACCATCAACAACTCGAACGCCAGGAAGCGTTGCAAGGCCTGTTGGGCACGGGCTGGTTTGAGTTGTTGCCCGCCAGCGACGAAATCCAGCTTGCCGCCCAATTGATGCGCAACCTCGACCCGGAAGACGGCCCGACCCGGCAACCCCTCGAGGCGTGGCTGAACCACATCCACCCGGCCGACCGCCAGGAACTGCACAGCCGCCTGCGCGACCTGCAAAGCCTCGGCAAACCCTTGCTCGCCAGCGTGCGCCTGAACCGTGGCGACGGCGCCACGCCAACCTGGTATCGCGTGCAGGGCCAGGTGCTGGGCGCCGGTGATCAGCGGCGCTGGGTCGGCTTTATGCTCGACATCAGCGACATCCAGAACCAGCAGCTGCAAGCCGACGCCGCCCGCGCCCGCCTGGACAACCTGATCGCCAGCTCACCGGCGGTGATCTATGTGCAGCGCTATATGAATGGCGCGCTGCAGCCGGTGTTTTTCAGTCACAGCCTGCTGCCCTTGCTCGGTCGCACCCTCGCCGAATGCACCCATGACAGCCTGGTGCAATGGGTACACCCGGACGACCGCGACCTGTACTTCCAGCGCACCCGCCAACTGCTGCGTGAAGGCAGCGTGCGCAGCCGTTACCGCGTGCAAGACACACACGGTGATTACCACTGGCTGCTCGACGAAGCCAAGCTGCTGCGCGACGATCTGGGTGTGCCGGTCGAAGCGGTCGGCCTGTGGCTGGATGTGACCGACGCGACCCTGGCCGCCCAGCAGGTCAGGGACAGCGAGGAGCGTTACCGTATCCTCGTCGAAGACTCCCCGGCGATGATCTGCCGCTATCGCCCGGACCTGACCCTGACCTTCGGCAACACGCCGCTGGCCAATTATCTGGAGTGCCAGCCTGCGCAGTTGCGCGGGGTGAACCTGGGTGAATGGCTGTCGACCGAACAGCGCGAAGCGTTTGTGCAGCGCATCCAGCAGTTGACGCCGGAGTTCCCGGTGAGCACGGCGGAAATCAGCCTGCAATTGCCCGGCCGCGAACATGCCTGGTGGGTGTGGTCGGACCGAGGCGTTTTCGATGAGCACGGCGCCCTGGTCGAAGTGCAGGCCGTGGGCCGCGACAACACCGAAGTGCGGCGCTCCCAGCAGCAACTCACGCAAAGCGCAAAAATGGCCACCCTCGGCGAAATGGCCACCGGCCTGGCCCATGAGATCAACCAGCCGCTGAACGTGATGCGCATGGCCATCGTCAATGTGCTCAAGCGCCTGAGCAATGGCGATGTGCAGATCGACTACCTGACCGAAAAACTCCAGCGCATCGACGCCCAGGTGCAACGTGCGGCGCGAGTGGTCGACCATATGCGCGTGTTCGGCCGCCGCTCGGAGGTCGAGCAGCAACCTTTCGACCCGGCGCAGGCGTTGGAGGGCACCTTGTCGTTGCTCAGTGAAGGCCTGCGTGGCAAAGGCGTTGAAGTGCGCCTGACCCAGGTGGATATCCCGGTGCAGGTCAAAGGCTACGTCGACCAACTGGAGCAAGTGCTGATCAACCTGATGGTCAACGCCCGCGATGCGCTATTGAGCCAACGCGAGAAGAACCCCGAACTGCGCCCCTGGATCGCCCTGCACACCGAACACGACAGCCGCCACGTGCGCATCTGGGTCGAAGACAACGGCGGCGGCATCGACCCACGCTTGCTGGAGCGCATCTTCGAGCCGTTTTTTACCACCAAGCCGATTGGCGTGGGCACCGGGTTGGGCCTGTCGGTGAGTTACGGCATCGTCGAGAACATGGGCGGGCGCCTGAGCGTCAGCAACGGCGAACACGGCGCACGGTTCTGCGTGGAACTGCCCAGGGCCACCGACGTTTAAATCACCAGGTAGGCCTCGCCGGTCTGGCCACAGGTGAGGTTGGCGCCGACGTTCACATTCACCAGGCTGATGCCCAGCATGCTCAGCAGGTTGTTGAGGATCGGGTTGAGCAGCGGGCCGAGCAGGCCATCCACGACGGGAGTGACGATGGCGCTGACACCACCGAGCAACGCTGTGACCGTAGGCGCCAGAATGCCCAACGGGCTTGCTCCGGACGGTTGGTACGCCGTGATGCCCACGCCATTGAGTGTGGTTGAAAGGCTGCTCACCACATTGGTGGCCGGCGTCGCGGCCTTGTAGGTCGGCGTAAGCCCCACATTCGGTGGTGTGGCAAATGGCGTAGTACTGGAGAACACCAGGGTTTGATTACTTGCCGCAATCGGGCTTTGCACCTTGATCCCAATACCCCCACCGGCAAACGGCACGCGCGGATCACAGCTGCCGATGCCGAGAATCTTATGGCAGGTCTTGGTGCCAATATCGATCAGCGGCAACGGCGCTACCGTCATCGGTAAGGTGGTGGAAAACGCATGGGTGATACTGCCCACATTCAACGACGCCAACGAGGTGGTGGTGTACGCCGTCAGGCTCTTGGTGCCGGCGTTGCCGGTCGGGCAACTGTAGGCGGTGACGTAACTGCTCGCGGCGCCGGCATCCAGCACGACGTTAATCGGCAGGTTGCCGGGCAGCACCAGCAAATCCGCCTGCTGGCAACCGGCGCCCAGCAAACACAAGGCCGAGTTGATGGTGCTCACCAGGTTCAGGCTCAGCAGGCTGCCGAGCACCGGCGTCAGTGGCCCCAACAAGTCGTTGACCGCCGTGTTCAGCCCCGACAACGCACTCAATACCGGCAAGCTCACGGTCACTTGCGTGCGCACTTGGGCGGTGCGTACGTAAATTTTATTTGGCCCTGTAGGGTTGGCCGCTGCCAGCACCGGGTTGCCGATGGCCGACAACTGCGGCGGTTCGATCACTTTGACCTGGGTGGTGATATTGGCCAGCCCCAGCAGGCTCACGGGCAATGTTGCCGCCGCCGCGCTTTTGCTGTTGGACAGTTGCACCACGCCCTGGACCAGTTGAAACACCTGCAGGTTGGCATTCAGCGCTGCAGCAGTGGTGCCGGTCTGCAATTGCAGGATCTGCCCGACGGTCAACGGCGTCTGGTTGATCGCGGCGACTTGCAAGCTGCCCAGGGCGGTGATCACGTCCGCCGTTGCACCGTTGGCGGTCAGCACGGTGACCGCGGCCTGGATCAACTGCGCGGCGGTGACGTTGGTGTTGAGCAACTGGGTGTAGTTACCGGCGGCCACGTTGAGGTTGACCGCCAGTTGGTTGAGGTAACTGAGCAGGCTGATATTGGTAGTGAGCAAACCATTCCACCCGGCGACCGTCAGGTTGACGTTACCGCCGAGCAAGCCACTGAACAGCGGGTTCAACAGGCTCGCACTCGCCGAGTTGACGCTGGCCAGGTTGCTGTTGAGGGTCAGTTGGGCCGAAGGCGGCGTAGGCACCGCCGCCACGGCGGTCGCGGTCAATACGGTATTGAGGCTTACCGGGTTGCCCGAGAACAACGCCCACACCCCGGCGGCCACGCTGGTGGTCACGGTTTTGCTCACCACCACTTGAATCGCCGATGACACCGCAGGGTTGGCACTGAACATACGCCGGCCCGACGCGGCGGTGGTCACGGTGCCACATTGGGTCACCAGGGTATTGCCACTGCCCACCACAAAATGATTGCGCGCCACACTCTGCCCGGCAAACGCCGCCGCGCTCAGACCGCTCAGGCACGTGCCGCTGCGGCTCACGGCTTCCAGCGCCGCCGTGTCCGCCACGCCTTGCAGCTTGCGCTTCTCCAGGTACAGGCGGCCGCTGTCGATCATCAGCAATGTAAAGGCCAGCACCACCGCCAACACGCCGGCGGCCATCAGGCCGATTGCGCCACGTTGCCTGGAACCAAGTCGGGGAGACATCGAGCACTCCTGTGCCGGCGAGTTGCCGAGCGCTTACTCTCCTGGGATGCAATTGAGTGTAGACAAGGGCTGGAGGTGGTGAAGATCAAAAATGTGGGAGCGGGTTTGCCCGCGATGGCCATCGATATCTACACAACGTTAACGGGCTTGGGGGGTTGGGGGGTTGGGGGGCATATCCGTTGCTGCGGTAACGGCGGCTTATGGTTCCGCTCTTACAGCGGGTCACTTTTGTAAAGACACAAAAGTAACCAAAAAGTCTTCGCCCCAACACTCGGTGCCTCGCTGTGGCTCGGCATGCCCGCAATCCGCCAGTGATTTGGGGGGCCGCCGCCACGCGCCATCCATGGCGCGGGGCGGCTAAACCGGCATCCCTGCCGGTTTACCCCCCAAATCACTGTCGAATTCCGGCCATCGTGTTTGACGGGGCGATTTCAGATCAAGATCAAGATCAAAAGCGCAGATCAAAAGACCGCTGACTTCGTCAGCGAAAAGGATGTAAGGGCCAGAGCAACAGCAACAGCAACAGCAACAGCAACAGCAACAGCAACAGCAACAGCAACAGCAACAGCAACAGCAACAGCAACAGCAGAGCAATACTCGGTCAACTGTGGGAGCTGGCTTGCCTGCGATGGCATCAACTTGGTTTACATGACACACCGAGGTGTCTGCATCGCAGGCAAGCCAGCTCCCACAGAAAAGCAGCTCTTCAGTGTATGTAAATGCGCTTTTCGCTTTTGATTCAACCACTCAGGTCGGCTTTCAGGCCGCCGTGCTCTGCTTTTGATCTTGCTTTTGATCTGAGGCGCCCCGTCAACCACGCTGGCCGAACGCAGGCTTGAATCCGTGGGTAACCCGGCAGGACGCCGGGTTAGCCGCGCTGGGCCAAGGATGGCCCATCGCGGCGGCCCACGGATTCAAGCCGGAGTGAGGGCACACCGAGCCTAAGCGAGGTGCCGAGTGGTGGGGCACAGACCTTTTGGTTACTTTTGGGGCGTTTGCCAAAAGTGACCCGCTGTAAGAGCGGAACCATAAGCCGCCGTGACCTAAATAACGGATATGCCCCCAAGATAAAACAGCCCAACACCACAGACGCCAATATTTGTGTAAATACCTATGCCGCGATGGCGACAGATCAGTCAATACATCGGTGACTGACAGATCGCTATCGCAGGCAAGCCAGCTCCCACAGGTTTTTGCGCCGGCCTTTAGCGCGGTGGGTAGTTGGAGAGGATCTTGCTCACGGTACTGCGAACGGCATCACTGCGATCCTGCGGGTTCGGCGTGCTGGCCATCATCTGCTCGTCGCTGCCACGCCACACCAGTTTGCCGTCCTTGCCGTCGAGCAGGTCGATCTGGATGGTCGCCACTTTGTAAGTGATGTTGCGCGTTTCGTTGTACATCGGCCCGCCCCAATAGCCATTCCACGGCCCGCCCCAGGCGCCGCCGTAATTGGTGGTGACTTGTTGCTGGCGGTCTTCGACGATCAGGTAGGCCTGCACATTCAGGTCGGCCTTGGCACCTGCGGCGGCGGGGCGCAGGCCGCGTTGGTCGAGTTGCTCACCCACGGCCTGGCGGATGCGTTGCTCGGTGAGGTCGCTCTTGATCCGTGGATCATCCGGGCGGTATTGCAGCGCCGGGTCTTTCCAGGCCCAGTTGCGGTAGGCGCCAAAATCGCGGCTGGCATCAAAGTCGTGGTTGACTTGGCTGGTCTGGCAGCCACTCAACAAGACCACCACAGCAAGAGCAGCAAGGCGACGAAACATGAGTGTTCTCCAAAAGACGGAATAAGCCTGAGATGAGAATAGCGGCTAACTGGGTGGATAAGCGCTCATTGCCTTCTGCATCGCTTCGCGCAATGCATCAGCGCGTTCGCTCAGGCTGCCCTGGCTGGTGGTTTCGGCGCTGGTGCTCCATACCGGCTGACGCGTGCGGGCATCGAACAGGCTCACGCGCGCCACCGCCACCGTCACCTCATACGTGCGTACCACCGGCACCGTGTTGTACATGCCGTAGCCATTGCCATAGCGGTTATAGCCGCCGTAGCCGTAGCCATAGTCGTCCTGCACCTGGCGCAGGCGTTTTTCCAGGCGCACATCGGCGGTCACCAACAGGTCGGGAGCGCGGTTGTCATGCAGGGGGCGCAAGCCGCGCTGGTCGAGGGCGCCGCTGACCGCTTCGGCGATTTGCGCCGAATCGGCCCAGGCCGTGCCCGCCGGCAGTTGGCCGTTGAGCCAGCCCCAACTGCGGTAGGCACCATAGTCGCGCACCGGCGCCGGGTAGGCACTGGCATCAAAGGTATTCGCCGCCTGGGCCGGAGCCGGCGGCAGCGGGGCCGAGGCGGCGACGTAGGGGTTGGGCGTGGAGCAAGCGCTCAAGCCCAGCGATAACAGGATCAAACAGAGACGACGCATTTCGACCTCCGCAGACTGGGCCGCTTAAACCGGACGGCAGACCCAGTGCAAATAACGCCCAAGCCCGGCAAAGCTTGGGTGACGACGGTGAGCGAGTTCCATCTCCAACAAATCCTGCAGATCGGCACGGGCCTGGAATTCCACCGGCATGTAGTCGTGGAACACCCGCACGCCACTTTGGCTTTCGACCTGCCAAAGCCCTTCGAGTTGCGCCGCCAGTTCCCGTGGGTCGAGCGGTTGTTGCGGGGTAAGGCTTTGCTTCTCGCCGGCCATGTCGTTCTTGCGCATTTTGCGGAAATGGCCTTTGAGCAGGTTGCGGTAAATCAGCGCATCACGGTTGTAGAACGCCAGCGACAGCCAGCCGCCGGGCACCGTGAGCTGGTGCAGCACCGGCAGGATCGCGTGAGGTTCGGCCAACCATTCGAGCACGGCGTGGCACAGCACCAGGTCGTAGGGTTCAGTGAGCTGGCCGAGCAATTGCTGCCAGGGCGCGTGGATAAAGGTCGCGGTCTGGCCCGCCTCGGCAAAGCGTTGACGGGCGCCTTCAAGCATCGGCTCGGCGGGTTCGGCCAGGGTCACGTGATGACCACGCTCGGCCAGCCACAGCGACATATGCCCCAGGCCCGCGCCGATATCCAGCACGCGCAGCGGGCGCTCGGGCAAGGCTTCAGTCAGATCGGCCTGCAACACCGCCAGGCGAATCGCACCTTTGGCGCCGCCGTAGATCTTCTCGGCAAAGCGCGTGGCCAACTGGTCAAAGTGACGGTCACTCATGGGCGAACCGCCGTTCGCTGTCGGCCAGTTTGGCGCGTACCACTTCGTTCATGTCCAGGCCCAGCTCACTGCACAGCAACAGCAGGTACAGCACGATATCGCCGACTTCCTGCCCGGCGTGGGCGAGTGCGTCCGCCGGCAGCTGGCGCGACTGGTCTTCGGTCAGCCACTGGAAGATTTCCACCAGCTCGGACATTTCCACACTGGCGGCCATGGCCAGGTTTTTAGGGCTGTGGAAGCGCTTCCAGTCGTTGGTATCGCGAATACGGTGCAAGCGTTCGGTGAGGTGTTCGAGGTTCATGCGGGGGCTCCTGAAGGTGTATAGCTTCGGGCGGATGCCGGGCGAAGGCAAGTGAATCCCTGTAACGCATCAACCTCTATGCTAAAAGGGAACTCGCTTGGTGTAATAACGACCAAAGGCTCAGCGACGCCCTCCTCTTCATCAGGACACACACATGCAGGTAGAAAGCTTTTTCGAATGGTTGGGCCAGGCACTGGGTTCCGTCATCCGCTTTATCGTCGACGGGCTCAGCGGGTTGTTTGGCGCCTTGACCCACGCAGGCGGCAACTTTATTGAAGGCCTGTCGCGCACATTGGGCATGGACACCTCGATCATCAGCATCGCCGCCCTGATCATCGGGTTGATGTTGCTGTACTCGGCGGTGCGTGCGTTTATGCGCGCGTCGATCATTATGGGGATTATCTGGTTGATGCTGGGGCTGTGGTTGCTTAGTTGGGTTGTGCATTAATACTTGAAAACACTCACCCTGCTGACTGATTGGCGCGACCGCCGTACCCATCGCCGCGTCTGGGCATTGGCGGCGCCGATGATCTTGTCGAACATCTCGGTGCCGCTGGTGGCCCTGGTGGACAGCATGGTCATCGGCCACCTGCCCCACGCCCATCAACTCGGCGCTGTGGCCGTGGGCGCCAGCCTGTATACGTTCCTGGCCTGGGCCATGGGCTTTCTGCGCATGGGTTCTACCGGGTTTGCCGCACAAGCCGCCGGGCGCGGGGATGGCGCGGCGCTCAGGCAAATCCTGCTGCAAGGTTTGCTGTTGGCGCTGGGGCTGGCGATGCTGCTGGGCACGGTGGGCATTCCGCTGAGCCATCTGGCCCTGGAGTGGATGCAGCCCTCGCCCGAGCTGAACCAGCTGACTCGCGATTTTTTCCACACGCGTTTGTTCGGCCTGCCCGCCGCGCTGGCCAGCTACGCCTTGGTCGGCTGGTTCCTCGGCACGCAAAACGCCCGCGCACCACTGGCTATCCTGCTGACCACCAACCTGGTCAACATCGCCTTGAACCTGTGGTTTGTACTTGGCCTGGATTGGGGTGTGGTCGGCTCCGCACGTGCCTCCGTTATCGCCGAATGGACCGGCGCCCTGCTCGGCCTGGCCCTCACGCAAAAAGCCTTGCGTGCGTATCCCGGACAGATCGCCTGGGCGGCATTAAAGCGGTGGCAAAGCTGGCGCCCACTGCTGGCGGTGAACCGCGATATCTTCATCCGCAGCCTGGCGCTGCAATCAGTGTTTTTCATGATCACCGTGCAAGGCGCCCGTCTGGGCGATGCCACCGTAGCGGCCAATGCGCTGTTGCTCAACGGCCTGCTGTTGACCGCCCACGCTCTCGACGGTTTGGCCCACGCAGTGGAAGCCCTGTGCGGGCACGCCATCGGTGCGCATGATCGCCAGGCGCTACGCCGCTCGCTGGTGGTTGCCTGTGGCTGGTCACTGATTGCCAGTGTGGGGTTCGCGCTGCTGTTCACTTTCGCCGGGCACCTGTTTATCGCCATGCAAACCGGCATCCCGAGCGTGCGTGAAACCGCCGATACTTACCTGCCCTACCTGGCTGTGCTGCCGTTGATTGCGGTGTGGAGCTACCTGCTGGACGGCCTGTTCATCGGCGCCACTCGTGCCCGGGAGATGCGCAATGGCATGCTGCTGACCGTGGTGATACTGCTGCCCTTCGCGTGGTTGTTACAGGGCTACGGCAACCACGGGCTGTGGATAAGTTTCCTGGTGTTCATGGCCCTGCGCAGCCTCACGCTGTATGCAATCGCCTGGCGGCTGAACAAACGTAATCAATGGTTGGGGTAATTCGCCCTGTCAGTTCTCACAGGTTACAACGCTGACGTTCCGGCGTTGAATGGAGATCGCGCCTGAAGAGTCTTTAGCTTCAGGCTGCGATCACCTTTCAACTCAAGGAAGACCCCATATGAGCAACAACACCTACTGGATTATCGGCGCCTTGATAGTGGTCGTATTGATAGCTGTCGCGGTCCTTCGTAAGTCCAAGAAGAAAAAAGCCAAGCCCCCAGCCGAAACCATCGCTGAACCGCCTGTTCAGGTTCCTCCAGTCACTCCGGACACGGGCGAATGGACGCTCAAACTGGATAACAATCCATCAGCACTGCCCACGCAGCCCGTCATCCCGGCAGGCGTGGAGATTGTGAATCAAACGAACTTTCACATCGTCGTGATAAGACTCGGCATAACAACGACAGTACCCCCACAGGGTCGAACACTGATGGAGGATGACGATGGCTGGACAGTCAGCCCTTCAGCGCAAAACACGCTGCAGTCTGTCGCGATGGAGAAAAACACCCCCGAAAGCTCGGCCAAGTACACCCTGATAGTCCGGTAAAGCCAGCCTCACTGGCCTGGAGGGGAGCGGATAAACGCTGTGACCTGATCCAGCACCGGCGCCAGCCAGCGCAATGGCTTGGCAATGGATGAGGTTTTAGTGAACGTGCTGGAAGGGGTGAGTGCGTTGAGCACTTTGATCGCAGAGCAGGCCGACTGGCATGCGGCGACTGCCAGGGTGAGCGCTTGCAGCCATTTGCTCGACATTATTCAGGCCCTATGAAAACTGCAGGACTTGCATCAATCCAACTGTGGGAGCGGGCTTGCTCGCGAAGGCGGTGGGTCAGTCGGTACATGTATTAACTGACACACCGCCTTCGCGAGCCAGCCCACTCCCACACTGGATCTTTGCTACGTTGAGATCTTGGTCAGCCTGGGAGCATTGTACTTACGAGAATACACACAAAATCTCACATGTCGCGCCGAAACCTTTTACGGTCCTGAACCACTTACAAACTGAACATCTTGTCTTCAACTTAACGTGGACCTCTCATGGACAATCTGACTCCTCTTGCCCCCACCCCATCCGGCGCCGCAATAACACCTCAGCCTAAATCTGACCCAGCCGCGATAACCGGCATACAATCCAAAGTGCTTTTCACTGACGAAAACACCTCTATAAAAATAGATTACGCATATGACCCATTCAAAAAAGTCTATGTCGACGAGGGTATCATCTCCATCAAAACCAAAGACCAATCAGATACTATCAACATTACTGTAGGGGCAGATAACAAACTTACCGCCTATATCAATGGCATGCCCCACGAACTTCCGACGAGCGCCGATAACAAACAAATGCAGCTGTACATTTCTTCCAGTGGGGGGAATGACAGGATCAACATTGACCCCCTCGTCCAAAATATCGTCCTCATCAGTGGTGGCGACGGTGACGACTGGATCAGCGCAGGTGGCGGATACTCGCGGATAAACGGTGGCGCGGGCAACGATTACATTGAAATGGGCAGTGGCACCGGCCTCGCCTACGGCGGCGATGGCAACGACGTGATGGTCGCAGGTAAAGGTCATGCAGTCATGTCGGGTGGCAACGGCGATGACAAATTGTTCGCTACGCTCGCTGCGGATACTAAAAGGCAGGTTTTTCTCAATGGCGATAGCGGCAATGATCAACTGTATGCTGGCGCAGGTATAAATGTCTTGAATGGAGGGTTAGGTGATGACACGTTATTTGGCCACCACCGAACAACCTTTTATACCGGTGCCGGCAAAGACACCGTTAACTCTTACAGTGCACAGGATAAAATTTACGCACAGGACACCGATACCATTCACAACGCCAGCAATGCCCCCATCGAACACGTTAAATATGTCAACAGCGGTAAACACGGCTTTAAAATTGAAGGAAAACCGGACTTTATCTCAAACGTAGAAGACTATCTTGAGCAACTCCGGGGATCACCTAGCGGGCAAATAATGCTCCAGGAACTGGACAGGCTAGCTATTAAAAACGGCGGCCCCGTCGTCATAAAAGAATCTGAGTACTCAGTGAGCTACTACCGCTTCAGAAACTCACACACCGACAAGGTGCCTGATGGTGAGCACTGGAAACACAAATCGCAGGAGTTTGGTTATATAACAGATGGTCAAGCAGGCTCGGTAGCCACCCACGCCGAGATAGGACTTGATGGAGCTCAATTTGGGCTCGACATAAATGAACCTCCGCTGCTGAAACTTTATCACCAAATGGTTCATGCATTTAACGGTGCTCATGGAACGATGCTGCCGGGCAGTCAACCCATCATCGGGGCGGATGGAAAGCCCGTTCTCGTCGATGGCCGACCAAAAACCGCGCTGAATTTGGAGTACCAAGCCTTCGGCATTCCTACCGGTGGCCCGCTCTTGGACTTCGATAACGACCCCCTCACGCCGCCCACCGCGACAAACCCGCCGCCGTTCACAGTGAATCATTTGCGCACGGAGATGGGCACACCGCCATTAAACACAATGGCGGCCAACCTGTAAGAGTGAGTATCGGCGCAACGCGCACCACCACGGGATGCCCCAGTGGTAGCCAATACCTTGCTGATTAATGGCAGGCACATTCGACCTGCGAGCAAGCCCGCTCCCACACCGGATCTCTGTGATCTAAAGATCTCGCCAGCCTGGGAGCGGTGTACTTACGAAGACAGGTAAGACGAGCGTGTCAGCCCCAGACGCAACGCGTCCAGGAACTGCGTACGCTCGCTGGCACTGATCTTCGCGCTGGCGCACTTGTCACGGTAATGCGTCATCAATTCCTCCGGCGACAAGTGCACATAGCGCAGCATGTCTTCGATGGTGTCGTGGGTTTCGATCCCGGCGCTGTACACCGAACCGTCTTCACGCTGGTAGATGTTCACCGAGTCGGTGTCACCGAACAGGTTGTGCATGTCACCAAGGATTTCTTGATACGCGCCGACCAGGAAGATGCCCAGCAAGTAGTCTTCGCCTTCGTTCAAACCGTGCACCGGCAGGCTGGTCTCGATGCTCTGCTCGTCGACGTATTGCTTGATCTTGCCGTCGGAGTCGCAGGTCAGGTCTTGCAGCACGGCGCGGCGCAGCGGCTCTTCGTCGAGACGGTGCAGCGGCAGAATCGGCAACACTTGGCCGATCGCCCAGGTGTCCGGCAGGCTCTGGAACACCGAGAAGTTGCAGATGTACTTGTCGGCCAGCTTGTCGTTGAGCTCATCCAGCACTTGGCGATGCGAGCGCTGGCGGGCTTTGAGCGAGTTGTGCAGACGACGGCACACGGCGAAGTAGCACTGCTCAGCCAGGGCTTTTTCCGCCAGGGTCAGCTTGCCGTCGGCGTACTGGGTGGCCACATCGCTCATGTAGTGAGTGGCGCGCCAGTAAGTCTCGGTGACCATTTCGATGTCGGTCGGGCCCAGCAGGTCGACCAGCCACTGCACGGTTTCCGGCAGGCTTTCCTTGTTCTCGATCTGCGGGATTTCGTCGTTGTGTTTTTCAACGTCGGTGACTTGCACCACCAGCATGGCGTGGTGGGCGGTCAGGGAACGGCCGCTTTCGGAGAAGATGTGCGGATGCGGCAGGCTCTGCGCGTCGCAGAATTCCTTGAGCATGCCCACCACCACACCGGCGTAATCGTCCATGTCGTAGTTGATCGAACTGGCGTTACGCGAGTGCGTGCCGTCGTAGTCCACGCCCAGGCCACCGCCCACGTCGATGTGATCGACCGGCAGGCCGAGGTTGCGCAGTTCGCCGTAGTAACGAATGGCTTCCTTGAAACCGTGCTGGTAGTCGGCCAGGTTGGCGATCTGCGAACCCATATGAAAGTGCAGCAGGCGGATGCCCTGGTCCAGGCCGGCTGCGCGGAAGCGCTCGACCACCGACAGCAATTGCGCCGCCGACAAACCGAACTTGGACTTCTCGCCACCGGTGTCCGCCCATTTGCTCGACGCCAGCGACGACAAACGCACCCGCAGGCCAACCTGCGGCTTGACCTTGAGGCTTGCAGCCTCTTCGATCACCAGGCCGACTTCGGATTCTTTCTCGATCACGATAAACACATTGTGACCCAGCTTCTGGCCCATCAGCGCCAGGCGGATGAACTCACGGTCTTTGTAACCGTTGCAGACGATGGTGCCGCCCTTCGGCGCCAGGGCCAGCACGGCCAGCAGCTCAGGCTTGGAGCCGGCTTCCAGGCCGATCGACACGTTCTGGGTGGCGATGATGTTCTCGATCACCGCTTCCTGCTGGTTCACCTTGATCGGGTACAGCGCGGTGTACTTGCTCTGGTATTCCAGGCGCTCGATGTTGGAATCGAACGCGCCGGTCAGTTGGCGTACACGGTCTTGCAGGATGTCGGGGAAACGCACCAGCAGCGGCAAGGACAGGCCGCTTTTGCGCAGCTCGTCGACTTGCTCGTACAGATCAACCGGCGTGCTGTTCGGGCCGTTCGGACGGACTTCAACGCGACCGGCATCATTGATCGCGAAATACCCGGCCCCCCAATGGCGAATCCCATAAACACTGCGGCTGTCCGCAACTGTCCATTGGCTGCCATCGTCTTTGCGTGTGCGTCGTACGGACATCGAAGTCCCCTATATAAAGTCGAAGATCACCACACCCTTCTTGCAAGGCTGGCGAAGTCTAAAGAATGAAAATGACGATTTGCCTGTAAGGAAGGTAGACCCCACTCGCAGGGCAGAGTTTAGACACCGGTCAGGAACAGGCTCTGTGAAAACCATGGAGACGAGCGTTCGCGTTCAGCAAAGCGGTCATCGGGGTGGGTTTCACAGAGGCGGCTAGCCGCCGGATTTCTTCGCCTTGTAACCCAGCTTGATCAGCTCGGCCAACAGCAACTCGACGTGATCGCCCTGGATCTCGATGACGCCGTCTTTCAACGCGCCACCGGTGCCACAGCGCTTTTTCAGCGTGGTAGCGAGTTCCTTCAGGGCCTCTTCGGCCAGGGGCACGCCGGTGATGGTGGTCACCGTCTTGCCGCCACGGCCCTTGCTCTCGCGTCGTACGCGGGCAATACCGTCGCCTTCAGGAATCAGGGTCTGTTTGCAGGTACACGAATCCACGGGCTGACGACAGTCCGGGCAGTGTCGACCTGCGTCGGTGGAAAATACCAGGCCACCAAGGGCGGCGAAGGATGCGGCTTTTTTGGCCACCGGCAATCCTCTTGGGAGGACAAAGACTGATCGGTATTCGGCTCTCGTTACAAGAAGCCGCTTACCGACCGCGAAGCCCCACTCAGGCAGGGGCAGCGCTACCGAAACGCCAAGGCGGTTCGGGTGAAAAGGCGCGCAGTGTAACGGCAAAAAGCCGGCTTGCTAAGGGCCAAATAGCGCCAATTTATGCAACTTTAGCGACGTGAGGCCAGATAGCGCCGCAAGCCCTCTTGAGCATCCGGGCAGTAAGGCTTTTGTTCGGCTTCCTGCAGGACCGTTTCAAGGGGCAGAAACCGCGCTTCCATGACTTCTTCGGGCTGCAAGCGCAACGGGCCGTCCCACACTGCCGAGTAAGATTTGCACCAGAGCCGGCTGCCTTCCTCCTCGAAGTAGAAGTGGTCATGCTCGACCAATTCCACACCGCCAACGCCGAGCTCCTCTTCCAGCTCACGGGCCGCCGAAACCGCGTAGGTCTCGCCCGCCGCCACCATGCCGCCCGCCGCTGTGTCCCAAAAGCCTGGGTACAGGGCTTTGCTGTGGGTGCGTCGGTGCACACACAGCTCACCGGCCGAGTTGAACAGGAAAATAAAGGTGCACCGGCCGATCAGCCCGCGCTGGCGCAGGTCGGACCTGACGAGGTGACCGAGCAGGTTGTCCTGTTCATCGACCCAGCAGATCAGTTCAGCATCAGAGGCCGCACGGTGTGCGGCCTCCTTTTGAATAGCGTCCATCATCACCCCTGGTTGAGGAGCTGACGCAAATCTATAACTGCAGCGTTTGCCCGGGAAATATAGTTGGCCATGACCAACGAGTGGTTGGCGAGGATGCCAAAGCCACTGCCGTTAAGAATCATAGGACTCCAAACCGGTTCCTGCGAGGCTTCCAGCTCGCGAATAATCTGACGCACGCTGACGGTGGCGTTTTTCTTGGCCAGCACGTCGGCGAAGTCGACTTCAATCGCGCGCAGCAAGTGCGACAAGGCCCACGCCTGGCCACGGGCTTCGTAGAACACGTTGTCGATCTGCATCCATGGGGTTTCCACCACTTCTTCATCGACCTGCGGCACTTCACCCGGCGCCAGCGCCTCGGTTTTCAGCGCGGTGTTCAATTTTACCCGGCCTACGCTGGCCGACAGACGTTGCGACAACGACCCCAGGCGCGTGGCGACATCGCCCAGCCAGTTGTTCAGGTTGTCGGCGCGGGCATAGAACAGCGCGCCTTTCTGGTTCGGGTCGGACAGGCGCGCTTCATAGCGGCTCAGGGAATTGATGCCTTCCTGGTATTCCGACTCGCTGGACGGCAGCACCCAGCTCTTGTTGTCGAAGTTGAAGCGCGGTTCAGCCTTGGCCAAATCTGCGTCTTCAGCCGACTGCGACTGCGAACGGGCAAAGTCTTTACGCAGGGCGCGCGTCAGGTCGCGCACTTGCACCAGCACGCCGTACTCCCAGCTCGGCATGTTGTCCATCCACAGGCCCGGCGGGAAACGGTCGTTGGAAATGTAGCCACCGGGCTTGTTCAGCAAAGTGCCGACCACGGTCTTGAGGGTTTCGACGGTGGTGTAGCCAATCACCATCTGCTTGCCTTCCTTCTCGGCGGCAAGCTGGGCGTTTTGCTGGACCGGGAACAGCGCCGGCTCTTCGCTCCAGTACCAACCCAGGCCGCCGGTGACCAACAGGTACAAGGCCAGCACGCTGAGCAGCGCTTTGCTCATCAGCAGGTTGCGAAAGTAGCCGCGTTGGGTCGACTTTGGCTCAGGGGCGGGGCCTTTGGCACTGCCTGCACGGTTTTTCCAGTCCAGCATGGCGATATCCTTTCAATCACTTGAGTTCATGCACGTCAATTGTCCGGTTGCGGTCAAACACTCCGACCACAACCCTACCCCATCGTGCCCATCGGCGCGGGGCTTTTAACCGAAAGTGGCAGGTGGGAGGCGTTCGACTATAAAGGATGCACGCTTTTTACGCAGCGCGACCATTGAGTCGATAAATGAATACCCAAGACGTGTACTTAATTGACGTATGACACTCATGCAACAGAAAAGAGGTGCTAGCATAGAGCCATCAGTCGACCTCAGCATGCACCTTCACTAGTAGTCAGGATATGACCGAGCCAGAAGACCCCAGCCGTGAGCGTCTCAAGCACCATTTTGCCCAGCGGGTAATTCATCAGGCACGTCAAATTCTTGAGATCTGGCAACGCCTGCAACGCAGCGAATGGTCGAACACCGATTTGTCCGAACTCAGCGAAGCCAACCTGCGCCTGCTGCGCTTTGCCGAGCGTTTCGAACAGCCGGAACACGGCCAACTGGCGCGGCACATCGGCGAATCGCTCAAGGCCGTGGACGACAATCGCGGCCGCTTGAGCAGCCAGGTCATCACCGAACTCAACCGCCTGATGCAACGCCTGTCCCGCACCGGCCTGCGCCAGGGCGACCAGTTGGAACAAACCTTCCTGCCGCCGATGCGCAAGCCCATCTACGTGATGCTGGCCGATCACGACCGCGCCGAACGCCTGGCCAAGCAGCTGGAGTTCTTTGGCATGAGCGCCCAGTCCCTGGACAGTGTGGCGGCGTTTCGCGCCTCGCTGGCCGAGCGCCTGCCCTCGGCGATTGTGATGGATGTGGACTTCTGCGGCGCGGGCCTGGGCCTCAAGCTGGCCGCCGAAGCCCAGGAAGGCCTCGAGCAAAAGCTGCCGCTGCTGTTTTTCAGCCTGCACGAAACCGACACGCCAACGCGCCTGGCCGCCGTGCGCGCCGGTGGCCAGGAGTTCCTCACCGGCACCCTGGAAGCCTCGAGCCTCTTGGAAAAGATCGAAGTGCTGACCTGCGTCGCGCAGTACGAACCCTATAAAGTGCTGATCATTGATGACTCGCGGGCCCAGGCGCTGCACACCGAGCGCCTGCTCAACAGCGCCGGCATCGTCACGCGCACCTTGATCGAACCGATCCAGGCCATGGCCGAACTGGCGGATTTCCAGCCGGACCTGATCATCCTCGACATGTATATGCCCGCCTGCACCGGCACCGAACTGGCCAAGGTGATTCGCCACAACGACCGCTACGTCAGTGTGCCGATCATCTACCTGTCGGCCGAAGACGACCTGGATAAGCAGCTGGACGCCATGAGCGAAGGCGGCGACGACTTCCTCACCAAGCCAATCAAGCCGCGTCACCTGATCACCACCGTGCGCAACCGCGCCGCCCGCGCCCGCAACCTCAAGGCGCGAATGGTGCGCGACAGCCTGACCGGGTTGTACAACCACACTCACATCCTGCAATTGCTCGAAGACTGCAGCTTCCGCGCCCGCCGCGAGAACAAGCCGCTGAGTTTTGCGATGCTCGACATCGACCACTTCAAGCGCGTCAATGACAGCCACGGCCACCCCATGGGCGACCGCGTGATCAAGAGCCTGGCGCTGTTTCTCAAGCAGCGCCTGCGCAAGACCGACTACATCGGCCGCTACGGCGGCGAAGAGTTCGCCATCGTGATGCCCGACACCGACCTGGAATCGGCCTGCAAGGTGCTGGACGAAATCCGTGGGCGCTTTGCCGAAATTCACTACCCGGCCCAGCCGCAGGATTTGTGGTGCACCTTCAGCGCCGGGCTGGTGGAGCTGTGCGACGATTCCGACAGCCTGATGATGGCCGCCCAGGCCGACGAGGCGCTGTACCGCGCCAAGAACGCAGGACGCAACCGCGTACAAGCCGCTCGCACATCAAAGCAAAGTGCCATCTTTTCACCGGAATCCACCGAATCCGTCATAACTTTGTAATGGAAACGCAATAACTTCAGGCACTTATCTTTTGCTGTCGGTTGAAACCACGCATGCGCCTGAAGCTGCTGACCAATCTCAATACCCTTCTGCTGGTGGCCGTGTGCCTGGCCCTTGGGGCCACGCTTTGGTGGTCGCAACGCGCACTGGAACGGCCTTATCTGCTGATGGAACGCTACCTGGGCCTGTCGCAGACCTTTCAGAACCAGGCCGCGCGCAACATTGACGACTACCTGTCCAGCGGCGATGCCCTGCGTTTGAGCAGCGCCAGTCAAAGCCTGGAAAACCTGTTGCAGCATCTGGACGAGTTGCCGCAAGAACTTGCGCAGAACCTGCGCCCCAGCCTGGTGGATCTGGACACCTTCAGCAAAACCGAGCTGCTCGCTGCCGGCAAACTGGCGGGCGACCCACAAGCTCTGTTGCTGCAAGCCGAACGTGAGCTGGGCGCGAACCTGGAGCAACTGAGCCAATACGCCACGGGCGCCAACGCACCGGACGCCGCTCGCTACCTGCCGCCCTTGCTGGCTGCGTCCCAGCACCTGGGCAAACTGTCCCTGGCCCGCGACAAACTGGTCAGCAGCGGGCGCGCGGAGTTGGCCGATGACGTGGAACGCGAAGTCGCCAGTATCCGTACCCAGGCCGACGTGTTGGCGGCGTTGCCATTGCTGGGCGTCAAGGCCAGCAGCGAATCCGGCGCCGATGATTTTTCCGCCATGATGGGCCTGGAAAACACCACAAAAACCGAAGCCCAGGACACTGGCGTCGACCTCAAGCGCGAGCTCAACAGCCTGTTGACCCGCTACCCCGCCGAACTCCAGCGTACCCGCGAGCAAATCCAGCAGCGCACCGCACTGGCCGCCGCGACCCATTTGAAAATCGCCGCCGTGCAGCAGGCCATCTCCGGCCTGGAGCCGGTGGTGCGTGCCCAACACGCCAAAATCCAGGGTGAAGTTCGCCTGCTGCAAGGCGTGATGATCGGCCTGATCCTGTTGATTGCCTTGCTGATCGACACCCTGCAACGGCGCCTGGCGCGGGTGCTGACCAACCTGGCGCCAGCCCTGTCGACCTGGGCCGAAGGTGATTTCAGCCAGCCGATTGCGTTGGGCAAGACCAACCGCGAACTGCACGATATTGAAGCCTCGCTGAACCGCTTGCGCGCGTATCTGGTGGACCTGGTGGGCACCATTCGCGGGAATGCCGAAGAAGTCGCCGGTAGCAGTCGCGCCCTGGCCGAGCTGAGCAGTGGCTTGCATGATGGTGCGCAGCGCCAAGCGGGTGATACCGCACAGATCCGCGACTCTTTGGGCGAGCTGGAAGCCACCATCCAGCAAGTGGCCGGCGACGCCAGCCAGGCTGCGGGTGCCAGCCGTAGTGCGGGCCTGGCCGTGGAACAAGGCCAACGGGTGATCGGCCTGAGCCTCACCGGCTTGCATGCGCTGGTGGGTGAAGTGCAGCAAAACGCACAGATGATCGAAAAACTCGCGGAAGAATCCGCCACCATCGGCGGTGTGCTCACCGTGATTCGCTCGATTGCCGACCAGACCAACCTGCTGGCCCTCAACGCCGCCATCGAGGCTGCCCGCGCCGGGGAAGCCGGGCGTGGGTTTGCCGTGGTGGCTGACGAAGTGCGCACCCTGGCCCAACGCACGGCGGGCGCCACTGCTGAAATCCAGGGGTTGATTACCGGCCTGCAAAGCGCCGCCCATCAGTCGGTGCAGGGCATGCGCGCCCAGGTCGAACACGCCGAGGCCACCGCCCAACAGGCCCAGGCGGCCGACGGCGCGCTGGATGAAATCGTCGGGGCGATCCAGACCATCTCCGACACTGCCGTGCGCATCGCCGATGTGACCGCGCAGCAGAGTGGCGCCGTCAGTGAGATTCGTGACAACAGCGAGCGGATTCACCAGCTGGGCGAGGATAATTTGCTGCGCATTGGCCAAGGACGTAGCCAGGGTGAGCATTTGCTGGAACTGGGTGGGCAACTGAACACTGCCGTGCAGGCGTTTCGCGTTTGACAGCCCTATGAAGATCAAAATGTGGGAGCGGGCTTGCTCGCGAATGCGGCAGGTCAGTCACCTGATGTATCAACTGGCAGACCGCATTCGCGAGCAAGCCCGCTCCCACAGTGGATCTCCAGTGATCTCACTGCTGTCTTACCAATGACCGGATTACGGGCCACAGTCACAAATTTTGCGCAATCATCGCTAATCGTGCCGCCTACTGCATAGAACTGGACAGTCACAAAGGCTTTGCGGCATAGTCGCCGGGTTCTGACGCACCCACATCAATAACAAGGAACAGCCGATGGCGACCTTTCTGGTTCTTCACGGACCCAACCTGAACCTGCTTGGCACCCGCGAACCGGGCGTCTACGGGGCGGTGACCCTGGAACAGATCAACCTTGATCTGGAACGCCGGGCGCGTGAAGCCGGCCACCATTTGCTGTACCTGCAAAGCAATGCCGAGTACGAATTGATTGATCGCATCCATGCCGCGCGTGGCGAAGGCGTGGACTTTATCCTGATCAATCCCGCCGCTTTTACGCATACAAGTGTTGCATTACGTGACGCGCTGCTGGCGGTGAGCATCCCATTTATCGAAGTGCATTTGTCGAACGTGCACAAACGCGAAGCTTTCCGCCATCACTCCTACTTCTCCGACGTAGCGGTAGGTGTGATCTGCGGCCTTGGCGCCAGCGGTTACCGACTGGCCCTGGAGGCCGCCCTGGAACAACTTGAACAACCGGCCAAGCGCCCCTGACCGACCCTTGGGAGTTGATGATTCATGGATATCCGTAAAGTTAAGAAACTGATCGAACTGCTGGAAGAATCCGGTATCGACGAGCTGGAAATCAAGGAAGGCGAAGAATCCGTACGGATCAGCCGCCACAGCAAGACCCCGGCTCAACAGTTCTACGCGCCACAGATGCAAGCACCTGCTCCGGCTGCCGCACCTGCCGCCGCCCCCGCTGCTGCCGCTGCACCGGCCGCCCCAGCCGCGCCTGCGCTGAACGGCTTCGTGGTCAAGTCGCCAATGGTCGGTACCTTCTACCGCACCCCGGCACCGACCTCGCCAGCCTTCGTTGAAGTCGGCGCGACCGTGAAAGTGGGCGACACCATCTGCATCGTTGAAGCGATGAAAATGATGAACCACATCACTGCTGAAAAAGCCGGCGTCATCGAATCCATCCTGGTAGAAAACGGTCAGCCGGTTGAGTACGACCAGCCGCTGTTCACCATCGTTTGAACCGCGGAGCGCCTTCGATGTTGAAACCTGCGAAGAAACTGCAAAAAGTCCTGATCGCCAACCGCGGCGAGATCGCGCTGCGTATCCTGCGCGCCTGTAAGGAAGAGGGCATCAAGACCGTCGCTGTTTACTCGACGGCCGATACCGAATTGATGCACGTGAAACTGGCGGACGAAAGCATTTGCATCGGCCCGCCACTGGCCACGAACTCGTACCTGAAAGTCTCGAACATCATCGCGGCCGCTGAAGTGACCGGCGCTGATGGCATCCACCCAGGCTACGGCTTCCTCGCGGAAAACGCCGATTTCGCCGAACAGGTGGAAAAATCCGGGTTTGCCTTCATCGGCCCTAAAGCCGAAACCATCCGCCTGATGGGCGACAAGGTGTCGGCCAAGGACGCCATGATCGCAGCCGGCGTGCCAACCGTTCCAGGCTCCGACGGCCCACTGCCGGAAGACGAGGCAACCGCCCTGCGCATTGGTCGCGAAGTCGGTTACCCGGTGATCATCAAGGCCGCCGGTGGCGGTGGTGGTCGCGGCATGCGTGTGGTGCACAAGGAAGAAGACCTGATCGAAGCCGCCAAGCAGACCCGCTCCGAAGCGGCTGCCTGGTTCGGCAACCCGATGGTCTACCTGGAGAAGTACCTGACCAACCCACGTCACGTGGAAGTGCAGGTACTGTCCGACGGCCAGGGCCACGCCATCCACCTGGGCGACCGCGATTGCTCGCTGCAACGTCGTCACCAGAAGGTATTGGAAGAAGCGCCGGCACCGGGCCTGGACGAAACCGCGCGCCAGGAAGTACTGGCTCGCTGCGTCAAGGCGTGCATCGACATCAACTACCGTGGCGCCGGTACCTTTGAGTTCCTCTACGAGAACGGCCGCTTCTACTTCATCGAGATGAACACTCGTGTGCAGGTAGAGCATCCGGTTTCGGAGATGGTCACCGGTATCGACATCGTCAAGGAGATGCTGAGCATCGCCGCCGGCAACGTGCTGTCCTTTACCCAGGACGACGTGAAGATCCACGGCCACTCCCTGGAGTGCCGGATCAACGCCGAAGACCCGAAAACCTTTATCCCAAGCCCTGGCTTGGTCAAGCATTTCCACGCGCCGGGCGGCAACGGCGTGCGTGTGGATTCGCACCTGTACAGCGGCTACAAGGTTCCGTCCAACTACGACTCGCTGATCGGCAAGCTGATCACCTGGGGCGCCACCCGCGACGAGGCCATGGCCCGTATGCGCAATGCCCTGGACGAGATCGTGGTTGACGGCATCAAGACCAACATCCCGCTGCATCGGGATCTGGTCCGCGATGAAGGCTTCTGCGAAGGTGGTGTGAACATTCACTACCTGGAACACAAGCTGGCCAACCAGTAAGTGCTCCACCCAACAAAGCCGCCTCAGGGCGGCTTTGTTGTTTGTGGCACACCGTTTTTTTCTGAATAGACACATTGCCCCTGTGGGAGCGGGCTTGCTCGCGAAAGCGGTAGGTCAGCTGGAACATAAGGCGACTGACCCTACGCCTTCGCGAGCAAGCCCGCTCCCACATTTGGACTGAGTGCGGTCAGTGGTGTCGTCTTCTGGCCTGCGCTCGCGTAAACTTGCGCGCTTTCGCGACCCTGCCGTCGCACACTCATTTTTTCAAAGGTGCCCGCCATGCCTTGGCTGCAAGTCCGTCTCGCCATCAGCCCAGAACAAGCCGAAACCTACGAAGACGCTTTCCTCGAAGTCGGCGCCGTGTCGGTGACCTTCATGGATGCCGAAGACCAGCCGATCTTCGAACCGGAACTCAATACCACGCCGCTCTGGTCCCACACCCACCTGCTGGCCCTGTTCGAAGACGGCACCGATGCCGCCGCCGTGCTGGCCCATATGCAATTGCTCACTGGCAGCCCGCTGCCCAAGCATCACAGCGAAGTGATCGAAGACCAGGACTGGGAACGCAGCTGGATGGACAACTTCCAGCCGATGCGTTTCGGCCAGCGCCTGTGGATCGTGCCAAGCTGGCACGCCGCGCCGGAACCGAATGCCGTCAACCTGCTGCTGGACCCGGGCCTGGCGTTCGGCACCGGTACTCACCCTACCACCGCGCTGTGCCTGGAATGGCTGGACGGCCAGGACCTGAGCGACTGCAACGTACTGGACTTTGGCTGCGGCTCGGGGATTCTGGCGATTGCCGCGCTGTTGCTGGGCGCCAAGGAAGCCGTCGGCACCGATATCGACGTGCAAGCCCTGGAAGCGTCCCGAGATAACGCCGGGCGCAATAACATTGCTGAAGGCAAATTCCCACTCTACCTGCCACAAGATTTGCCCCAGGTGCAGGCCGATGTACTGGTGGCCAATATCCTCGCCGGCCCGCTGGTGTCGTTGGCGCCGCAGCTGTCGAGCCTGGTCAAGCCGGGCGGCCGCCTGGCGCTGTCGGGCATCCTCGCCGAGCAAGGCGAAGACGTGGCCGCTGCCTACGCCCAGGATTTCGAGCTGGACCCGATCGCCAACCGTGATGGCTGGGTACGCATCAGTGGTCGTCGGCGCTAGAATGAGCGCTTGCCTGAATCGGATGGCCGCATGACCGACAGTTTCGTCACCCAGTGCCCACACTGCCAAGCCCGTTTTCGCGTCAGCCACGCACAACTGAGTGTGGCCCGTGGCGTGGTGCGCTGTGGCTCGTGCCTGCAAGTGTTCAACGCCGCTCGCCAGTTGCTGGAGCAGCGCGGCCAGGTGCCTGCGCCTGCTGAGCAGCCGGCCGCCGCCGAGAAAGCCACCGAGCCGAGCGCCGAGGCCCCACGGGCCATCAGCCAGAAGCAGTGGAACGCCGAAGAACTGGACCTGGACAACCTGGACCTGGATGAAGAACTGGCCAAGCTGGAACGTCGCCAGGCCAGCGCCGACCGTCGACAGCCGGAAGATGCCCTGAGCGCCACCCGCGGCACCGCCAAGGCCGAAGAAGAACAATGGGCCGCCAGCCTGTTCAGTGAACCGCCCGAGGAACGCACCCCAGCGCCCGAGGACGCGCCGGAACCGGCCACTGCGACACGTCAGCGCACCGAACCCTCCCTGTCGTTTCGCCTTGACGACATCGCCGATGAACCGCCACTGCGCTCGCCCCCCCACGTTGAAGACGACGATATCGACCCGCCGTTCACGCCACTGACCCGGGCCCTGGACGAACCAGAACCCGAAGATCGCCCGCAAGCGCGTCGCAAACGCCCGCGCCCCGAGGTGAGTGTTCACGATGACGTGCTCCAGGACCTGGAAGACGACCCGCTGCACCTTTATGCACAAAAGCGTCCAACCGGCTGGGGCCGTCGCCTGATCTGGATCCTGCTGGTGCTGATCGCCGCCGCCGGCCTGGCAGGCCAGTACATCGCGTACCAATTCGACGACCTGGCCCGCCAGGATGCCTACCGCCCATGGTTCCAGCAGCTGTGCCCGTCACTGGGTTGCACGGTGCCATCGCGGGTCGATATTGCCCACATCAAGAGCAGCAACCTGGTGGTGCGCAGCAACCCGGAGTTTGCCGGGGCGCTGGTGGTGGATGCGATCATCTATAACCGGGCGACGTTCTCCCAACCCTTCCCGTTGCTGGAACTGCGTTTTGCCGACATGAACGGCGGTCTGATCGCCAGTCGCCGCTTCAAGCCCGGCGAATACCTGAGCGGTGAATTGGCCGGTGTGAGCGAAATGCCATCGCAGACGCCGATCCATATCTCCCTGGACATCCTTGACCCAGGCAATAAAGCCGTGAATTACAGCCTGAGTTTTCACTCGCCCGAGTGAGCCGGCGCAGGTTCCGAGGTTTGACGGCAAATTATTGACTTTGCGCTGCGCAACCAAACCGGCGGCGATAAAGAAATAACTGTTCAGATTTTATCCAATTCAGCCTTTATCCAGTCATCGAGAGCGGGTATCATGCCAACCCTTTTTCGAACTCTAATGATCCGGCCCCACAACAGGGAAGTCCTATGTCGGCGGTACGCATCGGCCCATACACATTGCCAAACGGCTTGATCCTCGCCCCGATGGCGGGCGTCACCGACCAGCCCTTTCGTCAGCTGTGCAAGCGTTTGGGCGCGGGTCTAGTAGTCTCTGAAATGGTCACCAGCGACATGAGCTTGTGGAACACCCGCAAATCGCGGATGCGCATGATCCACGAAGGTGATCCCGAGCCCCGCTCGGTGCAGATCGCCGGTGGTGATGCGCAAATGCTGGCGGATGCGGCCCGAGCCAACGTGGAGTTGGGCGCACAGATCATCGACATCAACATGGGCTGCCCGGCCAAGAAGGTCTGCAACAAGGCCGCCGGTTCCGCATTGTTGAAAGATGAGCAGTTGGTAGCCGAGATCCTGCAGGCCGTTGTCGCCGCAGTGGATGTGCCGGTCACCCTGAAGATTCGTACCGGCTGGGACCGGGACAACAAAAATGGCCTGACCGTGGCGAAGATCGCTGAACAGGCCGGGATTACAGCGCTGGCGGTGCATGGCCGCACCCGCGCCGACCTTTACACCGGTGAAGCCGAGTACGACACCATTGCCGCGATCAAGCAGGCGGTGTCGATGCCGGTCTTTGCCAATGGCGATATCGACTCAGCCGAGAAAGCCCGGCGCGTGCTGCACGCCACCGGTGCCGATGGCTTGTTGATTGGCCGGGCCGCCCAGGGGCGACCATGGATTTTTCGTGAGATCGAACATTTTCTGCGTACCGGCGACGTCTTGCCGGCACCGGAGTTGATCGAGGTGGAACGTATTCTGCTAGAGCATCTGGCCGCCCTGCACGCCTTCTATGGAGACGTGATGGGAGTACGCATTGCTCGCAAGCATGTCGGCTGGTATCTCGCCACCTTGCCGGGCGCCAAGGAATTCCGCGCTCAGTTCAATCGTTTGGATGAAACGCAGGCACAGGTCGCCACCGTTCGTGAGTTCTTCGCCGAACGTGACAAGAGCCTGGGAACAGGGGATGGAGAGGGGGTGGCCGCATGACGATGATGACCGAGACTTTAGTGAGTGGAACAGCACCCGTGAGCGACAACGTCAATTTGAAACAGCACCTCAACACGCCGAGCGAAGAAGGTCAGACCCTTCGTGGGAGTGTCGAGAAGGCGCTGCACAATTATTTCGCCCACCTTGAGGGCGCTTCCGTCACGGATGTGTACAACCTGGTGCTCTCCGAAGTCGAGGCGCCGTTGCTCGAAAGCGTGATGAATTACGTCAAGGGCAACCAGACCAAAGCCAGTGAGCTGCTGGGCCTCAACCGTGGCACCTTGCGCAAAAAGCTCAAGCAGTACGATTTGCTGTAAGCATTCAATCAAACCAGAAAGGCGCCCGCGTAAAAACGGTCGCCTTTTTTGCTGACTCCTTTGCTTTTGATGGAAATTGAAATGACCGACCAGACCACCCGCCTGCCGATCCGCCGCGCCTTGATCAGTGTCTCCGACAAGACCGGGATCCTCGAATTTGCCCGGAGCTTGCAGCTTCTTGGCGTGGAAATCCTCTCCACAGGCGGGACCTTCAAACTGCTGCAGGACAACGGCGTGGCCGCAGTAGAAGTCGCGGACTACACCGGTTTCGCGGAAATGATGGACGGTCGGGTCAAGACCCTGCACCCGAAAATCCATGGCGGCATCCTCGGCCGTCGCGGTATCGACGACGCCATCATGAGCGAACACGGCATCAAGCCGATCGACCTGGTGGCCGTTAACCTTTACCCGTTCGAAGCCACCATCAACAAGCCAGGCTGCGACCTGCCGACCGCCATCGAGAACATCGATATCGGCGGCCCGACCATGGTTCGCTCGGCAGCCAAGAACCACAAAGACGTGGCCATCGTGGTTAACGCCAGCGACTACGCCAACGTACTGGAAAGCCTGAAAGCCGGCGGCCTGACCTACGCCCAGCGTTTCGACCTGATGCTCAAAGCGTTCGAACACACTGCTGCCTACGACGGCATGATCGCCAACTACATGGGCACCGTGAACCAGGCCGCCGAAACCCTCAGCACAGAAGGCCGCAGCCAGTTCCCGCGCACCTTCAACAGCCAGTTCATCAAGGCCCAGGAAATGCGCTACGGCGAGAACCCGCACCAAAGCGCGGCGTTCTACGTTGAGGCCAAGCCTGCCGAAGTCGGCATCGCCACCGCGACCCAGCTGCAAGGTAAAGAACTGTCCTACAACAACGTGGCCGACACCGACGCTGCGCTGGAATGTGTGAAGAGCTTCGTCAAGCCGGCCTGCGTGATCGTCAAGCACGCCAACCCGTGCGGCGTGGCCGTGAGCCCGGACGCAGAAGGCGGGATTCGCCAGGCCTACGAACTGGCCTACGCCACCGACACTGAATCCGCGTTTGGCGGCATCATTGCCTTCAACCGTGAGCTGGACGCCGAGACCGCCAAGGCGATCGTCGAGCGCCAGTTCGTCGAAGTGATCATCGCCCCTTCCGTCAGTGAAGAGGCCCGCGCCATCGTCGCCGCCAAAGCCAACGTGCGCCTGCTGGCCTGTGGCGAGTGGTCGGCGGACCGCGCCGCTGCCTGGGACTACAAACGCGTCAATGG
Organism: Pseudomonas sp. W3I7; assembly: GCF_030816095.1. Lineage (NCBI taxonomy): Bacteria > Pseudomonadati > Pseudomonadota > Gammaproteobacteria > Pseudomonadales > Pseudomonadaceae > Pseudomonas > Pseudomonas sp. W3I7. The sequence continues at coordinate 5,534,852 of NZ_JAUSXP010000001.1, forward strand.
CGGCTTGCTGGTACAGAGCCGCGACATCGGCATGATCGGCAGCGAAGACCTGAAGGTCGTGACCCAACGCGCCCCGACCGAGCAAGAGATCAACGACCTGATCTTCGCCTGGAAAGTGGCCAAGTACGTTAAGTCCAACGCCATTGTCTACGCCAAGAACCGCCAGACCATCGGTGTCGGCGCCGGCCAGATGAGCCGTGTGAACTCGGCGCGTATCGCCGCGATCAAGGCCGAGCACGCAGGCTTGCAGGTTGTGGGTTCGGTGATGGCTTCCGACGCGTTCTTCCCGTTCCGTGATGGCCTGGACAACGCCGCGAAAGCCGGTGTGACCGCCGTGATCCAACCGGGTGGCTCGATGCGCGATGCTGAAGTGATCGCGGCCGCTGATGAAGCGGGCATCGCGATGGTCTTCACCGGCATGCGCCACTTCCGCCACTGATTCAACATTGCCTGGTGGGCACTGGCTTCTGTGGGAGCTGGCTTGCCTGCGATGCGTACAACTCGGTGTTTCAGTGCGACCGAGGTGATGCTATCGCAGGCAAGCCAGCTCCCACAGAAAAGCAGCCCACAGTGCTCCCAAGAATTGAGCGTCATCCGAGGTTTTTGAAATGAATGTTTTGATCATTGGCAGCGGTGGCCGTGAACACGCCCTGGCCTGGAAAGTTGCCCAGGACCCACGCGTCCAGAAGGTTTTCGTCGCCCCCGGCAACGCCGGCACCGCCATTGAAGCCAAGTGCGAAAACGTCGCTATCGACGTGCTGGCGCTTGAGCAGCTGGCCGACTTCGCTGAAAAGAATGTTTCCCTGACCATCGTCGGCCCGGAAGTACCGCTGGTTGCCGGCGTTGTGGACCTGTTCCGCAGCCGTGGCCTGGACTGCTTCGGCCCTACCGCCGGTGCCGCCCAGCTGGAAGGTTCGAAAGCCTTCACCAAGGACTTCCTGGCTCGCCACAAGATCCCGACGGCCGACTACCAGAACTTCACCGAGATCGAGCCGGCCCTGGCTTACCTGCGTGAAAAAGGCGCACCGATCGTGATCAAGGCCGATGGCCTGGCCGCCGGTAAAGGCGTGATCGTCGCCATGACCTTGCAGGAAGCCGAAGACGCCGTACGCGACATGCTCGCCGGTAACGCGTTTGGCGATGCAGGCTCGCGTGTGGTGATCGAGGAATTCCTCGACGGCGAAGAAGCCAGCTTCATCGTGATGGTCGATGGCAAGAACGTGTTGCCGATGGCCACCAGCCAGGACCACAAACGAGTGGGCGATGGCGACAGCGGCCCGAACACCGGCGGCATGGGTGCTTACTCCCCTGCCCCGGTCGTCACCGCCGACGTGCACAAGCGCGTGATGGACCTGGTGATCTGGCCAACCGTGCGCGGCATGGCCGACGAAGGCAATGTGTACACCGGTTTCCTCTACGCAGGCCTGATGATCGACAAAGCCGGCAACCCGAAAGTGATCGAGTTCAACTGCCGCTTCGGCGATCCGGAAACCCAACCGGTGATGCTGCGTCTGCAATCGAGCCTGGTGCTGCTGGTGGAAGCCGCCCTGGCCCAGGCACTGGACAAGGTTGAAGCACAGTGGGATCCGCGTCCAAGCGTCGGCATCGTACTGGCGGCCGGTGGTTACCCTGCCGACTACGCCAAGGGCGATATCATTGAAGGCCTGGACGCGGCTGCTACGCTGGAAGGCAAGGTGTTCCATGCGGGCACCGCGCTCAAGGACGGCAAAGTTGTAACCGCAGGTGGCCGTGTATTGTGTGCCACCGCAATGGGTGCCAGTGTCGACGCCGCGCAACAGCAGGCGTACAAACTGGCGGCAAAAATCGACTGGAAAGGTTGCTTCTACCGCACGGACATCGGCTATCGCGCCATTGCCCGTGAACGCGGCGAGAACAACTGAACAGCTACGCTTGCGTAGCTATCCGTTCGGCTAGGTAAGGGCCTCTGGCCCTTGCCGTACCCATGTCGCCCCGCGCATAGTTAACCCGTGCATCAACCTACGAAGGGATTTCGCCGTGCGCTGGCTCAGGATCGCCATAGGTTTTACAGTCAGCTTGCTGACCCTGCTCTGCTTGTTCCCGGCCCAGGCCGCCGCACAAGGCAGTGGCTGGGCAGTATTGCTTGATGAACAGGCCGACCTGCAACTGAGCGACATCCGCTCCGCCCGCTACACCAATCAATTCAGCCCCACCGAACTCGACCGCATTACCGCCGCGGAGCCGGACGGTGCGTTGTGGGTACGTTTCAAGCTGCAACCCGGCAAGCACGAACAAGTGCTGCGCGTATTCGCCCCGGACCTCTCGCACCTGAACCTGTATGTGCTGGACGGCGACATGCTGGTGGAGCAGCAAAGCACCGGTACGCGCCAGCCCCAGGCAGAACGCCCACTGCCCAGCAGCGATTTCATGCTGCCGATGCCCCAGAGCCAGAAGCCCCTTGAGGTGTATCTGCGCCTGGTCTCGGAACACGAACTGCGCCCTTATATCACCCTGGAACCGGCCGTGCTCGCCGCCGCCGACCAGACCCAGACGCTGATCTACGGCCTGCTGTTCGGCTGCCTGTTGATGCTGATCCTGCACAACCTTACACGCTTCGCCTATCACCGTTCGCGCAGCAGCCTGTGGCTGGCGGCCTGCGAAGTGCTGTTGGTGCTGAGCCTGGCGCTGTTGCTCAACCTGGTGGGGCCGTGGCTGCCGAACTGGCACGCGGTCCAAACCCCGGGTGCCTACCTCGCGCTGCTGCTGACGGCACCGTGTGGGCTGATGTTTGCCTACCGCTTCTTCATGCCCTTGGGCCCGCACCCGCTGAACAAGCTGTTGATGGCCGACATCCTGCTGATCGTGCTGTGTGGCCTGCTGCTGTTGTTCGTCAACACATTGCCGCTGAACATCATCACCTATGCGCTGGTCGCCCTGGCGGGCTTGAGCATGTTGTTTGTCTCGGCCTACCACTGGCAGAAAGGCTACCGGCCGGCACGCTTGTTTGTGGTGGCGATGGTAGTGTTCAACATCGGCACCCTGATCATCCTGCCCGCCCTGCTGGGCCTGACGCTGGTGGCGCCGCAAGGCCTGATCGTGACCCTGCTGAGCTTTATCTGCCTGAGCGGCTTGCTGATGAGCCTGGCCCTGGGCGAACGCCAGCGCGCCATTGTCGAAGCACGCTTCAGCCTCAGCCGCGACCTGGCAGCCAGCAACGCCGAGATCGCCGCCAAGGCCGAATTCCTGGCCAAGATCAGCCACGAAATCCGCACCCCTATGAACGGCGTGCTGGGCATGACCGAGTTGTTGCTGGGTACGCCGCTGTCGGTGAAGCAGCGCGACTATGTGCAGACCATCCACAGCGCCGGCAATGAGCTGCTGACGCTGATCAACGAGATCCTCGATATCTCCAAGCTCGAGTCCGGGCAGATCGAACTGGACGATGTGCAATTTGACCTCAACGCGCTGATTGATGATTGCCTGAGTATCTTCCGCGCCAAGGCCGAACAGCAGAACGTCGAGCTGATCAGCTTTATCCAGCCGCAGGTACCCCGCGTGATCAGCGGCGACCCCACACGCCTGCGCCAGGCGCTGTTGAGCCTGCTGGAAAACGCCCTGCAAAAAACCGATGAAGGCGAAGTGCTGATCGTGGTCGCCCTCGACGAACGCAGCACCAAGCCACGCCTGCGCATCGCTGTACAAGACAGCGGCCTGCCGATGGACGCCGCCGAACGCGACGCGCTGCTGCACAGCGAACTGCACAGCAAGAACTTCCTCTCGGCCACGCGCCTGAGCGGCCACCTGGGCCTGGTCATCGCCCGCCAGTTGATCCTGTTGATGAACGGCGAGTTCGGCATCAAGAGCGGCAGCCACCAGGGCAGCACCCTGTGGCTGACCCTGCCACTGGACCCGGAACGCCTGGAACACCCGACCTCCGACCTCGACGGGCCACTCAAAGGCGCGCGGGTGTTGGTGGTCGATGACAATGACACTTGCCGCAAGGTGCTGGTGCAGCAATGCACCGCCTGGGGCTTGAACGTCAGCGCCGTGCCGTCCGGCAAAGAAGCCCTGGCGCTGCTGCGCACCAAAGCACACCTGCGCGACTACTTCGACGTGGTGCTGCTGGACCAGAACATGCCCGGCATGACCGGCATGCAACTGGCGGCGAAGATCAAGGAAGACCCGAGCCTGAACCACGACATTCTGCTGATCATGCTCACCGGCATCAGCAATGCGCCGAGCAAGATCATCGCGCGCAACTGCGGGATCAAACGCATCCTCGCCAAGCCGGTGGCCGGCTATACACTCAAGACCACCCTGGCCGACGAACTGACCCAGCGCAGCAAAGGCGCAATTGCCCCGCGCCCTATGCTCAGCGCGCCGGCAGCGGTGACCGTGCCGAGTGATTTCAAGATCCTGGTGGCTGAAGACAACAGCATCTCCACCAAAGTGATTCGCGGCATGCTCGGCAAGCTCAACCTCAACCCGGACACCGCCAGCAACGGCGAAGAAGCGTTGGAGGCGATGAAGGCCCAGCGTTATGACCTGGTGTTGATGGACTGCGAAATGCCGATCCTCGATGGCTTCTCTGCCACCCAACAATTGCGCGCCTGGGAAGTCAGCCACCAGCGCATTCGCACGCCTGTGGTGGCGCTCACGGCGCATATCCTGACGGAACATAAAGAACGCGCACGCCAGGCCGGCATGGATGGGCATATGGCCAAGCCGGTGGAATTGTCGCAGTTGCGTGAGCTGGTGGAGTTTTGGGTGGCGCAGCGTCAGCAGCGGCCGGAACACGCGCCGTCGTGACCTTGAAATGCAGCCTCATGTGGGAGCTGGCTTGCCTGCGATGGCGGTGTGTCAATCACACACCCTTTGTCTGATCCACCGCTATCGCAGGCAAGCCAGCTCCCACATTTGATCTGTGTCGCCTGATAGACTCTCCCCACCTCCCTCACCCGCGAGCCGCGCCCATGCTCCACGTGTTATTCAGCGTCTACCTGAAAATGCTGGTGCTCTACAGCCCGTTCTTTGTGCTGTCCTGCTTTATCAGCCTGACCCGTGGCTACTCCAGCAAAGAACGGCGGCGCCTGGCCTGGAAGGTCGCGTTGGCCACGCTGGTATCGAGCGTGTTGCTCTACCTGTTCGGCCGGGTGATTTTCAGTGTGTTCGGCATCACCGTGGACGCCTTTCGCATCGGCGCCGGCAGCGTGCTGTTTATCTCGGCGCTGGGCATGGCCCAGGGCAAGTCGGCGGTGCAGACCGACAACGTGCAGCAGGACGTGACCATCGTACCGCTGACCATCCCGCTCACGGTCGGCCCCGGCACCATCGGTGCGCTGTTGGTGATGGGCGTGAGCCAGCCCCACTGGGATGACAAGTTCATGGCGATCGTCAGCATTGCCCTGGCCAGCTTCACGGTCGGTGTGGTGCTGTATTTGTCCAACCGTATCGAACGCATACTGGGTGACCAGGGCTTGCAGATTGTCAGTCGGTTGATGGGGTTGTTCGTGTGTGCGTTGGCCGCGCAGATCATCTTTACCGGTGTGCGCGGTTACCTGGTGCCTTAAATCCGGTACTTCGCGATCGCCAGCCGTACCTTGTCGCCGGCGCTCTCGCGCATCAGCTGGATGGTTTTTTCGTTGACCACCGAGGTATTGAGCACCAGGCAAGTCTGGCCGCTGAAAGCCTCGACCGAAGCGCTGTCCCACTCCAGAAACGGCAGGCCCATCTGTTTGCTCACACCGTGGGTGCTGTAAGTCGCCAGCACCATCATCAGTTCCCCCTCCGTTTCAGCACAGGACGCCAGGCCGAAATCGCCGCCCTGGTGCACGGTGCTATTGCGCTTGAACAGCTCAAACGACGCAGGTTGTTGCTTCAAGGCCTGCAACGCATCCGCCGCCAGTTTCGGCAGCGCCGCCAGCAATGGCCCTGCCAGTGAGGCCGCCGCCAGCGCGGCGATAATATTCAGCGCCGCCACTTGCACCGTCAGGCCCTTACTGGAGCTTGAGACCCGCTTAAAAGCGCTGCGCACCGGCAACCAGCCCAGGCTGACCATCACCTTGATAAATTCGTCATACCACGCCTCACTGCCGCGCTGAACCTTCAACACATCACTCACATAACTGCTGGCCAGCAGGTAGCTTTTACGGATGTATTCACGGTTCAGCGCCGACATGCCCTCGATAAACGAGATCACGCCGTTGTTCACCACGGCGGCATTGCTGTCATCTTCCGCGTCCAGCGGCGCCGGGCGCTTGTCTCCCGGCGCCCCTGGCAGCTTGTAGGCAGCAATCAACTTGCGCCTTTTAGCACTGATGATCCTTTTGTGATGTCGCTCCATTTTTCAGTTCTCCACAAGCACCCCACATGGGGCTTGTCTTCACACTAGTCCAGCCGCTGGCGCACTTTCCAGACCACAAACATCGCTTGGCGCACGCGTCGAAAAAACGTCACCCAGCAATAACGCGGCATACCGGTAGACCTTCCTTTTTTCATCAACAAAAAAAGAAAAAGCCCCGAACAACAGCAGGTTTTCACCCAGCGTTACTCGGAGCTTTCTTACCTGTCGCGGGCTGTTTTCAGGACGCTGGTTTCTCGCCGTACCAGCGCGGCGTGTACACCCATTCGCCGCCTCCGGCGCGGGGGAATACGCAGGTGGTGGACGAGCCGATCAGCACCATGGTGCGCATATCCACTTGCTCAGGCGTCAATTGTCCCAGCGTAGTGACACGCAGGGTCTGGCCTGGGCGGCCGATGTCGCGCCCCAGCACCACCGGTGTTTCGGGCGTGCGGTGCATCGCGACGATTTCCAGGGCGCGCCCCAACTGCCACGGCCGCGAACGCGAAATCGGGTTGTAGAACGCCAGCGCCAGGTCGGCCTGGGACGCAAGGTCCAGGCGTTTTTCGATGATCGACCAAGGCTTGAGGTTGTCCGACAGCGACATCACACAGAAGTCATGCCCCAATGGCGCACCCGCCTGCGCGGCCGTGGCCAGCGAGGCTGAGACGCCCGGCAGGATCTCCAGTTCGACCTGATGCCAGGCCGGCTCGCTGGATTCGTGCAACGCCTCGAGCACCGCCGCCGCCATGGCAAATACGCCAGGGTCGCCGGACGACACCACCACCACTGAACGGCCTTGAGCGGCCAACTCGAAGGCATGGCGAGCGCGTTGCATTTCTTCGCGGTTGTCGGTGCAGTGTTGCACCTGATCGTCGCGGAACGGCCCGGCCATGCGCACATAGGTTTCGTAACCCAGCACATCGGTGCAACGCGCCAGTTCGGCCTTCACCGCCGGCACCATCAACTCGGCCGCGCCAGGGCCCAGGCCGATCACGGCCAGGCGGCCACGGGCACGGCCGACGTGCGACAGGTCCAGCGGTTGCTCGGCCACGGTGATCACCATGTCCGCGTCTTGCGCCACCTGTGCAAAACGCAAAGGCACACCCAGCGCCAATGCGGCTTGCTGCAACGAGGCGTCGGCCATCTGTGTGTCGCTGGCCAACAGGCAGGCCAGGGATTGCACGGCGATGCCCGCGTCATGCAAAGCCGCTCGCACCCGCTCAGCCAAATCCGCCCCAGGCTTACAGGTGACACACACCGTCCTCGGATAAATCAGCAATTCATTGGCAGCCGGCACACGCTCGGTACTGCCCACGTGAATCGCCAGACGTGCATGCTGATCCTGCGGCAAATTCGCCTGGTCCAGCCACGGCGCCACGCCTTCGATGCGCACGCTTTCGCCGGCCAGCAGGTCCGAGACAAACCGCTTGCCCAGTTCCAGGTCCGCCAACGCATAACCCGCAGGCGGGTTGAGCAGGCAAGTACCAAAACGCAGCTCGCCGCTGGTGGTGATCGCCGCAGCGACGCCGAGTGCCGCGCCAATCTCTCGCGCCATCAGGTTCACACCGCCCAGGCCGCCGAGCAACGGCACCACGGCGCTGCCATCTTCAGCCACGGCCAGCACGGCAGGCTCTTCGCCTTTTTCCAGCAGCAGCGGCGCCAGCGTGCGGACCACGATACCGGCAGCACACAGGGCAACCAGGGGCGTGCCTTGTTGGTAAAGCTGACGCAGGGTCGCGCCGAACTCACTGTAAGTCTGGTCTGCCCCTTCAACCCGCCCGGCCAAGCCGTGGATCAGCGCGCCGGGATACACCTGCGCAATCTTGCGCGCCGTCGCCAGGCTGCCCTGGCCGAGAATCACAATCGCCGGGCGCATCAACCTTGCCACCTTTCACCCGGCACGATGATCAGCGAGAAGTACGGCGAAGACGCCGGGTCGACCTGATCCAGCGGCACGATCTTCTGGTTGGCCATGGTCGCGCGCTCTACATACAGCGCACGCTCGGCCAGACCGAGTTCTTGCAGCACCTGGCGCACCTTGGGGAAGTTGCGGCCCAGCTTCATGATCACAGCGGCATCGGCGTCCGCCAGCCGGCGCTTGAGGTCTTCGTGGGGCAACACGCCGGAGAGCACCGACAGGCTCTGGTTGCGATACACCAACGGCGCGCCAAGCACCGAAGCGCCGCCGAGCATTGAGCAGACGCCGGGGATCACCTGGGCTTCATAGCGCTCGGCCAAACGGTCGTGCAGGTACATATAGGAGCCGTAGAAGAACGGATCGCCTTCGCAGATCACCGCCACATCACGGCCAGCGTCCAGGTGCGCGGCTACGTCGAGGCTGGCGTTGTCGTAGAAGTCGCTGATGATCTGCTCGTAAGACATCGGCGCCGGCAGCACTTCGGTGGTCACCGGGTACACCAGCGGCATCAGCGTTTGCTGCGCGACCAAATGGTCTTCGATGATGCCAAAAGCGTTGCCCTTTTTGCCTTTGGCCACGAAATACGCCACCACCGGCGACTCGCGCAGCAGGCGCAGCGCCTTGAGGGTGATCAGCTCGGGGTCGCCGGGGCCAACACCCAGGCCAATCAAACGTCCGCGTGCCGGCATTATTCGACCTCCGTGGCCAAGGCGTTGACCGCTGCGGCGGCCATCGCACTGCCGCCCAGGCGGCCTTGCATGATCACAAACGGTACGCCACGGCTGTCGGCCGCCAGCATTGCCTTGGATTCGGCTGCGCCGACAAAACCCACCGGGAAGCCGAGGATCAACGCCGGTTTCGGCGCGCCGGCGTCGAGCATTTCCAGCAGGTAAAACAGCGCCGTCGGGGCGTTGCCGATCACCACCACGCTGCCTTCCAGGTGCGGACGCCACAGTTCCAGCGCGGCAGCTGAACGGGTGTTGCCCAGCTCCCGCGCCAACTCCGGCACGCTGTCGTCGCGCAAGGTGCAGATCACCTGGTTATTGGCTGGCAGGCGCGCGCGGGTCACGCCTTCGGAGACCATGCGCGCATCACACAAAATCGGCGCGCCGGCCGCCAGCGCATCGCGCCCGGCCTTGCCTGCGCCTTCGGAGAACTGCAGGCCGTCGATGGCGTCGACCATGCCGCAGGCATGAATCACCCGCACCGCGAGTTTTTCCAGGTCGGCAGGAATGCGCTCCAACTTGGCTTCCGCGCGAATAATGGCGAAGGAGTTGCGATAGATCTCCTGACCGTCGCGGATGTAATCAATCATCGGTGTTGCTCCGTGTGCGGCCGCGTAACAGGGCGCCCGCCGCTTCAATGGAAAGAGTGCGTGCGTGCAGCCGGCCGAAACCGGGTTGGGCTGCCTCGCGAAAATAGACGTCGTAGTGGCCGGGGCTTACCGCCAGCAAGGTGACCGGCGCGGTGTGTGCGGCGGCGCAGGAGCGTGGGCAGCCGGACAGGTGTACGTCGTGGCCGGGTTGCAGCGCAGCCAGTTGCAGCGCATCGGCCTTGGTGTCGGCCAGGCCTTTGCCACAGCCGCTTGAGCCGGTGCAGGCGATCATGCGCGCCAGCGGTTGGTCGACTGAACAGAGAAAGCCCAATTGCTCCAGGCCCTCAGTCACGGCGCCGTGGTTTTCAAGGTTGGGCAGCAGTACGCCCTGCCACGGCGTGAAACGCAACGTGCCGTCGCCATACTCACTGGCCAACTGCGCGGCGCCTTTGAGCATGCTCGAATCCAGACGCCCCAGCGGCGCAACGGCGGCGACGTAGAACAGTTTTTTTTGCCGCTGTGGATAAGTGCCCAGGTGCGAAAAAGCCCCGCTGGCCGGGCGCTTGAACCCATCCACCGGCAGTAACGGCAGGCTCAGATGGGCCAGTAAGTTATCCACAGCCAGATGACGCATGCGGGTTTGCGTCGGGGTTGCCAGGTCGAGAAACGCTTCCAGCACGGCCACGACCAGGGCATGGCCTTGCTCCAGCGGCACAGCGGCCAAGGGTGCATCCAAGCCTGGGCAACCGGCCAGGCCGAAAGCCAAAAGTGTCTCGCCCGCCTGCTCAAACGCCGACAGCCACAGGTCATGGTGATGCTCGAGCATCGCCAAGGCTTCACCGCCATCCAACTGCACGGCGAATTTGGCCGACAGTTCATGGAACCGTGGATGATTTTGCAGGGTAGTGAGGAGCTGATCCGCCAGCGGCCGGGTGTCGAACAGCATCTGCGGGTCGATGCCGGCGCTGGAGCTGAGCATCAGGTTGCGCACGTCGTCGCCGGCGGCATTGCTGGGGCCAAGCCCGGCGACCAGCAGCAGGGCGATCAATGCATCCTGCTCGGCGCCAATCCCGCGAATCTGCAGGTTGGCGCGGTTGGTGGCTTCGATCACCCCGCCCGCATAGGCCTGCGCCGCGTCGGCCACGGCAATCGCCTGGGCGGCGGTGATAGAACCGCCGGCCAGTTTGATCCGGCAAATCCCCCCATCCAGGGCCTGGACGATACGCAGCAACCCCGGACAAGCCGAGGGGCGCAAGGTATTCAGAGCAGGCGTTGGGTTCACGGGGCTACCGGTTGACGGGTAAAGGCGCGGTATTATGCCTGCTTTGTCCGGCGGCATGAAAAGCCTGCCCGTCGGATGTCGTTCAAGGAATTCTTATGTCGCCCTGGCTGACGGTTGTAGGCATCGGTGAAGACGGCTTCAAAGGCCTGGGCAGAAACGCCCGGCACGCCCTGTTGCGCGCCACCCGGATTATAGGCGGCCAGCGCCAGTTGGACCTGCTGCCTGTGTGTATTGGTGGCGAGCGCCAGCTCTGGCCAAGCCCGTTTTCCCTGGAGCCGGTGCTGGCCAGTCGCGGCGAGCCGGTGTGCGTGCTGGCCAGCGGCGACCCGATGTTCTATGGCGTAGGTGCCAGTCTGGCGCGCCAGGTGGCGGCGGAAGAACTGCTGATTTTACCGGCGCCGTCCTCCGTGTCATTGGCGGCGGCGCGCTTGGGCTGGCCACTGCAGGAAGTGGTGACGTTATCCGTGGTGGCGCGGCCATTGGCGGCGATTAATGCGCACCTGGCCAGTGGCGTGCGATTGCTGGTGCTGAGCAATGATGGGCGCAGCCCTGCGGCGATTGCCGCGCTGTTAGCCGAGTCCGGATTCGGGCACAGCCGGATGAGCGTGTTTGAACACTTGGGCGGCGCAACCGAACAGCGCATCGACGGGCGGGCTGCTGATTGGCCACACGCCTCGGTTGCGGATTTGAATCTGGTCGCCATCGACTGCCTGGCCGACGACAACACCCCGCGCCTGTCACGCCTTGCCGGGCTGCCGGACTCGGCCTTCAAACACGACGGCCAACTGACCAAGCGCGACGTGCGCGCCATGACCCTCGCCCGCCTCGCGCCGATGCCCGGCGAATTGCTCTGGGACGTGGGCGCGGGCAGCGGCTCCATCGGCATCGAGTGGATGCGCGCGCACCCGAGTTGTCGCGCACTGGCGATTGAAGCCGACGCAGGCCGCCAAGGGCTGATCGAACATAACCGCGATGCCCTTGGCGTGCCCGGCCTGCAACTGGTTCGGGGCAAGGCGCCGGCCGCGTTACTCGGCCTGGAAGCACCGCACGCGATCTTTATCGGCGGCGGCGTCACCCGCGACGGCGTACTCGACACTTGCTGGCAACACCTGCGTCCCGGTGGGCGTTTGGTCGCCAATGCGGTGACCCTGCAAAGCGAAATGACCTTGATGGCGTGGCGCGCTCAACACGGCGGCGAGCTGACGCGCATCCATGTGGCCCAGGCCCAGCCGTTGGGTGGGTTCGACACCTGGCGCCAGGCGCTGCCGATCACCTTGCTGGACGTGGTCAAGCCGCTATGAAACGCATCCTGTTGTTGGGCGGCGTCACCGAAGCGCTGGCCATCGCCCGCACGCTGGGGCCGGAGCATATCTATAGCCTGGCTGGAGTTGGGCGCGTGCCGACCGACCTCACCTGCCAAGTGCGCGTAGGCGGCTACGGCGGGCATGCAGGCTTGGCGCAATTTGTTCGCGATGAGCAGATCAGCCTGATCCTCGATGCCACCCACCCGTACGCGGCGCAGATCAGCCAAAACGCTGCCACGGCGGCAACAGTGTGCGGTATTCCCTGCTGGGCGTTGCGACGTCCGGCGTGGCAGCCGCAGGCGGGTGATGACTGGCGCGAGGTGGGGGATTGGGCTGAACTGATCGAAGCCTTGAAGCCCTTCAAACGTCCGTTGTTCACCTTGGGGCGCGAGCCCTTGCAGCACCTCGACGAAATCCCCGCCGACCAGTTCTGGACGCTGCGCGCGCTGGATGTGTATCCGGGCAATGAGCGCTGTGAAGTCATCGGCGCGCGTGGGCCGTTTCTGATTGAGGACGAGCGCGCGTTGTTTGAGCGGCGTGGGATTGATGTGTTGATCAGCAAGAACAGCGGCAGTGCGGCGACCGAGCCGAAGCTGGAAGTGGCACGCGAGCGCGGCGTGCCGGTGTTGGTGTTGAAGCGGCCGGTGTTGGCGCAGGTGGATAGAGAGTTCACCGACGTGGCAGCGGTGCTACAGGCAGTCGGCACCCTCTAAACATCACCTATCCAATGTGGGAGCGGGCTTGCTCGCGAAGGCGGTGCGTCAGTCGCCATATGAATTGACTGACACTGCGCTTTCGCGAGCAAGCCCGCTCCCACATTTGGAATGCACTATCAGGCTGCTGCAGTCGACTGCCCGATGCCCTTATGCACGCGATCAGCCAGCAATTGCGCCAGCTCAATCAACTGCGCAACGCCCAGCAATTCCTCTGGCTTTGGGCCATCCAGGCCAAACGCAAGGTCGCAACTCAGCGCATTGGCCGAGGCGAGTGTTTCGCTGAGGTTGACCAATAGATCTTCGGTGCTGATTCCGTCGGTTACGGTGAATAGGCAAATGGGGGGATTGGGGGTGGGTTTAATCATTGTGAAGCTCCGGAGAAGTAAAAAGGAGCTGCCACTGATCGCCGCGACGCGATGGGGGGTGGCAGCTGTACGCAGGTTCGCGGACCGATTCTCCAGAACAACCGGCATACCCGAAGGCATCCCGCGCACAGCCACCATAGCGCCGCACAGTAGACGATAAAAAAGCGCCAACTGAAAGGAGACGATGACGCTTTTGCGTCTGGAGAAATCCGGGCCGCGACGCCCGACCGCTGAGTTTGCAGCGGTGTACGCAGACTAGAGATCGACCTTCCTAGGGACAACCTTAAATCCCTGTCGGACGTTTCCGTGAACGGCCTCCACATTCAGGTTGTGCAGAGGCTCAACAAGAAGCGGCCTACATAAGCACCGGAAGCAGCTGACTACCGGGAAACGTACTCCCCTGGCGATGATCCTCAACATTTCGTCCAACGACGTTAAGCATGAGGCTGATCACATGGCTAAAAACCCCCGCGCCCGACGCTCGACTCGACCTGTTGAACTCACGATTATCGAGCACATCAGCACCAACCCCGAGTTGGCGCACGCACTAGGCCTGGAAGCCAACGCCATGGATTCAGTCGCGCCTGAAGTGGCTGACCGCCTCAACCAAAGGCTGAAAAAAACCCAGCCCCCCTGCGACCGTACGGCAACGCTCAGCCCTTTCAACATCGTCGACCATCTTCATACACAAGAGGATATGGAGGTTTATCTGCAAGCCTGTATTGAAGAGGACCCTGGCGATGGCTCTTTGATACGCAGCGCGCAGCAGGACATTGCTCGTGCAACCCGCAAGTTCAACACCAAACCATAGCCAAACACACACCAAACGGTGGGAGCTGGCTTGCCTGCGATAGCATCACTTCGGTACTGCTGGAAAACCGAGTTGCCCGCATCGCAGGCAAGCCAGCTCCCACAGGGTTCAGCGTCACGCTGGAGATCGCGCCCCGTCGGTAAAATTGGCAATCTGCGGTTCCCGGCTATCATGAAGGCAACCACTGCGACACCAAACCACACCACCGCTTTTTACTTATGCCCCCCGATCAGGCTAAATACCCACCTGATCGCTTAACCCTACGGATTGTCCGCCATGGCCCGTCAACGCTTTGCAATTGTGTGGATCGCCTGCTTTGCAGTGCTGTTCAACGCCTTTGCCATGCCGATGGCCAGCGCGATGCGACAGTCCCAGGACCCCGCACAGCAATTGCTGTGGGGCAGTTTCTGTTCGTCCAATGGCGCCAGTCTCAAGACCATTGCCTTGGGCACGTTGGACATTCCAACGCCGCCCCAGGAAGATCATTCCGCCATGCAGCATTGCTGGTGCTGCTCGGGCTCACCGCCGTTAGTGGCGTTGCCGGGGCATGTGCCGCAGCTGTATGTCACGCGTTTTGATGCGGTGCCGGGCCTGCCGCCGCCGGCACTGCAAGCCCCGACGCCGCGCCAGCAATGGCCGAGCCTTAACCCCCGCGCCTCTCCAACGGCCTGATTTCTTCGCAAGTGAACTGCGTTTAGAACCGTTCTGGAGAACTGCCATGCTTAAATCTTCCCTGCTGCTGGCCGCCTTGTTGCTGCCGGTGTTCAGTGCTGCCAATGCCGATGACTACAAGGCCGGCGACCTGCTGGTCAGCGATCCCTGGTCCCAGGAATTGCCGCCGAATGCGCCGACTGTCGCTGCCTATTTTGTGATTCATAACCAAGGTGACAGCGCGGATCGCCTGGTTAGCGTCGATACGCCCGTAGCTGCCGAAGCCCAGCTGCATGAGCATGTGATGCAGGGTGACTTGATGAAGATGCAAAAGGTGGACACCGTTGCCATACCGGCCAAGGGCGACCTGACCTTCGCACCAATGGCGTACCACGTGATGCTGCTGGACCTCAAAGACCGCAGCAAATTGCGCGACGGCCAACACTTCCCACTGACCCTGAACTTCGAAAAAGCCGGCCCGGTGCAAGTCGAAGTCTCGGTACAAAAAGCACCGCCCATGGCGACACACGAGCACATGCACGCCCAATAGGCCAACGTAAATGGGCGCCCCTCGCGCCAGGTTGTCGCCACACCGCCGCAGGCCCATGAGCCTGGCGCGCGGCAGTTGGATCAGCCTGTTCGCCATGCTGATGATCTTTATCGGTCCGCTGATTTCCCAAGCGATGCCGATGGATCATCACGCCGGTATGTCGATGGAAATGTCCATGGACATGCCGTCGAGCAGCCATGGCGAACACCAGCAAGCCCCCAGCGAACACCACGCCCTCTGGGCAAAGTGCGGGTATTGCGACCTGCTGTTCAGTTGCCCGGCCCTGCCCGGCAGCGTCTCCTATGTCAGCCTCGGCACCCCGCCACCGGCGAATGCCCTGACGCCCGCCACCCGCCTGGGCCACGCCCGGCAAAGCATCTTCCCCGGCGCCCGCAGCCGCGCCCCGCCCATCGATTCGTAAGCACTTCACAGCATCACTTCACACCGGCCGACTTCAGACAGACAGCCGCAGGCTGCTGGCCGTGTTGTTTACGATTGATTGATGGAATTTGTCATGTCCAGGTTTTCTGCTGACTCCCGTTTGGGATGTACCCCCGTTCTCGCCGTTCTGTGTGGCGCGTTGTTGGCATCACACGCGCAGGCTGAGGATCACGAACTGAGCCCCACGGTAATCACCGCGATCGCCCCCAGCTCGCCGCTCACCGTTGTCACCAACCCCAAAGACCCACGCCAACCGGTGCCCGCCAGCGACGGCGGCGACTACCTCAAGACCATCCCCGGTTTCGCGCTGGTGCGCAACGGCGGCACCAATGGCGACCCAGTGCTGCGCGGCATGTTCGGTTCGCGCCTGAATATCCTCACCAATGGCGGCATGATGCTCGGCGCCTGCCCGGGGCGGATGGATGCGCCCACCTCGTATATCTCACCGGAAACCTACGACAAGCTCACCGTGATCAAAGGCCCGCAAACCGTGCTCTGGGGGCCTGGCGCGTCCGCCGGCACCATCCTGTTCGAGCGTGAGCCCGAGCAATTCGGCGAGCTGGGTACGCGGGTCAATGCCAGTGTGCTGGCCGGCTCCAACGGGCGCTTCGACAAGGTGATCGATGCCGCCGCCGGTGGGCCGTTGGGCTATGTGCGGGTGATCGGCAATCAGGCTCACGCCGATGACTACAAGGACGGCAACAACCACACCGTCGCTTCGCGCTACGACAAGTGGAATGGCGATGTCGCCGTCGGTTTTACGCCCGACGCCGACACCCTGCTTGAGCTCACCGCCGGCCGTGGCGATGGCGAAGCGCGCTACGCCGGGCGCGGCATGGATGGTTCGCAGTTTCTGCGCGAAAGCCTGGGGCTGCGCTTTGAAAAATCCAATATCGGTGAGGTACTGGATAAGGTCGAAGCGCAGGTCTACTACAACTACGCCGACCATGTGATGGACAACTACAGCCTGCGTACGCCGTCGGGCACCGGCATGATGGCCGGGCCGATGGCTTCCAACGTCGACCGCCGCACCCTCGGCGCACGCATCAAGGCGACCTGGCGCTGGGCCGATGTGCAACTGATCAGCGGCCTGGATGCGCAGACCAATGAACATCGCCAGCGCAGCAGCATGGGCATCGACACCTACAAGGATCTGCCACGGGTCAAGGACGCCAACTTCCACAACTACGGGGTGTTCAGCGAACTGACCTGGTACGCCGCCGAGCGTGATCGGTTGATCACCGGCGCGCGCCTGGACCGCGCCTCGGCCAAGGATTTGCGCCAGCGCACGGGCTCAGGAATGATGTCGCGCCCCAACCCCACCGCCAACGACACCCGCGTCGACACGTTGCCCTCGGGCTTTGTACGTTATGAGCATGACCTGGCCGACACGCCCACCACTGTCTACGCAGGGCTCGGCCATTCGGAGCGTTTCCCGGATTACTGGGAGCTGTTTTCGCCCAACACCGGCGCGGTCGGTTCGGTGAATGCCTTTGACGGCGTGAAGCCGGAGAAAACCACCCAACTCGACTTCGGCGCGCAGTACAAAACCGCCGACCTGGAAGCCTGGGCCTCGGGTTATATCGGCCGGGTGCAGGACTTTATCCTGTTCGACTACAAGCCCGGCATGATGGGCACCACGTCCCAGGCCCGCAACGTCGACGCGCGCATCATGGGCGGTGAATTGGGCGCGGCGTACAAGCTGACCCAGCACTGGAAGGCCGATGCCAGCCTCGCCTATGCCTGGGGCAAGAACACCAGCGACGGCAAGGCGCTGCCGCAAATGCCGCCACTGGACGCACGTTTGGGCCTCACCTACAGCCAGGACGACTGGAGCGCCGGCGCCTTGTGGCGTGTGGTCGCAGCGCAAAACCGCATCGACCAGAACAAGGGCAACGTGGTCGGCAAGGACTTCGACAAAAGCAGCGGTTTTGGCGTGTTCTCGCTGAACGCGGCGTACCGCATCAATAAAAACTTCAAGGTCAGCACCGGCGTCGACAACCTGTTCGGCAAAGCCTATGCCGAGCATTTGAACCTGGCCGGTAACGCAGGTTTCGGCTACCCGGCCAACGACCCGCAAGCCATCAAGGAGCCAGGGCGTACGCTTTGGACCAAGGTGGACATGAGCTTCTAAGAGCATCGCGGGCAAGCCCCTCCCACACTTGGATTGCATTCATTCCCCTGTGGGAGCTGGCTTGCCTGCGATAGCGGCCTGACAGACAAAAAATATCTAAAGCCTTTGCGGAGCCCCTGATGACCACCCCAAAAATTTCCTTCTACAACCTGGCCTGGCGCTGGCACTTCTACGCCGGCCTCTTCGTCGCCCCTTTCATGGTACTGCTGGCCCTCACCGGCATCATCTACCTGTTCAAACCCCAGCTCGACCCGCTGATGTACGGCCACCTGCTCAACGTGCAAAGCGCCGAGCACGCCCTGAGCGCCGACGAACAACTGCAACGCGCCCAGGCAGCCTTTCCCCAAGGCAAAATCAGCAAATACCTGCCACCCGCAGACGCCACCAGCAGCGCGCAATTGGTGATGCACAACGATGGCCGCGAAGTGACGGTATTCGTGGACCCGTATCGCGGCACCGTCCTTGGTGAACAGGATGCCAAATACAACCTGCAAGCCATCGCCCGCGCGCTGCATGGCGAACTGATGATCGGCACCGTGGGTGATCGCCTGGTGGAACTCGCCGCCGGTTGGGGCGTGATGCTGGTGGTGTCCGGCGTGTACCTGTGGTGGCCACGCGGCAAGTCTTCGGCGGGCGTGTTGTGGCCACGGCTCAACAGCCGTGGCCGAGTGTTCTGGCGCGATATGCACGCGGTCGCCGGTTTCTGGGGCGCGGCATTTTTGCTGGTGATGCTGCTCAGCGGCATGACCTGGACCGGTTTCTGGGGCAAACAATATGCCGAGCTGTGGAATAAGTTTCCGGCGGCAATGTGGAACAACGTGCCGCAGTCCGACCAGCAAGCGCGCAGCCTCAA
Organism: Pseudomonas sp. W3I7; assembly: GCF_030816095.1. Classification (NCBI taxonomy): domain Bacteria; kingdom Pseudomonadati; phylum Pseudomonadota; class Gammaproteobacteria; order Pseudomonadales; family Pseudomonadaceae; genus Pseudomonas; species Pseudomonas sp. W3I7. The sequence goes on from NZ_JAUSXP010000001.1 coordinate 5,553,514, forward strand.
TACGGCGAGCCAGCAGACCGTGCCGTGGGCCATGGAGAACACGCCAATGCCGATGTCCGGCGGGCATGCCGAACATATGAACCATGGCGCCATGCATTCAGGCCCTGCCGCGCCGACTGTGCGCCTGCAACAAGTGGTCGACCTGGCCAACGCACGCAAGGTCGAACCCGGCTACAGCATCACGTTCCCCACCACCGCCGAAGGCGTGTTCACCGTCGCGGTGTTCGCCAACGACCCACGCAATGACGCGACCCTGCATGTGGACCAATACACCGGCAAAGTGCTGGCCGATGTACGTTGGGAACACTACAACCTCGTCGCACGCGCCACCGAAACCGGCGTGATGCTGCATGAAGGCAAGATGTTCGGCTGGGTCAATCAGCTGATCGTGCTGGTGATCTGCCTGATGATTCTGCTCAGTGCGGTGAGTGGCGTGGTGATTTGGTGGAAACGTCGGCCACACGGTGGGCTGGGCGTTCCGCCCTTGCGCCATGACCTGCCCAAGTGGAAAACCGCGATGGTAATCATGCTCGCACTGGCGATTATTTTTCCGCTGGTGGGCGCTTCGTTGATCGTGGTGTGGGCATTGGATCGCCTGGTGCTGGCGCGCCTTTTCAACCAACGTGAATCTGCCTCAGGTTCTGCATGAGGCAGGCGAGATGCCCACGCCAGAGGCTTTCTGTAGGCTTGCGCGACTTTTGTCGCGCAGCCAATAAGTGTTAACTTATAACACTTTCTGCGTTATCGTTGCTCGCCGCGCCCTGCGGCGAGCACACCCTTTCAAGAAGCGATTGATCGACCGATGAACAAGTACCTTGCGTGCGGCGTATGCCTGCTCGCCCTGCACAACAATGCCCAGGCGTTGACCCTGCCCGCCAGCCCCGTGACCGCGCCCGCCGTGGATGAAGAACGTGTCGACCTGAACACGCCGACCACTGCCGGTTCGCGCCTGAACCTCACCGCCTTGCAAACCCCGGGCAGCGTCGAGAGCCAGACCGGCGAGAAGATCCGCGAACGCGGCGACGCCAGTGTGCAGGACGCCATCTCCCGCGCCACCGGCATCAGCCGCACCGGCTCGCCGGGCGACGGCGGCACGTCATTGCAGGCCCGTGGTTTTACCGGGCAGAGTTCGGTATTGCAGCTGTACGACGGGCAGCGCATGTTCGATGGCGCAGGCACGTCCACCTTCCCGGTGGACACCTGGTCGGTTGAGCGCGTGGATGTGCTACGCGGTCCGGCCTCGGTGATGTACGGCCAGGGCGCGACCGGTGCGGTGATCAATACCATTGCGAAGAAGCCGTTCAGCGGCGAGATCGAAAACCATGTGCGCCTGGGCTACGGCTCCGATGACCGCCAGCAGCAAGCCCTGGACAGCGGCGGCTCGCTGACTGACACCCTGAGCTACCGCCTGAACGTCAACCGCCTGCGCAGCAACGGCTTCATCGCACGCGGCGACTCCGCCAGCGATTTCGTCAGCGGCGCGCTACGCTGGCAGCCGGCCGACAACCTGAGTTTTACCCTGGCCCACGACTACGGCGACCAGAGCCCGCAGAACTATTACGGCACGCCGCTGATCAACGGCCAGCTGCACAAAGGCCTGCGCGACAAAAATTACAACGTCAGCAACGACAAACAGCACTACAACGACCAGTGGACGCGCCTGACCAGCGAGTGGCAGATCAACGATAACGTCAGCGCCACCAACGAGCTGTCGTACCTGAAAAACCAGCGCCGCTGGCAGAACGCCGAGAGCTACAACTACGTGAATGGCGGCCTGGTGCGCCAGGACTACCTGGGCATCAAGCACGACCAGGAACAGGTCGGTGACCGCCAGACGTTCACCTTCAAACACACGCTGTTGGGCCTCGACAGCCAGACGGTGACGGGCGTCGAGTACAACCGTATTCGCTTTCGCCTGGCCAGTAACGCGCCGTTCGATGACGTGCCGGGCGGCGGCCAACCCGTGGACATTCAGCACCCGGTGCCGCAGCCGTTTGAAAGCAGCAGCCCATTCATCCCCCAAGCGGTCACCACCACCAAGCAACTCGCGGCCTTCGCCGAAAACCGCCTGCAATTGACCGACAAACTCTCGCTGATCACTGGCGCGCGCCGCGACTACCTGCATATCGATAGCCATGACCTGACGGCCGCGAACCAAGACTCCGACAAGACCCTGACCGGCAACAACTGGAAAGCCGGCCTGGTCTACGCAATCACCCCGAACACCTCGGTTTACGGCCAGTACGCCACCAGCACCGACGGTGTCGGCAGCCTGATCAGCCTGAGCCCGAGCCAGCAGCAGTTTGGTTTGTCCACCGCCAAACAGGCCGAAATCGGCTTCAAGCAGGCGTTCTGGGACGCGCGTGGCGAATGGACCCTGGCGGCTTATCACATCGTCAAAAAGAAACTGTTGGTGAGCATTCCCGGTACCACGCTCAAGGAGCAAGTCGGCCAGCAATCCTCCAACGGCCTGGAAGCCAGCCTCGACCTGCAACTGCCCAACGCCTGGCAGTTGCAAGCCAACGCGGCCATTGTGCGGGCGCAGTACGACGACTTTTCCGAAGTGGTCAACGGCCAGGCGATTTCCCGTGACGGCAATCGCCCGGTTGACGTGCCCAACCGCACCGCCAACCTGTGGTTGAGCAAGGCGGTGACCGATGATATTCGCGCCGGTGCCGGTGTGCGTTACGTCAGCGCCCGTTATGCCGACACCGCCAACAGCAGCGAAGTGCCGAGCTACACCGTGGCCGACGCCACCGTATCGTGGAAGGCGATGCGCAATACCACCCTGGGCCTTGAGCTGAACAACCTGTTCAACCGCACCTACGCCGTCAGCCAGTACAACAATGGCCAACAGTGGATACTGGGTGAGCCGCGTTCGTTCTTCGTCACGGCGGACTACACCTTCTAACCGATACACAGCTCCCACCATTAACTGTGTTGAATTTGAGAATATTGATGGCCTCACTCACCCTCACCGACCTTGGCTGGACCCCACCGGGTCACGACCACTGCAACCACCGCTTCCAGCTGCGGGATGCCGGCCTGCAGGTTGGCGCGGGCGAGTTTGTCGGGCTGATCGGCCCCAACGGCAGCGGCAAGACCAGCCTGTTGCGCTGCGCTTATCGCTTCAGCAAACCCGAACGCGGTGACGTGCTGCTCGAACACCAGAACGTGTGGAAGCAAAGTGCCAAATGGTGCGCACAACGCATCGCCGTGGTGTTGCAGGAGTTCCCCGACACCTTCGGCCTGCGCGTGGACGAAGTGGTCGCCATGGGCCGCACGCCCCACAAAGGTTTGTTCGACGGCGACACACTGCACGACCAGCATCTCATCCGGCAGGCGCTGGAATCGGTCGGCATGCACGGCTTTGAAGACCACGCGTTCGCCACGCTCTCGGGCGGCGAAAAACAGCGCGTGATCCTCGCCCGCGCCCTGGCGCAGCAGCCGCAATTGTTGATCCTCGATGAGCCGACCAACCACCTCGACCCGCGCTATCAGCTTGAGTTACTCAGGCTGGTCAAACGCTTGAACATCGGCACCCTGGCCAGCATTCATGACCTGAACCTGGCCGCGGCTTACTGTGATCGTTTGTACGTGATCAACCACGGGCGCATTGTCGCCAGCGGCACGCCCCATGAAGTGCTGACCGCCGAGTTGTTGCGTGATGTCTTCGGCGTCGAAGCCTTGATCGACACTCACCCTTTGGCCGGCTACCCCCGAGTCACCTGGATAACCCAACCATGATCCTGCGCTCCCTGTTGTCTCTCGCGTTGTTGTTCGGCACGGCCCAAGCGTTTGCCGAAGCCACCCATTACCCGGTGACCGTCAAAAGCTGCAACCGCGACGTGACCTTCCAGGAAGCGCCGAAACACGCAGTCAGCCACGACATCAACATGACCCAGATGATGCTCGCCCTGGGCCTCAAGGATCACATGGCCGGCTACAGCGGCGTCACCGGCTGGAAGTCGGTGACGCCGCAAATGGCGGGGATGCTCGACGGCCTGCCGGAACTGGCGAGCAAGTACCCGTCGGTGGAAACCCTGCTCAACGCCAATGTGGATTTTTTCTTCGCCGGTTGGGATTACGGCATGCGCGTGGGTGGTGATCTCACGCCGCAAACCTTGCAGCCACTGGGCATCAACGTCTACGAGTTGACCGAGTCCTGCGCCTTCGTAATGAAGCGCCCGGCGGCGACCCTGGACGACACCTATAACGACCTGCGCAACCTGGGCAAGATCTTCAACGTTCAGGACCGTGCCACGGCCTTGATCGCGCAGATGCAGGCGCAAGTGGCCGAGGTGCAACAGCACCTGCCCGCCGACAAGCCTCGGGTGTTCCTCTATGACAGCGGTGAAGACCGCGCCATGACCTCCGGCCGCCTGGGCATGCCGCAAGCACTGATCACCGCTGCCGGCGGGCGCAATATCCTCGATGATATCGACGCCAGCTGGACCCGCGTCAATTGGGAGACCGTGGTGGAGCGCAACCCGCAGGTGATCGTGATCGTCGATTACAGCGAAATCACCGCCGCGCAGAAAGAACAATTCCTGTTGGATAACCCGGCGTTGCAGTCGGTGGACGCCATCAGGAATCAGCGCTTTATCGTGATCCCGTATGTGCAGGCCACGCCGGGCATCGACAACGTGCTGGCGGTGGAAACCCTGGCCAAAGGGTTCCACGGCGAATGATCAGCCGCCGCTATGCCCTGCTGTTGAGTGCGCTTGGCGCGTTACTGCTGGTTTCTTGCGTGATCTCGCTGGGGTTTGGCTCGGCGCGGGTGCCGGTAGACGTGGTATGGCGGATTTTGCTCAACAAGGCCTTCGGCCTCGGCGAGGTCAACTGGAGCACTGGCCATGAACATATCGTGTGGCTGATTCGCGTACCGCGCATGTTGCTCGGTGCGCTGGTCGGCGCCGGGTTGGCATTGATCGGCGCCGTGTTGCAGGCGGTGACGCGCAACCCGCTGGCCGACCCGCACCTGCTCGGCGTGACCTCCGGCGCCACCCTGGGCGCGGTGATCGTGGTGCTGCACGTGGGGGAAGTCGTCGGCTTGCTGACCCTGCCGATCGCTGCCTTTATTGGTGCGCTGCTGAGCATGCTGGTGGTGCTGGCCGTGGCCAGCCGTAACGGTCGCCTAGAGAGTGATCGCCTGCTGCTGTGCGGCGTGGCCGTGTCATTCGTGATGATGGCGGTGGCCAACCTGCTGCTGTTCATGGGCGACCATCGCGCCGCCTCGGCGGTGATGTTCTGGATGCTCGGCGGCCTGGGCCTGGCGCGCTGGGAACTGCTGGCGATTCCGACTGCGACCGTGCTGCTGGGGCTGTTGATACTGGTGGGCATGGCGCGGCCGCTGAACGCATTGATGGCTGGCGAACAGACCGCCGTGACCCTGGGCATGAACGCACGTTCTGTGCGCTTGAAGGTGTTTCTGGTGGCGTCGTTGATGACCGGTGTGCTGGTGTCCATCAGCGGCTCCATCGGCTTTGTCGGGCTGATGGTGCCGCATATTGCGCGGCGCCTTGTGGGCGCCGAACACCGGCGTTTATTGCCGGTGTGCGCGCTGCTGGGCAGCCTGTTCCTGGTGTGGGTGGACGTCGCGGCGCGCACCCTGATCGCCCCCGAAGACTTGCCCATTGGCGTGGCCACGGCGGCGATTGGCGGGCTGTTTTTTATCGGGTTGATGCGCAAGCGCTGAACTCAGAGTTCGTCCCGTTGCCGTTCATACCAGAACGGTTCCGGTTCCGGTTCCGGTTCCGCCTCGCTCCACTCCTCACCCAATGGCCCAGCCACTCTCCAGAAGGCATCGGTGACCAGCACTGACAATTTGCCCAAGGTTCGCAATCGCGCGACGAACACACGGGGCACCGGTGCCATACCCGGAGCAAGCAACCGGTCTTCAGATGCCGTAAATGCCGGCACATACTTGAGCAGCGCACCACCGCGGCAGGACAGATAACAACTCTTGGCGTCAGGGGCATTCGCCCTGGCGACCGACACGTAGCCGTAAAGATCTTCCTTGGAAACGAAGTTACCCAACAGTTCTTTATCTATCGTTTCAAAGCTGGATGTCGATGCAATGGCTTTATAGAACGCCTGCACAGCGGCGATTTTGTAGGTGCTCAGTATATTTTCAGGCGGTACATCAAACCCGGCATGATCAGCCCAGAACAACAATTCCAGGGTACTGGTACTTCCCGTACTCTGATCTTCCACCGGGTCGAGCGCGACGTACCCCGGCGTTTGCCCCGGCACCAGCACAGCGCCCAGGTACTGCTTGCCCTTGAACGGCGCAACCAGGCCTTGGGCATAGCGGGCCGCATCATCGGAGTAAGTAAACAGCGGGCCACAGAACGAATGAAAATGCGGATCGTCGGCAAAAGCAAACGGTGCTTTATTCGGCACCCAATGCTCAGTGACCCTCTCTTTCTTACCCCAGACCTCACTGGTCACCCGGATGTACAACGTCCCCGCGCCCGCAAGGCGGCGCACATAATCACGTACCGTAAGGGAGCCATCGAGCAATTGTGTGCGTTCGATATGTGCCTTGCTCGTCCATGGGTACAACGGCGCCGCTTTGGGAAACGCATACGTGAGCATCGCACCGTCGCTGCACAACAGATACAACGTCGGAACACTGCCGTTACGGGCATAGGTGACAACGTTGAGTGCCTTGGCGATGTATTGGGGCGGGAAAAAACTGCGCGCCATTTCATCATTGCTACCGGCGATGGCCTCGGTCGAAGCACAGAGATACAAACCATCAAACACATAGCCCTGCGGCAATTGGCCGTCGATAAAGACCTGTTTGAAATCAGCAAAATCGTCTCTGACTAGCGCCAGGGTTGCCTTATAGAACGGTTTGTTAGTCGACTTGAGTACGTAACCGAAGGCCACCTCGGTTTGAGGCGTCCATAGGCGTTGAACGTAACGAACGGCATCGGCCGCCCGGGTGAAAATCGGGCTGCAGGGCGCGTCCATGAACACTGCGCGAATATCCCCAGGATGGGTTGGCGGTATATTCGCCACAAAATCCCCGGCCAACTTTCTGGGCGGGCCCCATACCCGATCGCCTTTTATCACACTCAGGTGGCCGGCGTTCACCACCTCGGTGATGAAGTCCTGCGGCGAGAGCGTGCCACTGCGCAGTTGCTGTTCAATACTGTTTTCAGCGTAATCACCCTTGACCTTGTTCAGTGGCGCCAGACGCGTCTTGAGCCGCTCCTCCTCGACAGAGCCCGACAAGTGGTAACTGAGGATCGAGCCATTGGGGCCAAACACATACTCACGGTTAAGGTGGGCCTCACGATGCAACAGGTTTGACAATACCGCCGTCGGTATCATGGTTTGGTAGATCGCTTTTTGAGTGACGGACAGCAACAACGGCGCCTCTTGATCCATCAAAGACCGATAGCGCGCAACAATCGTACTGTTCGCAGGGTAAAGCGCTAAATCAGCAGCCCGATCCGGGTATATCCAGTGTAGTGCCAACCCCTGGGGTGGTAGCGGCAGTGGTTCCGTCGAGACAAACAGACCATTTCCCAGCCTGAGCACCACCCCGGCAAAACGCCGATGGTATCCGTTGTTCACCCTGGAGGCTGCGTAGCGGGCGGCATCGTCGGCACTCGCGAAGTTGGGGCTCAAACGCCGCGGCATCAGGGTTGCGTAACTGGTCCAGGCAGGGGTGACCGGGCCTTTTTTGTCCCAGAACTGGCTGGTACGTACCACATGAAGCATTCCCTTCAACGCCCACGCACCCAGGAAGCTCTGGGGTGTCTGCTCGCCGGAGTCCAATGCCTGCTGCGCCTGCGTCAACAATGTATCCGCCGGGCCGCCACTTTTGACATCGAGGAGCGGCGGCTCATACCGCAACAGCGCGCCATCGAGGGTTGAAAAGTAAACCGACAGGTTGCTCTGGCCACGCCGAGTAGCGGCATACAGGGCAGAGAACAATACTGTTGGCGTGACAAAAAACAGCGTCAACCAGGCGTTCGACGTATTTTGCCCGGTACGTGACCATTGCTGCGAGCGAAACAGCCCATGCAATATGAACCCATCGGGCAGCTGGTAACCTCCCTCGGGCTTGAGCTCAAACAGGCTGTTGAGATTGAACAGTTTGTTCTCACTGACAACGCCCACTACCTCGCTGGCAATGTATTGCTCCTTGTCCTTGTGTTTGAGGATGAAAGCAAAACAGGCCGCCTGCGCGAAGTTACGCGCATGCACACGTCCGTGCAGGTTACCGGCCGCCTCATCGGCACTGGCAAATACGGCACCGTAGGTGGTGTAGTCGGGTGGGCCCGATCTTGGCGCGTAGGAATAGTTAGGCGTCCAGTCGTTGTAGACCACCGAACGCTGGCCCCATAACGGGTTGCCCTGAATGATCTTGAGGTCCCCTGCCTCGGCCAGCCGCCGGACCCAATCGGCAGGCCGGATCTGCCCGCTGTCGAGGCGCTTGCCGAGGCTGTTGTCGCCAGCCTGCGGGCCGATATTGGCCAGCAACACCTGTTCCTGCGGCGAATGATTGGGGGTGTACTCCAACAGGCAATCACTGGCTCCCGACAGGTACGCCACGCGACCGGCCGGAATGATCGAGTACATTTCATCATCGGAGAACACTTGCAGGTTGATCTGCGCCTCGTCATGCGTCCAGCCACGCTGCGCCACCCAGGCCGGGCTCACCATCGACAGAGCCGTGTGGGAACCATAGCGCGCATGCAACACATAGGGTTCCGGCGGGATTAACGGCCCTTTACCGTCGCGTGGAAAAAACAGCGTGAAGGCAAAGGGGTTGGCCGCACTTGACACGGGCTCAGTGATAACAAAACGGCCGTCTTCGCCCTTGAGTATATAACCGCCGTAATGGCCGCTACGCCAGTTGCCGATTTGCTCATGGGCATACACCGCGGCATCGCGCGCCGAGAGAAACGAACGGCTCAACGTTGCCTTGTAGTACGACACCAACAGGCGATTATCCACTGGGCCCACCTGCCGCCACAAGCCGCCCGCCTGAACCACCGACAGATCGGTCGCGCTAACGACCCGACGTACATAAGCGCGTGGGCTTAACGTGCCATCGAGCAGGCCGGCTTGCGCACCGTTATCGTGCAGCTCTCCGGCACTGGATTCCTGCACCAGCTCGGAGGTGGCCGTGGCCTCTGGCACTTTTAATGCCAGCAACGCTGAATCCGAGGCCTGCATGTACAGGGTCAAGCCACGGGCCGGGTTCTGGATCGCCAGGGTCGCCCGGGCCTGGCGGGCAGCGGCCACCACCTGCGATGGAGTAAAGAAGGCGCTGGCCAACCAGGTTTCCCGGGCCGCAATTTCGTGGGTCTCGTACCAACTGCTGAAGTAGATAGCCTCCAACCGGTATTGGGAAGGCAGTCGCAACCCGCCATCACGGCGTTTGGGGAATAGATCAATAGGCGAAAACAGCGGTTCACTCTTGGGTACCGCCAGCGTCGCTGCGTAGATATTTTCACGCGTATGCTTGAGTACAAATCCAAATTTTGCGCCAGTATCGCCGGGGCCAGCGAGTGAAAGCGCACGCATCACGGCATGCTCGGGTTTTGAGTAGGCCCCGGTGAAAAAGGGTAGCTGCGCCTGCGCCGTCGCGGGGGTCCTGATGCGCCAGCCTTTAGAGATACGTCCGCGAACACCGCCCCAAACCGGGTGTGGCATCACGACCCAAAGCTCGCCGGCCTCGGCCAGTTTCCAGATGACCTTGGACTCAAAACCACTGGCGGTCTTGTCCTCCACGCCCCGCAGCTCTTGGTCATACGCTCTTTCAAGCGCCGAGCCATTGCTGACATATTTGAGCAGCACATCATCCGGCCCTGAAAGATAGTGAACCTTGGCGAAAGCTCGGTTACGGAAGCTGAAGCGCAGGTCCGGCCTTGAATAGAAGTTGGCACGTAGCAGCAACTGATCATCGCTGTTATCGGGGTAGTTGATTTTGGCTTGCGCGATATTAGTCGTGGGGTGGGAGTGATAAAACGCCTCGGCGCTGTAATCATCAGGGGCGATGAAGTTGCCATCACTGTCCCTGGCCAAGAGGAGACCATGTTCGAACACCGCTCGGCGGTCCGGTATGGGATGAGTGGCATAGTAGCGATGACCCCGCTTGAGAATCACACCTCCATATTCGACGTCGCGTCGTTCACCGATCACCTCATGTGCCCAACAGGCAGCGTCATCGGCAGTGATGAAGGCCGGGCTCAATTGCGGCTCGGGAATCTTGGAAAAAGGCCGCCAGACTTTGTCCACTGCACCTTTCTTGTCCCAAATATCGCTGGTGCGCTCCACACTCAATGGGCCCGCCTCGGCCACCTGTTTTACGAACGCCTGTGGCAGCAGTGTTCCCGCCTGCAGCAGCGCCTGTATGCCGTTATCCGTCACGCTACCGTCCGCCGCCTGAGCGAAAAGTCGAGACTCGGCGTCGGAGCCAGAAAAGCCATAGCGTAAAACGGCTGCGTCACTTGTGCGGATGTACAGCGAGCCGGCAGAGGCAACAGGTAGCGCCTTGGCAAACCTGCGGTAGGCGACAATGTGCGTTGCCAAATCCAGCGGGCTAATAAAACGCTGGTACAGCCAGGCTTGTATCAGCGGGTAAGGCTCGGGTACAGGACTTGAATCAACGTACATGCCGTGCAGCGCCCATCCGGGCGGCAGTGGCGGCAACGTATCTGCGGCCAGCCACCCCAGCATCTGCGCAGGCTCCGGCTGGGACACCGCATACTCAGCCCGGCCTTCGCCTTGCGCCTTGATCACGATGCCGATTTGGCGTGCGGGCGCGGCAACGGGTTCACAAACGTTAATCGCAGCCTGAACTTCGGTGAATACCCCGGTAAACAAAGGCTGAGGGGTTGGCGCACCGCTGCTGAAGGGTTGGAACACCACCCAATCTGCCGGCACGTCGCCTGCCGATCCGCCCCACAGTGCCGTGGGCACAATCAAGCTCAAGGTACCCAGCGTCGAGAGTTTTTTGACGAATGTGCTGAACGGACCAAACAGGGCAACTTTGTTATTGCGGGGCCTTCCTGCTTTTATCCAGAGCGCAAAGCTGCGCTCTTCAACGGAGCCACTCGAAGCGTATCGGATCAGCGAGCCGTCGGGGCCGGACAAATACGCGGCCGGGAAGAAATCGCGGTTATTAACCCCATGCCAAAAGTCGCCATCGGAAAAAAAACTCAAAAAAGCTTTGACCGTCTTACTGTCAAAGTTCGGATTGGCCTTCTGAGTCAGCGCATGGTCCGCAGGATGCGAATGGTAGGAGGCCACACAGGTGTAACCCTTGGGTTGCTCAAATTGGCCATCGGCGCTGACCGTCAGTACCTCGCGCAGATCAAACTGCATCCCCTTGCCGGGCACAGGCTCGGTAGCATGATACCTGCCCGTATATTTCCTCAAAATAACCCCGCCGTACTCCTTGTCTCTGCGCGCACCTATTTTTTTGTGCGCCCAATAAGCGGCATCGGCTTCGTTAATGAATCCTGGGCTGACGGCGGGTAAACGGGTAGTCCCTCGGTTTGAACTGGCTGCGCGCTCCTCGCGCGACAAATTGATGGTCATGGCAACGTCCCTGAATAGTGAGAACCGCCTCAGTGCCCAAGGACTCTTGGGCACAGGGTTCTGAGGTCATTCTCAACAGGTCACCCACTACCCAAGTGGTGAATAGTTAGCCATGGACTTGACAGGAAAAAGCCTTGCCTCAGGGCTGATTGGTTTTGCGCAACTCAAGTAACAACCGCGAGGCAACTTGACTGCGGGCTGCCAGAGCGTATCGGGTTCCAAAATGTACAACCTGCCGGATTGACTCAAAGTCGTAATCACTTCAGACGGCGTGGCCCCCCTTTCACCGGTGTCCGGGTCTATCCAGCGGGCGATCAGCATCTGCTGTTTGCTTTGGTTATAACCGGGCCGGTAGACCAACAGCGCACCATTGCGCGGCGTGAAGTAGTAGCGCGAGCTGGTGACCTTGTCGCCATGCAACATGCTGATCGCGGCCCTGAACTCCGGCTGCGCAATAAAATTGCTGTCCAGCGCCCCCTGATAACGATTTGCCAGTGGCGTGCGGGTGGTATCCACTTTGTATAGCAGTTGCACCCCCATCACCTGATAACCCACTGGGTATTTGAGAGAGGTTGGCGTCGACGCCTGGTTCATGACCCCGCCGAACAGACGGCTATAGGCCGCAGTGTCCGCACGTAGCCCCACCGCCACACTCGGACCGCTATCGTCCACCGGTTCAGTGACCAGAAACGTGTTGGCCGCAGCGTTGCGTTGGGTCTGACTGCCGCCCCAATCACTGTCCAACCTCGACGCCTGGTACTTGAGCAAGGCACCGTCGGCACACGACAGGTAAAGCGGCAAGAATAAATTCTAGGTTGCGGTCCAATGCTGTTGTGCCACCAACGCGGCGGTATCGGGGTGGTCGCGAAGTAACGGTTGCCACGCTTGAGAATCGCCCCTCCATATTCTCTGTCACGTCGGTCGCCAATTCGCTCATGCGCCCAATACGCGGCATCATCGGCACTGACAAATGCGGGGCTGAGGGGTGGAAGCGGCGGTGCAGGCGACCCAAGGGGTGTGCGTCATCCATCATTGTGAAACTCCCTGAAACGATTGAAAGAAGCCGGAAATCTTCAACCCTCGCAAGGCCCAGTAGGCACAACATAGTTATCGCATTGACAGAAGCCAGCACCGCCGACAAACAGCCTTAGCCTCGCGGCTCAGCCGGAGGCAGCCCGACACGAGCCCCGAACCGCGAGGTTAAAACTCATCCTTCTCTCGATGAAAACCATCGTCTTGCGTCGCCTGCTCCGGGAGAGTCGTGGCACTGGGAGCCCCCTCAATCAAACCTTTTTGTGTCCAGAAACTGCCAGCACGTACCACGTTCAACGTTCTGTAAGGCGTCATCAGTTCCAGCATCTCGCGGGCCTCATACGCGCCTAGGTGTTTGAACTGATGGACCATCGTCTCCTCCCGCGAGTCGACGCTGAAATCCGGGGTGTACCGTAGCAATGCGCCGTCGCGTGTCGACAGGTAGTAATTCTGAACGTCGAAATACCCTCTCAGGCCGCGGCTGTATCGCCAGATATAACTCCAGGAAATGAAGTTGACCCCCAGTGACGTGGCAGGGTCGTTCTTGCTCTGGGCAAAGTCGGATTTGTAAAACTGATGGGTCATGGCAATACGGTGCCCGTCCGGGTACTCGGGAAGCGGCACATTGTGGTCGCTGGTCGAGATTCTGCTGGGCTTCCAGAAAAGGCGCTCCTCGGCACTGGGAACGGCGTTGGCGTCGTTGTCTACCAAAGGCTCGACGGCGACATAGGCACGCCTTAGCACATCTTCAAGAATCGCCCCCAGGTACTCGTCCCCTTTGTAGGGTCCGACCAGATGTTGCGTATAACGCGCGGCATCGTCCGAATGCAGGAAAACCGGGCTCAAGGCTAAACGATAGTCATGGTAGGGAGACACAGGCATTGCCTTGTACGGCACCCATTGCGCGGTGACCCAGGTGGTTTCGAACCAGAATGGGCTGCCCAGCAACACCCGTAGCTTGTTGCCTGCGGCGACCTTGCGAATGTAGTGCAGCAGCGGCACGGCTCCGCTGTGCAGTTCACCGCCGTACCGGGATGCTGCCTCCACGGTGGCCAGCTCGGCAGCCGGCCGGGTGGTGTCAAGCATCAGCAGCGCGCCATCGGCACATGAAAGATAAAGAGGCACACGGCCGTACTCAGCCGCCGCCAACCCTTGTAACAAGTCCAGAGGCCAGAAAAAATGAGCGGCCGGGCTTGAATCTCCGGCCTGTGGCAGCACGCGGGCATGCAGGTAGACACCATAGACGGTGAACCCTTGAGGCAACTTCCCCTCAACAAATACATGGTTGAGCTTAAAGCCTTCGGCATCGCGCAGGGGCAACGGCAGCGTCCCGGCAAAATGCGCCTGATTCGAAGACTTGAGAATAAAACCGAACGCCAAGTGATCGCGTTTTGGACTAAGGCGATGCAGATAGCGTGCGACATCCAATGGCTGGGTGAACAGCGGGCTCAACCCTGCATCCGCTTGCGCGTGCACACCAGCGATTATATCCAGCGCCTGGGAGTATGCCCTGAAGGCAGTAACGGTGCGCGACGGCCCCCATAGTTCACTGCCTTGCAGTACAGCCAGTTCCCCCGCATAAGCCAACCGATTGACCCACTCTTCGGGTTGCAGGGTGCAGTCCCGAATCTGTTCCTCAATCGGGTTGTACCGATGCCATTGGGCTTGAGCAGAGGCCAGGTTGAGTTCGGCCGCCAATGCCAGTTGCCTCGCTCCACCATCGAAACGGTAACGCAGCAGCGCACCGTCGTTACACAGCAAGTAGTCGATACGGGGGCTGGATGTTGCATCCCGGGCCCGCTCCCTGAGCACCTGCGTCACAAACGCAGTGGAGAACATGTTGCGGTATACGTTCCATTGCGTATCGGTGGTCGGAAACTGCGGCTCGTATGCACTGCAGCTATGATAAAAAGCCACCACCGTACTGCCTCCCAGGAACAACCCCTTAGCCACCAATTCGTTTGAGCGAACCCACTGCACATCGAAGTTTTCGACGTGTACCACCAAGGGCTCGGTGGCGACGAACAGGCCTGCGCTTGATCTAAGGATCAAGCCGCCATAGACCTTGTCACGTCTCGCGCCCAGGCGCATCGAGGCATAACGTGCCGCATCGTCGGCGCAGGAAAAGGCCGGGCTCAGACGGCGACGCAACACCCGCAAAAACGGCACCCAGTGCGTATCCACCTTGCCTGGTGTGCTCCAGCACTCACTCCCCAGGATCACGTGTAGCTGCCCGCTGCCGGCCACGCGCGAGACAAAATCGGTGGTGGATATCTCAGCGCTGTCGAGCCCGCGCTTGAGAGTCGACAAGCCTTGCTTCGTATCAGTGCCAAACACCCCATCACGGGTACCGGCTTCATACGCCAGCATAGCCCCTTCCAGCGTTGCGATATGCACCACCAGCCGCTGCGACAGCGGTAACCGTCGGACACCGACGTTATCGTAAAGGGCTGCATGCAGATCGTCAGGCGCGATGAAATGGCGGGCCAACCAACGCCCGGAGGCCGACACATCCTCCGGTAAACGCACGGTGGATGCGTAAAAGCTGTCGACTTCAAACCCCGCCTGCTGCAGCGGCTCGGCAAAACGGCAGGTACGCAGCAACTGGTCAAGTAACTCGACCGACACATTCTGCGTTACCGCGTACTGCGCCAGGGTTCGATGCCGCAGCACCACACCCAGGCCAACAGGGCCGCGCCCATAGCGATCCAGGGTGCGTTCATGAGCGTCCCGCACCGCCTCCGTTGCCGAAGCAAACACCGGGCCCAACAGGGGTGTTTCAGGGAGGTGCGACGCGTCAGTGCCCAGCGCCGGCTCCCAGTCTTCGGGCAAATCGCCTACCGGGCCCCAGAGTGGGTTGGCAAGTACCACGCGCAACCGTCCCGGGTAAGCCTGCTCACGCACAAAGGCACTGGGCACAAGCGTGCCTTGCGATAGCTCTCGCGCCACGGTGCTGCTACCGGCCGAAGGCGTTACCCGCTCCAGCAACTCGCGCTCGGTATACGACTCAAGCGCTTGCGATGTATAGGCCAGCAAACTGTTTACCGAACCTGAAAGGTAGGCGCGCGCAACCACCTTGTGATTTGAGAGCAGCGTATAAATATCAGTGTCCATGAACATTTGCGCTGCAACCCGAGCCTCGTTGTCACGCAGGCTCTGAGCAGAATCAGGCTGTATTCTGGCGCAGAACAAGGCGTGCAGTCGGCAGCCTGCCGTCAACATGATCGGCTCGCCCTGGGCGTCCAACGGGTAGACCGCATCCAGTGCAAAACGCGGCTGGTTTGTGCTGACAGGTTCAGTGACGACAAAACGTTGATCATCGCGCTGGAGAATCAGCGCAGCGCAGTTGAACAGACGACGGTAGTCCAGTTGCCCATGGGCATACCTGGCCGCATCGTCAGCCGTCACAAAGGCGGGGCTCAGCGGCGGCTGCCTGTTGGAGTAAGGCTTCCAGCCAGACGTCAAGATCACCTTTTCACTCCAGACCTCACTGGTACGCAGGACCTCAAGCACTCCAATCCCGGCAACCCGCAACACATAGTCGTGCGCCGACAATACGCCGGTACGCATGTGTTCTTCGCTGCCATCGTCTTTAAATACGCCCTGAGGATCCTCAACAAACAACGTCGTCTCCTGCTGCGAACCGCCAAGGGTGTACCGCAACAAAGCATGGTCACTGGTTTGAAAATACAGGCTCGTCGGGTAAGCGTCGTTACGCACACCGGTATTGGCTCGAAGCTGTCCAATCCCCGCCGCCAACTGCGACGCCGAAAACATTACTTTGTACAGCCACGGTTGCGGCACGGCGGGCGCAACCTCCTGAACGGCCGGCACAGTGGCGTAAGCACCCTGCACAGAGCAATGCTCAGGCAAGCTGACCCCGCCACTGGCCTGGGCTGGAAACAACGCCTTCAGAAGAAACCACGGTTGCGCTGCCTGTACCGGCCAGGTAGCGACATAACCTTGAGTACACTTGAGAATAAAGCCACTGACCCCAGGCCCGGCTGAAGCCTTATCGTCCAAGGCCACCGTGGCCGCCTTTTCGGCTTGTGCATACACCCGAGTACACAAAGGTAATGCTTCAACTTTTGACGTCACGCCAGTGCCAGGCTCCCAGGTCGAGGGAACCCTACCCCGTACGCCGCCCCACTCATCATTGGCCACCACCACCCACAGCCCACCTGTGGCGGCGCATTCAAGGATAAACGAATGCACAAACTTGTAGTCCCGAGGCGCCTGACCGTTCCATTCTTGTACCAACTGGTCGTGCAAGATCTGTTCGACGGCATTGCCGCTGGCAACATACTTGATCAAGGACCTATCAGGCCCCGACAGATAATGGACCGGCACCGACTCCCCCATGGCGATGTTAAACAGCATTTCCGAAGAGGAGAACGAACCGAGGAGTAATCGCACCTGCGATTCCGACAAGCCTGTGTTGCGCATCTGCTCATGTATGGACTGATGTGAGTGGTAAATCGCAACCACCTTGAACCCCTTGGGTGCAACCGGATGCCCAAACTTATCTGCTGATAACACCGTTTCAAAATAGAACCGAGGCGTCTCACCGTGGCGAGGTTCGGTCGCGTAAAAAAGCCCTTCTTTGTCCTGCAGTATCACCCCGCCGTACTCCCATTCCACGGTATGGCGAATACGGCGGTGCGCCCAATAAGCGGCGTCGTTGGCACTGATAAAAGGTGGGCTCAGGGGAGGTAACTCAACAGAATGGTTTGGGGTGACGGGGATCGTGTCCATAAGGTTCTCGATGGCAAGAAAGTTCAAGGCACAAAAGGCGCGCCTGCTGGCCTCATCCTGGAACGCTTCTGCGTGACGCTTGCGCTGCATATCTATGCCTGCGCCCTTTTTGAGGGCTCTGCGCGCACTCGATGAGCTATGCAGCGCCAAGTTGGTGCGCTGCATAGCCACCTTAGCCGGGCAGCCCTTGTTGATATTGACGCTGCACGCCATAGGCACAGCCTTTGCAAAGCCCTGTGTATCTGCCCCACAACACTATCGGTTTTCGGAGATCGCACCATGAAGCGTCGTAGCTTGATCAAGGCTTTCACTTTGTCGGCATCCATTGCCGCCATGGGTTTGACCTGGACCGTCCAGGCCGCCGAGACCATCAAGGTCGGCATCCTGCACTCGCTGTCCGGGACCATGGCGATCTCCGAAACCTCGCTTAAAGACATGGCGCTGATGACCATCGACGAGATCAACGCCAAAGGCGGTGTGAACGGCAAGATGCTGGAGCCGGTGGTCGTGGACCCGGCGTCGAACTGGCCGCTGTTCGCTGAAAAAGGTCGGCAGTTGCTGACCCAGGACAAGGTTGCCGTGGTGTTCGGCTGCTGGACGTCGGTGTCGCGCAAATCGGTATTGCCGGTGTTCGAAGAACTCAACGGCCTGCTGTTCTACCCGGTGCAGTACGAAGGTGAAGAGATGTCGCCGAACGTGTTCTATACCGGTGCGGCGCCGAACCAGCAGGCGATCCCGGCCGTGGAATACCTGATGAGCGAAGAAGGTGGCGGCGCCAAGCGCTTCTTCCTGCTCGGCACCGACTATGTGTACCCACGCACCACCAACAAGATTCTGCGCGCGTTCCTGCACTCCAAAGGCGTAGCCGATAAAGATATCGAAGAGGTCTACACCCCGTTCGGCCACAGCGACTACCAGACCATCGTCGCCAACATCAAGAAGTTCTCGGCCGGTGGCAAAACCGCAGTGATCTCCACTGTGAATGGCGACTCCAACGTGCCGTTTTACAAAGAGCTGGCCAACCAGGGCTTGAAGGCCACCGACGTGCCGGTAGTGGCGTTCTCCGTGGGTGAAGAAGAACTGCGCGGCATCGACACCAAGCCGCTGGTGGGCAACCTCGCGGCCTGGAACTACTTCCAGTCCGTGGAGAACCCGGTGAACAAGAAATTCGTCGCCGACTGGAAGGCCTACGCCAAGGCGCACAACCTGCCAGGCGCGGACAAAGCCGTGACCAACGACCCGATGGAAGCCACTTACGTGGGCATCCATATGTGGGCGCAAGCGGTTGAGAAAGCCAAGTCCACCGACGTCGATAAAGTGCGCGAAGCCATGGCCGGCCAGACCTTCGCCGCGCCGTCGGGCTTCACCCTGACCATGGACAAGACCAACCACCACCTGCACAAGCCGGTGATGATCGGCGAGATCCAGGCCGACGGGCAGTTCTCGGTGGTGTGGCAGACCGAGAAGCCGATCCGCGCCCAGCCGTGGAGCCCGTTCATTCCGGGTAACGACAAGAAGCCGGACTATGCCGTGAAGAGCAACTGATCCGAGGGGTGTCGGCCCTTAAGACTGACACACACCCTGTGGGAGCTGGCTTGCCTGCGATGCAGACAACTCGGTGTATCTGATACACCGCCATCGCAGGCAAGCCAGCTCCCACATTTGTTCGAGCAAGGCCCAAGACTATGCCCACTGCCCTTTACCGCTTCATCCTCGCCGCCCTGCTGTTGCTGCCCTTCGCCGCACACGCCAGCGACGCCGAAGACTTCATCAATGCCAACCCGATGCAACAAGCCAAGCTGCTCCAGGACTGGGCCGCCCAGCCCGACCCGGCGCGCATCGAGCTGGTGGACGCGCTGCAACAAGGCCAACTGAACGTCAACGGTGAAACCAAAACCGTACGCCTGAACAACCGTCTGCGCGGCCTGATCGACAACGTGCAAGCCAGCCAGCAACTGCTCGCCGCCGACCCCAAGGTGCGCCTGGCTGCTGCGCAAACCCTGCAAAAAACCGCACAACCTGCGCAGCTCAAATTCCTCGACCTGCAAGTCGCCGCCGAGACCAACGAGGCCGTGCACACTGCGTTGAGCCTGGCGCTGGCCAACCTGCAACTGGTCGACCCCCGACCCGGTCATTCGTCTCGCCGCCGTGCGCCTGTTGGGCAGCACCGGCGACCCGCTGGCGCGCACACGCCTTGAGGCGCTGCTGGCGCCCGGTGTCGAAACCGACGCCGCCGTGCACACGGCCGCCGAGACCAGCCTGGCTCAGGTCAAACGCAAATTGATGTTCGGCGAGATCCTCGGCCAGGCCTTCAGTGGCATGTCTTTGGGTTCGATCCTGCTGCTCGCGGCCCTGGGCCTGGCGATCACCTTCGGCCTGCTGGGCGTGATCAACATGGCCCACGGCGAGATGCTGATGCTCGGCGCCTATTCCACCTACGTCGTGCAGCTGATGATGCAGCGTTATGTGCCGGCGGCCATCGAGTTCTACCCGTTGGTTGCGCTGCCGGTGGCGTTTTTTGTCACGGCGGCCATCGGCATGGCGCTGGAGCGCACGGTGATTCGCCACCTCTACGGGCGGCCACTGGAAACCCTGCTGGCCACCTGGGGCATCAGCCTGATGCTGATCCAGCTGGTGCGCCTGGTGTTCGGTGCGCAGAACGTCGAAGTGTCCAACCCGCAATGGCTGTCCGGCGGCATTCAAGTGCTGCCCAACCTGGTGCTGCCGTACAACCGCATCGTGATCATCGCCTTCGCGTTGTGCGTGGTGGTGCTGACCTGGCTGCTGCTGAACAAGACGCGCCTGGGCCTCAACGTGCGCGCCGTCACCCAGAACCGCAACATGGCCGCGTGCTGCGGCGTGCCCACCGGGCGTGTGGACATGCTCGCCTTTGGCCTTGGCTCCGGCATCGCCGGGTTGGGCGGCGTAGCGCTGAGCCAGGTGGGCAACGTCGGCCCGGACCTGGGCCAGAGCTACATCATCGACTCGTTCCTGGTGGTGGTGCTCGGCGGCGTCGGCCAGTTGGCCGGTAGCGTGATGGCCGCCTTCGGGCTGGGCATCGCCAACAAGATTCTGGAACCTGCGATCGGCGCCGTGCTCGGCAAGATCCTGATCCTCGCGCTGATCATTCTGTTTATCCAGAAACGCCCGCAAGGACTCTTTGCACTGAAAGGACGGGTGATCGACTGATGAACCAGCCATTGATGCTTACCGCCGCGCAAAAGGCCGGCCCCAAGGTCACGATAGCGGTGGGCGCGGTCATTTTGATCCTGCTGCTGGCGCTGCCGTTGTGCTCGCTGCTGGCGCCGGAAAATCCGTTTCACGTCTCGGCCTACACCCTCACGCTGGTGGGCAAGATCCTCTGCTACGCCATCGTCGCCCTCGCGCTGGACTTGGTGTGGGGTTACGCAGGGATGTTGTCCTTGGGCCATGGTTTATTCTTCGCCCTCGGCGGTTATGCGATGGGCATGTACCTGATGCGCCAGGCCTCCGGCGATGAGTTGCCGGCGTTCATGACCTTTCTGTCGTGGACCGAATTGCCGTGGTATTGGGTCGGCACCGAGCACTTCCTGTGGGCCATGTGCGTGGTGGTGTTGGCGCCCGGTTTGCTGGCCTTGGTGTTCGGGTTCTTCGCCTTCCGTTCGCGGATCAAGGGCGTGTACTTTTCGATCATGACCCAGGCGCTGACCTTTGCCGGGATGCTGCTGTTTTTTCGCAATGAAACCGGGTTTGGCGGCAATAACGGCTTCACAAACTTTCGCAGCATTCTGGGCTTTGGCATCACCGAGCCGGGCACCCGGGCGGTGCTGTTTGTGGCCACCGTACTGCTGCTGGTCGCCAGCGTGTACACCGGCTGGCGACTGGCGCAGAGCAAGTTCGGCCGCGTGCTCACCGCATTGCGTGACGCCGAAAACCGCCTGATGTTCTGCGGCTACGACCCGCGCGGTTTCAAGCTGTTTGTGTGGGTGTTGAGTGCAGTGCTGTGTGGGTTGGCAGGCGCGTTGTATGTGCCGCAAGTGGGCATCATCAACCCCAGCGAAATGTCGCCGACCAACTCCATCGAAGCCGCCGTATGGGTGGCCCTGGGCGGGCGCGGCACCTTGATCGGCCCATTGCTCGGCGCCGGCGTGGTCAATGGCATGAAGAGCTGGTTCACCGTGGCCTTCCCGGAATACTGGCTGTTCTTCCTTGGGGCGCTGTTCATCATCGTCACCCTGTACCTGCCCAAGGGCATCATCGGCCTGCTGAAGAAATGAGGAACGTCATGCTGGAACCTATTTTCGACGCAGGCAGCGGCCGCGATGCCATCGGCATTGGTCAGGCCGCCGGCAAGGGGCTGAACACACGCCACGGCACCATCCTGACCCTGGAAGACATCAGCGTCAGCTTCGATGGTTTCAAGGCACTCAATGACTTGAACCTGTACATCGGCGTCGGCGAATTGCGCTGCATCATCGGCCCCAACGGCGCGGGCAAGACCACACTGATGGACGTGATCACCGGCAAAACCCGCCCCAGCCATGGCAAGGCCTGGTTTGGTGAAACCCTGGACTTGACCAGCATGAGTGAAGTGCAGATCGCCCAGGCCGGCATCGGCCGCAAGTTCCAGAAGCCCACGGTATTCGAAGCCCTGAGCGTGTTTGAAAACCTCGAGCTGGCGCAGAAGACCGACAAGTCCGTGTGGGCCAGCCTGCGCGCGCGCCTGAGCGGTGAGCAGAAAGACCGCATTGAGGAAGTGCTCGATACCATCCGCCTGACCACCTCGGCACAACGCGCGGCGGGGTTGTTGTCCCACGGGCAGAAGCAGTTCCTGGAAATCGGCATGTTGCTGATGCAAGACCCGCAATTGTTGCTGCTGGACGAACCGGTGGCGGGCATGACAGACGCCGAAACCGAGTTCACCGCCGAGCTGTTCAAGCGCTTGGCGGGCAAGCATTCGCTGATGGTGGTGGAGCACGACATGGGCTTCGTCGGTTCGATTGCCGACCACGTGACCGTGTTGCACCAGGGCAGCGTGCTGGCCGAAGGGTCGCTTGCACAGGTACAGGAAAACGAGCGCGTCATCGAGGTTTACCTCGGTCGCTGAACCGGACACGGGCTGCTTTATGTGGGAGCGGGCTTGCTCGCGAATGCGGTGGATCAGTCACAAATGCATTAACTGACACACCGTATTCGCGAGCAAGCCCGCTCCCACAGGGGATTTGAGGAGTATTCGAGAATGTTGCAAGTCGACAAGCTGCATCAGTATTACGGCGGTAGCCACATCCTGCGCGGGCTCTCATTCGACGTGAAGATTGGCGAAGTCACCTGCCTGCTCGGCCGTAACGGCGTGGGCAAGACCACCTTGCTCAAATGCCTGATGGGTTTGCTGCCGGCCAAAGACGGCGTGGTGAACTGGGAAGGCAAGCCCATTACCGGGTTCAAACCGCACCAGCGCGTGCACGCGGGCATCGCCTACGTGCCTCAAGGCCGGGAGATTTTCGGACGGCTGACGGTGGAAGAAAACCTGTTGATGGGGCTCTCGCGCTTCCCAGGCTCCGAAGCCAAGGAAGTCCCGGGGTTTATCTATGAACTGTTCCCGGTATTGCTGCAGATGAAACATCGGCGCGGTGGCGACCTGTCCGGTGGTCAACAGCAGCAGTTGGCAATTGGCCGCGCACTGGCCAGCCGCCCGCGCCTGTTGATTCTCGACGAGCCTACCGAGGGCATCCAGCCGTCCGTCATCAAGGAGATCGGTGCGGTGATCAAAAAGCTCGCGGCACGCGGTGATATGGCGATTCTTTTGGTGGAGCAGTTCTACGACTTCGCCGCCGAACTGGCCGACCAATACCTGGTGATGTCACGCGGTGAAATCGTGCAGCAGGGCCGAGGTGAAAATATGGAAAGCGAGGGTGTACGCGGGCTGGTTACGATTTAATCTGTAGCGTCCTGACGATAAGCCCGAAAATATGAACCTGCCCGTTACTCCTGCCCTGTTCACCCCCAGCTGGCATGCCGAGCTGGAACTCGGCTACGCGCGTTTCGGCGACACCACACGCCCGGTGATGCGCCGCCACCTTGGCCCGCTGCGGGTGCAAAAGCACCTGTACGCCGAAGGCCCCGAGGTGTGCCAGCACATCATCGTGCACCCGCCCGGCGGGATTGCCGGTGGCGACCGCCTGGACATCCGCGCCCATGTGGCCAATGGCGCCTGGGCGCAACTGACCAGCCCCGGCGCAGCCAAGTGGTATCGCGCCAGCGGCCCTGCGTTTCAACAGCTCGAATTGACCGTAGAGGCCGGCGCGACCCTGGAATGGCTGCCCCAGGAAACCATCGTGTTCAGCGCCGCCCAGGCCGAACTCAGCACGCGCATTGATCTACACGGCGATGCCCGGCTGTTTTACTGGGACGTGGTGGCCCTCGGCCGCCCGGCCAGTGGCGAACGTTTTGACCTGGGCCACTTTCAATCGCACCTGGATATTCGCCGCGACGGCCAGTTGCTCTGGCATGAGCGCCAGCGCATTGTAGGCGCCGACGGTTTGCTCGACTCGCCCATCGGGCTGGATGGGCAGCCGGTGTTTGCGACGTTGCTGCTGACCGGCGATATAGACCCGCAATTATTGGAAACCTGCCGCGCCCTGCCCCATGCCGTGCGCGGCGACCTGACCCAACTGCCCGGCTTGCTGGTCGCCCGCTGCCTGGCCAGTGAAGCGCTGCTGGCGCGGGGCTGGTTGATTGATTTATGGCGACTGTTGCGCCCGGCAGTGCTGGGGCGAGAAGCCGTCGCACCACGAATCTGGAGCACATGAAGATCAACAAGTGGAACTGAGTTTATGTGGGAGCTGGCTTGCCTGCGATGGCGGTGTGCCTGATACACCGCTATCGCAGGCAAGCCAGCTCCCACACCAGCCTGTTTTCACAGGAGATCTGCGGTGTTTTTATGAATGCTGTTTGAAGGACCTTGAACCATGGATTTGACCCCACGGGAAAAAGACAAACTGCTGATCTTCACCGCCGGCCTGGTGGCCGAGCGCCGCTTGGCGCGCGGCGTGAAGCTCAACTACCCGGAAACCATCGCCTATATCTCGGCCGCGCTGATGGAAGGCGCCCGCGATGGCCGCACCGTGGCCGACCTGATGCATTACGGCACCACCTTGCTCAGCCGCGAGCAAGTGATGGAAGGCATCCCGGAAATGATCCCGGATATCCAGGTGGAAGCTACCTTCCCCGATGGCACCAAACTGGTGACCGTCCACCAGCCAATCGCGTGAGGCCCGGCCATGATTCGTGATGCTACCGAGCAAGACCTGCCGGCGATCCGCGACATCTACAACGATGCGGTACTCAACACCACGGCAATCTGGAACGAACAACCGGTGGACCTGGCCAACCGTCAGGCCTGGTTCGCGGCACGCCAGGCACAGCAGTATCCGATTCTGGTGGCGGTGGAAAACGATGAAGTCACCGGCTACGCCTCATTCGGCGACTGGCGCCCTTTCGAGGGTTTTCGCTACAGCGTTGAGCACTCGGTGTACGTGCGCAATGACCAACGCGGCAAAGGCCTCGGCCCGCGCCTGATGCACGCCCTGATCGAACGCGCCGCAACCTGCGGCAAGCACGTGATGGTCGCGGCCATTGAAAGCGGCAACCAGGCGTCTATTCGCCTGCACGAGCGCCTGGGTTTCATCAGCACCGGGCACATGCCCCAAGTGGGTATCAAGTTCGGCCGCTGGCTGGACCTGACCTTTATGCAACTAACATTGAATCCGGGCGCCGAACCGCCCAAGGAGTGAGATCGATGAGCGCTACGCAACTGCGTCGAGTCAATGCTGAAAGTTTTGCCCACTACCGCCTGGGTTTGATTGAGCTGTTGCTGGACGCGGTGAAGCACGGCGCCTCTGTCGGTTTTATGGCTGACGTCGATGAAGCCCAGGCCCGCACCTATTTGAGCGGCGTGCAGGCGAGTATCGAAGAGGGCAGCCTGCTGCTGTGGGTGGTGGTGCGCGACGAGCAAGTGATCGCCAGCGTGCAACTGGCGCTGTGCCTGAAAGCCAACGGCCTGAACCGTGCCGAAGTGCAAAAGCTGCTGGTACACAGCAGCGCCCGCCGCCATGGCCTGGGCCAACAGTTGATGAACACCCTGGAACTCGCCGCACGCCAGCACAAGCGCGGCCTGCTGTACCTGGACACCGAGGCCGGCTCGGGCGCCGAAGCCTTTTACCAGTCGCTGCGCTACACCAAGATCGGGGAGCTGCCCGACTATTGCCAAAGCCCGGACGGGCGCTACACCCCGACCGCCATCTACTTCAAGACCCTGGGGCAACCTGCATGATTCCTGGTGAATATCAGATCCAGCCTGGCGACATCGAACTTAACGTCGGCCGGCGCACCCTCACCCTCAGCGTGGCCAACAGCGGCGACCGACCGATCCAGGTGGGCTCGCATTACCATTTTTTCGAGACCAACGACGCGCTGACCTTTGACCGCGCAGCGAGCCGTGGCATGCGCCTGAATATTCCAGCCGGGACGGCGGTGCGTTTTGAGCCGGGGCAGAGCCGCGAAATCGAGTTGGTGGATTTGAGCGGCGGGCGCCGGGTGTTCGGGTTTGCCGGGCGGATCATGGGCGAACTTTAGGGCCTCATCGCGGCAAGCCAGCTCCCACAGGGGAACGCATTCCACCTGTGGGAGCTGGCTTGCCTGCGATAGCGATATCACATTCAACACCTATTTTTCAGGGCATACACACATGAAGATCAGCCGCCAAGCCTACGCCGACATGTACGGCCCCACCGTCGGTGACAAGGTCCGCCTGGCCGACACCGACCTGTTCGTCGAAGTCGAACAGGACTTCACCGTCTACGGCGAAGAGGTCAAGTTCGGCGGCGGCAAAGTCATCCGCGACGGCCAGGGCCAAAGCCAACTGCTCGCCCATGAAGTGGTCGACACCTTGATCACCAACGCGCTGATCATCGACCATTGGGGCATCGTCAAGGCCGACGTCGGCCTCAAAAATGGCCGCATTCATGCGATCGGCAAGGCCGGCAACCCGGATATCCAGCCCGGCGTGACCATGGCCATCGGCGCCAGCACCGAGGTGATTGCCGGTGAAGGCATGATCCTCACCGCCGGCGGCATCGACAGCCACGTGCACTTCATTTGCCCGCAGCAGATCGAAGAGGCGCTGACCAGCGGCGTCACCACCATGATCGGCGGCGGCACCGGCCCGGCCACCGGCACCAACGCCACCACCTGCACCTCCGGCCCGTGGCATCTGGCGCGCATGCTGCAAGCCAGCGATTCGTTCCCGATGAACATCGGTTTCACCGGCAAGGGCAACGCCAGTTTGCCCGAGCCCCTGATCGAGCAGGTCAAGGCCGGCGCCATCGGTTTGAAGCTGCATGAAGACTGGGGCACCACCCCCGCCAGCATCGACAACTGCCTGAACGTGGCCGACCAGTACGACGTGCAGGTGGCGATCCACAGTGACACGCTCAACGAATCCGGCTTCGTCGAAACCACCCTGGCCGCGCTCAAAGGCCGCACCATTCACACCTACCACACCGAAGGCGCCGGTGGCGGCCATGCGCCGGACATCATCAAGGCCTGCGGCTTCGCCAACGTGCTGCCCAGCTCGACCAACCCGACGCGGCCGTTCACGCGCAACACCATCGACGAGCACCTGGACATGCTGATGGTCTGCCATCACCTGGACCCGAGCATTGCCGAAGACGTAGCCTTCGCCGAAAGCCGCATCCGCCGCGAGACCATCGCCGCCGAAGACATCCTGCACGACCTCGGCGCTTTCTCGATGATCAGCTCCGACAGCCAGGCCATGGGCCGTGTCGGCGAAGTGATCACGCGCACCTGGCAGACCGCCGACAAGATGAAAAAACAGCGCGGCGCCTTGCCCGGCGACGGCCCCGGCAACGACAACTTCCGCGCCAAACGCTATATCGCCAAGTACACCATCAACCCGGCGATCACTCACGGCGTCAGCCATATCGTCGGCTCGATTGAAGTGGGCAAGTGGGCCGACCTGGTGCTGTGGCGCCCGGCGTTCTTCGGCATCAAACCAACCTTGATCCTCAAGGGCGGCACCATTGCCTCAAGCCTGATGGGTGATGCCAACGCCTCGATCCCCACGCCACAACCGGTGCACTACCGCCCCATGTTCGCCAGCTTCGGCAGCTCGCTGCACGCCACCAGCCTGACCTTTATCAGTCAGGCGGCGCAGGACGCAGGCTTGCCCGAAGCCTTGGGGTTGAAGAAGCAGATTGCAGTGGTCAAGGGCTGCCGCGATGTGCAGAAAACCGACCTGATCCACAACGACTACCTGCCGCACATCGATGTGGACCCGCAGACTTATCAGGTCAAGGCTGACGGTGTATTGCTGTGGTGCGAACCGGCCGAGGTGTTGCCGATGGCCCAGCGGTACTTCCTGTTCTAGAGAATGGCGGTGATCGCTTGCTCGGTCAGTGTCTGGTTCAAGGTGATCAGTTCGGCATTGATGCGGCCAAAAGTGTCGTCATAGTCTTGCTCGGACATCAGTTGCCCCGGTTCACTTTCCGAAGCCGGTCGGCCCAGGCGCTGGGCCGCTTGGCTGATGGTTTGACGCAGGGCCTGCCTCGCTCTCTCGGGGAGGTTGGCAGTCGCGGCCCATTGTGCCTGCGCGGCCTGATAGTCGATCAGGGCGTCGAATTTTTCGGCAATCGGCGCGTAATCGGTTTGATGCGCACGCTGCAGGAAGTCAGTCCACATCGGCTGCTCCAGCAGGTTGTCACGCACCTGCGCGCCTTGATCCTGCAGCTGTACGCGCTGGAATGCCGCCTCCACCATCGGCGCCGTGACATAGTCCTCGCGGAACATCATGCTTCTGGATTGCCAGGGCAAGTCCAGACGGGTGGCCAGCGGCACCGTATACGCCAGATAGATTTCGACTTCGTCGATATCGGCGATCACATTACCGGCGCCATCGTAATGCTCAATGCGCAGGCCCTGGGCGTCATACTCGGGGAATCTGGCGCCCTGCTCCTGCAACTCGGCGACGCGAGCATGAGCAATGCGCCCCAGCTCATCGAGGCGCCATTTCCCCCTGGCCAGGTTGAACACGGCCCTGCGCACCGTGCCGACATCCTCGCTGAAGTAGGCTGACCAATGCAGCACCGCAACGCCCATCGAATTGAACAACTGCGCCCCGGCGTCCACGCAGGCCGCAGGATCCCGAGCCATCAGGAACAACTGCTCGCGCAATTCAGCGTCTTCGCCCATCGCCTCAAGCATGCGCCAGACCTTGGCGGTCAATTCCGGCAACCATACGCCGCCCCTGGCTGTCGAGTCCCCGGATTGTCTGACGGCACGAAGCAGATTGAAAAAGCCCTCAGAGCCAAACGAGCCTTCAAGCATGTCCCATAACACTTGCCTGGTGGGCCATTCCTGCGACGAATAACCGGCTTTCCACTGCTCGCTGTCGAGCACGCCCCTTTTCGGCAATTGGCGATCCGGATCCCGGCCGGCGGCCTCGATGTACCGCTTGAATTGAGCAAGCTGTTCAGGCGTCAGCTCTTCACGGGTGAGGAACGTTTTCGCCACAATCAGTGCCTTATCCGAGCCCGGCGCAAACTCGGGAATCCGTGCTATCGGGTTCTGCCGCATATCCAGAATGAAATTTTCCGGCCTGGGCACACGGAACACACTGACAGGCCACTCCTCCAGGCTTGTGTCATTGAGCAGCAAGGTTTGTAAGTGCGGCATGCGACCGACATCGGGTGGCAAGCCAAGTGGGTTCATGTCCAAAAATAACTCTTTGAGATACACCCGATCTTTCAAGCGCAGGACGTCTTCAGGCGTCAGGACAATATCGTTGCCGCCCAAATGCAACCGCTGCAAATGCGGCATCTGTTCGATGGCTGACGGCACGCTTGTCAGTTGAGCGGCCTCGATCCCTAATCGACGCAGACCGCGAAAGTTGGCGAGCAGTGGTCGCACATCCGCATCCGTCAGCTCCGAGCCTTCAGTTCCCACAATGCCCAAGTAGCTGACATGGTCGAAGTTTGCAGTCAGTGCGGGCAAGGTTCGGAGCTGCTGCGCCAGGTCCTCTTCCAGCCATTCGATTTTCTGCCCTAAAAGGCGCCCATTTCGATCGTAGTGCCGTGGGCCTATCTTTCTCCAGGCGTCATCCAGCGCCGTATGAATCTTGCGCCTGGCCCTCAGCGCCTGGCGTTGCTGGTCACCGAACGCCTCCATGCCCTGGGGCGGTGTGCTCAACCATGTGTGCAAGGTGGACTGCAGGGCCTTGTACTCTTGCTCCAACGCAAGCAGCCAGCTCAGGTCCAGCGCGCCGCGCTCATTGATCAGGGCGAGCATTTCCTCCCGGGTGATTTCCGGGTACAGGTTGCGGATCCGCTCGCGCGTGATTTTTTCCCACTCACTACCACCCCGCCCGCTCAATGGATAGCCGCGACGCTCGCCCGGCAACTGGCTCGGCGGTCGAAAAAACGCCAGTTTTTCCGGCGACATGCCCAAGGTTTTGCGCAACGATGCTCGGTCTATTGCATGCCGCTTGATCAACCCCTTCAATTGCTCACCCTGGCCGACATGGGGCAGGCCAATCGCGTTGCGATGGGCATCGCTCAACGCGTGCTGCAAGGCGCCATAGAAACCACTGAGCCCATGCAGGTGCTGGCCGCGCTCATCGAAGGCTTGGTAACGCCCATCCTCCATGCGTGCCAACACCTTGCGACTGCTTGCCTCCTGGGGGCCAAAGCTGGCACGCAGCGTGCCTTCAAACCGGCCTTCGCGAACTTCCAGGCGCAGATTGTCCGACCAGCCGGGCAGCGCCGGCAGGGTATGGAGGGCCAGGGTTTCGGTGTCCGGTCCGGCCAACGCATCAAGATACAAGCCCTCATACGCGAGGGTCAGGCGCATTTGCTGCTGCGCCCGGCGCGCCTTCTGAGCGAGGCGCAGCGGGATGCGCTTGGCGCTGTTCAGGGTGTCGCGCTCGGTCGGTGTCGCGTCTGCCAGCACTTCGCGCGCCAGGATCGTCGGGACACCACTGAAGTCGCGCTGGATCAACATGATCTCGGTGTCGGACGGTGGTTGCTGCTCGACGTAAATACTCTTCATCAAGCGTTCACGCACCTCCACGGCCCGCTGCTCCAGCTTCAATTGCAGGGCCTTGGCTCGCGCCTCGGGTGTACGGGGGGTGTAACTGCCCACCAAAGCATCGCGCTGAGGTTCGCTGAACACTTCGATAATGCGCCGGGGCAACTGGCCGCCCATCAATTCGCCACGGTGGATTTGCACGGTGTCCGCCGCCGTTGCCTGGCTATAGCCGTACTTGATCGACGGCCCGCTCAACTCGGTGCCGGCAAACGCCTCGATCGCCTTGCTTGCCGGCCACCCCGGCAACTCCACTGCCAGGGAGGCGGCATAACTGCACAGTTCGCTGCTGAGCGAGCCCTGGCGAATGCCCTCGGCGACGTTCACCGCATCGAAATACGCCCTGAACTGGCGCAGGGTGTCGAGCAAAATCGCCGGTACCGGTTCGCCCTCCGCGTGCACGCGGCGCAGCACCGCCTCACTCACATCCGCTACACCGCGCACCTGCTCCAGCTCGGCATCGCTGAACCCCTGCGTCACCGGGCCTAGGCGTCGCATCAACGTGGGGCCTTCCCAGGTATGCGGGCGTTCCACTTCATGATTCCAGAGGCCCGTGCCGTTGCTCTTCAATAACGGTTGATAGGCCTCGGCGCGTGTGGGGTGCAGGATGCGGTATTGCTCGGTCAGCGGGTCTTGTTGCACCGCATAGCGTTTGCCCTCCAACGGCAGCACGGTCTGGCCGTTGTACCGGTGCAGGCCTTGCTCATCCGCCGCCACTGAAGGCAGGGACGCGGTGTGCTCATAGGCCGACAAGTCGGGTTTCCACAGCCGGGTCTTGCCACTGGGCAGGGTAACGGCCCTGAGCTGCTCGATAAACGGCGACACGGTGAAGTGCACCACGGCTGCCTGCACCGCCAGCGTCGCCAGGTTTTCCACCACGTCGGTGATGTGCGCCCAGCCCTCTTCACGGTCGCCTTCGCTCAGCTCGATAACACCGTCGATGACTTCGTAAAGCATTTGCCCGGCCATCGCCACGGCCATCACCACGCCCAGCGGCGGCACCGCCATGGCTACCAGGTTCAGGCCGAACAGGCCAATGCTCATGTAATGCGCGGCGCGCAGTGAGCGCGAGGCCTCATCGACATCGGCGGTGCTCACCGCACGATGCCGCGCATTCTCGAACAGGCGGGTACGCAGGCTGCCCAGGCGATAAGTCCACAGGTCCGGGACTTGCCAAAGGTCAACGAGGGTGTGAGCGCGGATGTTGAACTCAGGGGCGCTGACAGAGACGCGCACCTGAGGTTGGGGCTCCCCCAGCGTTGAAGGCGTGGAAAAAGACGGCGAAGCGAGCAAGCGCCCCCATTCCGATCGCATGGCCTGTGCGCCAAACGGCTGGGGAGGTGCGTCCAGCACCAGTTCGGTCAGTCGTTTGTAGTAGTACGCGCGGTCTTTGGCGGCAACGAACCGGGCAAAAAAAAGCTGGTTCCGGGTAGCCTTCCAGCCTTGGGATCGGTCAGCTTGCTGGGTGGTTTTCGCGCTCAGGCGCTCGGTCAAATCATCGCGAAAGTCATTGAAGCTTTCATAACGTTTGATGGGATGGTCGGGGTCATCAGGAATATAGACGATGACCCGGCAGGTGTAGCCAGGCTTGGCGCAAGTGTCGATGACCAGGCAATCGTGCATATGCAGGTTCATCAGGCTCAAGCTGCGATACCCGATGGGCTTACCGTCGTTGAGGATGTGTTTTTCCCCGTCCGCCACCCGCATCAGCAGTGCGTGGTCGCTGTCGCCAATGTCGCCCTTGAGCAACGCCAGGTACGCCGCCGCCTTGAAGGCGGCTTTCTGGTGCCTGATATAACGCTCACGCAGTTCGGCCTGGGACTTGGCATCGTCAGGTTTCAACTGCGCCCGCAGGTGAGCCTGGTACTGCTTGCCCAGGTCCAGGTCTCGGCACAGTTGAGTGAACGCATGAATCTTCAGGGTCGTGGTGTGACGCTCGAAATGCTCGCGCACATCCGGTTGGGTAATGAAACCTGAGGCGCTGTTGAA
Organism: Pseudomonas sp. W3I7; assembly: GCF_030816095.1. Classification (NCBI taxonomy): domain Bacteria; kingdom Pseudomonadati; phylum Pseudomonadota; class Gammaproteobacteria; order Pseudomonadales; family Pseudomonadaceae; genus Pseudomonas; species Pseudomonas sp. W3I7. Next base: position 5,585,998 of record NZ_JAUSXP010000001.1, read on the forward strand.
ATAGCCCTCTCGAGTCTCTCGTTGCTCAAAGTTGCCAAGGGCAGCGTGGAGCAGGGAGAACGTCTTGACCTTGAAGCCTGCGGTCTGGACGCCAAAGGCATCTTCGACCGGTACATACAGGCGCAGCCAGGTTTGATTGACGTCCAGCTCGTGGCCGATAGCCTTTAGCCCGGCTTCCAACAAGGGTTGGGCAAACGCTTGCTCCGAGCGTATGTAATTGAAGGTTTTCTCCAGTTCGTTGAGCGAATCGCAACGGGCGTCCAGCAGCACGTTGAGCTGATCTTTGCGCGCCTGGGAAGCGGCGTCATACCAGCGGGGAATAGCTGGCGGCGTGTCTTTGAGGGCCTTGCGACGCGAGGGCGAACTGTTGATCAGGCAAGCGGGGATCGCTTGTTTGATCAGTTCATAATGCTGGCCCTGCTCACCAGAAAGCGGGGTGGCGGGGTCGGTGACCTGAAAGTCCGGCATGGGATGACAACCTTTTCTTGGAAGAGGTTGTCATCCTAGGCACGCCGATTTTGCGGTTGGCGCTAACTAAATCAATGACCCGTTCAGAACTGCTCGCGCGGATTGAACGCAGCCTTTTGCGCCAGGGCCTCCCACAATGCCTTGACCTCGTCATCCGCCGCTTTGGGCATGACGGCCTTGAGCTGGATGAACAGATAACCGCGCTGCCCGGCCTTGTTCAGCAAGCCATGGCCTTTGGCGCGCATGCGCTGGCCGTTCTGGCTGCCGGCAGGCACTTTGAGGTTGATCTTGCCGGTGAGGGTCGGCACCGCAACTTCGGCGCCCAACGCCAATTCCCATGGCGCCAGCGGCAAGTTAATGATCAGGTTTTCGCCATCGACTTCGAATTTGGGGTGCGGCGCAAACTTGATGATCAGGTACAGATCGCCATTGGCACCGCCGCCGACGCCCGGTGCACCCTGGCCCTTGAGGCGGATGCGCTCGCCATCGGCCACACCGGCCGGAATCTTCACATTCAGGCTTTTGACGGTGTTGCTGACATGCCGGCCGGAGGCATCGTACTGCGGCACCTGGAAGCTGATCTGCTTGGATTCGGTGGACAGCGTTTCCTCAAGCGACACCGACAGCTGCATCTCCACGTCCTGGCCCTTGCGCCCGGTTGGACGGCGCTGGCCGCCACCAAAAGCATCGCCGCGCGCGCCGAAGATCGAGCTGAAGAAGTCCGAGAAATCGCCCGCGTCCTGGCCACCGCCAAAACCGCCACGGCTCTGCCAGCCCGGAGGGCCCTGGAACGGTTGGCCATGCTGGCCGTATTTGCGCAGCTCGTCGTACTCGGCGCGCTTGTCGGCGCTTTTGAGCGCTTCATAGGCTTCCGAGGCGTCCTTGAACTTGGCTTCGGCGTCCTTTTCCTTGCTCACGTCCGGGTGATACTTACGCGCCAGCTTGCGATAAGCGGCTTTGATCTCCTTGTCGTCGGCCGAAGGCTCGACACCAAGAATCTTGTAATAGTCTTTGAAATCCATCGGGGCTTCACCATCCTTTATCGAGATCGGCGGCGCACACGACAACCTTGATTCGCGTGCGCCCACCTGACGTATGCCTGGAAGATTGGGGCATACGTCAGGCCTTTCAAGATGGGCGCCCGGATTTACGATGACAGGCGCCCAAGCGACGCCACAAGGCTTATGGGAACTGCTTTTTAATCATGCTTTCGGTGTACTGGTAGTCCAACCGCAGCTCGACGCCCGCCGCAATGGCCTCGGTCGCAAACACCGCGGTCAAAATGAACGGCTTGCGCTTGGTGGTTGCCCCCTCTCCCACACCCAGCCACATATCCGCTTCGACGTTGAACGCCACCGCTTCAACGTTGTACCCCGTTGCTGCCTGGCGTATCGGTTTGCCATTCGCGTCATAGTCAAAGTGGGTGTTGATCCTGGAGATAATGTTGTCTCCCGACATCTGGACCGCCTCCTCCTTGAGCTTTCCACCTTCAAAGTAAGGCCGCTTGCCCACGACCATGGCGTAGGTTTGCCCACCGGGCGCGGAGAAGCCTTCGGGTAATACCGTCCCACCGTAGACGCCGACTATTTCGCCGCTGGCGATACGCCGATTGGCGACCACCATCGACTGCCCGACCAGCGCCTGCTCCCCAGGCACCTTCACATCATCGACAGTAAACTTGCGCAACTGCAGCTTCTGCTCATAACGCGCAGCCACTCGCTCATACCCTTCAAACTCCACGTACGGCTTGACCTGCTCCGAGGTGTATTGGGCGCCGGACTCCAGCGTGACGCGCTCGTCCATCGTGCGAATCAGCATCGGCCGGCCCTGGTAATCGCGCAGTGGGTACTTGCCATTGTTCGCGCGGTTATAACTGCCGGGGACATTTCTGAGCGTCACGAAATGAGCGACGCGGCGCATGAAACTGAGTTCGGCAGCCGTGTAGGGCGCCACCGGCATGGACTCCTGGGCATCTTCAAACTCATCGTCAGAGATTTCGGTTCTCATCCCGCCGGCCAGGCCTCTGCGTTTCCACACCCCGGCAATATTGGGTTTGGCGATGATCCCGCTGCGCACCAGTACCAGCGGATTATCCGGAGCCTGCGCCCACAACAGGTAATGCTCGCCGTCCCCCGCATCGGGCATGCTGGCGACAAAGTAGCGTTTGCCGCTGAACGTCACCTCCTTGGCCTGGGACAGTTGCAACCCGGCCGGGCTCTCATGCGGATAAACCAGGGTTTCATGGCTGCTGCGAGGCATCAGCGCCTCGGCGACTTCTGCACGGGTCAGGGTCTGGATCAACTGCGCCTCTTCGATCGCGAACTGCGCTTGCAGATCGGCAACCTGAGCGTCGTAGGCCGCTTGCGATAACGCCCCCGACTCGAAGTCACGCTGCATCTGCGCCATGCGTTCCTGATGGGGCACGTTCTGGGCTTCGAACCGCGAGCGGTATTTATTCGCCACAAAGTCTCTCCAGAAATCCCTGGCCAGCAGCGATTCAAGCTCTTGTGCAGAGTTGTCCAGAAGGATCACACGCCGATACGCATCATCCAGCATCGCCTGGGTGACATTGCCCAGAAAGGTGAATTTGGCCGCCTGAACCTGCCCCGGTAAACCCAGCCGGTCCTTGAGGCCTTCGCGGTATGCCAGGCGTATCTCGACCTCTTCCAGCGCCTCAAGGGCGGCGTCTTTCTGCTCGGCCGTCAGCTCTTGGCGGGCATTGATGGCCGTGCGGCGCTGCTCAATATCCGTCAGCGCGATTTTCTCCACCTCGTCCAGCCGGAACAGCGCCCTGGACAGTTTTACCAAGGCCTGGCCCTGTGTGGCGTCCAGCGCCAGTGACTTGGCCTTGTACACCAGCAAGCGCACTTCCAGGTGACTGAAGGTCAAGGCCGCCCGATCGCAACAGGCCGCCCGGCCGGCCCACTCGAACATCTCCTTGCGCAACTGCTCCGACTCGGTGCTGTTTGCCGTGATGCCATCGATCACCTCCCAGACGCGGCGCTGCAGGTCTTGATGGCCCGCACCGGCCTGGTCCAGGTCCCTGAGCATCTCAAAAAAACCGTCCGAGCCCGACACCTCACGCAGCGCGGCCCACTGGCTTGACCTGAGCGCCGCCTGCTCGGCTGAAAGCCCCGAGGCCCAGCGCTGGAAGGCGGCTTGAAGCTCGCGGGCCGCCGGCGTGATGACCTCGCCCAAGGCGCTGGAAACCAATAGGTTGGGATGCTCCGCGCTGGCCAGCCGCGCTTCGCGCAACCGGGCGCCGTAAGCCCTGACGCGTTGTTGCGTCTCGGGGCTCAGTGGGTTACCGGCCAGGTTGGTCACACGGGTGACCCGCAGGGTCTGCACCAGTTGCTCATCCGACGGCGCGATAAGCGCATCGGGGAGTGTCGAAATTCGATTACCTCGCAGGAAAACCGAATCCAGGTGCGGTTGTTCGCCCAGCCCGGTGGGCCACGTCTCGATACCGGTGAACTCCAGGCCCAGGGAGCGTAGATCGGTCATTTGGCTGAAGTCTGGCGTCACGCCCAGGGGGTTGTTATTGAGTACCAGCCCTCTTAGGGTCGTTCGCGAAGACAAGCTATCGGCCGACTCGGCGGTCAGGCGGATGCGGTTGTTGTTCAGGGACAACCGCGTCAACCGGTGCATTTGCCTCAATGCCGGCGGCAACTCGCGCAATTGGTTGTGAGACAGGTCCAGCCAGCGCACGCCTTGATGGCGGACCAGAAAACCCTCTGGCGAAGCGTCCAGGTTCATATTGCGCAACTTGAGTGAGCCGACATGGCTGAAGTCGGCATCCAGGTCGGGCAGGCTCGGCAGGTTCAGATCGCTGAGGTCCAGCTCCAGGCCAATGGCGGTGCCATCGTCGGCCAGCATTGGCGGGGTTTCGCGCCGCCAACAGCTCAAAATACGGTGCTGGGCGATAAAACGGTCACGCCATCCGGCGCGAACGGCGCGTTGTGTCGTAAGCACGTAGGGCTGGCGCTCACCGCCGCCTGAGAATACCCACCCGTCCAACTGACGTTGCAGCCCGTTAAACGCCTGTTCGCGCCGGGTCAGTTCCGCCTCGGCGCCTTCGCCCAGCGCCCACACAAACTCCCTGGCTTTTTGCACGGTGTAACGCGGGTACATTCTTCGTACGGCGGCCACCCGAGGGTTACCACTGTCAAAGGCTTCGGGGAGGGCGTGCTGCAACAGGTCGGGGTGAGTGAGGGTCAAGTCTTGCCAGTAACGATCGAACGTAGACCAATAACCCTCGGGAAAGAGATTGTGTTCAAGCAAGGTGACGTTATTGATCCGTGCAACGGTTTCAAACTGATCAGCCGGCGGGCTCAGATTTTCTGCCGGTACCTGGCGCAGCCGGTTGTAACGCAAGTCGACCCGCTTAAGGCCTGTTTGCGTTCTTAGCCCCGAGGGCCAGCGCTCGATCCGCGTCCAATTCAGCCGCAGTTCCCTGAGCTGCGTCATGCCGCTGAAATCGGGCACCTCACCCAGCGGGTTCTCCGACAGGTCAAGCGCCTCAAGCGCGCTGAGCTGGCTCAGTTTTGCGGCGCTGTGCGCGGTCAGCCGCAGCGTATTGGCGCGCAGGTTCAGCGAGGTGAGCTTGTTCATTTCGCCGATCACCGGGGGAAGCTCAGTCAGCCCGACTTTGATCAAACTCAAACTATTTACATGGGTGAAGTTTTCGAGGAACGCCGCACCAGTACCCTCTGACCAAGTGATGCCGGACAACTCAAGCGTGGCCACATGGCTGAAATCTGCCTGTATGGGCGGCAGGTCTACCAAATGCACGTTGTCGTTGGACGACAACGTTAACGTTGCACCGGTTTCACGGCTCCAGCACCGCATGATTTTGTTGGCGATGCGCACATAGGGGCCATCCAGCGCCATGCCAACCCGTCCTTTGCCGCGCTGCCACTTCCTCAAAGCTTTCTTCAGTTGCGTGCGCTGTCGCTCCCAACCCGCCAGCCCGCGCTGAACATCCTCGCCCAGGGTTTGGATAAACGCCTTGATCTGCTCCTCGTCAAACGACGTAAACAACTTGTGAACCCGCTCCTCGGGCGAGCGCAACCTGTTGCGTGCGCTCTTCAGCATTTGGGCAACCCCTGGGGCACCGCCCATCAGGCGCACCATCGGGTCATACGCGGGCTTACGCACGGGGTTGTCCTCCAGCACTGTGCGCAATGCGTCACGGGGCAACGGGGCGCGTTGAATCGCCTGTTGCAGTTGCGCGGCGCTGTTCAGGCCCATGCGCTGGCGTTCGTCCAGCGCCAGTTGCTCCCAGATCGCCGTGTAGAAATCCCCGGGCTGGGAGCCCTGGAACTGGCCGCCTTCCATCACCACAAGGCTGCGTTTGGACGTGGCGTCCGGCGTGCCGATGGCATCCAGCAGCTCGCCTTGAACCGAGTACTGGCGCAGCTCCACCCGCGCGCCACGGTGCCAGCCGGGCAAGGTTTCCAGGGTGCGCAGGGCCAGGCGCTGGCTGTCCAGGTGCCCCTGGGTGTCGAAGTGCAGCGCCTCATAAGCCCGCGCCACACGGGTTTCCTGCTCACACCACTTGGCCTGCGCGGCCAAACGCTCAGGCAGGCGGCCACTGCTGCGAAAAGCTTGCAACTCATCGACATTGGCACCTTGCAGCAACGCCACCGCAGCCGGTGTCGGCAACGCCGGGTAAGCGTCCAGCACCCGTTGCACATCCGCCGTGGGCGTCAGGGCCTGCGCTCGGTAGCGCTCCTCGAGCAATGGGCCTTTAAGACCATCAACCGCCTCGGCGATGTACTGACGCAACTTGCCGGCCCTGACCTCCAGTGACTCTTCGGCGCTGCCGGGGAACTCCTTGAGCTGTGGGTCCACGCCTTGCAGGGTGTACAGCACTTCGCGAAGAAAATGACCGCCAGCCATGGCCCTCTCCGTCAGGACCACCACTCGCCGCCGCAACGCGAGCGGCGCATTCGGCGTTTCCCAGAGTATCGCGCCCTGGGGCCCAATGACTTTCAAGGGCGCGTTCGCGGGCAACAGGCCGCGCCGCTGCAACGTGTCGAGTTGCAGCGCCGGGTCGGCCTTCATATGCACCAATGGGTCGCTGCTACGCAATTGCTCAACAAACGTACTGAGTTGTTGATGCAGCTTGAAACGCGTAATCGTGTCATCCAGCAACAGCGGCAGAGGCTCGTTATCAACCACCACGCGGCGCAGCGTGTCGGCCCCGACCCCGCTGATACGCACCGGGTCGGCTTGCTCGGTAAGCCCCAGGCGCTTATGCAATGTGGCTTCATCCCAGGTCAGCGGTTCTTCCAGCTCGTGGGTCCAGACACCCTTGTGGTTGTGTTCGAGTTCTGGCGCATAGGCATCGGGCCGGCTCGGATGCTGGATGCGGTACTGGCCCGTGTCGTCATCCTGTTTGACGCGGTAATGCTTGCCCTCGATCTCCACCCACTGCTGGCCATCCTCGGCGTACAGGCCTAACGCGTCAGGCGTGGCAGCCGGTGCCGGTTTGACTGGCGACTCATAGGCACCAAGATCAGGTTTCCACAGCACCTGCTTGCCCGACTCCAGGGTCACGGGTTTCAAATGATCCACCGCGCTCTGCCATTTGATCGCCGGCAAGACCTTGGCGCCGGTGGCGATAAACGCGACGTTCAGGGCCACCGAGGCGAAGTGCCCCCACATTTGTTTAAGCTCGCCGCGCTCGTAAGCCTCAATACCCTCGTAAACCTCGTAGCACATCTGCGAAGCCCCCACCGCCAGCATGATCGGCCCCAGCCCCGGCACCACGAACGCGGCCAGGTTGAACACGCTCACTGCCGCCTCAAAGAAGCTCTCCAGCCGCGCCATCCGGGTTTTGCGGTCTTCGTCCTCGGTGGGCACCGCCACGGCGCGGGCATCGCTGAGGATCTTGCGGGTGTGCGCCTGAACCAGGCGTTCCCACAGGTTGCCGGCAATGGCCACGTCGGTGATCGGCAGCCGCGCCAGCCCAGGTTGCAGGGGATAGTCGCCACCATTGGCCGAGCCGTTGGCGGGACGAAACAGCTGATTGAACTGGCTGAAAAAACGGCCCTGTTCACGCTGCGGCACAAAACGACTGAAAAATCGGCGATAGGACGCGCTGTGCAAGCGCTGCCGGATGTCCGCCATAAAGTCGGCGCTGGAGGCATATTCCTTGATCGGCTGTTGCGGATCGTTGGGGATGTAAACCACCACGCGTTCAATGCGCTCCGAGCTTTGCCGGTCAGGGCCGATCAACAACGGCCCGACCAACAAACTGCCAAAGATATTCAGCGCCGCGCAGGTCACCGGTTTGCCATCCAGGGTCAGGTTCTCGCCCTGGCCCAGCGCCAACTGTTTGAGCAACGAGTACACCTGCGCACTGATACGCCCCTGCGCCTGCATCCAGGCGATTTCGACGCTCAGTGCAAATTGTTGCTGGTGAAACGCCTGTAATTGCTGCGCTAACGCCACGCGTTCGTCATCCCCCTGCGGCGTCACCACCGATTGGATATGTGCCTGATACCGCTTGCCCAGGTCGAGGCTGCGGCAGAGTTTGGCGAACGCCGGGGGCGTAATCGCCACGGCCTGGGCCTTGACGGCTGAAAATGTCGGCAGGACGTCTGGGTTATCGGTGTTCCAGGTGGTGATGATTTCGCAGGTGTCGCAGGCTGATGGCTGCTCTTCATCGGCCTCGAAATTGGCCAGCGCCGCTTCGAGCAGGGAAATCCCCCGGTAGCGGTGGCTCGGCGTCAGGTCGCTGGTGGTATCAAGGACGAGCGCTCCATAGAAATCACTGCGACCGCCGGCAGGGGCATATTTGCGCGCAAAGAACACGTTGCGCACATCCAGTTCGAGGTTGAACCGGGCCTTGATCGCGTCTTTGAGCGGCTGTTCGGCGAAGGTCAAAACATCCTCGATGTTGCCGAGGCGGTTCTCGATCGTGTTCAGTGTTTCGCGAAAGCGGTCGTGGCGTGCGGCCATGTCAGCCTTGGCCTGCGGTGCGGCGGCCAGGTACCAGGCGGGCATTTCCATTTCCAGCTTGCCGAGTTCTTCCTGGCGTTGCGTGGAGCCTTCCATGAACCAACGTGGTACACGTTCCTTAAGGAAGTCGTAGTGCACGCCGCGAAGGTCGACATTGAAGGTGGCCTCGGAGGTCGAGGGGGAATCTGTAGGCATGACGGTTCATCCATGAGTGATGTAAAACCGCAGCCTAACCACCCCCATGGGTTTTAAAGGGTAGCTATGTATGGCCTTGAACCTGAACGCCGCCGAGGATTACAGATAACCGGCCTACGCATCTGGGCGCGAGTGGCATACACTGCGCGGCCGTTTTTTAACCGGAACCTGGAAGACATGAACAACACATCCCCAGCCCGTGCCTGCGGCATCGACTTCGGCACGTCCAACTCCACCGTCGGCTGGATCCGTCCCGGCGAGGAGACGCTTATCGCGCTGGAGGACGACAAGATCACCCTGCCGTCGGTGGTGTTCTTCAACTTCGAGGAGCGCCGCCCGGTGTACGGTCGCCTGGCGCTGCACGAATACCTGGAAAACTACGAAGGCCGGCTGATGCGCTCGCTCAAGAGCCTGCTGGGTTCCAAGCTGATCAAGCACGACACCAGCGTGCTGGGCACGGCCATGCCGTTCACCGACCTGCTGGCGCTGTTTATCGGCCAGCTCAAGAGCCGCGCCGAAGCCAGCGCCGGTCGCGAGTTCGAAGAAGTGGTGCTGGGCCGCCCGGTGTTCTTCGTCGATGACGACCCGATGGCCGACCAGGAAGCCGAAAACACCCTGGTGGATGTGGCGCGCAAGATCGGTTTCAAGGACATCTCGTTCCAGTACGAGCCGATCGCGGCCGCGTTTGACTACGAGTCCACCATCGAGAAAGAAGAGCTGGTGCTGATCGTCGACATCGGCGGTGGTACGTCTGACTTCTCGCTGGTGCGCCTGTCGCCGGACCGTCGTCACAACGACAACCGCCAGAGCGACATTCTCGCCACCGGCGGCGTACACATCGGCGGCACCGATTTCGACAAACAACTTAGCCTGCAAGGCATGATGCCGCTGTTCGGCTACGGCAGCCGCATGAAAAGCGGCGCCTACATGCCCACCAGCCACCACATGAACCTGGCCACCTGGCACACCATCAACTCGGTGTACTCGCAAAAATCCCAGCTGGCCCTGGGCAGCATGCGCTACGACATCGAAGACACCGGCGGCATCGACCGCCTGTTCAAGCTGATCGAACAGCGCGCCGGGCACTGGCTGGCCATGGAAGTGGAAGAAACCAAGATCCAGCTGACCCACGAAGACAACCGCCACGTGGCCCTGGACCGCATCGAAAAAGGCCTGAGCGTCGACCTGAGCCGGGCATTGTTCGAGTCGTCCATCGACGCGTTGCTGGAGCGCGTGCGCAACAGCGTCACGCAACTGCTTAACGATGCCTCGGTGAGCGTGGCCCAGGTGGACACGGTGTTCTTCACCGGCGGCTCCAGCGGCATTCCGGCACTGCGCCACAGCATCTCGGCGATGCTGCCGAATGCACGGCATGTGGAAGGCAATATCTTCGGCAGTATCGGCAGTGGTCTGGCGATTGAGGCGAGCAAGCGTTACGGCAGCTGACCCTCGCTCACACAACTCCCACATTTTGACCTGCGTACACTTGAAAGCCCGCTCGCCACAAAGGCGGTGCCACAATGACTGGCCATCCCCTTGCGGGACGGATGTGATCGGGCGCAAGTCATTCCAAGACCCTCCAAAGCACGAACAGGGCGGCTTTTCAGTCGCCCTGCCGGAAGATCATCTAGCGGTGATAGATCGTCCACAACCCCATCAGCGTCAGGCCCCACATGACTGCGCCCAGCACGATTACCAGGTAGTTCCAGAGGTTAAAACGCGCGTTACTCTTGCCCTCGGGATCGTCTGCCGCAAAATTGATCAGGCCCTGGGCTTGTTGGAGGATGTAGGCACACAGCGGAATCGCCAGGATCGCCAGAGGTTGATACACAGACCAACTGTCGATCCGTTTAGCCGCCACTTCGAAAACCCTGGCGCCGACCGTCACCACCACAAACACGGTCGCCCACTGTTCGAAGTCAAAGTCGAATTTTCGGCCGCTGCGAGCAACGCGATCGGCGGCGCGGCGATACAGTTGGTGCATAAAAAAAATAAAGAAAATGGCGCGGGCCAGAGGCCAGATATCCAGCTGATGGGCTTTTTTGTACAAGCTCCAGTTTTTATACGACCAGATATAGGTATACAGCCCAAAACTGAGGAAGCTGAGTACCAGCAGCTTAGTTTTGGAAATGACGTAAAACTCTGAAGACGTCTTTACCGTCTCGGTCAGCTCCGCCGTTGGCGCAGCGTAGATGTTGTCGTTCACCGCTTGTTCCCCTCTAAGTCCCTTTAAAGTGCAGCTTACTGCGTCAAACCATACCGGCGAGCTTCAACTCACTCTTTAAATACGCATAATAAATCGGCCCCGCCACCACGCCCGGCAGGCCGAACGCGGCTTCAAACACCAGCATCGCCAGGAGCAATTCCCAGGATTTGGCACTGATCTGCCCGCCGACGATGCGCGCGTTGAGGAAGTACTCGACCTTGTGGATCACGATCAAATACCCCAACGCCGCCACCGCCACCCAGATCGACAGCGACAGCGCGACGATGGTGATCAGGGTGTTGGAGATCAGGTTGCCGATCACCGGCAGCAAGCCGACCAGAAAGGTCAGCACGATCAGGGTTTTGGTCAGCGGCAGATGGATACCGCACAGCGGCAACACGACGGCGAGAAAAATCGCAGTGAAGGCCGTATTGAGCGCGGCAATCTTGATCTGGGCGAAGACGATATTGCGAAACGCCTGGACCAACAGGTGCAGGCGGTCGAACAGCGCGGCGGCCAGGGGTTTGCGTTTGGTCAGGTCGGGCACGCGTTGCAGGGCAATGATGGCGCCGAGCACCATGCCGATCAACAAGGTGACGAACATGTGGGCGGCGTCTTTGCCGACCAGTTGCAGCTCGCTCAGGTGTTTGCTCAGCCAATCGCCGATGGCCACGCGGAACTCGGCGGCACTGGCGGGCAGGTAGGCGTCGACGAACGGCGGCAGTTGCCCGCGCGCGCGGTCGACCACGCCCATGAATTTGTCCAGGGAAGCCCCGGGGTTTTCCGCTTCGTGCAGCAGGAAACTGATGGCGCCGGCGAAGATCAGGGTCAGCACGCTGACGATCAAGGTGCCCAGCAAGGCCACCGCCAGCCAACGCGCACGCCGGCCTTCGATCAACCGCTGCAACTGCGGGGTGAGCATGTTGACCAGTTCATAAACCAACAGGCCGGCCAGCAGGCTGGGCAGCAGCTTGAGTGGCAGCACCAGCAGGAGCCCGCCGAAAATGATGATGCAACTGACCAGCAACAACACGTGACGCTGAGAAAACGTTGGCATACAGCCTCAAAACGAACGGCGTTAAAGGATGGGCAGTCTGCCAGCCTTGAGGGAATCAAGCGAGAGGTCTGAATGGCGAACACCGTCAGTGTGGGAGCTGGCTTGCCTGCGATGGCATCACCTCAGTATGGCTGATGTACCGCGGCGTCTGCATCGCGGGCAAGCCCGACTCCCACATGGGATCTATGTTGTTAGCTGCCTTTGAGGCACGTGCTCATAAAGGTTTTACGCGCATCGCCAGCCAACGCCTTGGTTTTCGCCGAGGCATTGCAGTCTTTCATTTTCTGCTGCTGCGGGGTCAGGGTCTTGGCATCGTTGGCGGCTGGCGCCGACAGGCAGGTCTTCATAAAGGCCTTGCGGTCATCACCTTTGAGCGTCTTGGTGGAAGCTTGGGCATTGCAGGTGGTCATTTTATTTTGCTGGGCAGTGGCAGCGAAGCCTTGGGAACACAGCAGCAGGCCCATCATCAACAACGGAATACGCAGCATCTTCATGGAGTTTTCTCCCTGTTGCCGTACCAAAGGGGCACGGCCTACGCAGCAGTGTAGTCAAAACCTGTTACATCTTCAGCGCCCGCGAATATTCGACCGGCGGTACTGCTCCGGGGTACAACCGGCGTGACGCTGGAACATGGCGATAAACGCCGAGGCGGTGCTGTAGCCCAAGTCAAAGGCTACGTGTTGCACACTGCGGTCGCTGTCCAGGGCTTCGATGGCGGCGAGGTAACGCAGGCGCTGGCGCCATTCACCGAAGCTCATGCCCAGCTCGCGCACAAATTGGCGCGCCAACGTGCGCTCACTCACATGCACTTGCTCGGCCCACTGCGCCAGCGGGCGATTGTCGCCAGGCTCGGCCTGCATGCCTTCAAGTACACCGAGCAGGCCGGGATGGCGCGCGTAAGGCAGGAAGCAATCATGCATCGGCGCTTGTTTGAGCTGGTCCACCAGCACCTGGGCCAGGCGTATATCCGCCTCGGTCTGCGCGATATTGACGTCACGCTGGGCGAAGTCGCTGAGGATGGCCTTGAGAATGTCACTGATCGCCAAGGTGCACGGCGCCTGCGGCAGTTGCGCGCAGAGTTCCGGGGCCAGGCCCACTGAGCGATACACAATCGCCTGGGCATTGTAGGAACTGTGCTCGGTATTGGGTGGGATCCATACCGCGTACTGCGGCGGCGACATAAAGCGGTTGCCGGCCACTTCCATGCGCATCACGCCACTGGCCGAATAGTCCAGCGAGCCCCAGCCGTGCCGATGCGGCGTACATTCGGTGTCGGGCGCAAATTCGGAGTAGCGGAAGTAGACGGGGCTCGGCAGGCTGCGAAAGTCCGCGAGGCGTACGGTGTGTCTGGCCATATTGTCTGGATACAAAGGTCGGTTGTCTGGATCGCAGTATAGGCTTCTATCCAGACAGGGGATAATCCCGACTCATCAACACACCTGGTTTCTTTCGATGCAATACGCGTATCCCCTGCTGGCCATCTTTATCTGGGCCGGCAACACCGTGGTCAACAAACTGGCGGTGGGCTCGATCTTCCCCGCAGAAATCGGCTTTTACCGCTGGTTGCTGGCGGCGTTGCTGTTTACCCCGTTCATGCTCAAGCCGGTGCTGGCCAACTGGGCGCTGATCCGCCCGAACCTGGGCAAGATTTTTATCCTCGGCGTACTGGGCATGGCGGTGTATCAAAGCCTGGCCTATTACGCCGCGACGCTGACCAGCGCCACCAACATGGGCATCATCCTGTCGCTGATGCCGTTGATGTCGCTGACGGCCGCCATCATCAGCCTCGGCCAACGCCTCACCTTCGGCGCGCTGACCGGCGCGGTGCTGTCGTTCGCAGGCGTGGTCGTGGTGGTGTCGGCCGGCAACCTCGGCGCGTTGCTGCAACACGGGCTCAACCTGGGTGACGCGATGATGCTGTTCGCCACCCTGGCCTACGCGGTCTACAGCACCTTGCTGAAAAAATGGCAACTGCGCCTGCCGCCGCTGGTGTTGCTGTATTTGCAGATACTGGTGGCGGTGCTGGTGCTGTTTCCGCTGTTCCTGTTCTCGGCCAAGGCCGGCTTGGGCTGGGCGAATATCCCGCTGGTGCTGTACGCGTGTCTGCTGGCGTCAATGCTGGCGCCACTGGCGTGGATGCACTCGGTGAAACACCTGGGGCCAAGCCGCACCACACTGTTTTTCAACTTGCTGCCGTTGATTACCGCCTTGATCGCGGCGGTGGTGCTGAAGGAAGAGTTGGCGCTGTATCACTTGGTCGGTGGCTTGCTGACCTTGGGTGGGGTGATTTTGTCGGAGCGTTGGACCACGCCGGTGCGCCGTGAGGTCGGGGTTGCCTGACAGATCGCTATCGCAGGCAAGCCAGCTCCCACAGTTGACCCCATTCCAAAGCTGGAACCGGGTCGAATGTGGGAGCTGGCTTGCCTGCGATGAACGATAACCCGGTCTCCCGGCTAAACCCCGGCCGCCTTCAACCGCCGGGCATGCTCGACAAACAACCGAATCGGCTCGGCGCCCTTGCCCACCAACCCCATGGATTGGTTGACGATATCGAAGTGGTCCAGGGCGTAGTCATCGCCGATGACCATGCCCAAGTGTGAGCTGTAGCGCCCGACCATGCCGTCACATTGGCCCTTCTCACGCACAAAGCTGCGGGCGAACAACCGGCAACTGCGGTTCGTGCCGTCCAGCAGGTTGCGCCCGCGATCGGTCTTGCCTGGCTGCAAGGTGCCGGACCACGAGTAATAACGCACGCCGTTGACCACTTCGGCGCCCTGCCCGCCCCAGGTTTCGGGCAGCCCTTGGGGATACTGGCGGTTAAACAAGGCCACACCGTCACGGGTCAGGGATTGGTGCGAGGCCTGCAAGTCGGCCTTGAAGCGCGGGCCGCGATAGCCGGTTTCCAGCAGGCCCATCACCCAGGCAACCAGATGAAACATCGCGCTCATCAACCTGCCTTTCGCGCTGGCCGGCGGGTAATGGGCGTGGATATGGTCCGCCAGTTCCGAGCCATGGTTGGGCCCGGCCACCGACGTCACGGACGCCACCCACTGCGGGCGCAGGGCGGCGGCATAACGCGCGGTGAGCGCGCCCTGGCTGTGGCCGATCAGGTTGACCTTGTCGGCGCCGGTTTCGCGGCGGATCTGTTCGATGTGCGCCAGCAACTGCTCGCCGCGCACCTCGCTGGAATCCAGCGGCGCCACCTGAATCGCAAATACCTGCGCCCCGCCCGCTCGCAGCGCCGGGACAATGCCGTACCAGTAAGGGAAAAAGCCTACGCGCACAAAGCCCAGCATGCCGGGCACCAGCACCAAGGGGTAACGCGTGGCGAGGGAATCGGGCATGGGGCAGCATCCAGGTCGGAATAGCGATAATGCCATCCTAGACCAACCGACATGACTGCCCCATGACTAAGCCGTTTAGAAGTGCCCGGCCAGACGGTGTGAAATCCGATAAAACTTTTTGCCTCAGCCAGGACTCACAACTTGGAGTGATCACGCCGACAGAGCGTGGCGCAAAACCGGATTAGCACCAGGAGATTGAGATGACCCAAGCAAACTTGACCGACGTTGCAACCCTGCGCAGCCGCGCCCGCCAGCACGTCGAAAACGGCGCCGTGACCGAAGGCTACGATGCCGACCGTGAGGAAATTATCCGCCTGCTCAACGAGTCGCTGGCCACTGAACTGGTCTGCGTGTTGCGCTACAAACGTCACTACTTCATGGCCAGCGGCCTGAAAGCCAGTGTCGCCGCCGATGAGTTCCTGGAGCACGCCACTCAGGAAGCCGAACACGCCGACAAACTGGCCGAGCGCATCGTGCAGTTGGGTGGTGAGCCGGAGTTCAACCCCGACCTGCTGTCGAAGAACTCCCACGCTCAATACGTGGCCGGCAATACCCTGAAGGAAATGGTCTACGAAGACTTGGTGGCCGAACGGATTGCGGTGGACAGCTATCGCGAAATCATCCAGTACATCGGTGATAAAGACCCGACTACACGTCGAATCTTCGAAGACATCCTGGCCCAGGAAGAAGAACACGCCGATGACATGGCGGATATTCTGCAGGACCTGTAACTAACACCACAAAACAGTGTGGGAGCAAGCCCGCTCCCACATTTGGTTCGCGCTCCTTCTGTTATTTCACGGTCTTGGGCGCCTTGCCTTCCTTCATCTGTTGCAGCAACGGCCCGCACTGGTTGGGCTCATCGCCGCTCGGTGCGACCAAGGCCAACAGACCAGCAGCCGGCCCGGCGATCACTCCGAGCGCGACCATGCCGGCCCCCCGCAACATCAACGGCACCGCTTTCACACCAGCATTGGGCTTGATAAATGGGCCGTTGACGTACAGCGGCGAGCGCAGGGAAAAGAGGCGGAAACCTTTTGATTCGGGCGTGATGGTCAAGTCCAATTGCTCAGTCGCCATGTTCGCCGTGCCATCGATATAAATGATCGCGTTCTCGGTATCGAACACAAACAGCCGCGTCGTCGCCAGACCTGTCTTGATGCCAAAGTCCGCCGCCGCGCAGTTGATCTTCACTTCCTTGTCACCGAACAGACGGCCGACCACGTAGTTGCCCACGTTGAGCCCGGCAATTTCCATCAGGCCGCGGCTGATGGCGCCGTCGTTAATCAGCATTTTCAGGTCACCGTTGGACGTGCCTAACAAGGCCGCCACGGAGTTGCCGCGCCCGGAAATATCGGCATCGCCGTTGAGCTCACCAAAGCTGGTTTTCATCGGTTCGAACGTCGGGAACAGCTGCTTGAGCTTGAAGTTGCGCGCGGTCAGCTTGGCGCGCCCTTCCATCGGCGTGATACGCCCGTTCAAGCGAATCTGCGCATCCAGCTTGCCACCCGCCACACCAAAACGCAGGGGTTGCAGGCTCAGCTCGCCATCGTTGAGGACCAAGTGGGTGTAGAGATCGGTGAACGGCAGGTCGGCGCTGTGCACGATGCGCTTGCCGGTGAATTCCACATCGGCGTCCATGTCGCGCCAGCGCTCGGTGCGGAACTCTTCCACCGGCAGCACTTTGGTTGCCGGTTGCTTGCTCTCGCCGCCACGGGCCTTTTGCTTGGCGTTGGAATCGGCACCGATCAACGGCGCAAGGTCAGTCATCAGCAGTTGGTTGGACACCAGCGTACCGCTGAGCTTGGGGCGTGGCTGGCTCGCGACGTAGCTGAGGTTGCCGTGGATGTCACTGTTGCCGATCTTGCCGTTGAAGTTTTCATAGGTGAATGACGCGCCGCTGGCCTCATGCAGTTTGGCGATCAGATGGCCGTCGGTGGAATAGGCCGGAGAATCGGGCAGCGTCACGCCGGTCAGCGGGTAAAGGTTGCCCAGGCTGCTGCCGGACAGTTTCAGCCGCAAGTCCAGGGCGCCCAGGTTCAGCGGGTCAGTCAGGGTGCCGGCCAGTGCGATGCTGGTGTCGGCGATTTTCACTTGCGCTTGCAACGGGAACGGCTTGGCCGCGTCCTGCAAGGCCAGCAGCCCGCCGATCTTGCCGGTGCCGTCGAGTTTCTGGCCGTGGTACTGGCCTTTGACCTTGAGACCGAATGCATAGTCCTGCGGCGCCGAGCCTTTTTCCAGGGCCTTCTTGGCGTCCGCGTCGCCGACAATTTCACCGAAGGGAATCGGCTTGCCGAGCAGGTCGATGATCACATCCAGTTGGGTCTTGAGGGTTTGGTCGTCGAGGGTGACGTGGCCCTTGTCGAAGCCGATGGAACCGATGTCCACCACCCAGCTGGAAGGCTCGGCGTCGGGGTCTTTGGGGTCGAACTTGAAGGTCCAGTTGGCGCGGCCGTCGGCCAGGCGCTGCAAGTCGGCACTCGGTTCGGTGAGGTCGATACGCGGGATCACCACGCGCTGGGCCAGCAAAGCCAGGGGCGAAATGCGCAATTCCACGCGCTTGAGCGTGACCATCTGCGGTTTTTTTGACCAGTCCGGATTGCCCAGGGTCAGGTCTTCGGCAATCACGTGCGGCCACGGCACCCAGGCCCGCCAACCACCTTCATCGGGCTCGCGCGCCCACACCACGGCGAGGTTGCCATTAATGGCAAACGGGCGATGCAACTCTTCGGAGACCTTGGCATTGAGCGGCGGCTTGATGCGGTTCCAATCAAAAAACACTAGCACCAAGACCAGAATGGCGATTAACACCGCGAAGCTGGCGCAGCTCCAAACCACGATTTTACGAGTGCGCGTCATTGCACAGGACTCCTCAACACAGATAGCAAAACTACAGCTTATAAGGCTACGACTGGCAAACCGCCTAGGGGTTTAACCCGAACAGCGATTTAGTCGCAATAAGCCACTTTCCTGATCGATCAGACAGTTTTCTTCATCGACGGCGCACCATTGTTACCCACGTTCGTATCGAAAATACCCACCACGGTGCAAAAGCGCGGGCTTGAGAGGCGCGTTCTAGAGCCTCTGCGGGGAACAATCAATTCTGTTGATTATTACCATTGTGTTTATGAACTTTTATATCGACTTCTCGAGAGTAACATTAGCCCTGTACCCACTTTATCGCCCTCCCAAGGAGCAACCCATCATGAAACGCCAAATACTCGCTACTGTTCTGCTGTCGGTCCTCGCTTCGAGCGCATTTGCCCTGCCAGCCGCTGAACAAGCCACCCCACAGAACAAAGCTCAAGCCGTTCAGTCGAGCCAGACCCTGGCCCGCAGCGGTTCGCAAGAAGATGAAAACCGTGACTACGCCAAAGGCGCTGTTGCTGAAAACGGTCGCAACCGCCTGGAAGAGAAAGGTCTGGTAGAAGGCGGCGCTGAACAAGCCAACAAACGCGCCTACACCGAAGGCGTTGCTGAAGGTGGCCGTGATCGCCTGGAACAGAAAGGCCTGGTAGAAGGTGGCGCTGAACAAGCCAACAAACGTGCTTACACCGAAGGCGTTGCTGAAGGCGGTGCTGACCGTCTGCAAGAACTGCATCAAGCACAGAGCTAACCCCGTGGTGGCCGAGAAAAAAGCCCGATCAGAAGATCGGGCTTTTGCTTTTATCTAGACTGCATCACACCCTGAACACCCCGCCAAGTTCGACGTAGATGAAGCTGTTTTGCTAGAGTGCAACGCTGTACTTGCCGACAAAGCCCGCCCGCCGATGCTGCCCCGCGCCGAACAAAAGCAACAGACCCGCCTCGCCTTGATGGACGCAGCCCGCCATCTGATGGAGTGTGGCCGTGGGTTCGGCAGCCTGAGCCTGCGCGAAGTGGCCAAGACCGCCGGGATCGTGCCGACCGGGTTCTATCGTCATTTTGAGGATATGGACCAGCTGGGGCTCGTGCTGGTGAGTGAAGTCGGCCAGACCTTTCGCGCCACCATTCGCCTGGTCCGTCACAACGAGTTCGTGATGGGCGGCATCATCGATGCCTCTGTGCGGATCTTTCTCGACGTGGTTTCGGCCAACCGCTCGCAATTCCTGTTCCTGGCCCGCGAGCAATACGGTGGCTGCCTGGCCGTGCGCCAAGCCATCGGCGCCCTGCGCGAAGACATCACCCGCGACCTGGCCGCCGACCTCACATTGATGCCCAAGCTCCAGCACCTGGATGCCGACGGCCTGCACGTCATGGCCGACCTGATCGTCAAGAGCGTGTTTGCCACCCTGCCCGACATCATCGACCCTCCGGCCCAGGCCCTGCCTGCGCACCTTACGCCCCAGGCGAAAATCACCCAGCAACTGCGCTTTATCTTTATCGGCCTCAAGCACTGGCAAGGGCTGGGCAGTACCGAATAAACCCGGTCAGCCCGCCGTGTGGAAGCGCTTGGCGGTGGTGTAGTGCTTTTTCCAGTAGCTGTTGCTCAATGAATCGATACGCACGTGTTTGCCGGTGCTGGGCGAGTGAATGAATTTGCCCTGGCCGATATAAAGGCCGACATGGCTGACCTGGCCGCGCCCATTGCCGTTGAAAAATACCGCGTCGCCGGGTTTGAGCGCCTCGCGCTTAACGGTGGCAGCGCTTGATCGATGCATTTCTGTGGTGGTGCGCGGCAGGCGGATATTGGCTTCGGTCTTGAACAGGTAAACCAGGAAGCTGCTGCAATCGAACCCTTGGTCAACTTTGGTACCGCCACTTTTATAGGGCGTGCCGAGCAGCTCGTGGGCACGATCGATCACGTTGTCGATGGTGGCGGAGCGCTCGAAGGGCACAGGCGCTTTTAAATTGGCCGAAGCCGGTATGACCGCGCAGGACAAGCTGACAATGAGTGAAACCAAAAATACTCTGAACATGATCGGCGTCGCAGTGGATTAAACACGGCGCACATCGTAATGAAACAGCACGTAACTTTTTGAACGCCAAATCCTTCAATCGCGTAGGACAATTCCGAGAAAAATCCAGTGCGAAGTAGATGAAGGAAATTTCATCCATCACGCTACGGTTCTCAACGAAAAACGCCCACATCCAGTGCTATAAATCCGATAACGCACCAAATTGAAGCGCAGTAGGAAATGACTGACGCCCTATTCGGTGGCATGTCAGTGCTTGCCTACAGGGATTTACCGCCCTTACACACGGTTGGCAAGCCCCTTGCTCTAGCTCCTTTATCGCTCATAGCTGGAAGCCTCCTGATGCTGGTGATCCACCGCCGAATCGCCCCCCAAGCCCTCTGGGCCGCCGAACTGCTGCTGAACTTCGAAGCCCGCAGCAAAAGCCGCCTGCGCTGTTTCAGTGCCGACGGCGAAGACGTCGGCCTGTTTCTGGAGCGTGGCCAGCCGCCGCTGCACGATGGCGAATGCCTGCAAGCGGAAGACGGGCGCGTGGTACGCGTGGTCGCCCGCCCTGAACAGCTGCTGCACGTCACCTGCAGCAACGCCTTCGAACTGACCCGCGCGGCCTATCACCTCGGCAACCGCCATGTGGCCTTGCAAGTCGGCGACGGCTGGCTGCGCCTGCTCGATGACTACGTGCTCAAGGCCATGCTCGAACAGCTCGGCGCCACCACGCAAACCCTCGAGGCTCCGTTCCAGCCGGAACACGGCGCCTATGGCGGCGGCCATCACCATTCGCGCCATGGCGACGAAGACTTCAACTACCCGCCCAAGCTCCACCAGTTCGGCGTGCGTCTATGAACCCAGCCTGGGCGCTGTTGCGTCTGGCCAGTCCGCAATTGCCGATTGGTGGCTACAGCTATTCCCAAGGCCTGGAGATGGCGGTGGATAACGGCCGCGTCAAGGATGCCGCCAGTGCCCGGCGCTGGATCAGCGACCAGTTGCTGCTCAATCTCGCCCGCTTTGAAGCGCCGCTGTTGCTCGCCCATTGCCGCGCCGCCGCCGAACAGGATTGGCCGCGTTTGGCGCAGCTGTGCGAAGAGCACCGCGCCAGCCGCGAGACGCGCGAGCTGTATCAAGAGAGCCGGCAGATGGGCTATTCCCTGCAACAGCTGCTCAACGGTTTACCGGAGCTGGACGACGCCGCACGCCACTTTCTGGCCCAACGTGATGAGCCGCACCTGGCCCTGGGCTGGGCCTTGGCCGCCCGCGCCTGGCACATCAGCCCCGACGACGCCCTCGCCGCATGGCTGTGGAGCTGGCTGGAAAACCAATTGGCGGTGCTGATGAAAACCCTGCCGCTGGGCCAGCAAGCCGCCCAACGCCTGACCAGCGAATTGCTGCCCCTGCTGCAACAAGCCCAGCAGGACGCCGCACACATCGACCCTATCCATTTCGGCAGCGCCGCGTTCGGCCTGTCCCTGGCGTGTATGGCCCATGAGCGCCAATACAGCCGCCTGTTCCGTTCCTAGGAGACCTATATGAACACACAACCTTTGCGTGTCGGCATCGGCGGCCCGGTGGGCTCCGGCAAGACCGCACTGACCCTGGCGCTGTGCCTGGCGCTGCGCGACCGCTACAACCTGGCGGTGGTCACCAACGATATCTACACCCGCGAAGACGCGGATTTCCTGGTGCGCAACCAGGCCCTGGCGCCCGAGCGCATCATCGGCGTGGAAACCGGCGGCTGCCCGCACACCGCCATCCGTGAAGACGCCTCGATCAACCTCGAAGCGGTGGACCAACTCAACCGCCGCTTCCCCGGCCTGGACCTGATCCTGGTGGAATCCGGTGGCGACAATTTGTCGGCCACGTTCAGCCCGGAACTGTCAGACCTGACCATCTACGTGATCGATGTGTCTGCCGGTGACAAGCTGCCGCGCAAGGGCGGGCCCGGTATTTGCAAATCAGACTTGCTGGTGATCAACAAGATCGACCTGGCGCCACTGGTCGGCGCCTCGCTGGAACTGATGAACAGCGACACCACACGCATGCGCAACGGTAAGCCTTTTGTGTTCAGCAACCAGAAAACCGGTGTCGGCCTGGATGAAATCGTCGCCTTTATCGAACGTCAGGGCCTGCTGACTGCGGCCTGATCCCACCTCTAAAAAGGAGCCTGTATGGGTCTTAACAAACTTCTCGCTACCGCTGCCCTGCTGCTGGCACCGGCCCTTGCCTTCGCTCACCCAGGGCATGGCGATAATGGGCTGGTGGCCGGTATCAGCCACCCATTGGGCGGTATTGATCATTTACTGGCCATGGTCGCCGTCGGCCTGTGGGCCGCGCAGCAACAAGGCAAGGCGCGCTGGGCACTGCCTTGCGCGTTTGTCGGCACCATGCTGATCGGCGGCCTGCTCGGCTTTGAAGGCCTGGAACTGCCGGCGCTGGAAAGCGGGATTGCCGCTTCGGTACTGGCGCTGGGCTTGGCGGTGGCGCTGGCAGTGCGGCCGCCGCTGTTTGTGGCGGTGGCGGCGACGGCGTTGTTTGCGCTGTTCCACGGTGTGGCGCACGGCCTGGAGCTGCCGGACATGTCCAGCCCGTGGGCGTATGCCGCCGGGTTTGTCGGCGCGACGGCGGCTCTGCATGCGGCTGGGTATGCCGTGGTGCGTTTTCTGCCGGCTGCTGCTGCACCGTTGGTACGGGTTGCCGGGGCAGCTTCGGCGGCGACGGGGGTCTGGTTGCTGGCGGGCTGATTGGCGCCGCAGTTGAGGGCCCCATCGCAGGCACGCCAGCCCCCACCTTTGACTGTGTTCACAGATCCAAAGGTGGGAGCTGGCTTGCCTGCGATGGCGGTGGCACAAACACCACAGAACTCAAGCCTGCTACCATGCGCGCCTACACCTCTGCCGTGACGACGCCAGCCGATGCCCATCGCTTCCCAACCTTCCTTGAATGCCGTGCTCACGCACTTCCACACCCTGATCGTGCCGCTGTGGCAAGGCCCGGGCTGGAACGCCGACTTGGCGCTGCCCTACGAGGCGCTGGGCGCCGATCACCAGCCATTGCCCCCGCAACGCTACCGCGCCATGGCCTGCGCCCGGCAGTTGTACCTGTTCGCCAGCCTGATCGGCGAGCCCGGTGCGGCGTTTGCCGAAGAGCGTGCAGCGGCGCTGTTCCGCTCACTGCAACGGCACTTCCATGATGCCGAGCATGGCGGTTGGTTCTACAGCATCGACGCCCAGGGCAAACCGCTGGACAAGCGCAAAGACCTCTACACCCACGCCTTCATCATCTTCGCCTGCGCCCACTATTGGGCCAAGGTACGCGAGCCGTTGGTGGAGTCGGTACTCGATGCGGCCCTGGCCGTGGTCGCCGAACGTTTCGCCACGGGCGACGGCCTGTACGAAGCGGTGCTGGAACGCAACTGGTCATCCCTCAAGTCCGGCCCCCTGCAAAATCCGCTGATGCACCTGGCCGAAGGCTTTCTCGCCACGCTGGCCGTGCGTGAAGACGCGCTCACCCAGGATGCGCTGCTGGACCTCACCACGGCCCTGCAGAAGCGCTTCATCGACCGCCAGCACGGCGTGATGATGGAAAAACCGCTGGGCGCTGTGGATAACTGGTTTGAGCCGGGGCACCAGTTCGAGTGGTTCTTTTTGCTCGATTCTTCAGACGTGCTGCGCGGCACACCCTTGCATGCCTCGCTGACGCGGGCATTTGCCTATGCAGAGCTCAAGGGTGTGGATAAGTTAAGTGGCGCAGTCAGCGGCATGCTCGCCCGGGACGGCAGCGTGCGCGACGGCACTCAAAGGATCTGGGCTCAGGCTGAATACCTGCGGGCGCTGACCCTGCGGCCGGGCAGTGAAGCGCTGTTGCAGCGCCAATTGCTGGCGCTGCAACAGCACTTTTTGCATGAGAAAGGCTGGCATGAGTGTCTGGATGCCAAGGGCGCGGTGAGCCGGCGGGATATGCCGTCGACTACGCCGTATCACTTGGCGACCTGCTATCAGGGCCTGATCCAGCATCTGGGTTGACCTTCAGTGCCTCATCGCAGGCAAGCCAGCTCCCACATTTGACTGTATTCACACATCAAAATGTGGGAGCTGGCTTGCCTGCGATAGCCTCACCTCGGTCTTACTGACCTCACGCAATCCACTTGCGATCCCCAGTAAAACTGATCGTCAACCAGCGCGCCGCATCCGGCGTACCCAACCCTGTGGATATCTCCTCGCGCAGCCCATCAAGCGTCGCCACGTTAGCCACCGGGTAATGGGCCGGCAACACCACGTGAATCTCGATAAACCGCGCCCGCCCGTGCTTTTGCACGTACGACACATAGTCATCGAAACCATGCCTGGCCTGGGCCGCGTCCATCACTTCACGCACCTTGTCGTCCAAGTGGTCCGGGGCAATGCCCAGCACCTCGCGCAACGCCGGGCGCAGGATCTTGAACGCCGGCGCCAGCATGCTCAGTGCCAGCAGAATCAGGATCAATGGGTCGACATACACCGCCCACTCGCCATAGCCCTGGGACTTGAGCAACAGCGCGGCAAGAAAGCTGATCAGCAAGCCCACCGACAGCATCGCGTCCACCAGCCAACTGATGTTGTCGAACTGGATCAGTGAAGACTTCAGCGTGCGATTGCGATAACGCACGTAGAAGAAGTAGGCAAACTCGACCACGGTAAACACCGCCGCGTAGACGATCACCAGCCCCAATTCGATCTCACGCCCGCCATTGATGATGCCGAACACGCCGTTGAGAAACGCGTAGATCGCGATCAGCAACAGGAAGCTGCCTTCGATCAGCAGCACCATCGGCTCCAGGTGCCAGTAGCCGAACTGGAAGCGCTCGTTGCTTTTCTTGGCGATCAGCTTGGCCGTGATCAGCATCAGCACCTTGATGGCGGTGGCGATCAGCGAGAAAAAGCCGTCGAATAGAATGGATTGGGCGCCAGATATCACACCCGTGACAATCCCGGCGATCGCGACTGCGAACATCAGAATCGTCGATTGTTTGAGCAGTGCCTGCTCACCTCGGTTACTCACATTTCCTCCCGTCAAAACCTTTAAACCGCACAGTGCGGAGGGGTTTTCAGGAGTGGAGTGTACCTTATGTCGTGTTTTGGCCGATTTGACGCCTATTAAAGCCCAGTGAAACCTATTGTGGCGAGGGAGCTTGCTCCCGCTGGGCTGCGCAGCAGCCCCAAAATCTTAGGGCCGCTGCGCGCCCCAGCGGGAGCAAGCTCCCTCGCCACAACAACAACAACAACAACAACAACAACAACAATCAGCTTCAGCCCTTGGCCCCACGCTCAATCGCAAACCCAGCCCAGGTCTGGCTCACCGGCATCAGCTCCAACCGGTTGATGTTCACGTGCGCCGGGGTATTCATCACCCAGAAGATCGTGTCGGCAATATCCTGTGGCTGGATCGGCTCGGCACCGGCATAGGTCGCGTCATAACGCGCCTGGTCACCGCCAAAGCGCACCAGCGAGAACTCGCTCTCACACAGGCCCGGCTCGATGTTGGTCACACGCACGCCAGTGCCTTGCAGGTCGCAACGCAGGTTCAGCGAGAACTGCTTCACGAACGCCTTGGAGCCGCCATACACGTGGCTGCCCGGGTACGGGTAGTTACCGGCGATGGAACCCAGGTTGATGATGCCGGCGCCACGGCCATGGGCGATCAGGCGCGGCAACAGCAGGTTGGTGGTGGTCAGCAAGCCTTTGATGTTGGTATCGACCATGGTTTCCCAATCGTCGAGGCTGCACTTGGGCGCAGGGTCGGTGCCCACGGCCAGGCCGGCGTTGTTGATCAGCCCGCGCAGCTTGGCAAACGACGGCGGCAGGTTGGCGATGGCCTCTTCCATACCCTTGCGGTCACGCACGTCCACCACCAGGCCATGCACTTCGGTCTGCTTGGAAAGCTCTTCAACCAAGGCATTCAAACGGTCAGCACGACGGCCGGTAAGCACCAGTTTCCAGCCGGCGTCGGCAAAACGACGGGCGCAAGCTTCGCCGAAACCTGAGGTGGCGCCAGTAATAAACAGCGTGTCGGACATGGTGTTCTCCTTGCGGGCATCGGGAAAAAAACAGCCAGCAGAATGCCCTTACGCCGCGATTGCGGCAACCGCTAAGCGCATAACTTCATGCACGGCTGGCTGTTTTTTGATCACCCCAAGCAAAGCCTTATAGAACGTGGCTTGCAGCCATATGCACGCAGGTTATCCACAACTGCGCCCACAGTCTTTGGGGGCAAGTGTAAAAAGCCCCAGGCCGCTCGATACAAGGCTTACAGACAGTTTCAGAAAGTTTTTTGCTTGACCTTGGCCGGGGCGTATGTAGCCCAATGGCAAGAGGGAAAATCCGAACGATGGCTCCAGGCCAGTCATTCCGGCCTCTGCGGCGGTCTTTCCAGAGTTTAGTCACAGACTTATCCACAGGCTGATCCGACATAAATCGGTCATATACCTGTGTCTTTAAACAGGTTGACAAAGCCCTCGGCAGGCCAGCAAAAACCGGCTGATCAATAAACAACCACCACGCTGCAAGCCACGGTTTTAAAGGCTTGCAGCCAGCTACTCCCACGTTACCCACAGCCGGTTCCACAGCGGATGGGGACAAGTCAAAACTGTGACAAAACAGGGATTTGCGGCGGCTATATGTCGCGCTTTGGAGGGTCTCTGGATTTGTTTTCCACAATTTGGCGGGAGCACTGAAAACACCCCAAAAATGAATGTGGAAACCGTTTCATGTGGGAGCTGGCTTGCCTGCGATGGCATCTCCTCGGCCTACCTGAAAGACCGAGGTGCTTGCATCGCAGGCAAGCCAGCTCCCACAGAGAGCCGGTTCCCACATGGGGTTATTGCGTCAGGCCTTCAGATCAATGCCCGCCGAGGTAGGCGTTGCGCACTTCCTCATTCACCAGCAATTCCTTGCCGGTGCCCGTCAGGCGAATCTCGCCGTTGACCATCACATACGCCCGATCTGACAGGCGCAGCGCGTGGTTGGCGTTCTGTTCCACCAGGAAGATAGTCATGCCGGTGGCGGCCAGCTCG
Organism: Pseudomonas sp. W3I7; assembly: GCF_030816095.1. Taxonomy (NCBI): domain Bacteria; kingdom Pseudomonadati; phylum Pseudomonadota; class Gammaproteobacteria; order Pseudomonadales; family Pseudomonadaceae; genus Pseudomonas; species Pseudomonas sp. W3I7. The sequence goes on from NZ_JAUSXP010000001.1 coordinate 5,613,173, forward strand.
CGCAGCGTGGCAAAGATCTGCTTCACCACAATGGGCGCCAGGCCCAGGCTCGGTTCGTCCAGCAACAGCAATTTGGGCCGGCTCATCAGCGCTCGGGCGATGGCGAGCATTTGCTGCTCACCACCGGACATGGTCATTGCACGCTGGGTGCGCCGCTCCTTGAGCCGTGGGAACAGCTCGAACATGCGCTGCATGTCTTCCTGCGCATACTTGTCACCAATCGGGATGGTGCCCATCAGCAGGTTTTCCTCGACGGTCATGTCGGGAAACACCCGCCGCCCTTCCGGCGACTGCGCAATGCCGTTGGAGGCGATGTAGTGGGACGACTTGTGGGTAATGTCGACGCCGTTGTACAGAATCTGCCCGGACTCGGCGCGCGGCTGGCCGAAAATCGACATCAGCAACGTGGATTTACCCGCGCCGTTGGAGCCGATCAGGCTCACGGTTTCGCCTTCGTTGATGTGCAGCGAGACTTTTTTCAGGGCCTGGATCGGGCCGTAAAACACGTCCAGGTCCTTCATTTCGAGGATAGGCGCACTCATACCAGCTCCTCTTCGTCTGCGCCCAGGTAGGCGGCGATCACTTTCGGGTCGTTGCGGATTGCATCCGGGCCGCCTTCGGCGATCACGTTGCCGTGGTCGAGCACCACGATGTGGTCGGAAATACTCATCACCATGCCCATGTCGTGTTCGATCAGCACCACTGTCAGGTCGTGTTCGTCGCGCAGCAGGCGAATCATCGCGCTGAGGGCTTCGGTTTCCTGCGGGTTGAGGCCGGCTGCCGGTTCGTCCAGGCAGATGATCTGCGGCCGCGTGCACATGGCGCGGGCGATTTCCAGGCGGCGTTGCTGCCCGTAGGAAAGCTCACCGGCCAGGCGGTTGGCGCAATCCACCAGGTCCACCACTTCGAGCCAGTAAAACGCGTGGTCGAGGGCATCGCTTTCGGCCTTGCGGTAGCCCTTGGTGTTGAGGATGCCCGCCAGCATGTTGCGGTTGACCCACATGTGCTGGGCCACCAGCAGGTTTTCCAGCACCGACATTTCCTTGAACAGGCGAATGTTCTGGAAGGTCCGCGCCAACCCGGCGCGGTTTACCAGGTGGGTGCCGCCGAACATCTTGTAGTACACGCGGCTGCAGAAGCTTTTTGGCGAAACGAAGTCGACGGCCTTGAAGCGTTCGCCAAGCAACTGGATCACGTTGGTCTGCTTGCCGCGAATGTTCAGTTCGATCTTGCCGCCGCTGGCTTTGTAGAAGCCGGTGAGGCAGTTGAACACCGTGGTCTTGCCGGCGCCGTTGGGGCCGATCAGGGCGAAGATCGAGTTGCGTTTGACCTTGAGGCTCACGTCGCTCAAGGCCTTGATGCCACCGAAGTGCATCATCAGATGTTCCACGGACAGAACGACTTCCTTACTCATGGCGCGGCTCTCTATTCGCTATGGCACCTTTACGTGGGGTCACACCGGTTCGGCTGATGCGGATCAAGCCGCGCGGTCGCCAGATCATCATCACCACCATCAACACGCCAAACAGCAGCACACGGTACTCGGAGAAGCTGCGCAGCAACTCCGGCGCAACCGTCAATACGAACGCCGCAATCACCACGCCGACCGTCGAGCCCATGCCGCCCAACACCACGATGGCCAGGATCAGCGCCGACTCGAAGAAGGTAAACGACGACGGGTTGACGAAGCCTTGGTAGCTGGCGAAGAACACCCCGGCCAGGCCCGCAGTCGAGGCCCCGATAGTGAACGCCGAGAGCTTGACCAGCACATGGTTCAGGCCCATGGAACGGCAGGCGATTTCATCTTCGCGCAAGGCTTCCCAGGCGCGGCCCACTGGCATGCGGGTCAGGCGGTGCTTGATGTACAGCACGGCCAGCACCACCAGGAACAGCACGATGTAGATGAACATGAACTTGATGTTGGGGTTGTAATCGATGCCGAAGAACTCGTGGAACGGAATCCCGCCATCCTTGGCCTTGCGCCCGAATTCCAGGCCGAGGAAGGTCGGCGAAGGCACTGGCATGCCGTTGGGGCCACCGGTGAACGACAGCCAGTTGTTGAGCACCAGGCGGATGATTTCACCGAAGCCCAGGGTCACGATGGCGAGATAATCGCCGTGCATTCGCAGCACCGGAAACCCGAGTATGCAGCCCGCCAGCGCGGCAGCGATGGCCGCCAGAGGCAACACACTCCAGAAACCCAGGCCGAGGTATTGGTAACCGAGTGCCAGGCCGTAGGCGCCAATAGCGTAGAACGCCACGTAACCCAGGTCGAGCAAGCCGGCCAAACCCACCACGATGTTCAGGCCAAGGCCGAGCAATACGTAGATCAGCCCGAGGATCACCACGGTCAGCAGGTACTTGTTGGCGAAGATCGGGAACACGATGGCGATCACGATCAGTGCCGGGATGATCCAGCGCAGCCGCGATTTGTAGTCCGGCGGCAACACGTGCACACCGGAGCCACTGCTCTCGAAACCCTGCAGGATCTTGATGCCCTTGGGGGTTTGCAGGAACAGGCTTAAGGCAAAACGCCCGGCCATCACGATGGCGACCAACGTGGCCACCCGCGCAGGTTCCAGGTTGAAGCTGTAGCCGTCGAGGACCACGCCGACAATCGGGCCGAATACGATCAACGAAATCAGCCCGGCAAGGACCGTATCGACCACACTTTTCTTGATATCGATAGATTTGGCAGCAGACATGTTTACACCTTAGCCACGAGTGGGCGACCCAGCAGGCCCTGGGGACGGAAGATCAGAATCACCACCAGCAGGGAGAAGCTGAACACGTCTTTGTAGTCAGAGTTGATCAACCCCGAGAACAGCGACTCGGAGATACCCAGGATGATCCCGCCCAACATCGCCCCAGGCAGGGAGCCGATGCCGCCGAGTACCGCTGCGGTAAATGCCTTGATGCCGATGATGAAGCCGGCATAGAAGTCGAAGGTGCCGTAGTTGAGGGTGATCAGCACGCCGGCCAGGGCGGCCATGGCGGCACCGATGACGAACACGTAGGAGATTACGCGGTCGGTGTTGATGCCCAGGATCGAGGCCATCTTGCGGTCTTGCTGGGTGGCGCGGCACATGCGGCCGAGCTTGGTGTATTTGATGATGTAGGTCAGCAGGCCCATGCCGAGAAACGCGGCCACCAGGATAAACACCTTGGTGTAGGTCAACTGCACAAAACCCGTGCCGATATCAACGCGCCAGGCGCCGGCCAGCAGGGTTGGAATGCCTTGTTGTTTCGCGCCCTGAGCGATCTGCGCATAGTTTTGCAGGATCAGGGAGATACCGATGGCGCTGATCAGCGGTGCCAGTCGGGTGGAGTTGCGCAGCGGTTTGTAGGCGACACGCTCGATGACCCACCCATAAACGCCGGTGACGACCACGGTGAAGATCAAGGTGCCGAGAATGAGCAGCGGGAAGGATTCGATGCCGAAGTAAGCCAGCAGTGCCAGACTGATCGCCGCGAGGTAAGCGGAAATCATATAAACCTCGCCGTGGGCGAAGTTGATCATGCCAATGATGCCATAGACCATTGTGTAGCCGATGGCGATCAGGCCGTAGACCGACCCGAGGGTCAGGCCGTTGACCAGTTGCTGCAGGAAAATACCATCCATAACGCAATCTCACGCGGTGAGCACCTGCACACAGGAGGGTGCGCGGTGCTTCTGGAGGAAAAGACAGATCGTGATCACGACACAGTCCCCCTGTGGGAGCGGGGCCCTGTGTGGGAACTGGCTTGCCTGCGATTGCATCACCCGGGTATTACTGAAGTACCGAGGTGCCCGTATCGCAGGCAAGCCAGCTCCCACACAAACCCGCTCACACAGGGGTTATGTGGCGCTCAGGCTTACTTCTGCTTTTCCAGCTGGTGGTATTTGCCGTCTTTATCCCACTGGTAAACCACGTAGTCGGAGATTTTCAGGTCGCCCTTGGCATCCCAGGTTTTTTCACCCATCACGGTTTTCACCGGGTGAGCTTTCAGCCATTTGGCCGCGTCTTCGCCCTTGTTGGACTTGGCGCCGTTGAAGCCGGCGGCCAGGGCTTGCAGTGAGGCATAGGCATAGAGGGTGTAGCCTTCTGGCTCGTAGCCGGCTTTGCGGAATTCTTCCACTACGGCCTTGCTGTCTGGCAGCAGACGCGGGTCGGCGCCGAAGGTCATGTACACGCCGTCTACGTATTGCTTGCCGCCAGCGGTGGCAACCAGTTCGTCAGTCACTACGCCGTCATCGGACATGAACTTGACGTCCTTGAGGCCGGCTTCACGAATCTGGCGAACCAGTGGGCCGGCTTCAGGGTGCAGACCGCCGAAATACACGACGTCGGCGCCCAGGGAGCGGATTTTGGTAACCAGGGCGCTGAAGTCTTTCTCGCCACGGGTCAGGCCTTCTTCCAGCACTGGCTTGACGCCGCGCTTGGTCAGTTGGGCAGCGGTGGCATCGGCCAGCCCTTTACCGTAGGTGTCCTTGTCGTTGATGACCGCGACTTTCTTGCCCTTGAGCACGTCGACGATGTAATCGCCGGCAACGATGCCCTGCTGGTCGTCACGACCGCACATGCGGAACATGGCGCCCAGGCCGCGCTCGGTCACTTGTGGGTTGGTAGAGCCTGGAGTGATCGCGATGATGCCTGCTTCGTCGTAGACCTCAGAGGCGGGAATGGTGTTCGACGAGCAGAAGTGCCCGACCACGCCGATCACTTTGTCCTGGTCCGCCAGACGGTTAGCCACGGCCACGGCCTGCTTGGGTTCGCAAGCATCGTCACCGGCAACCAGCACGACTTTCTCACCGTTAATGCCGCCAGCCTTGTTGATCACTTCGGCTGCCGCCTCGGCACCCTTCATGTACTGCTCACCGAACGAAGCGTTGGCGCCGGTCATCGGCCCCGCCACGCCAATCTTCACATCAGCTTGAACAAACGCAGAAACACCCATCGCCGCTGCAACGGCGAGGGCCAGAAAACCTTTCTTGTAAAACGTCTGGGACATGAGTGGTGCTCCGAGGTTTTTGTTTATTGGCACTACGAATTCGCGTCAAACTTTCACAGGAAAGCCCAGAGCAAGGCGCGTGCCATTACTTTTTTATTCTTCAAAAAGACACGGTGTCATTGTTATTACAGGCGTTTCGACTCCCTTTGCCAGGACGTGCAACCGTCTAGCATCGAAAGGTGCAACCAATGGATCCAAAAAGTACAACCCTGGCAGGTCGCACCTGCAACCGGATGCCTAAACGACAGTTCCTACAGCTGTAACAATGTGCGTAACGGAACTGCACATTTACAGTGCGTGATTGCTACGACTTGCACCAATACAGATTAGTAGCCTGCTAAGAAAATGCAGGCTTCTGACAGCTATTTCGCTGATCAGACCACGATCCGCAGGCATTGCCCGGCGTGATACAGCGAAAATCCGGCTTCATACAGGCAACTGCGCAGGCCCACCCCGGCCAGCGGTTGCATCGGCGCAAACGGAATCGGCAGCGCCTGTGGGTTCTGGTGACACAAGTAGTCGGCAAAGGCCTTGCCCACCACACTGCCGGTGGTCACGCCGCGCCCGTTGTAACCGGTGACCGCGACCAGACCGGGGGCCGGTTCGAACAGGCGCATCAGGTGGTCCGGGGTGAAGGCGATGCAGCCGGTCCAGGTGCACTCCCACTGCACCGATTTGAGGTACGGGAAGTAATGCTGCTGCACCCGATCGGCCCACGCCTTGAGGAACCACGTCGGTTTCTGGTTGCCATTGCCCAGGCTGCCGAGTAACAAGCGGCCATCAGCGTCGCGGCGGATACTGCTTAATACCTGGCGTGTGTCCCACGAGCCCCTGCCCGCCGGGGAGGATTTGTTTGGCGGCTTCGTCCGTCAGCGGGGCCGAGGCGACCTGGTAGTAGTAACCGGGAAAGAAGTTGCGCCGCAGCTCAGTCCATTCACCTTCGGTATAGGCGTTGGAGGCGATCACCACTTGCGCCGCCTGCACTGAACCTTGGGCTGTCTGCACCGACCAGACTGCACCTTGGCGTTCAAGCTGAGTGACCGGCGAATGATCGAACAACTGCCCGCCGAGCCCCATGGCGGCATTCGCCAGGCCAGTGGTATAGGCCATTGGGTTCAAGGTGCCGGCACGCCGGTCCAGCAAGGCGGCGGCGATCTTTTGGGTGCCGGTGGCTTGTTCGCACGCTTGGCCCGTCAGCAGCTCGACGGGGGCGCCACGGCGCTTCCACTGTTCTTCGCGACTGCGCAAATCCGCCTCGCCACGGGCGTTGTGCGCCATGTGCAAGGTGCCCTCACGGCGCAGTTGGCAATCAATCGTGTATTTGTCGATCAGGCTGAACACCAGCGACGGCGCCGCGCCCAGCATGCGGTTGAGCTGACTGCCCACCGCCTCGCCAAAACCGGCTTCGATCTCGTCCGGCGGGATCCACATTCCGGCGTTGACCAGCCCGACGTTACGCCCCGAACCGCCATGGCCGGTGCGATGAGCCTCCAACACGGCGACGCTTTTACCTTGCTCCAGCAAGTGAATCGCGGCGGACAAACCGGTGATCCCAGCGCCGATCACGCACACATCGACCTTGACCTCGCCCTTGAGCGCGGCGCGGTCCGGCCGGCCTGGGGTGAGTTGTTCCCACAAACATGTTTCGCGCAGTGCCATTGCCAGACTCCGATGAGACCCAACAAACAACGATTGTTCTGAATTGCAAATGAGACCAAATGTGGGAGCGGGCTTGCTCGCGAATGCGGTGGATCAGTTATACATCTGTTGACTGACACACCGCCTTCGCGAGCAAGCCCGCTCCCACACTGACCGCCCTTCGACTTGAGGGATCAGTCGAAGGTAATGCCCTGCGCCAGCGGCAATTCCAACGAGTAGTTCACGGTATTGGTCTGGCGACGCATATACCCGCGCCACGCATCCGAACCCGACTCACGGCCGCCGCCGGTCTCTTTCTCGCCACCAAACGCGCCACCAATCTCTGCGCCGCTCGGGCCGATATTGACGTTGGCGATGCCGCAGTCACTGCCCACCGCCGACATGAACTGCTCGGCTTCACGCACGTCGGTGGTGAAGATGCACGACGACAGGCCTTGCGGCACAGCGTTGTTCAGGCGCAGCGCTTCGGTGAAGTCGCTGTAGCCGACCACATACAGAATCGGCGCGAAGGTTTCGGTGCATACCACGTCGCTTTGCTCGGGCATTTCCACGATCGCCGGCGACACGTAGTAGGCATTCGGAAACTTGTCTTCCAACTGGCGCTTGCCGCCGAACACCTTGCCGCCCTCGCTCAAGGCTTGCTCCAGGGCGTCCTGCATATTCTCGAAGCCGTGCTTGTCGATCAGCGGGCCGATCAGGTTGCCTTCCAGCGGGTGGCCGATGCGCACTTTGGAATACGCGGCTTTGAGGCGGGTGACGATTTCTTCCTTGACCGACTCATGGGCGATCAAACGGCGCAAGGTGGTGCAACGCTGGCCGGCAGTGCCGACAGCGCTGAACAGGATGGCGCGCACGGCCATGTCCAGGTCGGCGCTTGGGCCGAGGATCATCGCGTTGTTGCCGCCCAGTTCAAGGATGCTGCGGGCGAAACGGGCGGCGACTTTCGGCGCCACTTCGCGGCCCATGCGGGTGCTGCCGGTGGCGCTGATCAGCGCAACGCGCGGGTCATCCACCAGCGCCGCACCGGCGTCACGGCCGCCGATGATCACTTGGCTGAGGTATTCGGGGGCGCCGTCGAACTTCCTCAGTACGCGCTCGAACAATGCCTGGCAGGCCAAGGCGGTGAGCGGGGTCTTTTCCGAGGGTTTCCAGATCACCGCGTTGCCGCACACCAGCGCCAGCGTGGTATTCCACGCCCACACCGCGACCGGGAAGTTGAAGGCGCTGATCACGCCGACCACGCCCAGCGGGTGCCAGGTTTCACGCATGTGGTGGCCAGGGCGCTCGGAGGCGATGGTCAAGCCGTACAACTGACGGGACAGGCCCACGGCGAAGTCGCAGATGTCGATCATCTCCTGCACTTCACCCAAGCCTTCCTGGGTGATCTTGCCGGCTTCCCAGGACACCAGTTCGCCCAGGTCGGCTTTATATTCGCGCAACACATCGCCAAATTGACGCACCAGCTCGCCGCGACGTGGTGCCGGCACCTTGCGCCAGGCCTCGAATGCATGCTCGGCGCGACTGACCTGCTGCTCCACTTCAGCGGCACCTTCCCAGTGCACAGTGCCGATACGGCTGCCATCAATCGGCGAATGCACGGGCTGTTTGCCCGACTGGTACAGCGCCGGGTTTACCCCAAGACGATCAAGCAATGCGGCAACCATGGGTCACTCCTTCAAACTCAAACAGAAAATTCGCGCCGCCACAGACACGGCGATCCAGACCTTATTTGTAGCTGGCCCAAGACTTGCCAACAAACGACGATTAGGCGAGATATCATTCCGTTTACTCATGCAAAGAATAAAAAGAGGCGTGCCGTGCTCAACAAAAGACATTTGCCCTCGATCACCGCCCTGCAGTGTTTCGAAGCCGCCACCCGTCACCTGAGCTTCACCCGCGCTGCCGAGGAACTGAACCTCACGCAAAGCGCGGTGAGCAAGCAGGTGGCGCAGCTGGAAGAGTTGCTGCAACACCTGCTGTTTCGCCGGGTACGCCGCCGCTTGCAGATGACCCCGGCGGGGGATCTGTACTTGGTGGAGGTGCGCAAGATCCTCACGCAAGTGGAGATGTCCACCCACTACCTGCGCTCCTACGGCGGCGAGACCGAAGTGCTGCGCGTGTCCACGCCCTACACGTTCGGCGCGCGCTGGCTGGTGCCGCGCCTGAAAGGTTGGCGCCTGCGCCACCCGCAGATCCACCTGGACCTGTGCAACGAGCAGGCGCCGGACGAGTTGCTGCAAGGCAAGGCCGACATGGCCTTCTACTTCGGCCAGGGCTCACGGCCGGGCACCGAGAGCCTGAAACTGTTCAGCGAAGAGCTTGTACCTGTGTGTGCGCCGGAAAGCCTGCCTGCGCAGCCGTTTACCGACCCCACGCAACTGAGCAATCTGGTGCTGTTGCAGAACGCCTCGCGACCGCAGGGCTGGCATGACTGGTTCGCCAGCCAGGGCTACCAGACCGAGCACAGTTACCACGGGCCGCGTTTTGATACCTTTTACATGTGCATTCGGGCGGCGCAGGTCGGCTGTGGCGTGGCCTTGTTGCCGCGCTTTCTGGTGGAAGAGGAGCTGGCCGAGGGCAAGCTGGTGATTCCCTGGCAGCATGCGATGCCCAGCCAGGATGCGTATTACCTGGCGTATCCGGAGCATTCGGCGGAGGTGCCCAAGGTGCGTGAGTTTGTGAAGTGGATGATGGAGCAGGTTTAGCTCTTTTTGGGCTGCACCACCGTCATCGCAGGCAAGCCAGCTCCCACATTTGGAATGTATTTCAAGTGTGGGAGCTGGCTTGCCTGCGATGAGGCTATTGGCCGCACTGAAAAAATCACTGGCAAAACCCTACAGGTCTATGCGCCACTAGCACCCTTCCTTAATAGTGCGTAAAGGCCGGCGCCCATCGCCGACCCGTCTGGAGATTCCCGTTATGAGCGAGAGTGTGTTTGCCGATCGCATCGTGCAGAACTTGCTCGACACCGACTTCTACAAGCTGACCATGATGCAGGCGGTGCTGCACAACTACCCGAACGTGGAAGTTGAATGGGAGTTTCGTTGCCGCAACAGTGAAGACCTGCGCCCGTACCTGGCGGAAATTCGCTACCAGATCGAACGCCTCGCGGAGCTGAGCCTGAGCCCGGACCAGCTGGGTTTCCTGGAACGCATCAGCTTTATGAAGCCGGACTTCTTGCGCTTTCTGGGGCTGTTTCGCTTCAACCTGCGCTACGTGCAAACCGGCATCGAAAACGGCGAGCTGTTTATCCGCCTGCGCGGGCCGTGGCTGCATGTGATCCTGTTCGAAGTGCCGATGCTGGCCATCGTCAGCGAAGTGCGTAACCGCTACCGCTACCAGACCGTCATCCTCGAACAGGCCCGCGAACAGCTGTACCGCAAGTTCGACTGGCTGACCGCCAATGCCAGCAGCGAAGAGCTCTCGGAGCTGCAAGTTGCCGATTTCGGCACCCGTCGGCGCTTCTCATACCGCGTGCAGGAAGAAGTGGTCAGCGTGCTCAAGCACGATTTCCCCGGGCGTTTTGTCGGCACCAGCAACGTGCACCTGGCCCGCGAGTTCGACATGAAACCCCTGGGCACCATGGCCCACGAATGGATCATGGCCCACCAGCAACTCGGCCCGCGCCTGATCGACAGCCAGATCGCCGCCCTCGATTGCTGGGTACGCGAGTACCGTGGCCTGCTGGGCATCGCCCTGACCGACTGCATCACCACCGACGCGTTCCTGGGCGATTTCGACCTGTACTTCGCCAAGCTCTTCGACGGCCTGCGCCACGACTCCGGTGACCCGATTCAATGGGCCGAAAAAGCCATCGCCCACTACCACAAGCTCGGTATCGAACCGATGAGCAAGACCCTGGTGTTCTCCGACAGCCTGACGCTGCCCAAGGCCCTGGAGATTTTCCGCGCATTGCGCGGTCGCATTAATGTCAGCTTCGGCATCGGCACCAACCTGACCTGTGACATTCCGGGTGTTGAACCGATGAGCATCGTGCTTAAAATGACCGCCTGCAATGGCCAGCCCGTCGCGAAAATTTCCGATGAAGCGGGCAAGACCCACTGCACCGATCCGAATTTTGTCGCCTATTTGCGCCACGTTTTCAAAGTACCTGCCCTTTCCAGCAAGGAGTGAATCATGCAAGCCGTACAGCGTGAGATTGCGCAGCAGCTCAAGGTCCAAGCACCGTTCAACGACCAGGCCGCCCTTGAGGCCGAAGTGGCGCGCCGCGTAGGGTTTATCCAGGACTGCCTGCGCAATTCCGGGCTCAAGAGCTTGGTGCTGGGCATCAGCGGCGGTGTCGACTCCCTGACCGCCGGCCTGCTGGCCCAGCGTGCAATGAAAGAACTGCGCGCCAGCACAGGTGATGAGGCTTACCGTTTTATCGCGGTGCGCCTGCCCTACGAAACCCAGTTCGACGAACACGACGCCCAGGCTTCGGTGGACTTTATCGACCCGGACGAACGCCACACCGTGAACATCGGCCCGGCGGTGAAAGCCCTGGCCAATGAAGTGGCGGCGTTTGAAGGCAAGGCGGCGGTGTCGCGTGATTTCGTGCTGGGCAACACCAAGGCGCGTATGCGCATGGTGGCGCAGTACACCATCGCCGGCGCGGCCGGTGGCCTGGTGATCGGTACCGACCATGCAGCGGAAGCGGTGATGGGCTTTTTCACCAAGTTCGGTGACGGGGCCTGCGACCTGGCGCCGCTGAGCGGATTGGTGAAGAACCAGGTACGTGCGATTGCGCGACACTTTGGTGCGCCGGAGTCGCTGGTCGAGAAGATCCCGACTGCCGACCTTGAAGACCTGTCGCCGGGCAAACCGGACGAAGCGTCACACGGCGTGACCTACGCCGAGATCGATGCGTTCCTGCACGGCGAGCCGGTGCGTGAGGAAGCGTTCAAGATTATCTGCGACACGTACCGCAAGACTGAGCACAAGCGGGTCATGCCCTTCGCGCCGTGAGGTAAGCCTGTTAGTCCAGCGGTGTTTGTTAGATCGACTTCGCAGGCACGCCAGCTCCCACACTTGACCGAGTTCCAACAGGGGAACGCGGTCAAATGTGGGAGCTGGCTTGCCTGCGAAGAACGATAACGCGGTGTTACTTGACGACCACAGTGCCTTTCATCATCGAGATGTGGCCCGGGAACGAGCAGAAGAACGCGTAATCCGTACCCGCCGCCAGTTTCGACACATCGAAGGTCACCGAATCCTTCTCGCCAGCACCAATGATCTTGGTGTGGGCGATGATGCGGGTGTCGCCGTCTTTGAGGTAGTTCTTGTCGATACCGGCGGCCATGCCGTCGCTGGCAACGCCAGGCATGTCGGCGGCGGAACTCAGTACCCAGTTATGGCCCATGACGTTTTTCGGCAAGCTGCCGGAGTGCTCAAGGTTCACGGTGAACTTCTTGCAGCTCTTGTCGATGGTGATTTCTTTGGTGTTGAAGGACATCTGGTCGGTGGAATCAACAGTGACCGCGCACTCTGCAGCAAGCAACTGGCCGCTCGCCAGTGTCAGCAGGGAAACAGCAACGATTTTGGCAAACATGTGAATCTCCAAGGCAGGGTTTAAAAAACGCGTATTGCGGCTAGGGTGCCTCAAGCAGGCTGAAATTCTTATGATCTGAATCAACAGATTGTATACAACTTTAGGCTATCAGACTGATCAACACAATCTACCAGCCAAACAACCGCCGCCCGCCTATGATCGCTCCATCACCCACCGGAGCGTCTGCCATGCACTTCAATCAATTCTTAAACGGCCTGTTGGCCGCGTATGCCTGCGGTAAGTGAAGGCCAATCGCGCTGCTAAGCTGCTACCATAGCGACCCAAGGCAGCTGCGCGCCGCCCACCCTCACCTTCGACCCTAGAGGATCGCCCATGGCCAAACCTAATTACTCCTTCGCCAAACGTCAGAGAGACTTGGCCAAGGAGCAGAAGAAAGAGGAAAAGCTGCAACGCAAGAAAGCCGCTGCAGATGAAGAAGCAGGCGCACTGAACCCGGATGCTGAAGGTGAAGTGGCTGCTGATGACACCGAGACACCGAAGGACCCGGCTGAATAAATTTTGTTGGGGTGAGCAGGCCCTCCCTGCTCACCACAACCCACTGTTACTCCAGCGGCATCACCGTCACCCGCACCTCCGGGTCATGGCTCCCTCCTCCCAGTATCACCCCACGCAACGGCGACACATCAGAGAAATCACGGCCCCAGGCCAGGGTGATGTGCTCCAGTGCCGGCTGCACGTTATTCGTCGGATCAAAATCCACCCAGCCCGCCTCCGGGCAAAACACCGAGACCCATGCGTGGGATGCATCGGCGCCGATCAGCCGTGGCTGGCCGGGCGGTGGCTGGGTCAGCAGGTAGCCGCTGATGTAACGCGCGGCCAGGCCCCGCGAGCGCAGGCACGCGAGCATCAGGTGAGCAAAGTCCTGGCACACGCCGCGTCGGCGCTCCAGCACTTCCACCAAGGGCGTGGCGACCTGGGTGGCTTCGGCATCGAAGGTGAATTCGCTGAAGATTTTCTGCATCAGGGCCTGCACGCCCAGCAGCAAGGGCACGCCTGGCGGAAAGCAGCTTTCGGAGAACGCGACGAAGGTGTTCTTCAGGTGCACGTAGGGCGACTCGAAACGATAACGGCAGGCTTCAAGCCTCTCAGACGACAGCACCTGGCTGCTGTAGGTCAGGCTGTCGCGGGTCTGGTCCCAGGCCGGCGACTGCTGAAAATCCAGCGTTGGCCGCGCCAACACTTCCACGGTCAGCCCGGCATTGACCAGCAATTCATCATGGGGCCGTTCGAACGCCAGCCGCGTGATCGGGTTGCCGAACACGTCCAGCTCATCACGGCGCGACGACGGCTGCGGGCTGATATCCAATTGCTGGGAACTGCAGCGCTGCCACGCGCACGGCCGCGGCCACAGGTGCGCCAACTGCTGGGCCAGGGACACCGGGCTGTCGTAGTGGTAATGGGTATCGTGAAAAATCTGGTAGCGCGCACTCATCACACCGACACCGTTTGCTGGCTGACATCATCCACATGGGCAAAATGACGCAACGCCAGGCGATCCGACACTTGCCCGCTCTCATCGGCGACCGCTTGCAGCAGGTCCGCCAGGCCGTCCAACGCGGCGCGCACACTGGATTCGCCAAACAACGGGTTTTCCAGGCAGCCCAGGTCGAAACGCGACAGGCGCTCCACCAACGGCGCCAGCCCGGTTTCCCGTGGCACCCCAAAGTCATCATTGAGACGGCGCAGGGTGCGGCTGACCAGCTTCAACTGGAACAGCACCGCGTGCGGGTTCTGTTCATCGAGCAGCAACAAGTCGAGCACCGGGATCAGTTGCGGCACCGCCAGGTAGCGCGAGCGATAGGTGATGCTGCTGTTGCCCAGCTCCAGCAGCCATTCCAGCCCGGCCTGATCAAATACCGCCACGCCACGCAGGAACGCGGCAAGGCTGCTGCTGAGAAATTGCAGGCGCTCGATACGCCGGCCCATCATCAAAAAGCGCCAGCCTTCGTCGCGGGTCATGTCGTCCAGGGCGAAGCCGGACAAGGCTGCCAGGGACATCACCAGACGGTTGAGGAAGTCCAGCAACTCGCCAAAGTCCGGGGTTTCGCTTTCCAGCTCCAGGGCTTCGCGCTGCAACTCCACCAGCGCCTGCCAGTTCTCGCGGGACAACTTGCCGCGCACCTGGGACGCCGCCCACTGCAAGCGCTGCAGGTTGGCGCGCAGGCTCGACGGCCAGTCATCGCCAAGCAAAGCGGCAAGCAGACGCTCGGGCAACTCGCCCTCCTCCGGCAACAAGCGCAAGGTCTCGCCCAGTTCGACAGCGGCCTGCAAGGCTTGCGGGTCGTCGCCATCGACATAGCGCGCCAGCACAATACGCAGCCAGCGCGCGCTGTCATCACAGCGCTCGCAGTAACGGCCAAACCAGAACAGGTTTTCCACCACGCGCGACGGCAGATAAGGGTCGCGCCGCACCAGGTCATGTACGCCAATCGCCCGCTGCGCACGCCACAGCTCGCCGCCGACAGCGCGGTCGCCCAGTACCCAAGTGTCTTTGCTCGCGCCACCGCGCTGCATCGACACCACTTCGGCATCCGCCTCGGCCGCCACACGGGTCAAGCCGCCGGGCAGTACACGGTAACCGTCAGCGCTGGCCACCGCGTACACGCGCATGCCGATGGCGCGGTGTTGCAGGTGGTCGTCGACGGTGTGCCACACCGGCGCCTGGGACAGCTGCGCCAGCTCCTGGGCCACATAGGCGTAAGGCCGCGCACGCATGCGTTCAGCCAGGGCCAGGCGTTGTTCTTCGTTCAAATCGCGGCCGAATACCGGCGCGAAACTTTGCGAGGGGAACGCCGGTTTGATCAGCAATTCCGGTAGTTTGTCCAAGGCTTCGGCCAGCACCGGCGCCTCGCCGCACCACCAGGTGGCGATAGACGGCAGGATCAGTTCCTCACCAAACAAGAACTCGTTGATCTTCGGCAGAAAGCCGAGCAAACCGGGCGACTCCAGCACGCCGCTGCCCAAGGCATTGGCCACCAGCACATTGCCCTGGCGCACCGCGTCCAGCAGGCCGGGCACGCCCAGGGCCGAGTCGGTGCGCAGCTCCAGCGGGTCGCAGAAATCGTCGTCCAGGCGCCGCATGATCGCGTGCACCCGGCGCAGGCCGCTGAGGGTTTTGAGGAACACCGTGCTGTCGCGCACCGTGAGGTCGCCGCCCTCAACCAGCGGGTAGCCGAGTTGGCGTGCGAGGTAGAGGTGTTCGAAATAGCTTTCGTTGAAACGCCCCGGCGTGAGCAGCACGATCAGCGGCGGCTGGTCATCACCGGGCGCCTGACGGGCCAAGGTTTCCTGAAGCGTGCGGAAAAAACCGGTGAGGTGCTGCACCTGCAAATCACGGTACAGATCCGGGAATGCACGGGACACGATGGTGCGGTTCTCCAGCGCGTAACCTGCGCCCGATGGCGCCTGGGTACGGTCGGCGGTGACCCACCAGCGGCCATCCGGGGTGCGCGCCAGGTCCACGGCATACAGGTGCAGAAACGCGCCGTCCGGCGGTTGAATACCCTGGCACGGCCACAGGAAGTTGTTGTGCCCGAACACCAGTTCGGCCGGCAACAGGCCTTCTTTGATCAATCGCTGCGGGCCGTACAGGTCGGCGAGCACGGCATTGAGCAAGCGCGCACGCTGGGCGATACCGGCCGACAGGTGCTGCCACTCATCGGCGGCCAGCACGTGGGGCAGTAAATCCAGCTCCCACGGGCGATCGGCGCCTTTGGGGTCGGCGTAGACGTTGTAGGTCACGCCGTTTTCCTGGATCTGCCGGGTCAGCAACGCCTGGCGCTGGGCCAGTTGCACGGGTGTACTGCGTTGCAGGTGATCGAGCAGGCGCTGCCAATGGGCACGCACCGCGCCACTGTCGTCGAGCAGTTCGTGATAGGTGCCCGCGGTGAGCGGGTAACGGTCGAGCAAGTCGGACATGGAACGCTCGGCAGAGGCAAGGGGGCTCAGATTAACTCAAATCCAACGCGATCTTATGTGGGAGCTGGCTTGTTGTGGCGAGGGAGCTTGCTCCCGTTCGACTGCGTAGCAGTCGCCTGCTTTGGGGGCGCTTCGCACCCCAGCGGGAGCAAGCTCCCTCGCCACAAAAGCCATCCCACATTGGGATTGGTCATTTTTTATTGGGGAAACGCCGCAAATCCAAGGTCATCGGTAGTTCATCGTTAATCACCAAAGGCGGCACCGGCAGCTTGCCAGGGCTATGTCCCAAGCGGAAAAACCGCGCCATGCGCCGGCTCTCGGCCTCATTGGCATTCACCGGCAAGCTGTCGTAATTGCGCCCACCCGGATGCGCGACGTGGTACTGGCAGCCGCCCAGCGAGCGTTGCATCCAGGTGTCGAGCACATCGAACACCAACGGCGCGTGCACCGCGATGGTCGGCTGCAAACAGTTGGCGGGTTGCCAGGCGCGATAACGCACACCGGCGACAAACTCGCCGATACGCCCGGTCGGCTGCAACGGCACCGGGATGCCGTTGCAGGTCAGCAGATAGCGCTGCGGCGCCAGGCCACTCAACTTCACCTGCAAGCGTTCCAGGGATGAATCCACGTAACGCACCGTGCCGCCGACGGCGCCCTCTTCACCCAGCACGTGCCAAGGCTCCAGGGCCTGGCGCAGTTCCAGTTCGATGCCGCTGACGGCGTAGTCGCCGACCTTGGGGAAACGGAACTCCAGGTGCGCGGCAAACCATTCGGCCCGCAGCGGGTAACCGGCGGCATTGAGCTCGACGATCACATCGGCAAAATCCTGCTCGATAAAGTGCGGCAGCAAAAAGCGATCGTGCAGCTCAGTGCCCCAGCGCGCCAGTTTTGGCGGAGCATATGGCTCACGCCAGAAGCGCGCGACCAAGGCCCGCAGCAGCAATTGCTGGGTAAGGCTCATGCGCGCATGGGGCGGCATTTCAAACGCACGCAGTTCCAGCAGGCCCAGGCGGCCGGTGGCGCCATCGGGCGAATAGAGTTTGTCGATGCAGAATTCGGCGCGATGAGTATTGCCGGTCACGTCGATCAGCAGGTTGCGCAACAGCCGGTCGACCAGCCACGGCGGGCATTCCTCGCCAGGCTCGGGCATTTGCGCGAAGGCGATTTCCAGCTCGTACAGCGCATCGTTACGCGCTTCATCCACCCTTGGCGCCTGGGAGGTCGGGCCGATAAACAACCCGGAAAACAGGTACGACAAGGACGGATGGTTATGCCAGTAGCTGATCAGGCTGCGCAGCAAATCCGGGCGGCGCAGGAACGGCGAGTCTTTCGGCGTCGCGCCGCCCAGCACAAAGTGGTTACCACCGCCGGTGCCTGTGTGGCGCCCGTCGATCATGAACTTCTCGGTGGTCAGGCGGGTTTGCCGCGCCTCTTCGTAAAGGAACTCGGTGCGTTCCACCAACTCATCCCAGGTGGCGGATGGCTGCACATTGACCTCGATCACACCGGGGTCGGGCGTGACCCGGAAGTTGCTCAAGCGTGTATCGAACGGCGGTTCGTAACCTTCCAGCAACACCGGGCAATGCAGCTCTTCGGCGGTGGCTTCGATGGCCGCCACCAACTCCAGGTAATCCTCAACGCGTTCCAGCGGCGGCATAAACAGGTACAAGCGCCCGTCCCGTGCTTCGGCACACAAGGCGGTGCGGGTCAGCCAGTCGGCGGATTCGTCGACCTTGGGCTCGCGCTCGTCGCTCGGCGCAGGCGTGTCATGGCTGTGCAATTGCGCGGTGGTCGGCAGTTCCGGCTGATCCTGATTCGGGTCGGTGGGATGCACAAACGGATACTCTGCCGCCGTCACCCACGGTTGCGAGGCCAATGGCAGGCGGTAACCCAACGGCGAATCACCTGGCACCAGACGGCAGTGGTTGTCACGCAGGTACCAGCGCCCGCTCTGCCAGCGGTCATTGGCCGCCGTGCGCGCCAGCGGCAGCACTTGGCCGATGACTTTATCCAGGCCCTGGCTAAACACTTTGCGCAGGCGCTCGCGCTCCAGGTCATCACTCAGGCGCGGGTCCTGGGCGGTGACGTTTTGCGGCAGCGCACCTTCGCGCCACAGGTAGTAGAAGTTGTCTTCGAAAGCCGGGAACACAAAGCGTGCCGGCAGTTTCAGGCGTTCGGCGACACTGGCGAGGAAACGCCCGGCCATCACGCCATCGGCGCCGTAGTCCTGTTGTTCATCGGCGATCAGCGCGCTGTTGTGCCAGATCGGCACGCCGTCGCGGCGCCAGTAGCAATTGAGCGACCAGCGCGGCAGTTGCTCGCCGGGGTACCACTTGCCCTGGCCAAAGTGCACCAGGCCTTTGGGCGCGTAGTGCGCGCGCATGCGCTGGAACAGCTCGGCGGACAGGCGGCGCTTGTCCGGCCCCAGCGCTGCGGTATTCCACTCGGCGCCGTCGGGGTCATCGATGGAGACGAAGGTCGGCTCGCCGCCCATGGTCAGGCGTACGTCATCCTTGAGCAGGTCGGCGTCGATCTGCCGGCCCAACGCCTGGATCGCCAGCCATTGCTCTTCGGTGTAGGGCTTGGTGACGCGCGGTGCTTCCCAAATGCGCTCCACCGACATCTCGTGGGTAAATTCGCACTCGCAGGGTTCCACCAGCCCGCTGATTGGCGCAGCGGACGAAGGATCAGGGCTACAGGCCAATGGGATATGCCCTTCACCGGCGAACAGCCCGGAGGTGGCGTCCAGGCCGATCCAGCCCGCGCCGGGTAAATACACTTCGCACCAGGCATGCAGGTCGGTGAAGTCGACTTCGGTGCCGGAAGGGCCATCCAGGGCTTTGACGTCCGCGGTGAGCTGGATCAAGTAGCCCGACACAAACCGCGCCGCCAGCCCCAGGTTGCGCAGCAGTTGCACCAGCAGCCACGCTGAATCGCGGCAGGAGCCGGATGCGGCGCCCAAGGTGAATTCCGGCGTTTGTACGCCCGGTTCCATACGGATCAAATAGCCGATGTCGGCCGCCAGGCGCTGATTGAGCCCGACCAGAAAATCCACCGCCGGTAGCGGTGTGCGGTCGATGCCAGCCAGGTAGTCGGCAAACTTTGGCGTCAGCGGCAAGGTTTCCAGGTACGGCGCCAGCTCGCGCTGCTCATCGGCGGCGTAGCTGAAGGGGATTTTTTCGGCGTAGGGCTCGAGGAAAAAGTCGAACGGGTTGAATACCGCCATCTCGGCGACGAGGTCGACCTCAATGCGCAACTCATCGGTCTTTTCCGGGAACACCAGACGCGCCAGGTAATTGCCCTGCGGGTCCTGCTGCCAATTGATGAAGTGCTGCTCGGGCAGCACTTTGAGTGCATAGGACAAGATCCGCGTGCGGCTATGGGCAGCCGGGCGCAAGCGCACGATCTGTGGGCCGAGTTCGACAGCGCGGTCGTAGCGGTAATGCGTAACGTGGTGCAACGCGACATGAATCGACACGGCGGCCTCCTGCGAGCCAGGGCATGAGCACAAAGCGCGCAAGACTTATGCCAGAGCGGCCGTCATTGCGCTTTATCGTAAGACCCGGTGCAGTACAGCACCAAAACGGCGCCAACGGGGGTGCCGTGGTGCAAGGCTTGCACATATTTGTGGCGTGCGTGTGAGGCCGGGTGGTGAATCTACCCAGTCAGCGGGTTTTGTGGCGGGCGACCATGGCTTCGCGCAGGTGGCGAACTTCGAGCAGCTTTTGGCGCATTTCGCGGTGGCGCTGGCTATTGAGCAGCAACAAACCCAGGAGCGGAAAGAGCACGGCCGAGCCGTAGACCAGCTTGGGAATGGGGTACTGGATCATCGGCAGCACGAACAGCAGGCAGCAGCCCAGGTAACCCGCCACCAGGCCGGTGGCCCAGGGGCGTCCGCGCGCGATCATTACATTGCCAAATACCAGCACCGCCACCAGCAGCAAAATTGCCAGGCCGGAGTAATCGGATTTAAGTGACGGATCGACACCACGCAAATACGTCACGCCGGCGAGTGCTACAGCAGACGCGCCGGAAAAAATCGCCATGAAGATCGTGCCCATGAACACCGGGAAATAGCGCGCGAGGAAACTGCCCATGTCGGGGAAGCCTTTCATTCGGTGAGGTCCTCGTACAAGCCGATTGCAAGGGTGGTGGCGGTGCCCACACTGCCGGTGCGGTAGCTGCCCACGATGCCGAGAATACCGCCCAACGCGTCTTTCATTTGGGTCAGGGTGGCATGCCGGATTTCCGTGGAGCTGAAGCTTTTGGTCAGCTTGCCTGCACGCTGCTGCAACTTGAGCAGCTTGGGCGTCAGGCTGGGGTCGCGCAGGCTTAGCAGCTCCTTGGTCAGCTTCTTGCGCTCCTGGCGGTTCAGGCCCTTGAGCAATTCATACCAACTTTTGCCCAACGCCGCGGCCTTATTGGCCTTGAGCAGTTTCACCGTGGTCAGCGCGCCGGTGCCGATCCCCACCAGGGAGGCCGTATCGAGGATGGTAGAAACAGCGCCGTACCATTCGGCGTCATCCATGCGGTCGTTGGCGTCGGGGTCGAGGACTTCGTTGTAAGTACGCGCCACGCCGAACCCGCATTGCGCACTGCTGGCCAGCGCCGCCGTCACGCCAATGCCCACCACGAACGCGCTGGCGCCCGCCGTAAATGGCACGGCGACGCTGCCGCTGAACACCACAACCCAACCGATAATCGCGGCGGTGCACGACAAGCCCATATCAAACGCCTCTTTCCTGAGGCGGCCTTCACGGGGATCCGTCTTCACCTGTTCTACAAATTGCGCGGGAGAAATGTACTTCTGCGCCTCGCGCAAAATGATGCGCTTGGGCTTGATGCTGCAGAGGGGCTTGAATTCGCGCAGGGTGATGACATTGAAGTCGGCGTCGATGTACACCACACCGGCGCCGACAATGCCGGGGTCGGCATCGATGGCGGCGAACAACCGTGGCAGGTTGATCTGGCTTTCGATGCGCTGGCGCGCCATGAATTGGGAGCGGTTGGAGTCCATGCCGATGGAGAGCAGGGGGTTGCTCATGGGTGTTCTTCCTTGAATATGAGGGTGGCCGGGCGGGCCCCATCGCGGGCAAGCCCGGCTCCCACAGGGAAATGCATTGCAATTGTGGGAGCTGGCTTGCCTGCGATGGCGATCTAATGGGCGCCACCTTAACAAACAGGCACGCCAGCGAATAGAAAGCAAAACGCCAGCACGAGGCTGGCGTCTTGCATATTCAGGTTGCGATCAACGCGGCACGACGGGCTTGCGCGCAGGCTTGCCGCCCTTGCCCTTCGCCGCATCACTGCGTTCTTTAGCCGCCTGCTTGTTACGCGCCTGGGCTGCCGCCTTGGCTTGCTCACGCTTGTCCCACGGGTTGCTGCCATCACTGCCGCGCGGTGGCAAACCGGTGTGCTGGGTGAGGATCCTGGTGGTGGTTTCCTTGGCAACCTTGTGGCTGCCGGCCGGCGTCGAGTTCTTGCGACGGGCGCTCTGGTAGCTGTCGGTGGACGGCTGGTGCAGCGGAATCAACTGGTCTTTACCCGGCCCGATCAGGTCGGCACGGCCCATGCGCGTCAGTGCTTCACGCAGCATCGGCCAGCCTTTCGGGTCGTGGTAGCGCAGGAACGCCTTGTGCAGACGGCGCTGTTCCTCGCTCTTGACGATGGTCACCGCGTCGCTCTTGTAGGTGACCTTGCGCAGCGGGTTCTTGCCCGAGTGATACATGGCAGTGGCAGTGGCCATCGGCGACGGGTAGAACGCCTGCACCTGGTCGGCGCGGAAGCCGTTGCCCTTGAGCCACAGGGCCAGGTTCATCATGTCTTCATCGGTGGTGCCGGGGTGGGCGGCGATGAAGTACGGGATCAGGTACTGCTCCTTGCCCGCTTCCTTGGTGTACTTCTCGAACATGCGCTTGAACTTGTCATAGCTGCCAATGCCCGGTTTCATCATCTGGTTGAGCGGACCTTCCTCGGTGTGTTCCGGAGCGATCTTGAGGTAACCGCCGACGTGGTGGGTCACCAACTCTTTGACGTACTCCGGCGACTCGACCGCGAGGTCGTAGCGCAGGCCGGAAGCGATCAGGATCTTCTTCACACCCGGCAACGCACGGGCGCTGCGATACAGCTGGATCAACGACGAGTGGTCGGTGTTCAGGTTCGGACAGATGCCCGGGAACACACACGACGGCTTGCGGCACGCGGATTCGATTTCCGGGCTCTTGCAGGCGATACGGTACATGTTCGCGGTCGGGCCGCCGAGGTCGGAGATCACGCCGGTAAAGCCTGGCACCTTGTCGCGGATTTCTTCGATCTCGCGAATGATCGACTCTTCGGAACGGTTCTGGATGATGCGGCCTTCGTGCTCGGTGATCGAGCAGAAGGTGCAGCCACCAAAGCAGCCACGCATGATGTTTACCGAGAAACGGATCATGTCATAAGCGGGGATCTTTTCCTTGCCGTACACCGGGTGCGGGACGCGGGCGTACGGCATGCCGAACACGTAGTCCATTTCTTCGGTGGTCATCGGGATGGGCGGCGGGTTGAACCACACGTCCACTTCACCGTGCTTCTGCACCAGGGCGCGGGCGTTGCCTGGGTTGGTTTCCAGATGCAGCACGCGGTTGGCGTGGGCGTACAGGACCGAGTCGCCACGGACTTTTTCCATGGACGGCAGACGAATGACCGTCTTGTCACGGGTCATGCGCGGGCTGGCAAGAATTTGTACGACCTTGGCTTCTTCCGGGTCTTCAACCGGGCCTTTTTCCTGCTCGATGGCGCAGGCCTGGGTGTCCTGGGTATTCACATACGGGTTGATGATCTTGTCGATCTTGCCCGGACGGTCGATACGCGTGGAGTCCACCTCGTACCAGCCTTCAGGCGTGTCACGGCGAATGAACGCGGTGCCGCGCACGTCGGTGATGTCTTCGATCTTGTGGCCCCACGACAGGCGCTGGGCAACTTCGACGATGGCCCGCTCGGCGTTGCCGTACAGCAGGATGTCGGCGCAGGCATCGATCAGGATCGAGTTGCGCACACGGTCCTGCCAGTAATCGTAGTGGGCGATGCGGCGCAGGGACGCTTCGATGCCGCCGAGCACGATCGGCACGTTCTTGTAGGCTTCCTTGCAACGCTGGCTGTACACCAGGCTGGCGCGGTCCGGGCGTTTGCCGGCCATGCCGCCTGGGGTGTAGGCGTCGTCGGAACGGATTTTCTTGTCGGCGGTGTAGCGGTTGATCATCGAGTCCATGTTGCCGGCCGCGACGCCGAAGAACAGGTTCGGCTCGCCGAGCTTCATGAAGTCGTCTTTGGACTGCCAGTTCGGCTGGGCAATAATCCCGACGCGAAAGCCCTGGGACTCCAGCAGCCGGCCGATGATGGCCATGCCGAACGATGGGTGATCCACATACGCATCACCGGTGACGATGATGATGTCGCAGGAATCCCAGCCAAGCTGATCCATCTCCTCCCTGCTCATCGGCAGGAATGGCGCAGGACCGAAACATTCGGCCCAGTACTTGGGATAGTCAAATAACGGCTTGGCTGTTTGCATGACGGTGACCGGTGTTGAGATGAAAAATCGCGGGCGCGGAATATAGCACAAATTTTGACCAATTCCGACGGTAATGGTCGGAATTGTGGTGATGCAATCGCAGGCAAGCCAGCGCCCACACTTGAACTGTGAGTATCTTCAAATGAGGGCGCTGGCTTGCCTGCGATAAGGCCCTTACAGGCGCTGAAACTTACTCGTCATCGTCGAAGTTATAGCTGCCCGGCGCCAGGTTCTCGAAGCGCGTGTACTTACCGATAAACGCCAGGCGGATAAAGCCGATCGGCCCGTTCCGCTGCTTGCCGATGATGATTTCGGCAATGCCTTTGTGCTCCGTCTCGGGGTGATACACCTCGTCGCGGTACACGAACATGATCACGTCGGCATCCTGCTCGATCGCTCCGGATTCCCGCAAGTCGGAGTTCACCGGGCGTTTGTTCGGGCGTTGCTCGAGGGAACGGTTGAGCTGGGACAGCGCCACCACCGGGCAGTTGAATTCCTTGGCCAGGGCTTTGAGCGACCGGGAGATTTCGGAAATCTCGTTGGTACGGTTGTCGCCGCTGGAGCCTGGGATCTGCATCAGCTGCAGGTAGTCGATCATGATCAGGGCGATGTCGCCGTGTTCACGCACCAGCCTGCGGGTACGCGCGCGCATCTCCGATGGGCTGATACCGGCGGTGTCATCGATAAACAGCTTGCGGTCATTGAGCAGGTTGACCGCCGACGTCAGGCGCGGCCAATCGTCGTCTTCCAGGCGGCCGGCACGTACCTTGGTCTGGTCGATACGGCCGAGCGACGAGAGCATACGCATGATCAGCGATTCGCCTGGCATCTCCAGCGAGTAAACCAGCACGGCTTTGTCGCTGCGCAACACGGCGTTTTCCACCAGGTTCATCGCAAAGGTGGTTTTACCCATGGACGGACGGCCGGCGACGATGATCAAGTCGGACGGCTGCAGGCCGCTGGTCTTCTCGTCGAGGTCGGTATAGCCGGTGGAAATACCGGTGATGGCGTTGTCGGTGTTGAACAAGGTATCGATACGGTCGATGGCCTTGGTCAACAGGTCGTTGACGCTGACCGGGCCGCCGGTCTTCGGGCGGGCTTCGGCGATCTGGAAGATCTGCCGTTCAGCCTCATCGAGAATCTCGGCGGCAGTACGGCCTTCAGGGTTGAAGGCGCTGTCGGCGATTTCGGTGCTGATGCCAATCAACTGGCGCAAGGTGGCGCGCTCGCGAACGATCTGCGCATAGGCCTTGATGTTGGCGACGGATGGCGTGTTTTTCGCCAGCTCACCCAGGTAGCCCAGGCCGCCGACCTGGGAAGTCTGGCCTTCCTTGTCCAACTGCTCGGCCAGGGTCACCACGTCGATCGGTGAGTTCTGGTCGGCCAGTTTGGCGATGGCGCGGAAGATCAGGCGGTGGTCATGGCGATAGAAATCACCGTCCGAGACTTGATCCAGCACACGTTCCCAGGCGTTGTTGTCCAGCATCAAGCCACCGAGCACGGCCTGTTCGGCCTCGATGGAATGCGGCGGCACCTTCAGGGCAGCGGTTTGCAGATCGTATTGCTCAGGAGCTGAAATATCGTTCATGGCCACTTGGAATTAGGGGTGTGTAGAAAAACAAAAGGCACGACCTGTAAACAGGATCGTGCCCGATGTTAACCGCCTGGCACGCGAGGTGCCAGTCAGTTAGGTGTTGCTTAAGCTGCTACCACTACAACGCGTACGGTGGCTTCAACTTCGGCGTGCAGGTGCACGGCTACGTCGAATTCGCCTACGTTGCGGATGGTGCCGTTCGGCAGACGAACTTCGCTCTTCTGCACTTCAACGCCGGAGGCGGTCAGTGCATCAGCGATGTCGTGGGTGCCGATCGAACCGAACAGCTTGCCTTCGTCACCGGCGGTGGCAGTGATAGTCACTTCCAGCTCAGCCAGTTGGGCAGCGCGAGTTTCGGCCGAAGCTTTTTTGTCTGCTGCGGCTTTTTCCAGCTCAGCACGACGCTCTTCAAACGCAGCCAGGTTGGCAGCGGTTGCAGCGGTGGCTTTGCCGTATGGCAGCAGGTAGTTACGACCGTAGCCGGCCTTAACGTTCACTTTGTCGCCCAGGTTGCCCAGGTTGGCGACTTTTTCCAGAAGGATCAGTTGCATGTGAAAATCCTCTAACTTTTAACCTTCACCGTTCGCGTTATCGGCGTCTTTCGACGCCAGACGACCGCGAAAATCAATCAGGCCGTCGACAATGGCAAACACCACGAGTAACGGATAGATCAGCTGCATAAACAGCAACATCGTGACGTACAACCCCACCAGCCAGAACTTGGCCAGGCGCTTTCGCGCGACCAGCCCATGCATCAGGGCCAGCCCGGCAAACACCAGCGGTACGCTGCAAATCGGCGCCAGCAAGGCCATCTGTGGGCCGAAGTTCGGCCCGACAACCATGCACGCCAGCAGCAACATCGCCGGCCCCGCTGGGATTCTGATACTGCGAAATTCGCGACCAAAACCACCCGGGTTGTACAACAACGCTTGCCAATAACGCCCAACAATCAGGCTCAGCACGCTGACGACCTGCAACAAAGCCGCAATCAGGCCGGTCAGGACCGGGGCAATCAGTGACGCAAACCGCGCTCGCTCATCTACCGACAATTGCTGGTAGAGATCCCCGAGGGCCATCGGCAGGATCTTGACGATCTCTTGCGACAGCGCTTCGATTTGCGGGCGGAAAGCCGCGCCAAGCATCACTGAGTACACCAACCCCAATGCCACGCTGACCAGCAGCGTGCGGACCCAGGACTCACTTGCGCGTAAAACCAACGCAAGGCTCGACGACCCCAGCAGTACCAGAAGTACCCGTGGATCACCGAATTGAAGCCACCAGATCAAGGCCGGCAACAATCCCAGGGCAAGAACGCCAAGGGCGTCCTTCAAACCGCGCCGCAGGAGCACAAGGCAACCTGCAGCAGCACCCAACCAATAAAGCAGCGGCAATGCCGCACATCCGGCCACTACCAGAGTGGCCTGCACGCGACCGCGCATGATGAACTCAGCTAAGGCGCGCATGCATTCAATCCCTTACTACTTGTCGACTGCCCGGTCTCAGCGGCCGTGGCTGTCGGTGTAGGCCAGCAGGGCCAGGGAAGCGGGCGCGCTTGATAGCGGTGGCCAGCTGACGCTGATAACGTGCTTTGGTACCGGTGATACGGCTTGGAACGATTTTGCCGGTCTCGGATACGTAGGCTTTCAGAGTGTTGAGATCTTTGTAATCGATCTCTTTCACGTCTTCAGCGGTGAAGCGGCAGAATTTACGACGACGGAAGAAACGTGCCATTTGATAGGCTCCTTAAAAGGTCCGTGGATTACTCGTCAGCGTTATCGCTGTTGTCGCTGTCATCACTATCAGCGCTTTCAGCGCCTTCGTGCTCAGGACGGTCGCGACGCTCACGGCGCTCACTGCGGTTTTCTTCAGCCTTGAGCATCTCGGATTGGCCGGTAACGGCTTCTTCGCGACGGATGACCAGGTTACGGATCACTGCATCGTTGTAGCGGAAGTTGTCTTCCAGCTCGGCCAGGGCCTTGCCAGTGCACTCAACGTTCAGCATCACGTAGTGAGCCTTGTGAACATTGTTGATTGCGTAGGCCAGTTGACGACGGCCCCAATCTTCCAGACGGTGGATTTTGCCGCCGTCTTCTTCGATCAGCTTGGTGTAACGCTCAACCATGCCGCCGACTTGCTCGCTTTGATCCGGGTGGACCAAAAAGATGATTTCGTAATGACGCATGAATGCTCCTTACGGGTTGTAGCCTGCCGCTCAAAAACGGTCAGACAAGGAGTGAATGACACTTATGGATCTTGCCGCAGGGAGGCACATAAGTGCCTGCCAGGAAGGCAAGGGGCGCAATTGTAGAGAAGGGGGAGAAACGGCGCAAGGTGATTGGTGATTATTTGAACAATCTCCTAAACACCCTGAAACGACTGCGGGCGCTGACATTCTGTGGGAGCTGGCTTGCCTGCGATGCAGGCACCTCGGTGTATCAGTGATACAGAGGTGATGCTATCGCAGGCAAGCCAGCTCCCACACAAGCGCGGCCCCCAGATTTTTGATCGGGTTACTTCTTGCTCTTGGCCTTGACGCCACGCTGGCGCTGGGCTTCGAACAGGCACACGCCGGTGGCAACCGACACGTTGAGGCTGCTGACGCTACCGGCCATCGGCAGTTTCACCAGGTAATCGCAGTGCTCGCGGGTCAGGCGGCGCATGCCTTTGCCTTCGGCACCCATAATCAGGATGGTCGGGCCGGTGAGGTCCTGGTCATAAATGCTGACCTCGGCCTCGCCCGCCGTGCCCACGACCCACAGGCCGCGCTGCTGGAGTTTCTCCAGAGTGCGCGCCAGGTTGGTCACGGCCACCAGCGGAATCACTTCCGCCGCGCCGCACGCAACTTTACGCACGACCGGCGTCAGGGTTGCCGACTTGTCTTTAGGCACGATCACCGCCAGCGCACCGGCAGCATCGGCCGAACGCAGGCAAGCGCCGAGGTTGTGCGGGTCGGTCACGCCGTCCAGCACCAGCAACAGCGGTGCGCCTTCGGTACGGTCGAGCAGCTCGTCGAGCATCGCTTCGCCCCAGACCTGGCTCGGGCTTACGTCCGCAACCACGCCCTGGTGAACGCCTTCAACCCACACGTCCATCTCACGGCGCTCGGCCTGACCGATCGCAACCTTGTTTTGCGTGGCCAGTTCGACCAGCGCTTGCACGCGCGGCTCGCTACGGCCTTCGGCCAACCACACCTGCTTGACGCGTTTAGGGTGATGACGCAGCAGTGCTTCTACGGCGTGCACGCCGTAGATTTTTTCCAGACTCATGACTTGGCCTTAGGTTTGCGCGACCCGCCGCTCTTCGCGGGGGCCGAGCCCGCTTTAGGCGGGCCTTTACGGTGTTTACTCGGTTTGCTCGAAGGCTTTTCCGCCCCGTGGGACTTTCCCCCAGACGCCGCTTTACCACCGCTTTTGGCTTCGCTGAGCAACTGCTGCTTCAACTCACGGCTCTTGCGCACTTCGGCGTTTTTCGCCGCAGCATCGCTCGGGCGGTAGGCCTCAGGGGCCTTTTCCTTGGTGGACGAACGACGACCGGCCTTGGCTGGCGCAGGCTCGGCGGCAGCTGCTTTCGCAGGCGCGCCCTTGCCTTTGCTGGCGGGTGCAGTCGGTTCGCTGCCACGCTTTTTACGGCCAGCCGGCGTTTCGGTCGGCTTGTCGGGCATGCCGAAGTCGATCTTGCGCTCGTCGAGGTCGACGCGCATGACCTGCACTTCCACGGTGTCGCCCAAACGGAAGCTGCGACCGGTGCGCTCGCCCGCCAGGCGGTGATGCACAGGGTCAAAGTGGTAGTAGTCGCCCGGCAGCGCAGTGACGTGCACCAGGCCTTCGACGTAGATGTCGGTCAGCTCGACGAACAGGCCGAAACCCGTCACGGCGGTGATCACACCCGGGAACGACTCGCCCACGCGGTCTTTCATGAACTCGCACTTGAGCCAGTTCACTACGTCGCGAGTGGCTTCGTCGGCGCGGCGCTCGCTCATCGAGCACTGTTCGCCCAGCTGTTCCAGAGCCGCTTCGTCGTACGGATAGATCCGTGCCTTCGGAATGGTCATGGCGCCGGCGCGCTTGACGTGCGGGGTGTTCTGCTTGGAGTGGATCACACTGCGAATCGCCCGGTGCGTGAGCAGGTCCGGGTAACGACGAATCGGCGAAGTGAAGTGGGTGTACGCCTCGTAATTCAGGCCGAAGTGGCCCTGGTTATCAGCGCTGTACACCGCCTGGCTCAGGGAGCGCAGCATCACGGTCTGGATCACGTGGTAATCCGGACGGTCCTTGATGCTGGCCAGCAACGCCTGGTAATCCTTCGGCGTCGGGCCGTCCTTGCCTTTGTGCAGAGACAGGCCGAGCTCGCCGAGGAAGGCGCGCAGTTTTTCCAGGCGCTCCGGTGGCGGGCCGTCATGCACGCGGTACAGGGCAGGAATTTCGTGCTTTTTCAGGAATTCTGCGGTGGCCACGTTGGCCGCCAGCATGCATTCCTCGATCAGCTTGTGCGCATCGTTACGCGTCGTCGGCGTAATCGCCGCGATCTTGCGCTCGGAGCCGAACACAATCCGGGTTTCCTGGGTTTCAAAGTCGATTGCGCCACGCACATGACGTGCGCCCAGCAACACCTTGTACAGCGCGTAAAGCTGCTTGAGGTGCGGCACGACGTCGGCATATTCGCCACGCAGGGCCTTGGCTTCGCTGGTCTTCGGTGCTTCCAGGATGGTGCTGACCTTGTTGTAGGTCAGGCGCGCCTGGGAGTGGATCACCGCTTCGTAGAACTGGTAGTCGGTCATTTCGCCGGTTTTGGAGATGGTCATCTCGCACACCATGGCCAAACGGTCGACTTTAGGGTTCAGGGAGCACAGGCCGTTGGACAGCTGCTCAGGCAGCATCGGGATCACGCGCTCAGGGAAGTACACGGAGTTGCCGCGCACCTGGGCTTCGTTGTCCAGGGCCGAACCGATCTTCACGTAGCTGGACACGTCGGCAATCGCGACGAACAACTTCCAGCCGCCGGAGAACAGGCGCAGCTTGCCAGGCTTGGCTTCGCAATAGACCGCATCGTCGAAGTCGCGGGCATCTTCGCCGTCGATAGTGACGAACGGCAGATGGCGCAGGTCGATGCGTTTTTCTTTGTCTTTATCTTCCACTTCCGGCTTGAGCTTGGCGGCTTCCTTGAGCACAGCCTCGGGCCAGACGTGAGGGATATCGTAGGTGCGCAGCGCAACGTCGATTTCCATGCCCGGCGCCATGTAGTTGCCGACCACTTCAACAATATCGCCTTGTGGCTGGAAGCGCGCCGTTGGCCAGTGGGTGATTTTCACCTCGACGAACTGGCCAACCTTGGCGGCACCATTGCGGCCCGGGGTGATCAGCACTTCCTGCTGGACCTTCGGGTTATCCGGCACCACAAAGCCGATGCCGCCTTCTTCGAAGTAACGACCCACGATGGACTCGTGGGCACGGGACACCACTTCGACGATCACGCCTTCACGGCGACCACGACGGTCCAGACCGGAAACGCGCGCCAGGGCACGGTCGCCGTCGAATACCAGGCGCATTTGCGCCGGGCTCATGAACAGGTCGTCGCTGCCGTCATCCGGGATCAGGAAGCCGAAGCCATCCCGATGGCCGGCGATGCGGCCCAGGATCAAGTCGAGCTTATCCACAGGCGCATAGGTGCCACGACGGGTGTAGATCAGTTGAGCATCGCGCTCCATGGCACGCAAACGGCGGCGCAGGGCTTCGAGCTGGTCTTCGGTGGTCAGACCGAACTCTTCAACCAGCTGCTCGCGGCTAGCAGGCGAACCACGATCGGCGAGATGCGCCAGGATCAGTTCGCGGCTAGGAATAGGGTTTTCATATTTTTCCGCTTCACGAGCGGCCTCGGGATCGAGGGACTGCCAATCGGCCATTAGAGAGTTTTCACCTTGTCTATATGCGGGTTAGTTTGGCATACGCGTATTGAAACGGGAAATTTCAGGTGTCGACAAGTGTTTAAAAGGCCTTTGCCGCCCTCGGAAAGCACCTTGCATGACCATTGGCGAAATTTTCCAGGCTTTTTTCATGGCAGGGCTTTACAGCGCAAAAGCGTCTCCGTATAGTGCGCGCCATCGACGACGGCAACGTTGTTGATGTTGCCCAGGTGGTGAAATTGGTAGACACGCCAGCTTCAGGTGCTGGTGATCGCAAGGTCGTGGAAGTTCGAGTCTTCTCCTGGGCACCAAATTCAGATCAAACCCGCGAAAGCGGGTTTTTTCGTTTCAGACCTTTGATTTTTAACAAGAATATCGATTTATATTTTTGATATCAGGGGTTTACAGATTTAAAAGCGCTCCGTATAGTTCGCTCCATCAACGGCGCAAGCGTTGTTGATAATGCCCAGGTGGTGAAATTGGTAGACACGCCAGCTTCAGGTGCTGGTGATCGCAAGGTCGTGGAAGTTCGAGTCTTCTCCTGGGCACCAAATTCAGATCAAACCCGCGAAAGCGGGTTTTTTCGTTTCCGGGGTTTGAAAACTTCCCCAAGGATTCTCCCCTCGTCCGCACTTGAGAAGTTTTATCGTTTATCCTTGCAATGATTTGTTGCATACAAGCGAGGAACACTTCGGATGATGATCCGCGATAACCGTCTCAAGACATCCCTTCTGCGTGGCCTGACCCTCACCCTGCTCGGCTTGACCCTACTCTCGCCCACCGCCTACTCCGCCGACAAGGTTTCCCTGACCCTCTACAACGGCCAGCACAAAGAAGTCGGCGATGAACTCGCCAAGGCCTTCGAAGCCAAGACCGGCATTCACGTCAACGTGCGCAAAGGCAGCAGCAACCAGCTCGCCAGCCAGGTCGTGGAAGAAGGCGAGCGCTCCCCTGCCGATGTGATCTACACCGAAGAGTCGCCGCCGCTGAACAAACTCGGCGAGCAAGGCCTGCTGGCCAAAATTGATGCGAGCACGCTGGACGTGTTGCCCAAGGATTACGTCGGCAGCAACGGTGACTGGATGGGCGTAACCGCTCGCACCCGCGTCGTGGCCTTCAACCCCAAACTGATCGCCGAAAAAGACCTGCCCAAATCGGTGCTCGATTTCGCCGGCCCCGAGTGGCAAGGCAAAGTCGGCTTTGTGCCCACCAGCGGCGCATTCCAGGAGCAAGCGGTAGCCATCATCAAGCTGCACGGGCGCGAAGCGGCTGAAGAATGGCTGACCGGCCTGCGCGCCTTCGGCAAGGTTTACAGCAACAACATGGTCGCCCTCAAAGCCGTGGAGAACGGCGAAGTCGCCACCGTGCTGGTGAACAACTACTACTGGTTCGCCCTGAAAAAAGAAAAAACCAACCTGGATTCGCAACTGCACTACTTCACCGATGGCGACGCCGGTGGCCTGATCACCGTGTCTTCCGCTGCCGCGCTGAAATCCAGCAAACATCCCAAAGAAGCTCAACAGTTGCTCGCCTTCATGGCCAGTGAAGAAGGCCAGCGTGTGATCACTAACACCTCGGCTGAATACCCGCTGCGCAAAGGCATGCAATCCAATCGTGGCCTCAAGCCGTTCAGCGAGCTGCAGCCGCCGAAAGTCACCCCGGCCGACCTTGGCAATGCCGAAGAAGCCCTGGACCTGGAACGTGACGTTGGCTTGAACTGATGAACCCATCGCTTTCCGCCGCCGGGTTCATACCCCGGCGCAAACGCCCGTCGATCTGGCTGCTGCTGCCCGTGCTGTTTCTGGTGGGCTTGAGCCTGCTGCCGCTGGTGTATGTCGGCACCAAGGCCTGGCAGGCGGGCTGGGCGGAGGCGGTGCATCTGCTGTGGCGGCCGTATGTATTCGGACTGCTGCGCAACACCCTGGCATTGATGGTTGGGGTGACCGTGGCGTGCGGCGTAATCGGCCTGTCACTGGCGTGGCTACTGGAGCGCAGCAACCTGCCGGGGCGGCGCATCTGGGGCGTGATCCTGTGCCTGCCGTTCGCAGTGCCTGCGTTCGTCAGCAGCTTCACCTGGGTCTCGCTGAGCGCCAACTTCGAGGGCCTGGGCGGGGCGATCCTGGTGATGACCCTGTCCAAGTACCCACTGGTGTTTCTGCCGGTGGCGGCGACATTGCGCAATCTTGATCCATCCCTTGAAGAGTCCGCCCGCACGCTGGGACTGAATCGCTGGGGCGTATTTTTTCGAATTACACTGCCGTTGCTCTGGCCTTCGCTGCTGGCCGGAGCGCTGCTGATCGCGCTGCATATGCTGGTGGAATTCGGCGCACTGTCGATCATCGGCCTGCAAACCTTTACCACCGCGATCTACCAACAGTTCGAACTGGAATTCAGCAACGCCAATGCCGCGATGCTCTCGGCGGTGCTGCTGGTGATGTGCCTGACGCTGCTATGGCTGGAGCTGCGGGTGCGCGGCAAGGGCCGGCATGTGCGCATCGGCCAGGGCGCGGCGCGGCATGCGGAACAGGTGAAGCTGGGCAAATGGTCGACCGTGGGCCAGCTGTATTGCCTGGCGCTGGCGGTCATCGGTAGCGGCATTCCGTTGGGGATGCTCGCTTATTGGCTGGCGGTGGGTTCATCGGCGGCATTCCCGGTGGCCGAAATTGGCGAGGCATTGATGTCTTCGCTGGCATTGTCCTTGGGCGGCGCTGCGCTTTGTCTGGTATTGGCTGTGCCGGTAGGCCTGCTGGTGGTGCGCTACAAAGGCCAGTTGGCGATCTGGGCTGAGCGCCTGCCTTATCTGCTGCATGCCCTGCCAGGGCTGGTGATTGCGCTGACGCTGGTGTACTTCGCACTGCATTACGTGCCCGCGCTGTATCAGACCTCGGCGCTGCTGCTGATTGCTTATGCGCTGTTGTTTCTGCCGCTTGCTCAAGCGCCGATTCGAACCGCACTGAACAAAGCTGCGCCGCAACTGGAAGAAGCTGCACGCACGCTGGGCGCCTCGTCATTCAGCGCGTTTTGCCGGGTAACCTTGCCGATTATTTTCCCGGCATTGGGGGCGGCGTTTGCGTTGGTGTTTCTGGATGCAATGAAGGAGCTGACGGCGACTTTGCTGCTCAGCCCCACAGGGTTGAATACCCTGGCCACAGCCGTGTGGGCGCATACCTCGAATGTGGAGTTTGCGGCGGCGGCGCCGTATGCGGCGTTGTTGATTCTGGTGTCGGGGTTGCCGGTGTACCTGCTGACGACGCGGATGTATTTGAGTCGCTGAGACCACTATCGCAGGCAAGTCAGCCCCCACACTCGATTGCATTCCAACGTTGGAACTCGGTCAAATGTGGGAGCTGGCTTGCCTGCGATGAGGCCGGTGCAGACGACGCTAAGCCCGAAACTGCCCCAAGCTCGCCTTCAACTGTGCCGCCAACCCATCCAGCACCTTGCCACTGGCCGTGGTTTCCACCACCGCCTGCGCGGCCCGCTCAGCCTGGGCATGGATCACCTCGACCCGCCCACGCACTGCATGCGCGCCCTGAGCTTGATGCTCGGCCGCACGCGTCGCCAGGCCAATCGCCGCATGCACCTGCTCCACCGAAGCCTGCACCGACTGCTGCAAGCGCACACTGTCGCGCAGCACCAACAACCCTTCATTCGCCTGACGCCCGGCCTTGCTGATGGTTTCCACGGCCTCGCGCGCACCCTGTTGCAATGCAACGATATGCGCCTGGATGTCGCCGGTGGAGCTTTGGGTTTTACTTGCCAGCGCCCGCACTTCGTCTGCCACCACCGCAAAACCTCGCCCGGTCTCACCGGCACGCGCTGCTTCAATCGCCGCGTTCAGGGCCAGCAAGTTGGTCTGCTCGGCAATCCCGTGGATCACCGTCAACACCACTTCGATTTGCTCGCTTTGCTGCGCCAACCGCTCGATCACCTGGGAACCGGCCTGCACTTGCCCCGCGAGCGCCTCGATCAGGCTGCCGACCTCTGCCGAGGTCCGTGAGTTTTCATCCGTGGCCTGGCGAATATCCACCACCTGCTGCAACGCTGCCTGCATCGCATGGCTTTCGGCCTGGGCCTCATCGGCCATTTGCGAAAGCGCGCGCAGGCTTTCGGCAACTTCGTCGCGCTGCAAACCGGCCGCCTTATCAGCCCCGGCATTGCGTAAAGTCATGGCGCCGATTTCGACACCGGTGCGCTGCGCTACGTCGCCCGCCTCACGCACGATCGGCTGCAACTTATCCACAAAGCGATTGACCGCCGAGGCCATGTCGCCGATTTCGTCCTTGCTGTTGATCTGCACACGCTTGGTGAGGTCGCCCTCGCCCGCCGCCAGGTCGTCCATGGCGGCAATCAACAACTTCAGCCGATTGACCACACGCCGCCCCAGCACGATGGCGATCAACAGCAATACGCCAAACCCGACAATGGCGAGCCCCATACCGATGCGCCAGCGCAGCGCTCCCGCAGCGTCCTGTACGGCGCTGCTGGTGTTGGCGGTCATCTGGGTGGCGGTGGCTTGCGCCGATTGCAGGCGCGCGCCCATGGCCGCTGCGCTGTCGGCGGCGGCGCCCTTGAGGCTGTCACCGACCAACTGATCGCTGCTGGCGATCAAGGCAGCAAAGCGCTTGTCCAGGGCTGCCAGGTCGGCCTCTACCGCTTTGGTCGAAACGCCCATGCGGACTTTGCCAATCTCGGTGCCGTTGGGGCTGATGGACGCCTCGACGTAGAACACCGATGGGTCGTTTTTAGCCGCATCCAGGACCTTGTCCAAGGCTCGGTCGCCCTTGCCCTTGTCCAGCAGTGCCTGGTTGATCGGGTTTTCGCGATTGAGGTAACGGGTCAGGTGCTCGCCAGCCGCGTCGTCATACACCACGAACAACACGTTGGGATTGCGCTGGGCGCGCCGGGCGAACTCCGACAACGTCGGCACGTCGCTGTCCCACATGGCGCGGGGCGCCACCGACGCCAGCAGTTGGGCCATGTCATTGGCCGAATCCTGCAGGTCTTTTTCCAGGGTCGCACGCAGTTGCTTCTGCTCCTCTTGCAGGCGCGTGGAAAGCCCCGCGGTCAGACGCTGGCGCGTGCTCGAAGACAAGCTGTCCAGGCTCGAGGTGACTTCCTTGCCGGCTTGCGCCAATTCGCCTGACAGTTTCTGGCTGTCGGCCCCCAGGCGGTTGCTTAAATCCGCTTCCAACGCCGTCACGGTGCTTCGCGTCAGGGCAACGGCCACCAGCACTTGCACCAAAAGAGCGATACCTAGGGTAACGAACACCGGCCGCAACAGCCGGCTTTGTAACAATGAGAGAACGGCAGACACGGTAAATCCCTCCACCACGGGTGCCATTAATTTGATAGCACCGCGAAAGAAAGAACCGTAGCAAGGGTCGTGCCGATTGCCAGTCAGCCACAAAAAAGGGCTCCCGAAGGAGCCCTTTGCTTTTTACATCAACAGCTTATTAAGCGAACGGGTGACGCAGAACGATGGTCTCGTTGCGGTCCGGGCCTGTCGAAATAATGTCGATCGGCGCGCCGATCAGCTCTTCAACACGCTTGATGTATGCACGGGCGTTGGCCGGCAGCTCTTCCAGGGTCTTGGCGCCCACGGTCGATTCGGTCCAGCCCGGCACTTCTTCGTACACAGGCTGCAGGCCGACGTAGCTGTCAGCGTCGGTCGGTGCAACGTCCTTGCCGTCTGCATCTTTGTAGCCGATGCAGATATTGATGGCTTCCAGGCCGTCGAGAACGTCCAGCTTGGTCAGGCAGATGCCCGAGATGCTGTTCACATCGATAGCGCGGCGCAGGATAACGGCGTCGAACCAGCCGCAACGACGGGCACGGCCGGTGGTGGCACCGAACTCGTGACCTTGCTTGGCCAGGTGCGCGCCAACTTCGTCGAACAGCTCAGTCGGGAACGGGCCCGAACCCACGCGCGTGGTGTAAGCCTTGGTGATGCCCAGGATGTAGTCCAGGAACATCGGGCCAACGCCCGAACCGGTCGCAACGCCGCCAGCGGTGGTGTTGGAGCTGGTCACGTACGGGTAGGTACCGTGGTCGATGTCGAGCAACGAACCCTGGGCGCCTTCGAACATGATGTCTTTGCCGGCGCGACGCAGGTCGTGCAGCTCGGCCGTCACGTCCAGCATCAGCGGCTTGAGCAGCTCAGCGTATTCCTTGCACTCGGCCAGGGTCTTTTCGAACTCGATGGCCGGCTCTTTGTAGTAACCCACCAGCATGAAGTTGTGGTAATCCACCAGTTCACGCAGCTTGTCTTCAAAGCGCGGCATGTTGAGCAGGTCGCCCACACGCAGGCCACGACGTGCAACCTTGTCTTCGTACGCTGGGCCGATGCCGCGACCGGTGGTACCGATCTTCAGCTCGCCACGCGCCTTTTCACGGGCCTGGTCCAGCGCAACGTGGAAGGACAGGATCAGCGGGCAGGATGGGCTGATACGCAGGCGCTCGCGCACCGGTACGCCTTTCTCTTCCAGCTTGGTGATCTCACGCAACAGGGCGTCAGGTGCAACCACTACGCCGTTGCCGATCAGGCACTGCACGCCTTCGCGCAGCACGCCCGACGGGATCAGGTGCAAGACGGTTTTTTCGCCATCGATGACCAGGGTGTGGCCAGCGTTGTGGCCACCTTGGTAGCGCACTACGGCGGCAGCATGTTCGGTCAGCAGATCAACGATCTTGCCTTTGCCCTCATCACCCCATTGGGTGCCCAGGACTACGACATTCTTACCCATAACACTTGTCCTCATTCGCGCAAACTTGGTGCCGGCGATGGCCGGCAGGAAAACTCAAGAAGCCAGTGGCGATACTTGCCAAAGCCCGTTCTGCAGAATCAATTGCCGGTCGCAGTCCGCTTCACGGGCGGCGGCCAATGGCTGCCCAGGCAAAGCCTGGACGACACGCTGACCCTCACTGCGCAACTGGCAAACCTGCTGCCAGAGTGCTGCGTCCGTACTGTCGGGCATCCAGATGCCACCAGACGGCAGCTCGACCTCAGCACGCCCCAGGGTCACCAGGGTTTTCAAATCGGTAGAAAAGCCAGTCGCCGGACGGGCACGACCGAAGTCGGCGCCGATATCGTCATAACGACCGCCTTGGGCGATGGCCTGGCCAACACCCGGTACAAAGACGGCGAACACCACACCGGTGTGGTAGTGGTAACCGCGCAACTCACCCAGGTCGAAATACAGCGGCAACTCAGGGAAGCGCGCCGACAATTGCTCGGCAATCGCGAACACATCATCCAGCGCAGCCAGGACCGGCGCCGGCGCATTGGCCAGGCGCTCACGGGCAGCCACCAGCACTTCACGACCGCCGCACAGGTTCACCAGTGCACGCAGCATGTCGGCCAGGTCCGCAGGCACGCCTGCGGTCAGGGCGATCACTTCATCGATCGCCTTGCGCTGCAAGGCATCGAACAACTGTTGCTCCACTTCACCGGACAAACCGGCTGCACGGGCCAGGCCACGATAGATACCCACGTGACCCAGATCCATGTGTACATCCGGCACATCGGCCAGTTGCAGCATAGCCAGCATCAGGCTGATCACTTCAACGTCGCTGCTCGGGCTGGCATCACCGTACAACTCGGCGCCCAACTGGATCGGGCTGCGCGACGATGACAACGCACGCGGCTGAGCATGCAGCACGCTGCCGGCGTAGCACAGGCGGCTCGGGCCTTCGCGGCGCAGGGTGTGCGCATCAATGCGCGCCACTTGCGGCGTGATGTCGGCACGGAAACCCATTTGCCGGCCCGATTGCGGGTCAATGACCTTGAAGGTGCGCAGATCCAGGTCCTGGCCCGCGCCGGTCAGCAGGGATTCCAGGTACTCGATATGGGGGGTCACGACAAACTCGTAACCCCAGCTCTGGAACAGATCCAACACCTGGCGACGCGCTACTTCAATGCGCGCAGCCTCTGGTGGCAGTACTTCTTCGATGCCATCTGGCAGCAGCCAGCGGTCTACCGTTGCCATTACGCCATTCCCCTATGATCCGGGCGGCCAGCCCTCGGCCGAGCCTTGAGTGAAGCAGAAAATACCCACGCTTTGCATAATCCACGCGCAAGAGCGACGTGACGAACGGCCTGCCAGCGGCCTCGTCGGGCACTTTCCTCGAAAAACCTGTGGCGCCTGCCGAATCAAACATGCAGACGCAAAAAAGCCGGGAATTTCCCGGCTGCCGCATCATACACCCGTTTTCTGAAAGGATCACCCCGCCAGGCATTTTAGCCGCCCGACGGAGTGCGCCCTAAAGTCACAGGCTTGGTTACTTGGACTTTTCCAGGTAGCGGAAGAAGTCGCTGCTTGGGTCCAGCACCATGACGTCAGTTTTGTTCGCGAAGCTTTCACGGTAGGCACGCAGGCTACGGTAGAACGCGTAGAACTCCTGGTCCTGGCCGTAAGCCTTGGCGTAGATCGCCGCAGCTTGGGCGTCGCCGTCACCACGGGCCTCTTCAGACTCGCGATAAGCCTCTGCCAGCAGTACACGGCGCTGACGATCGGCATCCGCACGGATACCTTCAGCCAACTCGTTACCTTTGGCGCGATGCTCACGGGCTTCACGCTCACGCTCAGTGCTCATACGTTCGAACACGCTGCGGTTCACTTCCTTCGGCAGGTCGATGGCCTTGACCCGAACATCGACTACTTCGATGCCCAGCTCTTTTTCTGCCATCGTGTTCAGCGAACGGGTGATGTCAGCCATCAGCGCATCACGTTCACCGGATACCACCTCGTGCAGGGTGCGCTTACCAAACTGGTCACGCAGGCCCGATTCCAGACGGCGCGACAAACGCTCGTCGGCAATCTGCTTGAGGCCGGAAGTCGCGGTGTAGAAGCGCTCGGCATCCTTGACGCGCCACTTGGCGTAGGCGTCAACCATCACGGCTTTCTTTTCCAGGGTCAGGAAGCGTTGCGTCGGTGCATCCAGGGTCATCAGGCGGCCGTCGAACTTGCGCACCTGGTTCACGTAGGGGACTTTCACATGCAGGCCCGGCTGGACATCCGCCTGCACCACACGACCGAATTGCAGCAACACCGCGCGCTCGGTCTGAGACACGATGTAGAAGCAGTTCCAGGCAGCGATGACCACGACGACGCCCACAATCAGGGCGGTCAGCGATTTATTGCTCATCAACGACTCTCCCTGGTACGTGTTTGCTGTTGCAGCAAGTCAGCGGCTGCACGGGCGCTCGCTTCGTTGGCGGCGGCATTCGAGCTGCTGGACGGTGCGCTGGTGCCGCTACGACCACCTTCGATCATCTTGTCCAGCGGCAGGTACAGCAGGTTGTTCTGCCCACCTTTGCTGCCGGTCACGAGAACCTTGCTCGTGTTGCTGAAGACTTCCTGCATGGTGTCCAGGTACAGACGCTCACGCGTGACTTCCGGAGCCTTGCGGTACTCGGCAACCAGTTTGGTGAAGCGGTCAGCCTCACCCTTGGCGCGGGAGACCACTTCGTCGCGGTAACCGTTGGCATCTTCAAGGATACGCTGGGCCTGACCACGGGCTTCCGGCACGACGCCGTTGGCGTAGGTTTCAGCCTGGTTGCGCGAACGCTGCTCGTCTTCACGGGCGCGGATCACGTCATCAAAGGCTTCCTGCACTTCGCGCGGTGCAGCTGCGCTTTGTACGTTCACCTGAGTCACCGTGATGCCGGTGCGATAGGTATCGAGGAACCGTTGCAGGCGCTCCTTGATTTCGCTGGCCATCAATTCACGACCTTCGGTCAGCACCTGGTCCATGGCGGTGGAACCCACCACGTGGCGCAGGGCGCTTTCGGTAGCGTGTTGCAGGCTGATTTCCGGCTGATCAACGTTCAGCACGAAATCCTGCAGGTTGCTGATCTTGTACTGCACGGTCAGCGGCACTTCGACGATGTTCTCGTCTTCGGTCAGCATCTGGCCCTGCTTGGTGTAGGCACGCTCACGCGTGACGTTCTCCATGTACTTCTTGTCGATCGGCGGGAAATAGATGTTCAGGCCCGGTCCGACAGTCTCGTAGTACTTGCCGAAGCGCAGCACCACGGCTTGCTCCTGCTCGTCGACTACGTACACAGCGCTGTACAGCCACACGGCTGCGAGCACGACAAGCCCGAGGCCCAGCAGGCCATAGCCGCCGCCCCTGCTTGTGCGACCGCCGTCGTCACCGCCACCACGTTTTTTTCCACCACCGAACAACCCATTCAGGCTTTCCTGCAGCTTTCGGAAGGCCTCGTCGAGATCTGGTGGCCCCTTGCGGTCGCCATTATTGCGGCGTTTACCACCCCAAGGATCCTGATTATTCGAGTTGCCACCCGGCTCATTCCAAGCCATAGCGCTCTCCATCTGATAAAGCAAAGACGCACCCACGGCGCGCCGACCAATGCTACAGAATGCCTGCTACTGCGGCACAACCGCTTTCGGAGGCTTTTATTGCAAAGTGTGTTGTTCGATGAACTCTGTCGGTACCACACCTTCACGGCTGACCAGCCGATTCAGCTCCGAGCGCGGCAATCGAACGGCCAGCAAGCTGACACCTTCTTCGTCGTATTCTTCTTTCTGTACGGCGCCCAGTTCGAAAAACTGTGCACGCAGTCGAGCAAAACGTTGCGGCAAGCGCAAGGTGCCGA
Organism: Pseudomonas sp. W3I7; assembly: GCF_030816095.1. Classification (NCBI taxonomy): domain Bacteria; kingdom Pseudomonadati; phylum Pseudomonadota; class Gammaproteobacteria; order Pseudomonadales; family Pseudomonadaceae; genus Pseudomonas; species Pseudomonas sp. W3I7. Next base: position 5,654,977 of record NZ_JAUSXP010000001.1, read on the forward strand.
CAAACAAATCGCTGCCCAGCAACTCGGCAATCGCCTGTTCAAGCAACTCCAGGCCACTGCCATCGCGTGCCGACAGCCAAACCCGCTGGGGCTTGCCGTCTTCATCGCGCTGGATTTGCGGCTCGACACCCTCAAGCAAATCGAGTTTGTTATAGACCTCGAGGATCGGCAAGTCTTGTGCACCAATCTCGCCCAGCACCACCATCACCTGCTCGATCTGCAACATGCGATCCGGTTCGGCCGCATCGATCACGTGCAACAGCAGGTCGGAATTGCTCGACTCTTCGAGCGTAGACCGAAATGCTTCGACCAGCTTGTGGGGCAGATGACGAATGAAACCTACGGTGTCGGCCAAGACAATCGGCCCCAGGTCGTCGATGTCCAGACGGCGCAGGGTCGGGTCGAGGGTGGCGAACAGTTGGTCGGCCGCGTACACGTCCGATTTCGTCACGTTGTTGAACAGCGTGGATTTGCCGGCGTTGGTATAGCCCACCAGGGACACGGTAGGGATATCCGCACGCGAGCGACCACGGCGTGATTGTTCGCGCTGGCTGCGTACTTTTTCCAGGCGGCCCTTGATCTGGCGCAGGCGCACCCGCAGCAGACGACGGTCGGTTTCCAGCTGGGTCTCACCGGGGCCGCGCATGCCGATGCCACCACCCTGACGCTCAAGGTGAGTCCAGCCACGCACCAGCCGGGTGCTCATGTGGTCAAGCTGGGCCAGTTCTACCTGGAGCTTGCCTTCATGGGTACGGGCGCGCTGGGCGAAAATATCGAGAATCAGACCGGTGCGGTCGATCACGCGACACTCGAAAACACGTTCGAGGTTACGTTCCTGACTGGGCGTAAGGGTGTGATTGAAGATCACCAGATCGGCTTCTTCGGCGTGAACCAGGTCGCGCAATTCCTCGACCTTGCCGCTGCCAATCAGGTATTTGGCGGTTGGCCGATGACGCGGTACGTTAAAAAACGCAACGGTCTCGGCGCCGGCCGAATTTGCCAACTCCTGAAACTCCTGCGGATCTTCGCGCGCCTCAGGGTCCTGTCCATCCAAGTGAACGAGGATTACTCGCTCACCACCACCGTGGCGCTCAAAGAACAAAGGAGACTCCTATCAGGCGTTACCTGGCTCAGCGTCACCCTGTTCATCACCTGCTGCGCTAGGCAGACGGATTGGACGAACTGGAACGACTGTCGAGATAGCGTGCTTGTAAACCATCTGGCTGACGGTGTTTTTCAGCAGGATCACGAACTGGTCGAACGACTCGATCGTGCCTTGCAGCTTGATACCGTTGACCAGGTAGATGGAAACCCCAACTTTCTCTTTACGTAAAGTATTCAAGTAAGGGTCTTGTAGCGAATGCCCTTTTGACATGTGCCGCACTCCTTTAAGGATCAATAATAAAATTCGGAAAATAGATAGCTCATGGCCGTCACACCCCCAAGGATAGACGGCAATTGCAAGGACTCAGCTCAATATGGAGACCGATCCCAAGTATTTCAAGGCGCGTGACAGATTGTCGCTGTCCAGGCTGTCCAACCAGTGCAAATCGCTCCAGCTGCGCAGCCAGGTGAACTGGCGCTTCGCCAATTGGCGCGTGGCAATGATGCCGCGCTCCTGCATTTCGGCTGACGTCAGCTTGCCATCCAGGTGTTCCCAGACTTGGCGGTAGCCAACAGCACGTATCGAAGGCAACCCGGCATGCAGGTCACCTCTGGAACGCAGTGCTACGACCTCGTCCACAAACCCCTGTTCCAACATAATTGTGAATCTTTGTGCAATTCGTTCATGCAACACCTGGCGATTTGCCGGAGCAATGGCCAGGTTCGCCACAGTATAGGGCAATTGTGACTGTCCAGATGCGCCTGCGTCAGCACTTTGCGCAGTTTGTTTCAGCCTGTGTTCAGTCATGGTCTGGCCACTCACCCGCCAAACTTCCAGGGCGCGACTGAGGCGCTGGGGGTCATTGGGGTGAATGCGCGCAGCGGAAACCGGGTCGACTGCCGCCAACTGGTCGTGCAGGACTTGCCAGCCAAGGCGTGCAGCCTCTTCTTCAATTTCGCCGCGCACCTGGGCGTCGGCCGCTGGCATATCCGCCAAGCCTTCCTGCAAAGCCTTGTAATAGAGCATCGTACCGCCCACCAGCAGCGGAATATTGCCCCGCGCGGTGATTTCGGCCATGGCGGCCAGGGCATCGGTACGGAAATCGGCGGCGGAATAGCTCTCGGCCGGGTCGATGATGTCAATCAACCGGTGCGGATACTGGGCCAACAGTTCTTTTGAAGGCTTGGCCGTGCCGATGTCCATGTCCCGGTAAACCAGGGCAGAGTCGACGCTGATCAGCTCGCAGGGCAGCACTTTGGTCAGCTCGATGGCCAGGTCGGTCTTGCCGGCGGCCGTAGGGCCCATCAGGAAGATGGCGGGGGGCAAGGCGCTCATCAACGGCCGCGCAAAAACAGTTTGTCCAAGTCATCCAGGCCCATTTGGGTCCAGGTCGGTCGGCCATGGTTGCATTGCCCGCTGCGCTCGGTGTTCTCCATGTCGCGCAGCAAACCGTTCATTTCCGGCAACGCCAGGCGGCGGTTGGCGCGGATTGCACCGTGGCAGGCCATGGTACCGAGCAGTTCGTTGATATGTGCCTGGATGCGGTCGCTGGTGCCGTATTCCATCAGGTCGGCCAGTACGTCGGCGACCAGGCGGTTGGCTTCGGCTTGCTTGAGCAGCGCGGGAATCTGGCGAATAGCCAGGGTTTCCGGGCCCAGGCGTTGCAGTTCGAAACCCAGCTTCTGGAATACGCTGTGGTGTTCCTCGGCGCAATCGGCTTCACGCTGGCTCACCGCCAGGGACTCCGGCACCAACAACGGCTGGCCGCTCAGACCTTCACTGGCCATGGCGATCTTCAATCGCTCGTACATGATTCGCTCGTGGGCGGCGTGCATGTCCACCAGCACCAGGCCGTGGGCGTTTTCGGACAGGATATAAATGCCCTTGAGCTGCGCCAGCGCATAACCCAGCGGCGGAATATCACCGCCACCTTCGGGCAACGCCACCGCGCCGGGCTCGGCACCCGGCAGCGGGGCAAAAAACTCGCGATAAGCGGCCTGAGCCTCAGCCACCGGCACTGTCGATTGCGGGCGTGGCGTGTATTGGTACTGGTACCCCGCGCCCGAACCGGAACCCGGCGCCGTATAGGAAGGCTGCGGCTGCGGCGATTGCAGCAGGTTGGCCGCCAGGCTCATTTCGCCCTGAGGCCCGAACTCGCCAGCCTCCGGACCGCTCGGCCTTACCACCGCCGTCACGATCGGCGCAGACAGTTGATCATCCGGGCGCACATCGCCCAAGGCGCGGTGCAGCGTGCCATAGAGGAAGTCATGCACCATGCGCCCGTCGCGGAAACGCACTTCGTGCTTGGTCGGGTGCACGTTGACGTCGACCACCGACGGGTCGACTTCAAAGAACAGCACAAACGTCGGGTGCCGCCCATTGAACAGCACATCGCGATACGCCTGGCGCACCGCGTGGGCCACCAGTTTGTCGCGTACCGCGCGGCCATTCACGAAGAAGTACTGCAAGTCCGCCTGACTGCGGGAGAAGGTCGGCAAACCCACCCAGCCCCACAGGCGCAAGCCATTGCGCTCGATTTCAATCGGCAGCGCCTGCTCCAGGAAACCCGCTCCGCAAATCGCAGATACACGCCGAGCGCGCGCGGCGTCGTCGTGGGCTTCGTGCAGGCTGAGGATGGTCTTGCCGTTGTGGCGTAAATGGAACGCCACATCAAAGCGCGCCAAGGCCAGACGCTTGATGACTTCTTGCAGGTGATCGAATTCGGTTTTTTCGGCCTTGAGGAATTTGCGTCGCGCTGGCGTGTTGAAAAACAGGTCGCGAACTTCAACCGACGTGCCCACCGGGTGCGCGGCCGGCTGCACACGAGGCGCCATATCACGGCCTTCGGTTTCCACCTGCCAGGCCTGCTCGGCGCTGCGGGTGCGCGAAGTCAGGGTCAGGCGCGCCACGGAGCTGATGGACGCCAATGCCTCACCGCGAAAACCCAGGCTCATCACCCGCTCGAGGTCTTCGAGGTCGCGAATCTTGCTGGTGGCGTGCCGAGCGAGGGCCAGCGGCAGGTCGTCCGAAGAGATGCCGCTGCCGTCGTCACGCACCCGCAGCAGCTTGACCCCACCTTGCTCCACGTCGACATCAATGCGCTTGGCGCCGGAGTCGATGCTGTTTTCCAGCAACTCCTTGATCACCGACGCCGGGCGCTCAACCACCTCACCTGCCGCAATCTGGTTGGCGAGGCGCGGGCTGAGCAGCTCGATACGCGAGCCGCTGTTCAATAAGGATTCGCTCATTACTGCGCCGCCAATTCAGTGCCAGGGATGGTCAACACCTGGCCAACTTTCAACTCATCGGTCTTCAGGTTATTGGCGCTGCGCAAGGTCGCGGCCGATACCTGGAAACGCACGGCCAGCATGGCCAGGGTGTCACCAGGCTGCACGCGATGGTCACGCGGGCCCTGGGCGATTTTGCCGGAATCACGCAGCCAGGCAATGTAGGTGCCCGGCGGCGGGTTCTGCTGGAAGAATTGGCGAATACCGGCGCTGATCGAACGCGCCAATGCCTGCTGGTGGCTGGCGCTGGCCAGTTTCGAGGCTTCGTTGGAGTTGGAAATAAACCCGGTTTCCACCAGGATCGACGGGATATCCGGCGACTTCAACACCATGAACCCGGCCTGCTCCACGCGCTGCTTGTGCAGGGACGTCACGCGGCCAATGTTGCTGAGGACTTTTTGGCCGACGTTCAAGCTGGACGTCAGCGAAGCGGTCATCGACAGGTCGAGCAGCACACCGGCGAGCATTTTGTCCTTGTCGTCGAGGGACACGTTGCCGGCCCCGCCGATCAAGTCGGAACGGTTTTCACTGTCCGCCAGCCAGCGTGCGGTTTCGGACGTAGCGCCACGATCGGACAAGGCAAACACCGAGGCACCGAAGGCCGCGGTCGACGGTGCGGCGTCGGCGTGGATCGACACAAACAGGTCGGCGCCCTTCTTGCGGGCGATTTCGGTACGGCCACGCAGCGGGATGAAGTAGTCACCGGTACGGGTCAGCTCGGCGCGATAGCCTTTCATGCCGTTAACCTGGCGCTGCAGTTCACGGGCGATAGCCAGTACCACGTCTTTTTCATGCTGGCCGCGCGAGCCGGAAGCGCCCGGGTCTTCACCGCCGTGACCGGCGTCGATCACCACGATAATGTCGCGCTTGCCCGCAGGCGCCGGTGGTGGTGGCGGCAACTTGACCTGCGGCTGCGACGGGTTGACCGGCACGGCCGGCACCGTCGCAACACTCGGCGGCGGCGCTGGCGGCGGGTTGGCATCGGCGGCGTTGTCGAACAGGTCGACCACCAATCGATTGCCGTATTGGGCGTTAGGTGCCAGGACAAAGCTTTTCGGGGTCACGGCCTTTTTCAGGTCGATGACCACACGCAGGTCCGTCGGCGTGCGCTGGGCCGAGCGCATCGAGGTGATCGGGGTATTAGCGGTGGATACTTTCAGCGGCGCGCCCAGGGTGGCGCCGTTGATGTCGATCACCAGGCGATCGGGCGCCGTCAGGGTAAAGACGCTGTGCTGGACCGGGCCAGACAGGTCGAACACCAGTCGCGTGTTATCCGGCGCTCGCCACAGGCGAACACTTTTCACCTGTGAAGCAGCCAGAGCATTGAAAGTCATTGCCGCAAGCAACACCCCTACGACAGCAACCATCGCGCGAAAGCGCATACCTAACCCCACCAATTTTATTTGAATTCCAATGCCAGGGCCGCGCACCAAGACTGGCCGCGCGTACTCTGGGGCAACAACTTCAGCTGACGTCCATGCTCATGCGGCGTAATGGTAATGGTCAGGTCCGGCTTTGGCAAAAAGCCTGTGCCTTTATCTGGCCACTCGATCAGGCACAGTGCATCTTCATCGAAGTAATCACGGATGCCCATGTACTCCAGCTCTTCGGGGTCGACCAGCCGATACAGGTCGAAGTGGAAGGCGCGAACCGTGCCGATCTCGTAGGGTTCGACCAAGGTGAACGTCGGGCTTTTTACTGCGCCCGTGTGGCCCAGCCCACGAATAATTCCCCGCGACAGCGTGGTTTTGCCCGCGCCCAGGTCGCCCTCAAGGAAAATCAGTCCCACGCCGGCCGTAACCTGTGCAATACGCTGACCCAACGCGACCATGGCGCCTTCATCAGCCAGAAAAAGGCTTACTTCAGACACGGCGACTGCTCCTCCAGCAATTGACGAATGGCGGGTATCAGGTCGCTGGCGGCCAGGCCGCGACCATAAGTGCCTTGGCGATCCCCTGCCGTAGCGTGCAACCACACGGCCAGGCAACTTGCCTCATAGGCAGGCATGCCTTGGGCCAGCAAGGCGCCCACCAAGCCGCTCAGCACATCACCCAAACCGGCCGTCGCCATTGCCGGGTGGCCTTGGTCACAGCGCGAAACACGGCCGTCCGGGCTGGCAATCAAACTGCCAGCACCCTTGAGGATAGCCACTGCATTGAATTTCTGGCTTAAAGCGCGCGCCACGTTAAGGCGATCGGCCTGAACCTCGGCTGTCGTGATGCCCATCAACCGCGCCGCCTCACCGGGATGCGGCGTGATTACGCTGTTGGCGGGCAGGTTTACACCGCCTGCGGCCAGCTGGTTCAAGGCATCGGCATCCCAGACCTGCGGCTGCCGGGCGTTGGCGGCAACAGACAGCAGGCTTTTGCCCCAGGACGCTGCACCCAGGCCGGGACCGATAACGATCACCGAAATTTTTTCCAGCAACCCCATCAACTGGTTGGCCGAACTGACGCCGACGGTCATGACTTCCGGCAAGCGCGCGAGTGCGGCTGGCACGTGTTCCGTGCGAGTCGCCAACGAAACCATGCCGGCGCCGCTGCGCAGAGCGCTTTCGGCACTCAACAGCGCAGCACCGCCAAAGCCATGGTCGCCGCCGATGACCAGCAGGTGGCCGAACTGGCCTTTATGGGCGTCCGGGGAACGTGCAGCCAGTTGCGGCAAATGGCCGTGCAACAGCGGCTGTACGTCGGTAATTGTGTGTTTTGTCTGCGGCATGCGTCTTCAAGCTCCGATGTCTGGCAGAATTATACGCATCTAACCTGTGGTTTCCCGTGTCTCATGCCCGCAATTACCTCCGATCTGCCCGCCCTCGCCCAATCGATCAAAGACTGGGGCCGCGAGCTGGGCTTTCAACAAGTCGGCATCAGCGGCCTGGACCTGGCCGAGCATGAGCAGCACCTGCAACGCTGGCTCGACGCGGGCTACCACGGCGAGATGGACTACATGGGCGCCCATGGCAGCAAACGCTCGCACCCCGATGAACTGGTGCCGGGCACGCTGCGCGTGGTGTCGCTGCGCATGGATTATCTGCCAGGCGACACACAAATGGCGCAGTTGCTGGCCAAGCCAGAAAAAGCCTACATCTCCCGTTACGCCCTGGGCCGCGATTACCACAAGCTGATCCGCAAGCGCGTGCAGCAACTGGCCGACCGCATCCAGGCACAGATCGGCCCGTTTGGCTTTCGCGCCTTTGTCGACAGCGCGCCCGTTTTGGAAAAAGCCATTGCCGAACAAGCCGGCCTGGGCTGGATCGGCAAAAACACCCTGGTGCTCAATCGCAAGGCCGGCAGCTATTTCTTTTTGAGCGAACTGTTTGTCGATTTGCCCTTGCCGGTGGACGCGCCCCACGCCACCGAGCATTGCGGCCGCTGCACCGCCTGCCTGGATATCTGCCCCACCAATGCCTTCGTCGGCCCTTATGTGCTCGACGCGCGGCGCTGCATTTCCTACCTGACCATCGAACTCAAGAGCGCGATCCCCCAGGACCTGCGCCCACTGATCGGCAATCGGGTATTCGGCTGCGATGACTGTCAGATCGTTTGCCCGTGGAATCGTTTCGCCCGACCCACTGCCGAAAGCGATTTCAAGCCACGGCACAATCTGGATAACGCAGAACTGGCCGAATTGTTTATGTGGGACGAGGATAAATTCCTCAGCAGCACCGAAGGCTCGCCCCTGCGTCGCGCCGGTTATGAGCGCTGGCTGCGCAACCTGGCAGTGGGCCTGGGCAATGCGCCATCAAGCATTCCGGTGCTCGAAGCCTTGAAAGCACGTCGCGATTACCCGTCCGAACTGGTGCGCGAACATGTGGAATGGGCGCTGAACCAGCACGCTACGCGCTAGTGCACGTCGTCGTTGTAGACGAATTTGGGCATTTCCCAGTGAAAACGGATCGCCAGCAGGCGCAGCAGAAAACCGCTGAATAGCGTCAGCAGAATCGCCTGCTCGCTGGGCAGTTGCAGATACAGGCACAGCATGTAGAACCAGGCAGCGAGAAACGACACGCTGGCGTACAGCTCGCGGCGAAAGATCAGCGGGATGTCGTTACAGAAGATATCGCGCAGGATGCCGCCGAATACGCCCGTGATCACGCCGCTGACCGAAGCCACCAACATGCCGTGGCCCATCTCCAACGCAGTCATGCAGCCGATCAGGGTAAACGCCACCAAGCCCAAGGCATCCAGCGCCAGAAACAGCGAGCGCAAGCGGCGCATCAGCGGCGCGATAAAGATCGTCACCAGTGCTGCGATGGAGGTCAACACCAGGTATTCCGGGTGTTTGACCCAGGTCAGCGGGTAATGCCCCAGCAGCACATCGCGCACCGAACCACCGCCCAGTGCGGTGACGCAGGCGATCAGCACTACGCCAAACCAGTCCATGCCACGGCGCCCGGCAGACAGCGCGCCGGTCATGGCTTCGGCGGTGATGGCGACGAGGTAGAGCATCAACAGCATGATGGCGATCCTTGCGAATAGGCGCGCATTCTAATCATTGGGTGATGGCACCAAAAGGGGGCGCATGGCGAAAGACCATGTCGACAGCATCGCAGGCAAGCCAGCTCCCACATTTGAATGTGTTCACAAGTCAAAGTGTGGGAGCTGGCTTGCCTGCGATGGGGCCAAAGCAGGCGCCACAAATTCAAGCCTTGATGAAATGCTTGCGGTAATGCTGCAACTCGGCGATCGACTCGCGAATGTCATCCAGCGCCAAATGCGTGCTGCCCTTATGGAAGCTGTCCTTCACCTCCGGCGCCCAACGCGCCGCCAGCTCTTTGAGCGTGGACACGTCCAGGTTGCGATAGTGGAAGTAGCTTTCCAGCCCCTTCATGTGCGTATAAAGGAAGCGACGATCCTGGCAGATGCTGTTGCCGCAGATCGGCGACTTGCCCTTGGGCACCCACTTTTCCAGGAAAGCGATGGTTTCAGCTTCGGCGTCGCGCATGCTGATGCGGCTGTCGCGCACGCGCTGGGTCAGGCCGGAGTTGCCGTGGGTGCGGGTGTTCCACTCGTCCATGGTGGCCAGTACAGCGTCGCTGTGATGGATCGCGATCACCGGACCTTCGGCCAACGTATTGAGGTTGCTGTCGGTGACAATGGTCGCCATCTCGATGATGACGTCGGTGTCGGGGTTCAGACCGGTCATTTCCAGATCGATCCAAATCAGGTTCTGTGGGTTTTGCATGGCTTGATTCTCTTGGCCCTTGGCTTAGCTGCGCAGTTTAGCAGGCGGGGCGTGCTAGACTCGCGACCGTTTTACCCAACCTTTGCATTATCGACACGGAACACCAATGGCCAAACGCCAGCTCAATCGCCGCCAAAACTGGCGCATCGAAAAGATTCAAGGCGAACGCGCCGCTCGCGCCGCCAAACGTGAATCCTCCGCCGTGGAAGCGCTCGAGGGCGGCGACCTGGGCCCTGAACAAACGGGCCTGGTGATCGCGCACTTCGGCGTGCAGGTCGAAGTCGAGGCGCTCGAAGGCGAACTCGCAGGCTCGGTGTCCCGCTGCCACTTGCGCGCCAACCTGCCTGCGCTGGTCACCGGCGACAAGGTCGTGTGGCGTGCCGGCAACCAGGGCATCGGCGTGATCGTCGCCCAGTTGCCGCGCACCACCGAACTGCGCCGCCCCGACAGCCGTGGCCAGCTCAAGCCGGTGGCGGCCAACGTCGACATGATCGTGATCGTGTTCGCGCCGCTGCCCGAGCCGCACGCCAACCTGATCGACCGCTACCTGGTCGCAGCCGAGCACGCCGGTATTCGCCCGCTGCTGCTGCTGAACAAATTCGACCTGATCGACGAACAGAACGCCCCGGCGCTCAATGCGTTGCTGGCGGTCTACCGCACCCTGGGTTACCCGGTACTGGAAGTGTCTGCGCATCACGGCAATGGCATGGAACAGCTGCAACAGCAGTTGGACGGACGCATCAGCGTGTTCGTCGGCCAGTCGGGCGTGGGCAAGTCATCGCTGGTCAACAGCCTGCTGCCGGAAGTCGACACCCGTGTCGGCCCGCTGTCGGAACTGTCCGGCCAGGGTACCCACACCACCACCACCGCGCGGCTGTTCCACTTCCCCGGCGGCGGTGAGTTGATCGACTCCCCAGGCATCCGTGAATTCGGCCTCGGCCACGTCAGCCGCAGCGATGTGGAAGCAGGCTTTATCGAGTTCAACGACCTGATCGGCACCTGCCGCTTCCGCGACTGCAAACACGACCGCGAGCCGGGCTGTGCGTTGCTCAAGGCCCTGGAAGATGGGCGTGTGCAGCAGCAGCGAATGAACAGCTATCGGTCGATTATTGCGAGCTTGCCGGAGAGCAGCTACTAACGATCCACTTCTTGATACACATAAACCAGTGTACTGAGGCCCCTAGTCCATTGATTTAATAGGAGCAGGCATCAAGAATCCGGACCAACTGGGTGGCTCATACGCACAAGCCAGCTTGTATTCGGATTTCTCGATGCGCATAATTGCTCCGTCACCAGCGAAAGCTGGCAGGAGTCTGGATCCTTTTCGGGGTTGATCCAGCGGCGCAGAAGGGGCGAAGCAAGCTCCACTGCGCGTCGAATGAAGCCGCCTTCGGGCGGCTTTGCTTTTTGTGGGGCATTAACATTTGGCTCTCTACTATCACCCCAAACAAGGCGATGTGCTGCTCTGCGACTTCACCCGAGGCTTTGTGGCGCCGGAAATGCTGAAGATCCGCAAGGTCGTGGTGATATCGCCCACTGCTACTCACAACCGCAAGCTGTGTACCGTAGTGCCCATATCTTCTACCGCTCCCGATATTCAGTACGACTGGCATCACTTGCTGCGCACCAACCCACTTCAATCCGACGGCTATAAAGAGCTATGGGTGAAGTGCGACATGATTTACACCGTCAGCTTCGAGCGTCTCGACAAACTGCACAGAAAGACTCGCTCCAAGGGCCGGGAGTACTTCGTGCCGCGCCGGTGCGTGGAGGACATGCAAGGTGTCATCAGCGGCGTCAAAGCCTACCTTCCTCTCTGAACACAAATGAAAACGCCCCGACAAAGTCGGGGCGTTTTCATTTACAACCAACAAAGACCGCTTACGAACCCGGCGCCGGCGCAGGCGCCGTCGGGTCTTTCACCCCGCCGTCATCAAATAGGTTCAGCTTCTGCCGCAGTTCATGGGCCGGCAGCGGCTCCTGCCCGGGCGGAATGGCATTCGGATCGGCCGGCACTTCACCCGGTGCGCCTTCGCCCTGGGTCGGTGCCGCAGGGGGTGGCTGGTCACCTTCAATCGCACGCTGGGCTTTTTTAGTCAGCACGACGATATCGATACGGCGGTTGATCGGGTTGAACGGGTCTTTGGGGTCAAACAACTGCGAGGAAGCAAAACCTACCACGCGTGCCACTTGCGGGTCGGGATAGCTGCCCGCCACCAGCGCACGGCGGGCGGCGTTGGCGCGGTTGGCCGAAAGCTCCCAGTTGCCGAAGTCGCCCTGGCCCGCATAGGGCTTGGCGTCGGTATGACCGCTGATGCTGATCTTGTTCGGCACCGCCTTGATGGTGTCGGCCATGGCCAGCAGGATGTCTTCAAAGTACGGTTTCAAGCGCGCACTGCCGGAATCGAACATCGGCCGATTGGCCGCATCGGTGATCTGGATGCGCAAGCCTTCGGGGGTGATCTCGAAGGAAATCTGATCCTTGAATTTCAGCAGCTGCGGGTTTTCTTCGACCTTGGTCTGCAGCTCTTGCAGCAGCAATTCCAGGCGCTCTTTCTCGACCTGCTCGGCCATGCTCTCGACGGTGTCGCGCTCGATCGGGATGTTTTCCTGCGGCGACTCGGTCTTGACCTCGGGATTGATGGTGCGCTCAGGCGCCAGTTGTGGCGAGCCGCCCAGGTCGATCACGAAGGGCGTGCCGCTTTCCGAAAAGCCAATCGGGTCTTTGAAGTAACCGGCGATGGCAATCTTCTGTTCCGGCGTGGCGGTCGACATCAGCCACAGCACCAGGAAGAACGCCATCATCGCCGTGGCAAAGTCGGCGAAGGCGATTTTCCAGGCACCGCCATGGTGCCCCGCAGCGAAGCGCTTGACGCGCTTGATGATTATCGGCTGGTTGTTTTCCATGGCTTAGCGACCGCGAACCGCTTGTTCCAGCTCGGCAAAACTTGGGCGATGTTTCGGGTACAGCACCTTGCGCCCGAACTCCACCGCCAGCGATGGCGGCATGCCGGAAGCAGAGGCTACCAGGCTGGCCTTGATCGATTCGTACAGGTTGATTTCTTCCTTGGCGTCATGGGCCAGGGACGTGGCCAGCGGGCCGAAGAAGCCGTAGGCCGCGAGGATACCGAAGAAGGTCCCGACGAGCGCCGCACCCACGTGCATGCCGATGGCGGCCTGGTCGCCTTCGCCCAGGGAGGCCATGGTCACCACAATACCGAGTACCGCCGCGACGATACCAAAACCGGGCATGCCGTCGGCGATGCCGGTCACGGCGTGGGACGGGTGCTCCAGCTCTTCTTTAAGGCTGAACAGCTCCATGTCGAACAGCCCTTCCAGCTCATGGGGGGCCATGTTGCCGGAGGACATGATGCGCAGGTAGTCACAGATGTAGGCGGTCATGCGCTCATCTTTGAGCACGGCCGGGTACTTGGCGAAAATCGGGCTGGCGGCAGCGTCTTCGATATCGCCTTCGATGGCCATCATGCCTTCGCGGCGGCTCTTGTTGAGGATCTCGTAGACCAGCCCCAGCACCTCGAGATAAAAGGTGTGAGAGAAGCGCGAGCTGAACATGCCCAGCGACTTCTTGATCACATGCATGGTCATGTAGCCGGGGTTGGCCTGCAGGAACGCACCAAACGCGGCGCCGCCGATGATCAACACTTCGAAGGGCTGGATCAGCGCGGCAATTTTACCGTGGGACAGGACGTACCCACCGAGCACACTTGCGATGACGACGATGATGCCGATAATTTTAGCCATAGGAGATTGGTACTTGCGCCGTCGGGTTCATGGACATAGTGGGTGCTGCAGAAAACTCTTGTTCTACTTATCGGCAAAACTGCGCCAGACTATAGCCCGTTAAGGCGAAAAACCAATTCGGCCCGTTCCGGGTGTGTTGAACGCAAGTGATGATCGCGCCCCAATCATGGCAAACGAAACGACAGTTCCAAATACAAAACCCACCACCCTCGCCGCTTGGATCAAGCGCCTGGACGATGTGCTGCTGCCTGTTCCTCAGGCTAGTCACGAACGCGTGTGCAAGGCCATCCGCGACAGCCGTAGTTCATTGCGAGATATTGCCGAGCTGATGCAAAACAGCCCGGCGCTGGTGCTCAGTGTGATGCGCGAGGCCAACAGCCAGGCGCACGGCAGCCTGTCGGGGCCGGCAGAAAACCTCGAAGTGGCGCTGAACCGCCTGGGCCTCAAACGCGCCGAAGAATTGCTCGCGCGTCTGCCCTCGGTGCCGGAAAAAGACATTCCGGTGGCCTTGCGCCAACTGCTGCTGGTGAGCCAGCACGCCTCACAGCAAGCCAACGGTTTGTTCGCCAGCCGCCTGGCGCGGCTGTGGCAAGACATCCACTGGGGCAGCCTGCTGTTCCTGTCGCCACTGTGGCCGCTGGCCGTGGCCTACCCCAAGCTTCTGGAAGAATGGGAACTGCGGGTCATCCACAAAGGCCAGTCGGCGCGCAAGGTCGAGCAGGCACTGTTCGGTGTACGTTTGCTCGACCTGTGCCTGGGCTTGACCGAAGCCTGGCACCTGCCGATCTGGGTGTCCTATGGCTACAACCTGCTGCTGACCGAGCAGCGCCTGCTGGTCAAGACGCTGCACATCGCCCGCGAAGACGACGCGCTGCGCCAACAGCAATTGCTCGATGCCGAACCCAACCTGCGGCGCTGGTTGAACCAACCCGCCAACACCGTGCTGCTGGCCAACGGCCTGGCAATGTCGGCCCAGGAATCCTGGACCTGCCCGCACACCGAGCGCTGGCAGTACCTCACCGCGCTGTACCTGCAAGCGCCGCTGTGTGACGTGCAGCAGCAGGCTCACCAACAAGCGGTGACCAGCGCGCGCACCACCTTGATGCCGGACCTGTGGCACCCGGCGCTGTCACTGATCTGGCCGTGGCATGTGCAGAAGGTCCATCGCGGCCTGCTGCCCGCACCGCCGCCTACGGCCGAATCCTTGGCCGTGTGGCGCAAGCGCTGTACCGAATTGCTGGTCGAGCCGAGCCGCTTTGCCAACGCCATGCACTTGACCACCTGCGCCAGGGAAGCCTTGGTCGCCAGTGGCATGCAGCGGGTTTTACTGTTTATGGCCGACCGCGCCCTGAGTACCTTGCGTGTGCATCAGGCCGATGGCTTGCCCAAGGACGCTGCCAACCTGAGCCTGGACGTCGTCAACAGCACGCTGCTGCAGCGCCTGCTGGAAAAGTCCGCCCAGGTGCGCCTCACGCCAGACAATCACGCGCAATTTTCCGCGTTGCTGCCGCCGATCCTGCGCCGCTGGTTTACCGGTGAACACCTGCTGCTACGCTCTCTGAGCTGCAATGGCCGCGTGGTGATGCTGATGGTCGCCGACCAGGGCGGCGGGCCGTTCTCGGAAACCACCGTGCAGGCTTTCGGCAAAACCGCTCAATGCATCGAGAAAGCGCTGCACAGCTTTACCAACCGCAGCGCCTGATGCTTGCGCTACAATCGCGCTCTTTTATCGCCAACATTTGTGCCCAGGAGACCTCACATGCCTGACTTCTCTGGCTTGCCGCTGGTGATCGAGTCCAGCGACCTGCTTGGTCGCCTGGATGCCGACCACTTGATTCTGGTGGACCTCACCAGTGCCGCCCGCTACGCCGAAGGGCATATCCCCGGCGCGCATTTCGTTGATCCCAAGCGCACCCAACTGGGCCAGCCGCCAGCACCCGGCTTGCTGCCGCACAAGGCCGAGCTGGAAAAGCTGTTCGGCGAACTGGGCCACACCCCGGACGCCACTTACGTCGTCTACGACGACGAAGGCGGCGGTTGGGCCGGGCGGTTTATCTGGCTGCTCGACGTGATCGGCCACCAGAAGTACCACTATCTGGATGGTGGCCTGCTGGCCTGGCTGGACGAAAAACACCCGGTGACCACCGAAGTGCCCGCCCCGGTTGGCGGCCCGGTCAGCCTCACGCTGCACGACGGCCCCACCGCCACCCGCGAATACCTGCAAAGCCGTCTTGGTGCAGCCGACCTGGGCATCTGGGACGCGCGCGGCCCGCTGGAATATTCCGGCGAGAAAGTGCTCGCCGCCAAGGGTGGGCACATCCCCGGCGCCGTCAACTTCGAATGGACTGCCGGCATGGACAAGGCGCGCAACTTGCGCATCCGCCGCGACATGCCGCAGATCCTCGAAGACCTCGGGCTGACCCGCGACAAAGAAATCATCACCCACTGCCAGACTCACCACCGCTCTGGCTTCACCTACCTGGTGGCCAAGGCGCTCGGTTATCCGCGAGTCAAAGGTTATGCCGGTTCCTGGGGCGAATGGGGTAACCACCCCGACACCCCCGTCGAGATTTAAGGTTTAAGGACAGTTATGAAAAAGCAGTTGTTTATCCTCAGCCAGTACTTGCTGCCCCACCACTTGCTGTCGCGCCTGGCCGGCTGCATTGCCGAGTGCCGCGTACGCTGGTTCAAGAATGCCTTCACGGCGTGGTTCGCCAAGCGCTACCAAGTGGACATGTCTCAGGCACTGGTTGAAGACCTCACCGCCTACGAGCACTTCAACGCCTTCTTCACCCGCGCCCTGAAAGACGGCGCCCGCCCGCTGGACGAAACCCCAGGCGCGGTGCTCAGCCCAGCCGACGGCGCGGTCAGCCAGCTTGGCCCGATCGAACATGGCCGGGTGTTCCAGGCCAAAGGCCACAGCTACAGCGTGCTGGAGTTGGTGGGGGGCGATGCGGCGCTGGCTGCACCGTTCATGGGCGGTGATTTCGCCACTATTTACCTGTCGCCGAAAGACTACCACCGCGTGCACATGCCGCTGGCCGGCACACTGCGCGAGATGGTCTACGTGCCAGGCCGGATTTTCTCGGTCAACCAGACCACGGCCGAAAATGTGCCGGAACTGTTTGCGCGCAACGAGCGTGTTGTCTGCCTGTTCGACACCGAACGCGGCCCGATGGCTGTGGTGTTGGTGGGCGCGATGATTGTGGCGTCGATCGAAACCGTATGGGCCGGGCTGGTGACGCCGCCGAAGCGTGAGCTGAAAACCTTCCGCTACGACGAAGCTGCACGTGCGCCGATCCATCTGGAGAAAGGTGCTGAGCTGGGCCGTTTCAAACTGGGTTCGACCGCCATCGTGCTGTTCGGGCCGGATCAGGTGAAGTGGGCAGAAGAGCTGGTGGCAGGTACGCCAGTGCAGATGGGCCAGGGTATCGCACTGCCGAAAGCCTGATTTGAAGCTGATGCAAATCAAATGTGGGAGCCGGGCTTGCCCGCGATAGCGGCGTATCAGTCAATACTTCAATGACTGAACTACCGCTATCGCGGGCAAGCCCGGCTCCCACAGTTACTGCAATCTTGCAGTTAGATCGGCTTACAACTGCCCGTCGCGATCGCGAAAGCCCAACAGATACAGCACACCATCCAGCCCCAGCGTCGAAATCGCCTGCTTGGCCGATTGCTTCACCAACGGCTTGGCACGGAACGCCACGCCCAACCCGGCAATCGCCAGCATCGGCAAGTCATTGGCGCCATCGCCGACCGCAATGGTCTGCTCCAGGCGCAAACCCTCCTTGTGGGCCAATTCCTTCAGCAGGTCCGCCTTGCGCTGTGCGTCGACAATCGGCTCGACCGCCACGCCGGTCACCTTGCCATCCACCACTTCCAGCTCGTTGGCAAACACGTAGTCGATGCCCAGCTTGGCCTGCAATTGCTTGGCGAAGTAGGTGAAGCCACCGGACAGGATTGCGGTTTTGTAGCCCAGGCGCTTGAGTTCGGCAAACAAGGTTTCGGCGCCTTCGGTCAGGCGCAGCGAAGCACCGATCGAATCCAGCACGCTTACGTCCAAGCCCTTGAGCAGCGCCAGGCGCTCCTTGAAGCTGGCGCGAAAGTCCAGCTCACCGGCCATGGCGCGCTCGGTGATTTCGGACACTTGCTCGCCCACGCCCGCGGCCTTGGCCAGCTCGTCGATGACTTCGGCTTCGATCAGCGTGGAGTCCATGTCGAACACCGCCAGGCGGCGGTTACGGCGGAACAGCGAATCTTCCTGGAAGGCGATGTCGACATTCAGTTCCTGGGCCACGCTGAGAAATTCGGCGCGCAGGGCTTGCGGGTCGGCCGGTTCGCCGCGCACGGAGAACTCGATGCAGCCCTTGCCTTTGTCAGCCGGTGTGTCCAATGGCATACGACCCGACAGACGGTCGATGTGGTCGATATTCAAACCATATTGAGCGGTGATCGAGCTGACCCGCTGCAATTGTTCGGCGGTTACTTTGCGGGTCAGCAGCGTCACGATATGGCGCTTTTTGCCCTGACCTTCGACCCAATGCTGGTAATCGGCTTCGGAAACCGGGGTGAAACGCACCTGCTGATCAAGCTTATAGGCCGTAAACAGGATGTCTTTGAGCACCGACGAGGCCTGCTCGGTGCTGGGGATTTCCACCAGGATGCCGAACGACAACGTGTCGTGGATCACCGCTTGGCCGATGTCGAGAATGTTCACACCACCCTGGGCCAGAACACCGGTAATGGCTGCGGTGAGACCCGGGCGGTCTTCGCCAGTGATGTTTATCAGGACAATTTCGCGCAAAGCGCACCCCCAGGCTGGAAAAAAACCGCATTCTACCCACTTTCAGTGACCATCGGGCACAGCGAGCGCTTTGCCGGTTCTAGGCCTGTCGCTATACTGCGCGTCAACTTCACGGACCAAGAGCCGAGCGCAAGTGAACCGGCCCACGCCAGTAAAAACCGATAACTTCTTCCTGCTGATCTTCCGGGCACTGCGCCACCGCCGTGTACCGATCGCATTACGCATCGCCAGCCATAACGTGATCCTGGTCGCTCTGGCCTTGGTGATCTACGCCTGCGTGATGGGTTTGCAGTTCAAGCAGGCCATGCACGAGCAAGCCGACGCCCTGGGCGAGAGCCTGACGACCCAGACCGCCACCTCGGCGACTGAGTTGCTGGTGTCCAACGACATCCTCAGCCTCAACGTGCTGCTCAATAACCTGACCAAGAACCCGCTGGTGGCCCACGCCGCCATCTACAGCGTGGACAACCGGATCATGGCCGAAGCCGGGCAGCGCCCGAAAAACGGCCTGCTGGGTGAAGCCGAAGGTCTGTATTCGAGCAATATTACGTTTCAGGATGTGAAGGCCGGGCAACTGCGCATCAGCCTCGACATGCAGCAATTCCAGCAGCCGATGACCATCAGCCTGCAAAGCATGGGCATCCTCAGCGCGATCCTGCTGGCCTTGGCCCTGGCCCTGAGCTTGCGCCTGGGTCGGCATATCTCCACGCCGCTGATGCAACTGCGCATCTGGCTGCGCGATATCGACGAACACACCCCGGCCACCGACCGCCAGGATGAAATCGGCGACCTCGCCCGCCAGCTTCACGCCAGCTTCGCTCCCGAGCCGGTGGTACCTGAGGTTGAACCCGAACCTGAGTACGACGACACCGACTATGACGACGAGCCCGAGTTTGAAGTGCGCAACCTGCGTGACCCAGGCTTTGACGAAAGCGCGCCGGTGGCCGCCCTCAAGCCTGCGCCACGCCAGGTGATCAAGGCCGAAGAAGACGAACTGGACGACGAAGACCCGTTCGCCGACCTGCGCGACACCGCGGCCGCCGCACCCGTTGTGGCTCCGCAACCTGCGCCGGTGAAAAATACCGAGCCGCAGCACAGCGCCGTACTGGCTGTGCAACTGGGCTCGCAGGACCAACTGCGTCGCCTGCCCCGCGCCCGCCTCACCGAATTGCTGGAGCGCTACCGCGACTGCCTCGACCAGGCTGCGTCGCTCTATCAGAGCGAGCTGCACACCCTGAACGACGGCAGCACGTTGATGCTGTTCCACAGTGAAGACAGCGGCGAAGACTACCTGACCAACGCGATTTGCTGCGGCGAGCTGCTGCGCGCCCTCGGCCATGCCTTGCAGATTGAAGTGGCCGACAGCGGCATTACCTTGCAGCTGCAACTTGGCCTGACCGTCGGTGACGATCTGTTCGGCATGAGCCAGATCGACCTGTTGCTTACCGAGATTGCCCAGGATGCGCTGGCCTTGTCCCAACACAGCCGCAACCTGCTGCTGGTGGAGCGCAAGATCAGTGAAGATGCGTTGATCCGCCAGCGCGCACGTATCCGCCCGATTGCCAGCCCTGAAGGCGCGAGCTGTGTAGAGCGGCTGATGGAGCCGTACCCGTCGATGCTCGAACGGCAGTTGGCGCGCATGCATGAGACCCGTAACAAGCCCTGATGGCTACATAGGGCCCCTGTGGGAGCGGGCTTGTGTGGCGAGCAAGCTTGCTTGCGCTGGGGTGCGAAGCGCCCCCAAAAAGCCGGAGACTGCTGCGCAGTCAACGGAGCAAGCGCCCTCGCCACAGCAAGCCCACACATTGGATCTTCAAAAGGGCTCAAATCGTAGACAATAAAAAGGCCCGCTGAGTCAGCGGGCCTTTTGTTTGGGCGCGATTCAGATCAGAACCTGAACACTTCCATATCCGTGCGAATCGGCGTAGCCATCGGCATCTTCGGCTTCTGCGGAGCTGACGGTTTGGCCTGGGCCGGCGCTTGCTTGCGCGGTGCCTCGGCCACTGGCGGCTGGTTGGCCAATGGCTTGAGCGCCACCGACAACTGTTGCGCCAGATGCTGCAACAACACGCCCTGGGCCTGGACCTGGGACGCGGTGGTGCCGGTATGTTCTTCCTGCAGGTGCACGATGCGGTTATCGCGCACCTGGCCACGGCGGTCGATCAGGCGCCATTGAGCGTCAAGAATTGCCGGTTGCGAAGCACCCGAATCGAGCCGCGTGATGGTCAGCAATACCTGCACATCCGGGGTAAAACCGGCTGGCCCAGGTGCAAGCACCACACGCTGGCTGTCGAGATGGCCAGCCACCTGACGCAACATCAGCTGGTTGATATCGGACGACAAACTACCCGCCCAACGACCATCGGTTGAACCTTGCAGGCTGCCGTCGTTCTGACGTTGAAGCAGGGTTTCGCGTTGCAGGTAATCAGCAACGACGACCGGGCCAAGCAAAACGGCCATGCCTGCAGTTTGCGCAGGCTGAGCCGGACTTCCGCTGTCCAGCTGGTACAGCGACACCGGTTGGTGTGTGCTGCAACCCGCCAGCCCCAAAAGGCCAGCGAGCATCAAAAATAAAGGAAGGCGTGGAGCAGTCATCATCCCATCCAGGTGGCTGCCACAAGGCGAACCACAATGTAATACTAAAAATAACCTAAACACGCTCGGCCACGCCGGCGCTGGAAAGGCCATATCATCCGTGAATATGCGCCCTGACTCCAGCGCGAAAGCGTCGATCTACGCGTTAAATCGTAGATCGAGCCCTCTAATCCGCCTTAAACAGGCGTTTCCACCAGCAAAGCATCCACGCGCTGGAAGCCACGCGGCAGTTTATTACCCCGTCGGCCACGCTCACCCTTGTAGTGTTCAAGGTCGTCAGGGCGCAGAGACAACGTGCGCTTACCGGCCTGAAGCACCAGGGTAGAGCCTTCCGGGATCACCGCGATGTCGGTCACGTACTCTTCGCGACTGGCCACGCGCTCCCCGGGAATCCCGATAATCTTGTTGCCCTTGCCTTTACCCAACTGCGGCAAATCGCTGATCTTGAACACCAGCAAACGCCCTTCAGTGGTCACCGATGCCAGCCAATTGCTCTCGCGGTCTTCCACGGTACGCGGCAGGATCACCTTGGCGTTGTTCGGCAAGCTCAACAACGCTTTGCCCGCCTTGTTCTTGGCCTGCAGGTCTTCACCCTTGACCACAAAACCGTAACCCGCGTCGGAGGCGATCACATACAGCGAATCGTCGTCGGGCAGCAGCACGCACTCGAAATTCGCCCCCGGTGGCGGCGTAAGGCGCCCGGTCAGCGGCTCGCCCTGCCCGCGTGCCGATGGCAAGGTGTGCGCGGGCACCGAGTAGCTGCGCCCGGTGGAGTCGATAAACACCGCAAACTGGTTGGAACGCCCGGCAGCAGCGGTCTTGAAACCATCGCCGGCCTTGTACGAGAGGCCGGTGGCGTCAATATCATGCCCTTTGGCGGAACGAACCCAACCCTTTTCCGACAGAACGACGGTAATTTTCTCGTTAGGCAGCAACTCGGTTTCTGTCAGAGCTTTCGCTTCTGCGCGCTCGACAATCGGCGAGCGACGGTCATCGCCATAGGTTTCGGCGTCTTTGATCAGTTCGCTGCGCACCAGCTTCTTGAGCTTGGATTCGCTGCCCAACAGGGCTTGCAGCTTGGCTTGCTCCTTGAGCAGCGCGTCTTGCTCGTCACGCAACTTCATCTCTTCGAGGCGCGCCAACTGACGCAAGCGGGTGTCGAGGATGTAGTCGGCCTGGATCTCGCTCAGCTCGAAACGCGCGATCAGCTCGGCTTTCGGGTGCTCAGCGGTGCGGATGATGTGGATCACTTCATCCAGGTTGAGGTAGGCGATCAGCAAACCGTCCAACAGGTGCAGGCGGCGCTCAACCTTGTCGAGACGAAATTGCAGGCGGCGGCGCACGGTCTGTACGCGAAACTCCAGCCATTCCACCAGCAGGTTGCGCAGGTTTTTCAGCTGCGGCTTGCCGTCCAGGCCGATGATGTTGACGTTGACCCGATAGCTGGATTCAAGGTCGGTGCTGGCGAACAGATGCTGCATCAGCACTTCGTGGTCGACCCGGCTGTTGGTCGGGATGATCACGATGCGGCAGGGGTTTTCGTGGTCGGACTCATCACGCAAGTCAGCCACTTGCGGCAATTTCGACGGCTTGGCCTGCATCAGCGCGGCGATCTGCTCCAGCACCTTGGCACCGGACACCTGGTGCGGCAGTGCGGTGACGATAATGTCGCCGTCTTCAATGTGGTAAACCGCGCGCATGCGCACCGAGCCCTTGCCGGTCTCGTACATCTTCAGCAGGTCGGCACGCGGCGTGATGATTTCCGCTTCGGTCGGGTAATCCGGGCCTTGAATATGCTCGCAGAGCTGCTCGACCGTCGCTTTTGGCTCATCAAGCAAACGCACACAGGCAGTCGCGACTTCGCGCAGGTTGTGCGGCGGCACGTCAGTGGCCATGCCGACCGCGATGCCGGTGGTGCCATTGAGCAGGATATTCGGCAAACGCGCCGGCAACACCAGCGGTTCGTCCAAGGTGCCGTCGAAGTTCGGCCCCCAGTTCGCGGTGCCCTGGCCCAACTCGCTGAGCAGCACTTCCGAGTAGCGCGACAGGCGCGCCTCGGTGTACCGCATGGCGGCAAAGGACTTGGGATCATCCGGCGCACCCCAGTTACCCTGGCCATCCACCAAGGTGTAGCGGTAGCTGAACGGCTGGGCCATCAGCACCATGGCTTCGTAGCAGGCCGAGTCGCCGTGGGGGTGGAACTTACCGAGCACGTCACCGACGGTACGCGCCGATTTCTTGTGCTTGGAATCTGCGTCCAGGCCCAACTCACTCATGGCGTAGATAATGCGCCGCTGCACGGGCTTCAGGCCGTCGCCGATATGCGGCAAGGCACGGTCCATGATCACGTACATGGAGTAGTTGAGGTAGGCATTTTCGGTGAAGTCAGCCAGCGATCGGCGTTCTACGCCATCTAAGCTGTCTGCGAGGATGTCACTCATGCGGGCCTCATCATTGTTTGGTCTGGCGCAGCAGCATGGTGCCGCTGCGCTGGGTAAATTCAAGTTGTTTCAATGCACTCATGCCCAACAGCACCTGCTCGCCGCCCAGGCCCGGCGCCACCAGCGCGCGCACGTCCTGCAGGACGATATCGCCCAGCTTCAGGCGATCAAGGCGGGTGCGGTAGCCCTGGCTACGCCCATTGGCGGTGCTCAAGGTTACGGGCGGGCCACGTTGGAGCCCGAGGCGGTCGGCCAATTCGGCCGGCACCGCCACATCGGTCGCGCCGGTGTCGAGCATAAACTCCACCGGCGATCCGTTGATCTGGCCGCTGGCGACAAAATGCCCTTGGCCGTTGCCCAGCAATTTCACTTCGATGTAACCCTCGTGCTGCTCCGAGGTCACCACAGCATTAGGGTTTTCCTGACGCGCTTCCCACTGCCCAAAAAAACGCGTGGCCAAAAACAGCCCGGCGCCCCATGCCACGAACATCAGTACACGTCCGGCACGTTTGCCGGGCGGCGCTGCCGTCATGGTTGCGCGCCCCAGCCACCGGCCGGCGCGGCAAAACGATAGACCACCGGGCGTTTTTCACCGTCGGCGCGCGGGCCAAAATTATTGTCGATGCCCAACCACGCCCCTTCGGCATCCATGACCAGGGCCTCGGCCAGGCCATAGGGCTGGGCATAACGCCGGTTCGGTGTCAGGGTTTCGTCGGCAAACGACCAGCACAGCTCGACTTTGGCCGTGACCGCATCGCGCCGGCAAATCTGGAACGCATTGCGCTCCAGAGTAAACAGCTTGCCGTTGAACAGCGCCAGGTCGGCAAAGTCCTTGGACACCGCCTTGGCGTTGGTGAACTGTGCCGGCTGCACTTCCTGGCCGGCCTCGCTCAGCAACACACAGGGCCCGTCGCAATCCCACACGCTCTGGCCACGTTTGATCGAGATCAACCCTCGTCGCTCACGCTCGGCGGCCAGCCAAATCTGATTGCCTTCGGGGCTGATCGCCAAACCTTCGAACAAGGCATTGAAGTGCAACAACATCCCACTGGCCCGCGCTTCGCGGACCATGCCCGGAGCAATCTTCAACCATTGCGGCGCACCGTTCACCGGCACTTGCAGCACCGCCGCATGGGCTTCACTGACAATGTAACGGTTGCCGGCGGCGTCACAGGTGATGCCTTCAAAATCCAGGTCGCCGCCACGAATGAACGACGCAGCCTTGGTGCGCGAGCGCAAGCCCCAAGGCAGACCGGACTCCGGCACCGGCGGCACCTCGATCTTCACGGTTTCGGCCTTCCAGGTCGGCGCGCTGATATCGAGGCGGTAGATCTGGTCGTCATCGCGGTCGGAAACCGTCCACAAGTCCTGGCCACACAGCGCCAGGCCCGACAGGTTGCCACCGCGCATGCCGTCCACCGGGTGTTCGGAGACCCATTTAAGCTCAGCCACGGGCGCGGCCACGCCTTGGGTGGCCACCAACCCACTCAACATCAGGATCGCCAGGGCGAAGCCTGTGCGCATCAGCCCAATACCTCGGCCAGGTTACCCTTGGACTCCAGCCAGGCTTTGCGGTCCGGCGCACGCTTCTTCGCCAGCAGCATGTCCATCATTTCCGACGTGCCGGCGAAGTCTTCCAGGGTCAACTGCACCAGGCGCCGAGTGTTCGGGTCCATGGTGGTTTCACGCAACTGCGGCGGGTTCATCTCACCCAGGCCTTTAAATCGCGTGACCTGCGGCTTGCCGCGTTTCTTCTCGGCCACCAGGCGGTCAAGGATGCCATCGCGCTCGGCTTCGTCGAGGGCGTAGAAAATCTCTTTGCCCAGGTCGATACGGTACAACGGCGGCATGGCGACGTAGACGTGGCCGGCATCCACCAACGGGCGGAAGTGCTGCACAAACAGCGCGCAGAGCAAGGTGGCGATGTGCAGGCCGTCGGAGTCGGCGTCGGCGAGGATGCAGATCTTGCCGTAGCGCAGCTGGCTCATGTCCGCCGCGCCCGGGTCTACACCAATGGCCACGGCGATGTTGTGCACTTCCTGGCTGGCGAGGACTTCGCTGCCGTCGACTTCCCAGGTATTGAGGATCTTGCCGCGCAACGGCAGGATCGCCTGGAATTCCTTGTCCCGCGCTTGCTTGGCGGAACCGCCGGCGGAGTCACCTTCGACCAGGAACAGCTCGGAGCGCATCGGGTCTTGCCCGGCGCAATCGGCCAGCTTGCCTGGGAGTGCCGGGCCCTGGGTGATGCGCTTGCGCTCGACTTTCTTGCTGGCCTTCAAACGACGGCCGGCGTTATTGATCGCCAGCTCAGCCAGGGCCAGGCCCAGTTCCGGGTGCTCGTTGAGCCACAGGCTGAACGCGTCCTTGACCACACCGGAGACAAACGCCGCCGCCTCACGGGACGACAAACGTTCTTTGGTCTGGCCGGAGAACTGCGGCTCCTGCATTTTCATCGACAGCACGAACGCGATGCGCTCCCACACGTCTTCCGGCGCCAGCTTCACACCGCGTGGCAACAGGCTGCGGTATTCGCAGAACTCGCGCATGGCGTCCAGCAAACCCTGACGCAAACCGTTGACGTGGGTGCCGCCCTGGGCGGTGGGGATCAGGTTGACGTAGCTTTCCTGCACGCTGTCGCCACCTTCGGGCAACCACAGCAGCGCCCAGTCGACGGCTTCTTTATTCCCCGCCAGGCTGCCGCAGAACGGCTCGTTGGGCAGGCGTTCAAAGTCGCTGACCGAGTCTTCCAGGTAGGAGCGCAGGCCATCTTCGTAGTGCCACTCGACCTTTTCGCCGGTGCCCTTGTCTTCAAAGCTGACCAGCAGGCCCGGGCACAACACCGCCTTGGCCTTGAGTACGTGCTTGAGGCGGCTGATGGAGAATTTTGGCGAATCGAAGTATTTCGGGTCCGGCGCGAAGTACACGCTGGTGCCGGTGTTGCGCTTGCCGACGCTGCCGATGACTTCCAGGTCGGTGGCCTTGTAGCCATCGGCGAAGGTCATCTGGTACTCGTTGCCGTCGCGCTTGACCTTGACCCGCACCAGCGTGGACAGGGCGTTGACCACGGAAATACCCACACCGTGCAAGCCACCGGAGAACTGGTAGTTCTTGTTGGAGAACTTGCCACCGGCATGGAGCTTGGTAAGGATCAGCTCGACGCCCGACACACCCTCTTCCGGGTGAATGTCCACCGGCATGCCGCGACCATCGTCGGACACTTCCAGGGAATGGTCGGCGTGAAGGATGACCTGTACCGACTTGGCGTGCCCGGCCAAGGCTTCGTCGACGCTGTTGTCGATGACTTCCTGGGCAAGGTGGTTCGGCCGACTGGTGTCGGTGTGTACATGCCGGGGCGTTTGCGCACCGGGTCGAGGCCCGAGAGGACTTCGATGGCGTCGGCGTTATAAGAGCTAGCGCTGGGAGTGGCCATGGGGTCTCGTCGTGAGTCGTTCGATTAAAAAGTAACCTTGGACTTTACAGTGCTGCAAAGTCGAAGGATTGATACTGATCTGCGCCAATGCCGGCAAAACTCAACATGGCCGGCAATTGCTGGGCGAACCCCTGGTAACCATGGTCGCCACCGGCCTGGATGCGCAAGGCACAGGCCCGGTAATACTGCTGGGCGAGGCGATAATCCAGGGTTTCGTCCCCGGTCTGCAACCACACCTGATAACGCGCGGCGTCCTGGGGCGCCGGCACTTCCAGTTCGGCCAGGGCCGTGACGTGGTCGTGGGTCAGCTCCCAGGTTTCATCGGTGTAGAGGTTCTTCTGGGTGCCCAGGTAACCGTCAAACATCCGATGCGGGCTGACCGCCGGGTTCACCAGCAGCGCTTTGAGGCCATGCCGCTCGGCAAGATGGGTTGCATAGTAGCCGCCGAGTGAGCTTCCCACCAGCAGCGGCCGCCCCAGTTCTGCAATGGCCTCTTCCAATTGAGGAATCGCCTGACGCGGGTGGTGATGCAGGGCCGGCACACGCAATTGGTCGCTCAAACCGAGGCTGTCCATCACGGTGGTCAACTGGGTGGCCTTGTTGGACGCAGGCGCGCTGTTGAAACCGTGGATATATAGAATCGAAGCGGACATGCCGGGCTCTCCGTGCATCAGCCAAAGAGGCGCAGTTTACAGGGAATACAGACAGATGCGGATCGAATGTGGGAGCTGGCTTGCCTGCGATGGCGGTGTATCAGCCACCGAGTGATTGACTGGCACACCGCTATCGCAGGCAAGCCAGCTCCCACATGTTGATCAGTGTTTGCAACGTATTAGTAGCCGTTACTGCCGTAATCGACGGTAAATTCGAATCCTTTTATCCGCTCCACACCCGTCTCCAACCGTCCGTCGGCATGCAATCGCAGCCAGCGATACCCTGGCGCCTGCTCGCTGACCTTGAAGTCCTCGCTGCCCGGCGCGAACTGGATACAGGTGGACGGCGACGCCAGCAGGCGCACGCCGTTGCGCTCGCGGTCGATTTCCTGATGCACATGGCCCCACAGCACCGCCTTTACCTGTGGGAAGCGGTCGAGTACGGCAAACAGGGCTTCAGGGTTGCGCAGGCCGATCGGCTCCATCCACGCACAGCCGATGGAGACCGGATGATGGTGAAAACACACCAAATGATGACGGTGTGGCGCTTCGCTAAGCGCCTGGGCGAGCAATTGCAGCTGCTGGTCCTGCAAGTAACCGGGCACCGAGCCCGGTACCGCCGAATCCAGCAAAGTGACGCGCCAATGGCCAATGTCGACCACCGGTTCAAGCAAATCACTGTGCACGGCGGCATGGGCCATGACCTGCGGTTCGTCGTGGTTGCCGGGAATCCAGCGCGCCGGCGCGTCGATCTGCCCGGTCAGGTCGCGAAACTGCTGGTAAGACGCCAGCGAGCCGTCCTGGGACAAGTCCCCCGTGGCCAGCACCAGATCGATCTGCGGCTGCTGCTCGCGCACCAACCCGATCACGCGCTGCAGGCTGTCGTGGGTGTTCATGCCCAGCAGCGAACCGTCGGCCTCGGCAAACAGGTGGCTGTCGGACAACTGCACCAGCAGCGCCGGCGCATCAGGGTTCACGGTGGATACGCTCGGCAAGGCGCTCTCCCAGGGCAATCACAGGAATGGATAACTGGCGCGATTATGCTGGGGCAGGACACAAAGAGGAAAGACGCAGTTCACATCTAGCGCACGACTTCGAACTCATGGCCCAGGGCCAGGCAGTGACTCAACCATTCGCCGAGGAACACATTGAGTTGTGCTTTCTCATCGGGCTGGTGCATGAACACATTCGGATAAGGATAGATGCTGCGAAAGCGTCGCGCATGTTCGGCGCTGATAACTTCGGCCATGCGCGCATCGTGATACACCTGAACCTCCAGCTGCGGCACCGGCAGCCAGGGCAGGCTGTGCTCCTGGCGCACCCGCAGGGTGGTGGTGTACGGGCAGTTGACGATGACCTCAAGGGTCAGCACGCCCAGCATCTGGTCGCCATGGGTCACGGCAATACGCCGCGCCTCAGGCGCGTGACGCATGTCGGGGAGCAGGCGCATCAGCCGCGCGTAGTTGGCCTCGCAGGCCGCTTGCAGCCCGATCAGGTCAACTCGGTATCGTTCCCGTGCCTTTACTGCCATAACCCCCTCACTTCCGCGCGATTAAGCGCAAGCCATTGCAGGGCGATAATGCTGGCTGCGTTGGAAATTTTGCCGTCACGCACCGCTTGCAGGGCATCTTCGAACGCCCAGGGGGTGACACGGATATCTTCTGCTTCTTCTTCCAGTCCATGGACACCACCTGCACCTGAGCTGTCGCAACGGCCCAGATACAAGTGCACGAATTCGGTACTGCCACCGGGCGACGGGAAATATTTGGTGATCGGCCACAGCGCAGAGAACGTAAGGCCAGCTTCCTCCTCGGCCTCACGGCGTGCAACCTCCTCCGGTTGTTCGTCCTTATCAATCAGCCCCGCGACCATTTCCACCAGCCATGGGTTGCCGGTACGGCCCATGGCGCCGATACGGAACTGCTCGATCAACACCACCTCATCGCGCTGCGGGTCGTAGGGCAACACGCACACCGCGTCATGGCGAACGAAGACTTCACGATTGATCACCCGGCTCATGCCGCCATCGAACTTCTCGTGGCGCAGTTGCACGCGGTCAAGCTGGTAGAAGCCCTTGTAGGCATTGTCGCGCTGAACGATCTCGATGGTGTTCGGCGTCGATTTGGCAATGTCCGTCATATCCTTCCTCGTTACGCAGGTGCAATTCGCGCCATCCTAACGCGCCCATGGCCCTTGATGCAGCCCCTTTCCAGTTGCCGGGATAGACGGCGAGCGTCAAACTCACTCTAATCAGCTTAGTGGCGAACTGACGGCTTTGTTCGCAGTCGAAGCGCTACTCTTTTTCGCTTTCCATCGATTTCCGAAGGACGCACATGTCGCTTTTAAAAATCGCCTCCGTGGCCTGTATTGCCTTGACTCTGGGCGCTTGCCAGAGCCTGTTCCAGCCCAGCTACCTCAAGCCCCTGGACACCAAGCCGGACACTTCCGAACAGATCAAACCCGGCTGCAACAGCCCGGAATGCCCGCTGGTGAACATCGACACCGTGCACTTCCCCAGCGAGCCGCAGCTGGACAGCATTGTTGAGCAACGCCTGCTGCAAATGACCCGCACCACGCCCGGCGCCAGCGTGCCGCCGACCCTGAATGCCTACCGCGACAAGTTCCTGCGCGATTCGCCGAACCGCAACAGCATGTACTTGCAAGCCAAGGTACGTGAGCAGCATGACGGACTGGTGATCGTTGAAGTGTCCAGTTATCTGGATACCGGCACCGCCCACGGCGAGCCCGGCCGCGGTTTCATCAACTATTCACGCCTGCTGCACAAAGAGCTGAGCCTGGCCGACATGTTGCTGCCGGGCCAGGAACAGGCGTTCTGGAACACCGCGAAAGTCGCCCACAACACCTGGCTGATCAATTCGCAGATGGACCGCGATCCGGAGTTTGTGAAGAACTGGCCGTTCCAGAAAACCCCGAACGTGGCTCTGACCAGCGCCGGTGTGGTACTCAAGTACAACGTGAGCACCATCGCCCCTTACGCACTGGGGCTGATCGAAATGACCATCCCCTATGCGCGCCTCACCGGCGTTCTCAAGCCTGAGCTGATGCCTGCGCGCCACTGACCGCACGCCCTAACACCAGCTGTAACAACCCTGCCAGTACCAGTGCCGGCAGGGTTGCGCCGATATCCGGATACAGGTTGGCCAGCACGTGATAGGTGGCGATGCCACCCAGCCAGGCCACCAGCGCCGGCCAATGCAGGTTGGCAACCATGCCCTGGCCACGCCGGCGCAGGATAAAGTGATCCACCAGCACCACGCCGAACAGCGGCGCAAACACCGAGCCGATCAGCAGCAGGAAGTTCTGATACTGCGCCAACGGCGCCAGGCAGGCGATCAAGGTGCAGATCACGCCGATGGCCAAGGCCAGGTGCTCGACCTTCAAGCGCAACAACATACCGCTGGACACCGCCGCCGAGTGAATATCGGCAAAGGCGTTTTCCGACTCGTCCAACAGAATCAGCAGCAGCGGAATGCCCAAGCCAGCACCGGCCAGCGCCAGCAACAGCGCATTTACTTCACCACTGGGCGCAAACGCCAGGGTGTAGGCCACGCCCAGGCTCATCAGCCAGAAATTACCGATAAAGAAGCCCAACGCCGTCCCGCCGAACACGCTTTTGGCGCGCCGGCCGAAGCGTGAGTAATCGGCGATCAGTGGCAAC
The DNA here is from genome assembly GCF_030816095.1 of Pseudomonas sp. W3I7. NCBI lineage: Bacteria > Pseudomonadati > Pseudomonadota > Gammaproteobacteria > Pseudomonadales > Pseudomonadaceae > Pseudomonas > Pseudomonas sp. W3I7. The sequence goes on from NZ_JAUSXP010000001.1 coordinate 5,685,920, forward strand.
CACGACAGCGGCATGGCGATGGCGATATCAAACCCCACCGCAAACGGCATCGAGCCATCGCCGGACCTGGCCCACAACGCCGCGAGGTCGGCCTTGGCGAACAGGTTCCAGGTCAGCCATACGCAGGCGGCGAGCAGCAGCCAGATGCCCCATTTACGCAGGATTTGCCGCACAAACGTCAAAGGACCGCTGACTGCCAGCAAGGTCGCCAAGCCACCGAAAAACAGAGTCCACAGCAATGGGCTGGCGAGCAGGCTGCCCTCGCTGAACGCGCGCGTACCGAGCAAACTGGCGGCGTCGCGCATCACGATGATCTCGAACGAGCCCCAGCCAATCAATTGCAGCAGGTTCAGCAGCGCCGGCAGGCTCGCGCCCTTGCTGCCGAGGCTGAGTTTGAGCGCGGCCATGGCGGACAGGCCGGTATCGCTGCCGATCACACCGACGGCGGCCAGCAGCAATACGCCGACCAGCGTGCCGAGGAAAATCGCCAGCAACGAGCCGCACAAGCCCAGGCCCGGCGCGAGCAAGGCACCGGTTTGCAGGACCATCAGGCCGATGCCGAGGGAGAACCACAGGGAGAACAGGTCGCGGGCGCCAAACACGCGCTTGTCAGCCGGCACCGCGATTTCAGGGGAGTAAGTACTCGGTTGAATGCTCAAGGGTGTTATCTCTGAGGGACAGGTGTTGTTTGTCAGATCGCTATCGCGGGCAAGCCCGGCTCCCACACTTGAACGCATTTCAAATGTGGGAGCCGGGCTTGCCCGCGATGAGGCCCGTACAGGCACCTCCAATTGCGTGTCAGACCTTCTTGTACAGCTGACTGCCTTCCTGCTTGAACCGCTGCGCCTGCTCGGCCAAGCCCTTGGCCACATCCACATCCACCGCTTCAATGCGCTGGTTGGCGGCGTACTCGCGTACTTCGTGAGTGACTTTCATCGAGCAGAACTTCGGCCCGCACATCGAGCAGAAGTGCGCGACCTTGGCCGACTCCTTCGGCAAGGTTTCATCGTGGAAAGCCCGCGCGGTGTCCGGGTCCAGGCCGAGGTTGAACTGGTCTTCCCAACGGAATTCGAAACGCGCCTTGCTCAGGGCGTTGTCGCGAATCTGCGCGCCGGGGTGGCCTTTGGCGAGGTCGGCGGCATGCGCGGCGATCTTGTAGGTGATGATCCCGGTCTTCACGTCATCCTTGTTCGGCAAACCCAAGTGTTCCTTGGGCGTGACGTAGCAGAGCATGGCGCAACCGAACCAGCCGATCATCGCCGCACCAATACCCGAGGTGATGTGGTCGTAGCCCGGCGCAATGTCGGTGGTCAGCGGGCCGAGGGTGTAGAACGGCGCCTCGTCGCAGCATTCGAGCTGCTTGTCCATGTTCTCCTTGATCAACTGCATCGGCACGTGGCCGGGGCCTTCGATCATGGTTTGCACGTCGTGCTTCCAGGCGATCTTGGTCAGCTCGCCCAGGGTTTCCAGCTCGCCGAACTGCGCTGCGTCGTTGGCATCGGCCACCGAGCCTGGGCGCAGGCCGTCGCCGAGGGAGAAGCTGACGTCATAGGCCTTCATGATTTCGCAGATTTCTTCGAAATGCGTGTAAGCGAAGTTTTCCTTGTGGTGAGCCAGGCACCACTTGGCCATGATCGCGCCGCCACGGCTGACGATGCCGGTCACGCGGTTGGCGGTCAGCGGCACATAACGCAGCAAGACACCGGCATGAATCGTGAAGTAATCCACGCCCTGTTCGGCCTGTTCGATCAACGTGTCGCGAAACAGCTCCCAAGTCAGGTCTTCGGCCACGCCGTCGACTTTTTCCAGGGCCTGGTAGATCGGCACGGTGCCGATCGGCACCGGCGAGTTGCGGATGATCCACTCGCGGGTTTCGTGGATGTGTTTGCCGGTGGACAAATCCATAATGTTGTCCGAGCCCCAGCGAATACCCCAGGTCATCTTCGCCACTTCTTCTTCGATGGACGAACCCAGGGCGCTGTTGCCGATGTTGCCGTTGATCTTCACCAGGAAGTTACGGCCGATGATCATCGGTTCCAGTTCGGTGTGGTTGATGTTGGCCGGAATGATCGCGCGACCGCGGGCGATTTCTTCGCGGACAAATTCAGGCGTGATGATTTTCGGGATACTCGCGCCAAAGCTGTGGCCCGGGTGCTGCTGCTTGAGCAAGCCGCTGGCACGGGCCTCTTCGAGCTTCATGTTTTCGCGGATGGCGACGTACTCCATCTCCGGCGTGATGATGCCTTTGCGCGCGTAGTGCATCTGGCTCACGTTGGCGCCGGCCTTGGCTTTGCGCGGGTTTTGCAGGTGGGCAAAGCGCAGGTAGGCCAGGTCCGGGTTATCCAGGCGCTCCTGGCCGTAGCTTGAGCTCAGGCAGGTAAGGCGCTCAGTGTCGCCGCGCTCTTCGATCCACGGCGAGCGCACATCGGCCAGGCCTTTGCGCACGTCGATAATGACATTTGGGTCGGTATAAGGGCCGGAGGTGTCGTAGACCACCACGGGGGCGTTGATTTCACCGCCGAACTCGGTGGGTGTCACGTCCAGGCTGATTTCGCGCATGGGCACGCGGATATCGGGAGACGCGAGCCCTGCACATAAATTTTCTGCGAGCGGGTAAACGGCTGCACGGAGCCTGTGTCGACCTTGGCCGACTCACTCAAATGCACGGTGTTGTTTTTTGGTCTTGTACTCATCACGGGCTCTCCAACTGATCCAGGCGGTGGATTTTTGTCGGAGCGAACCTGTGACGGATGGACGCACTGAAACCAGTGCTGTGCAAGGCACGAGGGCTGTTCGATTGTCGAACAACATCCCGGACGAAGCACAAGAGGACTCGCCGGGTGACGAGAAATCTTGTTCCCTACGCAGGCGTTAACCTGATCAGGTTCAACGGGATCCGGTATTTACCGATCTCAGCCTTCCAACAAGGCACCCCGACAAGAACGCGGCCAGTCTAGACCATGGCGTGGGCAAATTGCCAATAGCGCTGTATTCAGCGTGATGAATGGCGTGATTACGGGATTGTTGCGCGGGGTCAGCGCCACTACACTCGGGCGTCGTCACAATGCTTGACGCCAGGAATGGCCAGCCTTAGCCTTGGGCGCTTAATTACAGCCGTAATATTCACACTAGGGATCGCCTCATGCTGCGCAAACTCTCACTGGCTCTTGCCGTGTCTTGTGCGACCAATGGAATGGTCTGGGCAGCTGAAGCGCCCTTGTCCGCCAAAACCGACTTGGTCAGCGTCTACCAGGAAGCGGTGAACAACAACGCCGACCTGGCCGCCGCCCGTGCGCAATACGGCGCGCAAAAAGAAGTGGTGCCCCAGGCCCGCGCCGGCTTGCTGCCCAACCTGTCGGCCGGTGCCGACAGCAACAACGTGCGCACCCAGATCCACCAACCGGCAGCCACCGCCAACCGTGACGCGCACTCCTGGCGTGCGACCTTGAGCCAGCCGTTGTTCCGCGCTGACCGCTGGTTCCAGTTGCAAGCCGCCGAAGCCGTCAACGAACAAGCTGCGCTGCAACTCTCGGCGACCGAACAGAACCTGATCCTGCAAAGCGCCGAAAGCTACTTCGCCGTGCTGCGCGCCCAGGACAACCTGGCCTCGACCAAGGCCGAAGAAAACGCCTTCAAGCGCCAGCTCGACCAGTCCAACGAACGCTTTGATGTGGGCCTGTCGGACAAGACCGACGTGCTGCAATCCCAGGCCAGCTACGACACCGCCCGCGCCAACCGCATCGTCGCCCAGCGCCAGGTGGACGACGCCTTTGAAGCGCTGATCACCCTGACCAACCGCCAGTACAATGCGATCCAGGGCATCGTGCACACGCTGCCGGTGCTGCCACCGGCGCCGAACGACGCCAAGTCCTGGGTTGAAACCGCCGGCCGCCAGAACCTGAACTTGCTGGCCAGCAACTACGCCGTGACCGCTGCCGAAGAAACCCTGCGCCAGCGCAAGGCCGGCCACTTGCCGACCCTCGACGCCGTGGCGCAATACGAGAAAGGCGACAACGACGCGCTGGGTTTCAGCAACCCGAACCAGTTGCCCGTGCCGTACGGCGGTGATGTGTCCCAGCGCACCATCGGCCTGCGCCTGAATATCCCGATCTACAGCGGCGGTTTGACCAGCTCGCAGGTGCGCGAATCCTATTCCCGCCTCGACCAGACCGAACAGCAACGCGAAGGCCTGCGCCGCCAGGTAGTAGAAAACACCCGCAATCTGCACCGTGCAGTGAACACCGACGTGGAGCAGGTGCAGGCGCGTCGCCAGTCGATCATCTCCAACCAGAGCGCGGTGGAAGCCACGGAAATCGGTTATCAGGTGGGTACGCGCAATATCGTCGATGTGCTGGACTCGCAGCGCCAGCTGTACTCGTCGGTGCGCAACTACAACAACAGCCGCTACGACTACATTCTCGACAACCTGCGCTTGAAGCAGGCGGCCGGCACGCTGAGCCCAGGGGATTTGCAGGACCTGACGCGTTACCTCAAGGCTGATTACAACCCGGACAAGGATTTCCTGCCGCCGGATCTGGCCAAGGCCGCCGCCGAGCAGCTCAAAGCCCGCCCCGGGTATTAACAACACAGCAAAAACAATGTGGGCGCTGGCTTGTGTGGGAGCTGGCTTGCCTGCGATGCAGACACCTCGGTACTTCTGATGCACCGAGGTGATGCTATCGCAGGCAAGCCAGCTCCCACATGTTGGTCCGTGTTGGTTCAGTGATTGAGCAGTTTGTCCAAACCATCCAGCAAACGCTTGAGCGCGCCCTGATTGGCCTGCATCACCTTCAATCCCGCCTCTGCCATCTTGCGCGCATCCTGCGGCAGTTCGAACAACTGCCGCACAGCTTCGGCCAATCCTTGCGCATCCTCCACCTCACGCAACGCCCCGGCTTCGCGCATCATCGCGCTGATTTCGAGGAAGTTGAACAGGTGCGGCCCCATGATCACAGGCTTGGCCAGCGCCGCCGGTTCCAGTGGGTTGTGGCCGCCGGTGGGCACCAGGCTGCCGCCTACGAAGGCGCTGTCGGCCAGCGCATAAAGAAACAGCAGCTCGCCCATGGTGTCGCCGAGCAGCACGGAGGTCTGCGCCGTCACCGGCTCAGCGCTGGAGCGGCGCACCGTGGCAAAGCCTTGTTGCCCGCACAACTCGAACATCGGGCCGAAGCGCTCCTGATGACGCGGCACCAGAATCAGCAGCGCATTGGGGTAGCTTTCGAGCAGTTGGCGATGGGCGGCGAGCACCACTTCATCCTCGCCTTCGTGGGTGCTGGCGGCGATCCACACCGGGCGCTCGGTGGCGCCCCATTGCTCGCGCAAGGCGGCGGCGCGTACCGGTAACTGAGGGTCGATGGTCAGGTCGAACTTGATCGAGCCGGTGACTTCAACGGTTTCAGGTCGCGCGCCCAGGCTTAGAAAGCGCTGGGCTTCGGTGTGTGTCTGCACCGCAAACAGGCTCATCTCGGCCAGCATCGGCGCGGTCAGCTTGGCGAAGCGCGCATAACCTTTGGCCGAGCGTGCCGACAGCCGCGCATTGGCCAGCGCTATCGGAATACCGCGTTGAGCGCAGGCATGAATGTGGTTGGGCCACAGCTCGGTTTCCATGATCACGGCGAGCCTGGGCTGTACACGATCAAGAAAACGCTTGGCGGCGCAAGGCAAGTCATAGGGCAAGTAACAGTGCTGAATGCGCGGTTCATTGGCGAACAGCGCCTGGATACGCTCCGAGCCGGTGGGCGTCATGCAGGTGACGGTGATCGGCAGCGTCGGGTGGCGCTCCATCAGCCCGCGAATCATCGGCGCGGCGGCAATGCTTTCACCTACCGATACCGCGTGCACCCAGATCCCGCCCGGCTGCATCACCGGCAGGCCATAGGAAAACCGCTCGCCTATCCGTTTTGCATACGCCGGCGCCTTGCGCGCGCGCAGCCACAGACGTAAAGCCACCAACGGCAGCGCCAGGTAAAACAGACAGCTGTAGAGAGTTCTATTCATGGCGGCGGAGTTTATCGGCTTTTTCAGTCGATCGCCTGCAAGCACTCGGCAAATCGCTCGGTCAAAAAGCGTGCGGCCGGGCCCAAATGCTCATCGCGGCGCCAGACCAGCTCCACCACCAGCGCCGGCGGCGTCCATTCGCTGTCCAGCTCGACCATCTGCTGTTGATAGGCCGGGTACTGCACGATGTGCCGAGGCAGCCAGGCCCAGCCCAGGCCACTCATCAGCCATTCGGCCAAAACGTAGAAGCTGTCGGCACGCCACACCAAGGGGCTCGCGGCTTCGCTGCCGGGGTACACGCTGGTCTGGGTCGACATCAGCAATTGGCGAAACTGCGCCAGGCGCTGGCAGGTCACGTAGTTGTCCTGGGCCAGCGGATGATTCACGCCGCAGACCGTGACCATTTCCACACTGCCCACCACCCGCCGCTCAAGCGCTTCGGGGATCTGGTCGTGATAGAACAGCAAACCCAGGTCGGCCTTGCGCTCCACCAGCTTGCGCGCCACATCGCCTTGCGCGGCGCTGGACAGTTGCACTTCCAGCAGCGGGTATTGCCGGGCCAGCGCTTCAAGGCTGTCGAGCACCGGCTGGAACAGCATGGCTTCATCCTGGGCCAGGCGCAGGCAGGCTTCTTCACCACGGGTCAGTGACAACGCCCTTCCATTGAGCCGTTCACATTGGCGCAGCACCTCACGCGCTTCTTCCAGCAACACACTGCCGGCTTCAGTCAGGCGGGGCTGACGGCCGCTGCTGCGCTCGAACAGGCTCAAACCCAAGTCCGCTTCCAGCAGGGCGATCCCATTGCTCACTGCCGATTGCGCCTTGCGCTGCCCACGCGCCACCGCCGAAAACGAGCGCTGCTCGGCGACGCTGACAAACAGGCGCATCTGTTCCAGGTTCCATTGCACGCTCATGACTCAACCCATCTTTAAATCGGATAGGTAATGACTTTATCTCATCTGACGAAGGGTTAAAATGCGGACCTAATCAAGCACGTATCACACCGAGGATTCCCCCATGAATGTTGCCTACGTTTATCTGGCCATTGCCATTTGCTCGGAAGTGATCGCCACCGTTTCCATGAAAGCCGTCAAGGGCTTGAGCACGCCGATTCCGCTGTTGCTGATGATTGTGGGGTATGGCGTGGCCTTCTGGATGCTCACGCTGGTGGTGCGCACAGTGCCGGTAGGCATCGCCTACGCGGTCTGGGCCGGGCTGGGCATTGTGATGGTCAGTATCGCCGCGCTGTTTATCTACGGGCAGAAGCTGGATGTACCGGCCATGCTGGGCATGGGCCTGATTGTGCTGGGCGTGGTGGTGATTCAGCTGTTCTCGAAAACCGCCGGGCACTGACCGCCACGTAACAGCCTGTATACTGCGCCTCTTGTCTTGAACACTGAGGTCGCCGATGCCATCCGTTATTTCCACCGACGTTCTGATTGTCGGCGCCGGGGTTGCTGGCCTCTGGCTTAACGCACGCCTGCGCCGCCAGGGGTTTTCCACGGTGGTGGTGGAAAGCGCTACCTTGGGCGGCGGGCAAAGCGTGAAGTCCCAGGGGATCATTCACGGCGGCGCGAAATACGCCCTGCACGGCGCCCTCACCGGTGCGTCCGAAGCCATTGCCGACATGCCGCGCCGCTGGCGCGAAGCCCTGGCGGGTAACGGCGAGCTGGACCTGACCGGCGTGCGTTTGCTCTCCGAAGCCCATTACCTGTGGTCGCCCGGCACGATCGCCGGCAACCTCACCAGCTTCTTCGCCAGTAAAGCCGTGCGTGGCCGCGTCGATCAGGTCAAGGGCGACGAATTGCCGCCTGCGCTGCAAGACCGGCGCTTCAAGGGCAAGGTCTATCGCCTGGCCGAACTGGTCATCGATGTGCCCAGCCTGATCGAACGCCTGGCGCAACTGGCCGGCGACGGCCTGCTCGCCGGGCAACATATCGAACCGCTGCTGGAAGGCGACACGCTGGTGGGCCTGAAGGTCGATGGCCGCGAGATCCGCGCCCAGCGCATCGTGCTGAGTGCCGGTGGCGGCACGGCTGGCCTGCTCAGCGCGCTGGGCCTGAGCCAGCCGACCATGCAAACCCGCCCACTGCATATGATCATCGCCAAAGGCCCGGGCCTCAAGCCGCTGTATGCGCACTGCCTGGGCGGCGGCACCAAGCCGCGCCTCACCATCACCACTCACCCGGCTGCCGACGGCAACTGGGTGTGGTACATGGGCGGCGATATCGCCGAAGCGGATGGCGTGGCCCGCACACCACAAGAACAGATCGCCACTGCGCAAAAAGAACTCGGGCAGTTGCTGCCGTGGATCGACATGAGCCAGACCCAATGGGCCACCCTGCGCGTCGACCGTGCCGAGCCGCTGCAATCGGGCCTGAGCCGCCCCGACAATGCCTTCCTCGCCGAACAGGGCCGCCTGCTGGTGGGCTGGCCGACCAAACTGGCGCTGGCACCGGACTTCGCCGATCGCGTGCTCAACGCCCTCGAACGCGACGGCATCCGCCCAAGCGCCAGCGACGCGCTGCCTGAATTTCCAAAACCGGCCCTCGGCCAACCTGCCTGGGAGCAACTGTTGCCATGAGCCTGCCAACCCTGCACGACCTGCATCGCCCGCTGGGCAGCACCGGCCTGCTGGTTTCGCCACTGGGCCTGGGCACCGTCAAGCTGGGCCGTGATCAAGGGGTGAAATACCCCAACGGTTTTCAGATCCCCAATGACGATGAAGCGCGGATGTTGCTGCGCCAGGCCCAGCAGTTGGGCATCAACCTGATCGACACTGCGCCGGCTTACGGCCGCAGTGAGGAACGCCTGGGGCCGCTGTTGCGCGGTCAGCGCAACGATTGGGTGATTGTCAGCAAGGTTGGCGAAGAGTTTGCCGACGGCGTGTCCCATCATGATTTCAGCGCCGCACATACGCGGATGTCCATCGAGCGCAGCTTGAAACGACTTGAAACGGATTTCATCGATCTGGTGCTGGTGCACTCTGATGGCAATGACTTGCATATCCTCAACGATTGCGAGGTGTATGAAACCCTGGCGCAGCTGAAAAAAGAGGGCAAGATCCGTGGTTTCGGCTTCTCCGGCAAAACCGTAGAAGGGGGCGTGAAGGCTCTGGAACAAGGTGATTGCGCGATGGTCACCTACAATCTGAATGAACAGGCCGAGAAAGCCGTGATCGATTACGCCGCCGCCCACGGCAAAGGCATCCTGGTGAAAAAGGCCCTGGCCAGCGGCCACGTGTGTCTTGAGCCAGGAATGGATCCAATTCATGCCAGTTTCATGCTGTTGTTTGCGCAAACGGGTGTCGCCAGTGCTATTGTCGGGACCATTAACCCGCTGCACCTGGCCCACAACGTGGCGACCGCTGCCCAAGTCATCCGTCAACTCTGATGCCGCCCACGCGGCCGACCCCGTCGCAAGAAGGAGCCGACATGCCGCGAACGCTGATTAGAAAAAACCCCAGCAACTTCAAGACACTGCCGCTGCACGTCGAAGCCACCCCCGAAGGCCTGAGTTACCAGAGCGTGGGCATGCCGCTCAACTTCGCCCAGACCCTGCAACGGCGCAAGCCGGTGGAGGGTGGCAGACCCTGAACGTTTCGCCCTGGAATTGGCCAACCTCGGCGTGTCGGTGCGCCTGACCCTGCATTGGCAGAACAAGGATTACTGGGTACTGGTGCGCCAACGCCGCCAGGACCGTGGCGACGTGGTGCTCAAGCTGATCTCCGGCTACGTCCCCGCCCACGAACTGAACCTGCCGCTGCACACCGCCATCCAGGAAATTGCTGAAGAATGCCTGCTGGAGACACCCGAAGGCTGGCTGGGCGGGCGCTTCAATGACACCTGGCTGCCCGCGCCCTACTCCGCCGCCCTGCATTACCGTGAAGCCCTGCCGTTTCGCTTGAGCCCGCTGTCCGGCGCCGCCCGCCCGGTGCGCTGCGCCACCATGCAATTGATCGAGCGCCCACGGGCGTATGTGCATTTGCCGACCGCGTCGCTGCAATTGATTTATGACTTGCGCCTGGAAGTCCCCAAGGAAGCCAAGTCCTTGAGCCTGTTCCATGTGGATGAACGCCTCGAAGGCGACCAACTCGTAGCGCGCCTGGACCGTCAGCGGCCCGACCTGTACCTGATGCCGCTGAAGGATGGCCAGCCGCTGGCCGAGCTGTACACCGTCAAGAAAGACCAGCTGTATCCGGCCAGCACACGCGGCTTATACCTGGCAGAAAGCTTCGCCCAGCAGGAAGGCTGGCTGGTGCGCGATGAGCGCATTCGCTGGAAGGATTGGCTGCGTCAGCAAGGCTTGGCGGCGCCCGAGAAAGAGTCGAAGTTGAAGCGATTGGCGCAGCGTGTGCTGCGCAAGATCGTGCCGAAGAAAAAGGCCAGGGGCTGAAGGCACCTACCTATTGGGCTGCCGTGCTGCGATCCAAATGTGGGAGCGGGCTTGCTCGCGAAAGCGGAGTGTCAGTCGATGCATATGTGACTGAACCACCGCATTCGCGAGCAAGCCCGCTCCCACATTGGAATGCATCAAGCCTTTAGGAGCCGCTCCAGGCCGACCTTCAGCGGGGTAGGCTCCGGCAGCGTAAAGCTCGCCAACAAGCGCTGGTTATTCGCCCGCGAATGGCGAATATCCCCCGAGCGCGCCGGCCCGTAAGTGATCACCGGCAACTGCCCCACCACCTCTTCCAGCGCCTGCAACACCTGCTTGAGCGTGGTCGTGCGGTTCCATCCCACATTGATCGCGCCCAGTGGCGCTTCGGGTGCTTCGATGGCCTGGACCAGCACATCCACCAAGTCTTCCACGTACATGAAATCCCGGGTTTGCTCGCCGTCGCCGAACACGCTGATCGGCACACCCTGCTGCACGCGCTCGCTGAAGATACTGATCACGCCGGAATACGGCGATGACGGATCCTGGCGTGGCCCGAAGATGTTGAAGAAACGGAAAATCACCGGCTCCAGGCCATGCTGGCGGCGATAGAAATCGAAGTAGTGCTCACCCGCCAACTTGTCCGACGCATAAGGCGTCAACGGCGCCTTGGTGGTCTCTTCGTCAATCGAAGCGCCCTCGCCGTTGTTGCCATATACCGCCGCGCTGGAGGCAAACACCACGCGCTTCACGCCGGCCTTGCGCATGGCTTCGCAGATATTCAGGGTGCCGACGAAATTGCTCTGGTGCGTGCTCACCGGATCATCCACCGAGGCCTGCACTGAGGCCACTGCGGCCAGGTGCACCACGGCGGTGGCGCCGATGGCAGCTTGCGCCACCAGCTCGGCATTGGCGACATTGCCTTCAATCAGCTCTACGCGGGGGTTATCCAGCGGCAGATTGCTGCGTTTGCCGGTGGACAAGTCATCCAGCACCCGCACGGCATAGCCCTTGGCGAGTAGCGCATCGACCAGGTGCGAGCCGATAAAGCCGGCACCTCCGGTGATCAACACCCACTTTTGAGCATTACTCATTGTTGCGGATCTTCTCGACAATGGCCGTGGTCGAGCTGTTTTCAACCAACCCCAGCACTTTGACCGTACCGCCGTAGGCGCTGACGATGTCGGCCCCCACAACCTGGTCGACAGAATAGTCGCCACCCTTGACCAGCACGTCCGGCTTGACCTGGGCCAGCAGGTTTTCCGGGGTGCCTTCAGAGAAGCTGATCACCCAGTCCACCGCGCCCAAACCGGCCAATACGGCCATGCGGCGATCGACACTGTTGATCGGGCGGCCCGGGCCTTTCAAGCGGCTGACGGATGCGTCGTCGTTGACCGCCACGATCAGGCGGTCGCCTTGGGCGCGCGCCTGTTCCAGATAAGTCACATGACCTGCATGCAGGATGTCGAAGCAGCCGTTGGTGAACACGATGCTTTCTTTGTGGGCACGGGCGTCATCAATGGCCAGCAGCAATTGCTCGATCCCCAGCACGCCGCGCTCCGAGCCTTCGGAACGCTGGATCGCCCGGCGCAGCTCAGGCGCGCTGATAGCCGCGGTACCCAGTTTGCCGACCACAATGCCCGCCGCCAGGTTGGCCAGGGCCACGGCGTGGGGCAGTTCTTCACCGGCCGCAATCGAGGCCGCCAGGGTGGAGATGACCGTGTCACCGGCACCGGTGACGTCGAACACTTCACGGGCACGCGCCGGCAAGTGCATCGCCGGGTGGTCCGGGCGCAGCAGGGTCATGCCGTGCTCGCCACGGGTGACCAGCAAGGCGCCCAGGTCGAGGTCGGCCATCAGCGCCGCGCCCTTGGTCACCAGCTCATGCTCATCGGCGCAACCGCCGACGATGGCTTCGAACTCGCTGAGGTTCGGCGTGATCAGGCTGGCACCCCGATAAATCGAGAAGTCCTTGCCCTTGGGATCGGCCAGAACCGGAATGCCACGGGCCTTGGCGGCCTGGATCAACATCTGGTGGTTTTTCAAGGCGCCTTTGCCGTAGTCGGACAACACCAGCACCTTGATACCTTCGAGCAACTCGTCGACCTGACCACTGAGGGCCAGGGCGTCGGTGGCGAAGGGTTCTTCGAAATCGATACGCAGCAATTGCTGGTGACGGCTCATGACCCGCAGCTTGACGATGGTCGGCTGATGGGCAATGCGCTGGAACAACGCACGCACGCCGGCACCGCGCAGGCTGTTGGCCAGGCTGTCGGCGGCTTCGTCGTCGCCGGTCACACCCACCAGGGAGGCCGGGGCGCCGAGGGCGGCAATATTGAGGGCAACGTTGGCAGCGCCACCTGGACGGTCTTCGATTTGCTCGACCTTGACTACCGGTACCGGTGCCTCAGGGGAAATCCGTGAGGTACCGCCATGCCAGTAACGGTCGAGCATGACATCGCCGACCACCAAGACAGGGGCTTGATCGAATCGCGGCATGGACAACTTCATGGAGCAACCCACATACAAAATGAACAGGGGCGCGATATTAGCACAGGGTTATGGGAGGCTTGTGGAGGGTGTGACAGAAGATGAAGGACACAGCAGTGAATTCACTAAGGAACAAATGTGGGAGCGGGCTTGCTCGCGAATGCGGAGTGTCAGTCACCGAAGATATCGACTGATCCACCGTATTCGCGGGCAAGCCCGCTCCCACATTAAGCATCCACACCTTTAATTCAGGTGATGTCGGCCGGCACCGGGGCATCCAGGCCCATGGCATGCAGCCGGGCATAGTAGCCGTTCTGTGCCAGCAGCTCGGCGTGGCTGCCGCGCTCGACAATCCGGCCGTCGTCCATCACCAGGATCAGGTCGGCCTTCTCGATGGTGGACAGGCGGTGGGCAATCACCAGGGTCGTGCGGCCTTGCATGACCTTGTCCAGGGCCGCCTGAATGTGCCGCTCGGATTCGGTGTCGAGGGCCGAGGTGGCCTCGTCCAGAATCAGCAGTGGCGCGTTCTTCAGCAAGGCCCGGGCGATTGCCAGGCGCTGACGTTGGCCGCCGGACAGCAGCACGCCGTTTTCACCCACCTGGGTATCGAAGCCTTTTGGCAACTGGTCGATGAAGTCCTTGGCGTAAGCATCCGCCGCCGCCGCTTCAACGTCGGCCCGTGGGGCGCCGGCCAGGTCGCCGTAGGCGATGTTGTTGGTCACGGTGTCGCTGAACAGCGTGACATGCTGGGTCACCTGGGCAATGTGCTTGCGCAGGTTGAGCAGCTTGTAGTCTTCGATCTCTACGCCGTCGAGCAGGATTTCGCCGCTTTCGTGATGGTAGAAACGCGGGATCAGGCTGGCCAGTGTGGACTTGCCGCTGCCGGAACGGCCCACCAGGGCAATCATCTGCCCAGGCTCTGCGGTAAAGGTGATGTCCTTGAGCACATGGCGCTCGGTGCCTGGGTAAGTGAAGTTCAGGTTACGCACTTCCAGGCGGCCGCTGACCTTGTCGCGCTCGACGCTGCCGCGATCCACTTCCTGCTCTTCGTCCAGCTGTTCGAAGATGCTTTCAGCACCGGCCACGCCTTTCTGGATGGTCGAGCTGACTTCCGACAGTTGGCGGATCGGCTTGGGCAACAGCCCGGCCAAGGTGATGTAAGCCACCATGTCACCGGCCGATGCGTCACCACGAAGGTAGAGCACCAGGAACATCAGCACCGCCATGGCGGTGTAGATCACCAGTTGCAGCAACGGGGTGTAAATGGCTCCGGTGCGGGTCATGCGCAGTTGCTTGTCGGTGTTGCCCTGGCTGGCCTTGAAGAAGCGTTTCTCTTCGTAGACTTCACCGCCGAAGCTGCGCACCACGCGATAGCCCTGGATGGTTTCCGAAGCCACGTGGGTCACATCGCCCATGGCCACCTGGATTTTCTTGCTCTGCTTGCGGAATTTCTTGCTGGCCGTGCTGACCATCACCGCAATCAACGGCAGGATGGCGATCATCACCAGCGTCAGGCGCCAGTTCATGAACAGCAGCGAGGCAAACAGGAAGATCACCGTCATGCCCTCACGGATCACCACCTTGATGGCATCGGTGGCCGCGCCCGTCACCATGGTGACGTTGAAGGTGATGCGCGAAATCAGGTGCCCGGAGTTGTGGTTGTCAAAGTAGCGGTTGGGCAGCGTCAGCAGGTTGTTGAACAACTGCACGCGCAGGTCATGGACCAGGCCCAGGGATACCTTGGCCAGCAAGTAGTTGCCCAGGAACGAACCCAAGCCCTGCCAGGCAGCGATCAAAATGATCAGCAACGGCACGGCTTGCAACAATTTCATGTCACGCAGGAAGGGTACGCTGGGGAACAGCACGGCGTCAGGGTTGGATAGGCCGTCGACAAAGTACTTGAGGATGTACCCCAGCATAGGCTGGGTCGACGCGAAAATCAGAAATCCGACAATACTCAACGCGAACAAGCCGGCGTAGGGCTTAACGTACATGAGCAGGCGGAAGTATATTTTCAAGCTCGAAGGGCTTGCGCTCGGACTGGAGTCGGTCATATCACGCGGCGTTTTGAAAAAGGAGGCTGACTTTAGCACAGCTTCTCTGTTGTACTTGCACCCGACGTAACCCGCGGCCCGGCTGGACCCAAAGGGCGACATTATATAGCCACTGTCTTAACATGGTCGGCTTTCTCTATTCTGGAACGGCTTTACTGTATGCACTCCAAGCGCCTTACCTATGGCACAAATCGCGTTTTCGACTTCCTGGTCCTCTGGATTTTGCCCATTGGCTTGTTGTTGCTTCTGAGCTCGCTGTTCTTCGTCAACAACCGCAATGTCATGCATCGCGGCTTCTACATTTTCTTCGCCCTGCCGGCCTTGCTCCTGCTGTGCCTGCGCCCACGGGAACTCAAAGCGTTACTGCGCGAGCCGCTGGTGCTTGCCTTCACGGCGTTTTGCGCATGGGCCATGATCACGGTGCTCTGGAGCCCGGAGCCCACTGGCGACTCGAACCTGTTCAAGATCCCGTTGCAGACGTTCATGCTGTTTGCCGGCTGCGGGCTGCTGCTGCATTACCGCAATGACCTGTTCAAGCCGATCTTCTTCAGCGCCGCCGTGATTGCGCTGGTGGTGACGCTGTTGAATCTGGTGGCATTCGTCAAAGGCTTTGCGCCGAGCATGCGCATGATTGGCGGCCTGGGCGCCCTGGACAATCCGCTGCTCAGCTCCCACCTGTTCGGCTTTTTCTGCGTGTATTGGCTGTACCTCTGCGTCACCACCAAACGCTTGCGCGTACTGTGGCTCAGTGCACCTGCCCTGGCGGTCATGGCCCTGGCAATTCTGGCCACCGGTTCCAGGACGCCATTGGTTGCACTGGTGATGGCAGTTCTCTGGATGGGCCTGCTCAGCCGCAACCGGCGCTCGGCGCTGATGATTGCCGCCCTGGTGCTGGCGGCCGCCGGCCTGCTGCTGTTTTACCCGCAACATATCACCGAGCGCGGCAGCTCATTCCGCTTCGAAATCTGGCAAATCATCCTCGAACGCATCTCCGACCATCCATGGCTCGGCCACAGCTACGACTCCGAACTGTATGTGAAACCTGCCAACTACGATTTTGAACCGCTGCGCGAACCCCACAGCTTTGCCTTGGGCGTGCTTTATTACGTCGGCATCATCGGCTTTATCCCGTGGATCTTCATGCTGGGCCGCGGGCTGTACGCAGGGCTTAAGGAACGCGCGCAGCCGCTGTTTATCCTGACCTCCTCGCTGCTGGCCTACGGCATTGGCGCGGGGCTCACCGAAGGCGGTGGCATCCTGTCGCGGCCCAAGGAGCACTGGTTTCTGCTGTGGATCCCCCTCGCTCTGATTGCCGGCCTGAGCATCGCCAAGCGGCGCCATAGCCTGCTGCGCATTGTGGTGAGCACGCCCAAGCCACAGGCATTCAAAGCCCTGTGCGAAGGCGCCCATATCGTCGAGGAAGATGGCCTGGGGCCTAAAGTCCTGCGCCTGGGCGATGGTAGCTACCTCAAGCTGTTCAGGGCTCGACGCTGGTACACCTCGGGCACATTCAATCCGTATTCGGAACGGTTTGCCTGCAACAGCGAACAGCTCCAGGCACTGGGCATTGTGTCACCGCCGATCCTTGACCTGTACAGCCTGCACGACGGCAGCACCGCCGTGCGTTACCAGCCGCTGCCGGGCCTGACGTTGCGCCAGGCCTTGCAAAGCCTGGACAGCAGCCTGCGCGAATCGCTGATCGAACGGTTCGGCCGGTTTATGGCCCAGTTGCATGAGCGCGGTGTCTACTTCCGCTCCCTGCACCTGGGCAATGTATTGCTGCTGGAAGACGGAGAGTTCGGCCTGATCGACGTGGCGGATATGCGCGTCTATCCGTCAGCGCTGCGCAACACGCTGCGCCAGCGCAACCTCAAGCATATGCAACGCTATGCGCAGGATCGCAATTGGTTGTTCGAAGCGCACTTTGAGCAATTGGCCAAGGGCTATGCCTCGGTGGCTTCGCCGCACGCCACGCAGAAAATCCGCGAACAGGTGCTGACACTCGCGCGCCCGGCGGCCTGACAGCCGACCTGATCCCTGAGGCTGTATTGGGCCAAATGTGGGAGCGGGCTTGCTCGCGAATGCGGAGTGTCAGTCACCGAAGATGTCGACTGATCCACCGCATTCGCGAGCAAGCCCGCTCCCACATTTAGATTGCGGTATACCCAGCAGAGGTGTACCGCGCTGCTCTTGGTATCAGTCTTTTTCCAGCGGGGAAAAATACAAGCGAGCCAAGCCGCGCCACGTCTTCTTGTTCCAGGCTCGAAACGGGATCTGCGCCAACAACTCCCGCGCCAATGCACGGTTGCGGTTGGAGGTCTTGAGGAACATGGAGCTGAGGAATTTGTAACGCACCTCGTCGTACAGCGGGTGATCACTGAACAACGCGTAGGTGCGCAGGATGTTATCGATCATGAAGCGATGATTCTTGTACGAATTGGTGGCGTGCTTGCGGTAGCGCGCCATCACCACGTTCAAACCATCAATGAAGTACCCGGCGTGGGTAATCTTCAACTCGATCAGCAAGTCTTCCAGGCGAATCTGCGGGTCAAACCCACCGACCTTTTCCAGCGCTTCACGCCGGATCATCAGCGTAGGCGCCGGCGGGTAAGGTTTGCGCTCCAGGAACATGTCGTCGAAATCCAGGCGTCGAAACGGCACATCACGGCGCTGGCGCTTCTCCGGGAACAGCTCGCCGTGGGAGTCGATCAGCTCGATATTCCCCGCGCAGATGCCCACCTCAGGCTTGCCATCCATATAGGCCACCTGGGTTGCGATGCGCTCGGGCATCATGATGTCGTCCGAACCGAACGGCACGATCAGCGGCCCCTGGGACCGTGCAATCGCGCCATTGAGGGTGTTGGTCAGCCCCTGGTTCTGCTGCACACGAAAGTCGAAGGTATGCTGTTCCTGCAGGCGACGGATGCGCTCGACACTGTCGTCTGTCGAGCCATCGTCGACCACCAGCAGTTCGATGTTGGGATAGGTCTGGTTCAATACACTGAGGATACTTTCCTCAATGTAGGGCGCATGGTTATACGACGCAATGATCACCGTGACCAAGGGCTGACTCTGGTTCATACATTCTTCCCGCGTGCTTGAGCCAACCCTGAATCGATCAGCTCCAGGTACTCCTGACGGAATACCTCAATGTCGTGTTGCGCCTGAAGGTACTGGTAGGCCTGCTCGCCTTTTTGTGCCAGCGCCTCGTCGGACAGCGCCAGGTAAGTGTCCAGCGCCTCGGTCAACTGGGGCACATTGGCCGGCTCCACCGCCAGGCCACCGGCGCCTTCGATCAACGGCAACATGGCCGGCACGCTGGAGGCAATCACCGGCAGGCGGCCGCTCATACCTTCCAGCAGCGCCAGGCCCAGGCCTTCTGCGAGCGACGGCATTGCCCAAATGTCAAAGGCACGCACGTATTGCAGCGCGTTTTCCTTGAAGCCCAGCAGGTGCACGCGCCCATCCAGGCCAAGGCTCTGGATTTGCGTGGCCAGGTTGGCCTCTTCGCGCCCGGCGCCAATGATCGCCAGCTGCGCGGTTGGGTATTTGTCTTTGAGCGCCGCGAACGCTTGCAGCAAATAGGTGTGGCCTTTGACCGGCACCAGCCGGCCCAAGGCGCCGATCAAGCGCACCGAAGGGTCGATGCCCAGCAACTCGCGCGCGCGCGTGCGTGAATGCTGCAAGCCTTCGGCCTGTTCGATGTCGATGGCGTTGGTAATCGCGTAGGTATTCTGGTCGGTAAACCCGCACTGGCAATCGAGCAGGTATTGCTTGACCGCCGGTGACACCCCGACAAAGCGCCAGTGCGCGTCGATCCAGCGCTGCGCCTGCTTGCGCCGGTACAGGCGGTCATACTCGCCAAAACCGTGGGAGATGCCGATGCACAGCGGGATCTTCAACCAACGGTTGAGCTGCAACATCATGTTGACCGGCTTGAAGCGGTTGCACACCACCACGTCGAACTGTTCGCGACGGCAGAACTTATACAGTTGCCACATGGCGCGCAGCCGCAAGCCTTTGAGCGACTTGTCGGAAAACTCGAAGTAGACCGACTTGGCCGCCCGGCTGACCGGTTCGCCAGGCGCCGGCTTGCCACGCAGGAACGCGGCGGTGACCTCGTAGCGCTCGGCAGGCAATGCCTTGACGATCTGCTCGGCCAGGTCGGCAAAGTCATGGGATTTAACATTGTAGTCAGGCTGCAGTTGCAGGACCTTGAAACGCCGACTCATAACTCTCCTCGATGGAAACCTGTGGCATCAACCACCCAGGCTGTTTCAGCCGCCAGCGTCTCGACGTACTCGGCGTCAGGTTCCGGTAGCAACGGCCACTGATTACGCTTCCAGCAGACAAAATGGAAATACGGAAATTCCCGTTCACCATCCCTGTCGTTGGTCAGGCGGCCCTTGTTCCAGAACCATTGATGCGGGAAGCGATCACTGCCGTCGTGCCATTTGATCACACCACCGGGCGTGCTGAACGCCTCGGTGAACTCACTGCGCCGACGCCATGGGTTTAACTTGCCGACCAACTCGAACAGCGGCTTGGGGAAATTCTTGCGCCACAGGAAAATCCGACTGAAGGCGCCTTCATCCAGCGCATGATGCGCCTGATCGGTAAAACGCGCCTCCCAATCCTTGATGTGCATGAACGCATGCCGCTTGCGGGGCGTGTTGCGCATCAGGCACAAATGCCCGGCGACCCGCCGCTCGTGGGTTGAAAACAAGTCATAGCTGGCCAGGCGCTCGGCGGTGAAATACTCGCGCAGGTTGCCGTAGATCAGGTCCAGATCACCAAACGCCCAAAAATCGTAACCGTTGAGGCGGTCAGCGTGGATATGCCCCAGCGCCGGCTTGATGTCGCACAGCTTGTACGGCGCTTGCGGCGCAAAATGGATGTACAGCCGCTGGGAAACCAGCGCGCAGTAATCGGCAAAGGTGATGCTTTCGATGCGGACATTGTCCGGCACATTGGCCGGCATCGGGCAGTCGCTGAACAGCAACCAGTCAATGTCAGCGTTGTGGCGGCAGCTTTCGAGAAAAAACGGCATCCAGAATGGCCAGCGGCCAAAGTAAGGAATAATGAAAAGGATGCGGGGGCACGGATTGCTCAAGGGGGACTCACTGTCATTTGATACTGGGGCGCGCTACGCGCCACCACGTTGCTTAACGTTACTTGTGCTTGATGAACCAAAAGAGTTCATGACGCCGAATGGCCTTGCGGAAAAACTCGTTCTCACCCCACGGCGAGACGGCCCTTCCAGCCAGCAGACGCTGTACGACTCGCCGCACCCGCCGTTTGAACGGCATCTGCGGTTGCAAGTCATGCATCATGCCCAGCGACATGGCCTTTTCACACTGCCGCTCCTCCGATACTGGCAGGCAATATGGTTGCAAAATGTAAGAGGAATCGAAGCATGGCGGCAAAGCGACACTATTGCCCGAATCCCCCATCGGCCAGCGGTCGTTGTCATGCAGGTGGTTGGCGTAGCCGAGCAAGGTAGTCGGCTGCCATTCCAGGCCCTGCAAGGCTTCCAAGACCGCTTGCTGCGCGCAGATATGGTCGGGGTGCGGATCGATCACCGGATGCGGCAACACGATGACCTCAGGACGCGCCCTCAACAGCACGGCACGCAGGTCCGCCAGCAGGTTGTTCCAGGTCGGCTGGCCGTCGGCATCGGCGGGCAGCGGGAACGGGTTGAATTGGCGAAACAGGCGAATATCGCTCAACTCGGCTTCCCGCGACGCAATGGCGCGCCCAGGCTCAGCTTTCATCGCCGCCAACTGCAGGCAAAAGTACCCGAGCTGAACGCAGTGTTCCTGCGGCACGCCAGCCCAGCGTGGCACGGCAATACTGTCCCAGGCTCGCAGCCGGCCCTTGAGGCGCGCCGCTTCAGGCTTGCCCAGGCCCATGTGCTGATAATGCTCGGCTTCGATCTCACCGGCGGTCAGCGTCACAATCCAGGGCTGTGCTGCCTGGCTGTACAGGCCAAAGGCAGCCAGTTCGGCGTCGTCGGCATGCGGTGCAATCACCATCACCCGCTGTTGACGCACATCCGGCTGGCGGAATACCGACAGCACAGGCTCACCCTGTACTCGGCAAAACCGGCCACGCAATAGCAACTGCCCAGCCAGCAAGGCTTGCGCCTGGCCGGTGAGGTTGAGGTAGCGCAGGCCGTTGACGCCGCGCTCGAACACTTGGCGGTCGCCGCCCGGCAACGCGACAGACGGGTCGATAAAACGCCCCAGCAGGTTGCTCTTGAGCCGCAGCGCGAGGACCAAGGTCTCATCACCCGCCAGCTCCAGCGCCTGGCCCAGCACCAACCGGCCTTTGTCCAGGGTCACCTTGGGCTGTTCGGTATCGGCGGCAAATTGATACTGATAGTCGTCTTTGGGCGAGTAAAACAGATGGTCGGCGAACCAGGCTTCATGGGCCACCCAGGCCAGCACCGCCAACAGCAGCGGCAACCACCAGGCCACCAGCACACCCACCGCAATCAGCACCAGCAAGCTGACCAGCAGCCCGATGCGCTTATTGCGGCGATGGCGCTTGAGCAGCGCCTGCTTGCGGCTTGTCGAGGCACTCATACGGTGAACACCGGCACGGGGTTGCACCAGCGGTCCTTGTACTCACGGTCCGCGCGGCCGAACGAAAAGCGCAGGGGCTTGCCGACTTCCCGCGCCTGTTCCCAGGCACTTTGCGTATTGAGGAAGCTCAGCACGCTGCCGGGGCTGAAGGCACGGGTTTCGGGGTCTACGCCGCCATTGATGTATTCGACGCTGACCCACTGCGGCGCTTCAACGCGATACACCAGTTGCACGGCAATCGGCGCATCGTTGAGGAAAATCACCGATCCGATCAGCCACTCACGCAGCAGCTCGATCACCTGCGCCATGTGCGCGGCACCGGTGGCCGCGAAGCCCCAGCGGCGCTGGAACAGGTCGCAGTAGATCGCCGCCAGCTCGGCGCTGGAGAAATCCTGCACCGGCCGCACCACACCGCCCGCTTCTTCCAGCAGGCGCAGTTCGCGGCGCTGGTTATAGCGAAACTTTTTCGACAGTTCTTCAGGCGTACGCGCCATGGCCAACTGTTCGGCCTGAAGCTTGATACCGGTAAAACGGTCTTCATTCAGGGCCGACAGGTAGCGCGCGCGATGGCGCAGCGGCGCCTGGGCATCGACGGCGGCGGGCAGGATCAACTCGGCGTTGCCGAGGTCGAACAAGCCTTTTTTGCCATTGCGCTTGAGCACGTCCTTGGACAACGCCAGGTCGCGCCCCCAGGTCGCAATGCAGGCTTTAAGTTCACCGCCCTGCTCCCAGGCCAAATAGCGCACCGGAATTTCGGCCAGCCCGGCCAGACGCTCGACCACCTGCGGATGGGTGGCGACACTGCCGCCAAAACGCTGCCAGGCATCGCTGTAGGTTGGCGCGTCGACGACCGACCAACCGCGCTCGCGAAAGCCTTGGAATCGATTGAGCATCAAGCCCTCGCGGTCAGTTCGGTGACAGCAGGCAACTGCCAGAAGGTATCGCGCACGGCCTGATCCGAAAACCGCTGGTGCAGGCGCTCAAGCATCATCTGGGCGCACTGCTGGTGCTGCTGACGATCCATCGCGGCCAAATGCCGAAGGCCCTGCCCCAAGTGGTCGGCATCGCCAAACGGAAACAGGATGCCCACGCCTTCAACCACTTCCCGCGCGCCGCCACACGACGTGGCGAGCAGCGGCACGCCAGCGGCCATGGCCTCCAGCAGCACCATGCCGAACGGCTCATGGTCGGAGCTGAGGGCAAAGACGTCGAATGCACGGAAATACCGGCGCGCATCCGGCACCTGGCCGAGGAACAGTACCTGTTCGGCAATGCCCAGCTCGCGGGCCAGCGACTTGAGGTCCTTCTCCAGGCGGCCGGTGCCGAGGATCGCCAACCGGCTCTGCGCCGGCAAATGCGGCAAGGCCAAGGCAAAGCCTTTGAGCAAGGTGGCTTGATCCTTGTCCGGGTGCAGGCGGCCGACATTGCCGACCACCCACTCATCCGGCGACAGCCCCAAGGCATCACGCGCCTCATCGGCTGACACCTGCAACGCTTGCATGGCCTGCACATCGATGCGGTTATACAAGGTCTGGATACGGGCCGCCGGCCAGGCCGGGAGGCAGCGGCGCATATCGTCGCGCACCGCATCGGACACACCGAGCAAGCTCAAGCGCTTGCTGAAAATCGAAGCAAACAGCTTGCGGCTGCGGCGCTGATAATCACCAAAGGCGTGATGC
Organism: Pseudomonas sp. W3I7; assembly: GCF_030816095.1. Classification (NCBI taxonomy): domain Bacteria; kingdom Pseudomonadati; phylum Pseudomonadota; class Gammaproteobacteria; order Pseudomonadales; family Pseudomonadaceae; genus Pseudomonas; species Pseudomonas sp. W3I7. Next base: position 5,709,101 of record NZ_JAUSXP010000001.1, read on the forward strand.
ACGCCGATCACTGGCAGGCGTGTACCGAGCAAGGCGATGTAGATCGGCTTGAAGCGGTGGGCAATGCAGAAACTGAAGTTGCGCGATGCGGCGATCTTGCGTAATTCACGGATGGCGCCCAGCTTGAGGCCACGAATGGCCTTGGAGCTGAACTCCATGAACAGCACTTCATCAGAGGCGCAACCGGCGGCGACATCGGGGTCGGCGACCCCGGTGAGAAACACCGTGGTCACCTTGTAGCCGGTGCCTGCGAACAGGCTGGCGTACTGCCGCGCGCAGTCCAGGAACGGCCCGTCATAGCCGTGGCAGAACTGCAGGACGTGGCGTTCAGCCGACCGAGTCATAAGGGTCCACGCCGTCTTTGACGACCAGGATGTCTTCCATGATCAGGTACTGCAGGTCGGAGCCGAAGAACATGTTCAGCGCGTCGGTCGGCGAGCAGATCATCGCCTCGCCACGGCGGTTGAGCGAGGTGTTCAACGACACGCCGTTGCCGGTCAATACTTCCAGCTCTTTCATCATGTCGTAGTAACGCGGGTTGTATTCGCGCTTGAGCACCTGGGCGCGGGAGGTGCCATCTTCATGGACCACTTCCGGTACGCGGGTTTTCCACTCTTCGGACACTTCAAAGGTGAAGGTCATGAACGGCGCCGGGTGATCGACCTTGATCATCTGCGGAGCCACGGTGTCGAGCATCGACGGGCAGAAAGGCCTCCAGCGCTCGCGGAACTTGATCTGGTGGTTGATACGGTCAGCCACGCCGGTAGCGCTCGGGCAACCGATGATCGAACGACCGCCCAACGCACGCGGGCCAAACTCCATGCGGCCCTGGAACCAGGCCACCGGGTTGCCGTCGACCATGATCTTGGCGATGCGCTTGGGCATGTTTTCGATCTTGCGCCATACCGGCTTGCTTTCGTGCTTGGCGCACGCGGCAATCACGTCTTCGTTGCTGTAGGACGGGCCGAGATAGACGTGTTCCATCTTCTCCACCGGCACACCACGGGCGTGGGACACATAGGCCGCCGCGCCAACCGCGGTGCCGGCGTCGCCGGACGCCGGCTGCACGAACAGCTCTTTAACGTCATCGCGGGCAATGATCTTCTGGTTCAGCTTGACGTTCAGCGCGCAACCACCGGCGAATGCCAGCTTGCCGGTGTCCTTGAGGATGTCGCCCAGGTAGTGGTCAATCATCTGCAAGGCCAGCTTCTCGAACAGCGCCTGCATGCTGGCCGCGTAGTGGATGTACGGCTCGTCGGCGATGTCGCCTTCGCGCTTGGGACCCAGCCACTCGATCAGTTTCGGCGAGAAGTAGAACCCCTTGCCCTTCTCTTTATAACGGCGCAGGCCGATGACGTTGGCGTAGTCGGTGTTGATCACCAACTCGCCGTTTTCAAACGAGGCCAGGCGCGAGAAATCGTATTTGCTGGCGTCACCATAGGGCGCCATGCCCATGACCTTGAACTCGCCGTCGAGCATCTCGAAACCGAGGAACTCGGTGATCGCGCCGTACAGGCCGCCGAGGGAGTCCGGGTCGTAGAATTCCTTGATCTTGTGGATCTTGCCGTTTTCGCCGTAGCCGAAGAACGTGGTGGCGTACTCACCTTTGCCGTCGATGCCCAGGATCGCGGTTTTTTCCTGGAAACCCGAGCAGTGGTAGGCGCTGGAGGCGTGAGCCAGGTGGTGTTCAACCGGTTCGATCTTGATTTTCTTCGGATCGAAGCCCAGTTGCTCCAGGCACCAGACGATCTTGTTGCGGTAGCGCTTGTAGCGACGGTTGCCCATCAGGATCGCGTCAAGGGCGCGGTCCGGGGCGTACCAGTAACGCTTGGCGTAGTGCCAGCGCGCCTCACCGAACAGGCTGATCGGGGCGAACGGAATCGCCACCACGTCAACGTCGGAAGGCTTGATGCCGGCTTGTTCCAGGCAGAACTTCGCCGATTCGTAGGGCATGCGGTTCTTTGCATGTTTGTCGCGTACGAAGCGCTCTTCTTCGGCGGCCGCGATCAGCTTGCCGTCGATATACAGGGCTGCGGAAGGATCATGGCTAAGGGCGCCGGACAGGCCAAGAATCGTCAATGCCACTGGGGTCTAGCCTCTTTTAGTCTGCATGCAGGCGGGTTGCGCCTGAAAAAAGTGTGCCTCCCGCCTGAGCGAGAAACAGCTAAAGGGCGGGATTATAGCGTAAAAGAGGTAGGAAGCTGTTAGCTGCGAGGGACTAGCGCAGCTCAATGCTGCCATCGACATTTTGCTGGTAGATCGTGTAGGGCAAGATGAGCGTATCCAGAACAGCGGAGACAGGCACATCGATAAACGCCCATGGCACGTCGTTCAACACGATCCCGCTTGCGGAATTCGGCGGCCCATGCAGCACGCAGAGATCATAGGCCACCCCGCTGTAGATACGCGGAACAGACTGACAATAGGTTTTTTTCGCCTTGAGCGTTCGAACCGTGGCGCCATCCTCACGGAACGCCGTGGTCACGGTGCCGCAGCCGCCCAGAACCAGAAACCCGCCTATCAAGACCCACAGGCCTGCTTTTTTGCCTTTCATGGTTGCCTCTAATCCTTGGAAAGGCGAGAACCTACCATCATGGCCGGCGACTGACAGATAACTCGAAGCTCAAAACGATGTAGGAATCTTCTTCTTCGGCAAAAGCAGAAGGGAGCCGTTAAACTCGCGTTTTTCTTGCGCCGACGTCTATCCCTTGCGCCGCGCCACTGATCCGGCTTCCCGATGAATACACCCCCACCCGTTCCCCTTGCCCTGCTGCTGCTCGGCTTGAGCAGCACCGTCCTGGCCGACGATGCCCCTGTGATACTCGACCCCAGCGTGGTTACCGGTTCACGCAGCGCCAGCCCGACTTTCGACCTGCCGTACTCGGTCGACAGCATCAGCCACGCGCAGATCAGCGACGGCCAGCTCGGCATCAACGCCTCCGAAGCCTTGTCCCGCGTACCGGGCCTGGTGGTGCAAAACCGCCAGAACTATGCCCAGGACCTGCAGATCTCCTCGCGCGGCTTCGGCGCGCGCTCGGCGTTTGGCGTGCGCGGCCTCAAGTTGATCGCCGACGGCATCCCGGCCAGCACCCCGGATGGCCAGGGCCAGGCAGCCACCTTCAACCTCGACACCGCCGAACGCATTGAAGTGCTGCGCGGCCCGGCCGCCACCTTGTATGGCAGCAATGCCGGCGGCGTGATCCAGATGTTTTCCCGCGACGGCGAAGGCCCGCCGCGCATCGGCGCCGAAACCCTGGTGGGCAGCGACGGCATGAGCAAGAACCACCTCACCGCCGAAGGCGCGGCGAATGGCGCAGGTTTTGTGCTCGACGCCTCACGCATGGACACCGATGGTTATCGCGACCACAGCAGCGCGCGTCGTGACCAGACCTTTGCCAAGCTCAACGTGCAGCCGGATGACGACAGCACGTTGGCGCTGATCTATAGCAGCCTGGAGCAGAACGGCACGCAGGATCCTTTGGGGCAGACCTGGGAAGCCTACAAAGCCGACCCGCGCTCGGTCGCGCCGGCTGCGCTGCAGTACAACACGCGAAAAAGCATCGATCATCAGCAATTGGGCATGAATTACGAACGCTATATCGGTGATGCGACGTTACAGGTGAACGCGTATACCGGGCGCAGGAGTGTGATTCAGTACCTGTCGATTCCGGACAAGTTCGCCAGTGGTGCGCCCAACCCGGCAAACGCTCGCGGCGGCGTGGTCGCGTTCGACCGCAAGTTCTACGGTGGCTCCGTCCACTGGCTGCAACCCATCACCAGCGCCCCCGGCGAGTTGACCCTGGTCACCGGCCTCGATTACGACCGCAGCCAGGATGACCGCCAAGGTTATTCCAACACCCTGGACGGCGTGCACGGTGTCAAAGGCGCCCTGGGCCGCGACGAACTCGACACCGCCACCAGCCTCGACCCGTTCGTGCAAGCCAACTGGCTGCTGGGCGACTGGACCCTGCAAGCCGGCCTGCGCCACAGCAGCATGAAGATGGAGGTGGACGACCACTTCACCAGCGACGGCAATGACAGTGGCAGCAAGACCTACCAGAAGAACACGCCTTCGGTCAGCGTGATGTACGCCTTCACGCCGGACCTGCATGGCTATGTGAGCGCGGGCAAAGGCTTCGAAACCCCGACCCAGGCGGAGTCGGCGTATTCGAGTAGCGCCAACGGCTTTAACTTTGCGCTCAAGCCGTCGGTCAGCAAACAGTATGAAATCGGCCTGAAAGCAAAGCTTGGCCAGGACACGCGCCTCAACGCTGCGCTATTCCAGATCACGACTGACGATGAGTTGGTCGTGCAGCAATCCAGCGGCGGTCGCACCACCTACCAAAACGCCGGTAAAACCCTGCGCCGAGGTTTCGAGCTGGGCCTGGAAAGCCAGCTCAGCGAACAGTGGAGCACTACCCTCGCCTACACCCGCCTGCAAGCGACCTACGACAGCGACTTTACCAACAGCGGCAAGGCTATCGACAAGGGCAACTACCTGCCCGGCGTGCCGCAAACCACGCTCTTCGCCGAGTTGAACTGGAAGCCCCGCGACTGGGTCAGCACCGCCCTCGAAGGCCTGTACCGCAGCAAGGTCTACGTCGAAGACACCAACCAGCAACGCGCCGCGCCGGGCTACAGCGTGTTCAACTGGCGGGCGCGCTTTGAGCAGAAGGTGGAGCACTGGACCTTTCACCAGACGGTGCGCCTGGATAACTTGCTGGATCGCCAGTATGTGGGTTCGGTGATTGTGGGGGACGGCAACTTCCGCTACTACGAAGCGGCGCCGGGAAGGTCGTGGTATGCGGGGGCTGGGGCTCAATACCAGTTCTGATTCAGGTGGCGTTTGGGGGGCCGTCATCGCGGGCAAGCCCGCTCCCACACGTGGAATGCATTCCCCTGTGGGAGCGGGCTTGCCCGCGATAAGGCTTAACCGGCGCCGCCGATCTGTTTGGGCAAACGTGCATCGATCAGCTGGTACAGCGCACTGCTCTCAGGCCAGTTACGCATAAACCGCGCGCGGTCCTTGGCGAACGCCGGCGCGAAGCTGGCGACCGAGCTGTGCTGACACATGGCGTCCAGGTCGATCAGCGCCCAGCGATCCTCGGCCCAGAACAGGTTATGGCCCTTGAAATCACCATGGCTGATGCGCTCGCGGATCAGCTCGGCGAACAAATGGTCCAGGGCCAGCAGTTCATTCTCGGGCGCATCGCCTTTCTCAACATAGGGCGCGAAGCGCTCGATGATGTCCGGCCCCGGCAAGTATTCCGTCACCAGGTAAGCCCGGCTGCGCAGCCACAAAAAGCGTTTTTCCAACACCGCCAGCGGCGTGGGCGTGGCGATGCCCAGGAACGCCAGGCGGTTGCCTTCGCGCCACGAATGCCAGGCCCGGCTGGGGCGCCAGAAGCGCTTGAGCCAATGGGCAAAACCCTTGATGTTATAGCGCTTGATCACCAGCGGCCGCCCGCCCGCTTCGACCTTGGCAACCGTGGCCGCGCCACCGGTCTTGTACACATGGCCTTGGTCGAGCAACGCGTCGGCCTGTTCCAGCACCGGCAGCATCGCCGCCTCTTCCTCGCGACGAATCGCACGCAAGGCAAAGGCGCCACGCACCACGCTGAACAGCGTGCATTCACGGCCGACCTTGTTCAGAAAGTCTTTCAAACGCCAGGCGCTGACCTTGCGCACCTGTTTTTCCAGGGCTTGCAGCGGCAAGGCATGTTCGCCGTTGCTCAGCAGGTAGTACACCAGCAGTTCTTCGGTGAACGGCTCGAGGTTTTTCGGCAACTGGGCGAAGAACACGCCAAGGTTTTCCAGCACCCGGTTGCGCGACAGCGGCTTGCCCGCCTCCTCAACACGAATCCCGGCGCCGTCAATCAGGTACAGCTTGCCGTCCTGGCGCAGCAGGTTGTCCAGGTGCAGGTCTTCTTGCCACAGGCCTTTGGCGTGCATCTGCGCAATCGCGCCCAACGCCTCGGCGAGTACGGCGGTTTGCTCGTCCGCCAGTGGCGGCAACCCTTCGACTGCCTGCCAGGCATCGGCAAGGCTTTCGGCACCTTCGATAAAGTCAAACAGCAGCCAGCCGCCCTCGCCATCCTGCAAGCCATCGGCCAGCAATTGTGGCGTGGTCAGGCCTTGCTCGGCCAGCAGGCGCACGCCGCTGAGTTCACGCTGAAAATGCCGCGCGGCCTTGCCGCCTACCAACAACTTGGCCAACACCGGGCGGCCGCGCCAGACGGCGGCGCCCACGTAGCGTTCGCCCGGCAACACGCGCAACAGGTTAAGCAGTTGCAGTTGGCCTGTGCCGGCAGCGTCCGCCAGCTCGATGGTCAGCGGCAGCTCGGGCGTGCGGCCGGCTTTTTTCAGTTCGGACAAGCGCATCAACGCTTCTCCTTGTGGCTGCGCCGGGCCGTCAGGCGCTCGAACCAGGCGCCCACCAGCGCACTGTCTTCAGGCTGGTCCAGATACGCCGCCAGCAGTTGCCGCACTTGCGCATCCGACCACTGCGGCGCGCGGCGCAGCAATGGCTCCAGGTCCTTGACCCGATCACGCCGGCCGAACAACAGCGGGCGGGTTTTCTCCAGGTCGATCAACTGCGCGGCATAACCGTCTCCGAGCGGTTGCAGGAAAATATGCTTGGGGTAAAAACAGCCATGCACCTGACCGACGCTGTGCAGGTGGCGCGCCAGCTGCCCACAGGCCAGCAGGATCGCACGGTGCTGGGCATCGCTCAGTTGCGGCCATTGCTCGAGCAATGAGTCCAGGTCGTTCCAGCCGTCCAGGGCGCGGGTCAGCAGCATCGCGCGGCGCTCGCCTTCAACCTTGCGCTCACCGAAAAACGCTGCCTGCAACGCCGGAATACCCAGCTGCCGGTAGCGGCTGATATTACGAAACTCGCGGGCAAAGGTCGGCTCGCCGAACGGCTTGCTGAGCGTGCGCGTCAGGTAGTTGCTCTGGCGCTTGAGGTAGTAACCCTGGCCTTCAAGCTCCAGGCGAAACACGCTGCTCCAGCCGCCGTCGCTGGTATTGGGTTCATCCACCGCGTCCAGTTGCCTGGCCCACAGCGCATCGAAGTCAGCCAGGCCGTGACGCGCAAGCAATGCGCGATCATCGGCCGCCAGAAAATCAGTCATTCGCGCCCCTCGAAAAACTTCACCACGTGCCGGATTCGCTGTTTGTCCGAAGCCGTCAGGTGTGTGCGTTGGCGGTATTGCAGGTAGAAGCGCAGGCGCTGGGTGGCCGACAAGTGATACTTGGCGACTTTATCCAGGCAGGCCAGGTCCTTGGTAATACGGTACTTGAGCCAGAAACCGCGCCAGAAATCGCCGTTGGGGCAATCGATCAGGTACAGCGTGCGGTTATCGTCAACCAGCAGGTTGCGCCACTTCAAGTCGTTATGGGTAAAACGGTGCTCGTGCATCGTGCGCGTGTATTCGGCGAGCTGGCGGCTGATCACATTGACCCACTGGGGGTCTTTCAAGCACGGATCGTTACGATCGGCCAGCACCGACAGGTCTTCGGTCTTGGGCAACTCGCGGGTAATCATCGCCCCGCGCGCATAGGCCAAACCCTTGCGCTCAAGGCCCCAGGCCACCACGTCGGCGGTGGGAATCCCCCACTTGGCGAAGCGCTTGAGGTTCTGCCATTCGGACTTCACCCGAGGTTTGCCCAGGTAACGGCGCAGGCCCTTGCCGGCGCCTACGTAGCGTTTGACGTAGTAATTGACCCCGCCACGCTCCACCCGAATCACTTCCGACAAGGGGTCGCGCGTCAGTCGCTCACCCTGCAAGGCAAACACGGCCTCCAGGCTGCCAAAGTCATCCGCCAGGGCGGCGTAAGCAGGTTCCAGGTTCCAACCCGCCATCAGATCGCATCCCCCAGGCGTTGCTTGCGCGCATACAGCTTGTCGGCCTTGCGCTGCAACAAGCTCAGGGACGCCGACTGCTCGGCCAGGATCTGGCGCAGCGGCTGGCGGAAGTAGCCTTTGAGGAAGCGCAACTTGTCGCGCTGAGTCAGGCCGATGTCCAGCGCCGAGTAGTACAGCGCAGACAAGTCCTTGTCGCGCCAGCGCAGCGGCAGATGGGCGCGCAATTGGGCACGGTGCAGGTCGATCACTGAAAGCTTGATGGTGCGCGCATCGATCGGCCGGGACGTGTCCAGCAGGAAGTGGCACAGGTAGCAGTCGCGATGATTGACGCCGCCACGGTGCATGTCGCCGACCATGCGCGCCAGTTCGGCCGTGAGCGCATGGCGCAATGCCGGTGCCGGCGGCTCGGCCACCCAGTTGACGGTCAGGTCTTCCAGGCTGATGGTCGGGGCCAGTTCTTCGGTGATGATGAACGAGTGCTGGTCCGCCGGGTTGCTGCCTTTTTCACCGAAAGCCACACCGGTCATGGTCGGCACGCCGAGTGCCTGCAGGCGATGAATGGCCGACCATTCCAGGCCGGCACCCAGCACCGGCAACTTGGCAGTGATCAGGTTCTTGAAGATCTCGCCCCAACCGATGCCCCGGTGGATTTTCACGAAATACGGGCGGCCCTCCACCTCGGTACGCAAGGTGCGACGCGCCGCCAGTTCACGAAATACCTGGCCTTGCAGTTTCTCGACTTCGGCAAAGGCATCACGCCCGGCCCATAACGTCTTGAACGGTTCGGCAAGAATCAACTTCATCGTTTCGGCTCCGCCAGAATCACATCTGCCGCGTGCTGCGGCATGCTGTAGAGGTCGGCCGTCTCGGCAAAGGCCAACCCATTGCGGCCCCAGGCCGCGCGCTGTGCAGTGTCGGTGAGCATATGCATGAGGTACTGGTTGAGCTGCGCTTGTTCAAACGGCTCATCCAGCACGAGCCCGCTGTCGGCTTCGGCAATGTAGTGGGCATAACCACACACCGCCGAGACCAGCACCGGCAACCCGGCCACCAGGGCTTCGAGCAACACGGTACCGGTATTTTCGTTGTACGCCGGGTGAATCAACAGGTCGGCGCCCAGCAGGAAACGCGGGATATCGCTGCGGCCCTTGAGGAACTGCACGTTATCGCCAAGCCCCAACGTGGCGCTCTGCACTTGGAATACTTTGGGGTCGTCCTGGCCGATTACAAACAGGCGCGTGCGTTTTTTAAGTTCGGCAGGCAAAGCGGCCACGGCCTTCAGGCTGCGGTCGACGCCCTTGGTCTTGAAGCCGGAACCGATTTGCACCAGCAGCAAGTCGTCGTCACGCAGGTTGAATTCCTTGCGGAAACCTTCGCGAATTTCGGCCGCATTCGGCGGCGCGCGGCGGTCCTGGGCGATGCCCGGCGGCAGCAGGTGGAAACGCTCCAGCGGCGTGTCGTAATGCTTGATGAACAACGGTTGCTGCACTTCGGAGATCATCAACACTTCGGTCTTGGCGTCCTTGGCGAACACCGCACGCTCGTACTCGGCAAAGTGCTTGTAACGGCCAAAGCTCTTGTACAGCGAGTGGCGCAGGTTTTGCGCCTTGTCTTCAAAGCAGCCGTCGGCGGCGTAGTACACGTCCAGGCCGGGCATTTTGTTGAAGCCGATCAAACGGTCCACCGGGCGCTTGGCCAGGTCGGCTTGCATCCAGGCCAACAGTTTCTCGTTGCGCCGGTGGTTGAAGAACGCCTTGACCGGCGCCACCAGCACTTCGAAACCGGGGGGAATGTCGCCTTCCCAGATCAGCGTGTAGACCCGAATCTTATGGCCGCGCTGCTGGCACTCCAGGGCGATGCGCATGAAGTCGCGCTGCAGGCCACCGAAGGGGAAATATTTGTACAAAACAAAAGCCAGTTGCATCAGTGCAGCTCCTCAGCCAATAACAACGTGCTTAGTCGGCTTGCCACACGCTCAGGGTTCAAGCGCGTGAAGCACAGGGGCGACTCGCGCTTGATGTCGAACCGACGCAAGTCGTCGGCCGTCGGTTGATAGGTACAGGTTTTTTGCAGGCACGGCGCGCACGGGAAGTCGCTGGCCATGTGAATCTGGCCCTTGCCGTAGGCACCGGTCAGGCCCGGGTTGGTGGGGCCGAACAGGGAGATGGTCGGCACGTCCAGCGCAGCGGCCAAATGACCCAGGCCCGTGTCCACCGCCACACAGGCGCGGGCACCGGCGAGCACACGGGCGACGCCGGCCAGGTTGAGTTTGGGCAGCACTTCGGCGTTTTGCAGGCCTTGGGCCAAACGCTCGGCGCGGGCTTTTTCGGCGGCATTGCCCCATGGCAATTTCACGTCCACGCCCAGGCGGCCCATGCGTTCGGCCAGCTCACGCCAGTAGGCTTCGGGCCAGTGCTTGGTGTCCCAGGTGGTGCCGTGCAGCAGCAACACAAAGGGTTTTTTCGGCGGCAGGCCGAGCAGCTTGTCGACACTCAGGCCGTAATCGCCCAGGCCTTTGGGCAAGTCATAACCCAGCGCCACGGCGAACAGCTGGCGCAAGCGTTCTACCGCATGCTGCCCACGGGCCACGGCCAGCCGGCGCGAGTAGAAACGCGCAGCCATCGGCTCACGGGCAGAATTTTTATCAAAGCCGGCCACCGGCGCGCGCACATAGCGCGTCAGCCAGGCGCTTTTGAGCAGCCCCTGGGCATCGATCACCAAATCGTATTTGGTCGACTGCACGCTCTGTTTGAAGCGCCGCCATTCACCGCTCTTGAGGGTTTGCCAGATGTTCTTGCGCCAGCGGCGAATCGCCACCGGGATCACTTTGTCCACGGCCGGGTGCCAGGTGGGAATCTCGGCAAAGCCTTCTTCCACCACCCAGTCAAAGCGGATGCCAGGGATCGCCCGCGCCGCGTCGGTCAGTGCCGGCAAGGCGTGGATCACATCGCCCAGGGATGAGGTCTTGACTACCAATACGCGCAAACTAGCGAACCTCGACCGCAGAACCCTGCAACCGCTGCAAGGCTTCATTCACCGGCTGCGGCAGCAACTGACGCATGCAGTTGTAATGGCCAAACCGGCAGGTACGCTCAAAGCACGGGCTGCACTCCAGGCCCAGGCGCACCACTTCAACCTTATCGGCCAAAGGCGGGGTAAAACCGGGCGACGTCGAGCCATATACCGCCACCAAGGGGCGGTTCAGCGCGGCGGCCACGTGCATCAGGCCGGAGTCGTTGGACACCACCGAATCGGCGCAGGAGAGTAAATCGATAGCCTCGGCCAGTGATGTGTCGCCGCTGAGGTTCACCGCTTCTTCACGCAGGCCGGGGATCAGGCGCTGGCGAATGTCTTCGCCCACCGGGTGATCCTTCTTCGAACCAAACAGCCACACCTGCCAGCCTTCGCGAATCTTCATCTCGGCGACTTTGGCGTAGTGCTCCGACGGCCAGCGCTTGGACTCGCCAAACTCGGCGCCGGGGCACAGCGCCAGCACGGGACGGTCAAGCGCCAGGCCGAACTTGGCCAACGCCGCGTCACGGCTCACCGGATCGATCTGCAGGCTCGGGCGCGGGTACGGCGTGGGCAACTCGGCACCGGGCTCGTAGGCCAGCGCCATGAAGCGTTCGATCATCAGCGGGTAGCGCGCCTTGTCGAGGGTGCGCACGTCATTGAGCAACACGTAGCGAAACTCGCCACGCCAGCCGGTACGTTTAGGGATGCCGGCAAAGTACGGCACCAACGCCGACTTGAGCGAGTTGGGCAGCAAAATCGCCTGGTCGTACTGGCCGACCATGGATTTGCCGATGCGCCGGCGCGTCGCCAATTCGAGGGCGCCATGGCCGAGCGGGAAGCTCAAGGCCGCGTGCACCTCGGGCATGCGCTCGAGGATCGGCCGGCTCCACTCAGGGGCGAGCACGTCGATTTGGCAGTCGGGATGGCGTTGCTTGAGGCACTGAAACAGTGTCTGCGCCATCACCATGTCACCGACCCAACTAGGCCCAACGATCAGAATATTCATGTAGTTTCCACAAACGATGCGGGGAGGCTTATGCCTCCCCGCATCGACAATGATTGTAGATCGCGCTTGTTGTGGGAGCTGGCTTGCCTGCGATGGCATCGCTTCGGTATGGCTGAAGTACCGAGGCGCCTGCATCGCGGGCAAGCCCGGCTCCCACATAAAGCCGATTTCCACATTAAATTGGAGCCACTTAATTAATCAGCTTAACCCCAGTTCATTCCAGATTCGCATCACCTGGCGCCGTTCGTCGGCGAACTGATCCCCGGCTACCGTGCCGGCCTCGTTTTGCAAGGCCTGGCGGTGCGCGGCGGAACGGTAGGCCTTGTACACCTCACGCAACAGATGGGCATCGGCGGCCGGCATCAGCCCGACCTGCTCCAAGCCTTCCAGAATGCGGATATTGTCGGTATAGCGCAGCAACGATGGATGTTGCGCAGACCATGCCAAAGCGGCGTATTGCACCATAAATTCAATATCGACGATACCTCCGGCGTCTTGCTTGAGGTCGAACACGGTCGTCGGCTCAAAGGCGTTCGCACCCGTCCCGGCAGCCGTAGCCTTGGTGCCCAGGTTATCGCGCATCTTGGCGCGCATCTCGCTGACCTCCTGGCGCAGCTTCGCCAAGTCACGTTCACGCCCCAGTACTTTAGCGCGTACCTGTTCAAACGCTTGGCCCACATCCTGGCTGCCCACCAGCACCCGCGCACGGATCAGGGCTTGATGCTCCCAGGTCCAGGCTTCATTTTCCTGGTAGCGCTCAAACGCCCCCAACGAGCTGACCAGCAAACCGGAGGCGCCGGAAGGTCGCAGGCGCATGTCCACTTCATACAGCTGCCCGGAGTTGGTCTGGGTGGTGAGCAGGTGAATGATCCGCTGGCCCAGGCGCGTAAAGAACTGCGCGCCGTCGATGGGTTTGGCGCCGTCGGTCTCGGCCTGCGGGTCGCCGTCGTGGATGAATACCAGGTCGAGGTCCGAGCCATGCCCCAGCTCGATGCCGCCGACCTTGCCATAACCGACAATGATGAACCCCGGGTCGCACAGGGTGCCGTCCACCCGCTGCGGCGCACCATGGCGGGCGACTGTTTGGCGCCAGGCCAGGGCCAGCACTTGCTCGAGGATGGCTTCGGCAAGCCAAGTCAAATAGTCGCTGACCTTCATCAACGGCAGGCTGCCGGCAATTTCCGAGGCGGCTACACGCAGGCGGTGGGCCAGTTTGAAGTGACGCAAGGCCTCCATCTGTTGCTCAAGGTCATCTTCGGGGATGCGTGTGAGGCGCTCACGCAGCTCAGCGGCGAGTTCCGGCGCCAACGGTGGCTTGAACAGGCGGCCTTCGTTGAGCAATTCGTCGAGCAGCAGCGGGAAGCGCGTGATTTGCTCGGCAATCCACGGGCTGGCGGCGCACAGCGTCAACAAGCGGCGCAGGGCGTCGGGGTTTTCGGTCAGCAGCACCAGATAAGCGGAACGTCGCGCCACAGCCTCCACCAGTGGCAGCACGCGTTCGAGTACCAGATCCGGGTTGGCGTGCTCGACGGCCTGGGCCAGCAGGCGCGGGATAAAGGCGTCGAGCCGCTCGCGACCGAGGCGCTGCATGGCACGCAACTGCGGGCTGCCACGCAGGCCAGCCAGGGCTTTGAGGGCTTTGGGCGCGTCGGTAAAACCGCCTTCGGCCAGTTGGCGACAAGCGGCGTCTTCGTCCTGGGACTCTTCCCACAACGGTAACCACTCCCCACCCACCACCAGCTCGCTTTCTGCGCCTTCTTCTTCGTCTGGATCAGCGATCACCTGACGGAAGTGCCAGTCCACCCGGCCACGCCAGTACATCAGTCGCTCATGGAACGCGGCCCAATCGGCAAAGCCCAGCATAAAGGCGATGCGCGCCTGATCTTCCGGGCTGTCCGGCAACATTTGCGTCTGACGGTCGGCGATCGCCTGGATCGCGTGCTCGGTATAACGCAGGAACTCATAACCGTTGCGCAACTCCGCGATCACTGCAGGCGGCAAGTAGCCCTGGCCTTCAAGCGTGCCGAGCACCATCAGCAGCGGCCGCTGTTGCAGGCTCAGGTCGCGGCCACCGTGGATCAACTGGAACGCCTGGGCGATAAATTCCACCTCGCGGATGCCGCCCGAGCCCAGTTTGATGTTCTCGGCCATGCCCTTGCGCCGCACTTCCTGCTGGATCAGCTGCTTCATGGTGCGCAGCGCTTCAATCGCGGAAAAATCCAGGTAACGGCGGTAGACGAACGGGCGCAGCATATCCAGCAATTGCGCACCGGCCACTTGGTCGCCGGCCACCACGCGCGCCTTGATCATGGCGTAGCGTTCCCAGTCGCGGCCTTGATCCTGGTAGTACTGCTCCAGCGCATTGAAGCTGAGCACCAGCGCACCGGCCGAACCGTAGGGGCGCAGGCGCATGTCGACACGGAAGACAAAACCATCGACCGTCATCGGATCGAGCGCCTTGATCAATTTTTGACCAAGCCGAATGAAAAACTCCTGGTTGTCCAAGGCGCGCTTCACGCCGACCGTTTCGCCGCCTTCGGGGTAGGCGAAGATCAGGTCGATGTCCGACGACAGGTTCAACTCCACCGCGCCGAGCTTGCCCATGCCAAGGATGACCATGTGCTGGGCTTCGCCGCTGCGCCGGCCGGTGGGTGTGCCGAACTGCACGCAGTGGCGCTGGTATAGCCACTGGTAAGCCTGGTCGATGCTGGCGTCGGCCATGTCGGAGAGGTCGCGACAGGTTTGCACCAGGTCCGCCTGTCGGGTCAGGTCGCGCCAGATAATGCGTACTTGCTGGCGCGTGCGCTGGCGGCGCAGCACGCGGCCCAACTCATCTTCTGTTTCGGCCTGTTGCACGGCACCGGCGATCTGGCTGCACAGCTCACCGGGCGCAAAGCCGCGGTCCAGCTCGCCCCAGGCCACCAGTTCAAGCAACATCAAAGGGTCACGAACACTCTGTTCAATGACGAAATCACTGGCGGCGCACACCCGGGCAAAGTCGGCCCACCGTTGCGGCGTCCACGCAGAAAGTCCATGATCGGCGTCCAGCGCGGCCACTGCGTCACGAAATGACTGCTCGGCCCGCTGAGCAAAAGGCAAGAGAATGGCCGGTAGTTCGGCCAGCGTTGGAAGGCTCATGGTCTATCCTTGATCGGCGCGCAAAAGGCGTGTGGTTGTGAAGGCAAGAACCACGCTTGGTGAAGGACTGTCGAACAAAGGTTAGAAATAGCTGAAATTAATTTCATCTTGGCAGCCAACATCAAACTTTCACCTTTTCTTGTTCGCAAATGATCAACAATAACGATTATGCTCACCAGCTAGACCGAGCCATACGCTCAGTCTTGTGTAGTTTTACTACTCGTATATACATTCGAAAGGCTGAAATGGCCGACGATTTGTAGTAAAACTACAGGACGCCGAAGCAACCTTCGGCCATCCAAGAATTTATGTCGTCTGCCCACAAGGCCAGTCGCAAACTTCAGGCAACCGATTCTGGTAGCCTTTCCGCCCTGGAGCAAGCCATGCAAGACCTCGATCCCGTCGAAACCCAGGAATGGCTGGACGCCCTGGAATCGGTTCTCGACAAAGAAGGCGAAGACCGTGCTCATTATTTGATGACCCGTATGGGCGAACTCGCGACCCGCAGCGGCTCGCAATTGCCTTACGCCATCACCACGCCATACCGCAACACCATCCCCGTTACCCACGAAGCACGCATGCCTGGCGACCTGTTCATGGAACGCCGCATTCGCTCGCTGGTACGCTGGAACGCCATGGCGATGGTAATGCGCACGAACTTGAAAGATTCTGACCTGGGCGGTCACATCTCCAGCTTCGCTTCCAGCGCAACCCTGTATGACATCGGCTTCAACTACTTCTTCCAGGCCCCGACCGACGAACACGGCGGCGACCTGATCTACTTCCAGGGCCACACCTCGCCAGGCGTTTACGCCCGTGCGTTCATGGAAGGCCGCATCACCGAAGAACACATGAACAACTTCCGCCAGGAAGTGGACGGTAACGGCCTGTCGTCGTACCCGCACCCTTGGCTGATGCCTGATTTCTGGCAGTTCCCGACGGTATCCATGGGCCTTGGCCCGATCCAGGCGATCTACCAGGCACGCTTCATGAAGTACCTGGAAGCCCGTGGCTTCATCCCTGAAGGCAAGCAGAAAGTCTGGTGCTTCCTGGGCGACGGCGAGTGCGACGAGCCGGAATCCCTGGGCGCCATCTCCCTGGCCGGCCGCGAGAAGCTCGACAACCTGATCTTCGTCATCAACTGCAACCTGCAGCGCCTCGACGGCCCGGTTCGCGGCAACGGCAAGATCATCCAGGAACTCGAAGGCGTGTTCCGCGGTGCTCAGTGGAACGTGACCAAAGTTATCTGGGGCCGTTTCTGGGACCCACTGCTGGCCAAAGACGTCGACGGCATCCTGCAACGTCGCATGGACGAAGTCATCGACGGCGAGTACCAGAACTACAAAGCCAAAGACGGCGCGTTCGTACGTGAACACTTCTTCAACACGCCTGAACTCAAGGCGATGGTTGCAGACCTGTCCGACGACGAGATCTGGAAACTCAACCGTGGCGGCCACGACCCGTACAAGGTCTACGCGGCGTACCACGAAGCGGTCAACCACAAAGAACAACCGACCGTCATCCTGGCCAAGACCATCAAGGGTTATGGCACCGGTGCCGGCGAAGCGAAGAACACGGCGCACAACACCAAGAAAGTTGATGTTGAAAGCCTGAAGCTGTTCCGCGATCGTTTCGACATCCCGGTCAAGGACGAAGAGCTGGAGAACCTGCCGTTCTTCAAGCCGGAGCCAAACAGCGCCGAAGCCCGCTACCTCAGCGAGCGTCGCACTGCACTGGGCGGTTTCGTGCCACAGCGCCGCGCCAAGTCCTTCGACATTCCTACACCGCCACTCGATACCCTCAAGGCTATCCTGGACGGCTCGGGCGACCGTGAAATCTCCACCACCATGGCGTTCGTGCGCATCCTGGCGCAGTTGGTCAAAGACAAGGAAATCGGTTCGCGTATCGTCCCGATCATCCCGGACGAAGCCCGTACCTTCGGTATGGAAGGCATGTTCCGTCAGTTGGGCATCTACTCCTCCGTCGGCCAGCTCTACGATCCAGTCGATAAAGACCAGGTGATGTTCTACAAGGAAGACAAGAAGGGCCAGATCCTCGAAGAAGGCATCAACGAAGCGGGCGCCATGAGCTCCTTCATCGCTGCCGGTACTTCGTACTCCAGCCACAACCAGCCGATGCTGCCGTTCTACATCTTCTACTCGATGTTCGGCTTCCAGCGTATCGGCGACCTGGCGTGGGCAGCAGGCGACAGCCGTACCCGTGGCTTCCTGATCGGCGGTACTGCCGGCCGGACCACGCTGAACGGCGAAGGCCTGCAACACGAAGACGGTCACAGCCACATCCTGGCTGCCACCATCCCGAACTGCCGCACCTTTGATCCAACCTACGGCTATGAGCTGGCGGTGATCATCCAGGACGGCATGAAGAAGATGACCGAACAGCAGCAGGACGTTTTCTACTACATCACCGTGATGAACGAGTCCTACCAGCAACCTGCCATGCCGGCCGGTGTTGAGGAAGGCATCATCAAGGGCATGTACCTGCTCGAAGAAGACACCAAGGAAGCGGCGCACCACGTGCAACTGATGGGCTCCGGCACCATCCTGCGTGAAGTGCGTGAAGCGGCGAAGATCCTGCGTGAAGAGTTCAACGTCGGCGCTGACGTGTGGAGCGTTACCAGCTTCAACGAACTGCGTCGCGACGGCCTGGCGGTGGAGCGCAACAACCGCCTGCACCCAGGTCAGAAGCCTGCGCTGAGCTACGTCGAAGAGTGCCTGGCCGGCCGTAAAGGTCCAGTCATCGCCTCTACCGACTACATGAAGCTGTTTGCTGAACAGATTCGCCAGTGGGTCCCGTCCAAGGAATTCAAAGTCCTGGGCACCGACGGTTTCGGCCGCAGTGACAGCCGCAAGAAGCTGCGTCACTTCTTCGAAGTTGACCGTCACTTCGTGGTGTTGGCAGCCCTGGAAGCCTTGGCTGACCGTGGTGAGATCGAACCCAAGGTGGTAGCAGACGCTATCGTCAAGTTCGGGATCAACCCGGAAAAACGCAACCCACTGGACTGCTGAGGAGATTTTTTGTGAGCGAACTCATTCGCGTACCTGACATCGGCAGCGGTGAAGGTGAAGTAATCGAGCTGTTTGTGAAGGTCGGCGACACCGTCGAAGCCGACCAGAGCATCCTGACCCTGGAGTCGGACAAGGCGAGCATGGAAATCCCTGCTCCCAAGGCCGGCGTGGTCAAGAGCCTGAAAGTGAAGCTGGGCGACCGCCTGAAAGAAGGCGACGAACTGCTGGAACTGGAAATCGAAGGCGCCGCTGATGCGGCCCCTGAGCCAGCCCCGGCTGCCGCTGCTGCACCCGCACCTGCTGCTGAAAAACCTGCTGCCGCTGCCGAGGCTGCTCCAGCTCCGGCTGCCGCACCTGCCGCCGCCACTGTTCAGGACATTCATGTTCCGGACATCGGTTCGTCGGGCAAGGCCAAGATCATCGAGCTGCTGGTCAAGGTCGGCGACACCGTCGAAGCCGACCAGTCGCTGATCACCCTGGAGTCCGACAAGGCCTCCATGGAAATCCCATCGCCGGCCGCCGGCGTGGTGGAAAGCATCGCGGTCAAGCTGGAAGACGAAGTTGGCACTGGCGACTTCATCCTCAAGCTCAAAGTACAAGGCGCCGCACCTGCTGCTGCGCCAGCACCGGCTGCTGCTCCGGCTGCCAAGGCTGAAGCTGCTCCGGCCGCTGCTGCACCTGCCGCACCGGCTGCAAAAGCCGAGGCCGCACCGGCTCCGGCTGCTGCGCCTGCGCCTGCGCCAAGCGGTGCCAAGGTTCACGCCGGCCCTGCCGTGCGTCAACTGGCCCGTGAGTTCGGCGTTGAGCTCAACGCTGTGTCGGCCACCGGCCCACACGGTCGTGTGCTCAAAGAAGACGTGCAGGTCTACGTCAAAGCCATGATGCAGAAGGCCAAGGAAGCTCCGGCTGCCGGCGCTGCTACGGGCGGCTCGGGCATTCCACCGATCCCGGTCGTGGACTTCAGCCGCTTCGGCGAAACCGAAGAAGTGCCGATGACCCGCCTGATGCAAATCGGCGCGTCGAGCCTGCACCGCAGCTGGCTGAACATCCCGCACGTGACTCAGTTCGACCAGGCCGATATCACCGACCTCGAAGCTTTCCGCGTTGCGCAGAAAGCCGTGGCCGAAAAAGCCGGCGTGAAACTGACCGTGCTGCCACTGCTGCTCAAGGCCTGCGCGCACCTGCTCAAGGAGCTGCCGGACTTCAACAGTTCGCTGGCACCAAGCGGCAAGGCGATCATCCGCAAGAAGTACGTGAACGTAGGTTTCGCGGTGGATACCCCGGACGGCCTGCTGGTTCCTGTGATCAAGAACGTTGATCAGAAGAGCCTGCTGCAACTCGCCGCTGAAGCTGCTGCGCTGGCTGCCAAGGCCCGCGACAAGAAGCTCACCGCCGACGACATGCAAGGCGCGTGCTTCACCATCTCCAGCCTCGGTCACATTGGCGGCACTGGCTTCACGCCAATCGTCAACGCGCCGGAAGTGGCGATCCTGGGTGTGTCCAAGGCCACTATCCAGCCGGTGTGGGACGGTAAAGCGTTCCAGCCGAAGCTGATGCTGCCGCTGTCGTTGTCCTACGATCACCGTGTGATCAACGGCGCTGCTGCTGCCCGCTTCACGCAGCGTCTGAGCCAACTGCTCAACGACATCCGCACCATCCTGCTGTAAGCCTTCAACGGGCCTCCCTGTCATCGGGGAGGCCTGGCACTACCGATTTCCGAGCGCCACGCTCGTACCTCAACCCCGCCACTTGGCGGGGCTTTTTTTGCGCGCCTGTTGAACACGCAAGACAGGTTTGTACACCTTCCATCACCCCGATTGCAGAAATCCCCTGCGCGGCCGATAACAGGGTTATAGCACTTAGCCTTCATCCTCTCTTGTCAGTGCGTGCTGCATGATGCAACCTTGCCGCAAATGACAGTAAAGAGGGCGTGAGCCCGGCGCCGTGCGCATCTTCCCAAGCGAGTTTCCCCCATGAAAAGCCAACCCGATGTCGCCCGTATGGCGGCCGAGGTAGTGACGCAATTACCGGTGCCTTCGCGCCTCGGTATGCTGCGTTTCGAGCGGCTTAATGAGGCAAGCTGGGCGCTGTTGTACCTGGACCCTAATTGCGAGCGCCAATTCGGCCTGCCGGCGGTGGAACTGTGCGCCTTGATCGGCAGCCCTTACGCCAGCCTGATGGAACCCCAGGCACGCTATCAATTGCACGACACCATCCAGCAGCAACTGGCCCATAGCCCGCATTACCTGGTGCGCTACACCCTGCACACCAACGATGGGCCCTTGAGCCTGCTGGAGATGGGTGAGGCGTATAAGCAGCACAATCGCCACCTGTTGCGCGGCTACCTGATGGTGGTCGACGGTCTGTTCAGCGAAATCCCGATGACAGCCCCGACCGCCGACCTGGAAAACCAGAACAGCCGCCTGCAGATCGCCCTGGAACTCAACCAGCGTGCCCAGCAGGAACAGCTGCAGCACCTTGAACGGGTACGCGCCCAACAGGAGCTGATCCTGCTGCTGGCGCGCCAGCGCTACACCACACCGAATTCGCTGCAAGAAGCCGCCGAGCTGATTACCCGCAGTGCCTGCGATATCTACCAGATCGACTGCGCCAGCATCTGGAACCTCGAAGGCCAGCGCCTGGTGCCGATCTCGGCCTACCACCGCGACGACCAGCAGTACCACTTGCCCGAAGCGATCGACGCCAGCGGCTTCCCGGACTACCTGGAAGCCCTGCATTCGAGCCGCGCCATCGACGCCACCCACGCGATGCGCGACCCACGCACCCGGGAAATGGCCGAGAGCCTGCGCGCCAAGGACGTCCACGCCATGCTCGACGCCAGCATCCGCGTGGATGGCCAGGTCGTTGGCGTGTTGTGCCTGGAGCAATGTGGCAGCTCGCGTGCCTGGCAGTCGGATGAGATCGCCTTTGCCGGCGAGTTGGCGGACCAGTTCGCGCAAGTGATCAACAACCACAACCGCCGCACCGCCACCAGCGCCCTGCACCTGTTCCAACGCGCAGTTGAGCAAAGCGCCAACGCCTTTCTGCTGGTCAATTGCGACGGCGTGGTGGAGTACGTCAACCCAAGCTTTACCGCGATCACCCAGTACAGTGCCGAAGAAGTCCACGGCCACCGCCTGGCGCAGTTGCCGGCCCTGGAGAACCTCAGCGAACTGCTGTTCGACGCACCGTCGAGCCTGGCCAAGAGCAACAGCTGGCAAGGCGAATTCAAGAGCCGGCGCAAAAACCTGGAACCCTATTGGGGCCAGCTGTCGATCTCCAAGGTGTATGGCGACAACCGTGAATTGACCCACTACATCGGCATCTACGAAGACATCACCCAGACCAAGCTGGCGCAGCAGCGTATCGAGCGCCTGGCCTACACCGACAACCTGACCAACCTGGGCAACCGCCCGGCGTTTATCCGCAACCTGGATGAACGCTTCGCCCGCGACAGCGACACCCCTATCAGCCTGCTGCTGGTGGACATCGACAACTTCAAGCGCATCAACGACAGCCTCGGCCACCAGACCGGCGACAAGCTGCTGATCAGCCTGGCCCGGCGCCTGCGCAACAGCCTGAGTGCCGGCGGCAGCCTGGCGCGTTTTGCCAGTAACGAGTTTGCGGTACTGCTGGACGACACTGACCTTGAGACCGGCCAACAGGTGGCCAGCCAATTGCTGACCACCCTCGACAAGCCGATGTTTGTCGACAACCAGCTGATCAGCGTCACCGGCTCCGTGGGCCTGGCCTGCGCGCCGCTGCACGGCCGCGACCCGCAAACCCTGATGCGTAACGCCGGCTTGGCGCTGCACAAGGCCAAGGCCAACGGAAAGCATCAGGTGCAAGTCTTCACCGAGGCGTTGAACGCCGAAGCCAGCTACAAGCTGTTCGTGGAAAACAACCTGCGCCGCGCCCTGACCCAAAACGAGCTGGACGTGTTCTACCAGCCCAAGCTGTGCCTGCGCAGCGGCCGCTTGCTGGGCATGGAAGCGCTGCTGCGCTGGAACCACCCGGAAAAGGGCATGATCCGCCCTGACCAGTTCATCAGCGTGGCCGAAGAAACCGGGTTGATCATCCCCATCGGCAAATGGATCGCGCGCCAGGCCTGCCGCATGAGCAAACAATTGAGCGCAGGCGGCATGGGTAATCTGCAGGTGGCGATCAACCTGTCGCCCAAGCAGTTCTCCGACCCGGACCTGGTGGCGTCGATTGCCACCATCCTCAAGGAAGAACAACTGCCGGCCAACCTGCTGGAGCTGGAGCTGACCGAAGGCTTGCTGCTGGAAGCCACCGAAGACACGCGCCTTCAACTGGACCAGCTCAAGAGCTTCGGCCTGACCCTGGCCATGGACGACTTCGGCACCGGCTACTCGTCGCTGAGCTACCTGAAAAAATTCCCCATCGACATCATCAAGATCGATCGCAGCTTTATCCATGAAATCCCGGACAACCAGGACGACATGGAAATCACCTCGGCGGTGATCGCCATGGCCCACAACCTCAAGCTTAAGGTGGTGGCCGAGGGCATCGAGACGGCCGAACAGCTGGCGTTCCTGCGCCGCCACCGCTGCGACGTGGGCCAGGGCTACCTGTTCGACCGACCGATCCCCGGCGCAGAGCTGTTGGAAAAGCTTAAACGCTACCCGCGCGGGCCAATCGCCTGACAGCGCTGTAACACTCGGGCACACTGGCTGTCTGTCTTAATACATAACTCAATCTGACTGAGAGGACTGATCATGGTCTTGCGCTCGGAAATTCTGGTGAACAAAAACGTGCTGCCGACTCAAGAACAAGCTTTGCCTGGCCGTGAAACGCCGATGAACCTGCCGGAAACTCACTTCGTCAACGGCAACCCGCTGCTCGGCCCCTTTGTCGACAACGTAGAGTTCGCGATCTTCGGCCTCGGTTGCTTCTGGGGTGCCGAACGACGGTTCTGGCAGCGCGACGGCGTGGTCAGCACCGTGGTCGGTTATGCCGGCGGTTACACGCCGAACCCGACGTACGAAGAAGTCTGCTCGGGCCTGACCGGCCACAGCGAAGTGGTATTGGTAGTGTTTGACCAGGACAAGATCAGCTATGAAGAACTGCTGAAAATGTTCTGGGAATTGCACAACCCGACCCAGGGCATGCGCCAGGGCAACGACATCGGCACCCAGTATCGCTCGGTGATCTACGCGGTGAAACCTGAGCATCTGGAGGCGGCCAAGGCCAGCGCCGATGCCTATCAGGCTGAATTGACCAAGGCAGGCCTGTGTGTGATCACCACGGAAATCGAAGAAGCCCCGACGGTGTATTTCGCCGAGGCGTACCACCAGCAGTACCTGGCGAAGAACCCGCAAGGCTATTGCGGGATCGGCGGTACCGGCGTGACCTGCCCGATCTAAGCACAGCGCAGATCAAAAAATGTGGGAGCGGGCTTGCTCGCGAATCCGGTGGCTCAGTCAACACATGTGTGACTGATGTACCGCATTCGCGAGCAAGCCCGCTCCCACATTTGGTTTTATGTTTGGCTTGAGAGCTAGTTACTCAGCGATGAGCCAATCCATCTGCCACCCACCCTGGGTCTGGCCAAGTTTCTTGGACAGCCACGGCAGCAGCTCACGCAACTCCTCCTCCAGGCCCCACGGCGGGTTGGCAATCGCCAGGCCCGAGCCGGTCAGGGTGTTGGGCGTGTCCAACGGATGCACCAGCAATTCCACACGCAGCAGCTTCGGCGCGCCGGTGCCGGCCAGGTCCTGGTAGAAGCGCCGCAGCATGCGCTGGTCTTTCACCGGGTACCAGATCGCTGCGACCGTCTGGCGCATACGGCTGACCGCTTCCTTGAGGGACGCCGCGCAGCGCTGCATTTCATCGAGCTGTTCAAACGGCGGATCAATCAGCATCAACGCGCGTTTTTCCGGCACCGGCAGCAAGGCACGCGGCACGTGCCAGCCTTCGCCCAAGTGCACTTTGACCCGACGATCGCCCTTCATGTTGTCCTTGAGCAGCACGCCGTCTTCCGGGTGCTTCTCATTGAGCAACACACGGTCCTGGGGCCGCGTGAGGCGGCGCGCCAGCTCCGGGGAGCCTGGGTAGTAGCGCAACTGGCCGTCCGGGTTCATCTCGTGCAGCACACGCATGTAGTCGGCGGTGAGTGGCGGCAGGTCGCTCTCGCCCCACAGGCGCGCAATGCCTTCCAGGTATTCGCCGGTGCGGTTGGCCTGGTCGCCCTGCAAGTCGTACAGGCCAATCCCGGCGTGGGTGTCGAGGTAGGCGAACGGCTGTTCCTTGCGCGACATCAGGGCGATGAGGCGGGTCAAGGTCAGGTGTTTGAAGACATCGGCGTGGTTGCCGGCGTGAAAGGCGTGACGATAATTCATGGTTGCTCCTGCGCAGGGGGCGAAGTTTACCTTCTACGCAAGCAAAGGTGCAGGGCTGCGTGTCGGGCGGCGCTTATGTCGCAAAGGCAGGCGCACTGCCGAAAACAATCTATGGCTGCTGTGGGAGCTGGCTTGCCTGCGATGGCATCACCGCGGTATTACCCGTACACCAGCGGTGCTGGCATCGCAGGCAAGCCAGCTCCCACATTGCCTGGGGGCAACTCTGGAATCCAAGGAGGTCAACCCGCATCATGAAAGACGCCACCATTGCATTGCACCACGGCTTCAAGTCGGACCCGACCACCAAGGCCGTGGCCGTGCCGATCTACCAGAACGTCGCCTTCGAGTTCGATAATGCCCAGCATGGCGCCGACCTGTTCAACCTGGACGTGCCCGGCAACATCTACACACGCATCATGAACCCCACCAACGACGTGCTGGAGCAGCGCATTGCCGCCCTTGAAGGCGGTATCGCCGCCCTGGCCGTATCGGCCGGTAGCGCAGCAATCCACTATGCAATCCAGACCCTGACCCGCGCGGGCGACAATATTGTCACCACGCCCCAGCTTTACGGCGGCACCTACACCTTGTTCGCCCACCTGCTGCCAAGCTTTGGCGTCGACGTGCGCTTCGCCCGCGACGACTCTGCCCAGGCCATCGCCGAACTGATCGACGACAACACCAAACTGGTCTACTGCGAAAGCATCGGCAACCCGGCGGGCAATATCATCGACATTCAAGCCCTGGCCGATGTCGCCCATGCGCGCGGCGTACCACTGATGGTGGATAACACCGTGGCCACGCCGATCCTGTGCAAGCCGATTCAGTTCGGCGCCGACATCGTGGTGCACTCGGTCACCAAATACGTGGGCGGCCATGGCAACTCCCTGGGCGGTGTCATCGTCGACAGCGGCACCTTCCCCTGGACCCGATACCCGGAAAAATTCCCCGGCCTCAACCAACCGGAGCCGGCCTATCACGGCGTGGTCTACACGGAAAAGTTCGGCCCGGCCGCCTTCATTGCTCGCGCCCGCACCGTGCCGTTGCGCAACACCGGGGCTGCGCTGGCGCCGATGAATGCATTTCTGTTGCTGCAAGGCCTGGAAACCCTGGCCTTGCGCATGGAGCGCCATACCGAAAACGCGCTGAAGGTTGCGCAATTCCTGCAAGGCCACGCCGAGGTGGAATGGGTCAGCTACGCCGGGTTGCCGGACCACCCGCACCACGCCCTGGCGCAGAAGTACATGCAGGGCAAACCCTCGGCGATCCTGTCATTCGGCTTGAAGGGCGGCTATGACGCGGGCGTGCGTTTCTACGATGCGCTGCAAATCTTCAAGCGGTTGGTGAATATTGGCGATGCCAAATCCCTGGCCTGCCACCCCGCATCCACCACTCACCGGCAGATGAACGCGCAGGAACAGGCCAAGGCCGGCGTGAAGCCGGAGATGATTCGCCTGTCGGTCGGCATTGAGGCGATTGAAGACCTGATCGAGGACCTGCAACAGGCCCTGGCTTCAACTCAACTCTGAAGCCAAATAAGCCGCCAGCGCTTGAGGGCTGACGTCGGGCCTGCGCGAAAAGTAGGCGACCTTGTGCCGCAAGGTCGCAGGCGTAAACGCGGTGTAGAGGTCCGGGCGTTGCTCTTCGAGCCATTGCAGCAGGTTGCCGATCAGCACTTGCGGCGAGTGCTCGGCCAAGTGCTCAAGCACCGACGCCGGCACTTGCCACCATGGGCTGGCCTTGGCCGCCGTGGCCGGGCCGGTGCTGACGGCCAGCGGCTGGCCATTGATCAGGTAGCGCTGAAACACCGGCAACACGCGTGCGGCCTCGTCGCCGAGCTTGCGCAATACCGGCAGCCAGTGAGCGCCATCCCAAAAACGCAAAAACACCGCCTGCTCATCCGGCAACAATACTTTGGTCAACCCTTGCAGGTGCGCAGCCACCTTTTCCGGCGGGCTGGACGAGACCGCGAGCCAACCCCAGTCCGTTGCCTCGGTGCTGGCGACCCAATCAAGAAAGGCACTGCCCGGCTCAACAATGCCCACATAAGGCATGACTTCGACCCAATCGGCGTAAGCCGTACCGGCCCATATCGAATGCGGCAAGTTCCCCGGCGCCAGGGTTTGCCATGCATTAAGCGGCCTGGCTTCGCTGGCGCTGCCCAACACCGCGTAGAGCTGCTCTTCGGGTTGTAGCGGCCACTGTGCAAGCCAGGCGCCGGGAACCATGGGCTGAGACATCGGGATAAATTCCATTTAAGGGTGAGAGTGTCCGGGGATATCACACTGGCCGTTCTTGCAGCGCTCACACTCTTCGCAAAACGGCGCACTGCGCTTGAGGCTGGCAACCTGTACGCCACTGAGAGGTGCAGCAACTGCAGCTGACAACTTTTCGGTGACACCCGGCATCAACGGCATCGGCACGGCAGCGGGCGAACCGCCAAGCTGGATCGGCACGCTGCTGAAAATCCCGGCGGCCGACAGTGTGATCGATTGCCCCCCGGCCTGGATTGTCACGCTGGCGCCCGCATCGATGACCACGCTTTGCCCGGCGCCGATCTGGAGGGTCCGCCCGGCCCGCACCTGCTGCGAGCCACCGACCACCAGATGATCATCCTGCTTGAGTTCAGTCAGGCGATTGCCATGGGTGATGCGCTGCTCTTCACCCAGCAGCTCATGGTGGGATTCGCCGCCCACCTTCACCTGCCGCTGGTTATCGACCTGTACCTGCTGGTCATGCAACACATGTTCGGTCCAGTCCCGCTGGGCGCGCAGAAAGATTTCCTCGGCGCCCTGGCGGTCTTCGATACGTAGCTCGTTGTAGCCGCCGCCACCCGGGCTGCTTTGGCTGCGAAAGATGCTGCGGGTTTTGTCTGCCGGCAGGTCGAGCGGCACAGGATTTGCCGCATTGGGCAAGCAGCCCATCACCAGCGGCATATCTATGTCGCCATTCACGAAACCTACCAACACCTCCATGCCGACCCTGGGGATCAGCACCGCACCATAACGGTCGTGGGCCCACCCGCTGGCTACCCGCAGCCAGCAACTGGAATGCTCGTTATGCTCCCCATCGCGATCCCAGGCCATCTGCACTTTGACGCGACCGTATTCGTCGCAGTGGATCTCAGAGTCGGCAGGCCCGGTGACCACTGCGTTCTGGTAACCGGATATTTGCGGGCGGGACAGAATCAGCGGCGTTCGAAACGGCACGTCCCAAGGTGTTGCATGAAAATCGTTGTTGTAGCCCTGATGCGATTCATCGCCAGGGGCTGACTCCTCCAATACTTGAGGCTGCTGCCCCACATGGTACACATAGGTGACCAGCCACAAATCATTCCATTCCTGACGAGGGTGCCCGGTCATCTTCAAGAACTGCCCGGTGACCAAGGCCGGTTGGTCGCTGAAACCGCTGGCTTTTCGGTAATCGCTGCGATGACGTTCCAACCGGCGCTGCGCCTGGTACTTGCCATGCTCGCGATCCGTGAAGTACCCGGGGTAGAGCTGCTCACACAGGGTGGGGCCCTGCTCGCCGGAGGCTGCGCTTTCCAATAGAAGCCTCGGCTTCTTGAAATCGTAGTCGCGCAGATCTACACCGGTCGTGCTGGTTTCCAATGCCAGGGTAAAGCGCTTGATCGCAGGCGTATCGGCAACCATCCCGGTACCGGGCGAGTAAGGGGTGGTTTGATCCTGCCGGATAAAAACACTCTGGTCGTCGCCGAACACCAGCAGGTGACGCTCGGGGCTGTGCTGGAAGTGGTAGTGAATGCCCGACTCGTCACACAAGCGTTGAACGAACTCAAGGTCGGTTTCACCGAACTGAACACAGTACTCACGTTCGGGGTACTTGCCGCTCAGTTGAAACGCGAAGGTGTCAGCCTGGATCGCCTGGGCCTCCAACACCTGCGCAATGATCTGGGGCACAGTCTGTTTCTGGAAAATCCGCTGGTGCGTACTGTGATGCAGATAAGCCAACTGCGGCACCAAGGTGATCTGGTAACGGGTAAGGCGCTTGCCCGTATCGCCCTGGGCCACCTTATGCACCAGGCCGTGAATACCGTGGCCTTCAGCGTCAAACCCCAGGAAAGCCTGACGGTGCATCAGACTTTCAAGGTCAAGATCGGCTTGTTCGCTGACCAGTTCAAGATCAAAGCTAAAGGGCAGGCTAAGAAATTCACTCCCGGAGAACCCATAGACTTTTAGATCACTGGGCTTCCCATCGAGGGCCAGGGTAAACGCGCTTTCGTTGGCAGGAGCGAACATCCGGTGTTTCTCTGCGAGGAGTGGGTGAGCGATTCTGCACCAGCTTTTCACCCACCAGAGCGCACCACAGGCAAATCAGTAAGCTCCTACAACCTGGATGCCGGATTCTTCATATAGCTGGCTTCGAAAGCACGCCAAAGCCGTGCTAGCGTAAAGTGCCTACTCACCGGATCACTGGAAAAAGCATGGCCACCCGCTACGCAAAAATCATCCTGACCCTGGCCCTCGCCGCCTTCGCCACCTTGGTTGCGTTCAACAACATCACGGATTACGGCTCCAACTTCGCCTTCGTCCAACATGTGTTGAGCATGGACACCACCTTCCCGAACAACGCCGCCATGTACCGGGCGATCACGACGCCGTGGATGTGGCACGCGGCCTACGTGCTGATCATCCTCGGCGAAGCGCTCACCGCAGTGCTGCTGGCGCGTGGCGCGCTGTCGCTGTGGCGCGCGCGGCACGCAGTCGGCGCCGATTTCAACCGCGCCAAGGCAGGCGCAACCGCCGGCCTGACCCTCGGTTTTGTGGTGTGGTTCTTTGGTTTTATGGTGGTGGGCGGTGAGTGGTTTCTGATGTGGCAGTCCCACCAGTGGAATGGCCAGGAAGCGGCATTCAAGTTCTACATGGCGATTCTGGGTGTGCTGATTTTTCTCAATCAGCCGGATGCTGACTGAATCAGCCATAAAAAAGGCCCGCCATCCAAAGGATGCGGGCCTTTTTTCTAACTCAATTGGCGCTTAACGCCCCAGAGTTACTTGTTGAGGTTGTAGTCTTTTTCCGCTGCATCAAAACGCTCGACCATACCGGCAGTCGGTGCGCCCATCTTGCTCACGAAATAGATCGCCAGGCTGGCGAAGATAAAGCCCGGGATGATTTCGTACAGGCCCAGCAGATTGAAGTGCTTCCACACGATCACGGTGATCGCGCCGACCAGGATACCGGCCAGTGCGCCGTTACGCGTCATGCCTTTCCAGATCACCGAGATCAGCACCACAGGGCCGAACGCAGCGCCGAAGCCTGCCCAGGCGTAGCTCACCAGGCCCAGTACGCGGTTGTCCGGGTTGGCGGCCATGGCGATGGCGATCAGGGCCACCAACAGCACCATCGCGCGACCCACCCACACCAGTTCAACCTGGGAGGCGTTTTTGCGCAGGAAGGTTTTGTAGAAGTCTTCGGTCAGCGCGCTGGAGCACACCAGCAGTTGGCAGCTCAGGGTGCTCATCACCGCCGCCAGGATGGCCGACAGCAGCACGCCCGCGATCCATGGGTTGAACAGCAGCTTGGCCAGTTCGATGAACACACGCTCGTGGTTCTCGTTAACCGGGCCGGCCACTTCCGGGTGCGCCGAGAAGTAAGCAATACCGAAGAAGCCCACCGCCACGGTGCCGGCCAGGCACAGGATCATCCAGGTCATGGAGATACGACGCGCCTTGGCGATCGACTTGACCGAATCCGCGGCCATGAAACGCGCGAGGATGTGCGGCTGGCCGAAGTAACCCAGGCCCCAGCCCATCAGCGAGATGATGCCGATGAAACTGGTGTTTTTGAGCATGTTGAAGTTGTCGGGGTTCTTGGCTTCGATCGCCAGGAACGTGGTGTCGACGCCACCGGTGGCCAGCAGCACGATGATTGGCGTGAGGATCAGCGCAAAGATCATCAGTGTGGCTTGGACGGTGTCGGTCCAGCTGACCGCCAGGAAGCCACCCACGAAGGTGTAGGCGATGGTCGCCGCAGCACCGGCCCACAGCGCTGTCTCGTAGGACATGCCGAAGGTGCTTTCAAACAGACGGGCGCCCGCCACGATGCCGGACGCGCAGTAGATGGTGAAGAACACCAGGATCACCACCGCCGAGATAATCCGCAGCAGGCCGCTTTTATCTTCGAAACGGCTGGAGAAGTAATCCGGCAGCGTCAGGGCGTCGCCGTTGTGCTCGGTCTGCACCCGCAGGCGGCCGGCCACGAACAGCCAGTTGAGGTAGGCACCGACGATCAGGCCGATGGCAATCCAGCTCTCCGACAGGCCGGACATGTAGATCGCGCCCGGCAAGCCCATCAGCAACCAGCCGCTCATGTCCGAGGCACCAGCCGACAGGGCCGTAACCACGCTACCGAGGCTGCGACCGCCGAGGATGTAATCAGAAAGGTTGTTGGTGGAGCGATAGGCCATGAAGCCGATCAGCACCATTGCTGCGATGTAGATCACGAACGTGATCAGGGTTGGATTGCTAACGCTCATAGGAGTGACGCCCTGGCTTTGTTTTTATGTAGCAGCGGTCTGGCAGACGGCCACCCATTGGTTACGGGTAGACGAAACGGCGAGCCGCGCATTTATGACTGGCGTTTCCCCAGGAAAGCCGCCAGCCGATGAACCAACCCTTGCGAGTGGTTGCACCTTGGGCGCGAATGCTATTCAACAAAGTAAATAAGGTGCAACCAGTTTCTTGAGAATAAGTTGCACCTTGGTGTGTTTTCGCGGAAATACCGGTTTTTTGCTCCTTTTCGGAGCAAGAACAGCCGATCTCAGAAGCAAATGCACCAAGACGCAGCGAATTCCGTCGAGGGCCGGAATTTTTCCCGATCACGATCGAAAAATTCCTGAACAATTTGGGTTGCACCCGGTTGCACCTGCGCATGCGCAAAGCTAATCTTGCCGCCAGCAGATGCCACTCGGTAGTGGCACCCATGAGGATAAAAAGATGGCAACGACCACCCTTGGGGTCAAACTCGACGACCCGACCCGCGAACGCCTGAAGGCGGCCGCGACCTCCATTGATCGCACGCCGCACTGGCTGATCAAGCAGGCAATTTTCAATTACCTGGAGAAACTCGAGGGTGGTGCAACCCTGACCGAGCTCAATGGCTCGGGCAGCAAGGACGCTGAAGACGCCGGCGAAGTGCAACCGGACCACGCCCACCAGTGCTTCCTGGAGTTTGCCGAAAGCATTCTGCCGCAATCGGTACTGCGCGCCTCGATCACCTCCGCTTACCGCCGCCCGGAGCCGGAAGTGGTGCCGATGCTGATCGAGCAGGCGCGCCTGCCGCAGCCGATGGCCGACGCCACCAACAAGCTGGCCGCCTCGATTGCCGAAAAACTGCGCAACCAGAAGAGCGCCGGCGGCCGTGCCGGTATCGTTCAAGGCCTGCTGCAAGAATTCTCCCTGTCGTCCCAGGAAGGCGTAGCGCTGATGTGCCTGGCCGAAGCGCTGCTGCGCATCCCGGACAAGGGCACCCGCGACGCGCTGATCCGCGACAAGATCAGCACCGGCAACTGGCAGCCGCACTTGGGCAACAGCCCGTCGCTGTTCGTAAACGCCGCCACCTGGGGCTTGCTGCTGACCGGCAAGCTGGTCGCCACCCATAACGAAGCGGGCCTGACCTCGTCCCTGAGCCGCATCATCGGCAAGAGCGGCGAGCCGATGATCCGCAAGGGCGTCGACATGGCCATGCGCCTGATGGGCGAGCAGTTCGTCACCGGCGAAACCATCGCCGAAGCCCTGGCCAACGCGAGCAAGTTCGAAGCCAAGGGTTTCCGCTATTCCTACGACATGCTCGGTGAAGCCGCGCTGACCGAACACGACGCCCAGAAGTACCTGGCCTCGTACGAACAAGCCATTCATTCCATCGGCAAAGCCTCCCACGGCCGTGGGATTTATGAAGGCCCGGGCATCTCCATCAAACTCTCGGCACTGCACCCGCGTTACAGCCGTGCGCAGTACGAGCGCGTGATGGACGAGTTGTACCCGCGCCTGCTGTCGCTGACCCTGCTGGCCAAGCACTACGACATCGGCCTGAACATCGACGCCGAAGAAGCCGACCGCCTGGAGCTGTCGCTGGATCTGCTCGAGCGCCTGTGCTTCGAGCCGCAACTGACCGGCTGGAACGGCATCGGCTTCGTGATCCAGGCGTACCAGAAGCGTTGCCCGTATGTGATCGACTACGTGATTGATCTGGCACGCCGCAGCCGCCATCGCCTGATGATCCGCCTGGTAAAAGGCGCGTACTGGGACAGCGAAATCAAGCGCGCCCAGGTCGAAGGCCTGGAAGGCTACCCGGTGTACACCCGCAAGGTGTACACCGACGTTTCCTACATTGCCTGCGCACGCAAACTGCTGTCGGTACCGGAAGCCATCTACCCGCAGTTCGCCACGCACAACGCCCATACGCTGTCGGCCATCTACCATATCGCCGGTCAGAACTATTACCCCGGCCAGTACGAGTTCCAGTGCCTGCACGGCATGGGTGAACCGCTGTACGAGCAGGTTGTAGGCAAGGTTTCCGAGGGCAAACTGAACCGTCCGTGCCGCGTGTACGCACCGGTCGGCACCCACGAAACATTGCTGGCGTACCTGGTACGTCGCCTGCTGGAAAACGGCGCCAACACTTCATTCGTCAACCGCATTGCCGACCACACCATCTCGATTCAGGAGCTGGTGGCCGACCCGGTGGCCAACATCGAGCAGATGGCCACGCAGGAAGGCGGCTTCGGCCTGCCGCACCCGCGTATCCCGCTGCCGCGTGACCTGTATGGCAGCGACCGCGCCAACTCGGCCGGTATCGACCTGGCCAACGAACATCGCTTGGCGTCGCTGTCTTGCGCGCTGCTGGCCACCGCGCATAACGATTGGAAAGCCGCGCCGATGCTGGGCTGCGCTTCCAGCACTGAAGCTGCTGCACCGGTGCTGAACCCGTCCGATCTGCGTGATGTGGTAGGCCATGTACAGGAAGCCACGGTCGAAGACGTCGACAACGCGATCCAGTGCGCCATCAACGCCGGCCCGATCTGGCAGGCCACCCCGCCTGCCGAACGTGCCGCGATCCTGGAGCGCGCCGCCGACTTGATGGAAGGCGAGATCCAGCCACTGATGGGCCTGCTGGCCCGTGAAGCCGGCAAAACCTTCGCCAACGCCATCGCCGAAGTGCGTGAAGCCGTGGACTTCCTGCGTTACTACGCAGTGCAGGCGCGCAACGATTTCACCAACGATGCCCACCGCCCATTGGGCCCAGTGGTCTGCATCAGCCCGTGGAACTTCCCGCTGGCAATCTTCAGCGGCCAAGTGGCTGCGGCACTGGCCGCCGGTAACCCGGTGCTGGCCAAGCCTGCCGAGCAAACCCCGCTGGTGGCGGCACAAGCCGTGCGCATCCTGCTCGAAGCCGGTATCCCGGAAGGCGTGCTGCAGCTGCTGCCGGGCCAGGGCGAAAGCGTCGGTGCCCGCCTGGTCGGTGATGATCGCGTCAAGGGCGTGATGTTTACAGGTTCCACCGAAGTGGCGCGCCTGCTGCAACGCAATGTCGCCGGGCGCCTGGATGCCCAGGGCCGTCCGATCCCGCTGATCGCCGAAACCGGTGGCCAGAACGCGATGATCGTCGACTCTTCGGCACTCACCGAACAAGTGGTGATCGACGTCGTTTCCTCGGCCTTCGACAGCGCCGGCCAGCGTTGCTCGGCCCTGCGTGTACTGTGCCTGCAGGAAGATTCGGCCGACCGCGTGATCGAAATGCTCAAGGGCGCCATGGCTGAATGCCGCCTGGGCAACCCGGAGCGTTTGTCGGTGGACATCGGCCCGGTGATCGACGCCGAAGCCAAGGCCGGCATCGAGAAACACATCCAGGCCATGCGCGACAAAGGCCGCAATGTGTACCAGGTGGCGATTGCCGACGGCGAAGAGATCAAGCGCGGCACCTTCGTGATGCCCACCCTGATCGAGCTGGAAAGCTTCGACGAACTGCAACGCGAAATCTTCGGCCCGGTACTGCACGTGGTGCGCTACAAGCGCAAAGAGATCGACCAGCTTATCGGCCAGATCAATGCTTCCGGCTACGGCCTGACCCTGGGCGTGCACACCCGTATCGACGAGACCATCGCCAAGGTGATCGACAACGTGCATGCCGGTAACGTCTACGTGAACCGCAACATCGTCGGTGCCGTGGTCGGTGTGCAACCGTTCGGCGGCGAAGGCCTGTCGGGCACGGGTCCGAAAGCGGGCGGCCCGCTGTACCTGTACCGCCTGCTGTCGACGCGCCCTACGGATGCCATCGAGCAATCCTTCGTGCGCGGCGACAAGCTGACCGCACCGGACGTGCGCCTGCGCGACGCCATGAGCCAACCGCTGACCGCCCTGAAAACCTGGGCCGACAGCAACACGTTCAGCGACCTGAGTGCCCTGTGCAGCCAGTTCGCCGCGCAATCGCAAAGCGGTATCACCCGCCAACTGGCCGGCCCGACCGGCGAGCGCAACAGCTACGCCATCCTGCCCCGCGAGCACGTGTTGTGCCTGGCGGAAGTGGAAGGCGACCTGCTGACACAACTGGCGGCAGTGCTGGCGGTGGGCGGTTCGGCGGTATGGCCGGAAACTGACCTGACCAAAGCCTTGTTCCCACGCTTGCCGCGGGAAGTTCAGGCGAAGATCAAGCGCGTGGCTGACTGGACCAAGGATGAGGTGGTGTTCGACGCGGTCGTGCACCACGGCGATTCCGACCAACTGCGCGCGGTGTGCCAGCAAGTGGCGCAGCGCGGTGGCGCGATTGTTGGGGTGCATGGTTTGTCGCAAGGTGAGACGGCGATTGCGCTGGAGCGCCTGGTGATCGAGCGGGCATTGAGCGTTAACACAGCTGCGGCAGGTGGGAATGCGAGCCTGATGACTATCGGTTAACTCATGTGGGAGCTGGCTTGCCTGCGATAGCGGTGGGCCAGTGACATAAATGTCAGCTGGCACGGCCTCTTAGCAGGCAAGCCAGCTCCCACATTGACCGCATCCAACCTTCCGCCCGCGTTCTGCCCCTCCATCACGCAAATCAATCTTGCTATCCAGCCTCTATTCGCGCACTTAGACTCAGGCGATTCCCTTCAAAGGTAAGCCGCCATGTCCGAGATGCTGCTCAGTTCCCGCAATCTGGCTTTCGAGCTGTATGAAGTCCTCGATGCCGAGGGCCTGACCCAGCGCGAGCGGTTTGCCGAACACAACCGCGAAACCTTCGATGCCGCCATCAGCACGGCGCGCAGCATTGCCGAGAAGTACTTCGCGCCGCACAACCGCAAAAACGACGAAAACGAACCGCGCTACGAAGAGGGCCAGGCGATCCTGATCCCGGAAGTCAAACCCGCCGTGGACGCTTTTCTGGAAGCGGGCTTTCTGAACGCTGCCCGCAGTTTCGAAGCCGGTGGCATGCAGTTGCCGACGCTGCTCTCCCAAGCCTGTTTCGCGCACTTTCAGTCAGCCAACGCCGCTTCAACGTCCTACCCGTTCCTGACCATGGGCGCCGCCAACCTCATCGAAAGCTTCGGCACCGAGGAACAAAAACAGCGTTTCCTGCAGCCGATGATCGAAGGCCGCTTCTTCGGCACCATGGCCCTCACCGAACCACATGCCGGCTCGTCGCTGTCGGACATTCGCACTCGCGCCGAGCCTGCGGCTGACGGCACGTATCAGCTCAAGGGCAACAAGATCTTCATCTCCGGCGGCGACCACCCGCTGTCGGAAAACATCGTGCACATGGTGCTGGCGAAGCTGCCGGACGCGCCGCCTGGGGTGAAGGGCATTTCGCTGTTTATCGTGCCCAAATTCCTGGTCAACGAGGACGGCAGCCTCGGCGCACGCAATGACGTACTGCTGGCCGGGCTGTTCCACAAGATGGGCTGGCGCGGCACCACGTCCACGGCGCTCAACTTCGGCGATAACGGCAACTGCGTCGGCTACCTGGTGGGTAAACCCCATCAGGGCTTGAGCTGCATGTTCCAGATGATGAACGAGGCGCGCATCGGCGTCGGCATGGGCGCGGTGATGCTGGGTTACGCCGGCTACCTCTATTCCCTGGAATATGCCCGCGAACGCCCGCAAGGTCGCCTGCCCGACAGCAAAGACCCGAGCACCGCGCCGGTGTCGATCATCCAGCACGCCGATATCAAGCGCATGCTGCTGACCCAGAAAGCCTATGTGGAAGGCGCCTTCGACCTGGGCCTGTACGCGGCTCGGTTGTTTGACGACACCACCACGCTGGAAACCGAGGCCGAGCGCAAGCACGCCCACGAACTGCTCGACCTGCTCACGCCTATCGTCAAATCCTGGCCATCGGAGTTCTGCCTCAAGGCCAACGAACTGGCGATCCAGATCCTCGGCGGCCACGGCTACACCCGCGAGTACCCGGTGGAGCAGTACTACCGCGACAACCGCCTGAACCCGATCCACGAAGGCACCCACGGCATTCAGTCCCTGGATTTGCTCGGGCGCAAGCTCGCGCAAAACGGCGGCGCGGGCTTGAAGCAGCTGATCCGCCTGATCGCCGAAACCGGCGCTCGGGCTCAGGAATACCCGTCATTGACGGCCCTGCGAGAACCGCTGGAGCAACTGGTCAGCCGCCTGCAAAGCGTGACCATTGGCCTGCTGACGGATCTCGCCCACGGCAAGGTCAACAGCAGCCTGGCGAACTCGGCACTGTACTTGAAGGTGTTCGGGCACACGGTGATTGGCTGGCGCTGGCTGGAGCAGGCGATTCGCGCCGAGGAAGGTTTGGCCAAGGGTAATACGGCCGATGTGGCCTTTTACAAAGGCAAGCTCCAGGCCGCCCGGTACTTCCTGACCTGGGAAGTACCGAGCTGCCATCATGAACTGGCGATTCTGGAGGCACGCGATGACACGTGCCTGGGCATGCAGGACGCGTGGTTCTAAGGCGTTCCGATCGCCTTGGAAATCACTTCGACCGTGGCGCTGACTTGCTCTTGGTAACGGTCGAGTTCCTGCTGGTGATGCTTTTGCATGTCGATCTGCTCGGCGCACAGGTTCAGCGCGGCCAGTACCAATAATTTGTCACCGATCAGGGTCGGGTACTTTTTCTTGGTGGTGGCCAGGGAGGCCTTGAGCATGGTCACGGCGTGCATCAGGGTTTGATCCTCCCCTTGCGGCGCCTTGATCGAGTAATCCTCTCCGAGAATCGAAACGACCTTTATCCCTTCATTCATGCGCCGACAGGCCCTGCGCTCACACGCTCAACCAGCGCCTGGATACGCGCGGCGGTGGCGCCGTGCTTTTCTTCCTGTTCCATCAGGTTCAGTTGCAGGCTGTCGTTTTCGTCCTTGGCGCGGGCCAGTTCCGCTTTCAGGGCTTCATTGCTGCCGAGCAGGTCTTGATTTTGTTGTACGAGGTCAGTGACCAGCTGTTCAAGCTGGCTGAGGGATGCTTCTAACATTTTGATTTCTCGGGCTTTTTCAAAGGGCGGTGACGATAAAGAAAATTCACCTCGGATGCCAGGGTTATCCCAGGCAGGCAGCCCGATTTTTAAGGGCCGGGCCGCACTTTAGAGCCTTAGTGACTGCTTTTACCCGATCTGGTTCCTGAATCCGTCCAACCCCTCGTCAGATGCGACAAAAGCGCGCGCCCCCTTAAGACTTTAGTCGCATGGCCGATACGCAATGCACACCTCGTCTCATGGCCGCACGGATCGCGCTTCTCCCCAGGATTCCCGCATGTCTCTTCGTAATATGAATATCGCTCCGAGGGCCTTCCTTGGCTTTGCGTTTATTGGCGCGCTGATGTTGTTTCTCGGTGTGTTCGCCTTGAACCAGATGAGCAAAATTCGCGCAGCCACCGAAGACATCACCCAGGCCAGCGTGCCGAGCATTCGCGCCCTCGACGAATTCACCCAGCTGACCCTGCGCCTGCGGGTGCTGTCGTACCGCTTGCTGACCAACCGCGAGCCGGACGTGCAGCAAAAGACCCTGGAAGCCTTCGAACTGCGTAACCAGCAGATTCGTGCTGCCCAAGGCGTTTACGAAAAACTCATCGACAGCCGCGAAGAGCGCAGCGCCTACGATGAATACGTGCGTTTGCTCGGCCAGTACCATCAGATCGAGGAGCGCATGAAGAGCCTGTCGCGCGCTAACCAGATCGATGAACTGCGCACCTTGCTCAACACCGAACTACTGAGCAATTCCGAGCAAGTCAATGCGGTGCTGACGCGCCTGCTGGACATCAACAACCAGATGGCCAACACCACCAACCAAGAAGCCAAAGACCAATACGACATGGCCTTTGACCTGGTAGTGGGCCTGCTGATCATTGCCACGGCGCTGACCCTGCTGTTCGCCTGGCTGCTGACCCGCAGCATCACGCTGCCCATCGCCCAGGCCCTGGAAGCCGCCGAAGAAGTCGCCGAAGGCAACCTCACGCGCCCGATCAAGGTTGACGGCAACGACGAAGCCGGCCGCCTGCTCGCTGCCATGGCCAAGATGCAGGACAAGCTGCGCGACACCCTGCAACGCATCGCCGGCTCCGCGACCCAGCTTGCGTCTGCGGCAGAAGAACTGAATGCTGTCACCGACGAAAGCGCCCGTGGCCTGACCCAGCAGAACAACGAAATCGAACAAGCTGCCACCGCCGTCAACGAGATGACCAGCGCCGTTGAAGAAGTCGCACGCAACGCGGTGAGCACCTCCGAAGCCTCGCGCAACGCCACCACGTCTGCCGGTGACGGCCGTGACCTGGTGCAGGAAACCGTCAGCGCCATCGAGCGCATGAGTGGCGACGTGCAAGCCACCGCCACCTTGATTGGCGACCTGGCCAATGAGTCCCGCGACATCGGCAAAGTGCTCGACGTGATTCGCGGCCTGGCCGACCAGACCAACCTGCTGGCCCTGAACGCCGCCATTGAAGCGGCACGTGCCGGTGAAGCCGGTCGTGGGTTTGCCGTGGTCGCCGATGAAGTGCGCGCGCTGGCCCATCGCACCCAGCAATCGACCAGCGAGATCGAGCGGATGATCGGCAGCATTCAGGCCGGCACCGAGCATGCGGTGGATTCGATGCGCAACAGCACCGAACGTGCGGAGTCGACGTTGAACATCGCCAAAGGCGCGGGCCTGTCGCTGGACACCATCAACACTGCGATTGTGGAGATCAACGAACGCAACCTGGTGATCGCCAGCGCGGCCGAAGAGCAGGCGCAAGTGGCACGGGAAGTGGACCGTAATCTGGTGAATATTCGTGATTTGTCGGTGCAGTCGGCCACGGGTGCCAGCCAGACCAGCGCGGCGAGCAGTGAGTTGTCGCGCTTGGCGGTTGACCTGAATGGAATGGTGGGGCGCTTCAGGCTTTAACTGACACTGCAGGGCTAAAAATATGGGAGCGGCGGTGCGACGATTCGACTTGCTCGCGAAAGCGCAGTGTCAGTCACCCATTTCATAACTGACCCACCGCATTCGCGAGCAAGCCCGCTCCCACATTGGATCTGTGCGAATCAGAAAAAGCTTTTTGACAGCACAGCAATTCAACAGGTTAGAATCGCTGGCACGCAGACTGCATGGTCAGTTTGCGCCCTGTCTTCCCAGCTCTGGAGTACTGCCTTTGAATGCGACGACCATCAACAGCCTGTTCTTGATCGGCGCGTTGCTGGTGGGTGCGAGCATTCTGGTGAGTTCTCTTTCCTCGCGCTTAGGGATCCCGATTCTGGTGATCATCCTGGCCGTGGGCATGGTCGCCGGCGTCGATGGCGGCGGCATCATCTTCGATAACTACCCAACCGCGTATCTGGTGGGCAACCTCGCATTGGCCGTGATCCTGCTCGACGGCGGTTTGCGCACACGGGTGGCGAGTTTTCGCGTGGCACTCTGGCCGGCGTTGTCGCTGGCCACAGTGGGGGTGTTGATTACCACCGGCCTCACCGGCATGGCGGCGGCCTGGCTGTTCGACCTCAACATCATCCAAGGCTTGCTGATCGGCGCGATTGTCGGCTCCACAGACGCCGCAGCCGTGTTCTCGCTGCTGGGCGGCAAGGGCCTGAACGAGCGGGTCACCGCCAGCCTGGAAATCGAATCCGGCAGCAACGACCCGATGGCGGTGTTCCTTACCGTCACCCTGATCGACATGCTTGCCAGCGGCCAGACCGGCCTGCACTGGAGCCTGCTGACTCACCTGATCCGCGAATTCGGTATCGGCGGCATCGTCGGCCTGGGCGGCGGCTGGCTGATGCTGCAAATGGTCAACCGCATCAACCTGGCCACCGGCCTGTACCCGATCCTGGTGATTGCCGGCGGCCTGGTAGTGTTCGCCCTGACCAACGCCCTGCACGGCAGCGGCTTCCTCGCCGTGTACCTATGCGGCCTGGTGATCGGCAATCGCCCGGTGCGCAGCCGTCATGGCATTTTGCATATGCTCGACGGCATGGCGTGGCTGGCACAGATCGGCATGTTCCTGGTGCTGGGGCTGCTGGTCACACCCCATGACTTGTTGCCCATCGCCTTGCCGGCGCTGGGCCTGGCGTTGTGGATGATCCTGTTTGCGCGGCCGCTGTCGGTGATGGTCGGCCTGCTGCCGTTCAAGGCTTTCCACGGTCGCGAAAAAGCCTTTATCGCCTGGGTCGGTTTGCGCGGCGCGGTGCCGATCATTCTGGCGGTGTTCCCGCTGATGGCGGGCCTGCCGCACGCGCAGTTGTACTTCAACCTGGCGTTCTTCATCGTGCTGGTGTCGCTGCTGGTGCAGGGCACCAGCCTGCCGTGGGTGGCCAAGTTGCTGAAGGTCACCGTGCCGCCGGAACCGGCGCCCATCTCCCGCGCCGCCCTGGAAGTGCACGTCACCAGCGAGTGGGAGCTGTTCGTCTACCGCCTGGGCGCGGAAAAATGGTGCATCGGCGCCGCCCTGCGCGAGCTGAAAATGCCC
Source organism: Pseudomonas sp. W3I7 (assembly GCF_030816095.1). Classification (NCBI taxonomy): domain Bacteria; kingdom Pseudomonadati; phylum Pseudomonadota; class Gammaproteobacteria; order Pseudomonadales; family Pseudomonadaceae; genus Pseudomonas; species Pseudomonas sp. W3I7. The sequence continues at coordinate 5,750,418 of NZ_JAUSXP010000001.1, forward strand.
GAAGGCACGCGCATCGCCGCGCTGTTTCGTGGCCAGCAACTGCTCCATCCGTCGGGTAGTACGGTGCTCGAAGTCGACGATTTACTCTGCGTGATCGGCCACGAACACAACCTGCCGGCCCTCGGCAAACTGTTCAGCCAGGCGCCGCAGCGCGGCCTCGACCTGCGCTTCTTCGGCGATTTTGTGCTCGAAGGCGACGCCCAGCTGGGCGCGGTCTCTGCCTTGTACGGGCTCAAGCTCGACGGCATCGACCCGAACATGCCGCTCAGCAGCTTCATCACCCAGAAGGTCGGCGGCGCGCCCATCGTCGGCGACCAGGTGGAATGGAACAACACAATCTGGACCGTCGCGGTCATGGACGGGAACAAGATCGGAAAAGTCGGCGTCAAATTCCCCGAAGGAAGTCGTCCAGGCCCTGGACTCTTCCTCTAAACTGCGGGGCTATGGCGCCACGCCACCAGCCTCTTTATCTTGCTCGACCGGTATCCATGACCCTACTGCGCACCTTTTTAGCCACTGCCCTGCTGGGCCTGACCCTCTGCGTGGGCAACGTCTACGCCGCCGACCCGCCCAGCACCGACGCCATCCAGCAAAGCCTGGACAAGCTACCCGACCGCAAGCTGCCCGACGCCGACATGAAGGCGTTGCAGAGCATCCTGCAACAGACGTTGACGTACCTGGGCAACAAGCAGGATTACGAGCAGCGCCTGGTCGACCTCAAGCGCCAGTTGGCAGAAGCCCCGCGCCAGACCACCGACAACCAGCGTGAACTGGTACGGCTCAAGGCGACTAAAATCGTCCCCGTGGCCCAACGCTATGCTTCGCTGCCCGTGCCGCAACTTGAGCAATTGCTGGTGCAGCGCAGCACCCAGCAAGGCGACCTGCAAAAAGAGTTGGCCGAAGCCAACAGCTTGACCATCGCCGCGCAAACCCGTCCCGAACGCGCCCAGACCGAAATCAGCAGCAGCCAGACACGCATCCAGCAGATCAATTCGATCCTCAAGGCCGGTAAAGACAACGGCAAAACCCTCAGCGGCGACCAGCGCAACCAACTGAATGCCGAACTTGCGGCCCTTAATGCCCTGATCCCGCTGCGCCGCCAGGAACTGGCCGGCAACAGCCAACTGCAAGATTTGGGCAACAGCCAGCATGACCTGGTGGTGGAAAAGACCGCGCGCCTGGAGCAAGAGATTCAGGACCTGCAAACCCTGATCAACCAGAAACGCCTGGCCCAGTCCCAGCAGACCGTGACCCAGCAGTCCATCGAAGCGCAAAAGGCCGGCGGCAGCAGCCTGCTCGCGACCGAAAGCGCGGCCAACCTCAAGCTCTCCGACTACCTGCTCAAAAGCACTGACCGCCTCAATGACCTGACCCAGAAAAACCTGCAGACCAAGCAGCAACTGGACACCGTCACCCAAAGCGACTCGGCCCTGGACGAACAGATCAACGTGCTCAAGGGCAGCCTGCTGCTCTCCAAGATCCTCTACAAACAAAAACAGGCACTGCCGCGCCTGACCGTCGACCGCAACCTGGCGGACGACATCGCCAACATTCGCCTGTACCAGTTCGAGGTCAACCAGCAACGCGAACTGATCAGCACGCCCAGCACCTACGTGGATAACCTGCTGGCCAACCAATCGCCGGATGACGTGACGCCACAATTGCGCCGCACCCTGCTGGAACTGGCGATCACTCGCAGCGACCTGCTCGAACGCCTGAGCCGTGAGCTGAGCGCGCTGCTGAACGAATCCATCACCCTGCAACTGAACCAGAAACAACTGCTCAGCACCGCCACCAACCTGCGCGCCACCCTCGACGAGCAAATGTTCTGGATCCCCAGCAACAAGCCGCTGGACACCGAGTGGCTGGAAACCGTGCCGGACCACCTGACCAAGCAAGTCACCACCCTGCCGTGGGCTTCGAGCGTCAGCGAACTGTATGACGGCCTGACCCAGCGCCCGCTGCTGTTCTTGCCGTTGCTGCTGTTGATTGGTGCACTGCTGTGGCGGCGTAAAGCCTTGTACGCGCGCCTGAAAAAGATCCACCTCGATATTGGCCACTTCAAGCGCGACAGCCAATGGCACACGCCGGTGGCCATCCTGGTGAATATCCTGCTGGCGCTGCCGGTGGCCCTGGCGCTGGCATTGTGCGGCTACGCGCTGCAAATCGACGCCCGTGGGCAAAACGCCAACTTGGGCGCGGCCTTGCTGCTGATCGCCCAGGCGTGGCTGGTGTTCTACACCGCCTACCGGATTCTCGCGCCGGGTGGCGTGGCCGAACTGCATTTCCGCTGGGAAAAGCCCCAGGTCGAATTCCTCCAGGGCTGGATCCGCAAGCTCGGGCTGGTGGTGTTGGCCCTGGTAGCCGTAGTGGCCATCGCCGAACACCAGCCGGCCGCGCTGGCCGACGACGTGCTGGGCATCGCCGTGGTGCTGACCTGCTACGCGCTGATGGCCTGGCTGCTGAGCCGCCTGCTGCTGCACAGCCCGACCCACGAAAAAGCCTCCTTGTTCCGCAAGGCCGTGGGCCTGGTGTTTACCGCCCTGCCCGTCGCGCTGTTTATCGCCGTGTGCTTTGGCTACTACTACACCGCGCTCAAACTCAGTGACCGGCTGATCAACACCCTGTACCTGCTGATGTTCTGGCTGGTCATCGAGGCCACCTTTGTACGCGGCCTCGGCGTAGCTGCACGGCGCCTGGCCTATGCTCGCGCCCTGGCCAAACGCCAGGCCGCCAAGGAAGCCGGCGACGGCGAAGCGGTGATCGAAGAACCGACCCTGGACATCGAACAGGTCAACGAACAGTCCATGCGCCTGATCCGCCTGGCCTTGCTCGGCGGCTTTATCGCCGCGCTGTACTGGGTGTGGAAAGACCTGATCACCGTGTTCTCCTACCTGGACAACGTGACCCTCTACGAATACACCAGCGGCACTGGCGCCAATATCAGCATGGTGCCGATCAGCATCGGCGACTTGCTCGGCGCCTCGATCATCGTCGGCATCACCTTCGCCCTGGCGCGCAACCTGCCCGGCTTGCTCGAAGTACTGGTGCTGTCCAAGCTGGACCTGGCCCAGGGCAGCGCCTATGCCACCACCACCTTGCTGTCCTATGTGATCGCCGGCGTCGGTTTCGTCTCCACCTTGTCCACCCTCGGCGTGAGCTGGGACAAGCTGCAATGGCTGGTGGCGGCGCTGTCGGTGGGGTTGGGCTTTGGTATGCAGGAGATCTTCGCCAACTTTATCTCCGGCATCATGATCCTGTTCGAACGCCCGGTGCGCATCGGCGACACCATCACCATCGGCAACCTGTCGGGCACGGTGAGCAAGATCCGCATCCGCGCCACCACGATCACCGACTTCGACCGCAAGGACATCATTGTCCCGAACAAGACGTTTATCACTGGGCAATTGATCAACTGGTCGCTGACCGACACCATCACCCGCGTGACGCTGAAACTCGGTGTGGACTACGGCTCCGACCTGGATCTGGTGAAAGAATTGCTACTCAAGGCGGCGCGAGAAAACCCGCGTGTGCTGAAGGAGCCGGAACCCCATGTGTACTTCCTCAACTTCGGCGAAAGCACCCTCGACCACGAACTGCGCATGCACGTGCGCGACCTCGGTGACCGCAACCCGGTGATCGACGAGGTGAACCGCTTTATCAACCGCGAGTTCAAGAACCACCACATCAACATCTCGTTCCGCCAGATGGAGGTCTACCTCAAGAACCTTCACGGCCAGGAATACAAACTGGTGGAAGTCGACACGCCGGCCAAACCCGCCAACGACGGCGGCGTGCAAGAGCCGCCGCCGAGCAAACTCGACTAAACGCCCTATCCCCAGCAGAATGCTCGGACATTCTGCTGGAGATGGCCGGTGAAAGCCCTCGACGAACTGACCTTCGACAACCGCTTCGCACGCCTGGGCGATGCGTTCTCAACCCACGTTCTGCCTGAACCCCTCGACGCGCCGCGTCTTGTGGTGGCGAGCGATGCCGCCATGGCCCTGCTCGACCTCGACCCGGCCGTGGCGGAAACGCCGGTATTTGCCGAGCTGTTTGGCGGGCACAAACTGTGGGCCGAAGCAGAACCGCGGGCGATGGTCTATTCCGGGCACCAGTTCGGCGGCTATAGCCCACAACTGGGCGATGGCCGTGGGTTGTTGCTGGGTGAGGTGTATAACCAGGCTGGCGAGCATTGGGACCTGCACCTCAAAGGCGCCGGGATGACGCCGTACTCACGCATGGGCGATGGGCGTGCAGTGTTGCGCTCTTCGATTCGTGAGTTTCTCGCTTCCGAAGCCCTGCATGCCTTGGGCATTCCCAGCAGCCGCGCCTTGTGCGTGATCGGATCCGACACACCGGTATGGCGCGAGAAACAAGAGCGTGGCGCCATGGTGCTGCGCCTGGCTCACAGCCATATCCGCTTCGGGCATTTCGAGTATTTCTACTACACCAAAAAGCCCGACCAACAGGCCGAGCTGGCCGAACACGTGCTTAACCTGCATTACCCCGAATGCCGCGAGCAGCCCGAACCGTACCTGGCAATGTTCCGCGAAATCGTCGAGCGCAATGCCGAAATGATCGCCAAATGGCAGGCCTATGGCTTTTGCCACGGCGTGATGAACACCGACAACATGTCGATCCTGGGCATCACCTTCGACTTCGGGCCATTTGCGTTTCTGGATGACTTTGACGCGCACTTCATCTGCAACCATTCGGACCATGAAGGGCGTTACTCCTTCAGCAACCAGGTGCCAATCGGGCAGTGGAACCTCAGCGCGCTGGCCCAGGCGCTCACGCCGTTTATCAGTGTCGACGCGTTGAAAGAAGCGCTCGGCCTGTACCTGCCGCTGTATCAGGCGCACTACCTGGACCTGATGCGCCGCCGCCTGGGGCTCACCACCGCCGAAGACGATGACCAGCCACTGGTGGAACGCTTGCTGAAACTGATGCAGAACAGCGGCGTGGACTACACGCTGTTCTTCCGGCGCCTGGGTGATGAGTCGGCGGCGCTGGCCGTGGCACGCTTGCGCGATGACTTTGTCGACCTGGCCGGGTTTGATGCCTGGGCCGAACAGTACAAGGCCCGTGTCGCACGGGATGGCGATGACAACCAAGAGCAACGCCGCGAACGCATGCACGCAGTTAACCCGCTGTACATCCTGCGCAACTATCTGGCACAGAACGCCATCGCGGCTGCCGAGTCAGGCGATTACAGCGAAGTGCGCCGGCTGCATGAGGTGCTGAGCAAGCCGTTTGAGGAACAGGCCGGGATGGAGCAATACGCCCAGCGGCCGCCGGATTGGGGCAAGCATTTGGAGATTAGTTGTTCTTCATAACGGCACTAAATGAAGGTTTCGACCGTTACGCCAAAACGTTCGGCCAACCAACGAATCTGCCGCAGGTTGAGCTTACGCTTGCCACTCAGAATTTCCGAAACAACCGACTGTGTGCCTACACCAGGCAGATCACTCTGGTTCAAACCGTGCTCGCGCATCATTGCGCGCAGCACGTCGGCACCACTGGCAACGGGCATTGGCCGGTGCTCATGATCGTAGGCTTCAATCCAATCACTGAGAATATCCACCAGACTCATCAGCGGATTTGACTCGTCCTCCCCGATCAGATCCAGCAGTTCGTCGAGAGCAGTCACCAGCACGTCGTAATCCGCCTCGTTTTTAGGCTTGCGCAGTAAAGGTGAAACAAATTGCCAATGTTCAGCAGCGAGCCGAATGAGTGCGCTCATCTGATTTTCTCCTTCCAGTTGTCCCGTTCATAGTCGCGGTGATCTAACAGATACTTGATGTAAATTCGTTGCTTTTGGTACCGCACGAAAGCGATCAGCCTCAGCTTGTTTCCCCCAATGTCGAACACATGGAGCTGCCCAACTTTATCCGTTGCGGGAAAAATGCCTTTCATAGAAGCGAAGTCAGCCGGGCTGTTGCGCTTTATCCGGCGGTACCACTCATCTAAAGCACTGGCTGAACGCGGCCACTTTTCCTTTGCTTCCCAAATCCTTTTCTCGCTGATCACTCGCATGCAACATCCTTATCGCATCTTGCTATGAAGGTTAAACCCGATTCCCGACTATCGCAATTTGCGATAACCGCAAACAGACAGATGGCGCAAAACAGAACACGCTCGAACAGCCTAGATACCGGTGCTCGCATCGACACGGGCAAACTGTGAGCGGATGCGTCACTGCCTGCGCATCTTGATAAACCCCGGACCTGGCTCCAAATACAGTCTATTGGCCGTACCTAAGGAGCCCACCATGTCCGAACCTCTTGTAATCCCCTGCCCGCATTGCAACGGCCTCAACCGCATCCCCGGCGAGCGCCTGGGTGATGCGCCTAAATGCGGGCGCTGCAAGCAACCTGTGTTGCTGAACAAACCTTTTGAATTGAAGCAAGGCGACTACGCCAGCCAGATCAAGGGCGACCTGCCGTTGCTGGTGGATGTGTGGGCCGAGTGGTGCGGGCCGTGCAAGTCGTTTGCGCCGGTGTTTGAGCAGGCGGCTGGGCAGTTGGAGGGCAAGTGCCGGTTGGCCAAGCTTGATAGCGAGGCTAATCAGCAGCTCTCGGCGCAGCTGGGGATTCGCTCGATTCCGAGTTTGATTCTGTTCAAGAACGGCCGTGAAGTGGCGCGCCAGAGTGGCGCGTTTCCGTTGCCGCAGTTGATGAGCTGGTTGCGTAGCCAAGGGGTGTAAACCAGTCCCTCAAGCAACGGGGTCAAATGTGGGAGCTGGCTTGCCTGCGATGGCATCACCTCGGTCCAACTGATAGACCGAGTTGTCTGCATCGCAGGCAAGCCAGCTCCCACACTGACCGCGTTTTAAGCTCGGGCTATGGGGGCTTCGTGGTCCATCATCTGGCCGACCAGCATTACGCCGAGTTCGCTTAATTGATGGATGGCCAGGGCCACGTCGCGGTGCTCGCCAGTGAGGTCGTTGGACAGCTTGAGTAAAAGCGTACGGACGGAAGAGAAGGTTTCGTAGCTGTTGAGTACGAGGGTTTCGGTTGGGAGGTTGGGTGCAACGGTATAAAGGTTAACCATGGATCGTCTCCGAGCAGGAGCCGCAACCAGCCGCTACTAAACGGAGGGTGGCAGCTGTACGCAGGTTAGTAGACCGGGGAGACTCACCGGCGCGCTCGAAAGCGCCCTCCGTACAGCCACCATCAAATACAGGACAGTCCTGATCAATGATTTGCTGTACGTCTCACCACGGGCTACTAAACCCGATCACTGAACATTCAATGACCCGAGAACCTTAGAGACGCCCATCCAGACGCACAAGCCGGGCGATTCTGGCTTAGCTGTAGGCAACGATACAAGCCACAACCCCATTTGCCAGACCCTTCCTACAGCCTTCGTAGGAACAATCCAAATCCCCCTGCTGAAACACAAAAACAACTGTGGGAGCTGGCTTGCCTGCGATGCTGACAACTCGGTCCATCAGTTAGACCGAGGTGATGCTATCGCAGGCAAGCCAGCTCCCACAGGGGATCACAGGGAATTTGCATAGCCTGTAAAGTCAGGCATTTTCCAGCAAATTATGCAGCTCCACAAACTGCAACGTCAGCTTGTGCCGTGGGTCCAGGTGGATCAGCGGCTTGCTCTCCTGGTGCGATTCGCGCATGCGCACCGAACTGGCCAGGTACACCGGCAGCACCGGTAAGCCCTCGGCAATCAACTCATCGAGCATCTGCTGGGGCAGGCTCGCACGGGCCTGGAACTGGTTGACCACAATGCCTTCCACTTCGAGGCCTTCGTTGTGGTCTTCCTTTAATTCTTCAATTTCACGCAACAGGCCATAAAGCGCCTGGCGCGAGAAGCTGTCGCAATCAAACGGGATCAACACGCGATCAGCCGCAATCAACGCCGAAACCGCGTAAAAATTCAGTGCCGGCGGCGTATCCAGGTAAATCCGGTCGTAATCTTCGCTCAACTCATCCAGCAGCTTTCGCAGCTTGTTGATCTTGTGCTTGGCCTCAAGCTTGGGCTGCAGGTCTGCAAGCTCGGCGGTCGCGGTGATCACGTGCAGGTTATCGAACGGCGTTTCGTAGATATCCACCTGGTTTTTCTTCGAAAACGGCCCGGAAGACAGGGTTTGCTTGAAGAAGTCGGCGATGCCCATCGGGATATCGTCGCCGGTCAGCCCTGTGAGGTACTGGGTTGAGTTGGCCTGTGCATCGAGGTCCACCAACAGGGTCCGATAGCCTTCACTGGCGCTCACCGCCGCCAGGTTGCAGGCAATGCTGGACTTGCCAACGCCGCCTTTCTGATTGAACACCACACGCCGCATGGAAAAACCTCCGTGTATCAATGAATGTCCGAGTGTAGAGGGCAAAAGCGCCTGTTAGCTACCTCGTTCATCCATGCACTGGCGCATCACCCGCCGCACAAAAGGAAGAGTCCTACAATCCACGCACGGCACAGGTAAAGGACAATCTGTAAATCTTTTCCGGCAAATTGTATTCATCCGTGAACAATTCTTTACCAAAGTTTGCTAGAACCCCACGGCACCGGGATAATGCGCGCCATTCGGCCATGGTTCCCTGTCCCGGTATTCGGGGCCAACGGCTGCACATGGAAGCCCGCAGGGGCGGGATAACTTCTCAGTGATCACTTTTAATATCGACCAATGGCGCGCCTGGGCTCCGGGCCTGGAGACTGCGCACGACTGGCGTGCCTGGTGCCAGGCTCCGGTGGTATTGCCGGCCAGCGATGCGTCGCCCGATGTGTCCTTCCTGCCCGCCATGCAGCGCCGCCGCCTGAGCCGGCTGGCGCGCATGGCGTTCAGCGTGGTCTGGCCGTTGGCCGAGGGCCGGCAAGACCTGCCGCTGGTGTATATTTCCCGGCACGGCGAAACCCCGCGCACCCTCGACATCCTCAGCGACCTGGCCAACGACGAGCCGCTGTCGCCCACCCAGTTCAGCCTGTCGGTGCATAACGCGGTGATTGGCCTGTGGTCGATCCTGCGCAATGAGACCTGCGAAATGACCGCCCTCGCCGCCGCCGGCGACGGCCTGGAACACGGCATGCTCGAAGCCGCCGCGCTGCTCAACGAAGGCGCCCCGGCGGTGTTGCTGGTGATCACTGAAGAACAACCGCCTGCGGCTTACGCCGACTGGATCCATGATGTGCCCTTCCCTTACGCCCTCGGCCTGCTGCTGACCCCGGGCGACGAGTGGCAACTGGAACTAAACAGCGGCGCTGTCCAACTCACTCAAACCCAGTGGCCCCACGCCCTGAACCTGCTGCGCACCCTGCTTACCGAGCAGGCCACCTGCCAACATGCCTGGAAGAACCGTGTATGGAACTGGCAACGCAAGCCCTGACCGACAAGCCACGGGACGCCTACTACTGGCGCCTGTTCGCCACCGCCGCGAGCTTCTTCTGCTTCGGCGTCGGCGGGCTGTGCCTGCGTTTGCTGGTGTTCCCGCTGCTCAATTGCCTGCCAGGCAGCGCGGCCAAACACCAGCGCCGCGCCCGCCACACCATCAGCAAGCTGTTCTGGCTGTTTATTCGCCTGATGCAACGCGCCGGTGTGTTGACCTACAGCGTTGAAGGCGCAGAAAAACTCGGCCGCCCAGGCCAGATGATCGTCGCCAACCACCCGTCGCTGATCGACGTGGTGTTTTTGATCGGCCTGATGCGCCAGACCAACTGCGTGGTCAAGCAGAGCCTGTTCCAGAACCCGTTCACCCGTGGGCCGGTGCGCGACGCCGGTTACATCAGCAATGACGGCAGTGCCGATATGCTCGATGCCGCGGCCGATGCGCTGCGCGAAGGCCAGACGCTGATCATCTTTCCCGAGGGCACGCGCACCACACCCGGTGCACCACCGGCCTTTCATCGCGGTGGCGCCGCCATTGCCCTGCGCGGTGCGACAATCATCACCCCGGTGGTGATCAAGGTCAGCCCCACCACCCTGACCAAGGCCGAACCCTGGTATCGCATCCCCAAGCGCCGTTTTCACTTCAGTTTGCGCGTGGGTGCCGATATAGACCCACAGGCGTTTGCCACATTGGGGCCCGCGCCCCAGGCTTCACGCAAGCTCAACGATTACCTGCATCACTATTTCATTAAGGAGCTCGCCGAAGATGAGCAACCAACACCGCCTTGAGCACGACATAAAGGCGCTGATTATCGAGGCCCTGGGCCTGGAAGACATCAGCGTCGACGACATCGGCAGCGACCAGACCCTGTTCGGCGAAGGCCTGGGCCTGGATTCGGTGGACGCCCTGGAGTTGGGCCTGGCGATCCAGAAAAAGTACGGTATCAAAATCGATGCCGACGCCAAAGACACGCGCAATCACTTCACCAACGTGGCCAGCCTTGCGGCGTTCGTCACGGCCAGACAGGCAGCTTGAGACCGGACCATGCAAACTCGTGACGATATTTTCAACACCCTGCGCGACGCCCTGGTGGAACTGTTTGAACTGGAACCCGAACGCGTCACGCTCGACGCCAACCTGTACCAGGACCTGGAGATCGACAGCATCGATGCCGTGGACCTGATCGACCATATCAAGCGCCAGACCGGCAAGAAGATCGCCGCTGAAGAATTCAAGGCGGTGCGCACCGTCAACGACGTGGTTGAGGCGGTGTACCGTCTGGTCCAACCTGCCGCATGAGCCGGCTGATCGGCCTTGGCCTGTTGCTGGCGGGGCTGCTGTACCCTTTCGCGGTGTATTACGGCACTGAACACTTTGCGCCGTGGCAATTTGGCCTGCTGCTGGGCAGCCTGTGGTTGCTGCGTGCACTGACCGGCGCGCGGCGCCCCGGCAGCCGCTGGATGGCGGTGGCGGTGATCGTGTTTTGCCTGCTGTTGGCCTGGTTCGACAACCCGCAGTTGCTGCGCTGGTACCCGAGCCTGGTCAGCGCGTTTATGCTGGCGCTGTTCGGCTTGAGCCTCAAATACGGGCCGCCGATGGTCGAGCGCCTGGCACGCATGACCGACCCGCAGCTGCCGCCCAAAGCAATTGTGTACACGCGCCAGGTCACCGTGGTGTGGAGCGTGTTTTTTCTGTGTAATGGCCTGCTCGCCGCCGCCCTCACGCTGTGGGCGCCGCTGAGCTGGTGGACGTTGTACAACGGCCTGATCGCCTACGGGCTGATGGGGCTGCTGTTTGCCGTGGAATGGCTGGTACGACAAAGGGTTCGAGGCCGCGTATGAATGGGTTGAAACTTGAGCACGTGCTGCTTGAGGCGCTGGAACAACGTTCGGTCACCACCGAACCTGCGATGAATCACGTGCAACTCTGCGAGCAGGCCCTGAGCCTGGCGGCGGGCCTGCAGGCGCGCGGCATCCAGCGCTTGGCGGTGCACCTGGAAGACGCAGGCGTGCTGGCGATTGCCTTGCTGGGCGCCTGGCGGGCCGGGGTCAGCGTGCTGTTGCCTGCCGACCTGCAACCGCAGACCCGCCAACGCTGGGACGATAGCGTAGACGCCTGGCTGGTTGAGGCCGCCGATCTGGACGCGTTGTATCAGGCGCCACTGAGCCCTGCCGTGCTCGACCTCGACGCCTGCCAATTGAGCCTGTGCACCTCCGGCTCCAGCGGCGAACCCAAGCGCATCGACAAGACCCTGCGCCAACTGGCCAACGAAGTGGCGGCGCTGGAAGCGCTGTGGGGCGCCGACCTCAAAGACGCCTGCATCATCGGCAGTGTGGCCACCCAGCATATCTATGGTTTGCTGTTTCGCGTGTTGTGGCCGCTGTGCGCCGGTCGCACCTTTGTGCGCAAGCAGCTGGCCTTCCCTGAAGACATGCAGCGCGCCAGCCGCGAGCATGGGCAATTTGCCTGGGTCGCCAGCCCCGCGCTGCTCAAGCGCATGGGCGACAACCTCGACTGGCCCGCACTGAGCCAAGTGTCGCGAGTGTTCTCCTCCGGCGGCGCGCTGCCGGTGGACGCCGCCGCCGGCCTGTACGACCGCTTGCAGCAATGGCCGACGGAAATCCTCGGCAGCTCGGAAACCGGCGGCATCGCCTGGCGCCAGGGCGCACAGCCATGGCAGCCATTTGCCGATGTAGAACTGAGCCAGGATGCCGACGGCGCCCTGCGCATTGCCTCGCCGTACCTGCCGGCCGGGCATATCGAACACACCGCCGACGCGGCGCGCATTCATTCCGATGGCCGCTTCGAGCTGCTCGGGCGCCTGGACCGCATCGTCAAGCTGGAAGAAAAACGCATCTCCCTGCCCATGCTCGAACAGGCATTGCTGACCCACGCCTGGGTCGCTGAAACCCGTCTGGGCGTGGTGCAGGAAAACCGCGCCTCACTCGGCGCACTGGCGGTGTTGAGTGCTGAGGGCCTGCATGCGCTGCGCAACCAGGGCCGCCGCACCGTCACCCAAACCCTGCGCGAACATTTGAGCCAGCATTGCGAAGCCATGGCCCTGCCACGTCGCTGGCGTTTGCTGCGCCAGTTGCCGCTGAACAGCCAGGGCAAACTGCCCCAGGCTGATGCAGAGGCGTTGCTGCTGGCGCCACGCCCAAAAGCACCCGAAGTACTGGAACAGGTCGAAGCCAACGGCGAGTGGACTGTGCAACTGAGCATCCCGCCGGACCTGGCCTATTTCAGCGGCCATTTCCCGGTCACGCCGGTGCTTCCGGGCGTGGTGCAGGTGGAATGGGCCTTCAATCTAGGCCAGCAACTGCTCGATTTACCCGCGACCTTTGCCGGGATGGAAGTGCTCAAGTTCCAGCAATTGGTGCGCCCTGGTGATCAGGTTGAACTGCACCTGCGCTTCGACCCGGAGCGCGGCAAGTTGTATTTCGCCTACCGCAACGGCGATGCGGCGTGCTCCAGTGGCCGGATTCAATTGGTGGCTGCGCATGCTTAAGCTCTTGTGGCGAGGGAGCTTGCTCCCGCTGGAGTGCGAAGCACTCCCAACCCAGGCACCGCAATGTGCCAGGATGTTCTCGGTCGACTGGACTGGGGCTGCTTCGCAGCCCAGCGGGAGCAAGCTCCCTCGCCACAAGGGTGGTGGTAATCCTGGGAATGTTCAGCATGCATAACCCCTGCGCCCTCATCCCGGTTTACAACCACGAAACCGCCGTACCCGCCGTGGTGCGCAGCCTGTTGAACAGCGGCCTGCCGTGCCTGCTGGTCGACGACGGCAGCAGCCCGGCGTGCGCGGCGGTATTGGCGCAACTGGCAACGCTCGATCACGTCACCTTGCTGACCCTGCCAAACAACCAAGGCAAAGGCGGCGCCGTGATGGCCGGTTTTCGCGAAGCCGCGCGCCTGGGCTATACACACGCCCTGCAAGTGGACGCCGACGGCCAGCACGACCTGCGTGAAGTCGACAGTTTTCTCGACGCCTCGCGCACGCACCCAAACGCGGTGATCTGCGGCTACCCCGAATACGACGACAGCGTGCCCAAGGGCCGCTTGTACGCGCGCTACCTGACCCACGTGTGGGTGTGGATCAACACCCTGTCGCTGCAGATTCGCGACTCGATGTGCGGTTTTCGCGTATACCCGTTGGCGCCCACCCTGGCGTTGATGGACTCGGCTTATATCGGCACGCGCATGGATTTTGACTCCGACATTCTGGTGCGCCTGGCCTGGCGCAACCAGCCGATGCGCTGGCTGCCGACCCAGGTGCATTACCCCACCGACGGCGTGTCGCACTTCCGCCTGTTCCGCGACAACGTGCGCATCAGTGCCATGCACACCCGGCTGTTCTTCGGCATGCTGGTGCGCGCACCGATGATCGTGTGGCGACGGTGGCAGGCATGAGCGACAGCACCAAACACTGGGCCGACCGCGAAGAGCGCGGCAGCTTCTGGCTGATGAAACTCACCGCGTTCGCCGCCAAGGTGCTGGGCCGCCGCCTGTTGAGCCCGGTGCTGTACGGCATTGTGTTGTACTTTTTCCTGTTCGGGCGCACGGCGCGCCAAAGCGCCTGGGAATACCAGCAGCGCCTGGCCGACTGGAGCGGGCGCGACGCACTGCGCCCCAGCCATAAAAGCGTGTTCGCGCAATTCATGGCCTTCGCCGACTCCCTGCTCGACAAGCTCGACGTGTGGAACGGCAAGCTGCGCATCGAGCAGATCGAAATCAACGACCCGGCGCAATTGCGCGGGCAGTTGCGTGGCGAGCGCGGCCAGATGCTGGTGGGCGCGCACTTGGGCAACCTTGAAGTGTGCCGTGCACTCGCAGAGATTGGCGAGCAAGTCACCATGAACGTGCTGGTGCACACCAAGCACGCCGAACAATTCAACCGCCTGCTGGGCGAAGCCGGGGCCACGCATTTGCGCCTGATTCAGGTCAGCGAGCTGGACCCGGCGACCATGCTGCTGCTCAGCCAGCGCCTGGACGAGGGCGAGTGGCTGGCGATTGCCGGTGACCGCGTGCCCCTGCACGGCGGGCGCAAGGTGCGCGTGGATTTTCTCGGGCATGCCGCCGCCTTCCCCCAAGGCCCTTGGCTGCTGGCCGGTTTGCTCAAATGCCCGGTCAACCTGCTGATGTGCCTCAAGCACAATGGCCGCTATCGCCTGACCATCGAGCCGTTCGCCGCCTTGATTGAATGGAAGCGCAGCACCCGCGAGCACGTCATCGCCCAGTGGACCGCCCGCTACGCCGCACGCCTGGGCGATTTTTGCCTGGAGGCGCCCCAACAATGGTTCAACTTTTACCCTTTCTGGAAGACCGATGACCCCGCATCTTGAACCGGTAATTTTTGGCGAACGCCACCTGCCTATCGAAGACGTGCTGGCCCTGGCCAACCGCCAGGCGCCCACGCGCTTGCAGGATGACGCTGCCTATCGCCAGCGCATCGCCAAGGGCGCGCAGTTCCTCGACTCGCTGCTGGACAAGGAAGGCGTGATCTACGGCGTGACCACCGGCTACGGCGACTCCTGCGTGGTGGCGGTGCCGTTGCAGCACGTCGAGGCGTTGCCGCGTCACCTCTACACCTTCCACGGTTGCGGCCTGGGCAAGTTGCTCGACGCCCAAGCCACCCGCGCTGTGCTCGCCGCACGCTTGCAGTCGCTGTGCCATGGTGTGTCCGGTGTGCGCGTGGAGCTGCTTGAGCGCCTGCATGCATTCCTGGAACACGACGTGCTGCCGCTGATCCCGGAAGAAGGTTCGGTGGGCGCCAGCGGTGATCTGACGCCGCTGTCCTATGTGGCTGCGACCCTGTCCGGTGAGCGCGAAGTGCTGTTCCGTGGCGAACGCCGCCAGGCTGTCGACGTGCACCGTGAACTCGGCTGGGAACCGCTGGTGCTGCGCCCCAAGGAAGCCCTGGCCTTGATGAATGGCACCGCCGTGATGACCGGCCTTGCCTGCCTGGCCTTCGCCCGCGCCGACTACCTCCTGCAGCTGGCCACGCGCATCACCGCGTTGAACGTGGTGGCGCTGCAAGGCAACCCGGAACACTTCGACGAGCGCCTGTTCGCCGCCAAGCCGCACCCTGGGCAGATGCAAGTGGCCGCGTGGCTGCGCAAGGACCTGGCGATCGATGCGCCGACTGCGCCGCTGCACCGCTTGCAGGATCGCTACTCGCTGCGCTGCGCGCCCCACGTGCTGGGCGTGTTGGCCGACAGCCTGAACTGGCTGCGTTCATTTATCGAAATCGAGCTGAACAGCGCCAACGACAACCCGATCATCGACGCCGAAGCAGAACGCGTGTTGCACGGCGGGCACTTCTACGGCGGGCATATCGCTTTTGCCATGGACAGCCTCAAGACCCTGGTGGCCAACGTCGCCGACCTGCTCGACCGCCAGCTCGCGCTGCTGGTAGACGTGCGTTACAACCATGGCCTGCCGAGCAACCTGTCCGGCGCGCCGGCTGACCGCGCCATGATCAACCACGGCTTCAAAGCGGTGCAGATCGGCACCAGCGCCTGGACCGCCGAAGCGCTGAAAAACACCATGCCGGCCAGCGTGTTCTCGCGCTCCACCGAATGCCACAACCAGGACAAGGTGAGCATGGGCACCATCGCCGCCCGCGACGCAATCCGCGTGCTGGAGCTGACCGAACAGGTCGCCGCCGCCACGCTGCTCGCCGCCAACCAGGGCGTGTGGCTGCGCGCCCAGGCTGAAGACGCGCGCCCGCTGCCACCAGCCCTGGCGGCCATGCATATCGAGCTGGCCAAAGACTTCCCGCCGGTGATCGAAGACCGCGCCCTGGAAGGCGAACTGCGCCTGTGCCTCAAACGTATCGCCGAGCAACACTGGAGGCTGCATGCGTAGCCAGGGCGTTTTGCATTGCGACACTGAAATACGCGTGCCGTTTTTTGATGTCGACACCATGAATGTGGTGTGGCACGGGCATTACGTGAAGTACCTGGAAGTGGCGCGCTGCGCGTTGCTGGACAAGCTCGGCCACAACTACACGGCGATGCTCGAATCCGGCTACGCCTGGCCGGTGATCGACATGCAGCTGCGCTATGTGCGCGGCGCGGTGTTCGGCCAGACCATCAACGTGCGCGCCAGTTTGGTGGAATGGGAGAACCGTTTGAAGGTGAACTACCTGATCACCGACCTCGCCAGCGGCGAGCGGCTGACCCGCGCCAGCACCGTGCAAGTGGCGGTAGAAATCGCCAGCCGCGAAATGCAGCTGGCTTCCCCAAAAGTATTCACCGACACCGTAGAGAGAGCCTTGAAATGAGATCCACTGTGGGAGCGGCGGTGCGACGATTCGACTTGCTCGCGATGGTCGTCAACGATAACGCGCTTCGCCTGACACTGCGCGGCGCCCTCAGGTTCATCGCGGGCAAGCCCGCTCCCACAGGGATTGTGCTCACCCTGTTGTTGTGTATTCCAGGTCTCGCTCACGCCTTCGACTTGCAACAGCTAAGCGACCAACTGGCCAAACCCTCGGTAATCCACGGCACCTTCACCCAGGAAAAACACCTGCGCGCCCTGCCCCAGCCCTTGGTCAGCAAAGGCACGTTCGTACTCGCCAAAGACCACGGCCTGCTGTGGCTGCTGAAAACCCCGCTGCAACAGGACTACCGCATCAGCGCCCAAGGCATTGCCCGGCGTGATGCCAATGACTGGCAATTGCTGCCGAACAAGAGCGCCGGTGCCGAGCAGAATCGCCTGTTCCTCGCCGTACTCCAGGGCGACAGCAGTGGCTTGCAGCGTGATTTCGAACTGCAACTGCAAGGCGAAGCCCAACAGTGGAAGCTGACGCTGGTCCCACGCTCGCTGCTGCTCAAGCAGGTGTTCACCCGGATCAATATCGACGGCGGCGAGCTGGTGCAAACAATCGAACTGCTCGAAACCCAGGGCGACAGCACCGTGCTGCGCATGCAGGACAGCACTGCCGGCCAACCATTGAGCGAATCGGAGCAACACGACTTTGCCCAGTGAGCGCTGGCTGCCACGGCTGTTCCTGATTCTGCTGGTGGCGGTATTGGCCCTGGCCGGCTGGCAATGGCGCCAGGGTGCGCCGTTGTCGGCCAACCTGATGGAACTGGTGCCGGGCAGCACGCCGGACGCGCTGGAACTCAAGGCCGAACAGCGTATGCAGGAACCGCTGAACCGCGAAATGCTGGTACTGGTAGGGCATGCCGACCGGCAAAAAGCCGTAGCGCTAGCGCAGCAGATGGGCGAACGCTGGCAGGCCAGCGGGCTGTTTGAAAAAGTGCAGTGGAACCTGCAAGCCGACTTGCCCGCCCTGCGTGAACAACTGCTGCGCGGGCGGCTGGCCATGCTCTCGGCCAAGGACCGCGAGCAGCTGATCGAACAGCCCGACGCGTTCATCCAGCAGCGCGTGCAAGCGCTGTTCGACCCGTTCACCGGGTTCAGCCTGGTGCCGAGCCAGGACGACTGGCTGGGCCTCACCGGGCGCATCCAGAACAGCCAGCCGCAGCACGGTTCGGTGCAGCTCGATATCGGCAGCGGCGCATTGATTGCCGATGCCGACGGCAAAAGCTGGGTGCTGCTGCGAGCGCGCACCACCGGCAATGCCTTTGACATGAAACTGCCGCTGCAAGTGGCGGATCTGCTCCAGGCCAGCCGCGAACAGGCCAGCGAGCAAGGCGCGCAATTGCTCGCTGCCAGCGGCCTGCTTTACGCCGCCAACGGGCAGCAACAGGCCACGCGGGAAATCACCTGGGTGGGCGGCGGCGCCACGCTGGGCATCCTGTTGTTGCTGTTGCTGGCGTTCCGGCGCTGGCGCGTGTTGCTGGCGTTTGTGCCGGTGCTGGTGGGCATGCTGTTCGGCGCGGTGGCCTGTGTGGCGCTGTTCGGCCATATGCATGTGATGACCCTGGTGCTGGGCTCCAGCCTGATCGGCGTGGCGGTGGATTACCCGCTGCATTACCTGTCCAAAAGCTGGAGCCTGCAACCCTGGCGCAGCTGGCCGGCCTTGCGCCTGACCTTGCCGGGGCTGAGCCTGAGCCTGGCGACCAGTTGCATTGGCTACCTGGCGCTGGCCTGGACGCCGTTCCCGGCGTTGACGCAAATCGCCGTGTTCTCCGCCGCCGGCCTGGTCGGTGCTTACCTGTCGGCCGTGTGCCTGCTGCCCGCGCTGCTCAAGGGCGTGGAGCTACGCCCGGCGCAATGGCCGCTGCGGATTGCCGAATGCCTGTGGCTATTGCGCGCCGCGTTGCTCAAGCGCGTGCCAAGCCCGGTGTTGCTGGCGCTGCTGCTGCTGTTTTGCGCAGGCGGCCTGTGGCACTTGAACAGTAAAAACGATATCCGCCAGTGGATCGGCGCCCCACCGCAATTGCTGCAAGAAGCGCAGGCCGTGGCGCGTATCACCGGGTTCCAGCCCACCAGCCAGTTTTTCCTGGTGCGCGCCGACAACCAGCAGCAGTTGCTGGAACGCCAGGCCGCCCTGGGCGAACGCCTGGATCAGTTGGTGAACATGGGCAAGCTGCAAGGCTACCTGGCGCTCAACCAACTGGTGAGCCTGCCGGTTGAGCAGCAACACCTTCGGGAGGCGCTGAACACCCTCGCACAGCACTGGCAGCCGCTGCTGGACCTGGGCGTACCGGCCAGCGCGCTGCAAGCCGAAGTCACGCAACTGCAAGCGCTGCCCACCGAAGACATCGATGCCGCACTGATCGGCCCAATGGCTGAGCCTTGGCGTACATTGTGGCTGGGGCCAGTGGACGGCGGCGTGGCGGCGATGGTCAGCCTGCAAGGCCTGAACAACCCGGCGCTGTTGCGCGTGCAGGCGCTGGATTTACCCGGTGTGCAGCTGGTCGACCGGCTGGGTGATTTGAACCGGGTGTTTGCCGACACGCAGATCAGCGCGGCGCAATTGAAGTTGATGTCGTGTGGGCTGATCGTGCTGTTATTGATTATGCCGTTCGGTGTTGGCGGCGCCTTGCGCATCGTCGCCCTGCCACTGCTCGCGGCGCTGTGCAGCCTCGCCAGCCTCGGTTGGCTGGGCCAGCCGCTGACCTTGTTCAGCCTGTTCGGCCTGCTGTTGGTCACCGCCATCAGCGTCGACTATGCGATCTTGATGCGCGAGCAGATCGGCGGCGCGGCCGTGAGTCTTTTAGGTACGCTGCTGGCGGCGCTGACGACCTGGTTGTCGTTTGGTCTGCTGGCGGTGTCGAGTACACCCGCCGTGAGTAATTTCGGCCTGTCGGTCAGCCTTGGCCTGGCGTTCAGCTTTATGCTGGCGCCTTGGGCCGGGCATCAGAAGCACGCCTTATGAATGTGTTAATCGCCAAAGTGGCAAGGAGCCCTCGTGCCCACAGTTGAAATGGAACGTCGCCAGGTGGTGGTGATCGGTGCCGGGCCATCCGGCGCCATCGCCGCCGCGCTGTTAAAGCGCAACGGGCATGATGTATTGATGATCGAGCGCGAGCATTTCCCACGCTTCTCGATTGGCGAAAGCCTGCTGTCGCACTGCATCGACTTTATCGAAGAGGCCGGCATGCTCGACGCCGTACAGGCAGCGGGTTTCCAGGTAAAAACCGGTGCGGCGTTCGCCTGGGGCGAGCGCTACAGTGCGTTTGATTTCGGTGACACCTTCAGCAACGGCAAGCCGACCACCTTCCAGGTGCAACGCGGCGAGTTCGACAAGTTGCTGGCCGATCAGGCGGCCTTGCAGGGCGTAGAGATTCGCTACGGCGAAAGCATCGTCGGCGTGGATTTCGCCGGTGAAAGCCGCTACCTGCATGTGCGCCGCGAGAACGGCAGCGAGTATCACCTCAAGGCCAAATTCGTGCTCGACGCCAGTGGCTACGGCCGTGTGTTGTCGCGCCTGCTGGACCTGGAAGCGCCGTCGAATTTCCCGGTGCGCCAGGCGGTGTTTACCCACGTTGAAGATCACATCACACACCCAGGTTTTGATCGCAGCAAAATCCTTGTCACCACTCACCCGACCCAGCGCGATATCTGGTTCTGGACCATCCCGTTCAGCAATGGCCGCTGCTCGGTGGGCGTGGTTGCAGCCAAGGAGCATTTCGACGGCCGCGACAGCGACCTCGACGCCTGCCTGCGCGGTTTCATCGCTGAGACGCCGAGCCTCGCCGGCGTGCTGCAAAACGCCGTGTGGGATACGCCCGCACGCACCCTCGGCGGCTATTCGGCCAACGTCAAAACCCTGCATGGCCCAGGCTTTGCGCTGCTGGGCAATGCGGCGGAGTTTCTCGACCCGGTGTTCTCGTCCGGCGTGACCATCGCCATGCGTTCGGCGAGCATGGCCGCAGGTGTGCTCAGCCGCCAACTCAAGGGCGAAACCGTCGACTGGCAAACCGAGTTCGCCGAGCCGCTCAAACGCGGGGTCGACACCTTCCGTTGCTATGTCGAAGGCTGGTATGCAGGCACCTTCCAGGACGTGATTTTTCACCCAGGCAGCTCGCCGGAGATTCGCCGGATGATCAGTTCGATCCTCGCCGGTTACGCCTGGGATGAGCGCAACCCGTTTGTCAGCGAGCCCAAGCGGCGGCTGCGGATGCTGTCGGAAATTTGCGCGGGGGAGCCGGTATGAGTAGCCAATACCTGAGTAAAAACTACGTCGAAGAAACCAGGTTCGGCTTCTGGTTCCTGCGCAGCCACACCTGGCAGCACCACGTGTTGCGCGTGGCGATCAATGACCTGCGCAGCTTGTTCACCGACCCGCTGCCCGTGGCGCCGGTGTTGCTGGATGCCGGTTGCGGCCAGGGCAAGTCGTTCCAGTATTTGCAGCAGGTGTTCGCACCACAGCGCCTGATCGGCCTGGATGCCGACCCGCACAGCCTGGAGCTGAGCCAGGCAGAAGCCAAGCGCCAAGGCTTGGCCATCGAGCTGATCGGCAGCGACTGCGCCACGCTGCAGGTGCCGGACGCAAGCGTCGACATCCTGTTCTGCCACCAGACCTTTCACCACCTGGTGGAACAGCATCGCGCCTTGAAAGAGTTCTATCGCGTACTCAAGCCGGGCGGCTATCTGCTTTTTGCCGAATCCACCGAAGCCTATATCGACACGTGGGTGATTCGCTGGCTGTTCCGCCACCCGATGCATGTGCAGAAGAGCGCTGAAGAATACCTGGAGATGCTGCGCGAGCAGGGTTTTGAGTTCGGCCCGCAGAACGTTTCGTACCCGTATTTGTGGTGGAGCCGCTCCAGCGATTTCGGCCTGCTGGAACGCTGGGGCCTGCGCAGCCCACCACCGGTTGGCCAGCGCGAAGAAACCCTGGTCAACTGCGTGGCGCGTAAACCTTTAGCGAGCGCCGAAACATGATTCGTATGCTGTTGATGGGTTGCCTGTTGCTGCTGAGCGCCTGCGTCAGCCAGCCGCCGCTGCCCGAAAAAACCCCGGCCCTGGCCTTGCCCATGCAATTGCACGTGCAGCGCCGCGCCGACGGCCAAACCCAGGATTGGCTGCTGGTGATCCAGCGCGAAGGCGCGGCCATTCGTTGGTCGATGATGGACCCGTTGGGCATTCCCCAGGCCCGGCAAAAGCTGATCAATGGCCAGTGGCAGGCCGACGGTTTGCTGCCGCCCAATCCCCAGGCGCGTGAGCTGTTTGCGGCGCTGTTGTTTGCGCTGACCTCGGCCGATGACGTGCCCACGCTGTACCCGCGAGCCCAAGCAATGGACCTGACGCGCACGCTGCCAGGGCATTGGCAAATCGTCTATCAGTCCTCCGAGGTGTTCAGCGTGAACATGGCGGGCCAACCGTTGAGCTATCGCATCACCCCACTGGGGGCGGCGCGATGACGGCTTACCTGAATGCCCTGGGCGTGATCTGCGCCCTGGGTCGCGACCAGGCGGAAGTCAGCCGCAACCTGTTTGCCGGCGATTGCTCCGGCATGCGCGCCGAAAGCGGTTGGGTGCCAGAGCGCGTGCTGCCGGTGGGCGGTGTACGCAGTGAGCTGGTGGCAATCCCGGCTGAGCTACGCCCGCAGAGCAGCCGCAATAACCAATTGCTGCTGGAAGCGGCCGTGCAGATAGAAAACGAACTGCGCCAGGCGATCCACACCTACGGCGCTTCGCGGGTCGGCATTGTGCTGGGCACCAGCACCTCGGGCATCGATGAAGCCAGTCGCGGCATCGCGCATTACCTGCGTGGGCAGCAGTTCCCCGGCGACTATGACTACCAGCAACAGGAACTCAGCGCACCGGCGAATTTTCTCGCCGACTGGTTGCAGGTCAGCGGCCCGGCCTATGTGATTTCTACTGCTTGCACTTCCAGCGCCCGTGCGTTGATGAGCGCCCAGCGCCTGCTCGACCTGGGTGTGTGTGATGCAGTGATCTGCGGTGGCGTCGACAGCCTGTGCAAGCTGACGCTGAACGGCTTTACCGCGCTGGAAGCGGTCTCCAGCGAGCGTTGCAATCCGTTTTCGATGAACCGCAACGGCATCAATATCGGCGAAGCGGCGGTGCTGTTTCTCATGACCAGAACACCTGCGCCGATTGCCTTGCTCGGCAGCGGCGCCAGTTGCGATGCGCACCATATCTCCGCGCCAGAGCCCAGCGGCAAAGGTGCGTTGCAATCGATGCGCAAGGCCTTGGCCAGTGCCAAACTTGAACCGGAACACATCGGCTACCTGAACCTGCACGGCACCGCGACCCAACACAACGACGCCATGGAAAGCCTGGCCGTCGCCAGCCTGTTTCCTCAAGGCGTAGCCTGTTCGTCGACCAAGCCCATGAGCGGCCACACCCTCGGCGCCGCAGGCGCGCTGGAAGCGGCGTTCTGCTGGTTGAGCCTGGTGCATGACCGTGTACCGCCGCATGTGTGGGACGGCCAAGCCGACCCGGCGCTGCCCGCGTTGCAGTGGGCACAGACCGGCGACACTTTGAAAAAACGCTGCCTGATGAGCAACTCGTTTGCCTTCGGTGGCAATAACGTCAGCCTGATAATCGCGGAGGCCCCATGATCGATTGGCCACTCGCCGAGCTGCTGCCCCACGCGGGCGACATGATCCTGATCGACCAGGTGCTGTCGTTCGATGAAGAGCAGGTTCACACCCGCGCTACCGTCAAGCCCGGCGGCCTGTTCAACCGGCCGGACGGCAGCCTGCCGGCCTGGGTCGGCATTGAGCTGATGGCGCAGAGCGTCGCCGCCTATGCCGGTTGCCGCGCGCGCCAAAATGGCGAGGCAGTGGAACTGGGTTTCCTGCTCGGCACGCGCAAGTTTGAATGCAACGTGGAGCATTTCCCGGCCGGTGCCGAGCTGCGCATCCACGGCCTGCGCTCGCTGGAAGACGACAACGGCATGGGTGTGTTCGAATGCCACTTGACCTGCGACGGTATCCAGGCCAGCGCACGCTTGAACGTATTTCGACCGCCCCAGGCGGCCAACTATTTAGAAGAACCGAAGGACGCAACGCCATGACTGAATCCGTACTGGTCACCGGCTCCAGCCGTGGCATCGGCCGCGCCATCGCCCTGCGCCTGGCCCAGGCCGGGCATGACATCGTGCTGCATTGCCGCAGTGGCCGCGCTGAAGCGGACGCGGTAAAAGTCGCGGTCGAGGCATTGGGCCGCAAGGCGCGGGTGCTGCAATTTGATGTGGCGGATCGCGCCAGCTGCAAGGAAATCCTAGAGGCCGACGTGGAGCACTATGGCGCCTATTACGGCGTGGTGCTCAACGCCGGCCTGACCCGCGACGGCGCTTTCCCAGCCCTCTCGGAAGACGATTGGGATGTGGTGATGCGCACCAACCTGGATGGTTTCTACAACGTGCTGCACCCGGTGATGATGCCGATGATTCGTCGTCGCGCGGCCGGGCGCATTGTGTGCATCACCTCGGTTTCCGGTTTGATCGGCAACCGTGGCCAGGTCAACTACAGTGCCTCCAAAGCCGGCTTGATCGGCGCGGCCAAGGCGCTGGCGATTGAACTGGGCAAGCGCAAGATCACCGTCAACTGCGTGGCACCTGGGTTGATCGACACGGCGATGCTGGATGAAAACGTGCCGGTCGAAGAACTGATGAAGATGATCCCGGCGCAACGCATGGGCACCCCGGAAGAAGTCGCCGGTGCAGTGAACTTCCTGATGTCGGCCGAGGCCGGCTATATCACGCGCCAAGTGCTGGCCGTGAATGGGGGCTTGTGCTGATGAAGCGCGTCGTCGTCACCGGCATGGCCGGCATGACCTCCCTGGGCAGCGATTGGGATACCATCGCCGCCAACTTTCGCGCCAACCGCAGCGGCATCCGGCGCATGGATGAGTGGGACCGCTTTACCGAATTGAACACGCGCCTGGCCGGACCGATCGATGATTTTGTCGTGCCTGCGCACTGGACGCGCAAGCAACTGCGCAGCATGGGCCGCGTCTCACGCCTGGCGGTGTGGGCGGCGGAACAGGCGTTGCAGGATGCCGGTTTGCTCGGCGATGAATCGATCAAGGACGGGCGCATGGGCGTGGCCTGTGGCTCATCCACCGGCAGCACAGATGAGATCAAGGCGTTCGGCAATATGCTGCTGAACTCGGTGGCCGAGGGGCTGAATGCCAACTCCTATGTGCGCATGATGCCGCACACCACGGCGGCAAATATCAGCATCTTCTTTGGCCTCACCGGGCGGCTGATCCCCACCTCCAGCGCCTGCACCAGCGGCAGCCAGGGCATTGGCTACGCCTACGAGGCGATCAAGTTCGGCCGCTTGCCGTTGATGCTTGCCGGCGGCGCCGAAGAGCTGTGCCCCACCGAAGCCATGGTGTTCGACGCGCTGTACGCCACCAGCCTCAAAAACGATGCGCCACAAACCAGCCCACGCCCTTACGACAGCGGCCGCGACGGCCTGGTGATCGGCGAAGGCGGCGGCATGCTGGTGCTCGAAGAACTGGAACACGCCCTGGCGCGCGGTGCGCATATCCACGCCGAGCTGGTGGGTTTCGGCAGCAACGCCGACGGCCAGCACACCACACGCCCGGAGCAGAAAACCATGCGCCGCGCCATGGAGCTGGCACTGGAAGATGCCGGGCTCGAGCCATCCGCGATCGGCTACGTCAACGGCCACGGCACCGCCACCGATCAGGGCGACATCGCCGAGACGCTGGCCACCAGCAGCTTGTTCGGCAGCCGCATGCCGATCAGTTCGCAGAAGAGCTTTCTGGGCCACACCTTGGGCGCGTGCGGCGCGCTGGAGTCGTGGTTCAGCATCGAAATGATGAACCGCGACCAGTATGTGCACACCTTCAACCTGGATGCCGTCGACCCGCAATGCGGCGAACTGGACTACCTGCAAGGTGGGTTTCGCCAGATGCACAACGACTATGTGATGAACAACAACTTTGCCTTTGGCGGCGTCAACACTTCGCTGATCTTTCGCCGCTGGTCCTGATTTTTTAATTGATTGGAGAAAACGGAATGTCTTCCTTGCTACGCGCCACCCTGATCACTCTGGCCCTGCTGACCACCGCCGGTTGCACCAGCAAACCCGTGCTCAACACCCAGCACGATTTGCCGGCCACGGCCCAGCTCAGCGAAGAGAAAATCAAACAGGTGATCGTCGCGGCCCTGCAAAAACGCGAGTGGACCGTGCAACGCCTGAGCCCGCAACTGGTGCAGGCCGAAATCACCGTGCGTAACCAATTCCACGCCGAAATCGATATCCGCTACACCCGCACCAGCTACGCCATCACCTACCGCGACAGCCGCGACCTGGGCTACAAGGACGGCAAGATTCATCGCAACTACAACCGCTGGGTGAGCATGCTGGACCGCGACATCATGGCGGGCTTGCAGAGTGCGGGAATCAATGGCGTGGAGGCGTTGAAGCAGAACTGAGGCTTTGCGTTCTGCAGAAACGACAAAGGGCGCCTTTCGGCGCCCTTTTCACAAACAGGCCGGCTTGTCATCGCCACTTCCTGTCCGGCTCTGCGATGGCTGGTTACCCAGGATCCTCAGAGTCTCACAAGCCCCTTTCGGGAACCTGGCCAGTATGCCTGAAAACCGGTCACCTGCAATCGGTGGCAAAGCGCCGCCGTCCTCACGACTAGCACAGTACATGTGGCGAGCGGGCTTGCCCCGCGTTGGGTTGCGCAGCAGCCCCAATAAAATCACCGCGTTATTTCATGCAGATCACGGTGTCAGGTTTTGGGGCTGCTTCGCAACCCAACGCGGGACAAGCCCGCTCGCCACAACAAGCCCGCTCGCCACTAGCAACTCCACAAAGGCCTTGGCCATTGGCGTTTGCGCACCCTTGCGTTGCACCAGCCACACCGCCGTCACGGCCTCCCGATCGAGCAAGGTGCGATAGAACACCCCATCAATGCGGATGCGCTGGTAAGACGCCGGCAGCACCGATACCCCCAACCCCGCCGCCACCAGGCCGATGATGGTCATCGCCTCCCCGGCTTCCTGGGCGAAGTGCGGGCTGAAGCCGGCATCGCGGGCCAGGTTGAGCAGCTGAGCGTAGAGGCCGCTGCCGTAGGTGCGCGGGAAAAATACAAATGGCTCCTCGGCCAGTTGCGCCAGGTGCAGGCCGCGCTCGCTGCCTTCCACCAACGGATGGCCAGCGTTCAATACCGCAACCAACGGCTCGCGCATCAACTCGATCACGCTTAGAGAATCCGGCAACGGCAGCGGGCGCATCAGGCCTACCTGAATCGACTCATCCACCAGCGACTCGGCCACCTCGGTGCTGCTCATTTCCTGCAAATTCAGGTGCACCGCCGGGAAGGCTTTACGAAACGCAAAGATCGCCTGTGGAATGCTGGCGTTGAATGGCGCCGACGAGGTGAAGCCGATCTTCAGTTCGCCTAACTCCCCCAGTTGCGCGCGGCGCGCCACGTCGGCGGCTTTATCCACTTGCGCCAGCACCAAACGCGCCTCGTGCAGGAATAACCGGCCCGCTTCGCTCAACTCCACACGACGGTTGGTACGCTCAAACAAGCGTGCGCCCACTTCGTGTTCCAGCGCCTGGATCTGCTGGCTCAACGGCGGCTGCGAGATGCCCAGCACCTGTGCGGCGCGGCCAAAATGCAGCTCTTCGGCGACGGCAATGAAGTACCGCAAGTGACGCAATTCCATGCAAACCTCATTAGGTCGTAAAAGCTCTTAAACAGGTCGAACAATATATTGGAAAGAATCATTAGGCAGCTATATTCTTTTTCGTATTGCCAGTCCTGGCAGGCTTTTCCTCCCCGAGGTCCCCGTGAAATCTGCTGTCGCGCCATTCGCTCAAGAAGTCCCGCCTACCGCTTTGGATGAGGTGGTCGCTCAGCTCAATGACGAGTACATCGAAAAAGGCACGCCGATGTTCATGCGCACGGTGCTGGCGCTGTTCTCCGGCGGGTTTGCCACCTTTGCCCTGCTGTACTGCGTGCAGCCGATGATGCCGGCGCTGTCCCACGAGTTTTCCATCAATGCGGCGCAAAGCAGCCTGATCCTTTCTGTTGCTACGGCGATGCTGGCGCTGGGGCTGCTGATCACCGGGCCGATTTCCGACAGACTGGGGCGTAAACCGGTGATGGTTGCTGCGTTGTTCTGTGCCGCGCTGGCCACCATCGCCAGCGGCTTGATGCCGACCTGGGAAGGTATTCTGCTGATGCGTGCGCTGGTGGGCTTGTCGCTAAGCGGCCTGGCCGCCGTGGCGATGACGTACCTGAGTGAAGAGATCCACCCACAGCACATCGGCCTGGCCATGGGCCTGTACATCGGCGGCAACGCGATTGGCGGCATGAGCGGGCGCCTGATCATCGGCGTGTTGATCGACTTTGTCAGCTGGCACACCGCAATGCTGATCATCGGCGCGCTGGCGCTGATCGCGGCCACGGTGTTCTGGAAAATCCTCCCCGAATCGCGCAACTTCCGCGCCAGCAGCCTCAAGCCGCGCAACCTGGTGGACGGTTTTGTCATGCACTTCAAGGACGCCGGCCTGCCGTGGCTGTTTCTCGAAGCCTTCCTGTTGATGGGCGCGTTCGTGACGATGTTCAACTACATCGGCTATCGCCTGCTGGCCTCGCCTTATGAGCTGAGCCAGGCGGTGGTCGGCCTGTTGTCGCTGGTGTACCTGTCGGGCATCTACAGCTCGGCGAAAATCGGCTCCCTGGCCGACCGTCTCGGCCGCCGTCGCGTGCTGTGGGGCACGATTGTGCTGATGCTTGCGGGCATGGTGCTGACCTTGTTCACGCCGCTGTGGCTGGTGGTGCCGGGCATGCTGATCTTCACCTTCGGCTTCTTCGGCGCGCATTCGGTGGCCAGCAGCTGGATTGGGCGGCGGGCGGTGAAGGCCAAAGGGCAGGCGTCGTCGCTGTACCTGTTCTGCTACTACGCAGGGTCGAGTATCGCGGGGACGGCGGGCGGGTTCTTCTGGCACTTTGCCGGGTGGAACGGGATTGGCGGGTTTATCGTGGCGTTGCTGATGGGTGCGCTGCTGGTGGCGCTGAAGCTGGCGAAATTGCCGCCGCTGGGGCACGTGAAAGCCTGACGCAGTCCTGCTTTTAATGTGGGAGCTGGCTTGCCTGCGATAGCAATAGTGAATTCACCACCGCCATCGCAGGCAAGCCAGCTCCCACATTTGGTTTGCGTTTTATTCGTGGTATTGCGCCGACAGCTCATGCACCGCACGCAGGAACGCGCCCGCATGCTCCGGGTTCACTTCCGGCGTGATGCCATGGCCGAGGTTGAACACGTGGCCGCTGCCCTTGCCATAGCTGGCCAGGATGCGGCCGACTTCGGTGCGGATCGCTTCCGGTTTGGCGTAGAGCACGGTCGGGTCCATGTTGCCTTGCAGCGCGACCTGGTTGCCGACGCGACGGCGGGCTTCGCCGAGGTCGCAGGTCCAGTCCAGGCCCAGTGCATCGGCACCGGCATCAGCAATGCTTTCCAGCCACAGGCCGCCGCCTTTGGTGAACATGATCACCGGCACTTTGCGACCTTCGTGTTCGCGGATCAGGCCGCTGACGATTTTGCGCATGTAGGCCAGGGAGAACTCTTGGTACGCCGCCGACGACAGGTTGCCGCCCCAGGTGTCGAAGATCTGCACCGCTTGCGCGCCAGCCATGATCTGGCCGTTGAGGTAGCTGGTAACCGACTGCGCCAGCTTGTCCAGCAGCAGGTGCATGGCTTGCGGGTTGTCGTAGAGCATGGCCTTGGTTTTGCGGAAGTCTTTCGACGAGCCGCCTTCGACCATGTAGGTGGCCAGGGTCCACGGGCTGCCGGAGAAGCCGATCAGCGGCACGCGGCCGTTAAGCTCGCGGCGGATGGTGCTCACGGCATCCATCACGTAACCGAGGTCTTTGTGCGGATCCGGGATCGGCAGGGCTTCGATGTCGGCCAGGGTGCTGACGACTTTCTTGAAACGCGGGCCTTCGCCAGTTTCAAAATACAGGCCTTGGCCCATGGCGTCAGGGATGGTAAGGATATCGGAGAAGAGGATGGCCGCATCCAGTTGTGGGTAGCGGTCCAGCGGCTGCATCGTGACTTCGCAGGCGAACTCCGGGTTCATGCACAGGCTCATGAAGTCGCCGGCATTGGCGCGACTGGCGCGGTATTCCGGCAGGTAGCGACCGGCCTGACGCATCATCCACACGGGCGTGACGTCTACGGGTTGCTTGAGCAGGGCACGAAGGAAACGGTCGTTCTTGAGGGCAGTCATGTCGGCATCCGCAAAAAAAGTGCGGGCATTTTCTCAGAGCGCGACGCAAAAGGCACGGAGTGAGCCGTGCCTTTTGTCTATCGGGTCAATTTGTCGCGGTGTCTTGCGGTATGACAGACACCACCAAACCCTATCTGGAATGGGGTTTGTGTGGGAGCTGGCTTGCCTGCGATGGCGGTGGTGAATTCAACATCGCTATCGCAGGCAAGCCAGCTCCCACATTTTGATCCCATTTCAACCAAGGATCAGGTCAGACCTGCAGGTAATCCAGGATGCCTTCGGCGGCGTTGCGGCCTTCGAAGATCGCGGTCACTACCAGGTCAGAGCCGCGCACCATATCGCCACCGGCGAAGATTTTCGGGTTGCTGGTCTGGTGCTTGTACTGGCCTTGCTCCGGGGCTACCACGCGGCCCTGGCTGTCGGTCTGGATTTCGAACTGCTCGAACCACGGCGCCGGGCTTGGGCGGAAACCGAAGGCGATAACCACGGCGTCAGCCGGGATGATCTCTTCGGAACCCGGGATCGGCTCGGGGCTGCGACGGCCACGGGCGTCCGGCTCGCCAAGACGAGTCTCGACCACCTTCACGCCTTCGACACGGTCTTCACCGACGATGGCGATCGGCTGGCGGTTGTAGAGGAATTTCACGCCTTCTTCCTTGGCGTTCTTCACCTCTTTGCGCGAGCCGGGCATGTTGGCTTCGTCACGGCGATACGCACAGGTGACCGACTTGGCGCCCTGGCGGATCGAGGTGCGGTTGCAGTCCATCGCGGTGTCACCACCGCCCAGTACCACGACCTTCTTGCCTTTCATGTCGACGAAATCTTCCGGCGACTTTTCAAAGCCCAGGTTGCGGTTGACGTTGGCGATCAGGAAGTCGAGCGCGTCATACACGCCCGGCAGGTCCTCACCGGCAAAGCCGCCCTTCATGTAGGTGTAGGTGCCCATGCCCATGAACACGGCGTCGTATTCGGCGAGCAGTTGCTCCATGGTGATGTCTTTGCCAATTTCGGTATTGAGACGGAACTCGATACCCATGCCGGTGAAGACTTCACGACGGTGGCTCAGCACGGTTTTTTCCAGCTTGAACTCGGGGATGCCAAAGGTCAGCAGGCCGCCGATTTCCGGGTTCTTGTCGAACACCACCGGGGTCACGCCGCCACGCACCAGCACGTCGGCACAGCCAAGGCCTGCCGGGCCTGCGCCGATGATCGCAACGCGTTTGCCGGTCGGCTTGACCTTGGACATGTCCGGGCGCCAGCCCATGGCGAACGCGGTGTCGGTGATGTACTTCTCCACCGAACCGATAGTCACCGCGCCAAAACCATCGTTAAGGGTGCAGGCACCCTCGCACAGACGGTCTTGGGGACAAACCCTGCCGCAGACTTCCGGCAGGGTGTTGGTCTGGTGCGACAGTTCGGCGGCGGCGAGGATGTTGCCCTCGGCCACCAGCTTGAGCCAGTTGGGAATGAAGTTGTGCACCGGGCACTTCCATTCGCAATACGGGTTACCGCACCCCAGGCAGCGGTGGGCCTGGTCGGCCGAGTGCTGGGGTTTGAAGGGCTCGTAGATTTCCACGAACTCTTTCTTGCGTTGACGCAACAGTTTCTTCTTCGGATCTTTGCGCCCGACATCGATGAACTGGAAGTCGTTATTCAGACGTTCAGCCATGTTAAAACCTCATCAAACTCTTCAGGCGCATATCACTGCGGGTTGGCACGGATGCTGGAAAGCAACGATTTCAGGTTGGCAGCCTTGGGCTTGACCAGCCAGAAACGACGCAGGTAATCATCGAGGTTTTCGGCGAGGTTACGGCCCCATTCGCTGCCAGTCTCCTCGACGTACTCGTCCAGCACGTGCTGCAAGTGGTTCCGGTAGGATTCCATGGCTTCGCCGCTGATCCGCTGGATCTCGACCAACTCGTGGTTGACCTTGTCGACGAAGGTGTTGTCCTGGTCGAGCACGTAGGCGAAACCGCC
Source organism: Pseudomonas sp. W3I7 (assembly GCF_030816095.1). Lineage (NCBI taxonomy): Bacteria > Pseudomonadati > Pseudomonadota > Gammaproteobacteria > Pseudomonadales > Pseudomonadaceae > Pseudomonas > Pseudomonas sp. W3I7. Next base: position 5,782,353 of record NZ_JAUSXP010000001.1, read on the forward strand.
GGTCATGCCCGAACCGAAGTTGTAACCGGTCTTGCCCAGTACCGCGACAAAGCCACCGGTCATGTACTCGCAGCAGTGATCGCCTGTGCCTTCCACCACGGTGTGGGCACCGGAGTTACGCACGGCGAAACGCTCACCGGCAGTACCGGCAGCGAACAGCTTGCCACCGGTGGCACCGTACAAGCAGGTGTTGCCGATGATGGCACTGTCCTGAGTCTTGTAGATGCTGCCTTTAGGCGGAACGATCACCAGCTTGCCGCCCGTCATGCCCTTGCCCACGTAGTCGTTGGCGTCGCCTTCGAGGTACATGTGCAGGCCGCCGGCGTTCCACACGCCAAAGCTCTGGCCGGCTGTGCCGTTGAAGCGGAAGGTGATCGGCGCTTTCGCCATGCCTTGGTTGCCGTGCTTGCGCGCGATTTCGCCGGAGATGCGTGCGCCGATCGAACGGTCGCAGTTGCAGATATCCAGGGCAAAGTCGCCACCGCTGGCGTCATTGATCGAGGAACTGGCCATTTCGACCATCTTCTCGGCCAACAGGCCTTTGTCGAACGGCGGGTTGCGGTCCACCTGGCAGAATTGGGGCTTGTCTGCCGGGATGTGATCGCTGCCCAACAGCGGCGTCAGGTCCAGGTGCTGTTGCTTGGCGGTCTGGCCTTCGAGGATGTCGAGCAAGTCGGTACGGCCGATCAGCTCTTCCAGCGAACGCACGCCCAGCTTGGCCAGCCACTCACGGGTCTCTTCGGCGACGTAGGTGAAGAAATTTACCACCATGTCGACGGTGCCAATGTAGTGATCCTTGCGCAGCTTCTCGTTCTGAGTGGCCACGCCGGTGGCGCAGTTGTTCAGGTGGCAGATGCGCAGGTATTTGCAGCCCAGGGCGATCATGGGCGCGGTGCCGAAGCCGAAGCTTTCGGCGCCGAGGATCGCCGCCTTGATCACGTCGAGGCCGGTTTTCAGGCCGCCGTCGGTCTGCACCCGTACCTTGCCGCGCAGGTCGTTGCCGCGCAGGGTCTGGTGGGTTTCGGCCAGGCCGAGTTCCCACGGCGCGCCGGCATACTTGATGGACGTCAGCGGCGAAGCGCCGGTGCCGCCGTCGTAGCCGGAGATGGTGATCAGGTCGGCATAGGCCTTGGCCACACCGGCGGCGATAGTGCCCACGCCAGCTTCTGCCACCAGTTTCACCGAAACCAGCGCCTGCGGGTTGACTTGTTTCAAGTCGAAAATCAGCTGCGACAAGTCTTCAATCGAATAGATGTCGTGGTGCGGCGGCGGCGAAATCAGGGTGACGCCCGGCACTGCGTAACGCAGCTTGGCAATCAGACCGTTGACCTTGCCGCCTGGCAGCTGGCCGCCTTCGCCGGGCTTGGCACCCTGGGCGACTTTGATCTGCAGCACTTCGGCGTTGACCAGGTATTCCGGGGTTACACCGAAACGACCAGTGGCAACTTGCTTGATTTTCGAGCTCTTGATGGTGCCGTAGCGCGCCGGGTCTTCGCCGCCTTCGCCGGAGTTGGAACGCGCACCCAGGCGGTTCATGGCTTCGGCCAGGGCTTCGTGAGCCTCGGGCGACAAGGCGCCCAAAGAGATACCGGCGGAGTCGAAGCGCTTGAGGATCGATTCCAGTGGCTCGATTTCGCTGATGGCCAGCGGCGTGTCCAGGGTTTTCACCTTGAACAAATCGCGAATCATCGACACCGGGCGGTTATCCACCAGCGCGGTGTATTCCTTGAACTTGGCGTAGTCGCCCTGCTGCACAGCGGCTTGCAGGGTGTTGACCACGTCCGGGTTGTACGCGTGGTATTCGCCACCGTGCACGAACTTGAGCAGGCCGCCTTGCTGGATCGGCTTGCGCGCACTCCAGGCTTCGGCTGCCAGGGCTTTCTGTTCGGCTTCGATATCGACGAAACGCGCGCCCTTGATACGGCTTGGCACACCACGGAAGCTCAGCTCGCAAACCTCTTCGGACAGGCCGATGGCTTCGAACAGCTGTGCGCCACGGTAAGACGTGACGGTGGAGATGCCCATCTTCGACAGGATCTTCAGCAAGCCCTTGGTGATGCCCTTACGGTAGTTCTTGAACACCTCATAGAGGTCGCCCAGCACTTCACCGGTACGAATCAAATCACCCAGCACTTCGTAGGCCAGGAACGGGTAAACCGCCGAGGCGCCGAAACCGATCAACACTGCGAAGTGATGCGGGTCGCGGGCAGTAGCCGTTTCCACGAGGATGTTGGAGTCGCAACGCAGGCCTTTTTCGGTCAGGCGGTGGTGTACCGCGCCAGTGGCCAGAGAAGCGTGGATCGGCAGCTTGCCCGGCGCGATATGGCGGTCGGTCAGCACGATCTGGGTACGACCGGCGCGCACAGCTTCTTCGGCCTGATCGGCGACGTTGCGCACAGCGGCTTCAAGGCCGAGGCTCTCGTCGTAGTTCAGGTCGATGATCTGGCGATCGAAGCCTGGGCGATCCAGGGTCATCAGCGAGCGCCACTTGGCCGGGGAAACGACCGGCGAGCTGAGGATCACACGGGAGGCGTGCTCAGGTGATTCCTGGAAGATGTTGCGCTCGGCACCGAGGCACACTTCCAACGACATCACGATGGCTTCGCGCAGCGGGTCGATCGGCGGGTTGGTGACCTGCGCGAACTGCTGACGGAAATAGTCGTAGGGCGTGCGCACGCGCTGGGACAGCACGGCCATTGGCGTGTCGTCGCCCATGGAGCCGACCGCCTCATAGCCTTGCTCGCCGAGCGGACGCAGCACTTGGTCGCGCTCTTCGAACGTGACCTGGTACATCTTCATGTACTGCTTGAGCTGGTCGACGTCGTAAAAAGCCGAACCGTGGTCGTTGTCTTCCATGGTCGCCTGGATGCGCAGGGCGTTCTTGCGCAGCCATTGCTTGTACGGGTGACGCGACTTCAAGCGGTTGTCGATGGCGTCGGTGTCGAGGATCTGCCCGGTTTCAGTGTCCACGGCCAGGATCTGGCCTGGGCCTACACGGCCTTTGGCGATCACGTCTTCAGGCTTGTAGTCCCACACGCCGATTTCCGACGCCAGGGTGATAAAACCGTTGCTGGTGGTGACCCAACGCGCCGGGCGCAGACCGTTACGGTCGAGCAGGCACACCGCGTAGCGGCCGTCGGTCATCACCACGCCAGCCGGGCCGTCCCACGGTTCCATGTGCATCGAGTTGTACTCGTAGAATGCACGCAGGTCCGGGTCCATGGTCTCGACGTTCTGCCACGCAGGCGGAATGATCATGCGCACGCCACGGAACAGGTCGATGCCGCCGGTGACCATCAGTTCGAGCATGTTGTCCATGCTGGAGGAGTCGGAGCCCACGCGGTTAACCAGCGGGCCCAGCTCTTCGAGGTCCATCAAATCGTTGGCGAACTTGGTGCGACGGGCCACGGCCCAGTTGCGGTTGCCGGTGATGGTGTTGATCTCGCCGTTGTGGGCGAGGAAGCGGAATGGCTGAGCCAGCGGCCATTTCGGCAGGGTGTTGGTGGAGAAGCGCTGGTGGAACACGCAGATTGCGGTTTGCAGGCGCTCGTCGCTCAGGTCCGGATAGAAGGCGGTCAGATCCGCCGGCATCATCAGGCCTTTATAAATGATGGTCTTGTGCGAAAAGCTGCAGATGTAGTGGTCGGTGTCGGCGGCGTTGGAGACCGACGAACGACGACGCGACGTGAACAACTTGATCGCCATGTCCTGATCGCTGAGGCCATCGCCTGCGATGAACACTTGTTCGATCTGCGGCAGGCGCTCCAGGGCCAGGCGCCCGAGCACACTGGTGTCGATCGGCACTTTGCGCCAGCCAACCAGTTGCAGGCCGGCGGCCAGGATCTCGCGGTTCATGTTCTCGCGAGCGGCTTCGGCTTTTACCGGGTCCTGGTTGAAAAACACCATGCCCACGGCGTACTGCTTGGGCAGGTCGACCGCAAATTGCTGTTTTGCGACAGCGCGCAGGAACTGGTCGGGCTTTTGAATCAGCAAGCCGCAACCGTCACCGGTCTTGCCGTCGGCGTTGATCCCACCGCGGTGGGTCATGCAGGTCAGGGCCTCGATGGCCGTTTGCAAAAGGGTATGACTGGGCTCGCCCTGCATGTGGGCTATCAGGCCGAAACCGCAGTTATCCTTGAATTCATCGGGTTGGTACAGACCTGCTTTCATAGACACTTTCTCACCAGGCTGCCTCTTATACCGAGGCAAATTTCTTTTCAATTCAACCGGTTACCTTCCACGCCGAACGTACGCCGGCTTAGCGGGGGCAAAAGGGAGGTCATTGTACACACCGACACGAACGCTCACAAATTTAGCGACGAAATGTCGCAAATCTATGTCGCATTTATGAAAGGTTTAAAGCGATATGCTGTGCTAGTCAAAACTTTTTTAATTCTGACTGCTACGACTCAAAAGCTACGTGACGCAGACACCACAAAGCGCGCGGCCTTCAGGGCTGCACGCTGTGTTGTTTTTTTGAGGTGCTGAGAGAGCGGCCTGGGTAAGGCCGCCGGGTCTTCAGCGAGCTGTTGCGAGTTCTTGTTGAACGCTGCCGACAGTGCGAGGCCAAGGTTTACCAGCCTGAACCTTCGCTGGCAAGGCTTTGATCGCAGAATCAGCTGCGGCACGGCTTGGGAAGCTGCCGTAGGTGATCACGTAGAGAGGCTTGCCGTTGAGCACTTTCTTGAAATAACGGTACTGGCCGCCCTGCTCTTTCACGAACGCCTGGGCGTTGGCTTCGGAGCTGGTGCCCAGGATCTGCACCACGAAATTACCCGTTGGCTGGCTGGTGTACCAGCTGCTGCCGGCGGCGGCAGGCGCAGCGGCCTTGGCAACAGTGGCAGGTTTTTCAGCAGGCTTGGCGGCCGGTGCCGGCTTGGTCACTGGCGCAGGCGCGACAGGCTTGGCAACCGGGGCTGGCTTGGCGCTAGCAACGGTCGGCGCCGGCGTCGGCGTCGGCTTGGCAACTGGAGCGGCTGCCGGGCCAGCCGGAACGCCGGCAGGCGGTGCGGTGGTGGTCACGGTGGGGGGCGTGGCGCTGGAGCCTTCGACCGGCACACCGTCGTCACCTTCCGAGATGCCACCGGCGGCTTCAGCCAGCGGGCCGCGCATGACCGGCTGGCCGACCATTGGCAGGTTGGTCGGTTGGCCGGAGTTGGCGAATTCGACATTTGGCGTGGGCTTGCCCAGTGGCAACTGCGCCTGTTCGGTTGGCGCGCCGGCGGTGGCGGGTGCCTTGCTGCGACCCGGGATCAACCAGGCAGCAGCGACAGCGACCACGACAACGGCGGAAATCGCCAATACGTGCTTCTTAGGCATAGTAAACCCCATCTTTGGACGCTTAACCGCAGAGCGGCTGGCAATCATGGCTTCGATCAAGGCATCGCGGGCAACCTGGTTGATGGTGCCAGGCCAGCCGCCTGCGCTTTCGTGAATATCAGAGATCTGATTTGCCGTGAAAAGTTCGATACCGGCACCGGCGCCTTCGAGGCGTTGAGCCAGGTATTCGCGGGTTTCTTCCTCTTCGTAGGGCTGCAGTTCGATGACGTGGAACAGCTCCTGCTCGCCACTGATCTGCTCCAGATCAGCGATCAGCGACGACTCGCCAAACAGGAACACATGCGGGCGACCTTCCGGCGTACCGGCAGCCAGCGCCAGCAGCGCTTCCAGGGCAGATTCGTCGAGCTGTTCGGCATCGTCCACCAGCAAGTAGACTTCCTGGCCGGTGAGACCCAACTGCACAACCTGCTTGAGGATCGCGTTTGGCTCGGCATTGGCAACGTTCAGCGCCTGGGCCACTTGGCGCAGTACGCCGGCCGCATCACCGGCACCACGGGCCGACACCACCACGCTCTGTACCGATTGCTTGTTGGTGCTGGCAACCAGCGCCTGGCGCAGCAGGGTCTTGCCGCTGCCCAACGGGCCGGTCACTACCAGCAACAGTTGGCTGTAGCGCGCCAGGTGGTGCAACTGACCGAGCACCGGCTTGCGCTGGGCAGGGAAGAATTTGAAGCCCGGCACCCGTGGAGCAAAAGGGTCGTGGCTTAACTGGTAGTGGCCGAGGAACGCCTCGTCGGCATGCAAACTAGTCATCGGGATCTTATTAACCTTTAAGCTGGGCCAGGGCGCGGTAATCCGCTCCCAGCGTGGCCTGTAAAATCTCTTTCGGATAATCGTCGGTCACTACCGCTTCGCCCATATGGCGCAGCAGCACCAGTCGCAGGCGACCGTCGATCACTTTCTTGTCGATTGCCATATGTTCGAGGAAATCCGCCTCGGTCATCTCTTGCGGCGGAATAACCGGCAAACCGGCGCGCTGAAACAGATGGATGCCACGATCTCGCTCCTGGGCGCTGATCCAGCCCAGGCGCTGCGACATCTCCAGTGCCATTACTGTGCCGGCCGCCACGGCTTCCCCGTGCAACCACACACCATAGCCCATGTGCGTTTCGATCGCATGGCCGAAGGTGTGGCCCAGGTTCAGGGTGGCGCGCACACCGGACTCCCGTTCGTCGGCATTCACCACCAGCGCCTTGGCGGCGCATGAACGGGAAATCGCTTCGGTCAGTGCCACCTGGTCCAGGGCACGCAGAGCGTCCATGTGTTCTTCGAGCCAGGTCAGGAACGGTTCGTCACAAATCAGCCCGTACTTGATGACCTCCGCCAGACCGGCCGACAGCTCGCGCGGCGGCAAAGTGTTAAGGGTCGCGGTGTCGATCAGTACGGCTTGTGGTTGGTAGAACGCACCCACCATGTTCTTGCCCAGCGGGTGGTTGATGCCGGTCTTGCCGCCCACCGACGAATCGACCTGGGACAACAACGTGGTCGGCACCTGGATAAAGTCCACGCCGCGCTGGTAGCACGCTGCGGCAAAGCCGGCCATGTCGCCGATCACGCCGCCGCCCAGGGCGACCACCGTGGTACGCCGGTCATGCCGTGCAGTCAGCAGGCCGTCAAAGATCAGTTGCAGGGTTTCCCAGTTCTTGTGGGCCTCACCGTCAGGCAGGATCACCGAAATCACCGAGTAGGCCGCAAGGCTGCGGCTCAGACGCTCAAGATACAGCGGCGCGACCGTTTCATTGGAGATGATCGCCACTTGCCGACCGGCAATATGCGGTGCGAGCAACTCGGGCAGGTCCAACAGACCTTCGCCAATATGGATTGGGTAGCTGCGCTCGCCTAGATCGACCTTAAGTGTCTGCATGTGTCCCCGCGTGAAGAAATATGTACGATCGGCAACGCTCGGAACTTCGTCGCCTGATGGCTCTGCGCCATACCCCGAAGGATGATGGCGCGCCGCCGAGAATAGCGCATTTCGGGCCAGGCTTTAACGGGGTGGCAACTGCTGCAAACGCTCAAGAATGTCGAGAACCACCATTCGAGGCGGCCGCTCATCGGTTTCGACCACCAGATCGGCGATTTCCCGATACAGCGGATCGCGCAGCGTGAGCAGGTCTCGCAAGGTTTTTGCCGGGTCCGCGGTGCGCAGCAATGGGCGATTGCGATCGCGGGCGGTACGCCCCACCTGTTGCTCGACCGATGCATGCAAATAAACCACGCGACCACCGGCATGCAGCGCCCGGCGGTTTTCATCGCGCATCACTGCACCGCCGCCGGTGGCCAATACCACGCCATCGCAGCCGCACAGCTCGGCAATCATCGCCTGCTCGCGGTCGCGAAAGCCCAGCTCGCCTTCCTTATCGAAGATCCATGGGATATTGGCACCCGTGCGCAATTCAATTTCCTTGTCGGAATCTTTGAACGGCAGGCGCAGCTCTTTGGCCAGCAAACGGCCGATGGTGCTTTTTCCAGCCCCCATCGGTCCTACAAGAATCAAATTTCGCACAGAATCAACGACTCACAGCAATCGCCTGGTTATTCATAATACGCGGAGTCAGGAATACCAGCAGCTCGGATTTTTTCTCCGCCAGCACATCGCGCCGGAAAAGGCGGCCAAGATACGGCACATCGCCCAAAAATGGCACTTTATCTACCACTTTGCTTTGGGTATTGGAGAAAACCCCGCCAATGACGATGGTCTCGCCATCCTTGACCCGCACCTTGGCGTTGACCTCGTTTTTCTTGATCGGCGGTACGTCGTTGAGCTTGTTCAGGTAGTCAGGCTCATCCTTGGTGACCTTGACCTCCATGATCACCCAGCCGTCCGGGGTGATTTGCGGGGTCACCTCCAGCGACAGCGAAGCCTCCTTGAACGACACCGAGGTGGCACCACGCGAGCTGGACTCCTGATAAGGAATCTCGGTGCCCTTGAGGATGCGCGCGGTTTCCTTGTCGGAAGTGACCACCTTGGGCTGTGAGACGATCTCGCCGTTGCCGGTTTTTTCCATGGCCGTCAGCTCCAGGTCCAGCAACAGGTTGTCGGTAATAAAAGCGATGCCCAGGCCAGCCGTACCGGTAAGCGAGCCCATATCGACAAACGGCGAACTGGGCGGATTCTCCGGTGGCTCCGCACCCTCGGCCAACGGTTTGCTGATACCGCCCGCGCCCCAGTTGCCGCGATTGAGCCGCCCGCCCCAGCGTACACCCAGGCTTTTGTCGTAATCGACATTGGCTTCGACAATCCGCGCCTCGATCATCACTTGGCGTACCGGCACATCCAGCTGCGCCACGATGCGCCGCAGCTCGTCAATTCGCTCGCGGGTCTGGTAGGCGATGATGTTGTTGGTGCGATCATCCACCGCCACCGAGCCGCGCTCATCGGTAAAACCGTCAACGCCTGTCACCGACTGAAACAGCTTGGCCAGGTCCGCTGCCTTGGCGTAATTGACCTGCAGCAACTCGCGCCGCAAGGGCGCCAGCTCTTCCATCTGCTTGCTCGACTCCAGCGCCAGCAGCTCGCGGGCCGCCAACTCTTCGGCGGGTGCCACCAGCAAAACGCCGGCCTTCACGCGCTTATCCAAGCCCTTGGTTTGCAGCACCAGATCCAGCGCCTGGTCCCAGGGCACATCCTTGAGCCGCAAAGTGATCGAGCCTTGCACTTCATCACTGGCCACCAGATTAAGCCCGGCCACATCCGCAATTTGCTGCAACACGGCGCGCAATTCGATGTTCTGGAAGTTGAGGGTCAGCGTGTCGCCGTTGTAGGTGCCACTGGGAACCACCCTGCCAGGAGACGGCAGCTGGATCAGATCGACGCGATTGGGCACAGCAAATGCCATCGGTGCCGTGAACGCTATCCATAGCGCCACACCGAAGGACGAGAAAGTCCTTTTCATTGTTTGATTCCGTTATGAGTTGACGTTTAACACCAGGGTTCGCGAACGCGCAAGCCATGCGCCCTGTTCGTCCGGGAACAGTTCGAGCAGTTCGATGTGGCCGGAATGAATCGCCGTGACCCGGCCATGGTTAGGCCCCAGGTAGTCGCCGACCGCCAGCCGGTGCACGCCAGAAGGTGTACGCAGCAGGGCGAAGGTCTGCAGGCCATGGGGCAGTGCTTCGACCGACACCGCATCGATTGAAAGCGTGCCGACCATTTCGAACTGGTCGACGGCCAGGCCTTCCAGCGTGCCGCGCTTGCGCGCCAGGTCCGGCGCAAGCGCGGGCTGGCCCGGCATGTGGTCGACCTGCGCCGCAGGCGGCTGGAACGGGTCACGCAGGGACGCAGCGTCGTAGACAAAGTGCGACCCCCGACTCGACAGCCGCCCCGGACGTGCCGCGCGCACCCATGCCACGATAAGTCTTGGCCAGCAAATCCAGGCGCAATAACCCCCCTTCAGACCGAAGCACCACATCATGCACAGTGACGATCCGCGGCAAACCACCCAAGGCACTCATGAAGCTCGCCAGGTCGTGGTAGGCGCCAAACACACCGACTTGTACCGGTTCCTCGATGTAGAACGGCTGCGCCTGTTCACCCAGCACCGTGACACCTTCGACCACCAAACCGTTGGCCGCCGCCAGCCGCGCCATATCTTCGAGCAAGCCCGGCATGTCCGATTCGCCGGGCAGCTGCCGTAACAGCTCGGCGACCTGCGCCTGCTCTCTCTGGGCCTGATGGGCACGCGCCTCAAGATCGGCGGCCAGGCCGGTCTTTTGCGTCAGTTGCTGTTGCAACGTCAGCGTCTGCGCTTGCAGCCCGTGCAACTGTTCACGTGCCGGGGCCAGCAGCCAACCTTCGCCCACCCCCCACACCAATCCCCCCAACGCGCAGCCGAGGAGAAGCTTGGCCGGTAGGGGCCATTTGGCAGCGTTGTGAGAAAGCGTGGAAAAGTCGAGCCTGGGCAGGCTCAAGGCTGGGCCTCGGTGGATTCCCCTTGGCGCACCATCAACTGGAATTCGTTGCCGCCACCTTGGCCCTGCGCACGCACATGCTGCAGCCGGGTTGCGTGGGCACCTTCAGAGGCTTCGAGGCGGCGCATCAGCTGAGCGATATCCTGGCTGGAATCGGCACTGCCACTGACACTCACCGTATTGCCCTTGGCAACCACCTCATGCAGGTGCACCCCATCGGGCACGGCACGGGCAAGTTGGTCCAATAGTTGGGCGCCGGCCGAGCGGGATTCCTGCAGGTCCTGTACGACCTTCATTCGGGCGGCCAATTGCTGGCTCTGCTCCTGCAAGTCATCGATGGTCTTGAGGCGCGAGTCCTGGATGGCGACGTTTTTGTTCAACTGGCTGTTGCGCGTCACTTGCCGGTCGATCGCCTGATCGATGACCTGGTCCGCCAGCCACACGGCCGCGAGTGCCACACCGGCGAACCCCAGCAGAAATATCAGGAAGTACTTACGCCGCCGTTCCGCCTGCGCCTGGCGCCAAGGCAAAAGATTGATTCGTGTCATCCAGCGAAACTCCTCAGGGCCAGCCCGCAAGCAATTCCCATCCCGTGGGCATCCACGGCCCATTGTGCGCCATCGACTCGATGGCCCGGCATGAAGCTGGCGAAATCCTGACGGCAAGCGCGCTCCAATGCAAACCCTTCGACGTCCACCACTCGCGCAACCAACCCGGCCAGGGCCAAAACCGCTGCGCGGGCCTCGACCTGCTCCTTCAGGCACGCAGCCAGCACCACCTCGACCCGCGCCGAGTCCTGGGGCGAAGGGCCGCGCACCTGAAAGTCGATGGCAACGTCGTCCAGGGGGTAAGGAATGTACTGGTCAGCTTCCATCTGGATCATCCAGGCCATCTCCTCGTCACTGAGCCCCGCCTCCATGTCGATCACCCGCGTGATGACCGACGGGCCCGATACCGCCACCGCCGCCTGCCGGGCAGACGTGTGCAACCGTGACATTGCCTGTTGCAGCGCCTGCGCCACCCCCTCAAGGTCCAACAGCGCGCCGTCGACAACCGCATTGGCGGGTAGCCCCTGCGTGACGTATGCCTTGACGCTGTAAGCGCCGGCGGTGTGGTCCAGTTCAATCAGCTTGATACCGGTGTCATTGATGTCGACGCCCAGCAGGGTGCCGGCTTTGCGCCTGAAAAATCCCTTTCGCATAAAACTCCCTAAAACTTTGCCTGTCATACCGCCTGATTGCCGCTGGGAATCGTGCATTCGGTCGACTTGTTTGGCCGCCACGAATGACGCCCCAGGCCGAAAATGCTTTAATGCCCAGCGTTTTTTCCCGCTTTTTCCTGCTGCTCGGGTCGATCCATCGTTTGCCATGCATGCCCCGACGCGTAACTCATTCTTTTCTCTGGAAATCCAAAAGCCTTGATTCGTCTGCTGAAGTTTTTCGGGTACTCCATTGTCGCGATCGTCTGCGGGCTGCTGCTCGTACTCAGCGGGGCCTACCTCTACCTTAGTCCGGGTTTGCCTTCCGTAGAGGCACTCAGAAGTATCCAGTTGCAGATTCCTTTGCGGGTCTACAGCAGCGATGAAAAACTGATCGCGGAGTTCGGCGAAATGCGCCGCACACCGATCCGTTTCGCCGACATTCCACCCAATTTCATCAACGCCCTGCTTTCGGCTGAAGACGATAATTTCGCCAACCACTACGGCGTCGACCCAAGCAGCCTGGTGCGCGCAGCCACCCAGTTGGTAAAAAGCGGACACATTCAATCCGGCGGCAGCACCATCACCATGCAGGTGGCGAAGAACTTTTTCCTCACCAGCGAGCGCAGTTTTTCGCGCAAGGCCACCGAAATTCTGTTGGCGCTGCAGATCGAACGTCAGCTGACCAAGGACGAAATCCTTGAGCTGTACGTCAACAAGATCTACCTGGGCAACCGCGCCTACGGGATCGAGGCGGCTTCGCAGGTGTACTACGGCAAGTCGATTCGTGACGCCAGCCTGGCGCAGATGGCAATGATCGCCGGCCTGCCCAAGGCGCCGTCGCGCTTCAACCCGCTGGCCAACCCGGCGCGCAGCAAGGAGCGTCGCGACTGGATCCTGGGGCGCATGTACAAGCTGGGCAAAATCGACCAGGCCGCCTACGAGAGCGCCGTGGCCGAGCCGCTGAACGCCAGCTACCACGTGCCGACACCGGAAGTGAATGCGCCGTATATCGCTGAAATGGCGCGAGCCGAAATGGTTGGCCGTTATGGCAGCGAGGCCTACACCGAAGGCTTCCGCGTGACCACGACTATTCCGAGCAACCTGCAGGAAATCGCCAACAATTCAGTACGCGACGGTTTGGTGACCTACGACCAGCGCCATGGCTACCGTGGCCCCGAATCGCGCCTGCCGGGCAAGACCCTGAGCGCCTGGACCACCGAACTGGGCAAACAACGCCCGATCAGCGGCCTGGAACCCGCCATCGTCACCCAGGTGAAGAAGGATGGCGTGCAAGTGCTCACCCGCAGCGGCGAAGGCCATGTGTCGTGGGACAGCATGAAGTGGGCACGCCCGTTCCTGAACACCAACAGCATGGGCCCGATGCCCAAGCAGCCGTCGGACGTGGCGCAGGTCGGTGACTTGATCCGCGTGCAACGCCAGAAAGACGACAGCCTTAAATTCAGCCAAGTGCCTGTGGCCCAGGGCGCACTGGTGTCCCTGGACCCGCAGAACGGTGCGATCCGTGCGCTGGTCGGCGGCTTTGCCTTCGAGCAGAGCAACTACAACCGCGCCACCCAGGCCAAGCGCCAGCCGGGCTCGAGCTTCAAGCCGTTCGTCTACAGCGCCGCGCTGGATAACGGCTACACCGCCGCCAGCCTGGTCAACGACGCACCGATCGTGTTTGTCGACGAGTACCTGGACAAGGTCTGGCGCCCGAAGAATGACACCAACACCTTCCTCGGCCCGATCCGTATTCGCGAGGCACTGTACAAGTCGCGCAACCTGGTATCGATCCGCCTGCTGCAGGCGATGGGCGTGGGCAAGACCATCGACTACATGACGCGCTTTGGCTTCGCCAAGTCGGACCTGCCACCGAACCTGTCCCTGGCGCTGGGCACCGCGACCCTCACGCCGATGGAAATCGCTACCGGCTGGAGCACCTTTGCCAACGGCGGCTACAAGATCACGCCGTACCTGATCGACAAGATCGAAAGCCGCAATGGCGACACCCTGTTCACCGCCAACCCGCCACGCGTGCCGGGCGACGTGGTCAACGGCGTGGCTGCACCCGATGGCATTGCAGCACCGAACAACGGCGGCATCACCATTGAGCCGACCCCAGGTGCAGCACCGGCCGCCAATGCCGCGGTGCCCACCGAACCACAGGCACCAGCAGTGGCCGAGCGTGTGGTGGATGGCCGTACCACCTACATCCTCAACAGCATCCTGGAAGACGTGATCAAGAAAGGCACCGGCCGCCGCGCCCTGGCCTTGGGCCGCGCAGATATCGCCGGCAAGACCGGTACCACCAACGAATCCAAGGACGCCTGGTTCTCCGGCTACAACGCCGATTACGTGACCACCGTGTGGACCGGTTACGACCAACCGGAAAGCCTGGGCCGCCGTGAGTTTGGTGGCACCGTCGCACTGCCGATCTGGATGAGCTACATGGGCGCGGCCTTGAAGGACAAGCCGCTGCATACCCAGGCCGAGCCGGAAGGCATCCTCAGCCTGCGGATCGACCCGGTCAGCGGCCGTGCGGCATCCCCTAGCACTCCGAATGCGTACTTCGAGCTGTTCAAGAGCGAAGACACGCCGCCGTCGGTCAACGAGCTGGGCAACGGCGTTGCACCGGGCAGCCCGCTGCCGGCGGATGAGGCGGCGCCGATCGATTTGTTCTGATGAGATCAATGGCCTGACCCAGCTCCACTGTGGGAGCTGGCTTGCCTGCGATGGCGGTGTATCAGCTACTGATTCACTCCCTGATACACCGCCATCGCGGGCAAGCCCGGCTCCCACAGGGTTTACCTGGCACCGGAAGACCGCGTCAGCCAGCCATAAAAAAAGCCCCGACTCGCAAGAGCCGGGGCTTTTTGTGGGTGCGCTACAACGGCTTAGCCGTTGAACACATCATCCACGCTTTGCAGCGGGTAGTGCTTTGGATACGGCAGGGTGGCCACACCGGTCTCGATCGCGGCCTTGGCCACGGCATCCGAGATCAGGGTGATCAGGCGCTTATCCATTGGTTTCGGAATGATGTACTCACGACCGAATGCCAGTGGGGCACCACCGTAGGCATCACACACGTCCTGAGGTACCGGCAGCTTGGCCAGCTCGCGCAGGGCGTTGGCGGCAGCCACTTTCATCTCTTCGTTGATGCGCTTGGCGCGAACGTCCAGGGCACCACGGAAGATGAACGGGAAGCCCAGCACGTTGTTGACCTGGTTCGGGTAGTCCGAACGGCCGGTGGCCATGATCACGTCGCTGCGAGTGGCGTGGGCCAGCTCAGGCGAGATCTCCGGGTCCGGGTTGGAGCAGGCGAACACGATCGGGTTGGCCGCCATGGACTTCAGGCCTTCGGCGCTCAGCAGGTTCGGGCCGGACAGGCCAACGAACACGTCGGCACCGTCGAGGGCGTCAGCCAGGGTGCGCTTGTCGGTAGCGTGGGCAAACATCGCCTTGTACTGGTTCAGATCGGTACGCTCGGACTGCACAACGCCCTTGCTGTCGACCATGAAGATGTTTTCAAGCCGGGCGCCCATGCTCACCAGCAACTTCATGCAGGAGATGGCGGCAGCACCAGCGCCCAGGCAGACGATCTGTGCATCAGCCAGGGTTTTGCCGGCGATTTCCAGGGCGTTGATCATGCCGGCCGCAGTAACGATTGCGGTGCCGTGCTGGTCATCGTGGAATACCGGGATGTCGCACTGTTCGATCAGGGCCTTTTCGATCTCGAAGCACTCAGGTGCCTTGATGTCTTCCAGGTTGATGCCACCGAAGGTGATGGAAATGCGCTTTACGGTGTCGATGAAAGCTTGTGGGCTTTCGGAGTCGACTTCGATGTCGAAAACGTCAATGCCGGCAAAGCGCTTGAACAGCACGCCTTTACCTTCCATGACTGGCTTGGACGCCAATGGGCCGAGGTTGCCCAGGCCGAGAATCGCGGTGCCATCGGAAATCACTGCAACCAGGTTGCCTTTGCCGGTGTACTTGTACGCCAGTTCAGGGTCGCGGGCGATTTCACGTACGGGCTCGGCAACGCCAGGGCTGTAGGCCAGCGACAAGTCGCGGGCAGTGGCAGTGGCTTTGGTGAGCTCTACACTCAGCTTTCCTGGACGAGGATGGGCGTGATATTCGAGAGCGGCAGTTTTCAAATCAGACATATCGGCATTCCGCTTTTACTGTTGGTCGACGGACCGCCGAGGATACGCGTGTGGGAAAGTCCCCACAAGACTGGTCAGTCACTGCCGTCAAGGGCCGCGCACTACGACTTTCGGCCAAGAGCCACGGGATACAAGGGCTTAACTGTTCACAATTGTGATTAAAAATGTCTACAATTATTTTATTAAAATCGCTTTGGGTGCAGCACGGTCAAATCGCAGGCACAAAAAAGGCGCCCACAAGGGGCGCCTTTTTCAACAGCTTGCAAAAACCCTGAGGGCTTTTGAGCCTTACTCTGCAGCAGCAGGCTTCTTGCCGAAAGCACCAAAGCGATCTGCGAAGCGCTGTACACGGCCGCCGGTGTCCAGAGTTTTCTGCTTACCGGTGTAGAACGGGTGGCACTCGTTGCATACGTCAGTACCCAGTGGCTTGCACAGGTTCGAACGTGTTTCGAACTTGTTGCCGCAGCTGCAGGTTACTTCGATAGTTTCGTACGCTGGATGGATATCGGCTTTCATGGTGACTTCCTCGGGCTAGCGTGCCGCCACTCGACACTATTGTCGAATACCGCACGTAATTAGGCCGCGGATTCTACCAGACCTTTTTAAACGCGCAAGCGGCGCCTCCCGTGGTTTACCCACATAAAAGCCCCTTTCATCAGAAAAACCTCGGCATACCCAAGGCCGCCCCTGTCTGCTAGGCTCCCGCCCCTGCGCCACCGCCTGCCTTTATATGAGACTCCCCGCGTGCCCGACGCCATTTTGCGCCTAGCCCTGCCCTCGCCCCTGCGCCGCCTGTTCGACTACCGGGCCCCGGCCGGCGTGTTGCGGGCGCAGTTGCAGCCAGGCATGCGCGTGCGCGTGCCGTTTGGCCGTCGCGAGATGATCGGCATTCTGATCGAAGTGGCCGATCACAGCGAAGTCCCTGCCGAAAAGCTCAAACCGGCCCTGGCCATCCTCGATGCCACGCCACCGCTACCGCCCGCACTGTTCAAGCTATGCCTGTGGACCGCCCAGTATTACCAGCACAGCCTCGGCGATACCCTGAGCTGGGCGCTGCCGGTGCTGCTGCGCCAGGGCGAACTGGCTGAAGCACGCCAGGAGCGTTTCTGGTCGATGGTGCCCGGCGCACGCCTGGATGACCCGCGCATCGCCCGCGCCCCGCGCCAGCGTGAAGCCCTCGCGACCCTGGCCCAACACCCCCACGGCGTGGCCCACCAACTGTTAAGCAAGCTGATGCTGAGCAAAGACAGCCTCGACCTGCTGCTGGCAAAGGGCTTGGTGCAGGTGGAAATCCGCAAGCACGCGCCGGACCCGCGCCACGACCATTGGCTGGCTCAGCCGGAACTGCCGCTGAACCCCGAGCAGCGCGCCGCCTATGAAGCCATTCGCGCCGGTTTCGACAGTTTCCACGCCTTCCTGCTCGCCGGCGTCACCGGCAGCGGCAAGACCGAAGTGTATTTGCAGCTGATCCGCGAAACCCTGCAAGCCGGCAAGCAGGCATTGGTGTTGATCCCGGAGATCAACCTGGGCCCGCAAACCCTGGCGCGCTTCGAACAGCGCTTCAACGCACGCATCGCCCTGGTGCATTCGGCGGTCAACGACCGTGAGCGCCTGGAAGCCTGGCTGGCGGCGCGGGATGGCGAGGCCGACATTATTATCGGCACCCGCTCGGCACTGTTCACGCCGATGAAAAACCCCGGCCTGATCATCATCGACGAGGAGCACGACGGCTCTTATAAACAGCAGGAAGGCCTGCGTTACCACGCCCGCGACCTGGCGCTGGTACGCGCGCGCCAGGAAGACATCCCGATTGTGCTGGGCTCGGCCACTCCGTCTCTGGAAAGCCTGCACAACGCCTACACCGGCCGTTATGGCCTGCTGCGCCTCAATGAGCGCGCGGGCGGCGCCAAGCAACCACGCTTCCTGCGCCTGGATGTAAAAAGTCGCCCGCTGGACAGCGGCATTTCCGGGCCGATGCAACAGGCCATCGGCCAAACCCTCGCCGCCGGCCAGCAAGTCCTGGTGTTTCTCAACCGTAGGGGTTTTGCGCCGACGCTGTTGTGTCATGACTGCGGCTGGATGTCCGAGTGCGAACGCTGCGATGCACGCATGACCGTACACCAGCGCCACGGCGAACTGCGCTGCCACCACTGCGGCCACGTGGAGCGCGTACCGCGCCACTGCCCACAATGCGGCAAAGTGGATTTGCGCCCGGTGGGTGCGGGCACCGAGCGCGCCGAGGAGCGCCTGGGCATTCTGTTTCCGGATTACCCGGTGCTGCGCGTCGACCGCGACAGCACTTCGCGCAAAGACGCGATGAACCAGCTGTTTGCGACCATTCAGAAAGGCCAGCCGTGCATCCTGATCGGCACGCAGATGCTCGCCAAAGGGCACCACTTCCCACGGGTCACGCTGGTGTCGATCCTGGACGCCGACGGTGGTTTGTTCTCCGGCGACTTCCGCGCCAGCGAGCGCATGGCGCAGTTGATCGTGCAGGTGGCAGGCCGTGCCGGGCGCGCCGAAGAGCCGGGCAAGGTGATTATCCAGACGCATCTGGCCGACCACCCCTTGCTGATTCAACTGACAGAACAGGGCTACTTCGCTTTCGCCGAACAGGCCCTGAGCGAACGCCGCTCCGCCGGCCTGCCGCCGTTCGCACACCTGGCGCTGTTGCGCGCCGAAGCGCACAAGCCAGGGCAGGCCGAAAGCTTTCTCGACGAGGCATGCAGCGCCGCCGAACGTTTGCTCGGCGAATTGGGTCTGACCGGCATCGAATTGCTCGGCCCGGTGCCCGCACCGATGGAGCGCCGCGCCGGGCGGTATCGCGCCCAGCTACTCTTGCAGGCAACGTCCCGCGCACCGCTGCATCGGCTATTAAGTAGCTGGATGCTTGCCCTGGAGCAAATGCCCAGCGGCCGCCAAGTGCGATGGTCGCTGGATGTGGACCCGGTAGACCTGTATTGACTGCAAAATCGCAATCGCAGGCAAGCCAGCTCCCACATTTTGAAATGTGAACACCCTTAAATGTGGGAGCGGGCTTGCCCGCGATGAGGCCCGCAGGTCTACCAACCTGTCTGAATGGTTGGCAAGCCCGCCCTCGCCACGGATAATGCCCAGTTTTTCCACCTGCGCATCGCGCACCGCCGCTTGCGGTCGAAAGAGAACACCATGAAAGACACCATTCGCCAGCTGATCCAACAAGCCCTCACCCAACTCGTCAACGAAGGTGTGTTGCCTGAAGGCCTGTCGCCGGCGATCCAGGTGGAAAACACTCGCGACAAGACCCATGGCGATTTTGCCAGCAACATTGCGATGATGCTGTCCAAGCCCGCCGGCATGAAACCGCGCGACCTGGCAGAGAAAATCATTGCCGCGCTGCCGGCCGACGAGAGTGTGACCAAGGCCGAAATCGCCGGCCCGGGCTTTATCAACTTCTTCCAGAACACCCAGGCCCTGGCTTCGCGCCTGGACGCGGCGCTGGCCGACGCCAACATTGGCGTGCGCAAGGCCGGCCCCGTGGAGCGTGTGGTGATTGACCTGTCGGCACCCAACCTGGCCAAAGAGATGCACGTGGGCCACTTGCGCTCGACCATCATTGGTGACGGCGTGGCGCGGGTGCTGGAGTTCCTCGGTGACGACGTGATCCGTCAGAACCACGTGGGCGACTGGGGCACCCAGTTCGGCATGCTGATGGCCTACCTGCAGGAAAACCCGATTACCAGCAACGAACTGGCCGACCTGGAAAACTTCTACCGCGCCGCCAAAAAGCGCTTCGATGAATCCGAAGAGTTCGCCGACCGCGCCCGTGGCCTGGTGGTCAAGCTGCAAGCCGGCGAGGAAGATTGCCTGGCGCTGTGGGGCCGTTTCCGTGAGATTTCGCTGTCGCACTGCCAGGAAATCTACGAGCTGCTCAACGTAAAGCTGACCATGGCCGACGTGATGGGCGAAAGCGCCTACAACGACGACCTGATCAACGTGGTCAATGACCTCAAGGCTGCCGGCCTGTTGGTTGAGAGCAACGGCGCGCAGTGCGTGTTCCTCGAAGAATTCAAGACCGCCGACGGCGAGCCGCTGCCGGTGATCATCGTCAAGGCCGACGGCGGCTACCTGTACGCCACCACTGACCTGGCAGCCGTGCGCTACCGCAGCGGCGTGCTCAAGGCCGACCGCGCGCTGTACTTTGTCGACCAGCGCCAGGCCCTGCACTTCCAGCAGGTGTTCGAAGTGGCGCGCCGCGCAGGCTTCGTCACCCACCCGATGCATATGGAACACATGGGTTTTGGCACCATGAACGGCGCCGATGGCCGGCCGTTCAAGACCCGCGACGGCGGCACCGTGAAGCTGATCGACCTGCTCAACGAAGCCCAGGAGCGTGCCTACAACCTGGTGAAGGAAAAGAACCCGGAGCTGGCCGAGGCCGACCTGCGCAACATCGCCCGCGTGGTGGGCATTGGCGCAGTGAAGTACGCCGACCTGTCCAAGCACCGCACCAGCGACTACAGCTTCAACTTCGAACTGATGCTCAACTTCGAAGGCAACACCGCGCCGTACCTGCTGTACGCCTACACCCGTGTGGCTGGTGTGTTCCGCAAGCTGGGCAAGGATTTCAGCGAGGTTGAAGGCCGGATCGTGCTGGATGCCCCGCATGAACAGGACCTGGCGGCCAAGCTGGCGCAGTTCGGCGAAGTGCTCAACAGCGTCGGTGAAAAAGGCACGCCGCATATCCTCTGCACGTATTTGTACGAAGTTGCCGGCCTGTTCTCCAGCTTCTACGAGAACTGCCCGATCCTTACGGCCGACGACGAAGCCCAAAAGCAAAGTCGCCTGCGCCTCGCCGCACTGGCTGGACGGACCCTCAAGCAAGGCCTGGAACTGTTAGGCCTGGAAACCCTGGAGCGTATGTAAGTTGGCTGCCAAGAAAAAACCTGCACCCAAGCGCGGCGCCAGCCGCTATCAGGCACCGGCGAAAAAGCCAATTCCGGGCTGGCTGTGGATGGCTATCGGCCTGGCGGTCGGCGCGTTTGTGGTGATCCTGATGAAACTGGAGCCCGGCAAGGGCGATGACGTCAAACGGGTCAAGCAAGAACAGCAGAAGGCTACGAAAATGGCCGAAGCCAATAAAACAGCGCCAAGCCCGACCGCACCCGTGAAGCCGAAATACGACTTCTACACGCTGCTGCCGGAATCGGAAGTGATCGTGCCACCTGACGCCGTGCCGGAGAAAACCCTGCCGACGCCGCAAGTGCCGACCACACCGGTTACACCCGCGGAAGCGGCGAAAATCGACACTGCACGCGCGCAAGCGGCGTTGGCCGGGATCACTCCGCCGCCACCGCCACCGGTGGCGACCACCAAAGCGGCGCCGGTGACCAAGTTCTTCCTGCAAGCGGGCTCGTTCCCGAAACAGGCGGATGCGGATCGTGTGCGTGCGCAGATCATTCTGCTGGGCCAATCGGTGACGGTAGAGTCCGGCACAGTGAAGGATGCGACCTGGTATCGCGTGTTGGTGGGGCCGTTCAGTAACCGTGAACAGCTGACTGTGGCGCAGAAGCAACTGGCGGGTGCCGGCTTTAGCAATCTGCTGTTACAACAACGCCAGAGCCGCTGATTCGGGCTCAACGCTGATCAAAATGTGGGAGCTGGCTTGCTGTGGCGAGCAAGCTTGCTTGCGCTGGGGTGCGAAGCGCCCCCAAAAAAAGCCGGCTCCAGCTGCGCTGTCGAGCGGGAGCAAGCTCCCTCGCCACAGCAAGCCAGCTCCCACACTGGGTATTGCGGTGTTTTCTGGAAGGTGTCAGACCAGCACACACCACTCGTCCGCACACACGTCCTACGGTTGAAATCCCCCCCGCCACCCCCATATGAGAATCCATCAGGGCATTTTCGCCCCGCTGCGTGGAGACTCTCCCCTTGACCACCATCGTTTCAGTACGTCGCCACGGCAAAGTCGTCATGGGCGGCGACGGCCAGGTTTCCCTTGGCAACACCGTGATGAAAGGCAACGCCAAGAAAGTGCGTCGCCTGTACCACGGCCAGGTTCTCGCCGGTTTCGCTGGCGCCACTGCCGACGCCTTCACCCTCTTCGAACGCTTCGAAGGCCAGCTGGAAAAACACCAGGGCCACCTCGTTCGCGCCGCTGTCGAACTCGCCAAGGAATGGCGCACCGACCGCTCCCTCAGCCGCCTGGAAGCCATGTTGGCAGTCGCCAACAAAGACGCATCCTTGATCATCACCGGTAACGGCGATGTGGTTGAACCCGAGCACGGCCTGATCGCCATGGGTTCCGGCGGCGGCTACGCCCAGGCGGCAGCCAGCGCGCTGTTGAAGAAAACCGACCTGTCGGCCCGCGAAATCGTCGAGACCGCCCTGGGTATCGCCGGCGATATCTGCGTGTTCACCAACCACAACTTCACCATTGAGGAGCAGGACCTCGCCGAGTAAGCCGTAGGCTTATTCCGCTTGAGGCCGCCAAACACTTATGTCCATGACTCCCCGCGAAATCGTCCATGAACTTAATCGCCATATCATCGGCCAGGACGATGCCAAGCGCGCCGTTGCCATTGCGCTGCGTAACCGCTGGCGCCGGATGCAACTGCCCGAAGAACTGCGCGTTGAAGTAACGCCCAAGAACATCCTGATGATCGGGCCGACAGGCGTGGGTAAAACCGAAATCGCCCGGCGCCTGGCCAAGCTGGCCAATGCCCCGTTCATCAAGGTCGAGGCCACCAAGTTCACCGAAGTGGGCTATGTCGGCCGGGATGTCGAGTCGATCATCCGTGACCTGGCCGATGCCGCCCTGAAAATGCTGCGCGAACAGGAAGTCACCAAGGTCAGCCACCGCGCTGAAGACGCCGCTGAAGAACGCATTCTCGATGCCCTGCTGCCACCGGCACGCATGGGTTTCAACGAAGACGCCGCACCAAGCTCGGATTCCAACACCCGCCAGCTGTTCCGCAAGCGCCTGCGTGAAGGCCAGCTGGATGACAAGGAAATCGAGATCGAAGTGGCCGAAGTATCCGGCGTCGACATCTCCGCACCGCCTGGCATGGAAGAAATGACCAGCCAGTTGCAGAACCTGTTCGCCAACATGGGCAAGGGCAAGAAGAAAAACCGCAAGCTCAAGGTAAAGGACGCGCTGAAACTGGTGCGCGACGAAGAAGCCGGGCGCCTGGTGAATGAGGAAGAACTCAAGGCCAAGGCCCTGGAAGCGGTCGAGCAGCATGGCATCGTGTTTATCGACGAGATCGACAAGGTGGCCAAGCGTGGTAACTCCGGCGGCGTCGATGTGTCCCGCGAAGGCGTACAGCGCGACCTGCTGCCGCTTATCGAAGGCTGCACGGTGAACACCAAGCTGGGCATGGTCAAGACCGACCACATCCTGTTTATCGCCTCTGGCGCGTTCCACCTGAGCAAACCAAGCGACCTGGTGCCGGAGCTGCAAGGCCGTCTGCCGATTCGCGTGGAACTCAAGGCGCTGACCCCGGGCGACTTCGAACGCATCCTCAGCGAGCCGCATGCTTCGCTCACCGAGCAATACCGCGAATTGCTGAAAACCGAAGGCTTGGGCATCGAATTCCAGCCGGACGGCATCAAGCGCCTGGCGGAGATTGCCTGGCAGGTCAACGAAAAGACCGAAAACATCGGCGCCCGTCGCCTGCATACGCTGCTTGAGCGTCTGCTGGAGGAAGTGTCCTTCAGTGCCGGCGACATGGCCGGCTCGCAGAATGGCGAAGCGATCAAGATTGACGCTGATTACGTCAATAGCCACCTGGGCGAATTGGCGAAGAACGAAGATCTGTCTCGTTATATCCTGTAAGTCTCACTCAGGGCCGCTTCGCTTTTAATGTGGGAGCTGGCTTGCCTGCGATAGCCATAGTGAATTCAACACCGCTATCGCAGGCAAGCCAGCTCCCACAGTTTTAAGCCGGTTCCTTCAGGACTATCTCTGG
Source organism: Pseudomonas sp. W3I7 (assembly GCF_030816095.1). NCBI lineage: Bacteria > Pseudomonadati > Pseudomonadota > Gammaproteobacteria > Pseudomonadales > Pseudomonadaceae > Pseudomonas > Pseudomonas sp. W3I7. The sequence goes on from NZ_JAUSXP010000001.1 coordinate 5,805,914, forward strand.
GCGGTTCCCCAATGACCAAATTACCCACCGCTGTAAACCTGCACAAAACCTCCAACACCCTCGGCCTCACCTACGGGCCGGACGAGGTGTACCACCTTAGCGCCGAACTGCTACGCACCCACTCGCCTTCCGCCGAGGTCCAGGGCCACGGCAAACCCATCCTGCAATTCGGCAAGCTCAACGTGCGGCTGACCAAGATAGAACCCGCCGGCCAGTACGCACTGAAATTGACCTTCGATGACGGCCATGACAGCGGACTGTTCACCTGGGACTACCTCTACCAACTAGCCGTGCGCCAGCAAGACCTGTGGGCCGACTACCTCGCCGAACTCAAAGCTGCCGGCAAAACCCGCGACCCGAGTGAGTCGGTCGTGCGGCTGATGCTCTAACTCAGGCGTCTTGCGCTTTAGAGGGCATTTTCTAATTTCATCTGCTTGAATGCCCTGTCGCGTGGTCAACGATTGGCCCGCTTGCGAAAAAAATTAAACTCGGGTAACCAATGGAACTGGCAAGTTCCCTGCATTTGACGATGCGGTATCAACGGTCACCCGGGTCGCAGTACCAGGCTGGTGTCGTGTATCGAAATTGGGTGCGCAGCAATCGCCGGTACTCGTCTTTCGGACAATGGAGCGTCGTAGATGAGTAACAAGAATAACGATGACTTGAAACGCCAGGCCTCGGAAAACACCCTGGGGCTGAACCCGATCATCGCGTTACGCAAAAAGGATTTATTGGCCTCAGCGAAGATGGTGCTGACCCAAGCCATCAAGCAACCGTTGCACAGCGTCAAACACGTCGCGCATTTTGGCGTGGAATTGAAGAACGTGATGTTCGGCAAGTCCGCACTGGCCCCCGAAGGCGATGACCGTCGCTTCAACGACCCGGCGTGGAGCCAGAACCCGCTCTACAAGCGTTACCTGCAAACCTACCTGGCGTGGCGCAAGGAACTGCACGACTGGATCGGCGACAGCAGCCTGTCGGAACAGGACATCAGCCGCGGCCACTTCGTGATCAACCTGATGACCGAAGCCATGGCCCCCACTAACAGCGCGGCCAACCCGGCGGCGGTCAAACGTTTCTTTGAAACCGGCGGTAAAAGCCTGCTTGATGGTCTGTCCCACTTGGCCAAAGACATGGTGCACAACGGCGGTATGCCGAGCCAGGTCAACATGGGCGCCTTTGAAGTCGGCAAGACCCTGGGCACCACCGAAGGCGCCGTTGTATTCCGTAACGATGTGCTGGAACTGATCCAGTACAAGCCCATCACCGAGCAGGTGCACGAGCGCCCACTGCTGGTGGTGCCGCCGCAGATCAACAAATTCTATGTATTCGACCTGAGCCCGGAAAAGAGCCTGGCGCGCTTCTGCCTGCGCAATGGCCAGCAGACGTTTATCGTCAGCTGGCGCAACCCGACCAAGGCGCAACGCGAGTGGGGTCTGTCGACCTATATCGAGGCGCTCAAGGAAGCGGTCGATGTGGTCACGGCCATTACCGGCAGCAAAGACGTGAACATGCTCGGCGCCTGCTCCGGCGGTATCACCTGCACCGCCCTGCTGGGCCACTACGCGGCGCTGGGGGAGAAGAAGGTCAACGCCCTGACCCTGCTGGTGAGCGTGCTGGACACCACGCTGGACACCCAGGTGGCGCTGTTTGTCGATGAGCAGACCCTGGAGGCGGCCAAGCGCCACTCCTACCAGGCCGGCGTGCTGGAAGGCCGCGACATGGCCAAGGTGTTTGCCTGGATGCGCCCCAACGACCTGATCTGGAACTACTGGGTCAATAACTACTTGCTCGGCAACGAGCCGCCGGTGTTCGACATCCTGTTCTGGAACAACGACACCACACGCTTGCCGGCCGCCTTCCATGGCGATTTGATTGAGCTGTTCAAGAACAACCCGCTGGTGCGTGCCAATGCCCTGGAAGTGTGCGGCACGCCGATCGACCTCAAGCAGGTGACCGCCGATATCTACTCACTGGCCGGCACCAACGACCACATCACGCCGTGGCAGTCGTGCTACAAGTCGGCGCAGCTGTTTGGTGGCAAAGTGGAGTTTGTGTTGTCCAGCAGTGGGCATATCCAGAGCATTCTCAACCCGCCAGGCAACCCCAAGGCGCGTTACCAGACCAGCGATGGTTTGGCGGGCAAGCCGCTGGAGTGGCAGGAGAATGCCACCAAGCACACTGACTCGTGGTGGCTGCATTGGCAGGTGTGGCAGGCTGAGCGAGCGGGCAAATTGAAGAAAGCACCTACAAGCCTGGGTAACAAGGCCTATGCCGCAGCTGAGGCGGCACCGGGTACTTATGTGCACGAACGATAAGCAGATTTTGCGGTAGAAATACGATCAATGTGGGAGCTGGCTTGCCTGCGATAGCGGTGGGCCAGCTAGCTGATGAGCTAACTGACAGATGGCTATCGCAGGCAAGCCAGCTCCCACATCAACCGGGTTCTTCCAGACACGTAGCGCCACTTCACAGGGCTTGAGCATGCCGCAACCGTTCATCTTCCGTACCATCGACCTGGATGGCCAGACCATCCGCACGGCGGTACGCCCGGGCAAGCCTCACTTGACGCCGCTGCTGATCTTCAACGGCATCGGCGCCAACCTTGAGTTGGTGTTTCCGTTCGTCCAGGCGCTGGACCCGGACCTGGAAGTGATCGCCTTCGATGTGCCGGGTGTGGGGGGTTCCTCCACACCCAGCGTGCCCTATCGCTTTCCCGGTCTGGCCAAGCTCACTGCACGCATGCTCGATTACCTGAACTATGGCCAGGTGAATGCGGTGGGTGTGTCCTGGGGCGGCGCGTTGGCGCAGCAGTTTGCCTATGACTACCCCGAGCGCTGCAAAAAGCTGATCCTCGCGGCGACAGCAGCCGGGGCCTTTATGGTGCCGGGCAAACCCAAGGTGCTGTGGCTGATGGCAAGCCCCAGGCGCTATATCCAACCGTCCCACGTGGTGCGCATTGCACCGATGATTTATGGCGGCTCGTTCCGCCGCGATTCCAAACTGGCCGCCGAACATGCGAGCAAAGTGCGCTCGGCGGGCAAGCTCGGTTATTACTGGCAGCTGTTTGCAGGCCTTGGCTGGACCAGCATTCACTGGTTGCACAAGATCCGTCAACCGACCCTGGTGCTGGCCGGCGACGACGACCCGCTGATTCCGCTGATCAATATGCGCATGCTCGCCTGGCGCATTCCCAACGCACAGTTGCACATCATCGATGATGGCCACTTGTTCCTGATTACCCGCGCCGAAGCCGTGGCGCCGATCATCATGAAGTTTCTTGAAGAGGAGCGCCTGCGCGCGGTGATTCACCCACGACCGGCGGTGTAAGGACTACGCCGCCGCGCAACTTGCCAGGAACCGACTATGGTTCTGAATTGGCGTGCCTGTTGATGGCTTGACGAAGGAGTGTTGGCTCATGCGAGAAAGACCCGTGACGAACCCGGCGCCCACCCCTGCCGCGTTCATCAACGCGCAAAATGCGATCAGTGGCCTGCGGGGCCGGGATTTGCTGGCGACCCTGCGCAGTGTCGCCCACCATGGCTGGCGCAACCCGCTGTACACCGCTCGGCACGCCCTCGCGTTGGGCGGCCAACTCGGTCGCGTGCTGCTGGGTGAAACGGTGCATGCCCCCAACCCCGCTGACAGCCGCTTCGCCGACCCCACCTGGGCGCTTAACCCGCTGTACCGGCGCAGCCTGCAAGCCTATTTGAGCTGGCAAAAACAAACGCGTGACTGGATCAATGACAGCTCGATGAGCGCCGATGACCGCGCCCGCGCGCACTTTGCCTTCTCACTGATCAACGATGCCGTCTCGCCCTCCAACACCTTGCTCAACCCGCTGGCCATCAAGGAGCTGCTCAACTCTGGCGGCAACAGCGTGGTGCGCGGCGTGAGTAATTTGTTTAACGATTTGTTGCACAACAACGGCCTGCCCAGCCAGGTCAGCAAACACGCTTTTGAAGTGGGCAAAACGGTGGCAACGACCGCGGGTTCCGTGGTGTTTCGCAACGAGCTGCTGGAACTGATCCAGTACAAACCCATGAGCGAAAAGCAGTACGCCAAGCCGCTGCTGATCGTGCCGCCGCAAATCAACAAGTACTACATCTTCGACCTCAGCCCCGCCAACAGCTTTGTGCAGTACGCCCTGAAAAACGGCCTGCAGACGTTTATGGTCAGCTGGCGTAACCCGGATGTGCGTCACCGCGAGTGGGGCCTGTCCACCTATGTGGCGGCGCTGGAGGAAGCGCTGAATGTGTGCCGGGCAATCACCGGTGCCCGAGAGGTCAACCTGATGGGCGCCTGCGCCGGTGGCCTGACCATCGCTGCGCTGCAAGGCCACCTGCAAGCCAAGCGCCAGCTGCGGCGCGTCTCCAGCGCCAGCTACCTGGTGAGCCTGCTGGACAGCCAGATCGACAGCCCGGCCACCTTGTTCGCTGACGAACAGACCCTGGAAGCCGCCAAGCGCCGCTCCTACCAGCAAGGCGTACTCGACGGTCGCGACATGGCCAAAGTCTTCGCCTGGATGCGCCCCAACGACCTGATCTGGAACTACTGGATCAATAATTACCTGCTGGGCAAAGAGCCGCCGGCGTTCGACATCCTCTACTGGAACAACGACAACACGCGCCTGCCCGCCGCGTTGCATGGCGACCTGCTGGACTTCTTCAAGCACAACCCCCTGAGCCACCCTGGCGGCCTGGAGGTGTGCGGCACGCCCATCGACTTGCAGAAGGTCACCGTGGACAGCTTCAGCGTGGCCGGCATCAACGACCACATCACGCCGTGGGACGCGGTGTACCGCTCCACCCAACTGCTGGGCGGCGAGCGGCGCTTTGTGCTGTCCAACAGCGGGCATATCCAGAGCATCCTCAACCCGCCGGGCAACCCCAAGGCCAACTACGTCGAGAACTCCAAGCTGAGCAGCGACCCACGCGCCTGGTACTACGACGCCAGTCACGTCGAAGGCAGCTGGTGGCCGCAGTGGCTTGCGTGGATCCAGCAACGGTCGGGCGTGCAGCGCGAGACCCTCACCGCCCTGGGCAACCAGAATTACCCACCGATGGAAGCGGCGCCAGGCACGTACGTGCGGGTGCGCTGAGCTCAACGATCTGATTAAGAAGACTGGATGAAGACCCGCGACCGTATCCTTGAATGTGCCCTGCAGTTGTTCAACCACAAGGGCGAACCGAACGTGTCGACCATGGAGGTGGCGAATGAAATGGGGATCAGCCCCGGCAACCTCTACTACCACTTCCATGGCAAGGAGCCGTTGGTGCTCGGGTTGTTCGAGCGTTTTCAGAATGAACTGGCGCCCCTGCTCGACCCGCCGGCGGATGCGCAACTCAAACCCGAAGATTACTGGCTGTTCCTGCACCTGATCATCGAGCGCATGGCCCATTACCGGTTCCTGTTCCAGGACCTGTCGAACCTGGCCGGGCGCCTGCCGAAGCTGGCCAAGGGCATTCGCAACTTGCTCACGGCGCTCAAGCGCACCCTGGCTTCACTGCTTGCGCGCTTGAAGGCAGCGGGGCAGTTGGTCAGTGACACCCAGGCATTGGGGCAATTGGTGGAACAGATCACCATGACCCTGCTGTTTTCCCTGGACTACCAGCGGATTCTCGACCGTGAAGGCGAGGTGCGGGTGGTGGTCTATCAGGTCATGATGCTGGTGGCGCCGCATCTGCTATTGCCGGCGCGGCAGGCAACTGAGCGGTTTGCGCTCAAATACCTGGATGACGCGGATTAAAAATGTGCGAGCGGGCTTGCTCGCGAATGCGGTGTGCCAGCATCAGATGTGCTGACTGACACACCGCATTCGCGAGCAAGCCCGCTCCCACATTTAGCCTTAAGTGTTCTTGAGAGAGCGCCAAAAAAAACGCCCGACCTTCACAGGCCGGGCGTTTTTTGTGCCCTGAAGAAATCAGGACTGACTGGATGGCGTCGGGGTTACCGGCGTTGCAGTCGGGGCGGTAGCAGCATGGGTCGGTGCGGACACCGAATTGGCTGTCGAAGCGGTGGGTGCCGGGGTTGCAGGCTTGGCCGCAACAGCAGGCTTGGGCGCTGCAGGCTTCTTGGCAGCTGCTGGCTTCTTCGTGGCGGCAGGTTTTGCCGCAGGCTTGGCAGCAGCTTTAGCGGCCGCTGGCTTGGCTGCAGGTTTCGCAGCGGCGGTTTTAGCCGCAGGCTTGGCCGCCGGTTTTGCTGCTGCTTTGGCAGCCGGCTTAGCCGCAGGCTTGGCAGCGGCTTTAGCGGCCACAGGTTTTGCTGCAGGCTTGGCGGCCGGTTTGGCAGCCGCGGTTTTGGCAGCCGGTTTTGCCGCCGCTTTAGCCGGAGCCTTGGCCGCAGGTTTCGCAGTTGGCTTGGCCGCCGCTTTTACCAGAGGCTTGGCAGCGGTTTTGGCAGCCGGTTTAGCAGCCGCGGTTTTAGCCGCAGGCTTGGCAGCCGGTTTAGCGGCGGCGGTTTTGGCTGGAGCCACTTTAGCGCCGGTGAGTTTTTCGATTTGCTTGGTCAGGGTATCGACCTTGCTGTGCAGCGTCTTCAGTTCCGCTTTGCTGGGCACGCCCAGTCGCGAAATGGCACTGTTGAGACGCTTGTCGAACGTTTCTTCCAACTTGCCCCAGGTGTCAGAAATGCTCGACTTGGCGGAGCCGGCAGAGGCCTTGGCCGCTTCAACTTTTTTACCAACGGTGGTCTTGGTCAACTTCTCGGCCTTTTCGCCGTCCTTGACCAAGGTCTCGAAGTATTTGCCGCCGTCACTGCTAACCTTCGAGTACACGCCTAAACCAGCAAGCCAGATCTTACGGGAATATTTTTCAACCTCCCCGATCCACGAGCTGCCTTCTTTCTGAGTAGTCTTTTTAACAGCCATCCCGATGTCTCCTTAGTGTTTACGCGCGACACGTTCTAGCAATGTCGTCAGCTCTTCGAGCTTAGCAGAGAGTGTCTCCACGTCATGTTTAGACGCAATGCCGATTCGATTCAAGGCACTTGCAACACGCGTGTCAAAAGCTTTTTCAACTTTATCCAGTTGAACTTCAACCAAACCTTTGACGCTGGAGGCATTACTCTTTACTTGGTCAATCTGACTGTTGGCGGCGTCAAGTTGTTCAACCACAACTTTTTTGCCTTTACTTTCAACATGTTGACCGGTCTTAACCAGCTCTTTGAAGTACTCGCTGCCTTCACTGCCGACCTTGGCATAGGCGCCAAGTCCTGCCAGCCAGATCTTGCGGGCGTAGCTTTTAACGTCACTCAGGGCAGTGGACTGAAGGTCGATTTTTTTCTTCAAAATAACGTTGGCCATGGTGCACCTCACGCAGATCAGGGTCGAGGAACGGCCCACAGGAGTTGAGGGCTTGGGCACAAAGTAGGCTGGAAAATTAGAATCGGCACCCTAAGAACACATCGATCAAGCCAGCGCCTTATCCAGGGCTTTCTCGATTTCAGACTTGATGGTGCCGCTCATGGCCGACATCAACAGGCCCAACTCAACATCAATGCGCAGCGATTCATCGGCGACTAACACCGTGCCTTTAACCCCAGAACGCTTGAGGTTCAGGCTATCGCCCGACCACGATGACTCGAGGCCATATTGCTCCTTGAGTTTGTGCGCCAACTTCTCGGCCTTCGCGCGGGCGCCTTCTTTACCCAGGGAATGTGCACGCTCAACGGTAATACGGGCCATTGCAATGACTCCTCTTTATATCGACTCAGAACACCTGCCATGCGGCAAAAGGTCTCGATGAACACCTATCTTACCTTCAGCCTTGCCAAGACAAAGCAGGCGGTGGGGATTATCATGTCCCGCATTCTCTTTTGGTGACAGCGATATGACTGATCAGCGCAAAGGCAGCGATGCCGAACCCACCACTCACTTCGGCTTCAAGAACGTTCCGGAAAGCCAGAAAGCGGAAAAAGTCGCTGAGGTGTTCCACTCCGTTGCGGCCAAGTACGACCTGATGAACGACGTGCTCTCGGGCGGCATGCACCGCCTGTGGAAGCGCTTCACCATCGAGTTGTCGGGTGTACGCACCGGCAACCGCGTACTCGACATCGCCGGCGGTACGGGCGATCTGGCGGCCAAGTTCTCCAAGCTGGTTGGCCCGACCGGCCAGGTCGTGCTGGCGGACATTAACGGCTCGATGCTCAAGGTCGGCCGTGATCGCCTGCTGGATAAAGGCGTGGCCGGCAATATCGAGTTCGTACAGGCTGACGCCGAAAAGCTGCCGTTCCCGGACAACCATTTCGACTGCGTGACCATCGCTTTCGGCCTGCGTAACGTGACCCATAAAGAGGACGCGATCCGCTCGATGCTGCGCGTACTCAAGCCGGGCGGCCGCCTGTTGGTGCTGGAGTTCTCCAAGCCGACCAACGCGCTGATGTCCAAGGTCTACGACACCTACTCGTTCGCCTTCATGCCGTTGATGGGCAAGCTGATCACCAATGACGCCGAGAGCTACCGCTACCTGGCCGAATCGATCCGCATGCACCCCGACCAGGAAACCCTGAAGTCGATGATGGTGGAGGCCGGTTTCGACCGCGTGACCTACCACAACATGACCTCAGGCATCGTCGCCCTGCACCGCGGCATCAAGCCCTGATGCTGTTCGCAGGCCTCCTCGCCAGCGTCGAACACGGCATCAACCGTGTCCTGCGCCTGGACAGCACCGCCCTGGCGCGGCTTGCGCATTTGAACGGCAAGGTCATCGCCGTCGATTGCACCAGCCCCGCCCTGCAGCTGTTTATCCTGCCCAGCGATGAAGGCCTGCTGCTCGCCGGCGATTGGGCCGCCGAGGCCGACTGCACCCTGCGCGCACCCGCCTCGAGCCTGTTGCACCTGGCGCTGAGCCGCAACAAGACCGCGATCCTGCACAGCCCCGAAGTGGAGCTGGAAGGCGACAGCGCGGTGCTGATGGACCTGGCCGCCGTGCTGCAAGACCTGGAACTGGATTGGGAATACGAGCTGTCACGCTGGATCGGCCCGGTGGCCACCCAGTTGATCAGCGGGCACCTGCGCAGCCGCTCGCGCTGGTACCAGCAAGGGTTCGCCAGCCTCAACCAGAACCTTGCCGAATACCTGAGCGAAAAAGAATCGCGCACCCTGGTCGGAGAACGGGAGGCGCAAGCGCGCTTTCGCGAACTCGACAAGGCCAAAATCGACCTGGAACGCCTTGAGGCACGCTTCGAGCGCCTGAGCCGTTCCCTTGATCCAAGCGATAACGCATGAAGCTGCTCGCCGTCCGCCGTTTGTTTCGTATCCAGCGCGTCGTAATCCGCTACCGCCTCGATGACCTGCTGTTCGCCCTGCCGTTGCCGTGGTTCCTGCTGGCGGTGCGTTATGTGCTGCCCTGGCGCTGGTTCCCGCGCAAACCGCTGGAGTTGAGCCGTGGCGCGCGCCTGCGCCTGGCGTTGCAGGACCTGGGGCCGATCTTTATCAAATTCGGGCAGATCCTCTCCACGCGCCGTGACCTGCTGCCCGAAGACATTGCCGACGAGTTGATGCTGTTGCAGGACCGCGTGCCGCCCTTCGACTCGCAACAGTCGATGAAGCTGATCGAAGAACAGCTGGGCAAGAAGATCAGCGAGGTGTTCAGCCGTTTCGACGTCGAGCCCCTGGCCTCGGCCTCGGTGGCGCAGGTTCATGCTGCACAATTGAAGACCGGCGAAGAAGTGGTGGTGAAGGTCATCCGCCCCGGCCTCAAGCCGATCATCGGCCAGGACCTGGCGTGGCTGTTTATCCTCGCCCGCGCCGCCGAACGCTTCTCTGCCGATGCGCGCCTGCTGCACCCGGTGGACGTGGTCGCCGACTACGAAAAAACCATCTACGACGAACTCGACCTGCTGCGTGAAGCGGCCAACGCCAGCCAGCTCAAGCGCAACTTCGAAGGTTCATCGCTGCTGTACGTGCCCCAAGTGTATTGGGACTGGTGCCGCCCCAAAGTGCTGGTGATGGAGCGCATCTACGGCGTGCAGGTCACCGACCTCGCCACTCTTGCCGACCAGCGCACCGACATGAAGATGCTCGCCGAGCGCGGTGTGGAGATCTTCTTCACCCAGGTGTTCCGCGACAGTTTCTTCCACGCCGACATGCACCCGGGCAACATTTTCGTCAGCACCGTCAACCCGTGGAGTCCGCAATACATTGCGATCGACTGCGGCATCGTCGGCAGCCTGACCCCGGAAGACCAGGATTACCTGGCGCGTAACCTGTTCGCCTTCTTCAAGCGTGACTATCGCCGCGTGGCGCAATTGCACATTGATTCGGGCTGGGTGCCGGCCGAAACCAAGCTCAACGAATTCGAAGCGGCGATCCGCACCGTGTGCGAGCCGATCTTTGAAAAACCGTTAAAAGATATTTCCTTCGGCCAGGTGCTGATGCGTCTGTTCCAGACCGCGCGGCGCTTCAATATGGAAGTGCAACCACAGCTGGTGCTGCTGCAAAAAACCCTGCTCAACATCGAAGGCCTGGGCCGCCAGCTGTACCCGGACCTGGACTTGTGGAACACCGCGCAGCCGTTCCTGGAACGCTGGATGCGCGAGCGCGTCAGCCCGAAAACCCTGTTGGGCAACCTGCACAGCCAGATGGAACAACTGCCGCACCTGGCCAACATGACCCGCGACCTGCTGGAGCGCATGTCCCAGCCCCACGCCAAAGACCCTGCGCCGCCGTGGCACAGGCGCAAGGACGACTGGTTCCTGCGCCTGCTGGGCGCCGCCCACCTGGTCGGCGGCGCGATGCTGGCGATTGGCGGGCCGCTGAACCAATTGGGCCATTGGCCGGCGGGCATCATGGTCGCCGTGGGTGTTTATCTGATCGTGCGCCGATAGCCGATCCGGTTATACACTGTCGCAAATTGCCGGAGCCGAACATGAAAGACTGGCTGGACGAGATCAAGTGGGACAGTGACGGCCTGGTGCCAGCCATTGCCCAGGACTACAAGACCGGGCGCGTACTGATGATGGCCTGGATGAACCGCGAGGCCTTGAGCCTCACCGCCACTGAGCAGCGCGCCATTTACTGGTCACGTTCGCGTGGCAAACTGTGGCGCAAGGGCGAAGAGTCCGGGCACGTGCAGACCCTGCACGAGATGCGCATCGACTGTGATGCCGACGTGGTGATCCTGAAGGTCGAGCAGATCGGCGATATCGCCTGCCATACCGGCCGCCACAGCTGCTTCTATCGCGTGTTCGAAAACGGCGAGTGGAAGGTTGTGGAACCGGTGCTCAAAGACCCGCACGCCATTTACTCCGCAGGACACTGAACATGAGCGATACCCTGAACCGTGTGGCCCAGGTGCTGGAAGACCGCAAAGGCGCGGATGCCGACAGCTCCTATGTCGCCAGCCTGTACCACAAGGGCTTGAACAAGATTCTGGAAAAACTTGGCGAAGAGTCCATCGAGACGATTATTGCCGCCAAAGATGCGCAAATCAGCGGTGATTACAGCGATGTAATCTACGAGACCGCAGACTTGTGGTTCCATAGCCTGGTCATGCTCGCCCAACTGGGGCAGCACCCACAGGCCGTGTTGGATGAACTGGACCGTCGCTTCGGCTTGTCCGGGCATGCCGAGAAGGCCTCGCGCCCGTCCGCCTGAATAACTTTTACAGAGGAATTGCAGCATGGGCATTTTTGACTGGAAACACTGGATCGTCATTCTGGTGGTCGTGGTACTGGTGTTCGGCACCAAGAAACTCAAGAACCTGGGCACTGACGTGGGCGAGTCGATCAAGGGCTTTCGTAAAGCCATGAACGACGATGAAAAACCGGCCGACCCGATGGCCAACCCAGTGCCGCCGGCGCAGCCTGTTCACCCGCAGGCCACCCAGCCGATCACCGAGCGTCGTACCTTCGACGTGCAGGCTGAGAAAGTCCAAGAGCCGACCCGCAAAGACTCGTGAGCACTGACTAATGTTTGGTATCAGCTTCTCTGAACTGCTGCTCGTCGGCCTCGTGGCCTTGCTGGTACTCGGGCCGGAACGCCTGCCCGGTGCCGCACGCACGGCCGGCCTGTGGATCGGGCGCCTGAAACGCAGTTTCAACGCCATCAAACAGGAAGTTGAACGGGAAATCGGCGCCGACGAGATCCGCCGCCAGCTGCACAACGAACACATCCTGTCGTTGGAGCAGGAGGCGCGCAAGATTCTGTCGCCGGTGCAGGAGCCCGCCAAACCGGTGGAGCCTGTGCCCGAAAACAGCATTGCTCCGGCCGCCGAAGCACCACCAACCGCGCCCGCCCCGACTGAGCCAGCGCCGACGCCCGTGGCGTCGCCCGCTCCCCATGACCCTACATTGCCGCCGCGAGCCCCATGAGCGCTGATAAACCGGAAAACGACCAGCATATGCCGCTGGTCTCGCACCTCACCGAGTTGCGGACCCGCCTGCTGCGTTGCGTAGCGGCCATTTTCATCATCTTTGCCGGGCTGTTCGCCTTCACCCAGCAGATCTACACCTTCGTCTCCACGCCCTTGCGCCAGTACCTGCCGGCCGGCGCGACGATGATCGCCACCGACGTGTCGTCGCCGTTTTTGACGCCGTTGAAGCTGACCATGATGGTCTCGCTGTTCCTGGCGATCCCGGTGATCCTGCATCAGATCTGGGGCTTTATTGCTCCGGGCCTGTACAAGCATGAGAAGCGCATTGCGGTGCCGTTGCTGGTGTCGAGCATCCTGCTGTTCTACACCGGCATGGCCTTCGCGTATTTCCTGGTGTTCCCGCTGATCTTCAAGTTCTTCGCCGCCGCCACCCCGGCCGGCGTGGAAATGATGACCGACATCACCAGCTACCTCGACTTCGTGATGACGCTGTTCTTCGCCTTTGGCGTGGCCTTCGAAATCCCGGTGGCCGTGGTGCTGCTGGTGTGGATCGGCGTGGTCGACGTCAAATACCTGAAAAAAGTGCGCCCCTACGTGATCATCGGCTGCTTCGTGGTGGGCATGATCCTTACACCGCCGGACATTTTCTCGCAGACCTTGCTGGCCGTGCCGATGTGGATGTTGTTCGAGATCGGCATCCTGTTTGGCAGCCTGATCAGCAAGCGTGGCGATCACCCGGATGACCAACCCGCCGACGACGACCAGCCGCCAGCGACGCAACCGTGAACCTGCTGTTGCTTGAGGAGGCCGACTTTATCGCGGCCGACCGGGTGATCCTGCGTGATCGGCGCCTGGTGCATATGCAGGAAGTCCACCGCGCGCTGGTGGGCGACAACCTGCGGGTCGGGCGGATCGGCGGGTTGATGGGCAATGCGCAATTGCTGCGCCTGGAAGCCGGTGAAGCCGAGCTGCAAGTGAGCTTCGACCAGCCGCCACCGACCAAACTGCCGCTGACCCTGCTGCTGGCCCTGCCGCGCCCGAAGATGCTGCGCCGGGTGCTGCAAACCGTGGCGGCAATGGGCGTGCCGAAGGTGGTGCTGGTCAACAGTTACCGGGTCGAAAAAAGCTTCTGGCAAACCCCGTTCCTGGAGCCGGAAGCGGTTCGCGAGCAGTTGATCCTCGGCCTGGAACAGGCGCGGGACACCGTGCTGCCCGAGATCATCATCGAAAAGCGCTTCAAGCCGTTCGTCGAAGACCGCCTGCCAGCCATGGCCGCAGGGACTCTGGGCCTGATCGGCCATCCCGGCGATTACCCGGCGTGCCCACGTGGACTGGATGAGCCGGTGACCCTGGCCATCGGCCCCGAAGGCGGCTGGATCCCCTACGAAGTGGAGCTGTTGGCCAAGGCCGGCTTGCAACCGGTGCAACTGGGTGCACGCATCCTGCGCGTAGAAACCGCCGTGACCGCCCTGCTCGCTCGGTTGTTCTGACCTCACTGTCTGACAGACAACGCTGAACCCATGTGGGAGCGGGCTTGTGTGGGAGCGGGCTTGCTCGCGAATACGGTGGGTCAGAAACATATCCAGTGACTGATCCACCGCATTCGCGAGCAAGCCCGCTCCCACATTGGACTTGCATCGCTACAGAAACTTCCTACACAGCCGATAGCCTCTGAATAAGTCCAAGCCTTGTTCCAAAGGAGATCGCAGCATGTATCGTTGGTTAGCCGAAAAACTGGGGAATGTGAGCGTCAATCGCAAGCTGAGCATAGGCTTTGGCTTGGTGTTGATCCTGACGCTGTTGATCACCTTCACCGGCTGGACCGGCTTGGGCGACGTGATCAGTCGCGGCGACAAGCTGGGCTTTATCTCCAGCCTCAACGGCCTGACCAAAGACCTGCGCCTGGCGCGCCTGGACTTTGAAATGCGCCGGGGCGAACAAGGCACCGACGCCGTCAACGGCCTGCTGAAGCAACTGGACGATGGCCTCAAAACCGCCGAAACGTTGATCGAGCAACCCGACGACAAAGCCCTGGTCGAGCAACAGCTGGAAGCCTTGGGCCAATACAAAAAAGCCTTTGGCACTATGGTGCTGGCCGGCCTCAAGCGTGAGGGCGCACGCAGCAAGCTCGGCGACACCGCCGACAACGCCGTGGCCAAGATCAACGAAATCGAAGCGACCCTGCTGCAAGGCGACAGCGTCACGCAGTTCAACAGCGTGGTCGACCTGAGCAAGCTGATCCAACAGTCGCGCTTCCAGGTGCGCGGTTATACCTACAGCGGCAAGACCGAAGCCGAGCAACCCGCCCTGGATGCCATCGACAATGCCCTAAAGAAAATCACCGAGCTGCAAGGCAAGCTGCCTGAGCAATACCAGGCCAACCTGCAAGAGGCCGGCGTTTCACTGCAAGCCTACCGCGCCGCCGTCAGCCAGTACCGCGACTCCCAGGTCGCCAGCGCCGCCGCGCTGAAAATCATGACCGCCCAGGGCGATATCCTGCTGGGGCACAGCGAAAAACTCACCACCTCCCAGACCGCCGTGCGCGATGCCGATGCCGCCCACGCTAAACAGCTGTTGCTGCTGGCCACCGTACTGGCGCTGATCTTCGGTGTTCTCGCCGCCTGGGCCATCACCCGCCAGATCGTGATCCCGCTCAACCAGACCCTCCAAGTCGCCGAGCGCGTGGCCTCGGGCGATCTGAGCCATAACCTCAACTCCGCCCGCCAGGACGAGTTGGGCCAGTTGCAACGCGCCATGCAGAGCATGACCGTCGGCCTGCGCGAGTTGATCGGCGGTATCAGCGACGGCGTCACCCAGATCGCCAGCGCTGCCGAACAACTGTCGGCCGTGACCGAACAGACCAGCGCCGGGGTTAACAGCCAAAAGGTCGAGACCGACCAAGTGGCCACCGCCATGAACGAAATGGCCGCCACCGTGCAGGAGGTGGCGCGCAACGCCGAAGAGGCCTCCGAAGCTGCCGTAGCGGCGGACCAACAGGCCCGTGAAGGCGACAAGGTGGTGGGTGAAGCCATCGCGCAGATTGAGCGCCTGGCGATCGAGGTCGGTCATTCCACGGTGGCCATGGGCGACCTCAAGCGCGAGAGCGACAAGATCGGCAGCGTGCTCGATGTGATCAAGTCTGTCGCCCAACAAACCAACCTGCTGGCGCTGAACGCGGCAATTGAAGCAGCGCGGGCCGGTGAGGCCGGTCGCGGCTTTGCGGTGGTGGCCGATGAGGTGCGCAGCCTGGCCCAGCGCACGCAAAAGTCCACCGAGGAGATCGAAGAGCTGATCGTCGGCCTGCAAAACGGCACCCAGCAGGTGGCGACCATCATGGACAACAGCCGAGGCCTCACCGACAGCAGCGTCGAACTGACCCGCCGCGCCGGCAACGCGCTGAGCAATATCACGCGCACGGTCTCGACTATCCAGGCGATGAACTCGCAGATTGCCACCGCTGCCGAGCAACAAAGCGCTGTGGCCGAGGAAATCAACCGCAGCGTGTTGAATGTGCGCGACGTGTCTGAACAGACCTCATCGGCCAGCGAGGAAACTGCCGCCTCGAGTGCCGAACTGGCACGCTTGGGGATCTATTTGCAGTCTTTGGTCGGGCGCTTCCGCATCTGACCCGCACCTACGCGGCGGCCGGATCAAGGCCGCCGCAACTTATGAAATTTCCTACGTAGTTATCAGCCCGCCACAACCTCGAATCGATTTAGCGTTTCAGCTGTTGCGAAACGCTTCCCCAGATTTGGAGGTTCACCATGTTTCCTCGGCTGACCCGTTTGCTGGTCAACGCCAGCATCCGTCTCAAACTCGCACTGGGTTTCGGCCAAGTGTTGATCTTAAGCATCCTGATCGCCGCGACCGGCTGGCAGGCCTTGAAAGACGTGCTTTATCGCTCAAACAGCCTGACGACCCTTGGGCAACTGGCCCTGGACGCCGAGGCGATGCGCGCTGACAGAATTGTGTACCGCACCCTTACGGACGCCGGCAGCCTGGCCAAAATGCACAGGCAGACCGAAAAGATCGACCAGCATCTGACCGACCTTTCAAGCCGCCTCAAAGACCCGTCCGATTTGCAGCGGGTGCAGGAAGCGACACACCTGGTGGCGAGTTTCAAGACAGCGCTGGCGGCCTTGCCGGCGTTGATCGAGCAACGCGAGAACATCCGCCCGGCCCTCAAAAAAACCGCGCTGCAAGCCAGCGATACCCTCGCCCAGTTCGCAAGCGACTTACCGAACCAGGAAGACGAAAAGGCCCTGGACGCCATTGAAAACCTGCGCCAGGCCATGGAGCAAGCCGAAGATCGCGCCCAAAGCCCCGCCTGGGCGGCCGAGTCGCTGCAAGCCTACGCCGAGGCACTCAACCAGACCCTCGAAGCGCTGAGTGCCGCACAAACTTCGGTGACCGCGTTGCCCGTGGACGCGGCGCTACTGAACGCCGACCTGACCCGCTACCGCGAACAGTTGATCAGGCTCAAGGACGCTCAGCTCAACGCCGAAACCGTGCAGAACCGGTTTGAGCAACAACTCAATGAGTTGCGCGAACAAAGCCATCAATTGAGCGAGGGCCAGAGCACCAAGCGTAACGACGAAGCCGAGCAGACCCAGACGCGATTGATCAGCGTCACCCTGGCGGCCTTGTTGCTGGGTGCCCTGGCCGCGTGGTGGATCGCTCGACAAATAGTCGTGCCCCTGCGCGCCATCCTCACGGCTGCCCACCGGATTGCTGACGGCGACCTGAGCCGGGACATTCAAGAGGACCGTCGCGATGAGCTGGGCCAGTTGCAGCAGAGCATCGGGCAAATGACGCGCAACCTGCGCAACCTGATCAGCGGTATCGGCGACAGCGCCCGGCAGATCGCCAGTGCCGCAACGCAGTTATCCGCCGTCACCGAACAGACCCGCGCCGGGGTCAACGACCAGAAGGAGGAAACCGATCAGGTGGCCACGGCGATGAATGAAATGCTCGCCACAGCCCAGGAGGTCGCCCGGCATGCCGAGCAGGCATCCGTGGCGGCCAATGAAGCGGATCAGGAGGCGGGTGCCGGCGAAAAAGTAGTGACCCAGGCCGTCGAGCAAATCGGCCATCTGGCCCATGAGATGGCGCGTTCGAGCCAGGCGATGATTGCGCTGCAACACGAAAGCCAGAAAATCGGCAGCGTGCTCGACGTGATCAAGTCAGTGTCCCAGCAAACCAACCTGCTGGCCCTGAACGCTGCCATTGAAGCGGCGCGCGCGGGCAGTGCCGGCCAGGGTTTTGCGGTAGTCGCCGACGAAGTGCGCAGCCTGGCCCAGCGCACCCAGGAATCTGCCGAAGAAATCGAGGGCTTGATCCTCGGCCTGAATACCGGCACCCAGCAGGTCGCGGACATCATGGACAACAGCCGCAGCCTGACCGACAACAGCGTCGGCCTGACCCGCGATGCGGGCGATGCCCTGGCCGCCATTGCGCGCACCGTGTCGATCATCCAGGAAATGAACCCGCAGATTGCCGCTGCCGCCGAGCAGCAAAGCGCAGTGGCGGAAGAGATCAATCGCAGTGTGTTGAAGGTGCGGGATGTCACCGAACAAACCGCTGCGGCCAGTGAGGAAACAGCCGCGGCCAGTGTTCAGTTGACCCGGTTGAGCCTGGATTTGCAGGCGCTGGTGGGTAAATTCAGGCTTTGATACTCACGGCCCTTGTGGCGAGCGAGCTTGCTCGCGCTGGGCTGCGAAGCAGCCCTAAAACCTTGCTGCTGGATAAATCGCGGTGATCTTGTTGGGGCCGCTTCGCGCCCCAGCGCGAGCAAGCTCGCTCGCCACAGGAAGCTCACCCTTCCATCACAGGACCTGGCGCAGGAAGGCTTGGGCGCGCGGGTCTTTCGGTGCATCGAAGAACTCGGCCGGGGCCGCATCTTCGAGCAATTTGCCGTGGTCGAAGAACAGCACCCGGTCTGCCACTTCACGGGCAAAGCCCATCTCGTGAGTGACGCAGACCATGGTCATGCCTTCCAGGGCCAGGGTCTTCATCACGTCCAGCACTTCGCCGACCATTTCCGGGTCCAGCGCCGAGGTGGGCTCATCAAACAGCATCACCTTGGGCTCCATGGCCAACGCGCGGGCAATGGCTACGCGCTGTTGCTGGCCACCGGACAGGCGCGATGGGAACTCGTTGGCCTTCTGCGCGATACCGACCTTTTCCAATAGCGCCAAGGCCTTGGCTTCGCGCTCTTGCTTGCCGCGCTTGCGCACGACTTTTTGCGCCAGGCACAGGTTTTCCAACACAGTCATGTGCGGGAACAAATTGAAGTGCTGGAACACCATGCCGACTTCACGGCGGTAGGCATTCACGTCGGTTTTGGGGTCGGCCAGTTGCAGGCCGTCGATGCTCACCGAGCCCGAGTCGAACTCTTCCAGGCCGTTAAGGCAGCGCAGGAACGTGGACTTGCCCGAACCTGACGGGCCAATCACCACCAGCACTTCGCCCTTGGCGACTTGGGTGGTCACGTGGTCCACGGCGCGCACTACCTGGCCACGGGTGTCGAAGACTTTTACCAGATCGCGGACTTCAATCACTTTGCGCGAGCCTCCGCTCAAGCCGGCTGGCCATTTTCGACAGCGGCAGGTTGATCAGCAGGTACAGGCCTGCCACACAGAACAGGATTTCAAAGGGCGAGAACGAGGTGGTGATCACTTCACGGCCACTTTTGAGCAGCTCGGTAATCGCGATCACCGAGACCAGCGAGGTGTCTTTCACCAGGCTGATAAATTGCCCGGCCAATGGCGGCAGCACGCGCTTGAACGCTTGCGGCAACACCACGTGGCGCATCGACTGGCTGGCGCTCAAACCCAGGGAGCGTGCGGCTTCGTCCTGGCCACGGGTGATGGACTGCACGCCGGCGCGCACGATTTCCGCCACGTAAGCGCCGGTGAACAGCGACAACGCGGCAATCCCGGCAAATTCGCGGGACAGGTTGAGCACTGTGCCGATGAAGAAGTAGAAAATGAAGATCTGCACCAAGAGCGGCGTACCGCGCACCAGTTCGACGTAGATCGTCGACAGATCGCGCAAGGTCGGGTTGCTCGACAAACGGCATAAGCCGGTTGCCAGGCCAATCGCCAAGCCCAGGATTCCGGAGACCACCGACAACCACAAGGTGGTCCACAAACCCCACATCAACGGGCCCAGCGCCCAATGCCGGGTTACGCCGACAACATCGCCTTCGGCCACGTCGTCGCCACGTGACACTTGCAGGCTGTTGTCGGCCACGGTCAGCTTCTGCTCGGCGCCTGCGTCGTTGCGCAAGGTGACTTCGGCCACGTCGCCTTTGCGCACCAGCTCAATGACGGTGGAGATGTCGGCGGCGCGCTGGGACGTTTCGGCCTGATAGGCGAAGTACTGCGGCACGCGGTTCCAGCGCCACTCGTAGGACATCAACGAGGTGGCGTAATACAACGCGCCGGCCAGGCCAACCAGCACGACCACGGTCAGCAGGTGCCAGGGCCATTGGGCTTTTTTCTGTTTCATTACTCAAATCCAAAAGGTGGGGCAAGCCCCTCTGTGGCGAGGGAGCTTGCTCCCGCTGGGCTGCGAAGCAGCCCCACTACTGGCGACCAGACACTGACAGATAAACCGCAGCGCCTGGTTGGGAGCGCTTCGCGCTCCAGCGAGCGCAAGCTCCCTCGCCACAACAGCGCTTATTCCATGTCCTTGAGCCACTCGGAGCTCTTGAACCACTTGTCATGGATGCGATCGTAGGTGCCGTCGTTGCGGATCTGGTGCAGGAAGTTGTTGATGTAGTTGAGGCTGTCGTAATCGCCTTTTTTCAGGCCGAACGCCAGGGGCTCGAAGGTGAAAGGTTCTTCCAGGAACACCAGCTTGCCATTACCGACTTTCTTCTCGGCGACCACGTTGTACGGCGCGTCATACACAAAGGCATCAGCCTTGCCGTTGACCACGTCCAGCACGCCTTCCTGTTCGTTGTCATAGCCGTGGTACTTGGCTTTGGAGATCAATTTCTTGGCAACCATCTCGCCGGTAGTGCCGAGCTTGGAGGTCAGGCGGTATTTCTCGTCGTTCAAATCTTTGTAGGACTTGATCGTGCCTTCCAGGTCTTTACGAATCAGCAGGGTCTGGCCGACCACGATGAAGGGTTCGCTGAAGTTCAGGCGCAGGTTGCGCTCCTGGGTCAGGGTCATGCCGCTGCCGATCATGTCGAACTTGCCGGTCAGGAAGGCCGGGATAATGCCGTCATAGCCGGTGGATACCAGTTCCAGCTTGACGCCCATGGACTTGGCCATGGCCTTGAGGATGTCGACTTCAAAGCCGATGATTTCACCGCGCTTGTCGGTCATTTCGAACGGCATGTAGGTCGGGTCCATGCCGACTTTCAGCGTGCCGCGCTTGACCGCATCGTCGATGGCGCCGGCATGCGCCGCAGTGGCCGCGACCAGCGCGGTGACGCCGAGCATCAGCATCGAAAGATACTTTTTCATCATCAAGTCCCCTGAAAGATTCTTATAACGCCGGCGCGCAAAAGGGCTGCACCAATTCGGGGTGCGATCCTAACCCACTCGTTGCCCGTCACAAAGGTTTCACGGGTAAATGTTATCGGCGTATGTCGGAAAAGCCCCACAACGGTGCAGCACAGCGCAGGCCCTAGACACATCAGCGCAACAGCGCGGCAATTGATTGATGTGTAAGCAGTTATGACGTTCAGTCGATCTCCGCCATCCAGTCGGTGTCCTTGAACCACTTGTCGTGCAGCCGATCGTAGGTGCCATCCTGGGCAATTTGATTGAGGAAGTGGTTGATCCAATTGAGGCTGTCGTAGTCGCCTTTTTTCAGCCCAAACGCCAAGGGCTCAAAGGTAAATGGCTGCTCAAGGGCGAAGAGCCGATGGTTTTCCGGCCTGGCCATCGCGATCAGGTTGTAGGGCGCGTCATGGACAAAGGCGTCGGCCTTGCCCTCCACCACCTGGCGCACGCCCTCTTCGGGCGTGGCGAAGCTGCTCAGGTGCGCGGCGCCCAGAAACCGCTGCGCAGCCGCTTCGCCGGTGGTGCCTTCAGTCGCAGCGATGCGGTAACCCGCCTCGTCGAGGTCTTCGATGCTGGCAATCTTGCCGGCAAGGCTGGGGTTAAGCAGTACGGTCTGGCCAACCACGATAAAGGAGTCGCTGAAATTCAGCTTGAGGTTGCGCTCCTGCGTCACCGTCATGCCGCTGCCGATCAGGTCGAACTTCTTCGCCATCAGCCCCGGCAACAACTCGGTATAAGGCACGGCGACCAGTTCAAGCTCGACGCCCAAGGCGCGGCTCATCGCCTGCAGCAAGTCGACCTCAAAACCGACGATACGGCCCTGCTTGTCCTTCATTTCAAAGGGCACATAGGTGGGCGTGGTGCCGACTTTCAGCACACCGCGTCGAACCGCTTCATCGAGGGCACCAGCACTCAACCAGCCTGCGTAAATCAATGCGATGACGCCGCTCAGCACCGCCGAACAATACCTTTTGATCATGAATCCCCCTGCGACCTAGTCAATTTGGGGGCGATGCTACCCCAGCGACAGCCACGGCAATACGCTTCGAACAAAGGTCTTTTGTTTCGAAATAACAAGGAGTTAGCGGTATTAGGAAGATATTCTGAACGCTGTAGGAACAGCGCATCCAACGCCCCCGAGGTGAGCCCTCGGGGGCGTCGGAATCAGGCCGGTTGGGCCTGGGACGCCAACGGTTGCAGCGGCAGCAATGGCGCGTGCGGATCAGCCTTCACCGATGCACGCCAGGCACCGAGCCACTCGGCATGACCTTCACTCCACACCTGCTGATGCAGACGAGCCAAGGCTACCGGGTCGCTGAGCAATGCCAGACGCTCGCCGTTGTTGAGGCCGGCGGGGCCGACTTTCAGCGCGTGGCGCACACGTTCCTGACGCAAGTGCTCGATCGGCTCCGCCTCACGGTGACGCGAGGTCGCCAGGGCGCAGGCCAGGGCGTTTTGCTGCGGGTCGACCACCGAACGCACAAACCCGTCATTGAGGGCGTGCCAACGGTTTTCGTGGGTGTATTGCTCGGTCGACAGCAAGGCTTGCGGCGGGTTGTATTCCTCTGGGATCAGGAACAGGCTCTCGTCGCGAGACTTGAGGCCCAGCTTGACCCGGCTGGAGATCACCGACACCGGAATCGACAGCATCAGCGAGCCGACGATCGGAATCAGCCACCACAGGAAGCTTGGGTTCAACCACACCACCAACAACGCCCACAGGAAGCCCAGCAGGGTTTGCGGACCGTGGCGCTTGACCGCCTCGCTCCATGGCGTGGAGTCGTCGTCACGCTGCGGCGAGTTCCAGGTCGCAGCCCAGCCCAGGAATGCGGCGAGTACGAAACGGGTGTGGAAGATCATGCGCACCGGCGCCAGCAGCATGGAGAACAGCATCTCCAGCAGCATCGACAGGGTCACCTTGAACTTGCCACCGAACTCTTTCGCGCCCTTGGCCCAGATCAGGATGATGCTGAGCAATTTAGGCAGGAACAGCAGCACGATGGTGGTGGAGAACAGCGCCACCGCCTTGTCCGGGTGCCATTGGGGCCACAGCGGGTACAACTGGCGTGGCGCCATGAAGTACTGCGGCTCCATCAAGGTGTTCACTGCCAGCAACGCCGTCGACAGCACCAGGAAGAAGAACCACAACGGCGCCGACAGGTAGGACATCACGCCGGTCAGGAACACCGCACGGTGCACCGGGTGCATGCCTTTGACCAGGAACAGGCGGAAGTTCATCAGGTTACCGTGGCACCAGCGACGGTCACGCTTGAGCTCATCCAGCAGGTTCGGCGGTAATTCCTCGTAGCTGCCCGGCAGGTCGTAGGCAATCCACACGCCCCAGCCGGCACGGCGCATCAGCGCTGCTTCAACGAAGTCGTGGGAGAGGATCGCACCGGCAAACGCACCTTTACCCGGCAACGGCGCCAGGGCGCAGTGCTCGATAAACGGCTTCATACGAATAATGGCGTTGTGACCCCAGTAATGGGATTCACCCAGCTGCCAGAAGTGCAGGCCAGCGGTAAACAGCGGGCCGTAGACGCGGGTGGCGAACTGCTGCATGCGCGCATACAGCGTGTCCATGCCCGACGCACGCGGCGCGGTCTGGATAATCCCGGCATCCGGTGTGGCTTCCATCAAGCGCACCAGGCTGGTCAGGCATTCGCCGCTCATCACGCTGTCGGCGTCGAGCACCACCATGTACTTGTATTCACCGCCCCAACGACGGCAGAAGTCGTCGAGGTTGCCGCTCTTGCGCTTTACGCGACGGCGACGGCGGCGATAGAAGATCTTGCCGAAACCACCGGCTTCGCGGCACACATCAAGCCAGGCTTGCTGTTCGGCGATGCAGATATCGGCTTCGTTACTGTCGCTGAGCACGAAGAAATCGAACCGGTCCAGGTCGCCAGTGGCGGCCACCGATTCGAAAGTAGCGCGCAGGCCGGCAAATACCCGGGGCACGTCTTCGTTGCAGATAGGCATCACCAGCGCGGTGCGGGCGTCTTTCGGAATCGGCTCGTCACCGGCACTTTTACCGGAGATCCGGTATTTATCGTGGCCAGTCAGCAGCTCCAGGAACCCCATCAGCGCAGTCCAGAAGCCGGCCGAGACCCAGCAGAACAGAATCCCGAACATGATCAGAATGCTGGTTTGCAAGGCGTAAGGCAGTACCTGGGTGGCCGTTTGCAGCAGGGTCTGGTTGCGGATTTCGTCGAAGTCGACCAGCGACCAGCCCTGGTACGGCATGATGCCTTTCATGTACCAGCCGGCAACAATGGTCTGGCCGAGCATCAGCACCAGCAGGATATAGCGACGGATCGAACCCACGGTACGCCAGCGTGCTGCGGGCAATACGCGCTCATCCTTCGGCGGCGCCGGAGGGTTGGTGCGACCGGTCATCCGGCGCCAACCACGCACCAGAATATTGGTACGCCATGGCTCCGGCACCACTTTGGTCCGACGGATCGGCGGCGTGGCCTTCAGGCAAACCCGACCGTTGGCGTCAAGCGCCAGCATCTCGGCGTCTTGCAGCTCTTCGGCGGTATTGAGCGTCAACCGGCGGCCGACCGAGGCTTGGGCAGCCTCGGTGGGTGCGTCGAACGTCTTTGACGACAGGCGTTCGTGCAGCTCGCTGAAGGAGGTGCAGCCCGCCAGTTCGGCGCGCTGCTCTGCGGTCATCGGGAGGTGCGCCAGGTACTCGGACAGGGTCTCTGGCGTGGCTTGAGAATTACTCATCGGCAGGCAACTGATAGCTCCAGGTTTCGGTCAGGACGTGTTCGGTCTTTTCCGGCTCCGGATTGGCGGGGGCAGCCTCTGGCTGCTTGGCGTCCTTGTCTTTCGCTTCCTTGGCGTCTTTCCTGGCCTGTTTTTCGTGTTGCTTGGCCAGCAGTTTGTCGGCCTTGAGCACCTGGGTCGAGACCTTCTCAGGCTCAGCTTTCACGATGTCTTCAACCAGCGCGGCACGCATTTCGGTGGGCTTGCCTGCGTCCTTGATCTTCATGCGCAGGGTCAGGCGCCAGCCTTTGGTGTGCTCGTTGTAGCGCACGCTGTTTTCAACGATTTCGGCGTTGTCGCCCACGCTCACCTGGCTGCGCACTGGCGCATCCGGTGGCAGGTTCTTCAGGGACGGGCCCTCGAAGTCCACCAGGTAGGCCACGCTGCCGTCAGGCTGGCGAATCAGGTTGGATTGCTTCACGTCACCGGTGGAACGCAAGGTCTGCTTGACCCAGGCACTGTCGGCCGGGTGCAGGTCTTTCTCGTCCATGGTCCAGTGCAGGCGGTAGCTGACATCCAGCGGCTCGCCGACTTTCGGCAGCTCGGCCGGGCTCCAGAACGCAACGATGTTATCGTTGGTTTCGTCGGCGGTCGGAATCTCTACCAGGTCGACAGAACCCTTGCCCCAATCGCCTTCAGGCTCGATCCAGGCGCTTGGGCGCTTGTCGTAGTTGTCGTCCAGGTCTTCGTAGTGGCTGAAGTCGCGGCCACGTTGCAGCAGGCCGAAACCACGCGGGTTCTCGACGGCGAAGTTGCTGACCGACAGGTGTTTAGGGTTGTTCAGTGGGCGCCAGATCCACTCGCCATTGCCGGCATGGATCGACAGGCCGCTGGAATCGTGCAGCTCACGGCGGTAGTTGAGCACCTTGGACGGCTGGTTTGCGCCGAACAGGTACATGCTGGTCAGCGGGGCGATGCCCAGCTTGCTGACCTTGTCACGCAGGAACATCTGCGATTTGACGTCGACAATGGTGTCGGTGCCAGGGCGCAGGGTCAGGCGATAGGCGCCGGTGGCACGTGGAGAGTCCAACAGGGCGAAGATCACCAGCTGTTTCTCGCCCGGTTTAGGGCGCTCGATCCAGAACTCGGTGAAACGCGGGAACTCTTCACCGGACGGCAATGCCGTGTCAATCGCCATGCCACGGGCTGACAGGCCATAGGACTGGCCCTTGCCGACGACGCGGAAGTAGCTGGCGCCGAGCATGGTCATGATTTCGTCTTGCTTGTCGGCCTTGTTGATCGGGTACAGCACACGGAAACCGGCATAACCCAGCTGTTCGGTGGCTTTAGGATCAAATTTCACGTCGCCGAAATCGAAGCGATTTGGGTCGTACTTGATTTCCTGGACGCTGTCGGCGGTCACTTCGTTGATTTTCACCGGCGTGTCGAAGTGCATGCCCTGGTGATAGAAGGACAGCTTGAACGGCGTGTTCTGATCGGCCCACTCAGCTTTTTCGTTACGGAAACGAATCTTCTGGTAGTCGGCGAATTTCATTTCGCGAAATTCGTTAGGCAGATTGCTGCGCGGAGCTTCGTATTTCTGCCCAGCCAGCTCTTTTGCCTTGGCCGACACATCATCCAGACTGAATGCCCACAGTTGACCCGCGCCGAACAGGCAAAACAGGGCAGAGCCCGTTACCAGTGCGTTTCGTAACCGTTTGGCAGACAATTTTGGTGCATTACAGGGACTAACAATCACGAGCAACCCTCGCCGAAAACAGATCAAAAAACCAACGGCCAGCTATCTATATGCCAGGTTGGCGAGCATTGTTCCGACTCCACTGGGTCAAAATGATTCCCCAAAGGTCGTCGGACAAGTCTCTACCTAAGTCAAAAATGGACCAATTTACGCTGATCCCCATAGCGCGCGATTATCTAGTAGCCCGCGAAACAACGCATCAGGGACAACGAAGTATTTGTAGCGAAACCCTGCGTTTTTAGGCATTAAAGTCGTTTTTAATACATTCATGTCTGTAAGAGGAAGGTCACGGGGCCATCATTGACCAAGTGCACCTGCATATCGGCGCCAAAACGCCCCGACGCCACCTTGCCATGCAATTGTTGCGCTTGTAACAACAAGTGCTCAAAAAGCGCCGCTCCCAGGGCCGGCGGGGCCGCTGTGGAGAAGCTGGGCCGCAACCCGCTTTTGGTATCGGCCGCCAGGGTGAACTGCGAGACCAGCAGCAAACCACCGCCAATGTCTTTCAAGGACAGGTTCATCTTGCCTTCATCGTCGCTGAACACCCGATAGTTAAGCAGCTTGTGCAACAGTTTGTCGGCACTCTCGGGCGTATCTGAAGGTTCGACGGCGACCAGCACCAGCAACCCCTGGTCAATCGAGCCTACGACTTCACCCGCCACCTCGACCCGGGCGCCACGCACCCGCTGCAACAGGCCCTTCATGCTTCTTCTGGCGGCAGATCAAGCAGGCGCCGTGCCATCTCGCCGGTCGCGCGCACCAACGCATCGGTGATACCCGGCTCGGACGCGGCATGCCCGGCCTCGCGAATTACCTGCAATTCACTGTTGGGCCAGGCCTGATGCAGCTCCCAGGCGTTGTCCAGCGGGCAGATCATATCGTAGCGGCCATGGATGATGACGCCAGGCAGATGGGCGATCTTGTGCATATCGCGAATCAGTTGGTTGGGCTCCAGGAAGGAGTTGTTAGTAAAGTAGTGGCACTCGATACGCGCAATCGACAGGGCGCGCTGCGGCTCGGAAAAACGCTCGACATGCTGCGGGCTCGGGCACAGGCCGAGCATGCGCCCTTCCCAGCCGGACCAGGCTTTGGCAGCGTGCATCTGGGCGATCTGGTCGTTGCCGGTGAGGCGCTTGTGGTAGGCGGCAACCATGTCGTGGCGCTCGTCCGCCGGGATCGGGGCAAGGTAGTCCTGCCAGTAATCCGGGAACATGCGGCTCGCGCCCTCCTGGTAGAACCAGTGAATATCCTGCGGGCGGGCCAGGAAAATGCCGCGCAGGATCAGGCCATGCACGCGCTCGGGGTGGGTTTGTGCGTAGGACAGCGACAGGGTCGAGCCCCACGAGCCGCCAAACAGCACCCATTTGTCGATGCCCAGGTGCTCGCGGATGCGCTCAAGGTCGGCGACCAGATCCCAGGTGGTGTTGTTCTCCAAACTCGCGCGGGGTGTGGAACGCCCGCAGCCACGCTGGTCGAAGGTAACGATGCGGTACAGGTTCGGGTCAAAATAGCAGCGGCTCTGGGCATCGCAACCGGAGCCGGGGCCACCGTGGATGAAGACGACAGGCAAGCCTTCGGGGGAGCCACTCTCATCGACGTACAGCGTGTGGGTGTCATCGACGGCCAGATCGTGCCGGGCGTAGGGTTTGATCTGCGGGTACCAAGTCTGCATTGCGCGCTCCATAGGGTGTCGGGTTCATCCCTGAGGGGACGTCTATTATTCTTGCCGTCTGGCATCATAAACCCGAATTGTGCAATGAGCATGTCCTTGAATACTTAGACCTGTGTCAGCCCTTCGCTCCTGAGGTAATGCAGCAGATAGTTATAAAGCTGATCCACCTCCGGGGCTTGGCCACGTGCGCGCAGGCAACCGTGGACCAGCCCTTTGCCCGGATACAGCACGGCGGGCACACCGGCCTGTTGCAGCCGTTCGGCATAGAGCATGCCGTCATCGCGCAACGGGTCGAACTGGGCCACGGCGATCAATGCCTTGGGTAAGCCGCCGAAATGCTCGGCCAACAAAGGCATGGCATAGGCCGATGGCGTGCCCGCAGCGTCCAGATACATTGCCAGGTAGCAGTCGGTGTCGGCAGTACTGAGCAGGGGCGCGTCCCTGCAGTCACGGCGCGAGGGCAAATCGGCCGGGCCGCCCAAGCCGGGGTAAATCAGCACCTGGGCCACGGGCAGCGGCTGGCCATCGTCGCGCAGCCCCAGGCACAGCGCCGCCGCCAGATTGCCGCCCGCGCTGTCGCCCATCAGCACCAGGCGTTGCAGGTTGATGGCGTGCGGCGCCTGCCTGGCCTGGATTGCCTGCCATACGGCGCGACAGTCGTTGTAAGCCGCCGGAAACGGGTGCTCAGGTGCCAGGCGATAGTCGATGGCGATCACCAGCACTTGCAGCGTGTTGGCCAGTTCGAAGCAGATGAAGTCGTGGGAGTTCAGCCCGCCCACCGCCCAGCCGCCGCCGTGCATATAGAGAAGGCAGGGCCAGCCCTCCGTCGGCGCTGGAGCCCTGGGTAGGTAACTGCGCACGCCTACGCCGCCCAGGGAAAAGTCCGACAGTTGCAGCCCTTCAGGCTGCGGTGGAGTGAAGGCCTGGCACATACGGTCGTAGTTGTGGCGCAAGCCTGCCAGCGACGGGTCGTCACTGGTGAAGGATTCGGTTTTGGCGATGAAGGCGGCAAGCTGCGGAGAAGTCGGGTACATGCGCAATATCCCTGACAATGGAGATCTAAAGGTGGGAGCTGGCTTGCCAGCTCCCACAGTTGCTCTGTGTTGTTTGATCTACCCTGCCCGGCTTAAGGTTTGAGACTGGCCTGCACCGCCGCCACGCCGTCGCTGCCATCCAACGCGGTAACCCCGGCCAACCAGCGCTGCAGATCCTCAGGGTGGTCACGCAGCCACTGCCTGGCCACATCCTGCGGCGACTGGCGCTCCATGATCGGCACCATCAACTGGCTTTCCTGGGCGGCGGTGAAGGTCAGGTTCTGCAACAAACGGTTGGCGTTGGGGCAGCGCTCGCCGAAGTCCGGCGCGGTGACGGTGGAAACCGTAGCGCGGCCTTCGTCCGGGCCGAACACATCTTCACTGCCCGTGAGGTAGGCCATTTTCATATTGATGTTCATCGGGTGCGGGGTCCAGCCGACGAACACGACGAACTCCTTGCGGTTCACCGCTCGCTGCACCGCCGCGAGCATGCCGGCTTCACCGGAAGCTACCAGCTTGAAGCCACCGAGGCCGAAGTGGTTGGTGTCGATCATCTTCTGGATATCGGTATTGGCACCGCTGCCCGGCTCAATGCCGTAGATCTTGCCGCCGAGCTTGTCCTTGAAGCGGGCGATGTCGGCAAACGTCTTCAGCCCGGCATCGGCCACGTATTGCGGCACGGCCAGGGTGGCTTGGGCGTCGGCGAGGCTCGGCGTGTCGAAAACCTTGACCTGCCTGGCGGCCAGGAACGGCGCGATGTTGTTGTCCATCGCCGGCTTCCAGTAGCCGAGGAAGATATCCAGGCGTTTGTCACGGATGCCGGCAAAGATGATCTGCTGCACGGCGCTGGTCTGTTTGCTGTCGTAGCCCAGGCCTGTAAGCAGCACATCGGCCATGCCGGACGTTGCGATCACGTCGGTCCAACTGACCACGCCCATGCGGATGGTTTTGCATGAGGCGGGTTCGGCGGCCAGGGCGTTGGCGCTGATCAAGGCGGCGCCGGTGAGGGTCAACAACAGTCTTTTCATGGATGAGGTCTCACTGGGCAGCTTTTATTGTGGGGAGTGGCGTCTGGTGCGCCGTACCCACAACCTTACCCAGCGGGACCTGTGCTGACACGAACTGTGGCGACCGGCAGTTGCACTGGGGCGACTGTGAGGGCCCCATCGCAGGCAAGCCAGCTCCCACATTTTGATCTGTGAATACATTCAAATGTGGGAGCTGGCTTGCCTGCGATAGCGATATCAGCTGTAGCGCTTCTGCCCCCAGGCTAACAACCCTTCCAGCAACTGCTTCAATACCACCCGCGTCGGCTCAGCCAGATCCGCGCGATACCGGAACGGCTCAACCTCTTCCATATACGTGCTCTGGCACAGCTCCAACTGCACCGCATGAATATCCTGCGCCGGGTCGCCGTAGTGGCGAGTGATATGCCCGCCCTTGAAGCGCCCGTTCAGCACATGGGTGAACTGCGGATGCTGAGCGCAGATGCCTTCCAGCTGGCTGGCCAGTTCCGGGTCACACGCCGCGCCGTTGAAGGTGCCGAGGTTGAAGTCCGGCAGCTTGCCGTCGAACAGGTGCGGGATTACCGAACGGATCGAGTGCGCATCAAACAGCAAGGCGTAGCCGAACTCGGCCTTGAGCCGCGCCAGCTCTTCTTGCAGCGTGCGGTGGTACGGGCCCCAGATCTTTTGCAGGTAGGTTACGCGTTCTTCTTCGGACGGCACCTGCCCTTCACGGAACAACGGCACACCCTCGAACAGGGTCGCCGGGTACAGCCCGGTGGTGGCGCCGGCGTAGAGCGGTGTGTCGTCGGACGGCCGGTTCAGGTCGATCACAAACCGCGAGTACTCGGCCGACAAGGTGCTGGCGCCCAGTGCTTCGGCAAAGTCATACAACGTCGGGATATGCCAGTCGGTGTCCGGCAAGCTTTGTGCCTCGGGGATCAGCCCGGCTTCGACCGCAGGCGTCAGGCGCAAACCCGCGTGGGGCATGCTGATCAGCAGCGGCACGCGGCCTTGTTTGAAATTCAGAACCTTATCCACAACAGTACTCCTCAGACGTTTACGTCGACGCCGTGGCGCACGACGCGTTTATCCAGTTCGCCGCCCAGCCAGTAAGCCAGGTCGGCAGGGCGATCAATCTGCCAGGCGACAAAATCCGCAACCTTGCCCACTTCGAGCGAACCGTGGGTGTCGCCCATGCCCAGCGCGGTGGCCGCATGTTGCGTGGCGCCGGCCAGGGCTTCTTCCGGGGTCATGCGAAACAGCGTGCAAGCCATGTTCAGCATCAGGCGCACCGACAGCGCCGGCGAGGTGCCGGGGTTGAGGTCGCTGGCGATGGCGATCTTCACGCCGTGCTTGCGCAGCGCATCCATCGGCGGCAACTGGGTTTCACGCAGGAAGTAGAACGCGCCCGGCAGCAACACCGCGACGGTGCCGGAAGCGGCCATGGCGATGGCGTCTTCTTCGGTCATGAATTCCAGGTGGTCGGCCGACAGCGCGTGATAACGCGCCGCGAGGCTGGAGCCGTGCAAAGAGGACAACTGCTCGGCGTGCAGCTTCACCGGCAAGCCCAACTGCTGGGCCACCTTGAACACACGCTCCACCTGCTCGGTGGAAAACGCCAGGTATTCACAGAAGGCATCAACCGCATCCACCAGCCCTTCGGCCGCGAGCGCCGGCAGCATCTCGGCGCAGATGTGCTCGATGTAATCGTCAGCGCGGTCCTTGTACTCCGGCGGCAGCGCGTGGGCCGCCAGGCACGTGGCGCGCACGCTCACCGGCAGCACTTGGCCAAGGCGACGCGCAACCCGCAGCATCTTGCGCTCGTTGACCAGGTCCAGGCCGTAGCCGGATTTGATCTCCACCGTGGTCACGCCGTCACGCAGCAAACTGCGCAAGCGCTTTTCGGCGCTGGCAAACAACTCATCTTCGGTGGCGGCGCGGGTGGCGCGCACGGTGCTGGCAATACCGCCACCTTTGGCGGCGATTTCGGCGTAGCTCACGCCTTCAAGGCGCTGCTCGAATTCACCGCTGCGATTGCCGCCGAACACCGTGTGGGTGTGGCAGTCGATCAGCCCGGGGGTGACCCACGCGCCTTGCAGGTCCTGCACCTGGGCGTAGTCCGCCGTCGGTACTTCGCTGCGCGGGCCGATCCACTCAATCAGTGAATTGGCAGTGACCATCGCGGCATCCTCGATGATCGAGTACTTGCCGTGGGCCATGGTTGCGACGTGGCAGTGTTGCCAAAGCGTTTTCATCAACGCCTCCCTAAGTTATCGATGAGACAAAGCCGGGTCGTAATGGACCTTGGCCGCCTGCCCGGCAGCGGGTTTGACCCACAGCAGGTAAGCCAGCACCAGCAGCACGATCCACACGGCGCCGACCAGCAAAGCCGCCTGGGTATCCGGGAAGTAACCCAGCACGCCAAACACGAACAGCATGAACACAATGGCCGCCGCTGGCGCATAGGGCCAGAACGGCACCGGGAATTTCAGCTCGGCCACCTGTTCCTTGGTCATGGAGCGGCGCATGGCGACCTGGGTAAACAGGATCATCAGCCACACCCACACGGTGGCGAAGGTGGCAATCGAGGCGATCAGCAGGAACACGTTTTCCGGGATCAGGTAATTGAGCACCACGCCGCCGAGCAACGCCGCGCCCATCACCAGCACGGTCATCCACGGCACGCCGTGTTTGGACAGTTGCGCAAAACCCTTGGGCGCCTGCCCTTGCTGGGCCAGGCCATACATCATGCGGCCGGCACCGAAGATGTCGCTGTTGATCGCCGAGACGGCAGCCGAGATCACCACGATATTGAGGATAGTCGCCGCCGAGCCGATGCCCAGGTTGCTGAAGATCTGCACGAACGGGCTGCCCTGGCTGCCGATCTGCGGCCACGGGTAGATGGCCATCAACACAAACAGGGTCAGCACGTAGAACAACAGGATGCGCAGCGGCACCGCATTGATCGCCTTGGGAATCACGCGCTGCGGGTCTTTGGCTTCACCGGCGGTGATGCCGATGATTTCGATACCGCCAAACGCAAACATCACCACCGCGAACGAAGCGATCAGGCCGCCGATGCCGTTAGGCATGAAGCCCCCATGCGCCCACAGGTTGCTGAGGCCACTGGCCTGGGTTTCACCCGCCGAATGAATGCCGAACAGCATGATGCCAAAGCCGCCGAGGATCATCGCCACGATGGCGCCGACCTTGAGCAGTGACAGCCAGAACTCCATCTCGCCAAACACTTTGACGTTGCACAGGTTCAGGCCGCCGATCAAAAACACGATGCCCAGCACCCAGACCCAGCGCGCGACCTCGGGAAACCAGAAGCCCATGTAGATGCCGAAGGCGGTGACGTCGGCGAGGCAGACGATGATCATTTCAAAGGCGTAGGTCCAGCCGAGCACAAACCCGGCCATCGGCCCCAAATAGGTGCTGGCGTACTGGCCGAAGGAACCGGACACCGGGTTGTGCACGGCCATTTCACCGAGGGCGCGCATCACCATGAACACGGCCGCGCCGCCGATCAGGTAGGCCAGCAGCACGGCAGGGCCGGCCATTTGGATGGCGGAGGCGGAACCATAAAACAGCCCGGTGCCGATCGCGGAACCGAGTGCCATGAAGCGAATATGTCGGGCGCTTAGCCCGCGTTTCAAACCCTTTTCTTGCTGGTGCATTTCTCTTCCCTAGTTATTTTTATCCCGAGAAAATTCAAAGCCTGAGCATGACGGGCTTTTGTGGCGAGCGAGCTTGCTCGCGCTGGGCTGCGCAGCAGCCCCAAAAATTTGCGAGCGCTTCGCACTCGAGCGGGAGCAAGCTCCCTCGCCACAGAGAGCATGCCGTCCTTTAGATCGCTTAGAGGCTCGGCAGGAGCTTGGCCGGCACCAGCTCATTCAGGCAGCGGCTGGCGAGCAGTTCGCTGGCGGCATTGATGTCCGGAGCAAAGAAGCGGTCCTTTTCATAGAACGCCACTTTGTCGCGCAGGATTCCACGGGCTTTTTCCAGCTTGTTCGAGGTTTTCAAACCGTCGCGCAGGTCCAGGCCCTGGCACGCCGCCAGCCACTCGACTGCGAGTACGCCACGGGTGTTCTCAGCCATTTCCCACAAGCGCTTGCCCGCAGCCGGGGCCATCGACACGTGGTCTTCCTGGTTGGCCGACGTCGGGATGCTATCCACACTATGGGGATGCGCCAGCGCCTTGTTCTCACTGGCCAGCGCCGCAGCGGTGACCTGGGCGATCATGAAACCGGAGTTCACCCCGCCATTACCGACCAAGAACGGCGGCAGTTGCGACATATGCTTGTCCATCATCAACGAGATACGACGCTCGCTCAGCGAGCCGATCTCTGCGATCGCCAGCGCCATGTTGTCGGCGGCCATGGCCACCGGCTCGGCGTGGAAGTTACCGCCGGAGATCACGTCGCCTTCGGCAGCAAACACCAGCGGGTTATCCGACACCGCATTGGCCTCCACCACCAGCACGTCGGCGGCCTGGCGGAACTGGGTCAGGCAGGCGCCCATGACTTGCGGCTGGCAGCGCAGGGAATACGGATCTTGCACCTTGTCGCAGTTCTGGTGCGACTGGGACACCTGGCTGCTTTCGCCGAGCAGGTCGCGATAGGCCGCAGCTGCATCGATCTGACCGCGCTGGCCACGGGCGGCATGGATACGTGCGTCGAACGGCGAGCGCGAGCCCAATACCGCTTCGACGGTGAGGGCGCCGCACGCCAACGCACCGGCGAACAGGTCTTCGCCTTCGAACAGGCCGCGCAAGGCATACGCGGTGGACACCTGGGTGCCGTTCAGCAGCGCCAGGCCTTCTTTGGCCGCCAGCGTCAGCGGCGTCAGGCCGGCGACTTTCAGTGCTTCGGTGGCTTCCAGCCATTCGCCCTTGTAGCGCGCCTTGCCTTCGCCCAGCAGCACCAGCGACATATGCGCCAATGGTGCCAAGTCACCGGAAGCACCGACCGAACCTTTAAGCGGAATGTGCGGGTACACCTCGGCGTTGATCAGTGCGATCAGCGCGTCGATCACCTGGCGACGAATACCGGAGAACCCACGGCTCAGGCTGTTGACCTTGAGCACCATGACCAGCCGCACCAGCGCGTCGCTGATCGGCTCACCGACGCCGGCGGCGTGGGACAGCACCAGGGAACGCTGGAGGTTTTCCAGGTCTTCGCTGGCGATGCGGGTCGAGGCCAGCAGGCCGAAACCGGTGTTGATGCCGTAGGCGGTGCGGTTCTCGGCGAGAATCTGCTCCACGCAGGCCACACTGGCTTCGATCTGCGCCGTGGCGCTGTCATCCAGACTGAGGGTTACCGGCTGCTGGTAGATGGCTCGCAGTTGGGCAAGGCTCAGTTGGCCTGGAATCAAATTTAGCGCAGTCACATTCATGCTCCTTTGAATTGTTCTTTTGAATAAGTGTTAATGCAAATCAGGTAATACGTGGTGCAGCAAAGCGGTGTCCTTGAGCAACGCGGCGGCGCTCGCGATGTCCGGCGCCAGCCAGCGGTCCTGCTCGTAAGGTGAGACTTTTTCACGGAGCAGACGCCAGGCACTGTCAGTACCCGCGCCAAAACGCTGGTCCTTCAAAAACTCAAATGCCTGGGCTGCCAACAGGTACTCGATGGCGAGAATCTGGGTGACATTGGCCAACAGCTGATGCAGCTTGAGCGCGGCGTTGGTGCCCATGCTCAAGTGGTCTTCCTGCAGGCCCGAGGTGACGAAATTGTCGAGCACCGCCGGTTGCGCCAGCTGGCGGTTCTGCCCGCATAACGAGGCGGCGACGTACTGCACGATCATCATTCCGGAGTTGACCCCAGGGTTGCTGACCAGGAACGCCGGCAAGCCACTCACATGCGGGTTGATCAGGCGGTCCAGGCGACGCTCGGCCACCGAGCCGATTTCGGCCATGGCGATGGCGAGCATATCGGCCGCCAGGGCCACAGATTGCCCATGCGGGTTGGCCTGGGACACCACGCGGTAGTTGTCCGGCGTGCCGAGCACCAGCGGGTTGTCGGTGGCACTGTTGAGTTCGGTCTCGATCTGGCGCGTGGCGTGTTCAACCTGATCACGTGCCGCGCCATGAATCTGCGGGATCGAGCGGATGCTCAGCGCATCCTGGGTGCGGATGCCTTTGCTGCTGGCGATCACTTCACTGCCGTCGAGCAAGGCGCGCAGGTTGATGCCGACTTGCTGCATGCCTGGGTGTGGCTTGAGGGCGATGATGGCTTCGTCGAAGGCGTCGATCTGACCACGCTGGGCTTCGAAACTCATGGCGCCGATCACGTCGGCCCATTGCAGCAGGTGATGCGCGTCAGCCAGGGCCAGGCAGCTCAGGCCGGTCATGCACGGCGTGCCGTTGACCAGGCACAGGCCGTCTTTGGCGCCGAGCACCACAGGCTGTAAACCTTCGGCTTCTAATGCGGCGTGCGCCGTCACGATCTGGCCGCGATAGCTCACCTCACCAACGCCGAGCAAGGCCACGCCAATGTGGGCCATGTGGGTCAGGTAGCCCACCGAGCCCTGGGACGGTACTTGCGGGGTGATGCCATGGTTGAGCAACGCCAGCAGCGAATGCACCACCTGCGGGTGCAGGCCGGATTTGCCGTGGCTGTAGTTGATGACAGCCGCGCAGATGATCGCGCGGGTCTGTTCGTCGCTCAGCACCGGGCCGACGCCACAGGCGTGGCTCAGCAGCGTGTTGCGCGACAACTGGCTGAGTTGTTCACCTTTGAGCGACACATTGCACAGCGCGCCCAGGCCGGTGTTCACGCCATAGGCGCGTTCGCCGCGGGTAACGATGCGCTGCACGATGGCCTGGGCATTGTCGATGCGCGCCCAGGCGTGGCCCGAAAGTTCGAGCACGGCGCCGTGGCGGGCGACGGCGACCACGTCCTGCCAACGCAGGGGGGCGTCGGCGATGATGATTGTTGTTGCCTGGGACATCTTCATACCTTCTTCAATGCTTGTGCAGCCTTACCGGCCCTATCGCAGGCAAGCCAGCTCCCACCTTTGGAATGCATTCCCCTGTGGGAGCTGGCTTGCCTGCGATAGGCTCACCACAAGGCTCAGATCAGACCACCGCTGCGCGGCGCTGAACAAACCGGTCCACATACTCATCCGCCGGCGAATGCAGAATCTCGCGCGGCGTGCCGACCTGGATCAGCTTGCCGTCCTTGAGAATCGCAATGCGGTTGCCAATGCGCACCGCCTCGTCGAGGTCATGAGTGATGAACACGATGGTTTTGTGCAGGGTCTTTTGCAGCTCCAGCAACTGGTCCTGCATCTCGGCGCGGATCAACGGGTCGAGGGCGCTGAAGGCTTCGTCCATCAGGATGATGTCGGTGTCCGCCGCCAAGGCGCGGGCCAGGCCGACACGTTGGCGCATGCCGCCGGAAAGCTGGTGCGGGTATTTGTTTTCGTAGCCCTTAAGGCCCACGGTTTCGATCCAGTGCAGCGCACGTTCGGCGCACACCTGCTTGGTTTCGCCGCGCACCTTGAGGCCGTAGGCGACGTTGTCGAGCACGCTCTTGTGGGGCAGCAGGCCGAAGCTCTGAAATACCATGCTGATCTTGTGGCGGCGGAATTGGCGCAGGGCTTCCATGTCCAGTTGCAGGATGTCTTCGCCGTCCACCAGGATTTGGCCGCTGGTCGGGTCGATCAGGCGGTTGAAGTGGCGTACCAACGTGGACTTGCCCGAACCCGACAGGCCCATGATCACAAAAATCTCGCCGGTGCCGATGCTCAGTGACAGATCGTTAACGCCGACCACGCAACCGGTCTCGGCCAACACCTGGTCCTTGGTCTTGCCCTGGCCAACCATCGCCAGGGCTTCCTTGGAGCGGTTGCCGAAAATCTTGAAGACGTTTTTAACTTCAATTTTGCTGACAGTAGTCATTTGCTCGCCTCATGCCGTGGACGACCATAGGCCTGGGTAATGCGGTCGATGACCACTGCAAGAATCACAATCGCCAGCCCGGCTTCGAGGCCACGGCCGACGTTGAGGGTCTGGATGCCGACGAGCACGTCTTCGCCCAAACCACGGGCGCCGATCATCGAGGCGATCACCACCATCGACAACGCCATCATGGTGGTCTGGTTGATACCGGCCATGATGCTCGGCAGCGCCAGCGGCAGTTGCACGCCAAACAGTTGCTGCCAGCGGTTGGCACCGAAGGCGTTGATGGCTTCCATGACTTCGCCGTCAACCTGGCGAATGCCCAAGTCGGTAAGGCGTATCAGCGGCGGCGCGGCGTAGATCACCGTGGCGAAAATCGCCGGTACCTTGCCCAGGCCAAACAGCATCAGCACCGGAATCAGATACACGAAGCTGGGCATGGTTTGCATGATGTCGAGCAGCGGCATCAATACCGAACGCAGGCGATTGCTGCGTGCCGACAGGATGCCCAGCGGAATGCCGATCAGCACCGAAATCACCGTGGCAACCATCATCAGCGCCAGGGTTTGCATCAGCTTGTCCCACAGGCCAACCGCGCCCACCAGGAACAGCAGACCGACGATCACCGCCGTGGTCACCACCTTGCGGGTGGCGTGCCAGGCGATGCCGCCGACAATGGCGAGCATCAACCACCACGGCGCTGCGCGCAGCAAGCCTTCCAGGTTGACGATGGCCCATAACAGCGTGTCGGAGATGTGCCGGAACACATCACCGTAGTTGGTGACCAGTGAGTCCACCCAACCGTTGACCCAGTCGGCGATGGAAAACGTAAAACTCTCAGGAAACATATCGTGCTCTCGATCCAGTGGGTTGTGGCCGTGTGCCCGGCTAGCCCCTCAGGGTAGCCGGACACCCTTGACCTACAAGGCCGCGTCGATTTTCTTGGCTACGTCGTCGCTCACCCATGCGTGCCAGACTTCAGGATGTTCCTTGAGGAAAATTTTCGCCAGTTTTGGCGACTCAATCCGCTCTTTGGCCATGCGGCCGAGGTTCTGGTTAAGCAGATCGATCGGCAGGTTGACCTTTTCCAGCACCGCTACCAGTTCAGGCGCTTGCTCGTGGAAGGTCTTGGACAGGCCGACCTTGATGCTCACGCTTTTATCCACACCGGGCTTTTCTTCGAGCTTGACCAGATCAACCTGGCCCATCAGCGGGGTGGGCGACCAGTAGTAGAACAGGATCGGCTCGCCACGCTTGTAGCTCGACAGCACAGCGGCATCCAGCGCCGGGCCGGTGCCAGGGCGGAAGTTGGTGTAGGTGCTTTCCAGGCCATAGCTTTTGAGCATCTCGCTGTTGTCCAGTTCACAGGTCCAGCCGGCCGGGCAGTTGTAGAAGCGGCCTTTGGACGGCTCTTCCTGGTCCTTGAACACCGAGGCGTATTTGGCCAGGTCGGCGATGTTTTTCAGGTCCGGCGCCTTGGGTTCCAGCTTGCGCTTGGCGTCGCCTTCGATCACGTAACGCGGCACGTACCAGCCTTCGACGGCACCGACAACGGGGGCGCCAACGCCAACGACTTTGCCGGCCTTCTCGGCCTTGTTCCAGACCTCGCTGCGGCCTACCCACTCTTCGGCGAACACCTGGATGTCGTTGCTGCTCAGGGCGTTTTCCATGGTGATGGAATTGCCCGGCAAGCTGTCGGTTTTGCAGTCGTAGCCTTTCTCCAGCACGGTTTGCAGGATGTCGGTGAGCAACATGCCGCTTTCCCAGTTCAGCCCGGCGAATTTCACCGGTTTGCCGGACTCGCACCAACCCGCCGCCTGGGCCCCGGCAGAGGCCAGCAAGCCTGCAGATAACACGGTGGCCAGCAGGGTTTTATTCATCTTCATTGTTGTGACGCTCCCAATCTTGAAATGGATTACGGCAGTCAGTAGGCATCCTGCCCTGTCCACGTCCCATCAGGCTTGTGCAGCCAGCCCGTTTGTCGTTGGTGCAGCGCCCTGCTCTCTTGGCAGGATCAGTTGATCGGGCACTGTGCCGTGCCATTTTTTCGCACATACGTAATACAGGGCCGCAGGCAGTACCAGGCCGATGATCCAGGAGATATCCACATCACCCAGCGCGGCAACCAAGGGGCCGGTGTAGAACTTGGTAGAGATGAACGGCAACTGCACCAGCACGCCGAACACATAGACGCTGATACCCAGCAGGTTCCAGCGACCGTAGCGGCCCTTCGGGTCGGCCAAGGCCGGTACGTCATAGCGCTCGCGGGTGATGCAGTAGTAATCCACCAGGTTGATCGCACTCCACGGCGTAAAGAACGCCAGCAGAAACAGGATGAAAGACTTGAATGCACCGAGGAACGAGTGCTGGCCGAGCAACGCGATCAGGGTGGCAGTGCCGACAATCACCAGCACGAACACCAGACGTTGCAGGCGCGTGACCTCCAGGCGACCACGAAAGCCGCTGATGATGGTCGCAATGCACATGAAGCTGCCGTAGGAGTTCAGGGTAGAGATGGTGACCTTGCCGAACGCGATGCTGAAGTACAGCAGCGCGGCGGTGGCGCCCGTACCACTCAACCCAACGATGTAGGCGACTTCGTGACCGGCAAATTGCCCGTTGGACATGGCCGCGGCAAACACGCCAAGGACCATCGCCACCTGAGCACCAATGACTGAACCGGCGCCGGCGGCGAAAAAGGTTTTCAGCGAAGATGTTTTGCTTGGCAGGTAACGTGAATAGTCCGCCACGTAAGGGCCGAAGGCGATCTGCCAGGAGGCCGCGAGCGATACCGCCAGCAAGAAACTGCTCCAGCTGAAGTGGCGAATCTGCAAAAGCGCGCCAACGTCGGTCTGGCTCATCAAACGACTGAACAGATAGACAAAGGCAATCACGCCAATGACGCTGGCGACACGCCCGATAAAGTGGATCACCCGGTAACCCAGTACGGTGACCAGTACGATCACGCTGGCAAAAATCAGGATACCGACGCTGTCGCTGACCCCGAACAACTGGCCCAGCGCCTGCCCCGACAGCACGGTCCCGGTCGCGGTGAAACCGAGGTACATCAAACAGACCAGCACAATCGGGATGGCTGCACCATAAACCCCGAACTGCACCCGGCTGGAGATCATCTGGGGCAGGCCAAGCTTTGGCCCTTGCGCCGCATGCAACGCCATGACGCCGCCGCCGATGAGTTGGCCGATCAAAAGACCGATCAACGACCAGAACACATCACCGCCGAGCACCACGGCCAAAGCCCCGGTGACAATCGCGGTGATTTGCAGGTTGGCACCCATCCACAGGGTGAACTGGCTCAATAGACGACCGTGTCTTTCCGCTTCCGGGATGTAGTCGATCGAACGCCTTTCGATCAACGGGGTGGTGTCATTTGCAGCCATGTTGTTCAACCTCTGATGGATTGTTCTGGGTGTGCAGATTGCGGGTTCTACTGTGGGAGCTGGCTTGCCTGCGATGGCATCCCCTCGGTCTGCTGAGAGACCGAGTCGCCCGCATCGCAGGCAAGCCAGCTCCCACACAACCCAGCTCCCACAGGAACCAGGCCAGCCGTTACTTGATCATCGGCAGGTTCAGGCCCTGCTCCTTGGCGCAGTCGATGGCGATCTGGTAACCGGCATCGGCGTGACGCATCACCCCCGTGGCCGGGTCGTTGTGCAGTACGCGGGCAATGCGCTCAGCCGCTTCGTCGGTACCGTCGCAGACGATCACCATGCCAGAGTGCTGGGAGAAGCCCATGCCCACGCCACCGCCGTGGTGCAGCGACACCCAGGTCGCGCCGCTTGCGGTGTTGAGCAGGGCGTTGAGCAGTGGCCAGTCGGACACAGCGTCGGAGCCGTCCTGCATGGCTTCGGTTTCGCGGTTGGGGCTGGCGACCGAGCCGGAGTCGAGGTGGTCACGGCCGATCACCACCGGCGCCGACAGCTCGCCGCTGCGTACCATTTCGTTGAATGCCAGGCCAAGCTTGGCGCGCTGGCCCAGGCCAACCCAGCAGATACGTGCCGGCAAGCCCTGAAAGCTGATGCGCTCGCGGGCCATGTCCAGCCAGTTATGCAGGTGCGCGTCGTCCGGGATCAGCTCTTTGACTTTGGCGTCGGTCTTGTAGATGTCTTGCGGGTCGCCCGACAGTGCAGCCCAGCGGAACGGGCCGATACCACGGCAGAACAGTGGGCGGATGTAGGCCGGTACGAAGCCTGGGAAGTCGAACGCGTTTTCCACGCCTTCTTCCTGGGCCATCTGGCGGATATTGTTGCCGTAGTCGAAGGTCGGAATGCCTTGCTTCTGGAATTCCAGCATGGCTTTGACGTGCACGGCCATCGATTGCTTGGCGGCCTTGATCACCGCAGCCGGCTCGGTCTTGGCGCGGGCGCGGTATTCGTCCCAGGTCCAGCCGGCCGGCAGGTAGCCGTTGAGTGGGTCGTGGGCGCTGGTCTGGTCGGTGACCATGTCCGGGCGCACGCCGCGCTTGATCAGTTCCGGCAGGATTTCGGCCGCGTTGCCCAGCAAGGCGATGGAGATGGCCTTGCCTTCCTTGGTGTATTTGGCGATACGCGCCAGGGCGTCGTCGAGGTCGGTGGCTTGCTCGTCGACATAACGGCTGGCCAGACGAAAATCGATGCTGACCTGCTGGCACTCGATGTTCAGCGAGCAGGCGCCAGCCAGGGTCGCAGCCAACGGCTGAGCGCCGCCCATGCCGCCGAGGCCGGCGGTGAGGACCCAGCGGCCGGTGAGGTCGCTGTTGTAATGCTGGCGGCCGGCTTCCACGAAGGTTTCGTAGGTGCCCTGCACGATGCCCTGGCTGCCAATGTAGATCCAGCTGCCGGCGGTCATCTGGCCGTACATGGCCAGGCCCTTGGCATCCAGTTCGTTGAAGTGCTCCCAGCTGGCCCAGTGCGGCACCAGGTTGGAGTTGG
Source organism: Pseudomonas sp. W3I7 (assembly GCF_030816095.1). Classification (NCBI taxonomy): domain Bacteria; kingdom Pseudomonadati; phylum Pseudomonadota; class Gammaproteobacteria; order Pseudomonadales; family Pseudomonadaceae; genus Pseudomonas; species Pseudomonas sp. W3I7. The sequence continues at coordinate 5,848,770 of NZ_JAUSXP010000001.1, forward strand.
CGATCAGCACGCGCGGGGCGTTGCTGTGGGTCTTGAACACGCCGACCGGCTTGCCGGATTGCACCAGCAGGGTCTCGTCGTCATTCAGGTTAGTGAGGCTCTCGACGATCTGGTCGTAGCACTCCCAGTTGCGCGCCGCACGGCCGATACCGCCGTACACCACCAATTCTTTCGGGTTCTCGGCCACTTGCGGATCAAGGTTGTTCATCAGCATGCGCAACGGTGCTTCAGTCAGCCAGCTTTTGGCGGTGAGCTTGTTACCGCGAGCGGCACGGATTTCGACGTCACGGTATTTAGTAGGCTTGGCTTTCGAAAAATCGGTCACAGCTGGACTCCTCGGCATGGTGCGCGAACATTGATGGTGCGAAGGAGAGTCTTACGCACACATCTTTACTTGTATGTACAAGCATATGCAATCAAGCGGCCAACTTGGTCAGAGAGCGGTTGAGATTTTTTTGGGAGGCGTGTGAAAGCCTTGGAAATTAAGGCTTTGAGGCTTGGTGAAATTTCTTACAGAGGGAGTTTGCGGCCGGGGAAATTGTTCATGACCGCCTGGCATTGCGCCAAGCTGGGGCATTCGGTAACAAATTGGTGCGCGGGCTGGAAACAGATTTTATGAGCAATGAAGAGCAAATGTGGGAGCTGGCTTGCCTGCGATAGCGGTGTGTCAGCATCAGATGTGCTGACTGACACACCGCTATCGCAGGCAAGCCAGCTCCCACACTTTTTTAACCGCGTGCGGTCAGTTCGATCAGGCAGCAGCGGCCGGTTATCGGGAGGTCGAGCAGGTCATTGTTACCGTCGATTTGCAGGCAATCGTGATGGCCGAGCTTTTCACCCAGCACCTTCACCTCATCCGCCACACTGAACACCAACACCGTGTGCGCCGTGCTGAAAAACCGCTGCACGCCGTCAATCCACTGCAACCGTGCGTGGTAACACTCAGGCGAATAAATCAGGTTGAAATCGCGGATCGGCCCGGTAATAAGGCGGCACGACACTTGGCTGTCACCCTTGAAGGCGAACGGCTGCAGCGGTAACAGCCCGCGCTGTTCCTCGCCATCCACGGTCAGGACCATGCCCGCGCCTTTGATCACGGTGATCACGCGCTGGTAGCCGGCAAAGGTAGAAAACCCGCCCGACTCGGCAATATCGGCAATCGACAGGCGCCAGCCAAAGCCATCCAGGCCAGTGCCTGCGTCACGGGTGATTTCTTCGGTGCTGCCGCCGCCGTTTTTCCACGGCATGCGGATGTAGTCGGCGGCGCGCCAGACTTTCACTTCACTCATTTACTGAAACGTCCTTCCAGGCTATGACGGGAACCGGGGTGGATCAAACGCGCGGCGGTGACCGGCTGGCGGCCGGACCAGGTGCGGCGGCGAATCAACAGGCAGGGCTCGCTTGGCTCGATCTGCAACAGCTTGCACTCGGCGGCGTCGGCGAGGATGGCTTCAACCACATGCTCGCCCTCGGTCAGTGGCGCGACCTGGTTGAGGTAGGCGTACGGCGTTTGCTGGGTGAAATCCTGCTGCAGGTATTCCGGCGCCACCAGGGCGTTGACGAAACGGTCTTCGATTTGCACGGGAATATCGTTTTCAAAATGCACGATCAGCGAGTGGAACACCCGCCCGCCTTCACGCATTTCCAGGGCCACGGCGCGCTCGGAACCGGCGGCCTCTTCGCCCAGGTGAATAACCTGGCAGGTATGCCGATGACCGCGGGAGGCGATCTCATCGGCAATGTTGTGCACTTCAAACAGCGCCGACTGGCTCTTGGGCTCGGCGACGAAGGTGCCGACGCCTTGCATGCGCACCAGCAGACCTTCGGCGGTGAGTTCGCGCAGGGCGCGGTTGATGGTCATGCGGCTGAAGCCCAATTGGCTGACCAGTTCGCTCTCCGACGGCACGCGGTAATGGGGCGGCCAGTTGCCGTTGAGGATTTGCTGGCTGATCATCTGTTTGACGCGGGCATACAAGGGCGCCGGACTTTCGTCCATGTGGGCAGCCAGCGAAGACTTGGCAGGCGGAGTCGGCACAGGGAATCCTTGCAGGGGGAAAAGATGCATAGATTGCCGGAGTTTACCGAGCAGGCAAACGTCTGTATATGTATATACAAATAAACACACGACCGGGGTGCCTTGATCATGTCCGCTTTCTTTGCCGAACGCGCGCTGCTGCCTAATGGATGGGCCAACGATGTACGCTTTGATGTCAGCGCCGATGGCGTACTGACCCACGTTGAGCCCAATGCCAGCGCAGACAACGCCGAACGGCTCAGAGGCCCGGTTCTGGCGGGCATGCCCAACCTGCACTCCCATGCGTTCCAGCGCGCCATGGCCGGTTTGGCCGAAGTGGCCGGCAACCCGAATGACAGCTTCTGGACCTGGCGCGACTTGATGTACCGCATGGTCGGCAAGATCAACCCCGAGCAATTGCAGGTCATCGCCCGCCAGCTGTATATCGAGATGCTCAAGGCCGGCTACACCTCGGTGGCCGAGTTTCATTATGTGCACCACGACGTCAGCGGCCAGGTGTATGCCGATCGCACCGAGCTGTCGCGGCAGATCAGCCAGGCGGCGGCCAGCAGTGGCATCGGCCTGACGTTGCTGCCAGTGCTCTACACCCACTCCGGTTTTGGTGGCCAGGCGCCGAATGAAGGCCAGCGGCGCTTTATCAACAGCACCGAAGATTACCTGGACCTGCAAGCACGCCTGAAACCCATTCTGGCGGCGCAACCAGCGCAGCAGCTGGGCCTGTGTTTCCACTCGTTGCGTGCCGTCACTCCCGAACAGATCAATGAGGTGCTGGGCGCCAGCGACAAGACTTGCCCGGTACACATCCACATCGCCGAGCAGCAAAAGGAAGTCGATGACTGCCTGGCCTGGAGCGGCAAACGCCCGCTGCAATGGCTGTATGACAATGTTGAAGTGGATGAGCGTTGGTGCCTGGTACACGCCACCCATGCCGACGCCGATGAAGTCACGCGCATGGCCAAGAGCCGGGCCATTGCCGGCTTGTGCCTGACCACCGAAGCCAACCTGGGCGACGGGATTTTTCCGGCGGTGGATTTCCTCGCTCAAGGCGGGCGCATGGGTATCGGTTCCGACAGCCATGTGTCACTGAGCGTGGTGGAGGAGTTGCGTTGGCTCGAATATGGCCAGCGCCTGCGGGACCAGCGGCGCAACCGTCTGTACCGCAGTGATCAGCCAATGGTTGGCCGCACGTTGTTCGATGCTGCGCTCGACGGCGGCGCCCAAGCACTGGGGCAGCCGATTGGTCGGTTGGAAGTGGGCAAGCGGGCAGATTGGATTGTGCTGGATGGCAATGACCCGTACCTGGCGACGGCGACCGAGGATGGGATTCTGAATCGCTGGTTGTTCGCCGGAGGTGATCGCCAAGTGCGCGATGTGCTGGTTAACGGCAAGTGGGTGGTGCGCGATGGGCATCATGCCGGCGAAGAAGAAAGCAGCCGAGCGTTCATTCAAGTGCTGAGAGACTTGCTGGGCTAACAGCCGACACAAAATAAATGTGGGAGCTGGCTTGCCTGCGATAGCATCACCTTGGTGTAACTGATACACCGAGGTGTCTGCATCGCAGGCAAGCCAGCTCCCACACAAGCCAGCTCCCACATTAGATTGAGGGTGACCTCAGGTTATTGCGAAGTCTTCGCCATCTGTTTGTCCGACGTACGCCAGATCAACCGCGTGGTGTCATAACCCTGCTGGCGCGCCCTGCTCAGCAGGTCTTCGCGAGTGTCGGCACTCACCGTCGGCGTGCGCGACAAGATCCACATGTAGCGTCGGCTCGGGCTGCCGACGATGGCGGTCTTGTAGTCCTCACTCACGTACAGCACCCAGTAATCGCCTTTGGCGACGCCCGGCAGCAGCGCCGTGAACCAGTTATTGAATTCCACCCAGAGCTTGTCGGTCTTGCCCGGCACTTGCGGCGTGGCCGTGCCCTTGGCTTCTTCCCACTTCCACTCAGTGGTCAGGCAGCGGTTGAACACCGACATGTCGCCATCCGGCAACAGGGTGTAGCGAGCTTCGGACTGCGCGCAGTTGCGCTGGAAGTACATCGGCAATCGGGCCAACTCATACCAGGTGCCCTGGTAACGCTTGAGGTTGACGTTGCTCGCGGTCTTGGGTTGCAGATCATCGCCAGAATGGCTGGCGCAGCCCGCCAAAAACACACTGGCGCAAAGAAACAAAACAAAACGCATCATTCTTCTTCTCCCGCAGGCTCGCGCCCCGGTTTACTTCAGGCCTTGCCCGGAAAACATCAGAACTTTGTCACCGGCGTACTGCACGCTGATAAAGCTGTTTTTATCGCCCCACGTACAGCTGGACATGCCCAGCGCACCGGAACAATCGGTCGGCTTACCCAGCAACGACTCTACCTCGGCCTTGGCCATGCCAGCCGACAGCTTTGCGTAATTTTCTTGATTGACCTTGCTGCACGCGGCTAACAGCACGCAAAAAGCCAGCAAAGCGAGACGGCGTAAAGACATGGAAAAGCTCCTGGAGAGACAAAGCAGCTGGGGTATCTGCCAGAAGCTTAGAAGGGAAAAGGGGTGTCTGGTTCCCGACGGGCAAAAACAAAAAAGCCCCGAAAACGCTGAAACGTTTCGGGGCTTCTTTTCATTCAAAACTTCAAGTCTTGAATGCTTCTGTGGCGAGGGAGCTTGCTCCCGTTCGGGTGCGCAGCGCCCGTAAGCTTTTTGGGGCCGCTTCGCAGCCCAACGGGAGCAAGCGCCCTCGCCACAGAGGTTTACTTCTTGTGATAAGCGGTTACACGTTCAACTTCTTCCTTCGAGCCCAGGAACACCGCCACGCGCTGGTGCAGGCCTTCCGGCTGGATGTCGAGGATGCGCTGATGGCCGTCGGTGGACGCGCCGCCTGCTTGCTCAACCAGGAACGACATCGGGTTGGCTTCATACATCAAGCGCAGCTTGCCCGGCTTGGAAGGCTCGCGACTGTCACGTGGGTACATGAACAGGCCACCGCGGGTCAGGATGCGGTGCACGTCGGCTACCATCGCAGCGACCCAGCGCATGTTGAAGTTCTTTTTCAGCGGGCCTTCTTCGCCGGCCATCAACTCGCCCACGTAGCGGGTCACGGGCTCTTCCCAGTGACGCTGGTTGGACATGTTGATCGCAAATTCCTGGGTGGAAGCCGGAATGGTGATGTCTTCGTGGGTCAGTACGAAACTGCCCATTTCGCGGTCCAGGGTAAAGCCTTTAACGCCGTCGCCCAGGGTCAGCACCAGCATGGTCTGCGGGCCGTAGATGGCGTAACCGGCAGCCACCTGCTCGGTGCCTGGCTGCAGGAAGGCCTTTTCGTTCAAGGCTTCGTTCTGGCTCAGGTATTCATTCGGGCAGCGCAATACCGAGAAGATGGTGCCGACCGGTGCGTTGATGTCGATGTTGGACGAGCCGTCCAGTGGGTCGAACACCAGCAGGTAAGCGCCCTTCGGGTATTTGCCCGGGATCTGGTAGGCATTGTCCATTTCTTCGGACGCCATGCCGGCCAGGTGACCACCCCATTCGTTGGCTTCGAGCAGGATTTCGTTGGAAATCACGTCGAGCTTCTTCTGCACTTCACCTTGGACGTTTTCAGTGCCCATGCTGCCCAGAACACCACCGAGTGCGCCTTTGGACACGGCGTGGCTGATTTCCTTGCAAGCACGCGCCACCACTTCGATAAGGAAGCGCAGATCGGCAGGCGTGTTGTTGCTGCGGGTCTGCTCGATCAAATAGCGACTCAGGGTAACGCGGGACATGGAAGGCTCCGGAAAATGGGGGGCTTAAAAACCCGCGCAGTTTAACGCGAGTCGAGGGTTATTTCCTCTAATCAGAGGATTTAACCCCAATAGAGTTCACGGCTTGGCCGCCGGTGCACGCAACAAACTGTAGGCCATCGCCCCTAGCGCCGCCACACCCAGCAGGAGCACGGCCCACAGGCCGAGTTTCTTCCAGTCGGTGCCGGCTTCGGGCGAAACGGTAATCGCAGGCGATTTGACCGTCACGTCGCCTGCGACCGTGGCCTGCCCCAAGCGCTTGAGACGCTCGGCGCTGTAGTCGGGAATCAGCGTCGACAGCGGCAAGTTCCCGGCCTTTATCGACGGGTTGCCCAACGCCAAAGTAAACGGTGGCTCACCGCGCGCCAGGAACACCAACTGCGTGGCGCGCACAGCAAAACGCAATGCCGGCGCTTCCACGCCCAGGCCGCCGCCGCGCTCGTCCACCTGCAACTTGAGTTCGCCCACGGCAACGCCAGGCAATTGCAACTCATCCTGCACCACGTCCTGGCCGTTCTGGGTCAGGCGATACAACAAGCCATTGCTCAACGGCTGCCAGGCTTGATTGGCTTCCCGCCGCCCCGCCAACGTCACGGGCGCCAGCGTGTTGGGCTGCTTGAGCTCGACGCGCAAGCGCTCCACATGCAGCCCTGTCGGCAGCTGCCAGCTGTATTCACCGGCCTTGAGCCGCGTGCCCGACAGCGGCTGCGACCACACCAATGGCAGCGGCAGGCTGCTGCTGGTCGCGCTAACCAGTTTGGCCGACGTCAACTGCGGTGCCGCCTGCCCTTGCCACACCAGGCGCAGATAACGCGCCGTTTGCCCCGGCAAGCTCACGTCATGCTGCTCGACACGCTCGTCGGCAAACGACAAGCGCGCCACTTGCCCGTCGCCCCATGCCTGCCAGTGCTGCAAGTCATCGCTGGCTTCAATGCTGAAACGCTGGAAACCGTCCTGCTCGCGGCTCCAGTCCAGGCTCAACTGCTGCAACGGCGCCTTGATCGAACTGGCGTCCAGCACCCAGCCACGCAACACTTGCGCGCCGGTCTTGGGCGGGAGCACTTGCAGCAAGGTGCCTTCGGCAGTGGACTTCATCACCACATCCGGCACGCTTTCACGGGTGTCGGCGGCGTACAGCGGGAACCACTTCACATCCGTCACGTCGCGGCTTTCGGTGCGTTGCGCGGCCTGGCGCGACAGCGCGTAAGCCTGGGGCTCGCCGGCGCCGTTGAACACGCGCACATCACTAAGATCCGCCTGGCGCGCGCTCAATTGCACCGACAGCGGCAACGCCAGGCGATACCAGGGCCCGTTGCCACTGACCGCCAACGGCACCTGTGTGGTGAAGTCGGCGGGCGTTTCTTGCGCCCACACCGACAACGTCGAACACATGCCCAACGCAATCACGCTCAACTTACCGATCAAGAGGATGCTCCTTCAGTTTCCAACACCGGCTCGACGCGTTTGGGCGGCAGCGGTGCAAAGTAACCCACCACCAGCAACAGCCCGCCCACACCAATAAACGACACGATCCGCGCCAGCCCGCCACGGTTACTCAGCTCGACAAAGAACAGCTTGGCGACCACCACCGCAATCAACGCCGCGCCGATCAGCCACACTTCGCGACGATGGCGCAGGTGGCCGCCGATCATCAGGCCCAGGGCGATCAGGGTCCAGACCAGCGACAGGCCGGCCTGCACCCACATGGACGCCAGCAAGTCATCCAGCTGGAACGGCACGCCCACCCAATGGTGGGCGGTGCGCATCACCAAGGCCGTGAAGAAGGCAAACAGCGAAGCCCCCGCGACACCTTGGGCGATCAGCTCTGCACGCGGCCCGCGCTGCGGCGCCACGCTGCGCGACCACAGGTAAATACCCAGCAATGCGAACAGCAGGCCCACGTCCAACGGGTTGAGCAATGGCACGTACGGCAGCGGTTTCGCCGTGCCGTCGCTGAAGATGTTCGCCAACCAGAACCAGCCGAGCATCAATACCGCCAGCGGCAACGCGGCCAGCACACGGTATTCACGCGGGTAGGCCGACACCGGCCACGGCCAGCTGCGCGGTGCCGCCGCCAGCACCAGGTACAGGCTTGGCAGAATCGCCCAACCCAGCCAGCGCCAGGCGTTGTACTCACTCGACAGCAGCAACAGGCCGTATCGCAGTTCCAGCGCCAACACACCGATCAACATCCAGCAGCCGAGCACATGAGCGACGCTCACTGCCGTGCCCGGCACCACCGCCGCCAAACGGCGCAGCGCGATGAAATGCACCACAAACACCGCCAACCACGCCAGCCAGCCGTACTGCGCCGCCGGGTGATAGTAATCATGGGCAGACACCAGCAACACCACGCCCGCCGCCGGCATCAGCAAGGCACACAGCATGCCCAGAGATGCCCAGCGCAAACGTGCGGCCAACAGCGCCCAGCTCGCCACGCTCACCGCCGCGATACCGAGCAAACATGCGCCTTGCAGCTCCTGCGGGATAAACCGCAGCACTTCGCCGATCAACGCCAATGCCCACCAGGCCGCGCCCCACACCAGCAGCAGGTCGGACAGGCGCTGCAACTTCAACACGGCAAACACCGGCGCCTGCGGCTCACGATGCAAGCGCCAGGCGCCCACCATTGCCGCCAGGCCCAGCACCATCGGCGTCCAGAAACCGCTGTGCGCCAAGGGGCGCAAGCCCTCGCTGCTCAACGGCCCGAGCAACTGCGGCACCGCCAACAGGAACGAGGCGCCACCCACTACTTGCAGCAGCAAACCAAACACGAAACTCACGCGTTGTTGCAGGTACAGGCTCAACCAGATGATCAGCAAGCCACTGGCCGCCCACACGCCGCTGGCGCTTTCCCATGGCAGTACAAACAGCACCGCGAGGTTGATCAGCACCAAGCCGGCCAGCAGCACCACCGACAAGCCACGCAGCAGCCGCACATCGCTGCGCACCCTCTCATCGCGTGCCGCCAACAGCATGCCGCCGACCAACGCCAGGCCGATCAACGAGGCGGTCAACAAGCCGGTCCAGCCGGCGCTGAATACCGCGGCCCCATCACCGCCCTGAAGGCGCAGGAGGAACAACGCCCCACCGAGCAATTGCACACCGAAGGCAGTGAACAGGAAGGTGCGCGAGCCGATGCGCAGGCCTACAAACAGTGTCAGCAGCCCGGCGATTGCCCAACTGATGGCGGTGCCTTGGGTCAGCAACAACAACGGCGCAAGCAGGTACAAAAAGGTCAGGCCCAGGCTCGCCAGCACCGGCAGGCCGTTGCGCTCCCAGCCCGCGGCTTGTTCGGTCGAGGCCTTGCGCAACTGATCGAAGCTGAACAACAGCGCTGCGCCCAGCAACAGCGCGCCCAGTGGGGCACCGTCGAGCAGGGTCAACTCGCCAACGCGCAGTTCGCTGAGGAACGCCAGCGCGGACCCCAACTGTAACAACAGGCCAAACGCGCGAGCCAACGGCCGCTGCTGACGCAAGCCGAGCCAGAAGATCCCGGCGCCCTCCACCGCCCAGGCCGCCGCCGTCCAGCGCGCGTCGAGGCCCAGCGGTATCGCCAGGCTGGCAAAGATCACGCCCAGCGCCAGGCAAGTTTCGGCCAGCAGCAAGGCGCGCCCGCCACTCAGCAGCCACGCCAAGCCCATGTAGATAAGGCCTAAACCCAGTGCACTGAACGCGGCGGCAAACTCCAGGTGTTGCACCACGGCGAACTGCAAGCCAAAGCCTACCAACGGCGGGCCGAACAGCATGCTGCCATCGACATAATCACCCTTGGCCGCCGACCAGCGCAGCAGCGCCTCACGGCCTTCGGGCGCATCGCCCACCTCTTGCAGCTTGCGGCGGGCGAACAACAGGCCGATGGCCAGGTACATCAGGAAAAACAGGATCAGGAATGGCTCGGTGCTCCACAGCAGTTCCGGCGTGTAGGAACGCATGCCCCAGGCGAACCCTATGCCGAAGGTGCCGACAAATCCGATCAGGTTGAGCAGGCGCCAGGCCTTGAACCACGCGATGGCCAGAATGCCGGCGTTGAGCAAGGCAAAGTAACTGAACAGCGCCACATGATTACCGGCGCCGGTTGAGGTCAGAATCGGCGCGGCAAACCCACCCAGCGCCGCAGCGCACGCCAGGCCGAGGGCATCCTGGGTGATCGCCGGGATGGCCGAGAACACCGTGACCGCCACCAGCAGGCCCAATGCGGCGCTCGGGTCGATCAAGGGGTGCAAGCGCATCGCGGCAAACACCGTCAGGTACAACACGGCAATCCCGGTACCTTGCAGCATCAGGCCGTAATTGCTGTTGCGCAGCCGTAACCACCAACCCAGGCCCAGCAGGCCGATGGCGGCAGCGGCAACCCCGGCATAACGCAGTTCAATCGGCACCACCACGCCTTCGGTGGCATAACGCAGCAAAAAGGCCAGGCCAAGAAACAGCAGCACCACGCCAACGCGCAGCACGGTGTTGCCGCCGAACAGCCAATTGCGTGCGCCGCCGATGGCGCGCTCGATCAGGTTGGGGCCACGGGGGATGGCGGGTTCTTTGGGCGCGGGGGCCGGTGCTGGCGTCGGCGCCTGGGCCCAGACGTCATCCGGCAACGGCTGGCTGGCCTCGGCCGTCATGGCGACAGGCGCCAGTTCGGCGGGCAACTCCCAGACAAGTTCAGGCCTTTCAACCGCAGGTACCGGCTCAGGGATGGGGGATTCGACGATTTCGTTGCGGGTCGGCGTCGGCACCTCCAGCTGGCGCAAGCGTTCGCCCAGGGCGATCAGCGCCTTCTGCGTGGTTTCCAACTGACGCGCTTGTTGCTCCGCCTGGGCCGACAGCCTGGACAGGCGAATCGCCTGGCCAATGCCCAAGCCCAGCAATGCACCGATGCCGGCGTCCGAAAACGACTCATCGAACGCCCAGCCGAGCGCCAGGCCAATCAGCATGAAAATCCATTGCATGGTCGATATCCCTAAGCAGCCCGAGGCGGGCAAACCGAGGCCTAGTATATCGACGCAAAGCTAATGTGGGAGCTGCTTGTGTGGCCAGGGAGCAAGCTTCCTGGCCACACAAGCAGCTCCCACATAGGGTATTGCGGTGTTTAGTCGAGGGCTTTCCAGATCTCGGTGGCGTATTCGCGGATGGTGCGGTCCGAGCTGAACCAGCCCATGCGCGCCGTGTTAAGCACCGCTGAGCGCCACCAGGCCTTGGAATCATGCCAATGCGCCTCGACCCGCGCCTGGGCGTCCCAGTAAGCGTCGAAATCGGCGCATACCAGGAAGCGGTCGTAGTCGATCAGCCCGTCGATCAAGCCCACGTAGCGGCCCGGATCATCCGGCGAGAACACCCCGCCACGGATCGCTTGCAGCACATCGTTAAGGCGATGGGAGGCGGCAATGTCCGGCCCCGCGTTGAACTCACCGGCGTGCTTGCGCGCTTCCACCTGCTGGGCGCTGAGGCCGAAGATAAACATATGCTCGGCGCCCACGCGCTCGTGCATCTCCACGTTGGCGCCGTCCATGGTGCCGATGGTCAGCGCGCCGTTGAGGCCGAACTTCATGTTGCTGGTGCCTGAAGCCTCAAAGCCGGCAGTGGAAATCTGCTCCGACAAATCCGCTGCCGGAATGATGCTTTCCGCCAGGCTCACGTTGTAGTTGGGCAGGAACACCACCTTGAGCAAACCGCGCACGGTCGGGTCGTTGTTCACGGTGCGAGCGATGTCGTTGGTCAGCTTGATGATCAACTTGGCCTGGTGATAGCTGGCTGCCGCCTTGCCCGCGAAGATTTTCACGCGCGGCACCCAATCGGTGCCTGGCTCGGCGCGGATTGCCTGGTACAAGGCCACGGTGTGCAGCAGGTTGAGCAACTGGCGCTTGTATTCGTGAATCCGCTTGACCTGCACATCGAACATCGCCGCCGGGTTCACCGAAATGCCCAGGCGCTCGTGGATGATCTCGGCCAGTGCACGCTTGCTGTGCAGGCGCTGCTCGGCGAAGGCTTTGCGGAAAACCTGCTTCTCGGCGAAGGTCTCCAGCTCCGTCAGGCGGGTTTCCATGGTGTCGAGGATGTCCGGCCCCAGAGCCTCCACCAGCATCTCGGTGAGCTTGGGGTTGGCCTGGTACAGCCAGCGGCGGAAGGTGATGCCGTTGGTTTTGTTGTTGATGCGCTCCGGGTACAGCTTGTGCAGTTCGGAGAACACCGTGCTGCGCATCAGCTGGGTGTGCAGCCCGGAAACGCCGTTGACGCTGTGGGAGCCCAGAAACGCCAGGTTACCCATGCGCACGCGGCGGCCGTTGTCTTCTTCGATCAGCGACACGGCACGCAATACGTCGAAATCGTGGATGCCCTTGGCGCGCAGCGAATCGATGTGCTGGGCGTTGATCAGGTAGATGATCTGCATATGCCGGGGCAACATGCGTTCCATCAAACCGACAGGCCAGGTTTCCAACGCTTCGGGCAACAAGGTGTGATTGGTGTAGGAAAGGGTTTCAACCGTCACATCCCACGCGGCTTCCCACGGGATGTCATGCAGGTCGACCAGTTGGCGCATCAACTCAGCCACGGCGATGGACGGGTGGGTGTCGTTGAGCTGAATCGCGGCGTGTTCGCCCAGGCTGAGTACCGAGCCGTGCATGTTCTTGTGGCGGCGCAGCAAGTCCTGCAAGGAGGCGGAGACGAAGAAGTATTCCTGGCGCAGGCGCAATTCCTGCCCCGCTTCGGTGCTGTCGGCCGGGTAAAGCACTCGGGAGATGCTTTCGGCGCGGGCCACTTCCGCTACGGCGCCCAAATGGTCACCGGCGTTGAAGCGCTCCAGGTGCAGGTCTTCTACCGCACGGGCGCGCCACAGGCGCAGGGTGTTGACACTGGCACCGCGCCAGCCGACCACCGGCGTGTCGTACGCCACTGCGCGCACGGTTTCGTTGGGCGTCCATACCTGGATCATCTTGCCGGAGGCGTCCGCCAGGGTTTCGACGCTGCCGCCAAAGCCGATCGGGTAGATCACTTCGGCGCGCTCGAACTCCCACGGGTTGCCGAAATCCAGCCAGCGTTCGGTCTGCTCTTGCTGCCAGCCGTCGACGATCGCCTGGCGGAACAGGCCGTGTTCATAGCGGATGCCATAGCCGTGGCCGGCAATGCCCAGGGTCGACATGCTTTCCATAAAGCACGCGGCCAGGCGGCCCAGGCCACCGTTGCCGAGCGCCGCATCGGGCTCCAGCAGGCGGATGCGTTCCAGGTCCACGCCCAGTTCGGACAGGGCTTCGCGGGCAATCTCCAACACACCCAGGTTGCTCAGGCTGTCGTAGAGCAAACGGCCGATCAGGAATTCCAGCGAGAGGTAATACACCCGCTTCTGGCCTTTGCGGTAGATGCGCCGCGTGTGGTTCATCCAGTGGTCGACCATCTGGTCGCGGGCGGCCAGCGCAATGGCTTCGAACCAGTCGTGGTCGAAGGCGTGATCCGGGTCCTTGCCCACCGCGTAAGTGAGTTTGGTCAAGACAGCATCGCGGAATGCGGCTACCTCTGCTTCTCGTGCAAGCGGTTCCTGAGACATCGGTGCGACCTCGGGCGAGATTGAAGGAGTTGCTAGAGCCTAGTCGGTCTGACAGACGGTAGACGTGCTGGTTCGGCAGTTTTTTAACTCATTCACCATTGCTGGAAATTGATGCAGGGGCCGTGCCTGCTTTTCGCCCCTGCACCGTTGGAGATGAAATCTGCAAAATATTGTTCAAAAAACCACCAATCCCGGTATGATCGCGCGCCCGGATACAGCCCCACCTTGGAACCTTGATGAAGCCTCAACTGATCGCCGCCGCGGAACTCGACCGTCTAGAGACCTGGCAGAAATATTCCGCCCACATGTGCGGTGGCTGCGTGTCCAGCTGCTGCACGCTGCCGGTCGAGGTGAAGATCAAGGACCTGATCCGCATTGGCATCGTCGATGAGTTCGAGCGCGGCGACCCGCCGAAGAACATCGCCAAGCGTTTGCAGAAGGAAGGCATCGTCGAGCGCTACAACAACAAATCCGAGATCTTTACCCTCCAGCGCATGAGCAACAACGACTGCCTGTACCTGGATCGTAAGACGCGCTTCTGCACTATTTATGACAAGCGCCCGGATACTTGCCGCAACCACCCGAAAATCGGGCCACGCCCGGGGTATTGCGCATATAAGCCCAAAGAAGTGGTGCGCGAGACTAATTTGCGGACCCTCGACAAGTTCTGATCGATCGTCCCCCTCGCTCTGCGTGGTTGCGATCAGACAGGCTTCGTACACTGGAAAAATTCTAAGCCCACGCTCATATGGGCCATCTCTGATGGATCAGAGGCTTGCCACCTGACATAGCTATCAGACTGTCGCTGATAACGTTGAGTGTCTTCATTCCAGGAGGATGCTCATGCGCTATTTAAAAGTCACCGCCCAAGATCGCAGCGGCAACGGAAAAGCAGACACCGCGCTGCTGCACTTTCACGACCCGCTGGCCAGCCAAGTACACGAAGCCTTTGCTGTCGACATGAATGCTGATGGCAGCATCGAGTTCGGATTTGCGGGCGATATCAATCACGATGGCGAACAGGGTTTTCAGGACCAATTACTGCTGACGGAGTTTGCCGATACTTTTCTGCAACTCAACTGGTTCAATATTGGCGATAACTGGGAGCGCTACCTCAAGATTTTTGCGAGTGACTACCATAGGGACGGCTCTCCAAACATCGTCACCTGCCAATTCAGTGAGGATAATGGCGACCCCGGTCAGCCTATTCGAATCAAGTGCGCCTCGGCCTACGACGGCGACAATGATGGTGAATTCGACACATTCACCCACAGTGATATCAACTCGGATGGGCGTGCGGATAAAGCTGACAAAATCCAATTAAGCAAAATAGTCAAAACGTTCCTGGCCTTCCGGTGGTTTGACACTGGACCAAAAGGCTGACGAACGGCCTGCATCATCATGCTCTCTGAATGCTGCTGCACCTCGACACAATCAAAACCGAAGGAGCAATCAGGCAAGTATTGTGGTGCTGTTGAGGGCCTCATCGCAGGCAAGCCAGCTCCCACATTTGAATGTATTCACAGATCCAAAATGTGGGAGCCGGGCTTGCCCGCGATGAGGCCGGCACAGTCAGCACATAAACTGCACACATAAAAAAACGCCCCCGGCCTTTCGACCGGGGGCGTTTTTCATTCAGCCTGAGTTAACTCAGTTCTTGGCTTTCTTGGCAGCGCGGGTACGCTCGCCTTCGTCCAGGATCTTCTTACGCAGGCGGATCGACTTAGGCGTAACTTCGCACAGCTCGTCGTCCTGGATGAATTCCAGGGCCTGTTCCAGGGTGAAGCGAACAGGTGGAACCAGAGCGATGGTTTCGTCTTTACCCGAAGCACGCATGTTGTCGAGCTTCTTGCCTTTGGTTGGGTTAACGCCCATGTCGTTGTCACGGCTGTTCAGACCAACGATCTGACCGTTGTAGATCTCTTGACCGTGTTCAACGAACAGCTTGCCACGCGCCTGCAGAGTTTCCAGGGAGTAGGTCAGCGCCTTGCCGGTTTCTACCGATACCAGAACACCGTTCTGACGGCCGGACATGTCGCCGGACTTCATGGTGTCGTAGCGATCGAAGATCGAGGTCAGGATGCCAGCACCGTTGGTCAGGGTCAGGAACTGGTTACGGAAACCGATCAGACCACGCGCAGGGATGTTGTATTCCAGACGTACACGGCCTTTGCCATCCGGCACCATGTTGGTCAGGTCGCCCTTACGCAGGCCCATCTCTTCCATGACCTTGCCCTGGGATTCTTCAGGGGTGTCGATGGTCACGTTTTCGAACGGTTCCTGCTTCACGCCGTCAACCTGACGGATGATCACTTCAGGACGACCAACGCCCATTTCGAAGCCTTCGCGACGCATGGTTTCGATCAGTACCGAGAGGTGCAGCTCACCACGGCCGGAAACCTTGAACTTGTCAGCCGAGTCGCCTTCTTCAACGCGCAGTGCAACGTTGTACAGCAGCTCTTTGTCCAGACGTTCCTTGATGTTACGGGAAGTCACGAACTTGCCTTCTTTACCGCAGAAAGGCGAGTCGTTTACCTGGAAGGTCATGGAAACGGTTGGCTCGTCAACGGTCAGAGGCTTCATCGCCTCAACGTTGTCTGGCTGGCACAGGGTGTCGGAGATGAACAGCGAGTCCATACCGCTCACGCACACGATGTCGCCGGCGAACGCTTCTTCAACGTCGATGCGGTGCAGGCCGTGGTGACCCATCAGCTTCAGGATACGACCGTTACGCTTCTTGCCGTCGGCGCCGATGGCGACAACTGGAGTGTTCGGCTTGACGCTACCACGAGCGATACGGCCAACACCGATAACACCCAGGAAGCTGTTGTAGTCCAGTGCCGAGATTTGCATCTGGAACGGGCCTTCACGGTCAACCTTCGGTGGTGGAACGTGGTCAACGATGGCCTGGTACAGCGGAGTCATGTCTTCCGCCATGGCGGTGTGTTCCAGACCGGCAATACCGTTCAGGGCCGAAGCGTAGATGACTTGGAAGTCCAGCTGTTCTTCGGTAGCACCCAGGTTGTCGAACAGGTCGAAGATCTGGTCCAGAACCCAGTCCGGACGCGCGCCTGGACGGTCAACCTTGTTGATGCACACGATCGGACGCAGGCCGGCTTCGAACGCCTTCTTGGTCACGAAACGGGTTTGCGGCATAGGGCCGTCTTGAGCGTCAACCAGCAGCAGAACGGAGTCAACCATCGACATTACGCGTTCTACTTCGCCGCCGAAGTCGGCGTGGCCCGGGGTATCCACGATGTTGATGTGGTAGCCGTTCCAGTTGATAGCGGTGTTTTTAGCCAGGATGGTAATACCGCGCTCTTTTTCCTGGTCGTTGGAGTCCATCACGCGCTCGTCGTTGAGCTCGTTGCGCTCCAGGGTGCCGGATTGACGCAGGAGTTTGTCTACCAGGGTGGTTTTACCATGGTCAACGTGAGCAATGATGGCGATGTTACGTAGATTTTCGATCACTTGTGTATCTCGATCAGAGGATTCGGTGTGCTGACAGGTCGTGGCAGCGATTAACAGTAGAGTCAGGCCTTGCCGTTACAGCTTGACGGCAGAGTCGGGGGGCCGGTGACGCAGGCCACAGGCAAACAGCCCCGGGCTCTTAGCTCGGTCGATAAACGCGCACATTGGCATACCCCTCACTGAGCAAATGGTGGGCATGCAGGCGACTCATCACGCCTTTGTCGCAATACAGCAGGTACTGACGGCTGTTATCCAGTTCCTTGAAGCGCGCGTTCAATGCGTAAAACGGCAGCGCTTGCACGTCGATGCCAGCGATTTCCAGCGGCTCATCCTCGGCGGCATCCGGGTGACGGATGTCGACGACGATCTGGCCGGCCAGGGCTTCGCTGACTTCTTCGATTTGCACATCCTGGCCCAATTCATCGATGACACGATCAATCGGGACCAGTTTGGCGTTCTCGAGCGCACGCTCCAGAATCGCCATATCAAACTGTTGTTCTTCATACTCCACGCGGTTGCGCTTGGCGTGGGTCTTGGGGTTCACCGAAATGACCCCGCAATATTCAGGCATGTGCTTGGCAAAGTCGGCCGTGCCGATTTCTTCTGCCAGGTCGATGATGTCCTGTTTGTGGCTGGCGATCAGCGGGCGCAAGACCAGCTTCTCG
Source organism: Pseudomonas sp. W3I7 (assembly GCF_030816095.1). Classification (NCBI taxonomy): domain Bacteria; kingdom Pseudomonadati; phylum Pseudomonadota; class Gammaproteobacteria; order Pseudomonadales; family Pseudomonadaceae; genus Pseudomonas; species Pseudomonas sp. W3I7. Next base: position 5,866,238 of record NZ_JAUSXP010000001.1, read on the forward strand.
GTGACGCAATCAATGAGCGACAGGTTCGGCAGCGTCTGGCTGGAGACCTGGGAGATCGCTTCACCGGTCACCAACGCGTCGATCTGCAACTGATCGGCGATTCGGGACGCAGCGCGCAACATCATACGCTTCAATACCACGCCCATATGACTGTTATCGACTTTGCCGAGAATTTCGCCCAGCACTTCCTCGAACGGCACGCTTACAAATAGCACGCGTTGGGAGCTGCCGTACTTCTTCCAGATAAAGTGCGCGACTTCCATCACGCCCAATTCGTGTGCACGCCCGCCCAGGTTAAAGAAGCAGAAGTGGCTCATCAGGCCGCGGCGCATGATCTGGTAGGCCGCCACCGTGGAATCGAAACCGCCGGACATGAGTACCAGGGTCTGTTCCAGGGCGCCCAGCGGATAGCCGCCGATGCTGTCGTGCTGGCTGTGAATCACAAACAACCGTTGGTCGCGAATTTCCATGCGCACTTCAATTTGCGGCGCTTTGAGGGAAATTCCGGCGGCGCCGCACTCGCGACGCAGCTTGCTGCCGACGTATTTCTCGACATCCATGGAGCTGAAGGTGTGCTTGCCGGCACGCTTGCAGCGCACCGAAAAGATCTTGCCTTCAAGCGCACTGCCGTAGTGCTGTTTGCACTTTTCGGTGATGTCGTCGAAGTCGCCCAACGGGTACTCATCCACCTGCAGGAAATGCGCGATGCCCGGCATGCAGCTCAGGCGCTCGGTCATGTCCTTCAAGGCTTTGGCGTCGGTAATGCGGGTTTCCAGCTCGAGGTTGTCCCACACGCCGTTCACCACCACAGCCGGGTCCAGATCGCGGAGCACGGCACGGATGTTCTTGGCCAACTGACGGATGAAACGCGTCCGTACCGGTCGGCTTTTGATGGTGATCTCGGGGAAGACTTTTACGATTAATTTCATGGAAACAGCGCGCGCCGGGCCTGCTGAAAAAGGGGGGCGCGGATTATAGCGGAAATCGCTCAAGGTTTAACCAGTTAATATGCATCTCAGATGCAACGCACCAAAACGGGTCATTTGCGCAAATTAACGCTACATTGCAGTGCGTTATTTATTCCGCTTCAGCGGATTGCACCGTTATAGGGGCCATTTTGAGGCAAAAAGGCCATGTTGGCGCACTGGCATGCAATTTGCTCTCTTGTGAGGCAGGTTGCCTTGGTCGAGTATTCGCGCCGGCATCACCCACATTCTAAGGGCTAACTCCACTACCCCAGCCCGAAGCCACCCGGAGGACACCATGTCGAAGTCGGTTCAACTCATCAAAGATCATGACGTTAAATGGATTGATCTGCGCTTCACGGACACTAAAGGTACTCAGCACCACGTGACCATGCCGGCTCGTGACGCGCTGGATGATGCGTTCTTCGAAGAAGGCAAAATGTTCGACGGTTCCTCCATTGCCGGCTGGAAAGGCATCGAAGCTTCCGACATGATCCTGATGCCGGACGACAGCACTGCCGTACTCGACCCGTTCACCGAAGACCCAACCCTGATCATCGTCTGCGACGTGATCGAGCCTTCGACCATGCAAGGCTACGACCGCGACCCACGTGCGATCGCCAAGCGTGCCGAGGAATACCTGAAGTCGACCGGTATCGGCGACACCGTATTCGTAGGCCCCGAGCCAGAATTCTTCATCTTTGATTCGGTCAAGTTCAAGTCCGACATCTCCGGCTCCATGTTCAAGATCTTCTCCGAACAAGGTTCGTGGATGTCTGACCAGGACATCGAAGGCGGCAACAAAGGCCACCGTCCAGGTATCAAAGGTGGCTACTTCCCAGTTCCGCCGTTCGACCACGACCACGAAATCCGTACCTCCATGTGCAACGCCATGGAAGAAATGGGCCTGGTCATCGAAGTTCACCACCACGAAGTGGCGACTGCCGGCCAGAACGAAATCGGCGTGAAGTTCAACACCCTGGTGGCCAAGGCTGACGAAGTTCAGACCCTGAAGTACTGCGTACACAACGTGGCGGATGCCTACGGCCGTACCGCTACCTTCATGCCTAAGCCACTGTACGGCGATAACGGTTCGGGTATGCACGTTCACCTGTCCATCGCCAAAGATGGCAAGAACACCTTCGCTGGCGAAGGTTATGCCGGCCTGTCCGACACTGCCCTGTACTTCATCGGCGGTATCATCAAGCACGGTAAGGCCCTGAACGGCTTCACCAACCCGTCGACCAACTCCTACAAGCGTCTGGTCCCAGGTTTCGAAGCACCGGTAATGCTGGCCTACTCGGCGCGCAACCGTTCCGCTTCGATCCGTATTCCTTACGTGTCCAGCCCGCGCGCTCGCCGTATTGAAGCTCGCTTCCCGGACCCGGCAGCCAACCCATACCTGGCCTTCGCTGCGCTGGTAATGGCTGGCCTGGACGGCATCCAGAACAAGATCCACCCAGGCGACGCCGCCGACAAAAACTTGTACGACCTGCCGCCTGAAGAGGCCAAAGAGATCCCACAAGTGTGCGGCAGCCTGAAAGAAGCCCTGGAAGAACTGGACAAGGGCCGTGCGTTCTTGACCAAAGGCGGCGTATTCAGCGATGACTTCATCAACGCTTACATCGAGCTGAAAAGCGAAGAAGAAATCAAAGTACGCACCTTCGTACACCCACTGGAATACGAGCTGTACTACAGCTGCTGATCCGGTAGCGCTGCTTAACGTGGCGTAACGAAAAAGACCTCCTTCGGGAGGTCTTTTTTTTGCCTGGCGTTCAGCGAGCCGGGGCGTGGCGGTCGAGCATGTTGCCCACCATCAAGGTGCCAAGGGCACTGAGCTGGTGAATCGCCAGGACGGTATCGCGGTGCTTGCCTTCCAGTGCCTCGGACAAATCAAGCAACAAGGTGCTGACTGAGGAGAAGGCTTCGAAGCTGTTGATCAGCAGGGATTCGTCGTCGCTGCCTGGGTCGATGGTGAAGACGGATGGAGGCGGATTTGGGGTTGCTTTGAACATGTCTTAACTTCCTCGAATGAGGCCGCCATCGACTCGCTACTAAACGATAGGGTGGCAGCTATGCGCAGGTTAGTAGACCGGGGAAGTTAAGCAAAAGCCGGCGCACCCGAAGGTGCCCTACGCACAGCCGCCATAAAGGTCGGAGTGGTACGACTTAACTTAACCCTCAGGCTACTAAACCTGATCGCTGATGAGCAGCGACCGAGCAACCTTAGAGACGACAAGCCAGCCGTACAAGCCGGCGGATTCTGGCGCACCTGTAGGCAAGCACGCAAGTTAAGGTAGCCTCTGGCTGACGCTGCCCGAAACCTGCAAACCCAATCAAAATGTGGGAGCGGGCTTGCTCGCGAACGCGGTGTATCAGTTAATGCATCGGGTGACTGACACACCGCCTTCGCGAGCAAGCCCGCTCCCACAAGGAGATCTACGTTGAAACATAAACTTGCATTCGCCCTGTTGTTCGCCTGCGCCACAGCCAGTGCGGCGCCGCCCACTCTGGAGCCTTTGCTCAACAGCATCGCCGAGCGCCTGGAGATTGCCGACCAGGTAGCCCTGAGCAAATGGGACAGCCACAAGCCCGTAGAGGACAAAAAGCGCGAACAAGAGGTGATCGCCAGCGTCGCCGCCCAAGCGCCCGACTACAAACTCGACCCCGCCGCCGCCGAGCAGTTTTTCTCGGCGCAGATCGAGGCCAATAAACTGGTGCAGTACACCCACCTGTCCGACTGGCAGTTCCAGGGCAAAGCGCCCGACGACCCGCGTCCGGACTTGGTAAAACAGATCCGACCACGGCTGGACCAACTGCAAAAAACCCTGCTGCAGCAACTGGCCGATTTCACTCCCCAGCGCAGCGACCCGCAATGCCCGCAGTGGCTGGCCACCGCCGTGCATGAGCCGCTGAATGATCCGCTGCGCCAACTGGCAATGATCCGCGCCACCGCCGAGCTGTGCATCTACAAAGGTTAAAGCCTGCAAACCCAATCAAAACTGTGGGAGCTGGCTTGTCGGGACGCCGCATCGCTGCGATAGCAATGGTGAATGTGCCACCGCTATCGCAGGCAAGCCAGCTCCCACATTGACCCAGTTCCTCCAGACAATTTTTCGTCAGCCCTTACTTCCTGAACAACCTTCACAAAACCGCACTATATTGGTGCGACAGCCTGCACACTTCCCACCCATTCAGCCCATTTTGGTTCGATTCTTCTCGATCACGCTGGCAGAACGCCACAGTTTCGCGCCTAAAACCCTTATTTCAGGGGTTTAACGCTTCTTTTCGGAGCCTTGGTTTGGTTTTTGCATTTTCCTTGTATCAGCGTGTGCCTCAAGCCCGCGCCTTGCTCCAAAAGAGGTCCCGATGACCATCAGCGATGCACTGCACCGTTTGTTACTCGACAACCTGACCACCGCGACCATCCTGCTCAATGACGACTTGCGTCTTGAGTACATGAACCCGGCGGCGGAGATGCTCCTGGCCATCAGCGGCCAGCGCAGCCATGGGCAGTTCATCAGCGAATTGTTCACCGAGTCGGCCGAGGCCTTGAGTTCGTTGCGCCAGGCCGTGGAGCAGGCGCACCCGTTCACCAAGCGCGAAGCGATGCTCACCGCCCTCACCGGCCAGACCCTGACCGTCGACTACGCCGTGACCCCGATCCTGAGCAATGGCGCGACCCTGCTGTTGCTCGAAGTGCACCCGCGTGACCGCCTGCTGCGCATCACCAAAGAAGAAGCGCAGCTCTCCAAACAGGAAACCAGCAAAATGCTGGTGCGCGGCCTGGCCCACGAGATAAAAAACCCCCTCGGTGGCATTCGCGGCGCGGCGCAGTTGCTGGCCCGTGAGCTGCCGGAGGAGCACCTCAAGGACTACACCAACGTCATCATCGAGGAGGCCGACCGCCTGCGTAACCTGGTGGACCGCATGCTCGGCTCCAACAAGTTGCCGTCCCTGGCGATGACCAACGTGCACGAAGTGCTGGAGCGCGTGTGCCAGCTGGTCGAGGCCGAAAGCCAGGGCTGCATCACCCTGGTGCGCGACTACGACCCGAGCATTCCCGACGTATTGATCGACCGCGAGCAGATGATTCAGGCGGTGCTCAATATCGTGCGCAACGCCATGCAGGCCATCAGCAGCCAGAACGAGCTGCGCCTGGGCCGCATCAGCCTGCGCACCCGCGCCCTGCGCCAGTTCACCATCGGCCATGTGCGCCATCGCCTGGTGACCAAGGTCGAGATCATCGACAACGGCCCGGGCATCCCGGCCGAACTGCAGGAAACCATCTTCTTTCCCATGGTCAGCGGCCGCCCGGACGGTACCGGGTTGGGCCTGGCCATTACTCAGAACATCATCAGCCAGCACCAGGGTCTGATCGAATGTGAAAGCCATCCCGGCCACACCACGTTCTCGATCTTTCTGCCTCTGGAACAAGGAGCCCCATCGACATGAGCCGTAGTGAAACTGTCTGGATCGTCGATGACGACCGTTCTATCCGCTGGGTCCTCGAGAAAGCCTTGCAACAGGAAGGCATGACTACCCAGAGCTTCGACAGCGCCGACGGGGTGATGAGCCGCCTGGCTCGTCAGCAGCCGGACGTGATCATCTCCGACATTCGCATGCCCGGCGCCAGTGGCCTGGACTTGCTGGCGCGCATCCGTGAGCAGCACCCGCGCTTGCCGGTGATCATCATGACCGCGCACTCGGACCTGGACAGCGCTGTCGCGTCTTATCAGGGCGGCGCCTTTGAATACCTGCCCAAGCCGTTCGATGTGGACGAGGCGGTGGCGCTGGTCAAGCGCGCCAACCAGCACGCCCAGGAACAACAAAGCCAGGAAGCTCCGCCGGCCCTGACCCGCACCCCGGAAATCATCGGTGAAGCGCCGGCGATGCAGGAAGTGTTTCGCGCCATCGGGCGTTTGAGCCACTCCAACATCACCGTGTTGATCAACGGCGAGTCGGGTACCGGTAAAGAGTTGGTGGCCCACGCGCTGCACCGTCACAGCCCACGGGCGGCTTCGCCGTTTATCGCGCTGAACATGGCGGCGATTCCGAAGGACTTGATGGAGTCCGAGCTGTTCGGCCATGAAAAAGGCGCGTTCACCGGCGCGGCCAACCTGCGTCGCGGGCGCTTTGAACAGGCGGACGGCGGCACGCTGTTCCTGGATGAAATTGGCGATATGCCGGCAGATACCCAGACGCGCTTGTTGCGTGTATTGGCAGATGGTGAGTTCTACCGCGTTGGCGGGCACACGCCGGTCAAGGTCGATGTGCGCATCATTGCAGCAACGCACCAGAATCTGGAAACCCTGGTACACGCGGGCAAATTCCGTGAGGACTTGTTTCACCGTTTGAACGTGATTCGTATCCACATCCCTCGGATGTCGGACCGCCGCGAAGACATCCCAACCCTGGCCCGCCACTTCCTCAGCCGCGCCGCGCAAGAATTGGCGGTGGAGCCGAAGCTGCTCAAAAGCGAGACCGAGGAATACCTCAAGAACCTGCCGTGGCCAGGCAACGTGCGCCAGCTGGAGAACACCTGCCGCTGGATCACGGTGATGGCGTCCGGGCGGGAAGTGCACATCAGCGACCTGCCGCCGGAGCTGTTGAGCCTGCCGCAGGATTCGGCACCGGTGACCAACTGGGAACAGGCGCTGCGTCAATGGGCCGACCAGGCCTTGGCACGCGGCCAGTCGAACCTGCTGGACAGCGCCGTGCCGGCGTTCGAGCGCATCATGATCGAAACCGCCCTGAAGCACACCGCCGGCCGCCGTCGCGATGCCGCTGTGTTGCTGGGTTGGGGCCGTAATACCTTGACGCGCAAGATCAAGGAGTTGGGGATGAAGGTCGACGGTGGGGATGATGATGAGGGTGATGAGGGCTAAATCTCAAAACCACTGAAGAACCCATGTGGGAGCTGGCTTTGTGTGGGAGCTGGCTTGCCTGCGATAGCATCAGCGCGGTGTACCTGACACACCGAGGTGCCTGCATCGCGGGCAAGCCCGGCTCCCACACAAAGCAGCTCCCACATTTATTTTGTGCCAGGCCAAAAGACTGTGCACCGCTTCAATGCACCATGAACTAGCATCGCGCACATCCAGCCAGCCTGAAACACCCGCCGAATCAAGAAAAAATCAAATCGCAAAAAACACCAAAGCCCCGTATTCCGGGGCTTTGCGCTTTCTGGCGTAATTTTTTGGCACACATTGCAACTTCTGGCACGCGCCCTGCAATAACCCTTACATCACCCAGTTTCGGGGACCTTGGTACAGGCAGGCCGAGAATCCCCTCTTTACACCCGGGGTGCTTGATGCGGATCGCGTCGCGCCCCACACCCGTTTCGGGAACCTCGGTACAGGCAGGCCGGGGATTCCCTCTTTAACACCGAAGCCTTGCAAGGCTTCACCCCGTTTTGGGAGCCCTGGTACAGGCAGGCCGGGAACTCCCTTCTTTACACCCGGGGCTGATGCGGCACCGCGCCCATAGCCCCAGCCCGTTTCGGGAACCTTGGTACAGGCAGGCCGGGGATTCCCTCTTTTATTGCTCGCGCAGATGGATCTGCAGCCGCCAGCGGCCGTCGGCCTTCTCGCCTTTCCACTCCCCACGCAACGGCCGAGCCGCCACCAGGTTCAGCAGCAAGCCGCCATCGGTTTTGCGAACACGCCAGTTCACGTCCTTGTCGTTGACCTTGAGTTGCCCGCTGGCAGCCTTGCCTTGCGCGTCGAACAGCACTGCTACGGTGCCATCGACGTGTTCGCCGTGCAGCTTGGGTTCGCTGTTGAACCACACCACCACGCCGTCTGCCGCTGTTTCTACCTGCTGCAGTTCGACCGGATCCGGCGTGGTCAGGCGGCCGATCATCAGCCCGATCATCAAACCAACAATTGCCAATGAGCCCATCACCCGTGGCAATAGCTTCGGCCTTGGGTCGTCTTCAGGGGTAGAATGCAGCGCATCTTTGCCTTCGGAGCCGTGCATGTTTCACGTCATCCTTTTTCAACCAGAAATTCCGCCGAATACCGGCAACGTTATCAGGCTGTGCGCCAACAGTGGCTGCCACCTGCATTTGATCGAGCCGCTGGGCTTTGACATGGACGACAAACGCCTGCGCCGCGCCGGGCTGGACTACCACGAGTACGCCACGCTCAAGCGCCACGCCGACCTCGCCAGCTGCCTGGAGAGTTTGGGCCACCCGCGGCTGTTCGCTTTCACCACCAAAGGCTCGCGGCCGTTTCATGATGCCAGCTTTGCCGAAGGCGACGCCTTCCTGTTCGGCCCGGAAAGCCGTGGCCTGCCGGCGGAGGTGCTTGATGCCCTGCCTGAGGGCCATCGTCTGCGCCTGCCGATGCGCGAGGGTTGCCGCAGCTTGAACCTGTCCAACACCGTGGCCGTCGCGGTTTACGAAGGCTGGCGCCAACTCGGCTTCAAGTAACGCATAAACAAAATGTGGGAGCAGACCTGTGTGGGAGCTGGCTTGCCTGCGATGCAGTCACCTCGGTGTATCAGTGATACTGAGGTGATGCTATCGCAGGCAAGCCAGCTCCCACACAAGCCCGCTCCCACATTTGATCGGTGTCGTTGCTCAGAACAGCTTACTGAACAGTCGACGAACCTTCCTGTTGCATGCGCTGCAGCTCTTGCGCGTACAGGGCATCGAAGTTCACCGGCGCCAGCATCAGTGCCGGGAACGAGCCACGGGTAACCAGGCTGTCCAGGGTCTCACGGGCATACGGGAACAGGATGTTCGGGCAGAACGCGCCCAGGGTGTGGCTCATGGACGCTTCGTCCAGGCCCTGGATCAGGAAGATACCAGCCTGTTGCACTTCAGCGATGAAGGCTACTTCTTCGCCGTTCTTAACAGTCACGGACAGGGTCAGCACGACTTCGTGGAAGTCGCCTTCCAAAGCCTTTTGACGGGTGTTCAGGTCCAGCGCGACGCTTGGGGTCCATTCCTGGCGGAAGATGGCCGGGCTTTTCGGCGCTTCGAACGACAGGTCACGCACGTAGATCCGCTGCAGCGAAAACTGTGGGCCTTGAGCTTCTGCTGCTTCGGTGTTCTGTTGGTCAGTCATCGCAGATCCTTCTTGATCTTGGGGTCTTTTAGGGTTTAGGAGTCAGACGAGCAGCAGCGCATCGAGTTTACCGGCGCGCTCCAGAGCGAACAGGTCATCGCACCCACCGACATGCTTGTCGCCGATCCAGATCTGCGGCACGGACGTGCGTCCCGCTTTCTTGGTCATTTCGGCGCGCACTTGGGGTTTGCCGTCGACCTTGATCTCTTCGAAAGCAACACCCTTCTTCTCAAGCAGGGCCTTGGCTCGCATGCAGTAAGGGCACCAATCGCTGGAGTAAACGACAACCTGGCTCATATCACTTCACCAACGGCAGGTTATCGGCCTTCCAGCTGCCGATACCGCCGGACAGTTTGGCGGCGGTGAAACCGGCTTTGAGCATCTCGCGGGCATGGGTGCCGGCGTGCTGGCCTTGGGCGTCGACCAGAATAATGGTCTTGGCCTTGTGTTTTTCCAGCTCGGGCAAGCGGGCGATCAGCTTGTCCTGTGGAATGTTCAGGGCGCCGACGATATGGCCGGCGGCGAAATCCTTGGCCGGGCGAATATCCACGACAACGGCCTCATCCTTGTTGACCAGCGCGGTCAGCTCCGACGTGCTCAGGCTGCGGCCACCGCGACTCATTTCATGAGCGATCAGCAGCGCCAGCAGGATGACGAAGGCACCCGCGAGCAGGTAGTGGGCAGTGGCAAATGCAATCAGGTGATCAACCATCAAGGAGGTTCCAGGGCGTTAAAATGGCGGTAAGTATACACAGCCGTCGGGGGCGGCCAACCCCCGTAAAGCGGTGACGTGGTCGGAACTTCGCTTTAGACTGCTACTCCCTTTTCAATTGTCTTCCTTTATTAGCGCCGCGAGAGGATCTATGACTACTACGCCTAAACCTTTGGTCCTGATAATTCTCGATGGCTTTGGACACAGTGAAAGCCACCACGACAACGCCGTGTACTCGGCCAGCAAGCCGGTACTCGACCGCCTGACTGCCACCGTACCCAATGGCCTGATCTCCGGTTCCGGTATGGATGTGGGCTTGCCGGACGGCCAGATGGGCAACTCGGAAGTCGGCCACATGAACCTCGGCGCCGGACGAGTGGTATACCAAGACTTCACGCGCGTGACCAAAGCGATCCGTGATGGCGAGTTCTTCGAGAACCCGACCATCTGCGCGGCGGTGGATAAAGCCGTTGCCGCCGGCAAATCCGTGCATTTCATGGGCCTGTTGTCCGACGGCGGTGTACACAGCCACCAGGACCACCTGGTTGCCATGGCCGAACTGGCCTTCAAGCGCGGCGCCGAAAAAATCTACCTGCACGCCTTCCTCGACGGTCGCGATACGCCGCCGAAAAGTGCGCAATCGTCCATCGAACTGCTCGACGCCACCTTCGCCGCACTCGGCAAGGGCCGCATCGCCAGCCTGGTCGGCCGTTATTTTGCGATGGACCGTGACAACCGCTGGGACCGTGTCGCCCAGGCTTACAACCTGATCGCGCAAGGCCAAGGCGAATTTCACGCCGCCACCGCCCAGGAAGGCCTGCAAGCCGCCTATGCGCGTGGCGAGAGCGACGAGTTCGTCAAAGCCACCACCATCGGCGAGCCGGTCAAAGTCGAAGACGGCGACGCCCTGGTGTTCATGAACTTCCGCGCCGACCGCGCGCGCGAGCTGAGCCATGTGTTCGTCGATAGCGGTTTTAAAGACTTCGAGCGCGCGCGCCAGCCGAAAGCCGAGTTCGTAATGCTCACCCAATACGCCGCCAACATCCCGGCCCCTTCGGCATTCGCGCCGGGCAGCCTGGAAAACGTGCTGGGCGACTATTTGGCGAAAAACGGCAAGACTCAGCTGCGCATTGCCGAAACCGAAAAATACGCCCACGTGACCTTCTTCTTCTCCGGTGGCCGCGAAGAGCCGTTCCCGGGCGAAGAACGCATCCTGATCCCATCGCCAAAAGTCGCTACCTACGACCTGCAGCCGGAGATGAGCGCGCCGGAAGTCACCGACAAGATCGTCGATGCCATCGAACACCAGCGTTACGACGTGATCGTGGTCAACTACGCCAACGGTGACATGGTCGGCCACAGCGGCAACCTGGAAGCGGCCGTTAAAGCCGTGGAATGCCTGGACCTGTGCGTCGGCCGCATCGTCGACGCCCTGGAGAAAGTCGGCGGCGAAGCGCTGATCACCGCCGACCACGGCAACTGCGAGCAGATGTCCGACGAATCCACCGGGCAAGCCCACACCGCCCACACCACCGAGCCGGTGCCGTTCATCTATGTCGGCAAGCGCGACCTTAAAGTGCGCGAAGGCGGCGTGCTGGCGGACGTGGCGCCGACCATGCTGAAACTGATGGGGCTGGAGAAGCCGAAAGAGATGACCGGTACTTCGATTCTGGTCTGAAACAGTTCGGGGGTTGCTCAAAGCGAGTAGCCCGTCAATAATGAACATGAGCGCGAAACCAGTTGCCTCCAGCGGCGATAACTGGCGTAGGAACCCCGTTGATGGTTGGACATCAGCGTAGGGTGAGACCTCCACACCCCTGCTTGAGGGTGTGTATATGAATATCAAGCGCTCTAACTTAGGGCAGTTCGAGAGAACTGCCCTTTTCTTTGCCTGTTATAAAAGTTGGTAGCGTTTGTAAAGCAACTCTCCATGGCGATGCTTATTCAGCGCCTTGGCATCGGTCTGCATGAAATTCCACAACACATTGCCTGCCTGGATATTCACAACTACCAGCATCTGCCGCTTGGTTTCATACGCACCGATGAACGCCAGGCGTGCCGAACCGTCGCTATAAGCCACCCGCCAGATCTCCAGAGGCCCTGTCAGCGTATCCAGCGCGAATTTTACATATCGCTCTCTGGCGTCCTGCCGTTTTTCAACGATGTGCCGCAGCGTCGTGCGCTGGATCAATACCCTGCCCAGAGGCGAAGTTATACAAACCTGAGGGCATGCCGAGTCGGCAATCCCCAGGTTTGAAGCCACGATATCGACAGCATCGGTAATGTCTTTGCCCGCCAACACCTCCTCAAGTGCGCAAGAACGTAGAGCCCGATCGAGGCTACGCAGGTCGGGCAATCCGTAATCGAGCCAGGTTTGCTGGCCTTTTGACTCATGAACACCGGACATTGCCGATCGCGCCAACTGCCTGATTAGAGGGCTCGTGAGTCTATTCTCAGTAGCAAAAACCAGTGCAGGTGGAGCGTTTCAAAGCGTTTCTTCAATCAAGGTTTAACCCGCGAACCGCCCAATTAAATCGCCCTGAACAGGTTTTTATGACGAACGCCTCAAAGCAGTTGGCGTTGAGGCGTTTTTTTTGCGGCGCTTGGCGGGCATACTAGGCCGTCCCTTTCCCTGGTGTCGCCCGCCTCTATGCTTCGCGCCTTGATTACCCTCGCTCTAGTCTGCCTGCTCCAACCGGCGTTTGCCGATGAGCGCGCACAAACTCAACAACAGTTGGACGCTACGCGTCAGGACATTACCGAGCTGAAAAAACTGCTCGGCAAGCTCCAGGAAGAAAAATCCGGGGTGCAGAAAGACCTGCGCGGCACGGAAACCGAGATGGGCAAGCTCGAGAAGCAGGTCCAGGAGCTACAAAAAGAATTAAAGAAGAGCGAGTCGGAACTGGAGCGACTCGACGCTGAGAAAAAAAAACTCCAGAGCGCACGCGTTGAACAGCAACGCTTGATTGCGATCCAGGCCCGCGCCGCCTACCAGAGCGGCCGCCAGGAATACCTCAAGCTGCTGCTCAACCAGCAGAACCCCGAGAAATTCGCGCGCACCCTCACCTATTACGACTACCTGAGCAAGGCGCGCCTGGCGCAATTGAAGGGTTTTAATGAAACCCTGCGCCAGCTGGCCAATGTCGAGCAGGAAATCGCCGACCAGCAGTCGCAATTGCTTGATCAGAAAACCGCCCTCGACACCCAGCGCGACCAGTTGGACAAGGTGCGCAAAGAGCGCCAGCAAGCCCTGGCCAAGCTCAATAACGATGTGAAAGCCCGCGACGCCAAGCTCCAGGCCCGCGAGCAAGACCAGGCTGACCTGGGTAAAGTGCTCAAAACCATCGAAGAAACCCTGGCTCGCCAGGCACGTGAGGCTGAAGAAGCGCGGCAAAAAGCGCTGATCGCCCAGCAGGAAGCGGAAAAAAAGCGCCAGCGTGAAGCCGAGCTGGCCGCCACCACCGACGCGCCGGCGCCGCGTAAACCGGCGCGTGCAGCGCCTGGGCCGCTGGTTTCCAGCTCCGGCGAGAACTTCGGCGGCCCTTTTGCTTCAGCCCGCGGAAAACTTCCATGGCCAGTTGATGGTCGACTACTGGCGCGCTTTGGTGAAACCCGTGGCGATGACACCCGCGCCAAGTGGGATGGGGTGATGATCAGCGCCGCCGCCGGCAGCCAGGTCCACGCCGTTCACGGTGGACGTGTGGTGTTCGCCGATTGGCTGCGCGGCGCCGGTTTGTTAGTGATTCTTGACCACGGCAATGGCTATTTGAGCCTTTACGGCCACAATCAGACATTACTCAAGTCGGCAGGTGATGTTGTAAAAGCCGGTGAATCCATCTCCACTGTCGGTAACAGTGGCGGCCAGGACACCCCGGCGCTGTACTTCGCTATTCGTCAGCAGGGCCGCCCGAGCGACCCTGCACAATGGTGCCGTTCCCAAGGATAGGGCTGCATCTACATTAGGAGTTCGTTCGACATGCTGCATTTGTCCCGCCTCACTTCGCTGGCCCTGACGATCGCCCTGGTGATCGGCGCGCCTCTGGCTTTTGCCGACCAGGCTGCACCCGCCGCCACCGCTGCGACCACCAAGGCGCCGCTGCCGCTGGACGAGCTGCGTACCTTTGCCGAGGTCATGGACCGGATCAAGGCAGCTTATGTCGAACCCGTAGACGACAAGACCCTGCTGGAAAATGCCATCAAGGGCATGCTCAGCAACCTCGACCCGCACTCCGCTTACCTGGGGCCGGAAGACTTTGCCGAGCTGCAGGAAAGCACCAGCGGTGAGTTCGGCGGCCTGGGCATCGAAGTCGGCTCCGAAGATGGCCAGATCAAAGTGGTCTCGCCGATCGATGACACCCCTGCGTCCAAGGCGGGCATTCAGGCCGGCGACTTGATCGTGAAGATCAACGGCCAGCCGACCCGTGGCCAGTCCATGACCGAAGCCGTCGACAAGATGCGCGGCAAGCTCGGCCAGAAAATCACCCTGACCCTGGTACGCGACGGCGGCAACCCGTTTGACGTGACCCTGGCCCGCGCGACCATCACGGTCAAGAGCGTGAAGAGCCAGCTGCTGGAGTCAGGCTACGGTTACATCCGTATTACCCAGTTCCAGGTCAAGACCGGCGACGAAGTGGCCAAGGCCCTGGCCAAGCTGCGTAAAGACAACGGCAAAAAGCTCAACGGCATCGTGCTCGACCTGCGTAACAACCCAGGCGGCGTACTGCAGTCGGCGGTTGAAGTGGTCGACCACTTCATCAGCAAAGGCCTGATCGTGTACACCAAGGGCCGTATCGCCAACTCCGAGTTGCGCTTCTCGGCCACCGGTAACGACCTGAGCGAAGGCGTGCCACTGGCCGTGCTGATCAACGGTGGCAGCGCTTCGGCATCGGAAATTGTCGCCGGTGCCCTGCAAGACCAGAAGCGCGGCGTGCTGATGGGCACCACCAGCTTCGGCAAAGGCTCGGTACAAACCGTACTGCCGCTGAACAACGACCGCGCACTGAAGATCACCACGGCGTTGTACTACACGCCGAACGGTCGCTCGATCCAGGCCCAGGGCATCGTGCCGGACATCGAGGTGCGCAGGGCCAAGATCACCAACGAGGTCGACAGCGAGTACTACAAAGAGGCCGACCTGCAAGGTCACCTGGGCAATGGCAACGGCGGCGCCGACCAGCCGACCGGCAGTGGCACCAAAGCCAAGCCGATGCCGCAGGACGACGACTACCAACTGGCCCAGGCGCTCAGCCTGCTTAAAGGCCTGAGCATTACGCGCAGCCGTTGATATGCGTTTTGCCCTGATCATCGCTCTGCTGTGCAGCCTGGCAGGCGTCGCCCACGCGACGCCTGCCGGCGAGCCGCAAAAAGCCTACCTGACCCTCATCATCGACGACCTGGGGCAAAACCTGCCCCGGGACCGTCGCGTGCTGGCCCTGCCTGGGCCGGTGACCACGGCGATCATGCCCGACACGCCCCATGCCGCCGAATTCGCCCGTGAAGCGCACAAGGCCGGTAAGGTCGTGATCCTGCACATGCCCATGGACCCGGCCACCGGCCCGTTCGCCTGGCACCCCGAGCTGCCCATCGAAGAACTCGGCAAGCGCCTGGACGCCGCCTTCAAGGCCGTGCCCTACACCGCCGGCATCAACAACCATATGGGCAGCCGCATGACCGCCCAGCCAGCGGCGATGGCGTGGCTGATGGCCGAGCTGCAACGGCGCAACAAGTTCTTTGTCGACAGCCGCACCAGCGCGCAGACCGTAGCCGCCGCCGAGGCGCAGAAGATCGGGCTGGCGCATGTGTCGCGGGATGTGTTCCTGGATGACGAACGCACCGAGGCGGCGATTGCCACCCAATTGCAAACCGCGATCAAGCTGGCGCACAAACAGGGCTCGGTGGTGATGATCGGCCACCCTTACCCGCAAACGCTGGCGGTTCTGGAGCGTGAGTTGCCCAGGCTCAAGGCCCAGGGCATCGATTGGATTGATATCAAGTTGATGATCAGTGTGCGCAGCAACCAAGCCATGGCGGCACACGGCAAAAACGGGACCTATCTTCCGGCGCGTAGATAGTTACCGCTCGGCACCGAGTGCACTGCTCGATAGTTGATGCTCCCATCAACTGGAGAGCCCTCCATGAAGCCTCTGCAATTCAATGACCTGCTCATCAGCTTTACCAGCGAGTTTCTGCCGCTGTGGAACGACAAGGGTTCGGGCGCGCATAAAGCCGTCGGCCTCTGGCGGCCGAGCACCGCCTCCGATGCCCTGAGACCGTTTTTTACCTTGGGTGATATTGCGGTGAACCACTATCGCAATATCAACCACGCCAACGTTGTCGCCGTGGTCAGCGACGCGAACAAGGTCGATGGCACGGCCCTGCGTGCGCCCGTCGACTATCAATTGGTGTGGCAGGATGAAGGCACCGGAGCGCTGAGCAATGCATCTATCTGGCGCCCGCTGCCACCAGAAGGCTATGTGGCGATGGGGCTGGTGTACGGCGTGGACTACGACAAACCCTCACGCCATGCCGTGCGGTGCGTGCGAGAGGACCTGGTGATGGCCGCTCAAGCGGGCGAATTGATCTGGGACGATAAAGGCAGCGGCGCCGCCAGCGATTTGAGCCTCTGGTCGGTGACACCTCCCGATGCACCCGCCGGCGAAATATACCTGGCCCCCGGCACCTTCATCGGCACTGGCAACTATGCGAGGCCAAGCCTTGAGGCCTACTCGCTGCGCCTGACATTGACAGCGCAACTGCACGACCTGCCAGCGCCGACCCTCAGCGGGTACGAACGCCCGGAGCCTGATGAAACCGCCCGCACGCCCCAGGCGTGCGAGCTGCCCTGGTTCTGCGTCAAAGACCCGGAATTGACCGTGGTTGAACAGTTTCAGTCGTCGCCGACCTATCGCCTGGAACGCGCCGACCGCCACCTTTGTGTAGGTTTTGGGCACAACATCGAAGCGACCCATCAGCCGTTCATGTGGACGGCCGCAAAAGGTGAAATAGGTGGGACTGCCAAGGCTCTGGCGGCCAACACCAGCATCGACTTGGGCAAAGAGTGGCCAGTCAGCGAACACGTTTTCGAGTTGAATTTTTCGGCGCACCTGGATCGCGACTTCACCCACACGCAACGATCGGCCAAAGGCTGGGACCAGGCTTCGTCGCTGGAAATCATCACCTACGTTCCGCCAAAGAAAGCCGTTGCAGCTTACCTTCTACAAAGCGAATACCGCCTGCTGCGACAAGACGGTAGCCAGGTTTCAAGCACCGCCAGCTATACCAATGGTGACAACATCTACATGAGCGATTATCCGAACGCCGAGATACTGCCTGACGAACCACCTCCAGCGGCGCAAACGCCCCAAGCGCAGCCTGAGCTAGAGGTAACGGGCCATGATCTGATCGACCCCACCCTCATCCCGTAACTGGTCGAGTGCTGCCTGAAGCTTGGCCACCACCTCATCCGGCACGTCTTTATTCAGCGCCAGGTACAACTGGGCACTGTTGAAGCGCAGCACGGTTTTCAGTTGGGTCACCCCCACCTGGCGAGCCAGATAACGGCCCGCCGGATCGCCGGTGGCCCACAGGTCGATCTGGCCATCCACCAGTTTTTGCGCGTTGTCCTGGTCACGCAGCGCAACGATGGGCTTAAGGCCCTGCTTCTCCAGGGTCTCGGCTATGGCGTCACCTTTGTAGGCGCCGACCTTGTATCGATGAGCCTGTTCAAGGTCTGTCAGCTCAATCTTGCTGTCGGCCTTGGCCAGCATCACCCAATCATCCGGGCCGATGGGGCCGACCCATTTGAACAGGGCTTCGCGGTCCGGCAAACGCGCCGTCACAAAGACGCCATAACCGGGCTTTTCCAGGGCGAGCTTGTAGATGCGCTCCCAAGGAAAACGCAGAGTCAGATTGTAGGAAATGCCCGCACGCTTGAACGTTTCGCGCACGATATCAACGGCGATGCCCTCGATGTTTTCTTCCTTGGCGAAGTTCTTGCCGTTTTTCGCCATGTTGTAAGGCGGGAAGTTTTCCGTCAGCAACACCAGGGAGGCGTCGGACGGTTCTTCGGCGTGAGCCGAGCCCGTCAACAGAATGGACGTACTGGCGAGAGCAAGCAGAAGGGTCTTGAACATGAAGGCTACCGGAATCCATGGCAAGCGCAGAGAGTGCCCCGCGCCTGCCAGGGTGTCCAGCAGCGTTTAGCGAACGACGATACCGCGCGCGGCCATATAGGCTTTGGCCTCAGGCACGGTGTATTCGCCAAAGTGGAAAATGCTCGCCGCCAGCACCGCGCTGGCGTGGCCTTCGATCACGCCATCGGCCAGATGCTGCAGGTTGCCAACGCCGCCGGAGGCGATCACCGGAATGCCCAGCGCATCGCTGATGGCGCGGGTCACGCCCAGGTCGAAACCGTTTTTCATGCCGTCCTGGTCCATGCTGGTCAGCAGGATTTCACCGGCGCCCAGGGCTTCCATCTTCATCGCCCATTCCACCGCGTCCAGGCCGGTGGGCTTGCGACCGCCGTGGGTGAAGATCTCCCAGCGCGGGGTTTCGCCCGGCCCGGACACCTTCTTGGCGTCGATGGCGACCACGATGCATTGCGAGCCGAAGTGCTGCGCGGCTTCGCCGACGAACTCCGGGTTGAACACGGCAGCGGTGTTGATCGAGACCTTGTCCGCACCGGCGTTGAGCAGGTTGCGGATGTCTTGCACGGTGCGCACGCCACCGCCCACGGTCAGCGGGATAAACACCTGGCTGGCCATGCGCTCGACGGTATGCAACGTGGTGTCGCGGCCGTCGACGCTGGCGGTGATGTCGAGAAAGGTAATCTCGTCGGCACCTTGCTCATCATAGCGACGGGCGATTTCCACCGGGTCGCCGGCGTCGCGGATGTTCTCGAACTTGACGCCCTTGACCACGCGACCGTTGTCGACGTCCAGGCAAGGGATGATGCGTTTGGCCAGCGCCATGGTCAGTCCTCAGCCGTTGTAGGCGTCGCAGTAAGCCTGGGCTTCGGCGACGTCCAAAGTACCTTCGTAGATCGCGCGGCCGGTGATGGCGCCGATGATGCCGGGCGCCTTGGCGTCCAGCAGCGACTTGATGTCACCCAGGTTGTGAATGCCACCGGAGGCGATCACCGGGATCCTGGTCGCGGCGGCCAGCGCAGCGGTGAACGGCACGTTGCAGCCCTGCATCATGCCGTCTTTGGCGATGTCGGTATAAACGATGGCGGACACGCCGTCGGCTTCGAACTGCTTGGCCAGGTCGATGACCTGCACGGTGCTGATTTCAGCCCAACCGTCGGTTGCGACAAAGCCGTCTTTGGCATCCAGGCCCACGATGACTTTGCCCGGAAACGCACGGCAGGCTTCTGCCACAAACGCCGGGTCTTTCACCGCTTTGGTGCCGATGATCACATAGCTCACGCCAGCCTTGACGTAGTGCTCGATGGTTTCCAGGGAGCGAATGCCGCCGCCGATCTGGATCGGCAGGTTCGGGTAGCGCTTGGC
The DNA here is from genome assembly GCF_030816095.1 of Pseudomonas sp. W3I7. Classification (NCBI taxonomy): domain Bacteria; kingdom Pseudomonadati; phylum Pseudomonadota; class Gammaproteobacteria; order Pseudomonadales; family Pseudomonadaceae; genus Pseudomonas; species Pseudomonas sp. W3I7. The sequence continues at coordinate 5,885,499 of NZ_JAUSXP010000001.1, forward strand.
GATGGCGGTCACCACTTCGCCATTGACTGGCTGGCCTTCGAAGGCGCCGTTCAAGTCCACCAGATGCAGACGACGGCAGCCCCCTTCTACCCATTTGGCAGCCATGCTCACCGGGTCATCGGAGAACACGGTGGAGTCTTCCATGCGGCCTTGGCGCAGGCGTACACAAGCGCCGTCCTTGAGATCGATAGCGGGGATAATCAGCATCTGGCAAACCTTATTCGATATTCAGCAATGCTTGGGAAATCAGGGTTTCTCAAGCGACCACAGGTCGCTTTCGATGCTTTCGAACCTTTCTTTAAGGAGCGTCTGCGTGTCGAAAATCGCCCTGTTGTAATAGTGCGGCGCCACTTCGGTGGTGAACAGCTCAAGAATCTCGGCGACCTCGAACGAGCCCAACTTAAGCTCGAAACGGTCCTCCATGAAACGCTTGATCTTGTCGGTCGCCTCACGCTCCTGTTCGGGCGTGAGGTTCAAGATCGGCGGCTTGGGCTTCTTGGCCATTACCAGCGGCCATCCCACGCGGCGAAGTTCTGCAGCAATTGCAGGCCATGGGTATGGCTCTTCTCCGGGTGGAACTGCACGGCAAAGCGCGAACCGTCGGCCAGCGCAGCGGCGAAGTCGACGCCGTAATGCCCGCCGCCCACCACGTGGCGCGGGTTACCGGCATTGATGTAGTAGCTGTGCACAAAGTAGAAACGCGCCAGGTCCGGAATGTCGTGCCACAGTGGGTGTTCGACGGTCTGGCTGACTTCGTTCCAACCCATATGCGGCACCTTCAAGTGCTCGCCGTCTTCGTGCAGGTCTTTGCCGAAGAACTTCACCTGGCCGGGGAACAGGCCGATGCAGTCGACACCGCCGTTCTCTTCACTGCTGTCGAGCAAGGCTTGCATGCCCACGCAGATACCGAGGAACGGGCGGTCCTGGCTGACTTCGCGCACCAGGCTGTCAAAGCCCAGACGGCGGATCTCGGCCATGCAATCGCGAATTGCGCCGACACCGGGGAACACCACGCGGTCGGCTTCGCGAATCACGTTGGCATCGCTGGTGATCAGCACCTTGCCGGCGCCTACGTGCTCGAGCGCCTTGGCCACCGAGTGCAGGTTACCCATGCCGTAATCGATAACCGCGACCGTCTGCATTACAGAACGCCCTTGGTCGACGGCATTTGCCCGGCCATGCGGTCATCCAGCTCTACGGCCATGCGCAGTGCGCGGCCGAATGCCTTGAACACGGTTTCGATCTGGTGGTGGGTGTTGGTGCCGCGCAGGTTGTCGATGTGCAGGCTAACGAGTGCGTGGTTGACGAAGCCCTGGAAAAATTCCTGGAACAGGTCGACATCGAAGCCGCCCACGGTAGCGCGGGTGTACGGCACGTGCATCTGCAGGCCTGGGCGGCCTGAGAAGTCGATGACTACACGCGACAGCGCTTCGTCCAGCGGGACATAGGCATGGCCGTAGCGACGGATGCCTTTTTTGTCGCCGATGGCCTTGGCAAATGCCTGGCCGAGGGTGATGCCTACGTCTTCCACCGTGTGGTGGTCGTCGATATGCAGGTCGCCCTTGCTGACGATATCCAGGTCGATCAGCCCGTGGCGGGCGATCTGGTCCAGCATGTGCTCAAGAAAAGGTACACCGATATCAAATCGGGCCTTTCCGGTGCCATCCAGGTTGATCGAGGCTTTGATCTGGGTTTCCAGAGTGTCGCGCTCGACGGATACCTTACGTTCGGCCATCACCAGCTCCGCAAAATCATTGGGCGAAAAAGGCAGCCATTATAGGGGTGCGGGCGCTAAACAGAAACATCGAAGGGGATAAGACTGATGGAGTGTCGGGGATAGACATGTGCATACAAGCAGGCGCTCCAGGATGGTGCGCCCCGTCGCTGTCTTGAAACAAGTAGAGATCCAGTGTGGGAGCTGGCTTGTGTGGGAGCGGGCTTGTGTGGGAGCTGGCTTGCCTGCGATGCAGACACCTCGGTATTTCGGCCACACCGTGGTGATGCTATCGCAGGCAAGCCAGCTCCCACACAAGCGCGGTTCCTGTAGGAGCCGCGCCCGCCCGACTACAGCGGTATTAGTGGAACAACACCGCCGTCTTCTGCAGGGTCACCCACACACCCCACGCCAACGGAATACCTACCACCAGCCAGGCAGCAATCGCCATCGGCACAGTACCAGGGGCCGCTTTCCACTCCAGCGAAGTGCTGGCATCGGCGCCTTTGTCATGGCCCAGCGCCTGTTCGGCAGCCAGCTCGGCGTCGGTCATGAAGTACTTGTCGGCCACCGGACGCACCAGCAGGTTGCAGAGGAAACCCAGCACCAGCAGGCCCGCAAGGATGTACAAGGTGATGTCGTAGGCCGCAGCGCGCGGAACGCCGATGCTCAGCTGATACTCACGCAAGTAGTTCACCAACACCGGACCCAGCACGCCCGCCGCCGCCCATGCGGTCAACAGGCGACCGTGGATCGCGCCGACCATTTGGGTGCCGAACAAGTCGGCCAGGTACGCAGGCACAGTCGCAAAACCGCCGCCGTACATCGACAGGATGATGCAGAACGCCGCCACAAACAGTGCCACGTTGCCCAGGTGCCCCAGGTTCGGGATCAGCGCGTACAGGGCAAAGCCCAGGGCGAAGAACACGAAGTAGGTGTTTTTACGGCCCAGGTAGTCGGAGAACGACGCCCAGAAGAACCGGCCACCGATGTTGAACAGGCTCAACAGACCGGTGAAACCTGCAGCGATGGCCGCAATGGAGGCCAGTTGACCTGCGTCCAGCTGGCCAAACGGCACATCCACACCCAGCAACTTGCCACCGAACACTTCCTGCAACAGCGGCGACGCCATGCCGAGAATGCCGATACCGGCAGACACGTTCAGGCACAGCACCAGCCATACCAGGCGGAATTGCGGGGTTTTCCACGCTACGTTCACGTGCACGTGGCGGTGGGTGATCATCGCGTTGCTGGCTTTTTTCGCCGGGGCGGTCCAGCCCTCAGGCTTCCAGCCGGTCGGCGGCACGCGGTACGAGAGTGCGCCACCAATCATGAACACGAAGTAGATGACGGCCATGACCACAAAGCTCTGCCACACGCCCACGCTGGTTGGCGAGGCGAAGTGGCCCATCAGCGCTGCGGCCAACGGTGCACCCACCATGGCGCCACCGCCGAAGCCCATGATCGCCATGCCGGTGGCCATGCCGCGCTTGTCCGGGAACCACTTGATCAGGGTCGACACCGGCGAGATGTAGCCCAGGCCCAGGCCGATACCGCCAATCACACCGGAGCCGATCCACATCAGCCAGATCTGGTGGGTATAAATCCCCAGCGCCGAAATCAACAGACCGCCGCACCAGCACAACGCCGAGACAACACCGGCTTTACGTGGCCCGGCATGTTCCAGCCAGCCACCCCAGATGGCCGCCGAGCAGCCCAGGAAGATGAAGAACAGGGTGTAGATCCAGCCCAGCATGGAGATGGGCCAGTCGCACTGGGACGAGAAGACTTGCGCGATAAAGCTCATGTCCGGCGCGCAGGCGACCGGCGCGGTGATACCCAGTGCCTTGGACAGCGGCAGCCAGAACACCGAGAACCCGTAGGCCATGCCGATGCAGAGGTGGATGGCCAGGGCGGCCGGTGGAACCAGCCAGCGGTTGAAGCCGGGCTTGGCGATAATGCGTTCCTTGGACAGGAACGCGGGCTGTGCGGCAGTACTACCGGCCGCAGTGCTAGTGCTCATTGGTGTTTCCCCCAGTTATTAGTATGTGTCCGTCAGGCACTCTCTCCCTCGACCTTGCACGCAGAGCGTTGGCCGTTGTTGTTGAGTAAAGCTCCATTTAAGCGCGACGTTGTGTCGCAGACGACAGACGAACCCGCGAAGATTAGCACCAGTGGATGACAGAAAAACCAAACTGACATCACCTTTTTTACTCAAACTGATTTGTTTGACAGCAAAATCCGATTTTGCCGGTGCTAGATACAATGTAACGATGCGTGAACTGACGCAGGCCTTCGGGCGTTATACTCTGCGGCTAAATTTTGAAATCGACATACAAGGACTCGCCCATGAAAGCGTTCGGCAAAATCCTGGGTCTGGTACTCCTCGGGCTGTTGCTGATCATTGTGGCCCTGGGCTTTGCCCTGACCCACCTCTTCGATCCCAACGACTACAAAGACGAGATTCGCCAGATTGCTCGCGACAAGGCCCACATCGAGCTGACGCTCAATGGCGATATCGGCTGGAGCCTGTTCCCCTGGCTGGGCCTTGAGCTGCATGAAGCCAGCGTGGCGACCATGACCAACCCGACCCAACCGTTCGCCGACTTGCAGATGCTCGGCCTGTCGGTGCGCGTGCTGCCGCTGCTGCGCCGCGAAGTACAGATGAGCGATGTGCGTGTCGAAGGCCTCAACCTGCGCCTTAACCGTGACAAGCAAGGCCACGGCAACTGGGAAGACATCGGCAAGAACGTGCCGGATGCGACCGAAACCGCCAGCGCGCCAGCCCCAACACAAGCCCCGGCCGAGCCCGAACCGGAAAAGCCGCCCAAGCCGATCCGCCTGGACATCGACAGCCTGACCATCAACAACGCCCGCGTTGAATACAACGATGAGCAGACCGGCAAACAGTTCAGCGCCGAAAGTATCCAGCTGAGCGCCGGTGCCGTGCACGAAGGCGCGAGCATTCCACTCAAGCTCACCGCCTTCCTGGGCAGCAACCAGCCACTGATGCGGGTCAAAACCGAACTGAACGGCAACCTGCGCATCCAGCGTGCCCTGCAACGCTACCAGTTCGAAGACATGAAACTCAGCGGCGAAGCCACCGGCGAGCCACTGCAAGGCAAGACCGTGACCTTCTCCACTCAGGGCCAATTGCTGGTGGACCTGGCGGCCAACATCGCCGAATGGACCAACCTCAAGCTCTCCGCCAACCAACTGCGCGCCTTGGGCGAACTGAAGGTCAATGACCTGAACAAAACCCCGCAAGTCAGCGGCGCGCTGTCGATTGCCCAGTTTGACCTGGCCAAGTTCCTCGACAGCGTCGGCCACCCGCTGCCGCCCATGGCTGACGGCAGCCTGAGCAAAGTCGAGCTGGTCAGCCGCCTCAAGGGCACCCCGACCAGCGTGGCGCTGGAAGACCTGAACCTGAAACTCGACGGCAGCACCTTCACCGGTCGTATCGCCGTGGATGACTTCGCCAAGCAAGCCCTGCGCGTGCAGCTCAAGGGCGACACCTTCAACGCCGATAACTACCTGCCGGCCAAGTCCGAATCGGCCAAAGGCGCAACCGCCGCCCGCCAGGCCGAAGTGCAGAACAGCGAAGCCGGCGCCATGGCTGCCGGCGGCACCACACCGTTGCCGGAAGCCCCGACCAAAGGCGCGTGGAGCACCGACAAGCTGCTGCCACTGACCCGCCTGCGCGCCTTGGACGTAAACGCCGACCTGGCCTTTGGGCAACTGACCTTAAGCAAGCTGCCGATCCAGAACGCAGCGCTCAAGGCCTCCGGCGCCGATGGCCAGCTCAAGCTCGACACCTTGAGCGGCGGCCTCTACAACGGCACCTTCCAGGCCAACGGCACACTCGATGTACGCCAAGACATCCCGCTGCTGGCGCTGCAAACCCACATCAAGCAAGTACCGGTTGAACGCATCCTGCAAGCCCAGGGGCAAAACCCGCCGGTCAAAGGCCAGGTCACTCTCGACAGTAACCTCAACGGCCGTGGCAACAGCCAAAAGGCGCTGATCGACAGCCTCAACGGTACCGCCAGCTTTGTGATCACTAACGGCGCGCTGCTCAACGCCAACATTGAACAGCAACTGTGTACCGGCATTGCCTTGCTCAACCGCAAGACCCTGAGCACCACGCCACAGGGCAAGGACACACCGTTCCAGGAACTGCGCGGCACGCTTAACTTGCGTAACGGCGTGGCGAGCAACCCGGACCTCAAAGTGCGCATCCCGGGCTTGGCGGTCAACGGCAACGGTGATGTCGACCTGCGTGTGCTGGGCATGGACTACCGCGTCGGCATCATCGTCGAAGGCGACCAGCGCGAAGTGCCGGACCCGGCCTGCCAGGTGGGCGCCAACTTCCAGAACATCGAAGTGCCGCTGCGCTGCCGTGGCCCGCTGGAGCTGGGTGCCAAGGCCTGCCGCCTGGACAAGGACGGCTTGACCCAGGTCGCCATCAAAGCCGCCGGCAACAAGCTCAGCGATAAGATCGAAGAGAAGCTCGACAAGGTTAATCCGCAGCTTAAAGACGCCCTTAAAGGCCTGTTCAAACGATGAGAAACGAGCAGTTTTCACAGGCGGTGCTGGACTGGTACGACCGCCACGGTCGCCATGACCTGCCCTGGCAACAGGGCATCACGCCTTACCGGGTGTGGGTCTCGGAGATCATGTTGCAACAGACCCAGGTGAGCACGGTGCTCAACTACTTCGACCGGTTCATGGCTTCCTTGCCGACGGTCGAAGCCCTGGCCGCCGCGCCGGAAGATGAAGTGCTGCACCTGTGGACGGGCCTGGGTTACTACACCCGTGCACGTAACCTGCAGAAGACTGCCAAAATCGTGGTCGCGGAATACGGCGGCGAATTTCCCAAGGATGTGGAAAAACTCACTGAGTTGCCCGGCATTGGCCTCTCAACCGCCGGTGCCATCGCCAGCTTGAGCATGGGCCTGCGTGCGCCGATCCTCGACGGCAACGTCAAGCGCGTGCTGGCGCGCTTTACTGCGCAAGAAGGCTACCCAGGCGAACCCAAGGTCGCGAAACAGCTCTGGGCCACCGCTGAGCGCTTTACGCCCCACGATCGTGTCAACGCCTACACCCAGGCAATGATGGACATGGGCGCCACGCTCTGCACGCGCAGCAAGCCCAGCTGCCTGCTGTGCCCGCTGGAAAAAGGCTGCGAGGCCCACATGCTCGGCCTGGAGACGCGTTACCCGATCCCCAAGCCGCGCAAGACCATCCCGCAAAAGCGCACGCTGATGCCACTGCTGGCCAACGCCGAGGGCGCGATCCTGCTTTACCGTCGCCCGTCCACGGGCCTGTGGGGCGGTTTGTGGAGCTTGCCGGAACTCGATGACCTGCAAGACCTGGAACACCTCGCCAACCAGCACGCCTTGGCACTGGGCGAACAACAGGCACTGCCGGGGCTGATCCATACCTTCAGCCACTTCCAGCTGGCCATCGAGCCCTGGCTGGTGCAGGTCGAGGAATCCGCCCATCACGTGGCCGAGGCCGACTGGCTCTGGTATAACCTCGCCACCCCGCCGCGCCTGGGCCTTGCCGCCCCGGTGAAAAAACTGCTGAAGCGCGCGGCCGACGTATTGAACGCAGGAGTTTCGTCATGACCCGCACCGTAATGTGCCGCAAGTACAAAGAAGAACTGCCAGGCCTGGAACGCCCTCCGTACCCAGGCGCCAAGGGCCAGGATATTTTCGAACATATCTCTGCCCAAGCCTGGGGCGACTGGCTGAAACACCAGACCCTGCTGATCAACGAAAAACGCCTGAACATGATGAACGCCGAAGACCGTAAATACCTGGCGGGCGAAATGGACAAGTTCTTTTCCGGCGAGGATTACGCCAAGGCCGACGGTTACGTGCCGCCTGCTCAATAATTGATCAAAAACCGGGGTCGGCACGTAAGCGACGGTAATAATTAAATATTTTTTGAAAACTTGCTTGACGACCCCCTGAAAAACCCGTTTAATGCGCCCCGTTGCCCAGATAGCTCAGTCGGTAGAGCAGGGGATTGAAAATCCCCGTGTCGGCGGTTCGATTCCGTCTCTGGGCACCACTAATACCGAAAAACCCCAAGCGAAGATGATTCCTTGGGGTTTTTTATTGCCTGCGATTTAGTGGCCGCGAGCCAATGCCCCGCCCGATCCACACCCGAGGGTTATTTATCCCGCTGCTCGATCGTATAGCTGTTACTGAATTTTCTGTTGCAAGGTAGTTATTTGATGAACCGGTACTTGTTCTGCGCGCTGTTGCTGCTGACGGCGTTGCTCAGTGGCTGCGCCACACAAATGGATGTCTCGATCAACGCAACACCGGATCCGGACTATCACTTTGATCGACAGGCGCTGGTGCTGGTGACCACGTCCGTGGGCGGCAGTGCGCAGAACACGCTCAATGCCCGCTACTACCTGCGGGACATGGTCAGCGCCATGAAGGACCAGGGCTTTCGCGAGGTGTATACCGATGCCAGCCTGCCCAAGAACCATGGGCCGATCAAAATGACCATCATCCTGGATGTCGACAGCAAGCAGGTCACTTACCGCTACACCGCCACCGATTACGGCCAGGTGCCCACCAGCACCACCACCGAGTGCAAGAAGAACAAAAAGAAAGCCGACCAGCTGACCTGCACCAGCAAACCAAACACCACCTACGGCCCAGTGGGCACTTCGGAGCGCACCGGCTACACCACGCTCACCACCTTCACTGCCACCGCGCGTGACGAAGCAAGCCGGCGCGCGGTGTACGTGTTGCGGGTGATGTCCTACAACGAAGACTGCCAGGCCGCCAAGATCGAAGCCTTCCTGGTCGAACAGGGCCTGCAGAACCTGAACTTTCAGGACCGCGTGCAGCGCAACTACACCGTGACGATGCCCGAGGGCTACCAGTGCAAGTAGGCGCCTGCCTACTTCAGTAGAAACACCATCAACGGGTTGTCGTTAAGCCGCCCTTCGAAGTTTGGCGCCTGCTGCTCCATCGGCGTGCCCTTGAGCAACACCGCTTCTTTGCGCGGCACCAGCACCCAGGATGGACGCGGCAGGGTGGCGAGCTTCTCGGGCTCGTTACCGGCGACGAACAGCGGCTGCTCATCGTGGTCCAGGTTCATCATGTAGCGGATAGCCCAAGTGTCGCGGCCAAGGTCGACAAATACCAATGGCCCCGGCTGCGACGCGCGCAGTGCCTCTACCTGGCTGACAAACTTGCGGGTGTCGTATTGCAGGTCCTTGGCCGGGTCGATCACCACTATCAGCAGCACCCATTGCGCCGCCAAGGCGATCACACTCAGCCACACCAGGCGCAACGGGCGACGCCAGGCAATCAGCGCCGCCACTTGCAGCACGACCCACACGCCGATCAACGGCGGCAGCGACACATCGGGCCAGTAACCGTGCTTCTGCCAGGTGTGCCGACAGATAAACAACACCACCACGCACAACGCCGGTAGCGCCACGACAAGCCATTCGTAGCAGCGGCGCACGCCGACGAACCAGTTTTGCGCCTGGAGCAGCCCATAGGCCGCGACAGCGGCAAACATCGGCACCATCGGCAGAATGTAGTAGGCGCGCTTGAAGTGCGGCACCGACAGCCCGAGCAAAATCATCAGGCCACAGGCCGCCAAGCGCACCACCATTTGCACATCTTCGTTGGCCCAGCGCTCGGACCAGCGATGCCGCAGCGCGATCATCGCCGCCAACGCCAATGGCACCACCGGGAAGTAGCGGTACAAACTCAGCTTGAAGTAGAAGTAGAACGGCTCGCCGGACTCGTCGAGGCGCCCACTGACTTGCATCCTGAACACCTCGTCGGCAAAGGCATCGCCACCGCTGGCCCGCGCCAGCTTCATCAACGCCCACCAGCAGGCCCCGAGCAACGCCAGCCCGACAAAGCCGTGGATCAACACCTGCTTGGCCCGCTCACCCGGCCGCCCCAGCGCCCAGTAAACGCACACCACGCCGCAGACCTCGATAAGGCCCAAAGGCCCACGAATCGCGAAGGCCAGCACAAACAGCGGGAATACGGCCAACTGTCGAAGCCGTGAGCCGAGACGCTCGCCCGTGTGCAACAGGTAGAAGCTGCCTACGCATAACAGCGCGACCATCAGGTCCAGGCAGACCGAGCGCGACTTATCGAGCAATTGGGTGGTAAGCAGCGTGAGCAGCACCGTCAGCAATGCCCAAGGCCGACTGAACGGCGCCAGCAGGCGATAGACCAGGGCGATCATGCCCGCCGCCGCGAGGGCCGTCGGCAGCACGTTGGCCAGGTGGTTCGGCGCACCGAACAGGCGAGCAAACACAAAGCTGAAAAAAGTGGCAGTGCCGGGGTAATCCGGGTACGGCTGGCCGTAGGTGGTAGGGAAAAGACTCGCGCCATGGCGAAACATTTCCTGCATGAACAACGCCCAGCGCCCGTCAAAGCCTTGGGGTTGCTCGTCCCAGATGCCCAAGGTGAACAGCAATAAAGCGATCAGAAACAGGCCCAGCGACTCCAGGCGATAACGGCTGCGGTGGTCCATCGAATGTCCTTTCAGGTGGGGTACGCCGACTCCATGGTGCCGACTCCACCCCTGAATAACGCCTGAACAAATCCGAGTATTTATGCACCTATCGACCGGCGCGCCACACCAGCGCGGGAATCAGCCGGATGTAGAGTAGCTCGCCCACCAGCTCAAGCAGGGTTTGCACAATTACCGCCGTTGCGGCCAACCCGCGCACATCTTCAGGCAGCGCCAACGCCAGTGGCAGCACCACCAACGAGTTGCGCGTCGAAGCACTGAAGGTCACCGCCCGCGCGGTAACCGCAGGCAACGCAAACAGCCGCGCAGCCAGCGCGCCCATCAGCGGCGCCAGCAACAGGAAGCCGAGGTACACCGGAATCACCGGCAGCAACAAAGCGATATCGCGCACCACCGAATTGATCTGCGAGCCGATCACCACAAACAACACCAGCGCCATTGCCGGCACCGGCAGCCAGGCCCAGGCGTTGTTCCAAAGCTTGATAGTGCTTGAGCGCCGCGCCAGGGAGGTGGTCAGCACCGCCAGGACCATCGGCAGCACAATCAGCAACAGGAACGCCTCGACAAACGGCCCCACCGCCACCACCACGGCGGACTGCGCGCCCAGTATAAAACCCAGGTACACCGGCAGCAGCACCAGTTGCAGCAGCAACAGCACCGGCGTCGCCGCCAGCATCAGCCGCGAGTCACCCTTGCCGATATGGGTGAACACCACCACATAGTCGATACACGGCGTGAGCAACACCAGCAACGCACCCACCAGCAACGCCGGGCGCTCCACCAGGCCTCGGGTCAATGCCCACACCAGCACGGGCACCAGAATGAAATTGGCCAGCAGCAATGCGCCGATGAAGCGTTTATTGCCCAGGCCCTGGCGCAGGTGCAGAAACGGAATTTGCAGGAACATGGCGTACATCAGCACTGCAATGGCGGGCGTGACCAAAACGCCAAGCCCTTGGGCTGACAAGGGTGCGAACACGCCAAATGCGGCCGCCAGGAGCACGGCGACGAAGTAGATCGGGATCTGGCTGTGTTCGAGTGTGTCGCGGGTCATGGGCTGACTCTGGCTGATCATTTGATCGCAAGCCTAAGCACCGGGAGCGCCGAGGTCGAGCATCGCGACATTTCCTGCGCCCATCACGCGCCAAATTTGTTAGTTTCGGCTTCTTATAAAAGCGCGCGGCCCCAAGCCCACCCCAAAAGCGCAAGTATCGAGCCGACCCATGAACCTGCCCACCCGCCCTGCCCCACAAACATTCTGCGAGCCTGCCGCGGACGGCTACCCAATCGGCGGCTTCACCTGGCGCCACCCGCGCACCGACTTCGAACGCCCGGTCGTCATCATCAACGCCGCCACCTCGGTGCGCTGCCGCCACTATTCACGCTTCGCCGACTATCTGTTTGCCAACGGCTTCGACGTGATCACCTACGACTACCGTGGCATCGGCGAATCCCGCAGCGGCGCGTTACGAGGCTTCAAGGCGTCGTGGTCGGATTGGGGCGTGCTGGATTTCGAGGCGATGCTGCAACGTGCGCAACGGGAGTTTGCGGGGCAGCCGATTGATGTGGTCGGCCACAGTTTCGGCGGGTGCGCGGCAGGGCTCGGTGCTTGCGGCGCAGTGATTCGGCGCATCGTGACGGTCGGCGCGCAGTTTGCGTACTGGCGCGATTACGCGGCGAGCGGGCGCTGGCGCATGTTTGCCAAATGGCACGTGGTGATGCCGCTGGTGACGGCCCTGTGCGGCTATTTCCCCGGCAAGCGCATGGGCTGGCTGGAGGACACGCCGGCGGGCGTGGTGCGCGACTGGAGCATGCCGACGCCGCGTTATGAAACACGCCCCAGCGGGCGCTGCCTGGGTGAACTGCCATTTGCCCGTGTGAACGCGCAGTTATTGGCTATCAGCATCACCGACGATCCGTTTGGCACAGTGGCGGCTATTGAGCGACTGCTGGGCTATTTTGAAAACAGCGCGCGCACTCACCTGCGAATCGCGCCCGAGAACATCGGCGAAAAAGCCGTCGGGCATTTCGCTTTTTTTCGCAGTGAATATCAGGACCGGTTGTGGCCGATTGCGCTGGAATGGCTGCAGAAAGGCAAACTGACCGCCAATACTCCAGGTCAGCAGGTGGCGAGCTAAATAACCCACCCAAAAGCTCCGTATTTCCTACGCCATCACAACTTTCCATCGACGTGTTTCTGGCGGTATTACCTGAGATTCTTCTTCGCCCAACGACTGCGAAGAACTTATGAAAATACCGCCAGCACCTTACGCCGATGATCCGCAGCTGAGTCCTTTGCTCGCCAGCCTGATCAAACTCATCCATGCGGCGCGCCAACAAGCTCTACGTTCCGTGGATGCCATTCAGGTGCTGACCTGCTGGCAAATTGGGCGCCACATTGTCGAATTTGAACAGCAAGGAAGTACTCGCGCCAAATATGGCAAAAAACTGCTGCGAACCCTGGCCAAAGAGCTGACGGGCCGCTATGGAAAAGGGTTTGATGCAACAAACCTTCGACACATGCGGGGCTTTTTTCTTGCATTCCCAAAATACGACGCACTGCGTCGCGAATTAAGCTGGACTCACTACCGCACCCTATTGCGAGTCGAGAATGCGAACGCAAGAGAGTGGTACATGAACGAGTCCGCCACCCAAAACTGGACCACTCGAGCCCTGGAGCGCCAAATCGGCACGCTTTACTATGAACGCTTACTCGCCAGTCAAGATCGCAGCGCAGTCAAAGAAGAAGCAGCTGAAAAAATTGACTGCCTGAAACAAAGCCCAAGAGAGTTTGTTCGCGACCCCGTACTTCTGGAGTTCCTAGGGCTGCCCAACCCTGGGCTGCTCTTGGAAAGCGATATCGAGCATGCGCTGATTAAACAGCTGCAAAGCTTTCTGCTTGAGCTAGGTAAAGGATTCGCCTTTGTCGCCCGTCAGCAACGAATCAGCACCGAAAGCAAGGACTACTACCTTGACTTAGTGTTCTACAACTACCTGCTCAAGTGCTTTGTAATTTTCGATATAAAACGCGGAGAGCTGACTCATCAGGACATTGGCCAGATGGACATGTATGTGCGCATGTACGACGATTTGAAACGCAGCCCCGAAGATGGTCCCACAGTGGGAATTATTCTCTGCTCACACAAAGATGCCTCTGTTGTGCGTTACTCCGTACTCGAAGGTCACGAGCAGTTATTCGCCAGTAAGTACAAACTAGTGCTACCTAGCGAGGAGGAGCTACGTGCCGAACTGGAGTTACTGACAGAACGCACGCTCACAGGCGAAGCATCACAGAAGCTCTTGGGATTTCCCCCAACCTGCGCTTCAATACCCCACACCGATTAAGTACCCAAGGAGGTTGAGCCCATGGCCTCGCCGAACAAGCAGCAAAAACGTGCCCACCGGGCCAAGGCCAAGGCCAAGCAAAACCGCACCCAGCGCGCCGTCGCGACCAAGCCGGATGCGTTCGCTGGCGACGACAGCCGCATTGACCTTGAGTCGGTAGATTTGACCGAGTTGTTCGTCGAGATGCGCGCCGCGGGCGAGATCAGCCAGCAGGCGTTGTGTGCGGCATTCCTGGCGCACCCACTGTTGGCCGTGGTGCTGGAGCAGGAAGGTGAGGAAGACGCGACAGATTTTATCCTGGCGGCGCTGATCGAGTATCGCCAGTGGGCCACGGATACCGAGGATGAAACCGCGGCGCTGGCGTGGATTGAATCCCCGCAGTTCCAGGCCGATTACGTGGCGGCATCCCAGGCGCTGGTTAACGCCCAGGACTGAGACACAACAAAATGTGGGAGCGGGCTTGCCCGCGATGGCGGTGTGTCAGGCGAGGAATTTATCGGCTGCCAGCCCGTCATCGCGGGCAAGCCCGGCTCCCACAGGGTTCGGTGTTTCTGGCCAATTCAGCTGACCGACACAAAACAACTGTGGGAACGGGCTTGCCCGCGAATGCGGTGGATCAGCCAGCACATCTGGCGACTGACACACCGCTTTCGCGAGCAAGCCCGCTCCCACAGGGTTCAGTGTTTTTGGCTAATTCAGCTGACCGACACAAAACAAATGTGGGGCTTGCCCGCGATGGCGGTGTGTCAGGCGAGGAATTTATCGGCTGCCAGCCCGTCATCGCGGGCAAGCCCGGCTCCCACAGGGTTCAGTGTTTTTGGCTGATTCAGCTGACCGACACAAAACAAATGTGGGAACGGGCTTGCTTGCGAAAGCGGTGGATCAGCCAGCACATCTGGCGACTGACACACCGCTTTCGCGAGCAAGCCCGCTCCCACAGGGTTCAGTGTTTTTGGCTAATTCAGCTGACCGACACAAAACAAATGTGGGAGCGGGCTTGCCCGCGATGGCGGTGTGTCAGGCGAGGAATTTATCGGCTGCCAGCCCGTCATCGCGGGCAAGCCCGGCTCCCACAGGGTTCAGGGTTTTTGGCTGATTCAGCTGACTGACACAAAACAACTGTGGGAGCGGGCTTGCCCGCGAATGCGGTGGATCAGCCAGCACATCTGGCGACTGACACACCACTTTCGCGAGCAAGCCCGCTCCCACACTTTTTTTGAACTGCGGCGCATATGGCACCGCAGTTCATCACATCAATTGAGCACCGCAGCGCCTACCTTCTGGGCCTTGCGACGGCTTGCCACAAACAGCCCCGCCAACACCACCAGCAAGCTCAGAATGCCGGTCGCGATGATCTCGACACGGTGGGCTTCCTGGAACAGCATGATGGTCAACGTGCCGACGATGAACACCATCACCGCATAGGTCAGGCCCGGGAACAGCCACATCTTGAACACAATCTTCTCACCCGCTGCCGTGCGTTTCTGGCGCATGCGCAGTTGCGACACGGCGATCACCAGGTACACCAGCAGCGCAATGGCGCCGGAGCTGGCCAGCAGGAATTCGAACACTGCAGCCGGGGCCACATAGTTGGCGAATACCGCCAGGAACGCAGCGCCGGTCGACAGCAACACTGCCCAGTAAGGCGTACCACTTTTGTTGGTGCGCTTGGCTACGGCCGGTGCATCACCGCGACGGCCCAGGGAGAACAGCATGCGCGAGGCGGTGTAGAGCGCCGAGTTGAGGCAGCTGGTCACGGCAACCAATACCACCAGGTCGACGATCAGCTTGGCATTCGGGATGCCCATGCGCTCAAGCACAGTCTGGTAGGAACCTACCGCCGCCAGGGTCGGATCGTTCCATGGCACCAGGGATACCACGATGAAGATCGACAGCAGGTAGAACAAACCAATCCGCCAGATCACCGAGTTGGTGGCCTTGGTGATTTGCTGGCCAGGGTTCTTCGATTCGGCCGCCGCGATGGTGACGATCTCGGTGCCCATGAACGAGAACATGGTGGTCAGGATCGCCGCCAATACCGCGCCCATGCCGTTAGGCATGAAGCCTTGGGTGTCAAACAGGTGCGAAACACCGCTGACCTGGCTGGTCGGCAGGAAGCCGAAGATCGCCGCGAGGCCAAGGATCACAAAAGCCACAATCGCCACGACTTTGATCAGCGCAAACCAGAACTCGAACTCGCCGTAGTTCTTCACACTGAACAGGTTGGTGGCCGTGAGCAGCAAGGTGATGATCAGGGTAAACGCCCAGATCGCCACATCGGGGAACCAGGCATTCAGGATGGTCGCGGCGGCGTTGGCTTCCAGTGGAATCACCAACACCCAGAACCACCAGTACAGCCAGCCGATGGTGAAACCGGCCCAGTGACCGATTGCACGGTCGGCATAGGTGGAGAACGAACCGGTGTCCGGGGAGGCCACGGCCATTTCGGCGAGCATGCGCATCACCAACACCACCAGCGTGCCCGCAGCGGCGTACGCCAGCAGTACGGCGGGGCCGGCGGCTGCAATCGCGTGGCCGGAGCCGACAAACAAACCGGCACCAATAACGCCGGCAATCGACAGCATGGTGACGTGACGCGGTTTGAGCCCCTGTTCGAGGTCATTGGAGCTTTGCGTACTACTCATTGACACACCTTTGCGAGGAATTGCGAAAACGGTCCGCCCGGCCTGCACGCTTTCTCGTGAAAAGAATCCAACGGGGCGTTCTTTATTTTTTACGCAAGATTTGCGCCAAAATGTTACGAAACCGCGATTGACGCGGGCTGTAGGACAATTCATCAGCTCACGCAAGTCATTGAGAACTATGGCATTGCGCTATAGCGTTACCGTGCGACCCACTTGGGGGACGAAAACACGCACCAAAAACACACACAAAAAGTGCGTGACGCTCCATAAAAGGGCTGATAAAGACCGTTTGCCCGGTTAACCCTTCCAACACCCGGCCAAAGCTGGCACCATCGCGCCCTTTTTTACGCGAAGCCTGTGGTTTTATCGGGTTCAAACGTCTGTAGGTTGTTGATAGCGCGACACACTGCTGTGCCGATGCGACACCCTGCCGCAGACCACCCGTTAACCGTCCGCAGCGCTGTTGGCTGCCATCCGAACGCTATGCTAGCTTGGCGCCTCGCCAGGAAGGCGGCCCAACAGCAAGAATGCACTGAACACAATGAGGACCGCACATGGCTGAGGCCGCGCCCGCGCTTGAAATCCGCAACTTGCATAAACGCTATGGTGAGCTGGAGGTACTCAAAGGTATCTCGCTGACCGCCCGCGACGGCGACGTGATCTCGATCCTGGGTTCCTCCGGTTCCGGCAAGTCCACCTTTTTGCGTTGCATCAACCTGCTGGAAAACCCCCATCAGGGCCAGATCCTGGTGGCCGGCGAAGAGCTCAAGCTCAAGGCCGCGAAAAACGGCGAGCTGATGGCGGCCGACGGCAAACAGATCAACCGCCTGCGCAGCGAAATCGGTTTTGTGTTTCAAAACTTTAACCTGTGGCCGCACATGAGCATCCTCGACAACATCATCGAGGCCCCCCGCCGTGTGCTCGGCCAGAGCAAGGCCGAGGCAATCGAAGTAGCCGAAGCCTTGCTGGCCAAGGTCGGCATCAGTGACAAGCGCCACGCCTACCCGGCGCAACTGTCCGGCGGCCAGCAACAACGGGCAGCCATTGCACGCACCCTGGCGATGCAGCCCAAGGTCATCCTGTTCGACGAGCCGACATCGGCGCTTGACCCGGAAATGGTCCAGGAAGTACTTAATGTGATCCGCGCACTGGCCGAAGAAGGCCGCACCATGCTGCTGGTCACCCATGAAATGGGCTTTGCCCGTCAGGTTTCCAGTGAAGTGGTGTTCCTGCACCAGGGCCTGGTCGAAGAGCAAGGATCGCCACAGCAGGTGTTTGAAAACCCGCTTTCGGCGCGCTGCAAACAATTCATGTCCAGCAACCGCTAACGGAGCAACATGCATGCAGAACTATAAAAAATTCCTTCTGGCCGCGGCCGTTTCGATGGCGTTCAGCGCCACGGCCATGGCAGAGACCTTGACCATGGGGATCGAAGCGGCCTACCCGCCCTTCAACAATAAAGACGCCAGCGGCAACGTCGTGGGCTTCGACAAAGACATCGGTGACGCCCTGTGCGCCAAGATGAAAGTCGAGAAGTGCGAAGTGTATGTGTCCGACTGGGACGGCATCATCCCGGCCCTGAACGCCAAGAAGTTCGACTTCCTGATTTCTTCGCTGTCGATCACCGATGAGCGCAAGCAAGCCGTCGACTTCACCGACCCGTACTACTCCAACAAGCTGCAGTTCATCGCACCTAAAGCCACAGCCGACTTCAAGACCGACGCGGATTACCTGAAGGGCAAGACCATCGGTGCACAGCGCGCGACACTGGCCGGTACTTACCTGGACGACAAGCTGCCGGACACCAAGGCCAGCCTCTACGACACCCAGGAAAACGCCTACCTCGACCTGACTTCCGGCCGCCTCGACGGCATCCTGGCCGACAAGTACGTGCAGTACGAATGGCTCAAGAGCGATGCCGGCAAGCCTTATGAATTCAAAGGCGACCCGGTGGTAGAAAGCGACAAGATCGGTATCGCCGTACGCAAGGGCGACCCCCTGCGCGAGCGCCTGAACAAAGCCCTGGCAGAGATCAAGGCAGACGGCACCTACAAGAGGATCAACGACAAGTACTTCCCGTTCAGCATCGAATGATCTGAACGGCTTGACCGGCGCGCTTCTATTGGTTAGTAGCGCGCCGGCTTTCAGCAATGCCTGCCGCGATATGAAAACACCATGAATTTCGATCTCTACGGATTCGGCCCGGCGCTTGCCGCTGGCGCGCTGATGACCGTCAAACTGGCGCTCACGGCCCTGTGCCTTGGGCTGGTGCTCGGCCTTGCCGGCGCCTTGGCCAAGACTTCACCGTACAAGCCATTGCAATGGCTGGGCGGTGCTTACTCGACCATCGTTCGGGGCATTCCCGAGCTGTTGTGGGTGCTGCTGATTTACTTCGGCACCGTCAACCTGATGCGTGCCCTGGGCGAGTTTTTGGGTAACCCCGACCTTTCCCTCAGCGCCTTTGCCGCCGGGGTTATCGCCCTGGGCCTGTGCTTTGGCGCCTACGCCACGGAAGTGTTCCGCGGCGCGATTCTCGCCATTCCCAAGGGCCACCGCGAAGCCGGTGTGGCGCTGGGCCTGTCGAAGTTTCGAATTTTCACCCGCTTGATCATGCCGCAGATGTGGCGCATCGCCCTGCCGGGCCTGGGCAACCTGTTCATGATCCTGATGAAAGACACCGCGCTGGTGTCGGTGATCGGCCTTGAAGAAATCATGCGTCACGCACAGATCGGCGTGACCGTGACCAAGCAGCCCTTCACCTTCTTTATGGTCGCGGCCTTTATGTACCTGGGCCTCACCGTGCTGGCCATGACCAGCATGCACTTCCTGGAAAAACGCGCCGCCCGCGGCTTTGCAAGGAGCACCCAATGAGCGGTGACTACAGCTGGCTGTCGCACTTCGACCTGGGCCTGAACTGGGCCGTGATCATCAAGTGGCTGCCCAAACTGGCCCAGGGCGCAACCTTGACCCTGGAACTGGTGGCTATCGCGGTGATCGCCGGTTTGCTGCTGGCGATTCCCCTGGGTATAGCGCGCTCCTCGCGCCGCTGGTACGTGAGCGCCCTGCCCTACGCCTACATTTTCTTCTTCCGTGGCACGCCGCTGCTGGTGCAATTGTTCCTGGTTTATTACGGCCTGGCGCAGTTCGATGCCGTGCGTGAGAGCTTCATGTGGCCGTACCTGCGCGATCCGTTCTGGTGTGCCACGGCGACCATGACCTTGCACACCGCCGCCTATATCGCCGAGATTTTGCGCGGTGCGATCCAGGCCATCCCGCCGGGTGAGATCGAAGCGGCGCGCGCCCTGGGCATGTCCAAACCCAAGACGCTGTTCTACATCATCCTGCCGCGTGCCTCGCGTATCGGCCTGCCAGCGTACAGCAACGAAGTGATCCTGATGCTCAAGGCCAGCGCCCTGGCCAGCACCGTCACCCTGCTGGAACTGACCGGCATGGCGCGCACCATCATCGCCCGCACCTATTTACCTGTGGAGATCTTCTTCGCGGCCGGGCTGTTCTACCTGCTGATGGCCTACATCCTGGTGCGCGGCTTCAAACTGCTCGAACGCTGGCTGCGCGTCGATGCTTGCCAGGGACGTTGAAGCACGCTTCGCGGCGCTGGATGCGTTTTTAATCGAGCACCAAGGGCTGTGGCGACCACGGCCCTTTACGCACCTGCACTTACCCTGGGAACACCAACACCCCGAGCTGGCCCAGTGGCTGCGCCAGCGCTCGCTGGCCGATGCCGAAGCCTGTCACAACCACCCGTATGACCTGCCGGCGCCCGCGCCTTTTCCACAGCTGGCATTTCAGGCCGCGCAGCTCAGTGCTGTGGATAAGTTACCCGCACACACCCTGGAGCCTGCCCGCCATCGCCTGAACGTGGATGTGCCCGGGCGCAAATGGCAGCAAATCGAGGCGTTCGGCGCCGCGCTGAATTTTGCTGCAACACCCAAGCATTGGCTGGACTGGTGCGCCGGCAAAGGCCACCTCGGCCGCCGCTTGCTGCAACCCGGCCAACAACTGACCTGCCTCGAATACGACCCGGCGCTGATCGCCTCGGGCCAGGCCTTGAGCGACCATCACGGCCTGGCCGTGACCCATCGCCTGCAAGACGTGATGGCCGATGTGGCGCTCAACGCCGAACACACGCCCGTCGCCTTACATGCCTGCGGCGACCTGCATGTGCGGCTGTTGCACGTAGCCAGTGCGGCGGGCTGCAAACGTCTGGCGCTGGCACCTTGCTGCTATAACCGCATCGGCGCCGAGCGCTATCAAGCCTTGTCGACCGCCGGGCGTGCTTCCCAACTACAGCTTTCAGTCGATGACCTGGGGCTACCGATGAGCGAAACCGTCACTGCCGGCAATCGCGTGCGCCAGCAACGGGACACATCCATGGCCCGGCGCCTGGGTTTCGATCAGCTGCAACGCCAACTGCGTGGCGGCGATGAGTACCTGCCCACGCCGTCCCTGCCCGCCAGTTGGCTGGATAAACCCTTCGCTGATTACTGCCAGGAACTGGCCCGCCTCAAGAATTTATCCACAGGTGAACAGGATTGGGCGGCGCTGGAGGCACACGGCTGGCGGCGCTTGGCCGAGGTGCGCAACCTGGAGTTGGTCAGAGGGTTGTTTCGGCGGCCGCTGGAACTGTGGCTGGTCTTGGATCGCGCGCTGTTCTTGAAAGAACAGGGCTACAAGGTTGAGATAGGCACCTTCTGCGAACCCACGCTAACGCCGCGTAACTTGATGGTGCTGGCCGAGCGCGATTAAAGGGCAAAATTTCCTACACGCGCCCTGTGGATAACTCTGTTGATGAATTCTTTACAGAGCCTGTAGCTATCAGCGCTACAGACCAAAACCCACCCTGGTCATTTTTTGTTCACAAAATAAAACGCACACAAAACAGGCAGTTGCAGCGTGTTGAGAACGGCTCCACAAAGTGGCTGTTTCGTGACGGGCGCAACCAACCGATTGTGCATAAGCATCTGGCGCTAAGCGCATAAAGCGCGATTTATGCGGTTCTTTTCGGCGCTTTCAGCACGCGGCAAATCTCGTTGATATCGTCGCCGGCCAGCCGCTTTGTGGCGCTGTCCAACGGGTCGGCCGCAAACGCCAACGCTTCGTTGATCGCCATGTCGCGGTGCACCTCCAGCGGCGCTTTGCCCAGGCGCTGTTTGAACGCTTCCAGCATGTCCAGGCTGAAGGCGCTGCTCTCATCCACCTGGTTGACCACCACATGCACTACCGGTGGGCGGGCGCCGGCAAGGTGCGGCGCGAGCAAACCCTCCAAATGATCGAGGGTGCCCAGGCACGCGGCGTCGGCCTGGGCAATAACCAGCACCACATCGGCCACGCTCAGCGCTTGATGGAAGTAAACGTTGTTCCCGGCGGGCGTATCGATGATTACCGTCTGCCGCTCGCTCAAGCCCAGCGCCGCCAGGCGCTGCGCCAACCAGTTGGGCTCATGCTTGAGCCAGCGCTCGAGGTTTTCCTGTTGCTCGATGTCGATATCGCCAAAGGTTATGACCTGGCAACCGGCAAAGCCAAGCTGCTGCAGCGGGCTCCACTGCCCATGCTCCAGGCTGGTACGGCCGATACCTGGCAAGGTGTTACTGACGCCGAAGTGATGGTGCAAGGCATTCTGCGGGTCCAGGTCCAGCGCCACCACGGATTCACCATGGCGCTGCAAACCGCTGCTCAACGCCGTGGCCAGGGTGCTGCGGCCGACGCCGCCATTGATCGACACCAACGCCACCACTTTGGGGCGCAGCGCTGCGAGATGAGTCGGTTGGGGATGAGTGTTTTCGTTTGCGGGCACACTGCCGAAAAAGTGCAGGCGTGCATTGATGCCGTCGGCATCGTGGCTGACGTTCTTGCCGAACAGCGTCAACAGCTCTTCGCTAAGGCTCATGGGCAGTTCCTCACGACGCAGCTAAAGACGTGAAGGTCGGCAAGCAGGCACTTACCGCAGGTCTTATTATGGGCGTCTTAGTGACGCATTCTGTGACAGACGCGGGAAAGTGTCATTATTTTGCTGTTTTTGCTGATCATTTTTTAGACAAGCGGTAAATGGTCAATTTAATGGCCATTGCTCGACAGATGCATTCGAACGCTCAACGCCCGGCATAACGCGCTCACATCCTGGGAGCCGCCGCTATTCAACGCAGGGTCAAACGGGTCGCGCCCATAGGCCTGCGCCTCGCTGACCGAAACGTCACGCTGGACGGTGCCGAGTACGGCATCGCCCAGGCGCAGCTTGAACACTCCGGCCATGTCCTCGCTAAAAGACTGGCCAGCGTCGACCTGGTTGATCACGTAAAACCGCAGGGGTGGCGCCGCCCCCGCAAGGTACGGCGCGAGCACCTCGTCCATCTTGGCCAAACGCCGAAACGAAGCGGCATCCGGCTGCACCACCACCAGCACCACATCGGCCACCGACAGCGCCTGGCTCAGGTACACCGTATTACCCGCCGGCACATCGATCACCACCGTGTCGCGCCCACTTAGCCCCAGCCCAGCCAAGCGCTTTGCGAGAAACGCCTGATCCTGGCCGAGCCAGCGATTGAGGCTTTGCTGCTGCACAGCATCGGTCTCGCCAAAAGTCACCAGCTGGCAACCGGCAAACCCGCGCTTGGGCAACGCCTGCCAGGTTTGATTAAGCAGGCTGGTGGCGCCCAGACCGGGCACATCAAAGCCCGGGCACAAGTGATGGCGCAGCGCGTTTTGCGGGTCCAGCTCCAACGCCAGCGCCGGGTGGCCCTGGCGCTGCAAACCACTGGCAAGCGCGGCCGCCAACGTGCTGCGCCCCACACCGCCAGTGGCGGAAACCACCACCACGACCTTGGGTGCCACCGCATCCGTATACACCACGCCATGCGGCCCCTCTACCGCCTCATGACGATAGGGCGCGGCGCCCTGATTCAACTGATCCAACAACTGCTGAAAAGGCACCGCCACCTGCGACTCTCGCAAACAAGGCTCAGCCAGCGCGGCGTATAGCTTGGTGATGTGATCTGCACGCCCCACCGGCTGCTCCTCCCTGTCGGGCCAATGATAACTGGGCCGCATTGTGTGATATCACAGTGATGGTGTCAGTATTCTGGTGTTTGTATCCAAAACCTTTCAGATGAGCGGCATGGCGCCATTTTTATGGCTCCTCTTCAGCCAGGAGATATACCTCTATAAAACAACGCACTAGGCGATCACTGTGTGTTTATTAACCAATGCAAGCTCGCCGTTCGTATCAACAAGTACATAGATCCTCACGCCATACACAACGAAACAAAACCCGCATTCCACGACACAGCCCGGATACCTCCCAGGCATTCAATGGCCTCACCCCACCATTGCACCTGCGAGGCCAACAGCATGAACACCAACAACTGGAAAACCCTAATCGCCGCCAGCCTGCTTGGCTTGACCTTCACCGCCCATGCCGAGGCAAGTCATAAGCCGGATATTCAGCGCGTGCTCTCGACCACCGAAGACACCCGCTCGGGATGCGGCGTGGTGAACGCGCGCATGACCTATCTGGACTCTAAAGGCGATACGCAGGTGTTGGCGTACATGAAATTTACCGACCAGTGCGGCGACGGCAATTGAGTCGGATTTGAGGCTGTCGAGGGTAGGAAAAAGCAGCAAGCGTAAAAAAACCTTGGTATCTGCAAAAATAGTCAGAATTCAGGGGTTTACAGAAGCTTGGCAATCGCTATAATCGTCGCCCTAACACGCCGGTATAGCTCAGTTGGTAGAGCAACTGACTTGTAATCAGTAGGTCCCGGGTTCGACTCCTGGTGCCGGCACCATACAAGGTTCCAGAGAAGGCTTTCAAAATCTCTGGAACCCCCGAAAAACCCGCCTTCTGGCGGGTTTTTCGTTTTGGGGTTCCATCGATTTCCATCAGAAACTGGTGGATTCCAACCGTTTTAAGGGTAGAGTTTGGGATACAGGTCACTTCGATAAAAGGGAGTACCCTTATGTCGCGCACCACAGCTCCGCTTTCCGACGCAGCTTGCCGCTTGGCAAAACCTACAGACCGCGCCTACAAGCTTTTCGACGGCGACGGCCTCTACCTTCTAGTCCAACCCAATGGCCGCAAAGGCTGGCGGCTCCGTTACGTCAAACCTGACGGACGGGAAGGACTGACCTCGTTCGGCAACTACCCCGTCATTGGCCTCGCCGATGCGCGCCGCAAGCGCTTGGAAGTCAAGCGAATGCTGGCGGATGGCGTTGATCCTATAGAGACCAAACACCAAGCCAAGGCGGAAGCCGTAATCAAAGGCAGAACCTTTGAAAGCGTTGCGCTCGACTGGCATACGGAAATGTCGGCCAAGTGGGCACCAGGCCATTCCAAGACAGTGATGAGCCGCCTCAAAACCCACGTGTTCCCGCTGATCGGCGCACGCGCCATTGTTGATCTCGACACCCATGACCTTATGCAGCCCTTGGAAGCGATCAAGAAGCGCGGAACGATCGACGTTGCTTTAAGGGTACAAAACTACCTGCAGAGCATTATGCGCGAGGCAAAGCGCCTCCGGCTTATCACCACAAACCCTGCTTACGATCTCGAAGGCTCGATCAAAGCCCCGCGGGTGGTACATCGCCCCGCTCTACCCTTATCGCGACTGCCGGAACTGCAGGAGCGGATCGACACCTATAAAGGCCGGGCACTTACCCGTCTGACGGTGATGCTGTCGCTGCATGTGTTTGTACGATCCAGCGAGCTGCGTTTCGCACGCTGGAGCGAGTTCGACCTCAAGCGCGGCACCTGGGAGATACCGGACACTCGACCCGCGTTGGAGGGAGTACCCTTTTCCACAAGGGGTACGAAGATGGCAGGGGATATCCATTTAGTACCCTTATCGCCGCAAGCAGTGGCCCTGCTTGAACAGATCCACGCCCTCACCGGTAAATTCGACCTGGTGTTTGCAGGCGATGCCAAGCCCTGGAAACCCATGTCCGAAAATACCGTGAACAACGCGTTACGGACGATGGGATATGACACCAAAACCGATATCTGCGGACACGGGTTTCGTTCGATGGCCTGCAGCGCTCTGATCGAGTCAGGACTTTGGTCGGAGACAGCTATTGAACGGCAGATGAGCCACAAGGAACGCAACAACGTCCGCGCCGCTTACATCCACAAGGCCGAGTTCATCGAGGAGCGCAGGCTGATCATGAACTGGTGGAGCCGGTATCTGGAGGCCAACCGGCAGGAGCATGTCACTCCACACGAATTCGCGAACCAGATTGGAGATAACGTTACTCGGATAAAGGCGAAGCCTGGCATTGGCGCAGAGAGGAGGAGTTGATATGGATATCTCAACCGCACAAAGCATCAAGCTCGCCATTGTGTCGGCAACCGGACTATCTAAAGACGCGCTGCATATCTATTTGGGCATGGCGGTCTATTTGACGTTGATCGTTGGCACCCGACGATTCAGGCCATACCTTGGCTGGCTGGTTGTTTTAATCATTGCGTGTGCTGGCGAGTGGGTGGATCGGCGAGACGATATTGGAAGCTTCGGATACTGGCGCTGGCAGGCAAGCGCTCACGACGTTCTCAACACGTTGTTTTGGCCGACGGTGCTGACACTGCTTTGGCTTTTAAAGTGCCGCAGTAAAGTAAGCGTACATCCGTAAGACTCTCGCAATCTGCTCTGCCACGCGGGTCCATCCAAACAGGGCTGCAAAGCCGCCCTGCTTGGATGGACCTCACTTAAAAAATCTAAAGCCCACACAACTGTCTGTGGAAAACCACAGATTTCCACCGGTGGATAATTTCATCCACAGCCGCAGAATTCCCGAAAATTCGAACCTTGACCCGAATTATCCACAGGCGTAGAAAAGATCTGGCAAAGCGCTGTCGTTGACAGCAACCCAGGTAGCCAGAACCTTTGAGGCTACGCCACACCATGGTGGTTCACCCAAAGTGCGATTAGCGTCCGGTGGCTCGCACGGTCACAGCGATGTGATGGATGCCTACTTCTACCAGAGTGCCCACTGCGGCAACTCATGCCCCTTTATAGCTGTCCTGCAGCAACCTATCCGCTTGGCCATTTCCTTGCGCCAACCTGCGCCCGTCTCTTTCTTCCGGAAAGAGACGGGCGCTCCTACCGCTGCTGCAGCCCTGCTCGCATGGGGCTTTGCGGCTTTCCCCCTCGTGACAATCGGCGTGACAAACACCGAATGCTCACTCGCCACAGCGATGCCGATGACGGTGCCGCAGCCCACGGAATGGACTGCACCTGACTGACAGTCAGGCATGCCCCGGTCATCACCTCGCTGCCTTCACCCGACTCAGGATCTCGCGGCGCTGGTTTCGTCAGCCAATGCAGCCTCCACCCGCCCACCGGTATCGGTGCTCAGGAGGCCAGATCATAAGATGCCCATGCTCCCGGTCGTAAGGAGCCGTCAGTCCCACGTTAGTGGACATCCCCACAGGCCGCAGGGGCCTTGATCCCTGATAACACTCAACATCCTTGGCGGGATGACGTATGGGGAAAATTTCAGCTATCAGGTTTCAAGAGGAATCCGGAAAAGGCGCTTAATGGCGGTCAGACTGAGATAAATGATGCGATCAATTCGATAGCACTAAAGTGCTACATCTATAAAACCCTGATAATACGAGCAAACAATAGTCGCCGTGGTCAAATGCGCAGACTAGACATACTCATGACTTACACAAGCTTAAAATCAAAATAACTCATGCGACAGTCTGTTGCGACCAGCCTGAAAAGCTAACAAACCAGCAACTTATCCGGCACGCTGTTTTATTACCGTCAGATCACATAACACCTGTTTCAATCCTAGCAAGCGCCCTACACAAAAATATGCATTGATATATAAAACACACCAAATAGCACTTGAGCCAATGAGCCAGCTTGCATGAAATAAAAAAAAATGCCCCCCCCCGAAATTTATCACTCGAAAAGCAACAAGCAAAATCAACTAACCCCCTCAAAAACGAATAAAACTATTAACTTCAGATAGCAGGGCAGGACCGAGCATATTAATTGTATTAAGCACTGAGAATTTTAATAAAGTATCCCAACAAATACTTGCCAAAAAATTATTTGTAACATTCTTGTTTCGAGTGATATCATAAGGACATTACGACACAAAGCCGGCGACGGAAATATTGTTCCGTGGTCATAGACTTTACCCTGTGTGGCTATGTTGAAGCCATCAGCAGAGGCCCACGAAACAGAATGAAAAACATATTACAAGAAAGAATCAATAAACTATCCGACTTAGAAAACTCCTCTGATTGTCGATTGGCCGTTCTGGGGCTTTACCGGATTGCGATGCAACATGCTTGCGTATCATTGGCCGAATGGCTGGTAAACGAAAGTAGTAGCAAATCGGAACGAGCATTCGTACATAGCGATATAGAGTTCTCAGATTTTTCATCAGCGACCGATGGCAGTTTTGTAAGTATTTTATCTCAGCTTTTACTATTGGCCGAAAACCTTGGCTGGGCGTCGGTCGGCAGAAAGTATTGGGAGCCCATCCAAACGCCAACCAACTTACTTCCTTTAGTTGGTTCAAAAAAAGCGCGGATCGAAACAATTCTTTCGAAGTTTGTACGAGAGAGGAATGAAGGTGGCGAAGGCCATGGCTTAGCAGGGAATTACGATAAAGATGGCGATATAGAACTTTTAAATACGCTATTGGAAAAGCTGGCACCTCTTCTTCCACGGGCTGATTTATCTACAGACAAATTATACATTCCGACCTCGACTAATTCTCCACCGGTGGAAATGGGGACATTAGTTCTTAGAGGGGGAATGCCTTTAATTT
This sequence comes from Pseudomonas sp. W3I7, assembly GCF_030816095.1. Lineage (NCBI taxonomy): Bacteria > Pseudomonadati > Pseudomonadota > Gammaproteobacteria > Pseudomonadales > Pseudomonadaceae > Pseudomonas > Pseudomonas sp. W3I7. The sequence continues at coordinate 5,913,537 of NZ_JAUSXP010000001.1, forward strand.
ATAGGAAACTCACTAAGACGGTAGGTGGGAAGCTTCTCGTGGAAGCGCAAGTTTTAATCTCTCCAACTGAAAAAGAGATTTTCAAGTACGAAGCGCTAAGCCGACTATTAGAACTTGCGGGAAAAAAGGATCTCGAATACGAAATTTACGAAACCAGTTGGAGCGACAACTGGTCTCCACTTACTTTTCTGCCGGACAGATTAAGTGCCAAGGATGATTTTACTGGTAGACTGGACGAACTGAAACAGCTTGCTGAGTGGGCCGACAACCCAGACTATCGGATGTGCATGGTCTGGGGTGATGGAGGCATGGGGAAAACGACATTAGTAGTCGAATTCATACACAGAATCCTAGAGAAAAAATTAGTATCCTGGCAGCCAGAAATTATTACTTTCTACACCGCAAAAAAAACCCGATGGGGCCTAAATGGCTTAGAGCATATAACCACCCAAGAATTAGGCGTAGCCGATGCTGCTGTTACTATCGCGCGAATGTTGAACTCTGCGACTTTAGACAGAAGTTGGTATGAAAAAGACGCCCGGGGAACCATTGAAAAACTGGCGACTCTTCAATCTGAGTGGTCAGTAAATAGAGATTCTCACTTAATAGTGCTAGATAATACCGAGACCATGGCGGAAAACGAGGAAGATTTAAAAGCCCTCACAGCACAGATCAAATACCTAGCTCAAAAAGTTGGCCGAGTTATAATTACTAGCCGCAGAAGAGAGTCTATTCCAGCGGAGTTAGTTCAAGCAAAGTCGTGGTCAGATGAGGAAGGTGCTGAGTATTTAAACAAACGAGGTTCGAAGCTGCAATGCCTTCCCATAATCCAAGCTGGTAACTCTACCTTGAGACGTTACAGCCGTGACCTGGGTAATAAACCTATCGTTTTAGACGTCTTTGCACAGGCGGCTACATTGCAAGCCAGCGGCGGTCTGGATAACGCTTACGAGACTGTACAAAGAATGCAGCGCCAAGACCTAGGATTATTTCTTTATGAAGACGCCTGGGGCAGGATTTCACCTAACTTAAGATATGTACTCCTTTTGATGACTCGCGTCAGTCAGACACATGACGAGTACTCCATGCAACTGTGTTGTCAACGAGCTAATGTAACATTGATGGCTGCGACCGAGGCATTGGAGGAAAGCAAGGGAATTGCCACTGTCGCAAGATTTGGGATGGGTTTACAGTTAACTTTCAATCCAGAGTTTTTTCAATTTTGCCAGCAACGTCTCGAACATATAGGGGGATTAATGGTCCCAACTAATGAAGACGTTGAAGCCGTTAAAAAACGCTATAGCGACTTTATTAAAAGCTCAAGCACACATATTAAAGATAAGCACCTGCTAGCCTATCGTACACCTTACGCTAAGGCTGCATGGACATTCTTCCATGAAGGAAACATGGATGAATGCATTAGATTTTATAGTCTCGCGATTAAAATAGATCAAGATAACGGCTGGCTTTACGATCGCTTTGCTTATTCACTTTTCACGTTCAGAAAGTATCCAGAAGCTCTCATCGCTGCCCAGAAAGCAACATCGTTAATGTCCAATGATCCTACCTCTTGGTTTACAAGAGGCCTCATAGAGTCAAGAAGCGGAGATGCTCTCGCGGCGCTTCAATCCTACCAGACTGCTGCAGATCACGGACAGCCGGAAAACCTTTGCCAACTACAAAGTGCCTCCGCATGGATGCTTGGTCCGAAACCCGACTTAGATCGTGCAAGCAAATGCTTGGAGAGAGCGAAGAAAACTGCGCCACGAGATAAATTCTATATAAAATTCATGTCCGAACTGAAACGCGTTGAATATAAGCTCCAGCAGGCTATTGAAAAGAAAGAGCTGGAATAGGTCAACCGCAATCAATTCGCAGCCAGCATCACATCAAACGATGCCACTTCATAAATGGCATCGTCAATGACAATAACGCGAAGAACACGTAGGGCATTTAAATTTCTTCAGCTCTATACTGGAAACTATGCATGGAATACGTTTTCGAATATACGGAAAAAACTGCAGAAAAAGCATCTGAGTACGAGACAAAAGCGTTGCTTTATCTGATTGGGATCGATAAAGAAAAGAAAAAAATATCGTTAGCGTTTATAGATTGTTTTAACGACATTACCGGGACAGACAAACTCAGCCGAGCGCTTTGGGATATTCAATCCAAAGGTGTGGCAAATATGTCTCCATCTCAAATAGGCCGCTCTTTAATTACCCTTCTGTTCAATTATTTCACCACATTCAACTTCTGCAAATTCGCGCTCTTCATGCCGGAACCCAAGGCTGACTATGTAATAGATAAAAGCTTAGCAGAGTTCGGAATTGAAAACTTCGAAACCATTAAAGAAAAAATAAAAGACGGTTTAATAAAAGAATGGCAAAAACGTAAAACTCTTCATAAATTAGACGCCAATCAAGTCTTACAGGTAGATGATTTCTTATCGAAGATAAGATTCATCATAGATAAGTCGACGACCAGCAATTATGTAAAAGGCATCATACCATTTAAAAGTGCAGCACTCAAAAGCGATACATTCTACGAAAGAATTTTTAAAGAAATAAAAGAACAACAAACCATAAAAAAACTATCTTCAATACATAATGCCAGAATAAACTCCATAGCGGACGCTTTACTTTTCGACAGACATATAACTGCTCTAGAGCTTTCGACATTAATCATCAACAGATTAGTAGGCCATGATCTATTTAAGTTTAAATCCATTCCACTAAGTTTCTTTCCCGAGATCCAAGGCCTTGCAAAAGATGATATTGGAGAATTAATCTTCGAATGCAATCGACAGATAACAAAAGCCTTTTTCGATAAAAACAAAAAAAAGATATTTTGGGAATTTCTAGAGCGCTCTTTCGTAATTATTAGCAAAGACCCAAAAATCCCTTCTCGGGAAGTCTATGATCAGGCCAAAGTATTTAACGGCTTCGAAAACAGTACTCTATACGGTATGCCTGGAATCTATTTCATCTCAATCATAATCGACGGACTTGAAAATGCACTTTATTGAGTCAGGATTCGGAAACAAATCCGAAGCCTTTATTGAGCGCCGGTACAAAAGCGGCACTAATATAATTTTCAGCAACGACAACAACAAAGGCAAAACGCTTACAGTTCAAGGCTTGATGTATTCAATAGGTAACGATCCGATATTTCCAAGTGGGTTCACGCACCAAGAATATTATTTTTACAGCAAACTTAACCATAATGAAAAAGAATGGCTTTTCCTTAGAAAACGAAATTCATTCCTAGTCAAGTCAGGCTCTGAAATTCGACTATTTGAATCAGTAGCAGAGTTGAAACGATTTTTCAATGAACAGATATATAAGCTACCTAGAATCAATAAGGATGGGATAATAAAAATAACTGACTTAGCCCTATTTTTTCAGTTATTTTTCTTACCTCAAGATAATCGAGATACTTCCAACGTTATTAACAGCGGATATTATAACAAAACCGATTTCGTCGATATGATTTATGCGCTTTTTGACGAAGATTTAACTCCTGAGCCAGCGGAGCACTTGGCATTCATCAGAAAAGAGAACGATGAGATAAAGTCGACGATAAAAGAGCTAATTAAACTTCAGAAGCTGGCAAAAAGAACACCTCAAGTTTCGAAAATAGTGAACTCTAATACAGACAGACTAGTCTATGAAGAAACAAAAAAACGAGTTGAAACTATTTACACGCGAATCACGGAGAATCAGAAGAAAAGAAATAGGGAGCTTTCATTCAAGATCCGACTAGAGTCTCTTATAGGAGAACTAAACTCCTTGAATAGAGAGCTCGAAGTTGGAAACGTTAAGTGTGGAGATTGCGGAAGTAAAAAAGTAATCTATGGCAATCGTGACTTTACTTTTGAAGTAAGCAATCAAGACATTAGAAGCGAGGTGACCGCTACAATCAAAAGTGAAATAGCATTGAAAGATGAGATAATCATGGAGCTTGCGCGAGAAATTAATAACGACCAATTGCTCATGGCTCGCGAACTCGAAATACTGCCGAAAGACATTAAAACAATAATGTTGAAGCATGAAGAGATATTAACAGACGCGCAGATTGGCAATCAATTAAGCAAACTGAATATTCAGTTGGAGGCGAACCAAAAGGCATTAGGAAATGCTTCGGAGAAAGAAGGTTCATCTAAAACTAAAAAAACATCCCTCGTCCAAGAAATTATTGATCGCATGCAAGCCATTTACCATGAGATGGATCCAGAGGGCGGACTTGAACTCGATGGCATTTTTTCAAAGCGTGGGGTAGTTTATTCTGGGAGTGAAGGCCAAGAATTTTATTTTTCTAAAATTGTGGCGTTCAAAGAGCTGTTGCAACATCCTTTCCCTATCATAATCGACTCTTTCCGTGACGGGGAACTTTCAACCGCTAAAGAAACGTACGCCCTACAAAAGTTAGAACAAGTACCCGGTCAAAAAATACTAAGCTCCACACTAAAGCTACAAGAATATCAATCAAACATATACACAAAATTCAAAAATATAAACGCAATAGACTACAGCAGCAATTTAACAAGTAGGATATTGAACTCGCACGATGTCGAAGAATTCAAAAGCATTGTCTTGAGCTTTAATGCTGAAATTTAAATATAACAAAGGGCAGTAGCATGATAGAACGCTCGACCTAGTATATTCATTGAAAACAACCTAATCAGCCTACTTCTGAGGTATAGAACTGACTGCCCAAATGCTATAACGTCTAAAAGCTTTAGCTCCAAATGCACGCCGAGTAGCTTACCCAAGGGGTACTTTATGAGGTAGTGTCAAAGCTACGTTATAAAACATTAAATATATTTCAAGCTGTTATGATTTTTTTCGACTCCTGGTGCCGCACCATACCTCGAAGCCCTCGCAATGCGGGGCTTTGTGGTTTCTGGGATTTGGGAAACCGCAAAAAAGTCAAATCACCTTTTCGGCCGAAATGCCCAAATGTGTCCACACGTAAAATCTCGGGCTGCCTGCCTCAGTCCAAATCTCGATTTCTATGACGCCTTACTCAGCTCAACGTCAGTCCCGGTAGACGTACTCCCCAAACCCACCGGCCCACCAAAAGCCACCCTCACCTCGCCTCCCAAGCTTTATCCAAAATTATGGCTAGCCAATAATTATGCCGCCCTCATAAAACCAATAATTTCCCCAGCCACCAATCCGTACCACCCGACCCGACCGAAAAAAACAACCCATCAATTTTCCCGATTGCTCCCCACCCCTCACCACGCTAACCTCCCCCCGTCGCCACCACCCAGCGACCGGGCCTGAGAACCCGATTTGATGCAGGCGCCACTAGCGCCACGCATTCGTTTTCACAACGATCGTGTTGCTCTCACTCAATATGGGAGTTCCACCAATGACCGCAACAAATCCACCCGCACTCACCACCCTCGGCGTCACCCCTTTCTCCTTTCACTCCGACCGACCTCTGTTCCGCGTCAACAGCGGCGTTTCCCTGCATGACGCCTTGCACCACGTTTCCGATTTACTCCACGTCGCCAAGTTGCTCGCAGAGGATGCGGCGATGACGAAGGAGACGGACCGTTATGCCTGGGCGTCGCATTATTTGCAGGAGATGAGCAAGGCGGTGATTGATGATGTGGTGAAGGTGTTGGCGTCGCCGTGTAATGCTGAGCAGTAAGGGGTAAATGGGGTGGCCGGGCGGGCGCTGTCGCGGGCAAGCCCGGCTTCCACATTAGAGCTGGTCCTTTCAGTTGTGGCGGGCGGGCTTGTCTTGGGTTGGGTTGTGAGGTGGCTGCGGAAATGGGACTGCTGCGCAGTCCAACGCGGGGCAAGCCCGCTCGCCACAGGGTGTGTGTTGTTGGTTGTAATTGGCTTGGCAGGAAGTGCTTTTAGGCGAATTGGCCGCCTTTTTTGCGCAGGTAGATCATCTGCGCAGTCACGCCGATAACCAGCGCCAGCGCGAGGCTGCCTTGTGCGCCGAGTAGCACGGGGGATTGCAGGTCTGTTACGAAAGGGTGCCCGTCGGGCACGCGGCGCAGTGTTTCGGAGACGGTGGGTACCATCAGGAAAAATGCGGTCAGGCTCAGGAAGATTGTTTCCAGGTATGCGCGTGCGCGGCCCAGCCAGGCTATGTGCCCTGCTGCATATCCGGCCGCGAGCAGGGCAAGGGTGATGACGCCGATGATGTTGCTCACGGGCTGTTTGGCGACCAGGAATACGCTGAAAGCGCCGATCAGCATTGATGCCAGGTAGAGCTTGCCGGGTGTTGAGCGGGGCACGATGCGGCCGTGGCGGATTAACATGTAGGCGGCCAGTGGGATGGCGGGCAGGCTGCCGAGGGTGTGGAGCCAGCCGAGGGGGGAGATTCCGAACATGGTGTGTGTCCCGTGTGGGTGGATGATGTGCATAAACGGGCCGCGCTGGAAACGTTCATCGCGATGGCGGCGGCGCGCTATGATCTGGGGATCAGCTTAGTGAAGGCGTGGCCGGGCAGACATGATGAATCCCCTCGATAATTTGATCATTCATCCGGAAATGCAGTTAGAGGGGCTGGCTAAAGGCGATCTGTTGTCGCAGGTGCTGGCGCAGATTCGTCTGACGGGGGATCGGGTGTATTCCTCTGCGTTGGCCGACCAGCAGCCGCTCCATCTTGACGAAAACAGCGCGCATATCTGCGTGCTTCAGCAAGGCCAGTTGCAACTGGAGGGCGGCGGCCACGCGCCGATGACGCTGCAACAGGGCGATGTGCTGTTGCTGCCTCACGACCCCACGGGCATCACGCTGACGGCGTGCGATGGGCCGGCGAGTGTGGTGGTCTGCCGGTTCTGGTTCGACGCGAGCAGTTTCCAGGCGATGCTGTTTGCCCTGCCCCGGCTTATTCATATTCGGCACACCGAAGCCGCCGCGTGGGCCGAAGGCATCCTGCATTTCATGTTGCTTGAGGCCCATGACACGCAGCCCGGCGGGGCGTTGATGATTTCCCGCCTGATTGATCTGGTGGTGATTCGCATCCTGCGCACTTGGGTGCAGCAAGGGGCTGCGTCGGGATGGCTGGGCGGGTTGTCGGATGCGCGTATCGCGCGGGCACTCAGGGCTATTCACGCAACGCCGGGCCAGCAGTGGCGCATTGATGCGCTGGCGGAGGTGGCCGGCATGTCGCGTTCCAATTTCTGCGAGCGGTTCAGCGCGTTGGTGGGGCGCTCGCCGTTGCGGTATCAGAATGAATGGCGGCTGACCTTGGCCAAAAGCATGCTCGCCAAGCAGGAAGGTCGCATCGGCGAGGTGGGTTTTGCGATTGGCTATGAGTCCGAGGCCGCGTTCAGCCGCGCGTATAAAGCCTTTTTCGGGCGCTCGCCACGGGATGATAACGCCCGGCCAGGTTAGGCCGGGCGTGGTGGTGCATCAGTGCCCGGCGCTTTGCCCGCCGTCCACATGCAGGATCTCACCGGTGACAAACCCGGCGCTTTCAAGGTAGGTGATCGCCTGGGCGATATCACTCACTTCGCCCATGCGCCCTACCGGGTGCAGTTGCCCCAATGCAGCGTGGGAATCTTCGCCATGCATCGGCGTCTTGATGATGCCCGGGCTTACCGCGTTCACTCGAATGCCGCGTTTGGCGTATTCAATCGCCAGGGATTTGGTCGCGGCGTTCAGCCCGCCTTTGGTGAGGCTGGCGAGTACCGAAGGCACGCCGTCGATGGCGTGATCGACCAGGCTGGTGGTGACATTAACGATGTGGCCGGCACCGTGTTTTTCCATCTCGGCGATGGCCAGTTGGGTGATGTAGAAAAAGCCGTTGAGGTTCACCGCCAGCACGTTGGCGTAATCGTCCTGGGTGTAGGCGGTGAAGGGTTTGGCGATGAAGATGCCGGCGTTGTTGATCAGGCTGTCGACGCGGCCGAAGGTGGCCAGGGCTTCGCGGATGACGCGCTGGGCGGTGGCCGGGTTGGCGATGTCGCCGGGCACGGTGAGGATGTTCGGGTCGGTGGACGGCTGGATCGAACGCGAGGTGGCAACCACACGGTAATCGAGGGCGCGGTAGGCTTGAACCACGGCGGCGCCGATGCCTTGGGAGGCACCGGTGATGATCACGACTTTGCTCATTTTGTTTCTCCGGCAAGGACTTGGGATGTGCGGTATTCGGTGGTGGTGAGGCCGGCGTAGCCCCAGTTATCGGTGTCGATTTCTTCGATGACGATGTGGGTCAGGTCCGGGCGCTTGTTGAGCACGCGTTCGAGGGTTTCGGTGAACTCGGCGATGACCTGGGCTTTTTGCTCAGGGGTCACGCCGTCACGGGTGATGCGCAGGCTGACGAAGGGCATGACGAGGCTCCAATGACCGGCCATCGAAAGTGATGGGCAGGCAATGGCGTCAATCTATGGAGTAGGCGGGACGGGATAAAGGTAGGGTGCAGTACTTCAATAGTGATGCGGTGTAATGAATAAACCGGGACGGTGTTTTTCACACCGCCCCTGTCGACCGTCATCCAGACCAGCACGACACAAAACGCGAGAGGGGCAACGGGTCAAGCCACCACTTGCTTGATGGACGCAAACTCATGAGTCGATACAACGATCTCGTCGGCCATTTTAACCGTCAACCGGTTGAACTCCTGCACCGCGTGCGCAGATAGGCTCACCACCTTGACCTCAGGTGTATTGCGCGTCTGCGTATTGGTTTTCAAGACGCTGGGAACAAACAAGACAGCAAACATGGCCGATAGAGCGAAATAGGCCACAACCGTATCTAGTCGACCAATGTCGTATCCCAGCAGTGGCGTGTATTCGTTCTGTGCCAGATCAAGGTCGAAACATGGCCTGTCGCTGGTGACAAAGCTGCTCTGAGGTGCCACTAACAACACAATATTCAACTTCTTAAAGCGATCCCTCAATGAGGAGGACATCGCTTGGGACGCCAAGTCGAAAGCACTTAGATCAACCGCCATCGAAGCGCCCCCCGGCACATCAGGGTGATCCAGCTCGTTTCTCTTGCGCTTCAACGCCGCGGGTGTTCTGAAATATGAGATGCAGGCAAAGTTTTTTATACGGTCGACATAGTGAGGCAGTTCGCAAAACATGTCGGCCAAGGTTTCGCATACGTATTGCTCTTCAGATATTGGGGGTGAGGGCTCCTCGCTGTAGAACTTGCGAGCATTCTTAGCACCAAAGGTGATGAAACTCATGACTCCGCCCCACGACACCTCGTGCTCGCCAAACATTTTTTCGATGCGGTTATCGGGCTCGTTGGTATCTTCTTCGTAGAACCATTTCCCGTGCAAAATCGATTTTGAATTACGCGGCTCGGAGCTCTGTTGTTTCAGAAAATGCGCCATGACTTGGCGACTAGCCTCAGCGTCATGATCCCACCCTGTCGCGGTCCACCCACGCAGGTAAACCCGTGGGACGTAATGCTGGTTCTTCGTAAGATTGTTTTTCACTGCGGAACATCCCTGTGAGCCAAAAAACCGGTTAACCATACAAACATCTAGCTCATCTTTCACTTAAAAAAAACGCCCCGGAGCCAAAGGCCACGGGGCGTTTTTTCCAACCTGTGATCAGGTCGAAGCGCGACGCCGAATCAATTAGAAAACGTTGATCGGGTAGTCGGCGAACAGACGGATTTCGTTACCGCCTACGTTGTAGTTGCTGGCGTTGCTGGAGACGCGCAACCACGACGCACGAGCGCGCAGGCTCAGGTCTTTGGCTGGGCCGCTTTGAACGACATATTTGAACTGGTTGAAGATTTCACGCTCGGTGCCACTGCCACGGTTGGAACCGTCGTCAATGTTGGTGCCGCGCACGTAAGCGATGTTGTAGGTCAGGCCAGGCACGCCGAAGGCGCTGAAGTCCAGGCCGTAGCCTGCTTGCCAGGAGCGCTCGTCCTTGCCGTTGAAGTCGGACCAGTAGGAGTTGGCCAGCAGGATGGTATTGCCGCCGTCGCCGATACCGCCAGCGTTGCGGTAGCCGCCGTACAGGTAGCCGGTGTCGCCGGTGCTGCGCTGGTGAGCGAGGGTGAAGCTGTGCGGGCCAACAGCCCAGGTAGCGCCCAGGCTCCAGATTTTGTTGTCGCGGGCGTCTGCATCACCTTGGTTTTCCAGGGCGAAGCTGCGGTCCAGCTTGGTTTTGTAGCCGTTGAAGTCAAAGGTCAACGATTGTTTTTCTGGCAGGGCCAGCACGTAGTTGACGTTGACGTATTGCTTCTTCAGCACGTCCTGCATGTTGGAGGCGTACAACGCGGCCGACAGGCTCTCGGTGAATTTGTAGCTACCACCGATGTAGTCGATGCTTTTCAGCGCGCCACTGTCGGAACCTTCGGCGCTCTTGCGAGCTTCCTTGGTGAAGTGACCAGCGTCCAGTTGCAGGCCGGCGATCTCTTTGGAAACGATCGACGTACCGGTGTAGGTTTCCGACAACAGACGGGAGTTGTCGTACTGCAACACAGGCACAGCCGGCATCTGGTCACCGTACTTGAGTACAGTGTTAGAGACGCGGAACTTGACGGCAGCGCCGCCCTTGGCCAGGTCGTTGGCTGCTTCGCCGCTGTCGCCTTGCTTGAAGAAGTCGATACCGCCAGCGCCGCTGCGACCTTTACCGCCGTCCAGGCGAATGGCGTATTGGCCGATCACGTCCACACCCACACCGACGGTGCCTTGGGTGAAGCCGGATTCGAACTTGCCGATGAAGCCCTGGCCCCATTCGGCTTTGTCTTGCTTGCCGTTTTTGTAGTCACGGCTGATGTAGGCGTTACGTGCTGCGATGTTCAGGTGGCTGTCGTCCACGAAACCCTTGGATTGCTCCTGGTCGTTCGCCATTGCTGTCGATGCGCTCAAAATCCCCAGAGCGATCAGACTCATCCGTTGCTTCAACATTTCTTATATTCCTTATTACTGGTTGAGTACGCGCTGTGACACCAGGCTCCGTGTCGCTTTTCTGGTGTCGACGTTATCCAAAAAAAGAAGGCCCGCGGACGACTGAACTGCCGCGGGCCTTTTTTTATTGGATGAGTCATGGCGGTGAGCCACAGGCGTTGGGCGCAATCCTATGCGCGCGTTGAACTATGTGTCAATTTCGTGAATCGTCTGTATTTAGGCGAAATAATTCTAAGCGGTGCATTCCAAGGCCTTCGCTCAAGCCTGAAAAATCGTCTGATTCGTCAAGAAAACACATTATGTAACATTTTAGCCGAGGGCATGTTTGGGAATAGATAACCTGCGCAAATGCAAAGAATTACCATTCGCGCGCTTTTCTTTTCCCAACACTTTTGGATCGACTTCCCATGCCTGCCTCTCGCCTGACGCCCATCACTTTTGGGCTTTCTGTTTTGCTGTCTGCCGGTTTCGCCTGTGCCGCCACGGTCTTGCCCGAAACTTCGGTGAGCGCCGAAGCCGACGAAGACGACCCACGCGTCAAGGCGACCAACACCGCCACCCGCACGGCCACTTCGGTGCGTTACGTGCCCCAGGCCATCGACTCGGTTAAAACCGAAACCCTGCGTTCCTACGGCACCAACGACCTGGGCCAGGCATTAAGCGGCATTCCCAACGTCAGCAGCGGCGCCGATACGCGCTTCGACAGCCTGCGTATCCGTGGTTTTGATGCGAGCAATGATTTCTACCTGGACGGCATCCGCGACGACAGCCAGTACGTGCGCGACCTGCATAACATCGAGCGCATCGAAGTGCTCAAAGGCCCGGCCGCCGTGCTGTACGGGCGTGGCGGCCAGGGCGGGATCGTCAACCGCGTGAGCAAACTGCCCCAGGCAGGCCGCACGTCCAGCATCGAAGCCCAAGGCGGCAGCCAGGACCTGCGCAGCCTGTATGCCGACCTCAGCACCGACCCAACGGATAACATCAGCCTGCGCCTGAACATGGGCAACCTGGACAACAACAGCTTTCGCGACGGTGTGAGCGGCAATCGCCAACTGTTCGCGCCGTAGATGAGCTGGCAACTGACGCCCGACCTGAACTGGCTGGTGCAATACGAATACAGCCGTTACAACCGCACGCCAGACCGTGGCATCCCCGGGGTCAACGGCCGCCCCGCCGATGTGAGCCGCAGCACGACCTACTTCGATAGCCGCGATTACATCGACGATAAATCCCAGTCCCTGCGCTCCAAGCTGGCCTACGAAATCAACGCCAACTGGCAGCTGCGCCACACCCTCGGCGTGTTCAAGCTCGACAGCGATTTCGACAACACCTACCAGGTCGGCTACGACCCCAAAACCAACAAAGTCTCGCGTCAGCGCTGGCAACAAGACCTGAACACCCGCAACGTGTTCAACAACCTTGAGCTGGAAGGTGGGTTCGACACCTTCGGCCTGGAGCACCGCCTGCTCACCGGCCTGGAGCTGGGCAGCCAGCGCCGTGATCCAAAGTTGTACAGCGCCACCGCCACCAACCGTGGCGGCCAGGCCGTGCCGAGCCTGGACCTCAACCAGCCCGACCGCCACTTGAGCCACACCGGGCGCATGAGTGTTTCCAGCAACAACCACACCGAAGTCGAAAGCCGCGCCCTTTACGTGCAGGACCAACTGCGCCTAAACGATCAATGGCAAGTGCTGGCCGGCCTGCGCTACGACCACTTTGAAGTGGACACCACCAGCAAGCTGCTCAATACCCAGCAGGCGGTCGACAGCCACAGCACCAGCCCGCGTATCGGCCTGGTCTGGACGCCGCTGGAACACCACTCGTTTTACGCGTCGTGGAGCAAAACCTTCTCGCCAGCCGGCGGCGGCTTGATCGGCATCACCCCCAATGCCGCAGGCGCGGTCAACGACCTGAGCCCCGAGCTGACCAAGCAGAAGGAAATAGGCGTAAAAAGCGACTGGCTCGACGACCGCCTCAGCACCACCCTGGCCGTGTACGAGCTGGAACTCTACAACCGCCGCACCAGCGACCCACTGGACCGCACCATCACCCTGCTCACCGGCGAACAACGCTCACGCGGCGTGGAGCTGACCGCCACCGGCAAAGTCGTCGGCAACTGGTATGTACGCGGCGGCATCGGCCTGCAGGATGCCAAGGTGGTGAAGGACAACAACGGCTTTGAAGGCAAGCGCATCAGCGACGTGGCCAAGCGTAACGCCAGCCTGTTTATCACCTGGAAACCGGAAATGGGCTGGTACGCAGAAACCGGCCTGACCCTGGTGGGCGACCGTTACGCCGACAACCTCAACACCGTGGTGCTGCCAGGCTACGGCCGCTGGGATGCACTGGCCGGGTTCCGCCAAAAAGAATGGGACGTGCGTGCGGCACTGAACAACATCGCCGATAAAAACTACTATGCCTCCGCCACCAGCGCGGCGCAGATCCAGCCAGGCGAGCCACGCAGTCTGGTGGTAACCGGCACCTACAATTTCTAAGTTTCACTCGGTCAATGTGGGAGCTGGCTTGCCTGCGAAAGCGGTGTATCTGCTGGGAAGTTGTTGGCTGACAGAATGCCTTCGCAGGCAAGCCAGCTCCCACAATTGATCTTGGTGGTCTTCAGCTTTTGCACTAGCTCACCGAGCTTGCGGGCAACAGACACCTGCAACTTCTAAATCTCACGCGCTCAATGTGGGAGCTGGCTTGCCTGCGAAAGCGGTACATCTGCTGGAAAGTTGCTGGCTGACAAAATGCCTTCGCAGGCAAGCCAGCTCCCACAATTGATCTCGGTGGTCTTCAGTTTTTGCACTAGCTCACCGAGCCTGCGGGCAACGGGCACCTACAATTTCTAAGTTTCACTCGGTCAATGTGGGAGCTGGCTTGCCTGCGAAAGCGGTGTATCTGCTGGAAAGTTACTGGCTGACAGAATGCCTTCGCAGGCAAGCCAGCTCCCACAATTGATCTCAGTGGTCTTCAGTTTTTGCATTAGCTCACCGAGCCTGCGGGCAACAGACACCTACAACCCCTAAATATCACTCCCACAATTGATCTTGGTGGTCTTCAGCTTTTGCAGTAACCCACCGAGCTGCGGGCAACAGGCACCTGCAACTTCTAAATTTCACTCGGTCAATGTGGGAGCTGGCTTGCCTGCGAAAGCGGTGTATCTGCTGGAAAGTTGCTGGCTGACAGAATGCCTTCGCAGGCAAGCCAGCTCCCACAGTTGATCTCAGTGGTCTTCAGTTTTTGCACTGGCTCACCGAGCCTGCGGGCAACAGGCACCTGCAACTTCTAAGTTTCACTCGGTCAATGTGGGAGCTGGCTTGCCTGCGAAAGCGGTACATCTGCTGGAAAGTCGCTGGCTGACAGAATGCCTTCGCAGGCAAGCCAGCTCCCACAGTTGATCTTGGTGGTCTTCAGCTTTTGCAGTAACCCACCGAGCTGCGGGCAACGGGTACCTACAATTTCTAAGTTTCACTCGGTCAATGTGGGAGCTGGCTTGCCTGCGAAAGCGGTGTATCTGCTGGAAAGTTGTTGGCTGACAGAATGCCTTCGCAGGCAAGCCAGCTCCCACAATTGATCTTGGTGGCCTTCAGCTTTTGCAGTAACCCACCGAGCTGCGGGCAACAGGCACCTACAACCCCTAAATATCACTCCCACAGTTGATCTTGGTGGACTTCAGTTTTTGCACTAGCTCACCGAGCCTGCGGGCAACGGGTACCTGCAACTTCTAAATTTCACGCGCTCAATGTGGGAGCTGGCTTGCCTGCGAAAGCGGTGTATCTGCTGGAAAGTTGCTGGCTGAGAGAATGCCTTCGCAGGCAAGCCAGCTCCCACAATTGATCTCAGTGGTCTTCAGTTTTTGCACTAGCTCACCGAGCCTGCGGGCAACGGGTACCTGCAACTTCTAAATTTCACGCGCTCAATGTGGGAGCTGGCTTGCCTGCGAAAGCGGTGTATCTGCTGGAAAGTTGCTGGCTGACAGAATGCCTTCGCAGGCAAGCCAGCTCCCACAATTGATCTCAGTGGTCTTCAGTTTTTGCACTAGCTCACCGAGCTTGCGGGCAACAGGCACCTGCAACTTCTAAGTTTCACTCGGTCAATGTGGGAGCTGGCTTGCCTGCGAAAGCGGTATACCTGCTGGAAAGTTGCTGGCTGAGAGAATGCCTTCGCAGGCAAGCCAGCTCCCACAATTGATCTTGGTGGCCTTCAGCTTTTGCAGTAACCCACCGAGCTGCGGGCAACAGGCACCTACAACCCCTAAATATCACTCCCACAGTTGATCTTGGTGGACTTCAGTTTTTGCACTAGCTCACCGAGCCTGCGGGCAACGGGTACCTGCAACTTCTAAATTTCACGCGCTCAATGTGGGAGCTGGCTTGCCTGCGAAAGCGGTGTATCTGCTGGAAAGTTGCTGACTGACAGAATGCCTTCGCAGGCAAGCCAGCTCCCACAGTTGATCTCGGTGGTCTTCAGTTTTTGCACTAGCTCACCGAGCCTGCGGGCAACAGGCACCTACAACTTCTAAGTTTCACTCGGTCAATGTGGGAGCTGGCTTGCCTGCGAAAGCGGTGTATCTGCTGGAAAGTTGTTGGCTGACAGAATGCCTTCGCAGGCAAGCCAGCTCCCACAGTTGATCTCAGTGGTCTTCAATTTTTCAGCAGTTCGCACAGCGCTTGCAACTCATCCTCACTGAACAATCCGGTCGGGTAGCGTTCACTCATCACGCTGCGCAAGTCAGGCTGTTGCTGCCTCACCTGTCGCGAGCCGTTTGCCTTCAACCATAGCGCCAGCGCATGGATCGCATCACCGCTAACCCGCGTCGGGTGGAACGGGCGCGTGTAGATCAGGTTGATATCGGCGTTCATTCCAGCGCTCTCTCCTACTGCGTGAGCGGCTAACTTACTCAAGGTTTGTGACAGAACTGTGCAGTCATCACCTTGGGTCACTGTGGCAACACCGATACAAGAGCTATGCCAATGTCCCGTGTTTATAGGCATTCGGGCACAAAAAAGCCCGCAACCCAGCCAGGCTGCGGGCTTGCTGTAAGCGCTTTAAAGAGGTAGCGCTCGGCGTTCACTCAAACGCTGTTACAACCGCACTCAATTTTTGTGCGGTGCCGGTTGTTGTTGGGTCAGGCAATGGATATTGCCGCCACCCAGTAACAGTTCACGGCCCGGCACCATCACCACTTCGTGCTGCGGGAAGAGGTTCTGCAGGATCTCTTTGGCCTGGCTGTCCAGCGGGTCGTCGAAGCTCGGCGCGATGATGCCGCCGTTGACGATCAGGAAGTTCACGTAGGAACCGGCCAAACGCACAGTAGGATTACGTTCCTGGGAGCCGTCGACCGGATCGACACCGGCGCATTCCTCTTCGGTCGCGTACAACGGGCCTGGGATCGGCATTTTATGCACTGTGAACGGGCGGCCTTTAGCGTCTGTGCTGCTTTGCAGCACGGCCATGGCGGTGTGGCAGCGCGCAAAGTTAGGGTCTTGCGGGTCATCGGTCCAGGCCAGCAACACTTCGCCGGGGCGCACGTAGCAGCAGAAATTATCCACATGGCCGTCGGTTTCGTCGTTGAACAGGCCATCCGGCAACCAGATAACTTTATCCACCGCCAAATGGTCATGCAGCACCGCTTCGATGGCCGCGCGGTCCAGATGCGGGTTGCGGTTGCGGTTCAACAGGCACTCTTCGGTGGTGATTACGGTGCCTTCGCCGTCGACATGGATCGAACCGCCCTCCAGCACGAAGCCTTCGGTGCGGTAGCGGGGCGCGCGCTCGATCTCGAGAATCTTGCCGCCCACCTGCGAATCGCGGTTCCACGGCGCATACAGGCCGCCGTCAAAGCCGCCCCAGGCGTTGAAATCCCAGTTCACACCGCGCACTTCGCCACTGTTATTGATCACAAAGGTCGGGCCGGTGTCGCGCACCCAAGCGTCGTCGTTGGACATTTCCACCACGCGGATATTGGGCACGTCCAGGCGCGCACGGGCGTTCTCGTACTGGCCGGCAGACACCGCGACAGTCACCGGTTCAAAGCGCGCAATGGCCTTGGCCACCGCCACGTGAGCGGCCTGCGCCGGCTTGCCGCCCAGGCGCCAGTTGTCCGGGCGCTCGGGCCAGATCATCCAGGTTTGGGTTTGCGGCGCCCATTCGGCAGGCATGTAGAAGCCATCGGCGCGAGGTGTGCTGTGCAGGGTGGTCATGGCGTTCAGGGCTCCGAATGGGGTGAGGCCGACTTTATAACGGATAAAAATCGGCTTTAAAAGTGATAAATGATCATGAATGACAAATATGACAGCCGTTAGTCGATAACAATCGACAACCTACAGTTGCTCATCGAACACCTTCGACACCCTGTCGACAAAGAAATCCACGCTGCGTTTAGACGTCACCCTCGGCGGCTTGATTCAGAGGATGTTGAGGCAGTCACCGGTCGGCAGCATGGAAACCCCAACTCGCACAGGCGATCAAGGCAACCCTTCTTCACCTGAGTATGCTTGCGCCGCCCCGTTGCGCAACTCAAGCTATGCTCTGGCTTAATGTCTGTCTTGGAAAAAAGGCTCTCTGAATGCGCATTCTCATCACCGGCGGCGCCGGCTTCATCGGTTCTTCTGCCCTGGTTCGTCACCTGATTCAACACACCGAGCACGAAGTGCTCAACCTGGACAAACTCACCTACGCCGGCAACCTGGAGTCACTCACCAGCATCGCCGCCAACAGCCGCTATGAGTTCGTGCAGGCCGATATCATCGACCAGGCCGCCGTCAGCGCCGTGCTGGCGCGCTTTGAGCCGCAGGCCATCATGCACCTGGCCGCCGAGTCGCACGTCGACCGTTCCATTGACGGCCCCTCGGACTTTATCCAGACCAACATCGTCGGCACCTACAGCCTGCTGGAAGCCACGCGTGCCTATTGGCAGACCCTGGAGGAACCGGCCAAGAGCGCGTTCCGCTTCCACCATATTTCCACCGACGAAGTGTACGGCGACCTCCACGGCGTGGACGACTTGTTCACCGAAACCACGCCTTACGCACCCAGCTCGCCGTATTCGGCCAGTAAAGCCGCCTCCGACCACCTGGTGCGCGCCTGGCAGCGCACCTATGGCCTGCCGGTGCTGCTGACCAACTGCTCGAACAACTACGGGCCGTTCCACTTCCCCGAGAAGTTGATCCCGCTGGTGATCCTCAACGCCCTCGCCGGCAAGCCACTGCCGGTCTACGGCGACGGGTTGCAAGTGCGCGACTGGCTGTTCGTCGAAGACCACGCCCGCGCCCTGTTGAAAGTGGTCACCGAAGGTGTGGTCGGCGAGACCTACAACATCGGCGGTCACAACGAGCAAAAGAACATCGACGTGGTACGCGGCATCTGCGGCCTGCTCGAAGAATTGGCGCCACAGCGCCCGGCCGGTGTGGAGAAATTCACCGACCTGATCACCTTCGTCAAAGACCGCCCGGGCCACGACCAGCGCTACGCGATCGACGCGAGCAAGATCGAACACGAGTTGGGCTGGGTCCCGGAAGAAACCTTTGAAACCGGCCTGCGCAAAACCGTGCAGTGGTACCTCGATAACCTGGACTGGTGCCGCAGGGTCCAGGACGGCAGCTATCAAGGCGAGCGCCTGGGCAATACCGACCCAAAAGACCTGATCGCATAAGGTTCTGATCACACGACCCGTTCACCCGACGAGGGAAACCAATGAATGTAATCGCTACTAAGCTGCCCGACGTATTGATCCTCGAGCCCAAGGTATTTGGCGATGAGCGTGGCTTTTTTTATGAGAGTTTCAACGCCAAGGCGTTTGCGCAAGCCTCCGGCCTGCAGCTGGAGTTTGTGCAGGACAACCACTCTCGCTCGCAAAAGGGCGTGCTGCGCGGCTTGCACTACCAGATAGAAAGCACCCAGGGCAAACTCGTGCGGGTAACGGCCGGTGAGGTTCTGGACGTGGCGGTGGATATCCGCCGCAGTTCGCCCACTTTCGGCCAGTGGACCAGCGTGCGCCTGTCCGCTGAAAACAACCGCCAACTGTGGGTTCCAGAGGGGTTCGCCCATGGGTTTGTAGTGCTCAGCGATTACGCCGAGTTCCTCTACAAGACCACTGACTACTACACGCCTTCGGCTGAGCGTTGTATTCGCTGGGACGACCCGGAGCTCAAGATTGACTGGCAGTTTGAGGGCACACCAACCCTGTCCGCCAAGGATCAGATCGGCAAGGCCCTGGCAGACGCCGATCTGTTTGCATGACCGGCGAGTGCCTTGCACGCCGGGCCTAGGCATAATGCGCCTGTCCCCACAGGCGCATGACTCCCATGACTCCACCCCTCCCGCGTAGACCTCGCTGGCGCAGCCTCGCCTTACTGGCGTTGTGCCTGGCACCGCTGCTGTGGCCGCTGGAGCATCTGGCCGAGCGCTATTACCGCAGCGAACTGGCCGGGCAGAACCGCCAAACCCTCGACCTGTATGTCGCCAACCTGCTCGGCACCCTGCACCGCTACGAAGTGCTGCCGCAGATCCTCGGTGACTTGCCGGCCCTGCGCACTGCGCTGGATGCGCCCCAGGTCAGCGCCAACCTGACCAACGCCAACCTGCTGCTCAAGGACGTCGCCGCCCAGGCCGGGGTGGAAGTGATGTACCTGATGGACACCACCGGCAAGACCCTCGCCGCCTCCAACTGGGACAAGCAGGACAGTTTTGTCGACCGTAACTTCTCGTTCCGGCCCTATTTCAGCGAAGCCATGGCCGGGCGTCTGGGGCGGTTCTTCGGCTTGGGCACCACCTCGGCCAAACGCGGCTACTTCTTCGCCGCCGCTGTGCGCGACGGCGCAAAAATAATCGGCGTATTGGTGGTCAAGGTCGACCTGGACCACACCGAAAGCCTGTGGGGCAAAACCCCTGAGCAACTGCTGGTGACCGACCACAACGGCGTGGTCATCCTCACCTCGCGCCCGCAATGGCGCTTCCGGGCGACCCGGCCGCTCACGGCGCAAGAGCGCCAGGCAATCGTCGCCATCCAGCCCTACCCGACCCGCGACCCGCAGCCGCTGGCGCTGAGCACCACGGCGTGGCTGCGCCAATCCACGGCCATCGCCGAAACCGGCTGGACCGTGGAAATCCTCGCACCGCGCTCGCTGATCAATCGCCCGGTGCGCACCGTGGTGGCCGTGGGCGGCGCGACGCTGCTGGTGCTGATGTTGCTGCTGGGTCTGATGATGCAGCGCCGTCGCCATTACCTGGAGCGCATCGCTTTCGAAGCCAAGGCCCGCCGCGAGCTGGAAGCGCGTGTGATCGAGCGCACCAGCGACCTCGAAGGCCTTAACCGCCGACTCAAACAGGAAGTGCTGGAGCGTGAACACGCCCAGCAGGAACTGGTGCGCGCCCAGGATGACCTGGTGCAGGCCGGCAAGCTGTCGGCGCTGGGCACCATGTCGGCGAGTATCAGCCACGAACTCAACCAGCCGCTGGCGGCGATCCGCAGCTACGCGGAAAACGCCGAGATCCTGCTCGACCACGAACGCACCAACGACGCCCGTGGCAACCTCAAGTTGATCAGCGAACTGACCGGGCGCATGGCCTCGATCATCGCGCACCTGCGCGCCTTCGCCCGCCGCGACCGCCACGCCCCGGAAAGTGTGGCCCTGCAACCTGCGCTCGACGATGCCCTGGCATTGCTGGCCAAACGGCGGCGTTCGATGGAAGTCGAATTGATCCGCGATTTACCCGAGGCGACCTTGTGGGTGCAAGCTGGCGAAACCCGCCTGCGCCAGGTGCTCGGCAACCTGCTGGCCAACGCCCTCGACGCCCTTACCGAAAAAGGCCCGCCGCGCAAATTGTGGCTGAGTGCCCAAACCACCGAACAGGGCGTCAACCTGTACATTCGCGACAACGGCCCAGGTTTTTGCATGGAAGCCCTGGGCCGCGCCAGCGAGCCGTTCTACACCACCAAGACCCGCACCCAGGGCTTGGGGCTGGGCCTGGCGATCTGTGAGACGTTGATGCGTGCCTTTGGCGGCGAATTGCTGTTCGCCAATCACAAGGAAGGCGGCGCGCTGTTAACCCTGAAATTGCGTGCCGGCTCGCCGGGCGTGAGTCTGCAACCGTCCGAGGACCGCAGTGTATGAGTATCGATAACCAGATCCAGGTGGTGTTGATCGACGACGATCCACACTTGCGTCAGGCGCTGTGCCAGACCCTGGACCTGGCCGGGCTGAAAGTCCTGACCCTGGGCGAAGCCACGGGCCTCACGGCGCGCCTGTCCCGCGATTGGCCGGGCGTGGTGGTCAGCGATATTCGCATGCCCGGCATGGACGGCCTGGAGCTGCTGGCCGAACTGCACGGCCAGGACCCGGACCTGCCGGTGTTGCTGATAACCGGCCACGGCGATGTGCCGCTGGCGGTGCAAGCCATGCGCGCCGGGGCCTATGACTTCCTCGAAAAACCCTTCGCCAGTGATGCCCTGCTCGACAGCGTGCGCCGCGCACTGGCCCTGCGCCGCCTGGTGCTGGACAACCGCAGCCTGCGCCTGGCCTTGAGCGATCGTCAGCAATTGAGCACGCGCCTGGTCGGGCATTCGCCGCAGATGCTGCGCCTGCGTGAACAGATCGGCGCCCTGGCGGCGACCCGCGCCGACGTGTTGATCCTCGGTGAAACCGGCGCCGGCAAAGAGGTGGTGGCCCGCGCCCTGCACGACCTGTCGAGCCGCCGCAGCGGGCCGTTTGTGGCGATCAACGCCGGCGCCCTGGCGGAATCGGTGGTCGAAAGCGAGCTGTTCGGCCATGAGCCCGGCGCCTTTACCGGCGCGCAGAAACGCCGTATCGGCAAGTTCGAGTTCGCCAATGGCGGCACGCTGTTCCTGGATGAAATCGAAAGCATGAGCCTGGACGTGCAGGTCAAGCTGCTGCGCCTGTTGCAGGAGCGAGTGGTCGAGCGCCTGGGCGGCAATCAGCTGATCCCGCTGGATATCCGCATCATCGCCGCCACCAAGGAAGACCTGCGCCAGGCCGCCGACCAGGGACGCTTCAGGGCCGACTTGTATTACCGTCTCAACGTGGCGCCGCTGCGCATTCCGCCGCTGCGCGAGCGCGGTGAAGACGCACTGATGTTGTTCCAGCATTTTGCCGACGAAGCCAGCAGCCGCCACGGCCTGCCGTTGCACGAACTGCAACCGGGCCAACGCGCACTGCTGTTGCGCCACAGCTGGCCGGGCAATGTGCGCGAACTGCAAAATGCAGCCGAGCGCTTTGCCCTTGGGCTGGAGCTGGCACTCGATGCCACGGCAGACAACCCCGCCACGGGCGTGCTGACGTCAACCTCTGGCGGTTTGAGCGATCAGGTCGAGCAGTTCGAAAAAAGCCTGATCGCCGCCGAGCTGACCCGCCCCCACAGCTCGGTGCGCAGCCTCGCCGAAGCCTTGGGCATCCCGCGCAAAACCCTGCACGACAAACTGCGCAAGCACGGCCTGAACTTCGCCGACAGCGCCAGCCACAGTGCCGACGACGAATGACCCGCCAAGAGACCGCCATGAACCGCGACAGCCGCTACCTGGAATCGATCCTTCACCACGACATTCCCCTCACTCGGGAAATGGGCCTCAAGGTGCTCGACTGGCAACACAGCCAACTGCAGTTGCACCTGCCCTTGCAGGCCAATATCAACCACAAGAGCACCATGTTCGGCGGCAGCCTCTATTGCGGCGCTGTGTTGGCGGGTTGGGGTTGGCTGCACCTGAAACTGCGCGAAGAAGGTGTTGAAGACGGGCATATCGTGATTCAGGAAGGGCAGATCAGTTATCCGCTGCCGGTGACTCAGGATGCGATCGCCATTTGCGCGGCGCCGGAAGACAAGGTGTGGAAGCGCTTTGTGGCGACGTACCAGCGCCATGGCCGAGCGCGGTTGGCGTTGGAGACGTGGATTGTGAATGAGGGCAGTGAAGAACGAGCGGTAGCCTTCACTGGCCAATACGTCCTGCACCGCTAACCGCAACCACACAAAACCACTGTGGGAGCTGGCTTGCCTGCGATGAGGCCGTGTCAGTCGAATCAATTATCGACTGATACACCGCTATCGCAGGCAAGCCAGCTCCCACATTTTGAACGGTTGCGGCTTTAAGAACGGGCCAGGGTCAGCAGGCGCTCGCGCCACGCGGCCTTGGCCGGCAACGCCAGAAAGAACGGGTTTAACAACGAAGCCCGCGCCGGATAGCTGAACGGCGCACCATTCAACTCCAGCACTTCACCGCCCGCCCCTTCCAGCACGCCCTGGGCTGCGGCTGTGTCCCACTGTGACGTCGGCGCCAGGCGCGGGTAGCAATCGGCACTGCCTTCGGCCAGCAGGCAGAATTTCAGCGAGCTGCCGATATTCGCCAGCTTCAGCTCACCCAAGCCTTCACTCAAGCCACTGAGCAGGCGTTCCTGCTCCGGGCTGCTATGGCGGCGGCTGGCGACCACGGTAAAGGCCTCGCCCGCAGCCGGGGTCTGGCGTACCTGGATCTGCTTGGGTGCTTCACTCACGTCCGAGCGCCACGCGCCCAGGCCCGCGCCACCGAAGTAGCAGCGGCCACTGGTGGGCATCGACACCACGCCAAATACCACGCGGCCTTGCTCGATCAACGCAATGTTGACGGTAAATTCTTCGCTGCCGGAAATAAATTCCTTGGTGCCATCCAGCGGGTCCACCAACCACCAGCGCTGCCAGCCGGCGCGCACGTTCTGGTCGATATCGGCGTCTTCTTCGGACAGCACCGGGATGCTCGGGTCCAGGGCGGTGAGGCCCGCCAGGATCAGATGGTGAGCCGCCAGGTCGGCCGCCGTCACCGGCGAATCATCCGCCTTGGAGGTGACCGCCACGTCCGCACGCCAATACGGCAGGATGACTTCACCCGCCTGGCGCGCCAGCTCGATCACAGGGGCAATAAACGGATGGCCTAAAAACAGTTCGCTCATGCGACAAAAGCTCCACGCTGGGTCAACAGGTCTCGTACCAAATACAGGGCCGCCAATGCACGGCCTTCACTGAACTGCTCGTTTTGCGCCAGCATCGACAGCTCGCGCAGGTTGACGCGCTCCACGCGCATCGGTTCAGGTTCATCGCCTTCCAGGCGTTCTTCATACAGCTCGGTGGCCAGTACCACCTGAATCTTCTGGCTCATATAACCAGGCGACAAGGACAGCTCGGTAATGTGCTCCAACTGGCGCGCGCCATAACCGGCCTCCTCCTTGAGTTCGCGGTTGGCCGCCGCCAGTACGTCCTCGCCAGGTTCGATCAGGCCCTTGGGCAACGACAATTCATACTCGTCGGTGCCGCCGCAGTACTCCTCCACCAGCAACGCGTGGTCGGCATCGATCATCGCCACGATCATCACCGCGCCGTAACCGGCACCGCGGCCTACCAGGCGCTCGTAGGTCCGTTCAACGCCATTGGAAAAGCGCAATTGCACTTCCTCCACGCGGAACAAACGGCTACTGGCGACTATTTCGCGGGCGAGGACGGTGGGTTTCTGGCGCATAAGCGGCTCCTTGGCGTGATCGGGTTACTATACCGTGGCTTTTCCGATTGTCTGTGTCGGATATCTTTACTTACATGAGAACGCCCCATGCCCTCTTTGCCCTGGCACGCCATCGACACCGTCCTGCTGGACATGGACGGCACCTTGCTCGACCTGCACTTCGACAACCACTTCTGGATGGAGCACCTGCCCCAGCGCTACGCGCAACTGCACGGCGTGAGCCGGGCCATGGCCGACATGGAGTTGCAACCGCTGTTCGAGCGTAACGCCGGACAGTTGCAATGGTATTGCCTGGATTTCTGGAGTGCCGAGCTGAACATCCCGGTGCGCGAACTCAAACTGGAAACCGCCCACCTGATCGCCCTGCGCCCGAACGCGGACACCTTTCTGGCGGCGATCAAACAGGCCGGCAAGCGTGTGATTTTGATCACCAACGCCCATCGTGATTCGCTGTCATTGAAGTTGGAGCGCATTGAACTGGCGCCGTATTTCGAACGATTGATCAGTTCCCACGACTACGGTTTCGCCAAGGAAAACCCGCAATTCTGGGATGCCTTGCAAGCCGACATCCAGTTCGACCCGGCCCGCAGCCTGTTTATCGATGACACTTTGCCGATCCTGCGCAGTGCACGCGAGTTTGGCGTGGGGCATTTGCTGGCGGTCAAAGAGCCGGACAGCAAGAAGGGGCCAAAGGACACAGGGGAGTTTGCGGCAGTCGATGATTACAGAGATCTCATTGCCGGGCTCTAATGTAAATGTGGGAATGTGAATGTGGGAGCTGGCCAGTGTGGGAGCTGGGCTTGCCCGCGATGCAGGCACCTCGGTGTATCAGTGATACCGAGGTGATGCTATCGCAGGCAAGCCAGCTCCCACACAAAGCTGCTCCCACAGTTAGCTCTGTGTGTTACTCAGGAATACGCAGTCTTTGCCCTGGGTAAATTTTGTCCGGATGCGACAACATCGGCTTGTTGGCCTCAAAGATTTTTTGGTATTTGTTGGCATCGCCATATTCGCGCTTGGAAATAGCGCTGAGCGTGTCACCTTTTTCAACGGTGACAAAACGGGCGGCTGCCTCGGCCGGGCCAGTCACGGTGATCTGGTCATCCACACTGCCTACACCGGCGATATTGCCCGCAGCCAGGATGATTTTCTCTTTCTCTTCCTGAGTGGCAACTTCACCTTTAACGGTGACTTTGTCGCCCTCAACGGTTGCGGTGATGTTCGGATTTCCGAGCCCTACCTTGCTGATGTGATTCTTCAGCTCATCGCTCGCATTGGCATTACCCGGCGTCAACAGATCAATCAACTTCTCGCCTGCTTCCTTAACAAAGCTAAAAATACTCATGGTGCGCTCTCCTTGGGGTTTAAGTTCCAGATGCCCAAGACTAGACCAGTCCTGCAGACTTGGGTTCCAGGCCCGCCAAAGACCCAAACACGCTGGCCTGCGCGCTGCCTGGAATAAGCCCGCCATAGACGCCTTGATCGACGCCATCTATCAATAGATCAGTACAGCCGATTAGACGCGACCCTTTGTCGCGCCTAGTCTAAAGATTGATCATTCCCTCGGTGGTATTGCCCCATGAACGCCAAGCGCCCAGTCTGCGCGGCGCCTGCCCTCGAAACGCCAGCGCCAGCCGCCAGCCAGAGCTACCAGTTTTGCAATCTCGAACACACGGAAATCGCCAGCACTGCATTGGCCGAAGAAGTGGCGTTGGCGATTGCCTATAACGACATCAGCCAGGCGGTGATGCTGGTGACGCCCACCGACCTGGAAGACTTCATTGTCGGCTTCAGCATCGGCAGCGGCATTATCGCCGACGTTAGCGACATTTATGATCTAAAACTCAGCGGCGCTGGCTCAGCCCAGTACGCTCAGGTGCAGATTTCCAGCCGGGCCTTCTGGAACCTCAAGCAGCAACGCCGCCAGCTGGCCGGCACCAGCGGTTGCGGCCTGTGCGGGGTAGAAGCCGTGGAGCAAGCCTTGCCAGAGCTGCAAGTGCTGCCCGGCGCGCCGTTGCCGCCTGCCGAATGGCTCGACGGCCTGCGCCAACGCATCAGCGCCTTTCAGCCTTTGGGCCAGCACAGCGGCGCGGTGCACGCGGCGATCTTTATGAATAACCAGGGCGAGTTGCTGATGGGCCGCGAAGACATTGGCCGGCACAACGCCCTGGATAAATTGATCGGCGCGCTGATCCGCCAAAAAATTCCGACCGACGGTGGCCTGGCCATCGTCACCAGCCGCTGCAGCCTCGAATTAATCCAGAAAGTCTTGCGCGCGGGCATCCAGACCCTGGTCAGCCTGTCGTCGCCCACCGGCCTGGCCCTGCAATGGGCGCGCCGGCACAACCTCAATCTCATCCACCTGCCGCAGAAAAGTGCGCCGCGGGTCTATAGCCCCGCGATGGAGAACCAGCCATGAGCATGCATCACCAAGCCGACCAAACCCCGACCCCGCGCTACAAGCCTTACAAAGGCCCGGCCGGCGGCTGGGGCGCACTGATCAGCGTGGCGCAGGCCTGGCTGACCAGCGACAACGCCATGAAAAACCTGCGCATGATGCTCAAGACCAACCAGAACGGCGGTTTCGACTGCCCTGGCTGCGCCTGGGGCGACTCGCCGGAAAGCGGCATGGTCAAGTTCTGCGAGAACGGCGCCAAGGCGGTCAACTGGGAAGCCACCAAGCGCCGCGTGGACGCCGCCTTCTTCGCCAAGCACAGCGTCACGGCGCTGCTGGAGCAGAGTGACTACTGGCTGGAATACCAGGGCCGCCTGACCGAGCCGATGCGCTATGACGCCGAGACCGATCGCTATAAAGCCATCAGTTGGGAAGCCGCCTTTGACCTGATCGGCAAGCACCTCAACGCCCTGCCAAGCCCGGACATGGCCGAGTTCTACACCTCGGGCCGAGCCAGCAACGAAGCGGCGTACCTGTACCAGCTGTTTGTGCGCGCTTATGGCACCAACAATTTCCCGGACTGCTCGAACATGTGCCACGAAGCCAGCGGCGTCGCCCTGGCGCAAAGCGTGGGCGTCGGCAAAGGCACCGTGACCTTTGACGATTTCGAACATGCCGATGCGATTTTCGTCTGGGGCCAGAACCCCGGCACTAACCATCCGCGCATGCTTGAACCGCTGCGCGAAGCGGTAAAACGTGGCGCCCAGGTGGTGTGCATCAACCCGCTCAAAGAGCGTGGCCTGGAACGCTTCCAGCACCCGCAACACCCGCTGGAAATGCTCACCAACGGTGACAAACCCACCAACACCGCGTACTTCCGCCCGGCGCTGGGTGGCGACATGGCCATCCTGCGCGGCATGGCCAAGTTCCTGCTGCTGTGGGAGCGCCAGGCCCAGGCCGAAGGCAAGGAAGCGGTGTTCGACCACGACTTCCTCAATGAACACAGCGTCAATGTGCTGGAGTACCTGGGCCAGATCGACGACACCTCGTGGGATGAAATCGTCGCGCAGTCCGGCCTCAGCCTGGTCGAGATCGAGCAAGCAGCGCGCATGTACGCCAAAGGCAAAAACGTGATCATGTGCTGGGCGATGGGCATCACTCAGCATCGCCATTCGGTGCCGACCATCCAGGAAATCGCCAACCTGATGCTGCTGCGCGGCAACATCGGCCGCCCAGGCGCCGGCCTGTGCCCGGTGCGCGGCCACAGTAACGTGCAGGGCGACCGCACCATGGGCATCAACGAACGCCCGCCGGTGGCGTTTTTGGATTCGCTGGAGCGCCGCTTCCAGTTCCCGGTGCCACGTACCAACGGCCACAACGTGGTCGAAGCGATCCACGCCATGCTCGAAGGCCGTTCCAAGGTGTTTATCGGCCTGGGCGGCAACTTCGCCCAAGCCACGCCAGACAGCCCGCGCACCTTTGAAGCGCTGCGTAGCTGCGACCTGACCGTGCAGATCAGCACCAAGCTCAACCGCAGCCACCTGATGCACGGTAAAGACGCGCTGATTCTGCCGTGCCTGGGCCGTACCGACATCGACATCCAGGCCGACGGCCCGCAAGCCGTCACAGTGGAAGACTCGTTCAGCATGGTGCACGGCTCCAATGGCCAACTGCAGCCGCTGTCGAAGCTGATGAAGTCCGAGCCGGCGATCCTGGCCGGGATTGCCGCCGCCACGTTGGGCAGCAAGCCGGTGGACTGGAACTGGCTGGTGGCTGACTACGGGCGCATCCGCGACCTGATCGCCGACACCATTCCAGGCTTCAAGGACTTCAACGAGCGTATCAAGCACCCAGGCGGTTTCTACCTGGGCAACTCCGCCGGCGCACGCCGCTGGAACACGCCGTCGGGCCGCGCCAATTTCCGCCCGAACGTGCTGCCCAAAGACCTGATCCACGAACGCACTCATGCCACAGGCCGGGTACCGGACCTGATCATGCAGTCGATGCGCTCCCACGATCAGTACAACACTACTATTTACGGCCTGGACGACCGCTACCGTGGGGTCAAGGGCCAGCGTGACGTGCTGTTCGTCAACGAGGCCGACATTATCCGCCTGGGCTTCAAGCCAGGGCAGAAGGCTGACATCGTGTCGCTATGGGAAGATGGCCGCGAGCGCCGCGTGAAAGGCTTTACCTTGCTGGCATTTGATATTCCGGCGGGCCAGGCGGCGGCTTACTACCCGGAAGTGAACCCGCTGGTGCCGCTGGAAAGCACCGGGGATGGCAGCCATACGCCGACGTCGAAGTTCGTGGCGATTTGCCTGGAAGCGGCGAGCGACAGTGGCTTGATCATGGCCCGCTCAGCCTGACTTGATCCGGGCTCTGCTTTGCTTGAACTACCGCTTTCGCGAGCAAGCCCGCTCCCACACTTGAAATGCATTCCAAATGTGGGAGCGGGCTTGCTCGCGAAGAGGCCGGCACAGTCGCCCTCTATTTTTCAGGCACAAAAAAGGCCGCTTTTGCATAAAAGCGGCCCTTCCGAAGTAGCTAAAGACTCACAAAATCGACTTAAGTTCCCTATACAAAACAGCAACTTAGCAAATTGTATACAACCTGTACCGCCGGTCGGTTTTCGATTGTCAGCGTCTCGATACAACCTCAGGATCGCGCCGTCATCCTCTTGAGGTCTCTCTATGAAGTTCTCCTCGATTCTCTTGTGTTGTCCCTTGGCCTGGTCAGTGGCGCAGCCATGGCCGGTGGCACCACCGAAGCCGGTGTGGGCGGCGCATTGGGCGGGGTTCTAGGTTCGGTTGTCGGCCAGCAGTTGGGCGGCAACACCGGTTCCACCATCGGCGCCGCCCTGGGTGGCGCGGGCGGTAGCGCGGTGGGTGCCGACAAGCGCAGCCGTGGCGAAGCCGCTATTGGCGGCGCGCTGGGCGCAGCCGGCGGCAACGTCGTGGGCCGCAGTGTCGGCGGCAGCACCGGTGCACTGGTCGGCTCAGCAGCCGGCGGTGGTGCAGGCGGCGCGCTGGGCAACTACATGGGCAACAGGAGCGATGACGACGACCGCCGCTACCGTGGGCGTGATAACCGTCGTTATGACCGTGATGACCACCGTGGACGCGGGCATGCCTATGGGCATCGCAAGAACAAGCACCACTACCGTCATCGGTAAGGTCTAAAGAACACTGAAAAACCAATGTGGGAGCGGGCTTGTTCGCGAAGGCGGACTGTCAGTCAATTAATTTGCTGGCTGACACACCGCTTTCGCGAGCAAGCCCGCTCCCACATTAGGTTCAGGGTGTCTGCCAGGGCCAGGTCAAACCACCAACCGCTCCAACGCCTCGCGCAACTTCCCCGCAATCGCCACCGGCTGGTTCGACGCCCTGTCCACAAACACATGCACAAAGCGCCCCGCCGCACAGGCTTCATCCTCTCCGGCCTTGAACACCGCCAATTCATATTGCACCGAGCTGTTACCCAGTTTGCCCACCCGCAGGCCGATATCCAGCCGATCCGGAAACGCGATCGAGGCGAAATAATCGCACGCCGAACTCACCACAAACCCCACCACTTCACCGTCATGAATATCCAGCCCACCTTCTTCAATCAGGTAGGTATTCACCGCCGTGTCGAAAAAGCTGTAGTAGGTGACGTTGTTCACATGGCCATACACATCATTGTCGTGCCAACGCGTGATGATCGGCTGGAAGTGACGGTAGTCAGCGCGTTGCGGCATTGAGTCAGGCATGGGGCGGCTCTCTGGAAAGTGGGTTTACAGGTCATTCAGATGGGCTTGCGCCCACTCACGCACTTCGGCGTAGGGGTAATCCTCCAGCGCAGCAAAGCCCGGTATGCCCCGCGCCTTCAGCTTGGTAAACAACGGTACGCTGATACCACCGAGAAACCGCGTCAGCCGTTCCGCTTCTGGCAAGTTCGTGGTGTGTTCATGATGCCTGTGGATAAAATCACCGCACAGCCCCATGAAGTTTTTATCCACAAGTGGCGGCAGACTCGGCGGCGGCGGCAAATGTGCGACGTGGCCGTGGCATACGGAACAATGTCCGCAACGTTGAGGGGCATTTTCATCACCAAAGTACTTGGCCAGACGCTGCCCCAGGCACTGCTCGGTCGCAAAAAGATCGAGCATGGCGTGGATCCGCGCCACCTCCGTCACTTCATGGTGCTTGAAGCCTGTGTATAACTCAGCGCTCAGCGCCTGTGGATCAAAGTCGGTATCGAGCAGGCTGTAGACCTCGGTCATCTGCTTGCTTTCCAGCTCGATCAGGCCCTGCTCCTGGAAGTAATCCAGCGCCTTCACCACCCGGCTGCGCTCGGCATTGTGCTGTTGGTAGAGCGCATCGAAATCCACCGTCGCCCAGGTTTTGGCGCGTTTACATACCTGGATGATCGCCGCGACAAACTGCTGCCGCTCGCCGGAAAACCGCGCCAGCAACGCCTCGGGCTCAATCAGGTATTTGAAGCGGTATTCGGCGTAAAACGCATAGCGCGGCGCAATCACACCCTTGAGTTCCAACTGCACCAACAGCGTCTTGAGCGGCAGCTCGCGGATGTTGCTGTGGTCCGACAGCGACCTCAGCAGGAATTCCCACTGGCCCTCGCTTCGCGCCGCTTGCAACTCCTCCAGCACACGGCGAATGCCCTCCTGCTCCGGCGTGTCGCCATACACAAAATTTTCCAGCACATTGAGGCTGTCACGGTTGGCCAGCACCAGGCAGTCGGACGGCTGCCCGTCACGCCCGGCGCGGCCGATTTCCTGGCTGTAGTTCTCGATGGATTTGGGCAGGTCGAAGTGCACCACGTTGCGGATGTCACTCTTGTCGATGCCCATGCCGAACGCGATGGTGGCAACGATGCAGTTGGAGCGCCCGCCCATGAAGCGCTGCTGGATGCCTTCACGTTTATCGTGGGGCAGCCCCGCGTGATACGCCTCGGCCTGAATGCCATTGCGATTCAGGTGCTCGGCAATCTGCTCGGCGGTTTTTTGCAACGTGACGTAAACGATGCTTGGCTGATTGGCCCGCGCGCTCATCCACTCGACCAGGCGCCGACGCTTGTCGTGGCCACTCACCGGCTCTACCAGCAAGTTCAGGTTGGGCCGGTAGAAGCCCGTGGTGATCACGTCATCCGGCGCAATGGCGAACTTGGCCTGCATGTCGGCAATCACCTTGGGCGTGGCTGTAGCCGTCAGCAGCAGCGCTTGCGGGATATTGAACTGGCGCTGGTAGTCCGGCAGCTTCAAATAGTCCGGACGGAAGTTGTGGCCCCATTCGGAAATACAGTGCGCCTCGTCCACTACCAATAGCGAAATCTGCACACTCTGCAGGAAATTACGGAAGCGCTCGTTCTTCAGACGCTCCACGGAAATCATCAGGATTTTCAGCTCACCCGAACGGGCGCGCGCCATCACGTCATTGGCGTCTTCGCGGCTTTGCGCCGAATCGATACTGCCCGCTGAAATGCCGTGGCGCTGCAGGAAACCCAACTGGTCCTGCATCAGCGCCAACAACGGCGACACCACCAGCGTCAGGTGCGGCAACAGCACCGCCGACAGCTGATAACACAAAGACTTGCCGGAACCGGTGGGGAAGATAGCCGCAGCCGAACGACCGGCCAGCACCGCGCTGATCGCGGCCTCCTGGCCCAAACGAAACTGTGGATAACCAAAGACCTGTTGGAGGGTGTTGTGCATAAGCTGTCACTCCGTTGACCGCTGAACGAGTCAAAAACATAGACCAGCGATCAGTAAAAGGTCGGGGATAAACGCTACAAACTGATACAGAGAAAACCAGCAAGCCCGCGCAAAAACGCAGACAGTAGCACGCTTGATTACAACCCCCGACAAGGAGTCGTGAATGTCTCGCATGCCATCGTTTTCTTTGCTTCTCGCATTGCCCTTGCTGCTGATGGGCTGTGCAGCGCCGCCAAAACCCACTTCCGAGCAATTGGCCGTGCGTGCCTTTGAAACGCCTGAATACTTCGCCGCAAATGCATTGCCCATCGTCAAGGCATCCACCCTCTATGCGCGTGGCGGCACTGGCCAAGGCGTGAAAGTGGCGCTGATAGACTCAGGCCTCAACAGTGAATTACCTGAGTTCCAAGGGCGCTTGGCCGACATCGGTTACGACTTTGTTCGCCAACAGCCTGGCACTGTCGACATCAAGGGCCACGGCACGCAAATGGCCGGTATTCTCGCCGCCAACAAGAACGCTCAAGGCATGCACGGGATCGCCTTCAACGCCCAGTTAATCCCCATGCGCTTCGGCGACGATAAGGAACCGTTTTATTTCGACAGCGAAATTGCCCAGGGCTGGCGTCTGGCACATGCTCAAGGCGCACGGTTTTTCAGTAACTCCTGGGCAAACCCCATTGAAGCCAACACCAATGAAGTGCCGATCTATGAACGCCTGATGGGCGACTCACTGGAGGCGGCCAAACACCTGGTGGCTGAAGGCGCGGTCTTTGTGTTCTCAACCGGCAACGAGGTCAAACGCGAGCCTCTTGCCGAACCCGGCCTGCCTGCCTTGGTGCCGGAACTGGAAAAAGGCTGGATCGCCGTCATGGCCCTCAAAAATGATGGTAGCGCGATCAACCTCAAGTCCAACTACTGCGGGCTTGCCGCGCGCTGGTGCATTGCCGTACCGGGTGGCGATGGTGGTGCGGGCCTGCTGACGACACAGAAAGATGGCAGCTATGGGCCGACCGCTGGAACTTCCCCGGCCGCCGCACTGGTCAGCGGCGCCCTGGCGGCATTGCAAAGCCGCTTTCCCGAAATGACCCCGCAGCAGGTTCGCGAACGCTTGCTCAGCACCGCCAATCGGACGGGCATCTATGCCAACAGCGAAGCCTACGGGCGAGGGTTGATGGACCTGGATGCGGCTTCGCGTCTGTAGGATTGGCGATTACCGGCCCTGCGCCCCAAGAGTACGCTGCAATGAGCGAACCGACGTTTGAGCAAAAACAGGATCACTACCGCAAGATCTGTCGTTCCAATTACCTGGCCAGCTTGCGCCTGGAAGGGTTCGATACCCAACCGACCGACGTCGACAAACCTCTGCCGACACGCGAAGCCGTGCTTGCCAAGTACCGCAAAACCCCGCACTGATGCTCGATAAATACGGGGTGGGCCAGGATCCGTGATTATCGGGGGCTTGAGGCGATTTTTGAGCGGTGTATCAGCAAGCCGGCCAACGTTTGATCGAAACGCCAATAGTTAAACCATATGTTTATTGCTCGAAATTACGCTGACTTCTAAGGTTCGCTCCGTCGCTATCAATACGGCGACCGAGCTTGGTCACTCGAACAACAGCAGAGATAAACGTGCCAATTTTTTTGGCGTATTTCTTTGATTTTTTCGGAGTGCCCTTTTATGACAACGCTCAATGTCACTGCCAATCGCTATCGTCAGCTACGCACCAACTTCACCGACACCCACCCTCTCATCATCGACACCGAAGCCGCCGCCGAAGATATCCAGTGCGCCGCACACCAGCGCATCCGCGCTGCCACTGACTTGCTGGAAACCTTCTCCTGCCTGACCTACGAACACGCCGACCTCAAAGACATTTCCCACATCATCAACGCCCTATATCTGCTGGTGCAGGATGGCTGTGATCTGCTGGAAGCAGCGCAGCACGTCCAACTGCAACCGGCAGTCGACACGCAGCCACAACCAAGCCAACCCCTGAGCTAAACCTGTGGGAGTCGGGCTTGCCCGCGATGGCGGTGTATCAGGCAATATAAACCTACCTGACCCACCGCCATCGCGGGCAAGCCCGGCTCCCACATTGGCTGGGTGTTGCCAAAAAAATCACTGTCAAACCGCAAATGCCGGAAAGCTTTGTGGGAAGCAGACAAACACCGTGTAGTCCTCTTCCCAAACTGATCCAAACACCTGCCCAGCCCTCTACATAACCTCCCTTCACATGACCGAAACTAGTGACCTCTCAACTGTCCCGGCAAAAACCGTGAACATCGAAAGGACTCAAAGATGGTCGACAACAGCTCTTGGGGCTCGCTCCTCATTCTTATTGCCCTTACTGTCCTGCTCGATAGTAAGTTGAAGCATCCCGAGCTCAGAAAATGCTTCGGACTGGCCCTCATCCTCACCGGATCAACGCTTCTAATCGTCGCCACTTCCTGGCTAAGCGAATTACAATTCGACAGTCTTCCGACATTCGCCTTTATCATCGGCATCCGTCTGTTGTTCACCCGAAACAAATTCCGTCGCCAACGCAACCCTCCCCCTCACCCACTTCTGCGTGCCCCCACCATGAACCTGGCCCCCAACTTCCCCGAAGACCCCGTGATGCAGCAACTCCTGCAATTGCTGCACGAAGAAATCGGCCTGCCGAAGCACAAGACCCTTCGCCTGGAAACTTCGCTCAATTTCGACCTGAGCTGTGATGGCAGCGAGGCCAAGCAGTTGATGGACGCGCTGGAGCAAGAGTTTGCCCTCGACCTGGGCGACTACGATGCTTATCGTTACTTCAAACCGCCGGTATTCGATGTGTTCCTCAAGCGCCGCGCCAAGGGGCGTGGCGACAAGGTGCCGTTGACCATCGGCATGCTCTACCTGGCAATCAAGACCCATAGCTGGGATACGCAAACCCTCGAAAACCTGAGCTGATCCCAAGACCACCGAATATCAAATGTGGGAGCGGGCTTGCTCGCGAAAGCGGTGTGTCAGGTAGAGTACTTCTCACTGATCTACCGCATTCGCGAGCAAGCCCGCTCCCACAGGGGCTATGCGTTAGTCTGGCGATTTGACCCAATAACAAGGACCTTACATGGACGTAATAATGGGCCTGCTGGCCGCCCTCCTCTGGGGCGGCACGGACTTTCTCGTGGGCCTCAACGCCCGAGCCGTTGGCGTTAAACGCGCGGTGTATTTCGGCCAAGCCCTTGGCTTTTTGATCATGACGCTGTTGCTGGTGATCTTCCCGGCCTTCCTGTTCAAATCCCTGAATGCCCCGTTGAGCGTCTGGCTCCTGGGCATCACTGCCGCCCTGCTCACCGTCTCCGGGGCGCTGGCGCTGTCCAAGGCCTTCGCCCTGGGCAAAGCCGCTATCGTCGCGCCATTGGTGACCTCTTACGGCGTAGTCACCACCCTGCTGTCCTGGGCCAGCGGCGAACACATCAACCTGATCCAACTCGGTTGCATCGCCCTCTGCGTAATCGGCGTGATCCTTTCCAGCATCCACAAGGACAACGGCACGCCCCACAACAACCCGCGTCATTCCATCGCCTACGCCATGCTCGCCGCCTTGCTGTATGGCACCAGTTTCTGGTTGCAAGGCCGCTACACGCTGCCGGCGTTGGGGCCGATCACCATGCTGTGGCTGGGTTACCTGGTGGGCCTGTGCGTGCTGGTGGTGATGGTGCTGAAGATCAAGGACGGCCTGAAAATCCCGCCGCTGAAAAACTGCGCGACCTTGACCGGCGCGAGCCTGATGAACCTGGGCGGGTTCTCGGCGTTTTCGTGGGGCGCGATGGCGGGCTCGGTTTCGGTGGTGACGGTGATCAGTACGTTGTCGGGGGGGATTGCGGCGATTCTGGGGTTCGTGTTTTTCAAGGAGCGGTTGTCGGCGGTGCAGGTCGTGGGGGTCGCACTGGTGCTGGTCGGCGCCGTGGTTTTGCATATCGCCATCTAACCTTTCGGCCACAAAAAAGCCGCCCCGGAGGGCGGCTTTTTCACAACAACCGAACCTTACAACTTAGGCCCGGCCGCCTTGATCGCATCGCTCACTTCAAACTTCTTGAAGTTCTCGATGAACAGACCGGCCAGCGCTTTCGCCGCTTCGTCGTAGGCAGCCTTGTCAGCCCAGGTGTTACGTGGGTTCAACAGGCCGGTATCAACGCCCGGTACGGCCAAAGGCACGTCGAGGTTGATGGTGTCGAGGTGCTCGGTTTCTGCACCGATCAACGCGCCGCTCTGGATCGCTGCGATCACGCCGCGAGTGGTCGGAATGTTGAAGCGCTTGCCGACGCCGTAGCCGCCGCCGGTCCAGCCGGTGTTGACCAGGTAGACCTTGGAGCCGAAGCCGCGCACGCGCTTGATCAGCAGTTCGGCGTATTCACCGGCTGGGCGTGGGAAGAACGGCGCGCCGAAGCAGGTGGAGAAGGTCGACTTGATGCCGCTGCCCGAACCCATTTCGGTCGAGCCCACCAGAGCGGTGTAGCCGGACAGGAAGTGGTAGGCCGCTTGTTCTTCGCTGAGGATCGACACGGGCGGCAGTACGCCGGTCAGGTCGCAGGTCAGGAAGATCACAGCGTTTGGCTCGCCGCCCAGGTTCTTCTCGGAACGCTTGGCAACGTGCTCCAGCGGGTAGGCGGCGCGGCTGTTCTGGGTCAGGCTGACGTTGGTGTAGTCGGCGTGCTTGGCATCGTCGATCACCACGTTTTCGAGCACGGTGCCGTGCTTGATGGCTTTCCAGATTACCGGCTCGTTCTTCTCGGAGAGGTCGATGCACTTGGCATAGCAACCGCCTTCGATGTTGAACACCACGCCTTCGCCCCAGCCGTGTTCGTCGTCACCGATCAGGTAACGGCTTTCGTCGGCCGACAGGGTGGTTTTACCGGTGCCCGACAGGCCGAAGAACAGGGTCACATCGCCTGCTTCGCCGATGTTGGCGGCGCAGTGCATTGGCAGCACATCGGCGGCCGGCAGCAGGAAGTTTTGCACCGAGAACATGGCTTTTTTCATTTCACCGGCGTAACGCATACCGGCGATCAGCACTTTTTTCTGGGCGAAATTGAGGATCACGCAACCGTCGGAGTTGGTGCCGTCACGCTCTGGCACGCATTCGAAGTTGGCGACGTTAAGCACTTGCCACTCATCACGGCCGGCCGGGTTGTACTGGGCCGGGTTGATGAACAGGCAACGACCGAACAGGTTCTGCCAGGCAGTCTGGGTGGTCATTTTCACGGCCAGGTAGTGGTCTTCTGCAGCCCCTACGTGAACATGGGAAACGAAATGCTCTTGCGCGTTGTTGAATGCCTCGACGCGAGCCCACAGAGCATCGAACTTGTCGGCCGGGAACTTGCGGTTGATCGGGCCCCAGGCAATTGCGTCCTGGGTGGAAGGCTCTTCAACGATGAAACGGTCAACCGGCGAACGACCGGTGCGATGACCGGTTTCTACGACCAGCGCGCCAGTATCGGCAAGCACGCCTTCACCGCGCTGCAGGGCTTCTTTGACCAGATCGTCAACACTCAGATCGGTGTATACGGCGTTATTGGCTTGCGTCATGAGGTTCCCCGTCGGCCTATGGCCGAGTGCTCCAAACGTTTTGTAGTAGAAAGTTGCGCACTACTACCGCGAAAAAAGTGGGCCGGATTATGCCAGAAAAGCCCAAAAAGAGTAGGGCCCTCCCGTCAGAACTGCGCTAATCCGGCGTTTGTCAGGTGATTTACCTGTGCTTAAACGTTTTAGTGGCGGGTGTCGGAAGGGGTGTCGATGCCTGCGCCGGCGAATAATTGGGCGACATCGGCCGCATCGAACAGGTAGCGCTGGTTGCAGAACTGGCAGTCGATCTCGATATTGCCGCCATGTTCCACCACCAATTGCTGCGCATCTTCCAGGCCCAGGCTAACCAAGGCGTTGGCTGAGCGCTCACGCGAGCAGCTGCAACGGAAACGCAGGCCCTGGGCGTCGAACAGGCGCACGGCCTCTTCGTGGTAGAGGCGATGCAGGATGGTTTCGTTGTCCAGGCCCAGCAATTCTTCAGCCGTCAGGGTACCGGCCAGGGCGGTCAGTTTGCGCCAGCTGTCGGTGCGTTCATCGTCGTCCTTGATGCGGTCGGCCGGCAGTTGCTGCAGCAGCAGGCCACGGGCGCGTTTGCCGTCCGCGTTGAGCCAGAATTTGGTGCCGACCTGCTGGGACATTACGAAATAATTGGTGAAGCAGTCCGAGAGGGTTTCGCCGTCGAGGTCGACGATGCCCTGGTAACGCTGGCCTTCGGTGGGGTCGACGGTGATCGCCAGCACGCCGTTCGCCATCAGGTCAGACAAGGTTGCATCCGGCGCGATCTGGTCGGCCTCGTAACGGGCCAGGCCACGGATTTCGCGCTCGCTGGAGCACTCGATCATCAACATCGGCACCGGGCCTTCGGAACGGGCCTGCAAGATCAGCAAACCGTCGAACTTCATGGTGCCTACCAGCAGCGAGGCCGCCGCCATCAGCTCACCGAGCAGTTGCGCGACCGGCTCCGGATAGGGGTGCTTGGCGAGGACTTCGGCATAGCTGCGCTCCAGCGAGACCAGTTCGCCGCGGGCGTCGTTCTCATCGAAGATAAAGCGTTGGGTGAAGTCGGTATCCGGTAGATCAGTCATAGGTCTGGGTATCTGAATTGATGACAAATTGGTTACAAGGTTTATAGAATTAAACGCTTTGGCACCTTTTTGGTGCGTTTTTATAGAGCGAAGAGGGACAGTTTATGAACAATCCGGGTTTGTTCCAAGCCAGGTGGAACCTCGGGAGGTTGGCCTTGTGCAATCTAGTCGCTATCGGGTTGCTGTGTTTTTGGCTGTGGCCCACGGGACAGATGCTGTGTGTGGTTTTCGACGAATGGCTGTTTCATCTGCTCAATGACCCACTGGCAAGCCATTCGACGTGGTTGCATGTGTGGGCGGTGGCCAGCTTGCGACCGTTCGATGCGGTGGTCGGGGTGATTTTGCTGACGCTGCTGATTCGCGGTGACTGGGTGTTCAAGGCCATCCAGGTGCGCCAGGCGTTCTTTGGTTTCTTCAGCATTCTGCTGCTGTTGCTGTTTATCCGCATGCTGTTTTCCAAGCTCACGGCGCAAATGGGCTGGCAACACAGCAGCCCGTCGATGGTGATCAGCGGCGCTGTTCATATGAGTGATTATTTCCCGGGACTGGAGAAAACCTGGGAGCTGAAGGATCGTTCCAGCCAGAGTTTCCCGGGCGATCATGCGTCGGTGCTGCTGATCTGGGGCATGTTCATGACGGTATTTGCCCAGCGTTTCACCCAGGTGGTAGCGATCTGGGGCTTGGCGCTGTTGTTCATGATGCCAAGGCTGGTGGCGGGCGCGCATTGGGGCCAGGACGATTACATCGGCGGGGTGTTGCTGGCGTTGTTGGCCTTGGGTTGGGGGTATTACACGCCGTTTGCGGCGAAGGTGTCCGGGTTTCTGATGCGGGTGACGGCGCCGGTTTTCGGGTTGCTCGGGAGGCTGCCAGTTATCGGGCGCTTAAGTGTCATGCGCACAGCCGCTTAATGCCGCGGTCCTAATGTGGGAGCTGACTTGCCTGCGATAGCGGTGGGTCAGTGACTGAGAGGGTGGCTGACCTGACGCTATCGCAGGCAAGCCAGCTCCCACATTTTCGATTTCCTTTTAAAGGGAGATCCGTGTCAATCATCATTGCCACTGCCGCGAAACTTGAACAAATCGCGACGCTGCTTCTTGCTCGGCTTGCCATCGGTGGTCATGCCGGTTGCGCCGGCCTTACGCATAGCGGCCGCGTTTTCGCGCTTGGCGATGCTGGCTTCGGTCTCGGCATACAACGCCTGCGCCTCAGGCGCGCCACGACGCACGACGG
This sequence comes from Pseudomonas sp. W3I7, assembly GCF_030816095.1. Taxonomy (NCBI): domain Bacteria; kingdom Pseudomonadati; phylum Pseudomonadota; class Gammaproteobacteria; order Pseudomonadales; family Pseudomonadaceae; genus Pseudomonas; species Pseudomonas sp. W3I7. Next base: position 5,953,868 of record NZ_JAUSXP010000001.1, read on the forward strand.
ACAGCGCCTGCACCACCACGGTCTTTTCGTCAAAACCGGTGCGAATCTGCAACTCGTCCCCGACGCGCGGTTCCTTGCCCGGCTTGCAGCGCTCGCCGCGATGGTGCACCTTGCCGCTCTCGATGGCCGCCTTGGCCAGGGCACGGGTTTTGTAAAAACGCGCCGCCCACAGCCACTTGTCCAAACGGACCTTTTCTTCCTCTTCCTGCTTTTGAGCCACTTGAATTCCTCGCTCTGAAAAATGTCGCAACTTTACCGTTGAACCTCTTCAACGCATAAATCCCAAGCCTCACCTAAGATACGCCAGACACCCCCTGTTTTCGCGAGGATACGCTGTGACCGACTTTCCCACCTCACTCACCTCGCCCAACCAGCGTTGCGTAGGTTGCCAGCAAAGCGAAGCCTTGGGTTTCGATTTTTCCTTCGCCTACCAGCCTATCGTAGACCTTCGCGACCGGTCGATTTTTGCCCACGAAGCACTGGTGCGCGGCACTCACGGTGAAGGGGCGTTGTCGGTGCTGGACCAGGTCAACGACAGCAACCGTTATCGCTTTGACCAACGCTGCCGTACTCAGGCGATTGCGGGGGCCGCCGCCTTGGGAATGCAAAGCTATCTTTCGATCAACTTCATGCCCAATGCCGTGTACCGGCCGGAGTTGTGCATTCGCAGCACGCTGGAGGCGGCCCGCGCGCATAATTTCCCGCTGGATCGGTTGATTTTCGAAACCCTTGAAAACGAGCATGTAGATAACTATCGCCATTTGACCAATATTCTGCGTGAATACCGCGAATTCGGCTTCAAGACCGCCATCGATGACTTCGGCGCCGGCTATTCGGGGCTGAACCTGCTGGCCGATTTCCAACCTGACTTGATCAAACTCGACATGGCGTTGATTCGCGATGTCGACCAGGATCGTGTCCGGCAGGTCATTGTCCAGGGGATTGTCACAATCTGTGAGCAGTTGGGGATTACTGTCATTGCTGAAGGTATCGAAAGTGCCGGCGAGCGTGACTTCCTGTCCAACTGCGGAATATTTCTGATGCAGGGCTACTGGTTCGCCAAGCCTGCGTTTAAAGCCTTGGCCGAGGTTTCACCCCAGGCCTGGGCGAACTGACCGGTTACCCATATTGAAGACATTTGACCATTTGACCGTTGTGGGTCTGCGCGAGTGGGTGGCCCTTCCCGACCTGGGAGTGGCCGGCCTGCGCGCGAAGATCGACACCGGTGCCAGCACCTCGAGCCTGCACGCCACCGATATCGAGCCCTTTGAGCGCGACGGTGAGAAGTGGGTGCGCTTTACCGCGCACCTGGGCAGCGTGGTGCAACTGCGTCATCGTCGCTGCGAAGCGCCGCTGGTGACGCTGAAAACCATCAAGAGCTCCAACGGCCACGCGCAGGTGCGGTATGTAATCAGCACCACTCTGGCTCTGGGTGACCGAGTATGGCGGGTGGAATTCACCCTGGCCTGCCGCAAGGCCATGCGTTACCGCCTGTTGCTGGGTTCCAAGGCGCTGATTGACGGCCAGTTGGTGGTCAGCCCCGGCGTCAAGTACGTTCAAGACAAGCCGGTGTTCCCGGTCTCTACTATTTCTGCCCCAGGTGCTGCATGAAGATTGCTGTGCTGTCGCGAAACCCGCGTCTGTATTCCACCCGCCGCCTGGTCGAGGCCGGCACTGAACGTGGCCATGAAATGGTGGTGATCGACACGTTGCGTGCCTACATGAACATTGCCAGCCACAAGCCGCAGATTCACTACCGAGGCAAGCCGCTGGAAGGCTTTGATGCGGTGATCCCGCGGATCGGCGCTTCGGTGACCTTCTACGGCTGCGCAGTGCTGCGCCAGTTTGAAATGATGGGCGTGTTCCCGCTCAACGAATCGGTGGCCATCGCCCGTTCGCGAGACAAGCTGCGCTCCCTGCAACTGCTGTCACGCCGGGGAATCGGCCTGCCGGTGACCGGCTTTGCCCACTCCCCCGATGATATCCCCGACCTGATCGAGATGGTCAACGGCGCACCGCTGGTGATCAAGGTACTCGAAGGCACCCAAGGTATCGGCGTGGTGCTGTGTGAGACGGCAACTGCCGCCGAGTCGGTGATCGAAGCGTTCATGGGCCTCAAGCAGAACATCATGGTGCAGGAATACATCAAGGAAGCCGGCGGTGCGGATATCCGCTGCTTCGTGGTCGGCGACAAGGTGATTGCCGCCATGAAACGCCAGGCCAAGCCGGGGGAGTTCCGCTCCAACCTGCACCGTGGCGGCAGTGCCAGCCTGATCAAGATCACCCCGGAAGAACGCATGACTGCACTGCGGGCCGCCAAAGTGATGGGCCTGGCAGTCGCGGGCGTGGATATCCTGCGCTCCAACCATGGCCCGCTGGTGATGGAGGTGAATTCATCACCGGGGCTTGAAGGGATCGAGACCACCACCGGCAAGGATGTGGCGGGGATCATCATTCAGCATCTGGAGAAGAATGGTGGGCCGAATATGACCCGGACCAAGGGCAAGGGTTGATACGCAGCAAGCCTTGGTACACTGCAAAACCAATGTGGGAGCGGGCTTGCTCGCGAAAGCGCCGGATCAGTCGGTACACCTGTTGACTGACACATTGCCTTCGCGAGCAAGCCCGCTCCCACATTTGATTGATGTTGTTTGTTAGACCGCATCCCTTGGCAACATCAAGCCAAGCGGCAAGCGCACCCGCGCTTCCAGGCCGCCTTCTTCGCGGTTACGCAGCTCAACATTGCCGCCATGCATCGAAGCAATTCGCCGCACAATCGCCAGCCCCAGCCCCGTACCCTTGCCGCCCCGCGCACGGTCGCCACGGGTGAACGGGTTGAAAATACCTTCCAGCTCCGCCGGGTCGATGCCCGTGCCACGGTCCATCACACTCAACACCACATAGGGCGCAGTGCTGTCGCCGGACACATAGGCGGCCACCTCCACATCTGAACCGGCGTGATGCAGGGCGTTGCCGATCAGGTTGTTCAACAGGCGCTTCATCGACACCCGACGCAATGCAAACGGCTGGATCGGCTCCAGGCGCATACGCACCTGTTCGCCATTCTGGTTGTAGGGCGCTACCACCTCGCGCACCAGGTCCGTGAGATCGACCTCTTCCACCACCTCATCACGGCCATCGCGGATAAACGCCAGGAATTGGTCGAGAATCGCGTCCATGTCCTCGATGTCGCGCACCATGTCGTCGGTCAGGTCGTTATGGTTGCCCATCAGCTCCAGGGACAGCCGCAAACGCGTCAGCGGCGTGCGCAAGTCATGGGATACGCCCGCCAGCATCAGCTCGCGTTCGCGCCCGGCCTGTTCGACATCCTCCGCCATCTGGTTGAAGGCACCGTACACCTCGGTCATCTCACTGGGCGTATCGCTGATCGGCAGGCGCACACTGCGCCCCTGCCCCAGTTGGCGCGCGGCAAACACCAAGCGTTTAAGCGGTTGGTTGAGTTGTCGGACGAAAATCCACGCGGAAGCGGTTGAAAGTAACCCGATGGCCAGGAACCAGCCCAGCACGTTCCAGATTTTTTGCCCGCGCAGCGGATGGGGGTAAAGGGGCACCTTGATCCAGGCATCTCCCAGACTCGGGGCCCGGACCCAGAGCGCAGGTGAAACATGCATGCGCAGGCGCACCTCGGTGTCCTCTCCCAGCTCAGCCTGCATCTGACGCTGATAAATCTCGCTGTAAGGCCAATGCTGCTCACCTTCGGGCACACCAGCGCCGTCGACGCGTATCAGCGTCGAAGCCTTGGCTACCTTTTCGCGGTTTTCAGGGTCGACGGCCCAATAGGCACGCAACGTCAACGCCACGCCGTGGCTGTACTGCCGGTCTACCAGCACGTCTTCGTTCATCAACAGATAAACCAGCGTCAGTGCCTTGGAAAACAGCACGACGATCAGCACCAGCCAAAGGGTGCGAGAGAAGAAACTTTGCGGGAACCACAACGGGGTTTTCATAGGAGACAGCTAAACACCTTGCAGGAACGAGCGGCGCTCGCAGAATTGCAGACGCCGGGCATCCCGTCGACCCTCATGGAGTCAAACGCCGGGATGCCCGCGCCTGCAAGTCATCGGTCACTTGGTAGCAGTGCCATCCGGCACAAACACATAACCCACACCCCACACCGTCTGGATGTACCGCGGCTTGGCCGGGTCCGGCTCGATCATCCGGCGCAGGCGGGAGATCTGCACGTCGATGGAGCGCTCCAGGGCGTCCCATTCACGGCCACGGGCCAGGTTCATCAGCTTGTCGCGGGTCAGCGGCTGGCGAGCGTTCATCACCAATGCCTTGAGCACGGCGAACTCGCCAGTGGTCAGCATGTGCACTTCTTCGCCACGCTTGAGCTCGCGTGTCGCCAGTGACAGCTCGTATTCACCAAAGGTGACGCTCTCGTCTTCGCTGCCTGGTGCGCCCGGTACCGGCGGTGCCTGGCGACGCAGTACGGCTTTGACCCGGGCCATCAACTCGTCAGGGTTGAACGGCTTGGCCAGGTAGTCATCAGCGCCCAGTTCCAGGCCCTTGATGCGGCTCAGCTCATCGCCCTTGGCGGTCAGCATGATGATGGGGATCTGGTTGTTCGCACCGCGCAAGCGTTTGCAGGCGGTAAGGCCGTCTTCGCCGGGGCAACATCAGGTCGAGTACGACCAGGTTGAACACTTCACGCCCCAACAGGCGGTCCATCTGCTCGGTGTTCGGCACCGCGCGGGCACGGTAGCCCTTGGAGTTGAAAAAACGTTCCAGCAGGCTGCTCAGCCCCGGATCGTCGTCAACGATGAGAATTTTTTCGCCTTCAGCAGTTTGTGCAGTGCTGCTCATTAGATGCTCCTCTTATCTCGGCGCGCATTATGGCGTAGCTGCCGTTATACGCACCGTGTGCATTGTTAGCAGATTTTTCCTCCACCGCCAGCGAACCCGCGTCCTACAACCTCCGGCGCAGTCCCCCCCAAGGGCAGAACGCTGGTTATAATGCGGCGCCTTCATGCAGGGCACTGTCAGACTTTACTGTTTGCAGCCTCAGCCGTTTTTTCAGCGCGGGGCAGCAATTTCCCGATTTCGAAGGTCAATAGGCAGCCTTTTGACCCAGGCAGCGGCGCCGCTGGCGCCGCTCAACCAGCCTCGCAACGCCTTGTTTTCCGGGCCTGCGAGCTGCTTTCAAGCATTTCAGGTGGTTTTATGGACAGCATCAACAGCCGCATTGCCGAGGAACTCGGTGTACGCCCACAACAGGTCGAAGCGGCCGTCGCGCTACTGGATGAAGGCTCCACGGTGCCTTTCATCGCCCGTTACCGTAAAGAAGTGACCGGCAGCCTCGACGACACCCAACTGCGTCACCTGGAAGAGCGCCTGCGCTACCTGCGAGAACTCGACGAACGGCGCATCAGCATCCTCGCCAGCATTGAGGAACAGGGCAAGTTGACCCCGCAGCTGGAACGCGACATCAAGCTCGCCGACACCAAGACCCGCCTCGAAGACCTTTACCTGCCGTACAAACAGAAGCGCCGCACCAAGGGCCAGATCGCCCTGGAAGCCGGTTTGGGCGAGTTGGCCGACGGCCTGTTCAACGACCCGTCGCTGACCCCGGAAACCGAAGCCGCACGCTTTATCGATGCCGAAAAAGGCGTCGCCGACGTCAAGGCCGCCCTTGAAGGTGCCAAGTACATCCTCATGGAGCGTTTCGCCGAAAACGCCGGCCTGCTGGAAAAACTGCGCACCTACCTCAAGCAGGAAGCCATTCTCAGCGCTCGCGTTATCGCCGGCAAAGAGGAAGAAGGCGCCAAATTCCGCGATTATTTCGAACACGACGAACCGCTCAAGAGCATGCCGTCGCACCGCGCACTCGCCATTTTCCGGGGTCGCAACGAAGGCATTCTCAGCTCCGCGCTCAAAGTCGGCGACGAGCTGCCGGGCACCATGCACCCGTGTGAAGGCATGATCGGTCAACAATTCGGCATCCAGAACCAGAACCGTCCTGCGGACAAGTGGCTCGGTGAAGTCGTGCGCTGGACCTGGAAGGTCAAGCTCTACACGCACCTGGAAACCGACCTGCTCGGCGAGCTGCGCGATGGCGCTGAAACCGAGGCGATCAACGTGTTCGCCCACAACCTGCACGACCTGCTGCTGGCCGCACCGGCTGGCCCGCGTGCCACCTTGGGCCTCGACCCAGGCTTGCGTACCGGCTGCAAGGTTGCGGTGGTCGACTCCACCGGCAAGCTGCTGGACCACGCCACCGTGTACCCGCACGTGCCGCACAACAAGTGGGACCAGACCCTCGCCATCCTGGCCGCGCTGTGCGCCAAGCACGCCGTGGACCTGATCGCCATCGGCAACGGCACCGCCAGCCGTGAAACCGACAAACTGGCCGCCGAACTGATCAAAAAATACCCCGCCATGAAGATGACCAAGGTCATGGTGTCCGAGGCCGGCGCTTCGGTGTACTCCGCGTCGGAACTGGCTTCCAAGGAATTCCCGGACCTCGACGTGTCGATCCGTGGTGCCGTCTCCATTGCTCGCCGCCTGCAAGACCCGCTGGCAGAGCTGGTGAAAATCGACCCTAAATCCATCGGTGTCGGCCAGTACCAGCACGACGTGTCGCAGCTGAAACTGGCGCGCGGCCTGGATGCGGTAGTGGAAGACTGCGTGAACAAGGTGGGCGTGGATGTAAACACCGCCTCGGTCGCGCTGCTGGCGCGTATCTCCGGCCTGAACACCACCCTGGCGCAGAACATCGTCACCCATCGCGACGAAAACGGCGCGTTCAAAACCCGCGCCGCGCTGAAGAAAGTCGCACGCCTGGGCGAAAAAACTTTTGAACAGGCCGCCGGTTTCCTGCGCGTCATGAACGGCGATAACCCGCTGGATTCGTCTGCGGTGCACCCGGAAGCCTACCCGCTGGTACAGCGCATTGCCGCCGAGACCGACCGTGATATCCGTTCGCTGATCGGTGACGCCGCGTTCCTCAAGCGCCTGGACCCGAAAAAGTACACCGACGAAACCTTCGGCGTGCCGACCATCACCGACATCCTGCAAGAGCTGGAAAAACCTGGCCGCGACCCGCGTCCCGAGTTCAAGACTGCCGAGTTCCAGGACGGCGTTGAAGACCTCAAGGACCTGCAGCCGGGCATGATCCTCGAAGGCGTGGTCACCAACGTGACCAACTTCGGCGCCTTTGTGGATATCGGCGTGCATCAGGACGGTTTGGTGCACATCTCTGCGCTTTCGGAGAAGTTCATCAAGGACCCGCGCGAAGCGGTCAAAGCCGGTGACGTGGTCAAGGTCAAGGTCATGGAAGTCGATATCCCGCGTAAACGCGTGGGCCTGTCGATGCGCATGAGCGACACCCCCGGCGAGAAAATCGACGGCGCCCGTGGTGCCCGCCCAGGCTCGGCACCGCGCCAGTCCCAGGGCAATGCGCCGCGTAAAGAGCCGACCGCGACGGCCGCGCCGAGCAACAACGCCATGGCGTCGTTGTTCGCCAACGCCAAACAGTTGAAGAAACGCTGATGGAAATCCCGGCCGGTTTGACCCAGAGCGCGTTCAGCGAGCTGATCGGCTGTCGCCTGCAACGCCTGGACGAGGGCGTTGCCGAGGTGGCCCTGACCCTGGAGCCGCAACTGCGCAACCGCGCAGGCAAGCTCCATGGCGGGGCGATTTTCAGCCTGGTCGACATCACCATGGGGCTGGCCTGTTCCAGCGCCCATGGCTTTGACCAGCAGAGCGCGACCATCGAGTGCAAGATCAACTATATCCGCGCCGTCGAAGACGGTGATGTGCTGTGCACCAGCCGGGTGATTCACGCCGGCAGACGCACATTGGTGGTGGAAGCCGATGTGTATCAAGGCGAAAGACTTGTCGCAAAAGCACAAGGCACCTTCGCTGTCCTCTAGCTCCCCGCCCTCGATTTGAGTTAATTTCGGCGCTGCGACAACAGCGTCGGAATTTTCTTGCTGCGCTATAGCCCAATTCATGGAGTGAAGTAGGCTTTTTCAATGTGAGCCAAATCGACTCTAAACCAGGCGATAACGCCAGTTTCAACTTCACCCTTGTAGACCGTCCTGCCCACCCCCATATTGGGGCGACTGACGCGTGAAGGAATCCAACTTGAGCGAACTTCTCAACCGCCGCCTGGCCCTGCTCGGCAAGCGCGAACACCTCTCCCTGCTAGAGCAATGCTTGCACGGCATCGAGCGTGAATGCCTACGCGTCACCGGTGAGGGTCGCCTGGCACAAACGCCGCACCCCGAAGCCCTGGGCGCCGCGTTGACCAACGAATTGATCACCACCGACTACTCGGAATCGCTGCTGGAGTTCATCACTCCCGCCCTGCCCAACCCGGCCGATACCCTGAGCAGCCTGGACAAGATCCACCGGTTTGCCTACAGCAAGCTCGGCAACGAGTACCTGTGGAGCCCTTCGATGCCGTGCCCGTTGCCGGCCGAGGAAGATATTCCGATTGCCTACTACGGCACCTCCAATATCGGCCAGCTCAAGTACGTTTACCGCAAAGGCCTGGCCCTGCGTTACGGCAAGACCATGCAATGCATCGCCGGCATCCACTACAACTTTTCCTTGCCGGAAGAGCTTTGGCCGCTGCTCAAGGAGGCCGAAGGCTTCGTCGGCACCGACCGCGACTATCAGTCCACGGCCTACATCGCGCTGATCCGTAACTTCCGCCGCTACAGCTGGCTGCTGATGTACCTGTTCGGTGCCTCACCGGCGCTGGACGCGGGCTTTCTGCGCGGTCGTTCGCACCAGTTGGAAGTATTGGACGCCGACACGCTGTACCTGCCGTACGCCACCAGCCTGCGCATGAGCGACCTGGGTTACCAGAGCAACGCCCAAGCCGGCCTGACGCCGTGCTACAACGATTTGAACAGCTACACCGACAGCCTGCGTGAAGCGGTGGCAACGCCCTACGCACCTTACGTCGAAGTCGGCACCCATAAGGATGGTGAGTGGGTGCAGCTCAACACCAACATCCTGCAGATCGAAAACGAGTACTACTCCAACATCCGCCCCAAGCGCGTGACCTATACCGGCGAACGGCCGATCCAGGCGCTGATGGCCCGTGGCATCCAGTACATCGAAGTGCGCTGCCTGGACATCAACCCGTTCCTGCCGATGGGCATCGACCTGCCGGAATCACGCTTCCTCGATGCGTTCCTGCTGTACTGCGCGTTGAACGACAGCCCGCTGTTCGCCAACAACGAGTGCGGCAATGCCACCTCCAACTTCCTCAGTGTGGTCAAGGAGGGCCGTCGCCCAGGCCTGCAATTGCAGCGTGACGGCCAGGCGGTGGACATGAAGGAGTGGGCCACCGAGCTGCTGGAGAAGATCGCCCCGCTGGCGGCCTTGCTGGACGAGAGCCATGGCATCACCGAGCACAGCCAGGCGCTGGACGCTCAATTGGCGAAGGTCAGGGACTCGTCCCTGACGCCGTCGGCCCAAGTGCTGGCAGCGATGGCCGAACGCAAAGAGAGTTTTGCGCAGTTCTCCCTGCACCAGAGCGAGGTGCACGCCGCGCACTTCCGTCAGGAGCCTTTACCGGCCGAGGAGCAGGCACGCTTTGAAGAGCTGGCGCGTAAGTCGCTGGCTCAACAGGTGGAGCTGGAGCAAAACGAAGTGGGCGACTTTGACGTGTTTGTCGGCTCGTACCAGGCAAGCATTCTGGCGATCAGTAACTAAAGGCATCACGCCGTCTCCTGTGGTACCTGGTTTGTGTGGGAGCTGGCTTGCCTGCGATGCAAACACCTCGGTGTATCAGTGATACCCAGATGATGCTATCGCAGGCAAGCCAGCTCCCACATTTGCCATCATTGGGTTGAAGATTGCGCTCACTCTTCTACTCATAAGCTAATTCGAAAATGTTATTTATTTTCGAGTTCTTAGATCATTTAGTCTCCTCACACGCCGACCTTCGGCCGCCTGATTGAGGAGCTTCCCCTTGAAACTGCTTACCCCATTGCGCCTCTTGGCCGCATTGTCCCTGGCAGGTGCCAGCCTGTTTGCCCAGGCGGCAGATGTGACCATCGCTTACCAGACCACCGTAGACCCGGCGAAAGTCGCCCAGGCCGACGGCGCGTATGAAAAAGCTACCAACGCCAAGATCGACTGGCGCAAATTCGACAATGGCGCCGACATCATTGCCGCCATCGCTTCCGGCGACGTACAGATCGGCTACCTCGGTTCCAGCCCACTGACCGCTGCGGTGACACGCAAAGTGCCGGTGGAAACCTTTCTGGTCGCCACCCAGATCGGCGGCGCCGAAGCGCTGGTAGCGCGCAATGGTTCGGGGATCAACAGCCCACAGGACCTGATCGGCAAAAAGATTGCCGTGCCCTTCGTTTCCACCGGCCACTACAGCCTGTTGGCCGCGCTGAAGCACTGGAACATCGACCCGTCCAAAGTGACCATTCTCAACCTCGCACCGCCGGCAATCATCGCGGCGTGGAAGCGCGGCGATATCGACGCGACTTACGTGTGGGACCCGGCCCTGGGCGTCGCCAAGGAAAACGGCAAAGTGCTGATCACCTCCGGCGAACTGGCCAAGTTCGGCGCGCCCACCTTCGATGCCTGGATCGTGCGCAAAGACTTCGCCGAAAAACACCCGGAAATCGTCACGGCCTTCGCCAAAGTCACCCTGGACGCCTACGCCGCCTATCGCAAAGACCCACAAGCCTGGCTGGCCGACAAAGGCAACGTCGACAAGCTGGTGAAGCTCTCCGGCGCCAAGGCCAGTGACATCCCACTGCTGCTGCAAGGCAACGTCTACCCACTGGCAGCTGATCAAGTGACCCTGCTGGGTGCACCGACTACCAAGGCTGTGACCGACACCGCCGTGTTCCTCAAGGAACAAGGCAAAGTCGACGCCGTGCTGCCGGACTACGCCCCTTACGTCAGCGCCAAGTTCATCACTAACTGATTCAAGGAGTTCCTCGCGATGGCCTTGCTACAACTGGAGCGCATCAGCGCACAGTACCCAGGCGCCACAGAACCGGTACTGTCCGATATTTCACTCGACCTTGGGCCTCAGCAATTGCTGGTGGCCCTCGGCCCGTCCGGCAGTGGCAAGACTTCGCTGTTGAACCTGATTGCCGGTTTCGTCGAACCCTCTGCCGGGCGTATCACCCTCGATGGCGTGCCGGTCAAAGGTCCGAGCGCCGAACGCGGCGTGGTGTTCCAGGACGATGCCCTGCTGCCCTGGCAGGACGTGCTGGCCAACGTCGGCTTCGGCCTGGAGCTGGCCGGTGTGCCCAAGGCGCAACGTGAAGTGCGCGCCCGGGAAATGCTCGCACTGGTCGACCTCGCCGGTTTCGACAGCCGCCGAGTCTGGCAACTCTCCGGCGGCCAGAAACAGCGTGTGGGCCTGGCTCGCGCACTGGCGGCTGACCCTCGCGTATTGCTGATGGACGAGCCTTTCGGCGCCCTAGATGCCTTCACCCGCGAACAGATGCAGGAATTGCTCCTGCAAGTCTGGCGGCGCACGGCCAAGCCGGTGTTCCTGATTACCCATGACATTGAAGAGGCGGTATTTCTCGCCACCGATCTGATCCTGTTGGCGCCCAACCCAGGCCAGATCGTCGAGCGCCTGCACCTGGACTTCGGTCAACGCTACGCCGCCGGTGAATCGGCGCGGGCGATCAAGTCCGACCCGCGCTTTATCGAAACCCGTGAACACGTGCTGGGCAAAGTGTTCTCGCAACGGCAGGTGTCCGCATGAGCAGCTACGAACTTCCCGCCACGGGCGCCAAGCCAGTAACGCACAAGGGCATTCCGATACGTCGTAGCCTGAGCACGCGCTGGATCAGCGTACTCACCCTGATTGCCTTGCTGGCGCTCTGGTGGGCGGTCACCGCCACTGGCGTGATCGAACCTTTGTTCCTGCCGCCACCATCCGCCGTGCTGCAAAAAGGCTGGCTGCTGGCGACCACCGGCTATATGGATTCCACCTTGTGGCAGCACCTGGGCGCGAGCCTCACGCGCATCGGCCTGGGCCTGGGCTTTGCGGTGCTGACCGCGGTGCCGGTGGGGATTGCCATCGGTTCCAACCGCATTGCCCGTGGCATCCTCGACCCGCTGATCGAATTCTACCGGCCGATTCCGCCCCTGGCTTACCTGCCGCTGATCGTGATCTGGTGCGGCATCGGTGAGCTGTCCAAGGTGTTGCTGATTTACCTGGCGATCTTTGCGCCTATCGCCATCGCCACCGCGACCGGCGTGCGCACGGTCGACCCGGCCAAGCTGCGTGCCGCGCAGTCGTTGGGCGCCACCCGCGCCCAGTTGATTCGCCATGTGATCCTGCCGAGCGCCCTGCCCGACATCCTTACCGGCGTGCGCATCGGCTTGGGAGTGGGTTGGTCGACCCTGGTTGCCGCCGAACTGATCGCCGCCACCAGCGGCTTGGGCTTTATGGTGCAGTCGGCGGCGCAGTTCCTGGTCACCGACGTGGTAGTGCTGGGGATTCTAGTGATCGCCCTGATTGCCTTCGCCATGGAAATGGGCCTGCGTGCCCTGCAGCGCAAATTAGTGCCTTGGCATGGCCAGGCACACTGAGTGAGAACCGCATGAGCAGCCTGACCGTTACGCCAATAAGCACCGCCCTGGGCGCCCTGATCAGTGGCGTCGATATCACCCAACCGTTGAGCCTCCAGGAACGTGACGCCATTGAGCAGGCGCTGCTCAGCCACTCGGTGCTGTTCTTTCGTGGCCAAGCCGTCACCCCGCAGCAACAGGCGCGGTTTGCGGCAAATTTTGGCGACCTGCACATTCACCCGATCTACCCCAACGTGCCGGAGCAGCCCGAAGTGCTGATCCTCGACACCGCCGTGACCGACGTACGCGACAACGCCGTATGGCACACCGACGTGACCTTCCTGCCCACCCCGGCGCTCGGTGCGGTGCTCAGCGCCAAGCTGCTGCCGGCCTTTGGTGGCGACACGCTGTGGGCCAGTGGCATCGCTGCATATGAAGCCTTGTCGGAGCCGCTCAAACGCCTGCTCGATGGCCTCACGGCGACGCACGATTTCACCAAATCCTTCCCGCTGGAGCGCTTTGGCAACACCGCCGAAGACCTGGCACGCTGGGAAGAAACCCGCAAGAAGAATCCACCGCTGTCACACCCGGTGGTGCGCACGCATCCGGTAAGCGGGCGAAAGTCGCTGTTTGTCAGTGACGGGTTCACCACCAAGATCAACGAGCTGGAGCCGGCGGAAAGCGAGGCCATACTGAAGCTGCTGTTTGCCCACGCAACGCGGCCGGAATTCACCATTCGCTGGCGCTGGCAGGAGAACGACGTGGCATTCTGGGACAACCGCGTGACCCAGCACTACGCCGTGGATGACTACCGCCCACAGCGGCGCGTGATGCATCGCGCCACGATCCTGGGCGACGTCCCGTTCTAAGCCAGGCACAGCCTCTGCATCAATGAAGATCAAAATGTGGGAGCTGGCTTGCCTGCGATAGCGGTGTACCAGCCCATACATTCATCGACTGACACACCGCCTTCGCGGGCAAGCCCGGCTCCCACATTGACCGAGTACTGCCGAGTGAATTTGCCACACTGAAGAGCAAAATGTGGGAGCTGGCTTGCCTGCGATAGCGGTGTACCAGCCCATACATTCATCGACTGAAACACCGCCTTCGCGGGCAAGCCCGGCTCCCACATTGACCGAGTACTGCCGAGTGAATTTGCCACACTGAAGAGCAAAATGTGGGAGCTGGCTTGCCTGCGATAGCGGCGTACCAGCCCATACATTCATCGACTGACACACCGCCTTCGCGAGCAAGCCCGGCTCCCACATTGACCGAGTACTGCCGAGTGAATTTGCCACACTGAAGAGCAAATGTGGGAGCTGGCTTGCCTGCGATAGCGGTGTACCAGCCCATACATTCATCGACTGACACACCGCCTTCGCGAGCAAGCTCGGCTCCCACATTGACCGAGTACTGCCGAGTGAATTTGCCACACTGAAGATCAAAATGTGGGAGCTGGCTTGCCTGCGATAGCGGTGTACCAGCCCATACATTCATCGACTGACACACCGCCTTCGCGGGCAAGCCCGGCTCCCACATTGACCGAGTGCTGCCGAGTGAATTTGCCACACTGAAGATCAAATGTGGGAGCTGGCTTGCCTGCGATAGCGGTGTACCAGCCCATACATTCATCGACTGAAACACCGCCTTCGCGAGCAAGCCCGGCTCCCACATTGACCGAGTACTGCCGAGTGAATTTGCCACACTGAAGATCAAAATGTGGGAGCTGGCTTGCCTGCGATAGCGGTGTACCAGCCCATACATTCATCGACTGACACACCGCCTTCGCGAGCAAGCCCGGCTCCCACATTGACCGAGTACTGCCGAGTGAATTTGCCACACTGAAGATCAAAATGTGGGAGCTGGCTTGCCTGCGATAGCGGTGTACCAGCCCATACATTCATCGACTGAAACACCGCCTTCGCGAGCAAGCCCGGCTCCCACATTGACCGAGTACTGCCGAATGAATTTGCCACACTGAAGATCAAATGTGGGAGCTGGCTTGCCTGCGAAAGCGGCGTATCAGCCCATACATTCATCGACTGACACACCGCCTTCGCGAGCAAGCCCGGCTCCCACATTGACCGAGTACTGCCGAATGAATTTGCCACATTGAAGATCAAATGTGGGAGCGGGCTTGCTCGCGAATACAGAGTATCAGCCAACAGATTCATCGACTGATTCACCGCCTTCGCGGGCAAGCCCGGCTCCCACATTTTTAACCGGGTTGTGCCAGCTTATTCAGCAGTGGACGGTTTTTCCCACAGGTTAATCCCGCCTTCCTGCGCAAACCGGTCGATCTCCGCCAGTTCTTCCGCGTTGAAGTTCAGGTTCTTCAACGCTCCGACGTTTTCAATGATCTGCTCCGCCCGGCTCGCACCAATCAAGGCACTGGTCACCCGTGGGTCACGCAGGGTCCAGGCCAGGGCCAGTTGCGCCAGGCTCTGGCCGCGGCGCTTGGCGATTTCATTCAACCCACGCACATGGGCAATGTTGGCTTCGGACAAGTGCTTGGCCTGCAGCGAACCACCACCCGGGCGGTTGACGCGCGCATCGGCCGGCACGCCGTTGAGGTACTTGTCAGTGAGCAAACCCTGGGCCAGCGGCGTGAAGGCAATCACACCGGCACCCAGCTCATCGGTGGTGTCCAACAGGTCTTTTTCGATCCAGCGGTTGAGCAGGTTGTAGGCCGGCTGGTGAATCAACAGCGGCACTTTCCACTCTTGCAGCAGAGCCGCCATTTCGCGAGTTTTTACCCCGGAATAAGACGAGATCCCAATGTACAACGCCTTGCCCTGTTGCACGGCAGTGGCGAGTGCGCTGGCGGTTTCTTCCAGCGGGGTATCGGCGTCAAAACGGTGGGAGTAGAAAATATCCACGTAGTCAACGCCCAAGCGTTGCAGGCTCTGGTCCAGGCTCGCCAGAACGTATTTGCGCGAACCGCCACCCTGGCCGTAAGGGCCGGGCCACATGTCCCAGCCGGCTTTGCTGGAGATGATCAGTTCGTCGCGGTAGTGCTTGAAGTCTTCACGCAGCAAACGGCCGAAGTTGATCTCGGCGCTGCCATACGGTGGGCCGTAGTTGTTGGCCAGGTCGAAGTGGTTGATCCCCAGGTCGAATGCGGTGCGCAGCAAGGCGCGCTGGGTGTCGATCGGGGTGCTGTCGCCAAAGTTGTGCCACAGCCCCAGGGACAGTGCCGGCAGCACCAACCCACTGCGGCCTACGCGGCGGTACGGGATAGATTCATAGCGGTTTTCGGCAGCAATGTAAGTCATCGAATCCTCTCTTGGACGTAGGCAAATAAGGCCTGGGAATAAGGTTATTCCCAGGCCTTTTAACCAGCTGAATCGCTTGAGCCTGCCCTTCCGTTCTACAGCAATTTCCTACCAGAGTGGAACGACATAGCTGACATAAAAGCGATTTTCATCTTGGACGGTGGCACCGGCAATGTCCGGGCTGGCGTGGGCATTTTTCCAGGTCACGCCCAGGCCCTTGAGGGTGCCGGTCGGTACTTGGTAAGCCACGGCAATGTTGCGCTCCCACTCGCTGGTGGTGCCTTGCACAGTGCGGATGTCATCACCGTGGGCGTAAGCAGCAGAGAACGTCAGGCCGGTGAGGCCCAGCTTACCGAAGTCGTACTTGTACTGCGCAAGCCAAGTGCGCTCACCGGCGTGTTGAAATTTATTCAACTGCATGTTGGTGAGCGCCGGGGTGTCGGCGCCAGAGCCAGGGCCTTGGCGGTTGTCGCCGCTGTTGAGGCCGGAATCGAGGTACGGGAAGTCGCTGTCGCCGCTGTTTTTCTGAATGCCCAGGCCAACGGTGTGGCCGTCCAGGCTGTAGCTCTCAAGCAGGCTGGCGGTGGTCTGGTTGATACGGCCTTTGCTGGTGCCGTCGCCATACAGACCGGCGCCGGTAAAGTCTTTATCGCCGTCGGCGTTGGCGCCTACACCAAGGCTGCGGAACACGCGCACGTCGGTGTCGATGGCGCCCACGCTCAACGCGTCATGGCGCTTGGCGCCGAGGAAGAACTGCTGGTAGTAGTCCTCAAGGTTGGAATACCACAGGCTCACGGTGGTGTTCTGAATGCCGGTGTAATCCGCCCCGCCGAACAGGAAGCGATCACTTTCTCGGGTGCCACCAGCGGTAATCATGCCTTGGTCGCCGGTTTCGTTGCGGATCTTGGTCTTGAAGATATCGCCACCGGTGAAGGTGAAGTCGCTGAGGTCTTTGGAGACCAGTTGCACGCCGGTGTTGGTCTGCTGGTACAGGCGGCCGTCAGTGTTGGCCAGCACCGGGTTGTTGCCGAACAAGGTGCCGACGCGCAGCTCATCCTTGGCGAAGCGCATTTTGAACGTTGGGCTGAGCACGCCGAACTGGTCGGCGGACTTGCCGTTATCCAGCGGGAACATGCTGCCGGGGTAGCGGCCCTGGTGGTCTTTGTCGTTAAGATCGCCGCCGGAATCGAGTTTCAGACCGTAAAACGCCTGCAGATCCAGACCAAAACCCACGGGGCCTTCGGTGTAGCCGGACTTGAAGTTGAACTCGAACCCTTGGCCCCAATCCCGCACGCTGTGGGCCTTGGCGTTGCTGCCCACCACGTCACGACCTTGCTGGTTGAGATAGCGGTTGAGCAGGGTCACGTCGGCGTGGCTGTCGTCGATAAAATCGGCATGGGCGGACAGCATAAAGCTCGCCATGGCGGCACCCACCATGGGGCTTATTAACGTCTTCATTGTTACCGGTCTCCGTCACTGTTCTGAAATGAAAGCGTCAAACGCTTCACACAATTACGCAGTGGCCAGATGACAGTTCGGAGTCAAAACACTGGGTTCACGAATGAAATTAAGTTTAAGAAAGCCCCGTAGAACGGGGCTTTGCGCAGGTTCAGGGTCAGCGCACCAGGTGCAGGAACTGCAGGTGGCGCTCGTACTGGTCGAGGATGTCGTTGATGATCTGCTCCTTGGTGTAGCCGACCAGATCGTAGTCCTGGCTGCCCTCACTCAAGTGCACTTCCGCGCGGTAATAACGGCGGTTGTTGATCTCTTTGGAGCCCATGCCACCGCGGGCAAACGACGGCGTGAAGTAGCCGCGCATCTGCACCTGGTAAACGAATGGATGCTCCTCGCCATGCCCGATTTCGAGGCTGACGCTGTCGTTGGACGGGTCCGGCTGAGTCACCACATTCAGGCCTTTCTCGACAAACACCGCCGTCACTTCTTCAATCGCCGGGCGCACCGTCGACTCGAGGAAACGGTACACCTCATCGCGTGACGGGAAGTGCACAGCCTGGCTCAAGCGCTGACGCCAACCGCCTCGGCCTTTGCGCGCCGCCGACACCGGTGCCAGCGAATGCAGCTGGGCAATCTGTTTCTGCGATTCGAGGTAGAAGGCCTTGTGCAGCCCCCACATCATCAGCAGCAAAATCAGCGAGAACGGCAACGAAGTCAGCACCACCGCCGACTTGAGCGAGTCGATACTGCCGGCAAACAGCAACGCACTGGTGACCAGCGCCGTCATCGCGCCCCAGAACACCCGCAGCCATTTCGGCCCGTCTTCATCGGCGTTGCCACCTTTGGATGACAAGGTCGACAGCACTACGGTGCCGGAATCCGCCGAGGTGACGAAGAACACGAAGCTGATAAACACCGTGACGGCGATCACCGTCTTGCTCCACGGGTAGGTTTCCAGCAACAGGTAGAGGCTCATCGACGGGTCATCGATAGCCGACTGGCCCAGCGCGGTCATGCCGTGGTTGAGCACCTGGTCGATGGCGCTGTTGCCGAAAATCGACATCCACGCCAGGGTGAAACCCAGCGGAATCAGCAGCACACCGAACACGAACTCGCGGATGGTACGGCCACGGGAAATACGCGCGATAAACAGGCCCACAAACGGCGACCATGCTATCCACCAGGCCCAGTAGAACACCGTCCAACCGCCCAGCCAGTCGCTGGGTTTGTCGTAGGCGTACACATCGAAGCTCTTGGTCGGCAAGGCGCCGAGGTAGTCACCGATGTTCTGGATCAAGGTGTTGAGCAAGTGCTGGGTGGGGCCTGCGAACAACACGAACAGCAGCAGCGCACAGGCCAGCAGCATGTTGATGTCGGACATCACTCGCACGCCCTTGTCGACACCGGCCACGGCCACGAGGATCGCGGCGCCCATCATCAGGGTGATCAGGCCGACCTGGATCCACTGCGTGTGCGCGATGCCAAACAGGTAGTCGAGACCGGAGTTGAGGTGCAACACACCAAACCCCATGTCGGCGCCCAGGCCGAACACCGTGGCAATGATGCCGAAGCCGTCCACCGCATAGCCGATGGGGCCGTTGATGCGTTTGCCGATCAGCGGGTACAGCGCCGAGCGCAGCGCCAGCGGCAGGTTATGCCGGTAGGCGAAGTACGCCAGGGCCATGCCCACAAAGGCAAACACGCCCCAGCCATGCAGACCCCAGTGCAGAAACAGGATCTGCATGGCCTGGCGTGCCGCGTCGGCATTCATTGGCGCGCCCTGAGGCGGCTGCACCAAGTGCGTCAGCGGCTCGGAGACGCAGAAGAAAAACAGCGTGATGCTGATCCCGGCGGCGAACAGCATGCCGGCCCAGGACAGGTAGCTGAATTCGGGCTCGTCGTGGTCGGCACCGAGTTTTATCTTGCCGTAGCCCGATAACGCGGTGACCACCACGAAGACCAGATACAGCGTCATCGCGAGCATGTAGTACCAGCCGACCGTGTTGGCCGCCCAGTTTTGCGCCGCCAGCAGCCAGGCACCGGCCTGTTGCGGGATAGCGATGACAGTGATGCCAAACAGCAGAATGAAGGTTGCGGCAAAGTAGAAAACCGGCGCATTCATGCGCACCAGGCCGCTGGATGGGGTGGACGATGCACTCATGAACGATGCACCCCGAAGGTGTGTGATGTGGCTGTAAATAACGGACTCAGCAAAGGTAAGCCTCCTGTTGTGAGCGGGCAGCGAACCACCGGGTTTAACTTGAACGAGCATTCAAGTTAAACATAGGTAGGCGGTTTGGGACTAATCGCAGGGCTGAGTGGTAGACAATTCCTACACTAGCTCAAGGATTGGTATGACGGGCGGGGATGGCAAATCGTTCAGCGGTGGCTGAGGGAAAATCGGTTCGAATCTGGAATACATTCAAAATGTGGGAGCGGGCTTGCTCGCGAATGCGGAGTATCAGTCAGCAGATTCGTCGGCTGACCCACCGCTTTCGCGAGCAAGCCCGCTCCCACAGGGGATTTGTACTGATTCTCTATTTCTGCGCACCGTCGTCGTGCTGCAAATTCGCCTGCGTAATGTTCGCCTCCGCCGGCACGCTGCGGGTCAGCCACACATTGCCGCCGATGGTCGAGCCCTTGCCGATGGTGATGCGCCCCAGGATCGTCGCTCCGGCGTAAATCACCACATCGTCCTCAACAATCGGGTGGCGCGGATGGCCTTTCTGCAACTGCCCGTCCTCATCCGCCGGGAAGCGCTTGGCGCCCAACGTCACGGCCTGGTAGATGCGCACGCGCTCGCCGATGATCGCGGTTTCGCCGATCACCACCCCGGTCCCGTGGTCGATGAAGAAACTCGGGCCGATCTGCGCGCCGGGGTGGATGTCGATGCCGGTGGCCGAGTGGGCAATCTCCGCGCTGATCCGCGCCAGCAGCGGCAGCCCGGCGCGGTACAGATGGTGGGCCAGGCGGTGGTGAATCACCGCCAGAATCCCCGGATAGCACAGCAGCACTTCATCCACACTGCGCGCGGCCGGGTCGCCGTGGTAGGCGGCGAGCACGTCGGTGTCCAACAGGCTGCGCAGTGAGGGCAAGGCCAGGGCGAAGTCCTGGATCAGGCGGATGGCCAGCGCATCGACCTCGCTGTCATCCTTGGCGCCCTGGCGCGCGGCGTAGCGCAGCTCCAGGCGAGCCTGGGCAAGCAAGGCATTCAGGGCGACGTCGAGGGTATGCCCGACGTAAAAATCTTCACTTTCTTCACGCAGGTCCACCGGCCCCAGGCGCATCGGGAACAGCGCGCCGCACAAAGATTCAAGAATCTGCGCCACCGCCTCGCGGGACGGCAACTCACGGCCACCGTGTTCGCCACTCAGGCGACCATTGCGCGTGCGCCACTGGTCCCGGGCGCTGCGCAGCTGGCTGACGATGGTCTGTAATTGCCAATGACTGGAACGCTCACTCACGGTATTCACTCCTGACGATATGGCCATCACTTTACGGTATGCACCCTGGCCGCCCTTAAGAACCAATGGTGTGATGCTAAGAACTTTCCGGCATAAGCGATTGGCGGTTGCCCGATGAAAAGTGCCTGCCTATAGTCGCCCCATCACTTAGCCACTGTACGTCGCCATGATCAAACAACCGCTCGACCGTTTTAACCGCCTGGAACTGCTGGGCGGCGCCACCGCCCTGGAAAAACTCGAGCGGCTGTCGGCCTGGCTGGGCAGGGACATTTACGTCAAGCGCGATGACACCACGCCGCTGGCCATGGGCGGCAACAAACTGCGCAAACTTGAATTCCTGGCCGCCGATGCCCTTGCGCAAGGTGCCGACACCCTGGTGACCGCCGGCGCCATCCAGTCCAACCACGTGCGCCAGACCGCCGCGCTGGCCGCCAAGCTCGGCCTGGGCTGCGTGGCGCTGCTGGAAAACCCCACCGGCACCGAAGACCCCAACTACCTGGGCAATGGCAACCGCTTGCTGCTGGAGTTGTTCGACGCCAAAGTCGAATTGGTCGAGAACCTCGATAACGTCGACGACCAACTCAACGCCCTCGCCGACCGCCTGCGCAGTAACGGCAAGAAGCCCTACCTCGTCCCTATCGGCGGCTCCAATGCCTTGGGCGCCCTGGGCTACGTGCGCGCCGGGCTGGAGCTGGCCGGGCAGATCGAAGACAGCGGCATTGAGTTCGCCGCCGTGGTGCTGGCCTCGGGCAGTGCCGGCACCCATAGCGGCCTCGCGCTGGCGTTGAGTGAAGTGCTGCCGAATCTGCCGGTGGTGGGCATTACCGTGTCGCGCACCGAAGAAGCTCAGTTCCCGAAGGTGCAAGGCTTGGCCGAACGCACCGCCGAGTTGCTGGGCGTG
Source organism: Pseudomonas sp. W3I7 (assembly GCF_030816095.1). NCBI lineage: Bacteria > Pseudomonadati > Pseudomonadota > Gammaproteobacteria > Pseudomonadales > Pseudomonadaceae > Pseudomonas > Pseudomonas sp. W3I7. Next base: position 5,975,503 of record NZ_JAUSXP010000001.1, read on the forward strand.
GGCCTTCCCGAAGCCTTCAAAGTGATCCTGTGGGACGAATATTTCGGCCCGCGCTACGGCGAACCGAACGCCGGCACCCTGGCAGCGGTCAAGCTATTAGCCAGCCAGGAAGGTTTGCTGCTGGACCCGGTCTACACCGGCAAGGCCATGGCCGGTTTGCTCGATGGCATCGGGCGTCAGCGGTTTGAGGACGGCCCGATCATTTTCCTGCACACCGGCGGAGCGCCGGCGTTGTTTGCGTATGACGCTATTCTAACGGACTGAACACGGACCCACTGTGGGAGCGGGCTTGCTCGCGAAAGCGGTGTGTCAGCCAATACAGATGTGACTGATACACCGCTTTCGCGAGCAAGCCCGCTCCCACATTGGTTCGTGATCATATTCAAAAATAGAATATCAAATCGAATTTATATTATTTTCAAGTCTTAAAAACTGGCTTTATAGTCGCGCCGCAGGCGAAGACGCGCACCGCGCTTTAAGGCAGGATACGACTACTGCGTCACCTGCTTCGCTCAACATAAAAACACAGGGGCTCTTCATGACTATTTCTGTATTGCGTCGCACGTTGCTGGTTGGCACTTTGGGGTTGGCACTCGGGGCTGGTCTGATGGGCCAAGCCATCGCGGGCGAGCAGCTGGACAACATCAAGAAAGCCGGCGAAATCAAGATCGGCCTGGAAGGCACCTATCCGCCGTTCAGCTTTGTCGATGAAAGCGGCAAGCTCAGCGGCTTTGAAGTCGAGCTGTCCGAAGCGCTGGCCAAAGAGCTGGGCGTCAAGGTCAAGCTGCAGGCCACGCCGTGGGACGGCATCCTCGCCGCCCTGGAATCCAAGCGCCTGGACGCGGTGGTCAACCAGGTGACCATCTCCGAGGAGCGCAAGAAGAAGTATGACTTCTCCAAGCCTTACACCGTCTCCGGTATCCAGGCGCTGGTGCTGAAGAAAAACGTCGACAGCATCAAGACCGCCAACGACCTGGCCGGCAAGAAAGTCGGTGTGGGCCTGGGCACCAACTACGAACAATGGCTCAAGGACAACCAACCCAAAGCCATCATCAAGACCTATAACGATGACCCGACCAAGTTCCAGGACCTGCGCATCGGCCGTATCGACGCCATCCTGATCGACCGCTTGGCCGCTCTGGAATACGCCAAGAAAGCGCCGGACACCGCCGCTGCCGGTGATGCCTTCTCCCGTCAGGAAGCCGGTATTGCCCTGCGCAAAGGCGAGCCAGAACTGCTCGACGCGGTGAACAAGGCTCTCGACAAGCTGCGCGCCGATGGCACCTTGAAAAAGCTGTCCGAGAAGTACTTCAACGCTGACGTCACTGAATAATGGAAGCAGGTTTCCAACTCGCGCTGGACTCCGCGCCCTTTCTGCTCAAGGGCGCGTACTACACGGTGATTCTTAGCCTCGGCGGGATGTTTTTTGGCTTGCTGCTGGGCTTCGGCCTGGCCTTGATGCGCTTGTCGCGCTTCAAGCTCCTGAGCTGGACCGCCCGGGTCTACGTGTCGTTCTTTCGCGGCACGCCCTTGCTGGTACAGCTGTTTTTGATCTACTACGGCTTGCCGCAAGTGGGCATCGAGCTGGATCCGATCCCGGCGGCCATGATCGGCTTTTCGCTGAACATGGCCGCTTACGCCTGTGAAATCCTGCGCGCCGCGATCAGCTCCATCGAGCGCGGCCAATGGGAAGCTGCCGCCAGCATCGGCATGACACGCGCGCAGACCCTGCGCCGGGCCATCCTGCCGCAGGCCATGCGCACGGCCTTGCCGCCGCTGGGCAACAGCTTTATTTCGCTGGTCAAGGACACGGCGCTGGCCGCCACCATTCAGGTGCCGGAGTTGTTCCGGCAGGCACAGCTGGTGTCGGCGCGCACCTTCGAAATCTTCACCATGTACCTGTCCGCCGCCCTGATCTACTGGATCCTGGCAAGCATCCTGGCGCATTTTCAAAATCGCCTGGAAGACCGGGTCAACCGGCATGACCTGGAGTCCTGAGCATGATCGTGGTTGAAAAACTGACCAAACAATTCAAAGGTCAGGTGGTACTCAACGGCATCGACCTGGAGGTCAAGGAAGGCGAAGTGGTCGCCATCATTGGCCCCAGCGGCTCCGGCAAGACCACCTTGCTGCGCTGCCTGAACTTCCTCGAAGAGCCCACCAGTGGCCGCATCAAGGTCGGTGATATCGAGATCGACAGCAGCAAACCGCTCAACCAGCAACAAGGCCTGGTGCGACGCTTGCGCCAGCACGTGGGTTTTGTGTTCCAGAACTTCAACCTGTTCCCGCACCGCACCGCGCTGGAAAACGTCATTGAAGGCCCGATCGTGGTCAAGAAGATGCCGCGCGAGGCGGCGACCGCGCTGGGTCGCAAGCTCTTGGCCAGGGTCGGCCTGGCAGGCAAGGAAGACGCGTACCCACGGCGTTTGTCCGGCGGCCAGCAACAGCGCGTGGCGATTGCGCGTGCCCTGGCCATGGAGCCGGAGGTGATTCTGTTTGACGAACCCACCTCGGCGCTCGACCCGGAGCTGGTCGGCGAAGTGCTGGCGACCATCCGCAGCCTGGCCGAAGAAAACCGCACCATGGTGATCGTCACCCACGAAATGAGCTTTGCCCGCGATGTTGCCAACCGGGTGATCTTCTTCGACAAAGGCGTGATCGTCGAGCAAGGCGAAGCCAAGGCGCTGTTTGCCAACCCCAAGGAAGAGCGGACCAAGCAGTTTTTGAGTAAGTTTTTAGCCCACTGACTGGCTTGCAGTGTGGCGAGGGAGCTTGCTCCCGCCGGGCTGCGCAGCGGCCCCAAAATCCTGGGAGCGCTTCGCACTCCAGCGGGAGCAAGCTCCCTCGCCACAGTCCTACGCAAAACCGTCGCAACCAGGGGTAAAACGCCCCTCCAACCGCGCCTTAAAATCCCCTCCCGCGTCAGCCTTTTCTGAATCTGTTCCAACTCGCCGTTTAGCCTTTTGCCGCCATTGACGCCCGCTGGCCAACCCTCTTATCTAGCGCACAGAGGATTGGATCCTATCCCGGCTACTCACTGAATCGTTCCTTTCGGCACCTTACGCGCAAACGCGCCACGGGCGCCGGAACGATTGCTGCTGGCTGCATCAAGGAGATTACTTATGACGCGCACCGCACCCCAGGCCACGTTCACCGCCCCAACCCTGCCCCAGGCGAATCGACACGGCATCAACGCCCTCGCCGCGACCCAATTGCAGGTGGATATCGCGCCTTACCCTGGCATGGACGAGGGCGACCTGATCGAACTGTTCTGGAACAACTGCTTTGCCGACTCGCGTCGGATTACCGCGTGCAAGGTCGGCACGCTGACCCGCCTGCGTGTACCCGAAAGTTTTATTCAGGATGGCACCGCACGGGTTCACTACCAGGTCATGCAAGTCGGCCACGGCCCGGCACGTTCAGACCTCACTCAGGTGCCCGTGAAGACCTGCTATCCGGGTGGCCACCCCTGCGCACTGCTGGACGATGAAAACCAGAACCTCGCCCCCGTGGGTCTGCCCGAGACCATCCGCCGCTACGGTGTCAACGGCAGCCAGGTACGGCGCGGTATCCCGCTGACCATCCAGCCCTACCTGAACATGGCCACAGGCGATGCCATCACCCTGCGCTGGGGCGACGTGCGCCTGGACCTGCCGAGAATCCAGGCCAAAGGCGTCGGCCTGCCGGTGCAGGTGTGGGTGCCTTCCACAGTGATTATCGAAGCGGGCGACGACAGCCGCCTCGACGTGACGTACTGCATTCTTGATCGGGTCGGCAATAATTCGCGCTGGGCACCGGTACGCACCTTGAACATCGCCACCTGCGCGCCACAGCCGCCAGCCCGCCCCGTCAGGGCCGCGACGACCTATCAGCCGCGCCAGCCCGGCTCGCCCTGCGAGCCTGGGTGACAGCCCTTCTATGCATATTCCAATAAGTTAGTTTATTTAAAAATTTAACACGCTTAGGGTATATGCACCGGACCACCGGACATCTCTGATTTTTCTGTTTTTATTTCATTGAATGCGAGGTCGGTATGGTCAGGATTACCCCGGTGCATAACGCCAGGGCATTACGTGCAGCCAAGGAGCGGCGCTGATGTCTAACTTGGCTCTAACACCCCCCCAGAGTGATCTGGACGTAGCCCCACTGCTGTTGCCGGCCACGGTGCTGCGCAACGACGCCCAGGCGTTGAGCGCGGCCCATGAGCTGGCTCAGGCCGCGCGCCTGCAAGCGGCCCAACGCGACCAGCAGCGCAAGCTGCCCTGGGCGCAGCTTGAACAGTTCACCCGCAGCGGGCTGGGCAGTATTTCCATTCCCCGTGAATACGGCGGCCCCCAGGTGTCATTCGTGACCCTGGCCGAAGTGTTCGCGATCATCAGCGCTGCGGACCCGGCCCTCGGGCAAATCCCGCAGAACCATTTCGGCATTCTGCACCTGCTGCAAAGCACCGCCACCGAGCGCCAGAAAAAGCAGCTGTTCCAAAGCGTGCTCGACGGTTGGCGCATCGGCAATGGCGGCCCCGAACGCGGCACCAAAAACACCCTGGAACTCAAGGCGCGCCTCACGGCCAAGGATGACGGCTATGTGATCAGCGGCCAGAAGTTCTACTCCACCGGCGCCTTGTTCGCCCATTGGGTCGCGGTAAAAGCACTCAACGATGACGGCAAGCAAGTCATGGCGTTTGTGCGCCGTGGCACGCCAGGGCTGCGCATCGTTGACGATTGGTCGGGCTTTGGCCAACGCACCACCGCCAGCGGCACGGTATTGCTCGATCAGGTGCCGGTGGACGCAGAGTTGGTCGTCGACAACTGGCGCCTCGGCGAAAGCCCGAATATCCAGGGCGCCGTCTCGCAATTGATCCAGGCCGCCATCGATGCCGGCATCGCCCGTGGGGCGCTGGATGACACCATCGCCTTCGTGCGCGAACGTTCGCGCCCGTGGATCGACGCCAAGGTCGAACGCGCCAGCGATGACCTGTACGTGATCGCCGATATCGGCAAACTGAAAATCGAACTGCACGCCGCCGAAGCCCTGCTGCGCAAGGCCGGCAAGCTGCTGGACGAGGTCAGCGCCGCACCGATCACCGCGCAATCGGCCGCCCGCGCCTCGATCGCCGTGGCCGAGGCCAAGGTGCTGACCACCGAAGTGTCGTTGCTGGTCAGCGAAAAGCTCTTCGAACTGGCCGGCAGCCGCGCCACCCTCGCCGAATTCAACCTCGACCGCCACTGGCGCAACGCCCGCGTGCACACCCTGCACGACCCGGTGCGCTGGAAGTATCACGCCATCGGCGCGTATCGACTAAACGGCACTTTGCCTGCTCGACATTCCTGGATCTGACCGACCAGACATCTGGAGAAACCCATGACTTTTTCCCCTAACGTCGCGGTCATCACCAGCGACGAACAAGCCCTTATTGTCGCCAGCGACCTGGCCGAAGACTTTGCCCGCGACAGCGCCCAGCGTGACCGCGAACGCCGTCTGCCGCTGCCCGAACTGGACGTGTTTTCGCGCTCCGGCCTGTGGGGCATCAGCGTGCCCAAGGAGTATGGCGGCGCCGGTGTGTCCAACGTCACCCTGGCCAAGGTCATCGCCCTGATTGCCCAGGCCGATGCCTCGCTGGGCCAGATTCCGCAAAACCACTTTTATGCGTTGGAAGTGCTGCGCGTGAACGGCAGCCCTGCCCAGCAAAAACGCCTGTACGCCGAAGTACTCGCCGGGCAACGTTTCGGTAACGCCTTGGCGGAACTCGGCACCAAAACCGCCCATGACCGCGTCACCTCCATCACCCGCGACGGTGATGGTTTTCGCATCACCGGGCGCAAGTTTTACTCCACCGGCGCGATTTACGCCCAACGCATCCCCACTTCGGTGGTGGATGAACACGGCGTGCAGCAACTGGCATTTGTGCCGCGCGACAGCGAGGGCTTGAGCGTGATCGACGACTGGAGTGGTTTCGGCCAGCGCACCACTGGCAGCGGTTCGGTGGTGTTCGAAAACGTCTGGGTGGCCGCCCAGGACGTGATCCCGTTCCAGAGCGCCTTCGAGCGCCCGACCACCGTCGGCCCGCTGGCGCAGATCCTTCATGCCGCCATCGACACCGGCATCGCCCGCGCCGCCTTTGAAGATGCGCTGCACTTTGTGCGCACCAAGACTCGCCCATGGATCGACGCCGGCAACGACAAGGCCAGCGAAGACCCGCTGACGCTCAAGAGCTTCGGCCACTTGAGCATTCGCCTGCACGCCGCCGAGGCCTTGCTGGAGCGCTCGGGTGAATACCTCGACCGCGCCCAGGCCGACAGCAATGCCGAGACCGTCGCAGCAGCCTCCATCGCTGTCGCTGAAGTGCGCGCATTGAGCACTGAAATCTCCCTGGCCGCCGGCAGCACCTTGTTCGAGTTGGCCGGCAGCCAGGCCACTCTGGCCGAGCATGGCCTCGACCGTCACTGGCGCAACGCCCGGGTGCACACCCTGCACGACCCGGTGCGCTGGAAGTACCACGCGGTGGGCAATTACTACCTCAATGATGAAAACCCGCCACTGCGGGGGACCCTCTGAATGGCCAAGAAAAAAATCCTGCTCAATGCCTTCAACATGAACTGCATCGGGCATATCAACCACGGCCTGTGGACCCACCCACGGGACACCTCGACGCACTACAAGACCGTCGAATACTGGACCGACTTGGCGCAAACCCTGGAGCGCGGGCTGTTCGACGGTTTGTTCATCGCGGATATCGTCGGCGTGTACGACGTGTACCAGAACGCTATCGACGTGCCGCTCAAAGAGTCGATCCAACTGCCGGTCAATGACCCGTTGCTGCTGGTCTCGGCCATGGCCGCCGTGACCAAAAACCTCGGTTTCGGCCTCACCGCCAACCTCACCTACGAGCCGCCGTACCTGTTTGCCCGACGCATGTCCACGCTGGACCACCTGAGCCGTGGCCGGGTCGGCTGGAACATCGTCACCGGCTACCTCGACAGCGCGGCCAAGGCCATGGGCCTGACCGAGCAGGTCGAGCATGACCGGCGCTATGACCAGGCCGATGAGTACCTGCAGGTGCTGTACAAACTCTGGGAAGGCAGCTGGGAAGACGACGCGGTGCTCAACGACCCGAAACAACGGGTCTACGCGCAGCCGGGCAAGGTGCACAAGGTCGAGCATCACGGCGAGTTCTATCAGGTCGAAGGTTATCACCTGTGCGAACCCTCGCCACAGCGCACGCCAGTATTGTTCCAGGCCGGCAGTTCGGACCGTGGCCTGCTGTTTGCCGGGCGCCATGCCGAGTGCGTATTTATCAGCGGCCAGAACAAGGCCGCGACCAAAGCCCAGGTGGACAAGGTGCGCGCCAGTGCCGTCGAGGCCGGGCGCAATCCGGAAGACATCAAGGTGTTCATGGGGCTTAACGTGATCGTTGGCGCCACCGAAGAGCGGGCCTGGGCCAAGCACGCCGAGTACTTGAGCTACGCCAGCCCGGAGGCTGGCGTGGCGCATTTTTCGGCGTCCACGGCGATTGATTTCTCTCAATACGAGATCGACGAACCGATCCAGTACGTGAAGAGCAACGCGATTCAGTCGGCCACCAAGAACCTGCAGAACAACGACTGGACCCGGCGCAAGTTGCTCGAACAGCACGCCTTGGGTGGCCGCTATATCACCGTGGTCGGCTCGCCCGAGCAGGTGGCTGATGAGCTGGAATCCTGGATCAGCGAGACGGGCCTGGATGGCTTCAATTTGACGCGGATTGTGACGCCGGAAAGCTATGTCGACTTTATCGACCTGGTGGTGCCGGAGTTGCAGAAGCGTGGGTCGTACAAGACCGCTTATGAGGCCGGCACCTTGCGCGAAAAAGTCTTCCAGGGCACTGCCCGACTGCCCGAACAACACACCGGCTCCACCTACCGACACTGAACCAAAACTGTGGGAGCTGGCTTGTCGAACCGTCGCACCGCTGCGATAGCGGTCTGTCAGCCACATTTTTTTTGCTGACCCACCGCCATCGCAGGCAAGCCAGCTCCCACATTTAGAACCGCATTGTTCTTATCCATACCTTATGACTGGAAATCGATTATGAAAAAAACACCGCTCTCCCACCCAGTCAAAGCACTGGCGCTGGCCTTCGGCTTGTTCAGCTCGGCCGTCTTTGCCGCCGACGCACCGCTGAAAATCGGCACCACCGCCGCCTTCGCGATTCCCCTCGAAGCCGCCGTCGCTGAAGCTGGCAAGCAAGGCCTGAAAGTCGAGCTGGTGGAGTTCACCGACTGGATCGCGCCCAACGTCAGCCTGGCCGCCGGCGATATCGACGTGAACTACTTCCAGCACATTCCGTTCCTGGAAAACGCCAAGGCCGCCGCCGGTTTTGACCTGGTGCCCTATGCGCCGGGCATCATCAACAACGTCGGGCTGTATTCCAAGAAGTACACAACCATCAACGACCTGCCCCAAGGCGCCAGCGTGGCGATTGCCAACGACCCGATCAACAGCGGTCGCGGCCTGCAATTGCTGGCCAAGGCCGGGCTGATCAGCCTCAAGCCGGGCGTGGGCTACAAGGCCACCGAAGAAGACATCATCGCCAACCCGAAAAAGCTCAAGATCCTGCAAGTCGAGGCCGTGCAACTGGTGCGCGCCTATGACGACGCCGATCTGGTGCAGGGTTACCCGGCGTATATCCGCCTGTCCAAGACCTTCGATGCCGAGTCGGCGCTGTTGTTCGACGGCCTCGACCACCCGGAATACGTGATCCAGTTTGTGATCCAGCCCAAGAGCAAAACCGACCCACGGGTGATCAAGTTCGTCGACATTTACCAGCACTCGCCGGTGGTACGTGCGGCGCTGGATAAATCCCTCGGCAAGCTCTACCAGGTCGGCTGGGAAGATAAAAAATGACCGCCGCCAACGCCCAACTGCGCGACCTGGGCACACCACCCAGGGCCGCCGAGCAGACAGAGCTGCACCCGGACCTGAACCGCGCCCATGTGCGTTTTATCAACCTGGGCAAAACCTATGACGGCGCCGTGCATGCCCTGCAAGGCATTGATCTGGCGATCCAGCACGGTGAAGTGTTCGGCATTATCGGCCGCAGCGGCGCGGGCAAGTCGTCGCTGATCCGCACCATCAACCGCCTGGAGCAACCGAGCAGCGGCCGCGTGCTGATTGATCAGGTGGATATCGGCGAGTTCGACGAAGACCGCCTGGTGGCGCTGCGGCGGCGCATCGGCATGATCTTCCAGCACTTCAACCTGATGTCGGCCAAGACCGTGTGGCAGAACGTCGAACTGCCGCTGAAAGTCGCCGGTGTGCCTAAACCGCAACGTGAGCAAAAGGTGCGGGAACTGTTGGAACTGGTCGGCCTGAAGGACAAGCACACAGCCTACCCGGCGCAACTCTCCGGCGGGCAGAAACAGCGCGTGGGCATCGCCCGTTCGCTGGTGCATGACCCGCAGATTTTGTTGTGCGACGAGGCCACTTCGGCCCTCGACCCGGAAACCACCCAGTCGATCCTCGGCCTGTTGCGCGAGATCAACCAGCGCCTGGGCCTGACCATCGTGTTGATCACCCACGAGATGGCAGTGATTCGCGATATCTGCGACCGCGTGGTGGTATTGGAACACGGGCGCATCGTCGAACAAGGCCCGGTGTGGCAAGTGTTCGGCAACCCGCAGCACGAGGTCAGTAGAACGCTGCTGGCGCCGTTGCAACACGGGCTGCCGGACGAACTGCAAAGTCGCTTGCAGACTGAACCTTCGTCGACGGCGGCGGTGGTGTTGCGGTTGCAATTTACCGGCAGCGCCGCAGACGAACCGGACCTGGCCGCGCTGTTCAGCGCCCTCGGTGGGCGCGTGCGCTTGCTGCAAGGCGGCGTGGAGCGGATTCAGGGGCATGCGCTGGGGCAATTGTTGCTGGCCGTGAATGGCTCGCCGCATAACGCCGAAGCGTTGCGCAACCGCGCCGGGCATTGGGCACAACAGGTGGAGGTGCTGGGCTATGTGGTTTGATCGTTTATTGCAGGGCGCCATCGACACCTTGTTGATGGTTGGCGTGTCATCGCTGATCGCATTGCTGGTGGGGATTCCGCTGGCGGTGTTCCTGGTCACCAGCGACAAGGGTGGCATCTACCAGGCACCGGCGCTGAACCGCGTACTGGGGGCGTTCGTCAATTTGTTCCGCTCGATTCCGTTTCTGATCCTGATGGTCGCACTGATCCCGTTCACCCGGCTTATCGTCGGCACAACCTATGGCGTGTGGGCCGCCGTTGTGCCGCTGACCATCGCCGCCACGCCGTTCTTTGCGCGGATTGCCGAGGTGAGTTTGCGCGAGGTCGATCATGGTTTGATCGAGGCCGCACAGGCCATGGGCTGCCGCCGCTGGCACATTATCTGGCATGTGTTGCTGCCCGAAGCGCTGCCGGGGATTGTCGGTGGTTTTACGATTACCCTGGTGACCATGATCAACTCGTCAGCCATGGCCGGGGCGATTGGTGCTGGCGGTTTGGGGGACATCGCGTATCGGTATGGGTATCAGCGGTTTGATACGCAGATCATGCTCACGGTGATTGTGCTGCTGGTGGTGTTGGTGGCGGTGATTCAGTTGAGTGGGGATCGGTTGGCGCGAGGGCTTAACAAACGCTGATAGCGCTGGCGGCTCCTTTATTGGAGAACAACAGAGCCACCACACCGCCTATCTGAACTGTCAATTCTCACAGGTAGACATGATTTGGAGTTTAAGAGCCTTATTCACCTTACCAAGTGTGCTTTTTCCGCGCACTTATCCAAAAGGGAATACGGCCATGGCTAATGATGAACCCATTGATTTAGATCCACCACCCTATCCGGACGCTTATGTCGTACTTGGTAACAGTAAGAAATACCCCGAAGAGGCAGTTTACGGGGTCGGCCTGGCCCATTTGGTGTTTGGGCTGCGCTTTTTTTTTTTACGATGGACCACAGTCGAAAGCGGCGACTATTTTGCCGTACGCATCCGTGACTTAGAAAACCCAATCCACTTTGATACCGTCCGTGACGAAACACAGAATCGCTACGAGCTGACAATCAAAAAAACTCTGCCAGAGGGTACAAGCGAGTTTTTCGGTCGTGTCGTACGCTCTGCCAGCGGCAACGCAATCCGCTCTATTACGCAAAAGATTCTGATCAAGACCACTGTCCCCGGGGGGGAGGATAACGAGCCCTTTAACAAGTGGCACAGCGGTTTGAGCATGCGAATTGTGAACGCTTCAACTCGTATACCGATTGTAGATGGAAGCCTCCTCAACGATTCGGCTGTTTCAGGTGGATTGATTTTTCTGATAGACAAGTACCTGTACTGCCGCACCAACGACGTAATCGCAATTGAGTACGAGGGCCGTGACCGTCCATTCGAATATGTTGTAAGCCCGGCAGATGAGGCCGGCTCTGGGCCGATCGAAGTGCTGATGGCCGAGAAGGATATCCCCAAGGACCCCGATCAAGATTCGGTGAGCGTGTATTTCTGGGTTAAGGACGTGGTCGGGAACCGCGCAAAGAGTCAATACTGGTTCTCAAAACCCTTCAATCTGACCAATGATCTTGGCGATGAGCTGTTGTCTCAACCGGCTTTTACGAGGCAACCTGCCGGCACAAGTGAAGCTGAGAGCGTAGAAATCGACTTGGTCGACTTGGACACAGACTCCACCGCCAAATTCGCAGTGGAGGCTACGGTTGAGCGTCTAAAAACTGCCCCAAAGCCCCCACGTCAGATCCAGTTCATTCTCGTTTATACCTCGGAAACCGGGGTCAGTACGTCTGAAGAGTTTCCGCTCATTACCGACACGAACCGGGGGCGTGAGAAGCTTGTCATCGATTTCGAAAAGCTCAACAAGCAGGCAGGCCGGTCGTTTCGGGTGTACTTCAAATTGCTCACTCAAGCCGGAGTAAAACGATCAGCAAGTACCTTGGTCAGGGTAGTGGGCCGTCAGATTTGGATGCCCCCTGTGATATCGGCCCAGGCTGAAGAAGGTATTGTTGACCCGACAAAAGTGCTCTCCTCGCAAATACCCGAATATCGCCCCCACGATTCGTCTTGGAGAGAAATCTTCACAATTAAGTTGCTGGAAGCTTCCGGCGGCACCAATACCTATAATGACGCTCAATTTGCTGGCCCGCCCGGTGGTACGCGAAATGTGTCTGTGTTGGAACTGCAGGAGTTTGCCGGTAAAGGCTATGTCGGACTTTCTTACTCCACCGTCGAAGACAGAGAGAATTCAACGGCCATTCGCCACTCTAAGGTATTGATTACTCAAATCGGCACCCGCGACCCCGTGTTGGAAGCGCCAATTGTACAAGGCGTCGTGGACAACAACATTGACCCTAAAAAAATCATAGATTCTGAATTTTTGATGAATATCCCACACGAAGGCACGGCTATCGGGAACGTGCTGAAGTTTGCCGTGATAGGGCGGAGTCAGGCAGCGTCAACTAGCGGTTCCATCACAATTACCAAAGCCAGCGCTGGCAGTGGCTTGCCGTCCCAAGGTATCCCGTTACCTCGCTCTGTTCTGGATCTGAACAACGAAACCATCATCAGCTTTCTCTATAGCGTTATAGACAATTCGGTCAAACCTCCGAAGGTGTTGCGTTCCAAAGTACTTGATGTCAGCGTGGGCAAGGCGTTGAAACTGGACATTCCAAAAGTTATTGAGGCGGGCACGCGTCAAGACCAAATCAATCCAAAGGACGTGCTCAATGGTGCAAACGTCGAAGTGTCGATCAAAAACCTGTGGTACAGCGATCAAGGCACGCTGGTCACTGTCCACTGGCGAGGTCGCTATGGAATCAGCAGCATTGATGTGCCAGTGGTGATCGACCCTGATACTAATAAGGCCAGTGCTTTTATCCCTCCGAATATCATTGCCCTAGGCATTCGCCCATCCCCGAACACATTTTCTGTCAGTTACCATTTCAACTTAGGCCCCTTTGAATATCGCTCCGTCACTCGAGATTTAAAACTACTCGCCATCACAGGGCTACCAACGCCAAGCATCGACGATTTCAAGCCCGGGATATTACCTCTCTACGAACTCAAAGAAGGCGCCCGCTATCTGACTAAAGTGTGGGATTTTTTTGAGGAAAACCAATACGCATGGTTTTCCGGCAAAGGCACCTATTCAGATGGCAGCCCCTATGAAGTCATAATCCGTAACGGCGAACTGGTCAGCGGAGATGGCGCCACTTACGGTATTTCCGCCGACGTACTCGTGGATGAAGTCCGTAAACTGAAGGAAGGCTCGCATTTCACCCTCAGTCTTAGGGTCAGCTATGCGCAAATACCCGACCCGGACACGGCAGTGCCGTTTGAGATTTGTGATTATGTGATCCAGTCCCTGCCAGCCATTCTGCCCGCACCCGCTTTTGCCGGCAGGGTTGGAGCTCAGCTCACCATCGACCCGTTGGCGTACGAAAACACTGCCTCTGTCACCGTTACCTATCCAGGTATGTCTATAGATCCTGCAGCTCAAACCGTTGCTTTGGAGTGGATCAACCAGAACGGTACGGTGAGCACGATTCCGCCGCAAAAAGGCGATGCTTCCGGGAAACTAATCTTCTCTATTTCTGCGCGAATTCTGGCTGATAGTGTGGATAATACCATCACGTTACGCTACACGTCGACGAAAGGAGGGAAAACAACTACATCAGAAGTTCAAACGCTGATCGTTCAAACCATCTCCTTGGCAAAACTACCACGACCAATAATTAATGGAATTGCCAATGGTGGAAAGCTGGACCTTGACAATTATACCCAAAACGCTATTTCTCTTGCCCTGCCCATATGGCCACTGATTTTTGTAGACCAGAAAATAAAAATCACCTTGCACAGTCTCGGGGTGCTTCCGCTCACCGTGCTGGACAACCATGCCCTCACCGCCGCCCAAGCAAAGAGCGGGCTGGCTAACATCCCGATATTAATAACCTGGTTGCAGGCATTGCAGAACAACAGTGCTGTAGAGGTAAATTGCGAAGTGGCATTTGATGGCAAGCCCGACAACCCGCGAAAAGTTAAATTCCCAACAACCTCGTATGCCGCTATCACGACTCAAACATTGGTAAATGATACAACAACTCTGCAAAATTTTTCATTCAACGGCTGGCAACCCGGTACTGCTGTAGCCGACTACAGAGACTTGAGTTTCTCGGCGGCGGGCTTATTGAACTACACTTACACCACCCGATCCGCAGGGCCGGTACTTAGAAAGAGCTTCTATAACATGCGAGTAGGAGCACGCTACTTTTTCGGTATACACATCCGCCGGGAAGATGGCAGGTACTCACTCCCCCTCATCTCTCTATACACCAACCAAGGCATCCTCGTGCCAGCCACCTATATTGGATCGATGGCGTATATTCAATTGGGTGGATATTTTATTGCTAACACCTCAACCATGGAGTTCATGATTTACAGTAATAACGCGGACGGCGTCGGCAACGATTACAGAATGGCGAACCTTGTGGTCGTGCGCCAATAGACCCGAAGTCCCTAATACATTGAGCGGGACATTTTCTTTAAACCGTCCCGCTTTTTTATTAGCCAGCAACTTTATTCCGCTCTCTTGGCAGAAAAATCAGGCACGGAAGACATAGCCTATTTTTACATCAGCGCTACGTGCTGGCGTCCTATACCTATCACGTCATGGCGTATAGTCCTCCTAATTCCCTGCCCTCGAAGCGCCCACCATGAAACTCGCCCCCGACGACCTCAACCAGATCACCACCACCACCCTCAGCCACTACAACAAAGTGGCCGAAGACTTCCGCGAAGGCACCCGCGACCACGATGTGAGCCAGAACATCGACGCCTTGCTGCGGCATATCCAGGGCACGCCCCCGTTTACCGTGTTGGATTTCGGCTGTGGGCCGGGGCGGGATTTGCGCACGTTTACGCGCATGGGGCATATCGCCGTGGGGCTCGATGGCTCAGAGCGCTTTGCGCAGATGGCGCGTGAAGACAGTGGTTGTGAGGTGTTGCAGCAGGACTTCCTGAAGCTGGATTTACCCGCCGCGCGTTTTGATGGGGTATTTGCCAATGCGGTGCTGTTCCATATTCCCAAACAGGAACTGCCACGGGTGCTCAAGCAGCTGCATGGGGCGCTGAAGCCGGGGGGTGTGTTGTTCAGTTCCAACCCTCGGGGTGAAAATCAGGAGGGCTGGAATGGGCCTCGGTACGGGTCTTATCACGACCTGGAGGCGTGGCGGGGTTTGCTGACGGCGGCGGGGTTTGTGGAGTTGGAGCATTACTACCGTCCGGCCGGGTTACCGCGCGAGCAACAGCCTTGGTTGGCGAGTGTGTGGCGCAAGGCGTAGTGGTTTGTTGTTTGATCTGACGCTATCGCAGGCAAGCCAGCTCCCACATTTTGATGTGTGAATACCTTCAAATGTGGGAGCTGGCTTGCCTGCGATGTCGATTTAACCGGCGCTACGGATTTACCTGATACACCACCGGCTCTTCACCCACCACCAACGCCGTCACACTACGCCCCACATACCCCGCTTGCTCCTGCGCAGAAAAATTCACCACCAACCGCGTGCCATCGGCAAAGGTAGTCTGCTGCACCTGTTTGTCCGCCGTCAGCCACCGAAAATCGGTCAACGCCTGAGCCGCCAAACGCTGATGCAACGGCCTGAAAAAACCGTCCTGACGCTGAATCACTGGCAGCCGCTGCGCAAAGGTCGCATCCGTGAGGTGATACAGCGGCGGCACGTTGTAGAGCAGTTGGGTCAGCTCGTTCTCGACCCGCACATTGCTCAGCTTCAGGTTGTCGAACAGCCAATGGTGAGTAGTGATCACCGAACCGTGGAACACCGCCTGGTACAGCGGCAGGCGCATGGTCGGGTCGAAGTACAGTGTGCGAAACGGCTCTTTTAACGGCACAGGCTTGAAGAACACTGCCGGCTGCTCCGGCGGGTACCAATTGCCGACGTAATAGGGCGATTGCTTGTCCTGGGTCATCTGCCGATCGCCCCAGCCGATCACCGGTGTTTGCATGCCGTGGGCGAACAGAGTGCCTTGGGCGGTGCTGGCATTGCCATCTTCGGAACCCGCCGGCAGTTTGAGTACCGTGTTGATCCAACGGGAGGCGTCGATATTGCCTTCGGCGTTCTGCGCCTGACTCATGGGCGCACTGTCACGGTAGCTGTCGAACACCATGCCGGTGGCGTAGGCATCCAGGAACCAGGCGTTAAAACCGGCCCTGGCCTGCACCGCCTTCACCCGTGCTTCCAGCAAAGGCCGTATACAGCGCGGATCGATGTAGTGGCCCGATTGCTGGAAGCCGGTTTTCAGCTTGCCGTCCTTGAGCACAATTGCGCAGTCGCGGTAGGCCTTGGCGCCCAGGTGCGCGGTGGTCCAGTCCGGGTTTTCGCTGGCGGACAAGGCAGTTTCATAGGAGTCGTAGGGCGCCATCAGGTAACCGGCTTCGACACCGGCGCGAATCGCTTCGGGATGCCACAGGCCGCCTTCCCAGCCTTCGCCCAGGGTCAGCAACAGGCGCGGCAGCCCGGCGTCGCGCAGGGCTTTAATCGTCTGGTTGCCCCAGGTCTCGGGGGTATCGGTCAAGGCCCCGGCAAAGTCCTTGGCCAGCTCGCTGCGCAGCTCACCATAGCGGGCGGCGAGTCGGGTCATGTCCGGGTCTTCGACTTGCCAAGCCTGCCGCGCTTGCTGATTGATCGCCGCATTCAGGCCCCGCAGCAAAACGCCTTGCTCATAACGGTTCAAAGCCTTGGCCTGCGCCAGAACCTGAGTCGCCTGTTTGTCCATCAACCCCTTGAGTGCATGACCGCGCAAGCGTTTGACCAGCAGCGGCCAATCACGCACATCAGCGGGGGCCAGCAGGCTGTTGCCCCACAGGTAGACGTGGCTGGCGCCCAGCAGTTTTTTAGCTTCGGGGGTTTGTTGCAACTTGTCCGCCAGCGGCTCGTAGCGGCCCTGCTCCACCAGCCATTGGCGATAGCGCTTGGCACCGGCCAATGGGTCGGCGTCGCCCAAGTGCAAGCGCAAGGTCATCGGCGCCGTGGAATCAAGACGGGTAAATTCGTGCGCCACCGAGAGTGCCAGGCCCTTGCCGTCGGCCTGCCAGTTCAACTGATTGTTGTAGGGGTTGGTCAGCAACCAGTTCAATGTGAAGCGGCCGTGATCCATGCCCCATAACGGCAGGCTGAGGTCCTGAGTGGTATTGAGTTCGCCCTGCTCCAGCAAAAACGCTTTCCACACGGCGTTACCGGCCGGTATGTAATGCCCTTCGGCCAAGGGCCAGATCAATCCCTTGCCCATGGCCGCCGCAGGTTGGCGCAGCAGCGGCAACTCACCCGGCTCGCGGGCGCTGAGGGTCAGGGACAGGTCGCGCTGCTCAAGGCGGGCCGTCAGGCGATAAGCGCCGTTGTCCCACTGCCAGGCAGCCTGCTCGGCACCCGCTTGCATATCACTGACAGCATGGGCAGCCACACCGCTGGACGCCTGCACCGAGGCCTCGCCTGCAGGCGTAACACGCAGCGCGAGCGTGGCGGGGTCGAGTTCGACACGCCACAGGGCGTTTTCCAACACGGTGCCGGCTAATGCCAGTGGAGATAACAACAGGCTGACAACCAGCAAAAAATGACGCATGGCACGGGCCTTCCAGACAAGATCAGGCCCGGAGGGTAAAGCACATAAGCCTCAGCAAGTGTTCGAAAAGTGTTTCAAAGAACCTTCCCACATCCTTGCAGGAAGGCTCCGATGGTCAGGCCTGTTCTTTTTTCGGCTCGCGAATCTTGTACCAAGCCACATACAACGCCGGCAAAAACAGCAGCGTCAGCAAGGTCGCAATGATGATCCCGCCAATCATCGCGTAGGCCATCGGCCCCCAGAACACTTCCCGCGCAATCGGGATCATGCCCAGGCTGGCCGCCGCTGCGGTGAGCAGGATCGGTCGGCGCCGGTGCTCGGTGGCCTCCACCACCGCGTCCCACGGTGTGTAACCGGCCACTTCATATTCGTGGATCTGCGTCACCAGAATCACCGAGTTGCGGATGATGATGCCGATCAGCGCCAGAATGCCGAGGATCGCCACAAAGCCCATGGGCGTGCCGGTGGGAATCAGCGCCAGCACCACGCCGATAAGGCCCAGCGGCGCGACACTGGCCACCAGGAACATCTTCTGCACGCTGTGCAGCTGGATCATCAGGAAGGTCGCCATCAGGAACAGCATCAGCGGCACCACCTTGGCAATCGGGCCTTGGGCCTTGCCGCTTTCTTCGACGGTGCCACCGGTGGCCACCTTGTAACCCACCGGCAACCCGGCGCTGAATTTGTCGATGGTCGGCGCCAGCTGCTTCACCAGGTCCGTGGGCTGCATCTCGTCACGCACCGAGGCCTTGATGGTGATCGTCGGCTTGCGGTCGCGACGCCATACCAGCGGCTGCTCCAGCTCATAACGCACGGTGGCGAAGGCCAGCAGCGGAATCGAGGTGCCATTGGGTGTGACGATCTGCAGGTTCTGCAAGGTTTCCGGGGTGCCACGCTCGGCATCTTCGGCGCGGCCGACCACGTTGATCAGGTAGATATCATCGTGTACCTGGGTCACCGAGGCGCCGCTGACCACGCTGTTCATCAACTGCGCCACGTCTTCCGACGACAACCCGAGTTGGCGTGCCTTGTCCTGGGCAATGTCCACGCGCAGCACTTTGCCGGGCTCGTTCCAGTCGTAGATGATCTCGCCCAGGTGGGTGTTCTGGTCCAGCAAGGTCGCCAGTTCGATAGCGTGTTTGCGCACCTGATCGATATCCTTGCCCGACACGCGATACTGAATCGGCCGCCCCACCGGCGGGCCCATTTCCAGCGGCTGCACATAACTGCCGATGCCGACAAAATCATCGCGCAGGCGCTTTTGCAGGCGCGCAATCAAGGCGCCGCGCTCTTCCAGGCCTTTGCTCACGATAACCAGCTGCGCGTAGTAGGGGTTTTCCAGTTGCTGGTCGAGGGGCAGGTAGAAACGAATCGCGCCCTGGCCAATGTAGGTGCTCCAACGCGCGATGTCCGGGTCGTCCTTGATGATCGCTTCAAGGCGGTCGACGGCCTTGCGCGTTTCATTGATCGAGGCGTTTTGCGGCAGGTTGAGGTCGACGAGGATTTCCGGGCGGTCCGAGGACGGGAAAAACTGGTTCTGCACAAACTGCATGGAGAACACCGAGGCCACAAACAGGCCCACGGTAATGCCGATGGCCCACCAGCGGTTGCGCATGGCCCAGAGCATACCGCCATTGAAGGCGCGGCCGATGCGCCCAGGTTCGGCGTCATGCGGTTTCACGTTGGCGCTGAGGATATGCACGCCGATCACCGGCGCAAACAGCACCGCCACCACCCACGACACCAACATCGCCACGGCAATCACCGCGAACAGCGTAAAGGTGTACTCACCCGCCGAACTGGCGTTGAGGCCAATCGGCACAAAGCCGGCCACGGTCACCAGCGTACCGGTAAGCATCGGAAAGGCTGTGGAGGTGTAGGCGTAGGTCGCCGCCTGCTCCTTGGTTTCGCCTTTTTCCAGGCGCGTGATCATCATCTCCACGGTGATCATCGCGTCGTCCACCAACAGGCCGAGGGCAATAATCAAGGCGCCCAATGACACGCGCTGCATGGTGATGCCGCTGTATTCCATGAACACGAACACCAGCGCCAGCACCAGTGGAATCGAGCACGCCACCACCAACCCGGCACGCATGCCGAGGCTGATGAAGCTCACCACCAACACGATGATCACCGCTTCAAACAAGGCGCTGGTAAAGCCGCCGACGGCTTCTTCCACCACTTCTGCCTGGTCGGAAACCTTATGCACGCCAACGCCTACCGGCAAGTCGGCGGTCAGTTCATCCATGCGCGTGTGCAACGCCTTGCCGAACGACTGGATATTGCCGCCCTTCTGCATGGCAATGGCCAAGCCAATCGCCGGCTTGCCATTGAAGCGGAACATCGGCCGCGCCGGGTCGACGTAACCACGGCTGATATCGGCAATGTCCGCCAGCCGATAGAAGCGGTCATTGAGCCGCAGGTTGACGTTGGCCAGGTCTTTTTCCGAGGCGAACTGCCCGGACGTGCGCACCGAAATCCGCTCCGGCCCGGCCTCGATCACCCCGGCGGGGGTCACGGCGTTCTGTGATTGCAGGCTTTGCACCACTTGCCGTTGATCGATGCCCAACGCGGCGAGTTTGCGTGTGGAGAAGTTCAGGTAAATCACTTCATCCTGCTGGCCGATCATCTCAACCTTGCCCAGCCCCGGCACCGAACGGATCTCGGCGCGCACCTGTTCGACATAATCGCGCAGTTGGCGCATCGACAGGCCGTCGCCGGTAAAGGCGTAGACCGAGCCGAACACGTCACCGAACTCATCGTTGAACGACGGCCCCTGCAAACCCTGGGGGAAGGTGCCGCGAATATCGTCGATCTTCTTGCGCACCTGGTACCAGATCTCCGGGATGGCCTTGGCGCTGGTGGTGTCCTTGAGGAATACGAATACCGTGGACTCACCCGGCCGCGTGTAGCTTTTCACGTAGTCGAGGGAGTCGAGTTCTTCGAGTTTTTTCTCGATGCGGTCGGTGACTTGCTTGAGGGTTTCTTCCTGGGTCGCGCCCGGCCAGCGGGTCTGGATCACCATGGTCTTGATGGTGAACGACGGATCTTCCTCGCGGCCCAGGTTCATGTAGGAGAACACGCCCATCAGCAGCGCGACGAACATCAGGTACCAGACGAAGGACTGATGCTTGAGGGCCCAGTCGGATAAGTTGAAGCTCCCTTTCATCGCGGGCTGTCCTCGTCGATTTTGACTTTTTGCCCGGGTTTCAGGCTGTTCACGCCAGCGGTGACGATGCGTTCGCCGGGTTTGACACCGCCGTTGAGCAAGGCGCTGCTGGCATCACGGCTGATCACCGTGACGTCACGTGGCTGCACGGTCTGGCTTTGGCTGTCGAGCAGCCAGATGCGGGTTTTACCGTCGGCTTCCTGCAAGGCTGTCAGCGGCACTTCGATACGCGGTGCAATGGCCGTGCTCAGGGTCACACTGATGGCGGTGCCGAGGCGGAACGCAGGTGGCGTTTCGGCCAGGGTCAGGCGCGCGCGGCGGGTGCGCGTGGCGCTTTGGGCCTGGGGTTCGATCTCGCGCACGATGGCAGTGGTATTGACGCTGGGGTCGAGCTGCCCGGCGACCAGGAACACCACGTCCGGCGGCAGGCGCTCGGCGAGCCCGGCGGGCAGGTCGATCACCGCTTCCTTGATGTCCGGACGCGCCAGGGTCACCACTTGCTGGCCGGCGCTGACCACTTGGCCGGCCTCGGCATTCCAGGCGGTGACGACACCGGCGTGGTCGGTACGCAGTTCGGCGTAGTTGAGTTGGTCCTTGGCCTGGTTGACCGAGGCTTTGGCTTGATCAAGAGTCGCCTGGGTAGTTTTCAGGTCGGTCTGGGCCACATCCAGCTGGGCTTGGGCACCGACGCCGCGATTGAACAGTTCCTGCTGGCGCCGGGCGTTGGCCTGGGCATTGATGAACTGCGCCTGCACGCGGGCCAGGTCGCCTTGGGCGGCGCGCAACTGGTTTTGCTGGTCGGTGGGGTCAAGCACGGCGAGCAAGGCGCCCTTCTCCACTTCGGCGCCGACATCCACGGCGCGGCGGGCAATACGGCCGGGCACGCGGAAACCCAGGTTGCTTTCGTAGCGGGCCTGGATGGTGCCGGCGAAACGGCCGAGGTTTTCCTGATCTTCAGATTTCACTTCCATGGACAGCACCGGGCGCACGGGCTCGGGCGGCGTTTCCTCTTTGGAGCAGGCGACCAGCAACAGGCTGGCGGCAAGCAAAGCCGTCAGGCGCTTCATGGCTGGACTCCTTGCTGGGCGATCTCGACCAGCATGCCGGGGTGCAGCAATTGCCCACCAGCCACCACGACTTTTTCGCCGCCTTTAAGGCCGTCGCCAATAATCACTTTGCCGGTCAGGTAGCGCGCTACCGTGACTTTGTGCAGTTGCGCCTTGCCGTCGCCGTCAATCAGCCACACGGCGGGTTCGTTGAGGTCTTTGGTCAGCGCCGACCACGGCAGCTCCACACTGGCCTTGGCCGGGCCATTGGCCGTGGCGCTGACCACCGAGCCCAGCTGCATGCCTTTGGGCAGCGATTGCAAGGCGATTTTGACTTGCACGGTGCCGGTATTGGCCGCCACGGCGGGCGTGACTTCACGCACTTTACCCACGGCCTTGATGCTCGGGTTATCCAGCAGGCTCACGGTGATCGGTGCATCGGGCGGCGGCTCCACCAGCAAGGATTCATAGACATTGAACACCGCATCGCGCTCGCCATCGGTGGCCAGGCTGAAAATCGGCACGGTGGCCTGCACCACCTGGCCGACTTCAGCCTGGCGCGCCGTGATCACGCCTGGGGCATCAGCGACCAGCGAGGTGTAGCCGAGTTGTTCGCGGGCATTGGCCAACTGCGCCTGGGCAGCGGCCAGGGCACTTTGGCTGCTGCGCAGCGCAGCTTGAGCGGCGTCGTATTCGCTGCGGCTGGTGTAGCCCTTGGGCAAGAGCTTTTCCTGGCGCACAAAGGCCGCTGCGGTCTGCTTGACCCGCGCCTGCTCGGCCACGACCTGGGCCTGGGCGGAATCGACGTTGGTCTGCAAATCCTTGGGGTCGAGCTTGGCCAGCACTTGCCTGGCGGTTACGCGGTCGCCCACGTCGACCATACGCTGGATGATCTTGCCGCCCACGCGAAAGGACAAGTCGGTTTGCACGCGAGCCTGGATATCGCCGGTCAGGGTCACGGCGGCGGCGAAATCCGCGGGCTGCACGGTCTGCACAAACACCCGCGAATGCTCCTTGGGTTCGGCCTTTTCCTGGCCACAACCGCTCAGCAGCGTCAGCAGGCCAAGTCCGAAAATACAGGTGTAAATACGACCGCCCATGCAGGCTCCTTTTGCGTGACGCGATGTGACAGTGAGTATGCGACTGTGAGCTTAGATCAGGGTTCCTTATCTGCATGGAGCATCCCATACTCCAAGGGTTCCCACGCCGACTAAAACACATGCTCAAAACCCTCGCGGTGGCCAACTACCGCTCGATCAATAAACTGGTGGTGCCGCTGGCCCGCTTGAACCTGGTTACCGGCCCCAATGGCAGCGGCAAGTCCAACCTGTACCGCGCTTTGCGCTTGCTGGCCGAAACCGCCCAAGGCGGGGTGATCAATGCCCTGGCGCGTGAAGGCGGGCTGGATTCGACCTTCTGGGCCGGGCCCGAGAATGTCAGCCGACGCATGCGCAATGGCGAGGTGGCCGTTGAGCCGACGGTGCGCCAGGGCGTCAAACGCCTGCGCCTGGGGTTTGCCGCCGAGGACTTCAGCTACGCGATCTCCCTTGGGTTGCCGGAAAAGACTCTTTCCGCGTTCCAACTGGACCCGGAGGTAAAGAAAGAGTGCATCTGGGCAGGTCACCTGTACCGCCCGGCCAGTTTGCTGGTGCAGCGCTCCGGGCCGATGGTGCGCGCCCGCGATGGCCGCGCTTGGGATGTACTGGCCCAGCACACGCCCAACTACCACAGCCTGTTCGATCAGGTCGGCAGCCTGCGCGGCTCGCCGGAGGTGTTGCTGCTGCGCGAAAGCATTCGTGGCTGGCGTTTTTATGATCATTTTCGCAGCGATGTGGATGCCCCTGTGCGCCAGCCGCAACTGGGCACGCGCACGCCAGTGTTGCATCACGACGGCCGCGATTTGGCGGCGGCATTGCAGACCATCCGCGAAATCGGCGACCCCGAGGCGTTGCAGCGCGCCGTCAGTGACGCGTTCCCCGGTGCACGGCTGAACATCGAGCCGTTGCAAGGTGGGCGTTTTGCGATTGAGTTTTATCAGGAAGGTTTGCTGCGGCCGTTGTCGGCAGCGGAATTGTCAGACGGCACCTTGCGCTACCTGCTGCTGATCGCGGCGCTGCTGACGCCACGGCCGCCGACCATGATGGTGCTGAACGAGCCGGAAACCAGCCTGCACCCGGATTTATTGCCGGCGCTGGCGCGCTTGATTATCCAGGCCTCGACGCAGTGCCAGGTGTGGGTGGTGTCGCATGCCAGCCGCTTGATTGCGGCGTTGCAGCAGGATGAAGACTGCAATTCGATCGTGCTGGAGAAGGTGCTGGGGCAGACTCAGATTGTGGGCCAGGGGATTCTGGATGCGCCGGCTTGGCATTGGCCGGAATAAGGGATGACTGGGCCGGCCTCATCGCGGGCAAGCCCGCTCCCACATTTTGATGTGCGAACACACGCAAAGGTGGGAGCTGGCTTGCCTGCGATAGCGGTAGAACAGTCAGCACATAATCAGCCCTGCCACTTACCGCCTTCAACAATCACACTCTCAGGCTTGGTGTCATCGCTCAGTTCTTTACGCACATACTGGTCATACAGCTTGAGCAAAAACTTCTCCTCGCCCAACTTCGCCAGCTCCGCATTCACCCAGTCACGCAATTCGATATTGCCCTTCTTCACCGCCGGTGCAATCGGTGCTTCATCGCCGAGTTTCTCTTCCAGCACGCGGTAGCCAGGGTTCTGCTTGGCCCAGCTGAACAGCACCAGGTTGTCTTGCGCGTAGGCATCGCCACGCCCGGCCGACAGGGCTTGCAGTGACTCGGAGTTTTTCTCGAACTTGAGCAGTTTCCAGTCCGGGTGGTTTTTGGTCAGCCAGATATCGGCAGTGGTGCCGGTGGTGACGATGGTGGTGCGGGTCGCCAGGTCATCCAGGCTTTTCACCGCGCTGTCATTTGGCACCAGCGCCTGTACCGCCACTTTGAGGTTGGGGTTGGTAAAGTCCACCGCTTCCTTGCGCTCCGGCGTCACGGTCATGTTGGCGAGGATCAGGTCGACCTTGTCGCTTTGCAGGAACGGAATACGGCTGGCCGGCTCGACAGCTACGAACTCAACCTTGTTTTCATCGCCCAGCAGGTCCTTGGCGAATTGGCGGCCGATGTCGGTATCAAACCCCACATAGCGGCCCGCTTCGTTGACGAAACCGAACGGGGGTTTGTCGGTAAATACGCCGACAATCAGCTTGTCCCGCGCTTTGATCTTGTCGATGTAGCTGGCAGCAGCGACGGGTTTGGCAGGCTCTTCGGCCTTTTTATCGCAGCCGGCCAGTAAGGCGACGGCAAACAGTGGCAGCAGTAGTTTTTTCATATCAGCTCCAATTCCTTGGTTTTCTTGGGCAGTGTTGAAACAAAGGAGAACTTCTCGAGGAACTGCTGCGCGCGTGCGGTTTGCGGGTTCGTAAAGAATGCCTCGGGTGTGTTGTGTTCGAGAATGCGACCGGCCTCCATGAACACCACGCGGTCAGCGACGGCGCGGGCGAAGGCCATTTCGTGGGTGACGATCAACAGGGTCATGCCATCGCGGGCCAGGCCCTGGATCACTTCCAGCACTTCCTTGACCATCTCCGGGTCGAGGGCGGCGGTGACTTCATCAAACAGCATGACTTGAGGGTTCATGCACAACGAACGGACGATGGCGATGCGTTGCTGCTGGCCGCCGGACAGCTGGCGCGGGAAGGCATCGCGCTTGTCGGCGAGCCCCACGCGCGCCAGCAGTTTCTCTGCTTGCTCACGGGCTTCACGCGGGTCGCGTTTTTGCACTTTCAGCGGGCCGAGCAAGATGTTGTCGAGCACGCTCATGTGCGGGAACAGGTGGTAGCTCTGAAACACCATGCCTACGTCCTGGCGCACCTGGCGCCAGTCTGTGTTTTTGTCCAATAGCTCCTTGCCGGCAAACCGCAGGCTGCCGCTGTGGGCGACTTCCAGCCCATTGAGGCAGCGCAGCAAGGTGCTTTTGCCGCAGCCGCTGGGGCCGAGGATCACCACCACTTCGCCGCTCTGCACGCTCAGATCGATACCCTTGAGCACCTGCGCCTCGCCGAAAAACTTGTTGAAACCCTGGAACTCGATCAATGCGCTCATGCCTGGCCCCAGCGCCGTTCCAGCACCTTGGAGGCGGCCGACAACGGATAGCAGATAAAGAAGAAAAACAGAAACAGCACGCCGTAGATCAGCACAGACTCGTAGGTGCGCTCGATGATTTGCTGGCCGACCTTGATCACATCCACCACGCCGATCAGCACCGCCAGGGAGCTGGTCTTGATGATGCGCGTGTAGACGTTGATGGTCGGCGGCGTCATACGTTTCAGGGCCTGGGGCAGCAATACGTAGCCGTACAGTTGCGGGTCGGATAAACCTATCGACAACCCCGCCTCGCGCTGGCCTCGTGGCAGCGAATGCAGCGCGCCACGCACCACCTCGCCCACCTCGCTGGCGCCCCATAGCGACAGCACCAGCACCGCGCACCAGAAGTTTGGAATGCTCAGGCCAAAGAAAATCGGCAGCCCGAAAAACAGCAGGTACAACCACACCAGCACCGGGATCGCGCGAAACAGCTCCAGGTACACCCGTAGCACCGCGTTGATCACCTTGTTATTCAAGGTGCGCAACACGCCATACAACAACGCCGCCGACGGTGCTGAAGGCGATGCTCAAAAAAGAAATCGACAGGGTTTGCGCCGCGCCCTTGCCCAGTTGCGGCAACGACACCCACAACAACTCAAGACCCGAACTGGCCATGCTGGAGCCTCCTTTCCAGGCGGCTGAGCAACAGCGACAGCGGCAAGAACAGCAGCACGCAAATCAGCGTCAACACGGCGAGCATTTCGTAGGTCTTGTAGTAGAGCGCGATGTAGCTCTTGGTGGTGTAGAGAATCTCCGGCACCGCCACGGCGGATACCACGGTGGTCTCTTTGAGCAAAAAGATGAAATTGGCGAACAGCGCCGGCAGGCTGAGGATGCCGGCCTGGGGCAGGATCACATGGCGCAGCAGTTGCCAGTCGGACAGGCCGATGGATTTACCCGACTCGATCTGCGCCAGTGGCACCGCTTCCACACCGGCGCGCAGCACTTCGGTGAGGTAGGCGCCGCCGAGGAAGGTCATGGTGATGATCGCCGCCCAGAACCCGGAGATATTGAAACCCAGGGCCGGCAGTGCGAAGTACACGAAGAACAGTTGGATCAGCAGCGGCGTGTTACGCGCCAGCTCCACATACAGCGCCACCAGGCGTGACAGGTAGGGCGTGCGAAACACCAGCAGCGCCGCGTTGATCACCGCCACCAGCAACGAGGTGGCAATGGCGATCAAGCCCACTTGCAGTGTGACCCCCACGGCTTTTAGAAACGCCGGCAAGGTGCTGAGGATAAAAGCAAAATCGAAGGTCATCTTGAGTCCATGACGCCGCAGGGGTAATGCGGCGGCCGCTGTCCGTTCCGACGAGGGTAACGTCGGGTAGCGCGAACTTTAAAGGCATAAAAAGTAAAATTTAAATACCGAAATAGCATATTGATATCACCCAAAAAGATAACCGGCGGATTCGCGGGTTTGGTGGGTGACGGCTATGGTTGCTGGGTCTGTGTTTCGAGGGAATGACTGATGAACGAAGCGAAACCGATTGATCCGCAGGAGTTGGTGAAGTGGCTGGTGGCGTTGCGTCGGGCGATCAATAGCCGCGAGCTCTGAGCCACTGCCGCTCCAAATGTGGGAGCTGGCTTGCCTGCGATGGCGGTGGGTCAGCTAACTTATTTGTCACTGACAGACCGCTATCGCAGGCAAGCCAGCTCCCACAGGGTTTGATTATGCATCAGGCATAAAAAAACGCCGACGCTGCAGTAGCCGTCGGCGTTCAAACCTTGAAGGGGGTTTTATTTACATCAGAACGCAGGCACTACCGCGCCGTTGTACTTCTTCTCGATGAAGGCTTTGACTTGCGGGCTGGTCAGGGCTTTGGCCAGTTTCTGGATCGCGTCGCTGTCCTTGTTGTCCGGGCGGGCAACCAGGAAGTTCACGTACGGCGACTTGGCGTCTTCGATGATCAGCGCATCTTTGGCCGGGTTCAGGCCGGCTTCCAGAGCGTAGTTGGTGTTGATCACGTCCAGGTCAACCTGGTCCAGCACGCGTGGCAACAGCGCCGATTCCAGCTCTTTGAATTTCAGGTTTTTCGGGTTGCTGGCGATGTCTTTCGGCGTAGCCAGTGCATTGGTCGGGTCTTTCAGCGTAATCAGACCGTTCTTTTGCAGCAGCAACAGGGCACGGCCGGCGTTGGAGCCTTCATTCGGGATGGCCACGGTGGCGCCATCTTTGAGTTCAGAAATATTCTTGATCTTTTTCGAGTAACCGCCGATGGGCTCAACGTGCACACCAATCACGGTGACGAGGTTGGTGCCCTTGCCTTTGTTGAAGTTTTCCAGGTACGGCAGGGTCTGGAAGTAGTTGGCGTCCAGACGCTTCTCGGCAACCTGGGTGTTCGGCTGCACGTAGTCAGTGAAGACTTTGATTTCCAGGTCCACACCTTCTTTAGCCAAGGTCGGCTTGACCAGCTCAAGGATCTCCGCGTGCGGGATCGGGGTAGCCGCTACCACCAGTTTCTCGTTGGCCTGGGCGAAGCTTGCAGTCAGGGCAGCCGCCAGTGCGGTAAACAACAGAACCTTTTTCATGCAGTGTCCTTATCGAAATTCCGGGGCGTCTCTGACGACCGTTTTTATGGTGTGCCAGCGAAGTGCTATCGCGGCGTGGGATGGACAATACCTAGATTTTTTATTCCCGAACAATATCTTTTATTCACGTTGATATTCCATTTTGCTCATGTTGCGGCTGTTCATTTAGAAAGCTGAGCAAGGTTTGCTGTTCGGCGGCGCTGGCACTCGCGAAGATCCGCCGCAGTTGTTCCAACGGCGAACCGGCGGCGGGCAGGTTCAAATGCTCGGGCAAAATCTCATCGCCGCTGCTTACCAACAGCGCAAAGTGAATAACGTTTTCCAGCTCGCGGGTATTGCCCGGCCAGCTGTGATGTTCCAGCACACGTTGGGCAGCGTCACTGATCAGTGGCACGGGCAGGTCCAGGCGCTGGCTGTAGATGCCGAGGAAATATTCAGCCAGCGACAGGATGTCGCCCACCCGCTCACGCAGGGCCGGCAGGTCGAGCTGGCCTTCGCTCAGGTAATGAAACAGGCGCTCATGAAACTTTCCGGCGGCTACAGCCTGGGCCAGGTCGATACTGGTGGCCGCAACCAGGCGCACATCCACCGGGCTTGGCTGATGAGCACCGACACGGGTGACTTCGTGGTTTTCCAGGGCGGCGAGCAGTTTCACCTGAATAGGCAGCGGCAAGTCGCCGATCTCGTCCAGGTACAGGGTGCCGCCATTGGCCGAGCCAAACCAGCCGGCGCGGCTGCTGGCTGCGCCGCTATGGCTGCCGGCGGCATAACCGAACAATTCGGCATCCGCGTAGGTAGGGCTGATGGCGCCGCAATTGACCGACACAAACAAACCCGTGCGGTCGCTGCCCCGGTGAATATGCCGCGCGAGCAACTCTTTACCACTGCCGGTCTCGCCGCGAATCAACACCGGCAATGCACGCGGCGCGAGGCTTTCCAGCTCTTCACGCAGCTGGCGTGAGCGCGGGTCGACAAACACCAGCGCCTTGGCGCGGATGCTCAGCGGGCTTTTTTCAGCATCGGGAAAGGTCAGCAACGGCTGGCCAAAGGTGTCATGACTCATGGCAGGCTCCCGCCCCAAATCCGCTCAGGGACGGGGCGTTGAAAAAATTTATGCACGGCGCCGGGCGTGATGTTCCAGGCGATTTTGCAGGCGATAAAGGTAGGCGAAACCTTGCTCCCATCGCTGGTGGCCGGACTTCACATTGATATGCCCGGCACCGGACAAAATGCCGGCTTCAGCACCCCAGTTACGTGCCAGTTCCAGCGCCCGGGTGGCGCTGACGGCGCTGTCGTTGTCGGAACTGACCACTTGGCTAGGAAACGGCAACAGGTGCGTGGGAATCGGTGCAAAGTTGCGCAGGGCGGGGGCACAGGCTGGGCGTTCGACATCGGCCGGCGCCACCAGCAAGGCGCCGCGCACCTGCCGCAGAAAATGCACCGGCGCCGTGGCCGCCCAGTGGGCCACGGTGATGCAACCGAGGCTATGCGCGATGAGAATCACCGGCGTGCTGTCGGCGGCGATAGCCTCGGCTAGTGCGGCCACCCAGTCCTCGCGACGCGGGGTAAGCCAATCGGCCTGCTCCACCCGCGCACTGTTGGGCAAGCTGTTCTGCCAATGACTTTGCCAATGATCTTCTGGCGATCCTTGCCAGCCCGGCACGATCAGATAACGAATCGACTCGCTGTGCATGGGTGTGCCCTCCTGCAGCGTTTAACGTTGCTGAACAGTATAGGGACGGGTTTTATATTCGTTAAGGAATAAGAAGCTATTTATTAATAACCAAAAAAAAGCCGCACCGAGAAGGTGCGGCGTTTGGCATCAATGGCAACGGTCTTTCACCTAGCCAACCTTATCTAGCCTTTGTTCCACGGCGGCGGCAGGAGGGATGAATGCGAACGCGTTGAGCTGGCAGACGTGGGAGACGCGTCAGGAAAAGCGACAAGCTGAAAAAACGGTTCGTGTTCCAGCCCTTGGTTTCGAGTGGGCGAGCCCACTCGCTCGCTGTTTCTCTCATTGCGATAGGACGCGAATTGCCAGTGCTGAGGCGACACGTCAGAAGTCGGTCGATTGCTGCTGGGCGCTACACCGGCTTGTTGCAATTCGTTTTCAACACTCTTGATCATCCCGCGCAGCTTGCCCATGTACTGAGGGCTATAGGTGTGGTCCG
Organism: Pseudomonas sp. W3I7; assembly: GCF_030816095.1. Lineage (NCBI taxonomy): Bacteria > Pseudomonadati > Pseudomonadota > Gammaproteobacteria > Pseudomonadales > Pseudomonadaceae > Pseudomonas > Pseudomonas sp. W3I7. The sequence goes on from NZ_JAUSXP010000001.1 coordinate 6,006,206, forward strand.
GGCGGTCAGGCTTGGCATAGATCGTAAACTGCGCACCCAGCGTCACCCGTTGTTGCTCGGGGGACATGTTCGCGTGCATGCGGCTCATATCAGTGACTTTCCATTTATCCACCGGGCTGTCTTCGGCCTGCAAGATCTTTGCAATCGCGTTAAACGCAGCTTCTACGTGTTGCGGCGCGACACTGAGATGGATTTTATCCCCGGCAAAATCGCCCTGGCTTTTAGGGCTGACGCGGTCCATGTGAATAAACGCATCTGTGCCGGTCAACGCTGACTGGTTGAACGCAGACCAACCGGCATGCTGCTCACCACGCCCGCGCATGGCCACGTCATACGTGGGCGCACCATGATTCAACGCAAAACGGGTTTGCGTGCTCGCGGCGACATCATTTCGGGACATGCCGCGCAGTTCAGCGGACGCGTTTTTTTTCGGTGGGGGTGGGGGCGCCAACGTGTTCAATGACAAACCGAGCTTGGGTCTAACTCTTTGCATAACGGGATACCGATTCTGTAGGGGGAAAATCGGGGCCGACGGTCCAGATTGAAAAACCGTCGCGTCCATGCAAACTTTTCATAGAACCTGACTGAGCATTGGCCCCTTGCCGGCGAAACTTCCTACAGTGAGTGGAACAAGATCGAATGAGGTTCCCACGGTCAGGTTTTTTCCCGGCAAAAAAAAGGCCGCACCCTGCCAAGGAGACGGCCAAAAAATTGTCGAGGCTTTTGAAACTTAACGTGCAGTAATCACCGACAGCTTGGTGATGCCTGCGCGCTCGATAGACGCCATGGCTCGCGCCACTTCGCCGTAATTCACGCCATCATCGGCCTGCAGTTGCACCCGCACTTCCGGGTCTTTGGCCTTGGCCGCCTGCAGGTTGAATTCCAACAGGTCGGGCTGGATTTCGTCCTTGTTGATAAACAATTTGCCGGCACCGTCGATGCTGACCACCAGCGGGTCTTTCTGCTCCACCGGGGCTACAGCCTGGGTCTTGGGCAGGTTGATCGGGATCGAGTTGGTCAACAACGGCGCGGTGACGATAAACACCACCAGCAGCACCAGCATCACGTCCACCAGCGGCGTGACGTTGATCTCGCTCAGCACCTCATCACTGTCTTGCGTGGAGAAGGCCATCTCAGGACGCCTCCTTCACTTTTTGCGCGGTGCCGGCTGCGCTTTTGGTCAGGGTCGGGTGCAGCAGCACACGGAAGGAATTCTTCTGCGCCAGGCTGTAGAAATCGTGGGCGAAATCATCCAGGTCCGCCGCCGTGAGCTTCAGGCGACGCAGGAAGTAGTTGTAGACCAGCACCGCCGGCACGGCGACGGCGATACCCACACCTGTGGCGACCAGGGCCGCACCAATCGGGCCGGCCACGGTTTCCAGGCTGGCCGAGCCGGCAGCGCTGATGCCCTTGAGGGCTTCCATGATGCCCCACACGGTGCCGAACAGGCCGATAAACGGCGAGGTGCTGCCGATACTGGCGACCACGGCCAGGCCGGTTTCCAAAGAGCGGCGCTCACGCACGATCTGCTGGCGCAAGGCGCGTTCCAGGCGGTCCTGGTGATTGATGGCCTGGCTCAAGTCTGCCGCGTGCGGTGCATCACCGACCTGGATCGCGGCATAACCGGCCTGGGCCACGCGGGCAGCGGCGCCGGGCTGGGTTTCGGCCAATTCAGCGGCGGCATCGAGGCTCGACGCCGCCCAGAACTGTTTGTGGAATTTTCGATCCTGGGCCTTGAGGCGTCCGAACTGCACGCCCTTCAACAACGCCAGGCCCCAGGTGGCGACCGAAAAGACCACCAGCAGCCAGATCACCGCGCTTTCGATGGATTCAAGTGGAGATGCTAATGCCATGATGTTTTCCCTCTGTGCAGGTGGCGGCGTGTCCAACACACCGCTGCCGAATAGTTAGTGAATCTTGAAATCGATCGGAACGCTGACCCAGCCGTCCTGGGCCACATCGCCCTGCTTGGCCGGCACGAAGCTCCAACGCTTTACGGCGGTCAGTGCGGCGTCGTCGAGTTGCTGGCGACCGCTGCTTTTCTGGATCTGGACCTCGCCCGGCTTGCCGCTGGCCAACACATGCACGCGCAACAACACCGTGCCTTCCCAGCCTCGGCGCTGGGCCAGTGACGGGTACTCCGGCGCCGGGTTCTTCAGGTACGCAGCGTTGGCCGAAGCCGGTGTCACCGGTGCAGGTGACGGCGTCGGTGGCGCTGCGGGCGCTGGAGGCGCGGGTGTCGGTGGCGCGGGCGGTTGCTCGACCGCTTTTGGCACAGGCTTGGGTTCCGGTTTCGGGACCGGCTTTGGTTTGGGTTTTGGAACAGGTTTTGGCGGTGCAGGCTTGGCGGCCAACTCGTCGACAACCGGCGGCGGTGGCTCGACCACAGGTGGCGGCGGTGGTGGCGGCACAGGCGGAGGCGGCTCCACCACCGGCGGCGCGGGCTGGGAAAATTCGATGGTCATCGGCGGGATTTCCGGCGGCACAATCGGCAGCACCGGCGTGGGCTTCTGGCTCACCCAATAGATCACCGCACCGTGCAGGGCCAGCACCAGCAACCCGAGCAGAATCCCTTCGCGACGGCTCGAAAAACGCTTCGGGGTTTTCTGCAAACGCAATTGCCCCAACGGCGCGCGGTGCGGCCGGCCAAGGTCGACCAACTCACCACCCGGTGCCTGGCGCCACTGCGCCTCGGGTGCACTGGCGGCGGTCTGGACTTTGCCCATTGATTCACTCCCTACGGTTTTCGCACAAAAAAACCGACAGGCCTGCCAAAGCGGCCGTCGAGGGCTGAATCATCGGGGCTAGACGCTTATCTCTTAAAGTAATCTTTAAAGTTATACATAGATCTGAATTGAATAAACGAAACATCCTGAAACGCCAAAGCCACGGCGGCCGTGGCCTGTGGCGAAGGGGTTGTTTTTGAATGCTTTAAAGGCATAAAAAATATTCAGTAAACGCATGGATTGTGGCGAGCGGGCTTGCCCCGCGTTGGGCTGCGCCGCGGCCCCTCTAAGGCAAAACGCGGCGCGCCAGGCATAGCGTATTGGCAGGTTTTGGGTCTGCTGCGCAGCCCAACGCGGGGCAAGCCCGCTCGCCACAAAAAAATACTCGTCGAACGCTTCAAGATGGGTTGTTGGCGCATAGAGCGAACAATTGCTGCTGCAAAGTCTGCCCGGCCGCGCCCAACCCACTGCGGCCATACAGCGCCAGGCGCACGCCCTGCACCATCGGCAAACCACTGTCATCGTCGAGCACCACATGCCCAGGCTGCACCACCCGCCGTGGCAACAAGCTGATGCCCAGCCCCGCCGCCACCGCCGAACACACACTGGCCAAACTGGCGCTGGAATAGCCGATACGCCAACGCCAGCCGCCGACTTCCAGGTGGTGGAGCATTTCATTGCGGTACAAACCGCCTACCGGAAACGCCACCAGGGGCAGCGGGTCGCGCCCCAGCGACGGCATGTCGCGGCTGTCGACCCAGCACAGGGGTTCCGGCCACGAGGCCACGCAGTCGTCGCTGTCGCCCATCTGCTTGACCAGCAACACGTCGAACTCGCCGGCACGGTATTGGCGCTGCAACTCGGGGCCCAGGCCGCTGGTCACCTCAAGACGCACCCGCGGATAGGCCACCACAAAAGCCGACAGCAACGGCATCAGGCGCTCGGCAGCAAAGTCCTCCGGCACACCCAGGCGCAATACGCCGTCGCTTTGCTGGTTGATCAATACATCGGCGGCCTCTTCATGCAGCGCGAGGATGCGCCGCGCGTACGCCAGCAAACGCTCGCCCTCGGCCGTGGCCACCACGCGGCGCTGGTCACGGTCGAGCAACTGGCACGCCACCGTGTCTTCCAGGCGACGGATCTGCTGGCTGACGGTGGATTGGGTCAAGTGCAGGCGCTCGGCGGCGCGGGTGAAATTGCCGCAATCCACCACGGCGACAAAACTGCGCAGTAACACGGGATCAAACATGCTCGTCACCATTGCGTTTGCCACTGATTGGCATGGTTATATTTAATTTCAGAATACTCTGGCGGCTGGCCATACTTCACGCCTCTTTTGCGCAGACGACAGGCCGTGCATGACGCTCAACCATTCATTTGCGGGAAAACTCGCCGGCTGGGGCCTTTTGGTCGTACTGGGCCTGAACCTGCGTCCCATCCTCAGCTCCATCAGCCCCTTGCTCGGCGAGATCCGCCAAGCCACCGGCCTGAGCTTCCAAAGCAGCGCCCTGCTCACCAGCCTGCCGGTGGTGTGCATGGGCCTGGTGGCGCTGGTCGGTGTGCGCGTGGAGGCACGCCTGGGCGAACGGCGCGGCATCGCGCTGGGCTTGATGATGATTCTGCTGGCGTGCCTGGCGCGCTGGTTGATGGGCCAGGCGTCGGCGCTGCTGGTTACCGCGTTGCTGGGCGGCGCCGGTGTGGCATTGATCCAGGCGTTGGTGCCGGCGATGATCAAGCGCGAATTTCATCACCGCGTGCCGGTGGCGATGGGCGTGTACTCGGCCTCGTTAATGGCGGGCGGTGGCCTGGCGGCGTTGCTCAGCCCCGTGGTGGCTACGCATTTTCAACAATGGCAGGCAGGGCTTGGCGTTTGGCTGTTACCTGCATTGGGGGCGTTGCTGCTGTGGGCCTGGCTGCCGTTGGGCGCGGCGAGAAACCAGCAAATCGCGCCTGCCTTCAAGGGGCTGCGCAATCGTCGGGCCTGGCTGCTGGCGTTGTATTTCGGGCTGGTGAATTGCGGCTACATGAGCATGGTGGCGTGGCTGCCGGCCTACTATCAGCAACTCGGCTGGGGCGTGTTGCCGAGCGGTTCGTTGCTGGCGTTCATGACCATCTTCCAGGTGATCGCTGCGCTGTTGATGCCGGTGCTGGCTCAGCGCGGTATCGACCGTCGCCCGCTGCTCGGCATCAGCCTGTTGGCGCAGACTGTCGGCTACCTCGGCCTGATCCTCGCACCGCTGGAGTACCCGCACCTGTGGGTAGCCTTGTGCGGTTTTGGCCTGGGCGCGTGTTTCGCCCTGAGCCTGCTGCTGACCCTCGACCACCACCGCGATCCACGTCAGGCCGGGCAACTGGCGGCCTTCGTGCAGGGCGTGGGCTTTTTGATCAACGCGGTTTCGCCCTGGCTGACCGGCTGGCTGCGCGAACTCACCGGCAACTTCGTCAGCGCCTGGGTGGTGCTGACGGTCACGGTGCTGGCGATGCTGGTGGTGACGCGGGTGTTCAACCCGGCCACCTACCGCACCGACTCAGAAGTCGTAGCGGCCCGTCACGCCTAGGGTGCGCGGCGTGCCCAGCAAGCCTTCGTAGCCGCCGTTGCCGCCCGTCCACAGGGTGGTGTAGTAGGTTTTGTCGAAGGCGTTTTTCAGCCACAACGACACATCCCACTGCCCTTGCTGGTAGTTGCCGCGCAGGCCGGTAGAGAGGTTGACCACCGCGTAGGCCGGAATCTGCCCATAGTCGGAATCCTCCACCGTGCCCACCGCTTTGGAGCGGAATGCATAGCTGGCGGTCACGTAAGGTTCGAAGCCGTTATCCAGGTTCCACTTGTACTCACCGTTGGCGTTGGCGATCCACTTGGACGCGCCCACCACTTGGTGGCCGCTCAAATCGCAGGAGGCCGGCGCACCCGGACGCAAGCTGACTTCCGGTGGGCACGGCGCATCTTTGTAAGACAGGTAACTCACATCGTTGAACGAGCCATTGATATTCAACGTCAGGCCCCGGATCGGCACCAGCGTGCTCTCCACTTCCACGCCGCGCGAGCGCACGGAACCGGCGTTGGTCAGGTATTGCACGCGGTTGTCCTGGTCGTAGGCGTTGGTCTGGTAGCCGTTGACCTGGGTCCAGAACAGGTTGGCATTGAGTTGCAGACGGCGGTCCCACAGCGTGCTTTTAAACCCCAGCTCGGCGTTGTTGGCGCGCTCGGTGCCGACCAGCAGCGAATCGGCCCCGGCCGTCGGCGCAGAGCCCACCACCAAGTTCACCCCGCCGGACTTCTCGCCATGGGACAACGTGGCGTAGCCAAGCAGGTTGTCGTTGAAGTGATAGCTCAGGTTGAGCAGCCCCGACGGCGTGGCGCTGTACTGGTTGAGATCGCCGGAGTCATACGCGCCGGTGCGCCCACGCCGCGCCGTGGCAGCGGCGCCGGTGACCGCAGCGCCACCCACGGGCGCATTGCGGCTGACCCAGGCGCTTTTTTCTTCGTAAGTGCCGCGCACACCGGCGGTGAAATCCAGGCGTTCGGTGAGGTGCCAGGTGCCCTGGGCGAACAGGGCAAAGCTGTCGGTGCGAATATGCCCGTTGCCGACGGTGCTCACATCATTCAGCGCGCCGGTCGGCGTGCCATTCCAGATATCCGCCTTTGGCCCGTAATAGGCGAAGGATTTGTTATCCAGCGAATTGCCGAAGTAGTAGGCGCCCAGCACATAGTCGAAGAAACCGCCGGTGGGCGAGGCCAGGCGGAACTCCTGGGACCACTGCTTATCTTCCACCGACACACCGGCGTTATACGACGCCGGCACATTGAGGCCGTCGTCATTGCGCGGGGTGAAATTCCACCAGCGATAGGAACTGACCGAGGTCAGGGTGAAGTCACTCGGCAACGTCCAGTTGGCTTCCAATGAAGTGCCGCCCTGGAACACGGTGACATGCTGGTCGTTGTCCAGGTTGACCTTGCGATGGGTGCCATCCACCAGAGTCGCGCCCGCCGCTGCGGCGCGGGATTGATAGAGGTTGGTGCCATTGATGGTCGGCCCTGTGCTGTACAGCACGCGGGTGCCGGCGCTGGAGTCTTCTTCGTTGTAGTCGCCGATCCAGCGCAGGTTGAACGTGTCGCTGGGCTTGTACAGCAACTGCCCGCGAAAGCCCTGGCGTGAACCGCCGTTAAGGTCATGGCCGTTGTATTCGTTCTTGATGTCGCCATCGCTGCGTGTGCGATAGGCGGAAAAACGCCCCGCCAACTCGTCGGTGAGCGGGCCGGAAATCGTCCCCTTGGTCTGGAAATAACCATCCTCGCCCAACGAGGTTTCAATGCTGCGCTCCGGAGTGAAACTCGGCGCGCGCGTGCTGATATTGATCACCCCCGCCGTGGTGTTCTTGCCGAACAAGGTGCCTTGCGGACCACGCAAGACTTCAAGCTGCTCGATGTCCATCAAGTCGAACACCGCCATGCCCGGCCGCCCGAGATAAACGTTGTCGATATACAGCCCCACGCTGCCTTCCAGACCGTCGCTGGCCGGGTTGTTGCCCAACCCGCGAATCGACACGCTGGACTGACGCGCATGCATATAAGCGACGTTGACGCTGGGCACCAGTTGCTGCAAATCCTGAATGCGGTAGACCCGCTGGCTCTCCAGCGCCTGGCCGCCGATGACGCTCATGGGCGTCGGCACTTCCTGGGCGCTTTCGGTACGCCGCCGGGCGGTCACCGTGACGGTCTCAAGCTGGCCGCTGGCGTTTTCACCCTTGCCGGCAGGCGCAGGCGTTTCGGCGGCCTGGGTCGGCGACCAAGTGGTGCTGCCGGCCACCAACATGGCCAGGGGCAAGGACTTCAACAGACTCATAAGCGGCTCCGAAACCCGGAAATATCCATCAATAGATATTCCAAAAGGTTATTTATTTATGTTTTATCGAACATTTACTGCATAAGAGATAGCCTTTATAAGGAGTCGACCTAATGCATAGCCAATGCATTTCCCGGATATTTTTGATGTGAAAAATGCATATCGACTTACGCCAACTTCGCCACTTTATTGCCCTTGCCGAACAACGCAGTTTTGTCGCGGCGGCGTTGGCCGTGAACCTGTCGCAGTCGGCGTTCAGTCGCAGCATCCAGGCGCTGGAACACAGTGCCGGTTGCCAACTGGTAGACCGTGGCCGCAAGGACCTGGCGCCGACCAAACAAGGCCAGGTGCTGCTCGAACATGCACGGCGCCTGGTCAGCGGCGCGCAACAACTGGCCAACGAGATCAGCCAGTTCAATGGCCTGGAAGCCGGTGAACTGCGCTTCGGCTGCGGCCCGGCGCCCGCTGCCGGGTTGATCCCGCGTGCCATCGGCAGTTTTATCGGGCGCTACCCCAAGGCCCGCGTGCAGTTCCAGGTGGATGACTGGCAAAGTTTGAGCAAGCGCCTGCTCAGCGAAGAGTTCGAATTTTTCGTCGCCGACACCCGCCACTTCGAAGCCAACCCGGACTACCACACCCACCGCCTGCGCGCGCGGCGCTGGTACTTCTGCTGCCGCGCCGGGCACCCGCTGGCCGAGCGCGACAGTGTCAGCGCGGCCGAGCTGATGAGCTACCCGCTGGCGGTGACGATTCGCCCGCCGAACCTGCGCAAAGTGATCGTCGACCTCAGCGGCCGGCCGGATTACCTGCCCAATGTGGAGTGTGAAAACGGCTACAGCCTGATGGGTGTGGTGTTGCGCTCGGATGCGATCGGCATCGTCAGCGCCAACAGCGATGTGCTGCACATGGCCCGGGGTGAGTTGGTGTGTTTGAAGATTGATGGGCTGGCTGAGGACTTGGAAGAGCGCTATACGCGCTACGGGATTGTCAGCCGTGCGGGGTATCGGTTATCGCCGTTGGCGGAGGCGATGATTGAGCAGATCAAGCAGATTGATGAGCTGGATGAGGATGTGTGCGCGCTGGAGAATGTCGCCGTCTGAGCGGGCGTTATCGCAGGCAAGCCAGCTCCCACAGGGGAACGCATTTCAACTGTGGGAGCTGGCTTGCCTGCGATAGCGCCGGTAGCAATACCCATGCATTCCCTGCATAAAACCAAGTCCTCAAATGCACTTGCCAGTCCACCACCCGAACAGCGAAAACCTTCACCTGTCCTCAGTCCGGTGAAACCCCATGTCCAACTCCCAACCCTTGCGCAACGTGCTCTACATCATGTGTGATCAACTGCGCCGCGATTACCTGTCGTGCTACGGCCACGCGCATTTGCACACGCCGAATATCGACCGCCTCGCCGCCGCCGGCGTGCGTTTCAGCCGCGCCTACACCCAGGGCACCATTTGCGGGCCGTCGCGGATGTCGGCGTACACCGGGCGCTATGTCAGCAGCCATCAGGTGGCCTGGAACGCGGTGCCGCTGCCCTTGGAGGAGCTGACCATCGGCGACTACCTGCGCCCCCATGGCATCCGCACCGCGCTGGTGGGCAAGACCCACGCCACGCCGAACCTGGAGGCCTTGCAACGCCTGAATATCGACCCTGAAAGTCCGCAGGCCGAGCCCTTCAATGAGGTGGGCTTCGACGCGTATTTGCGCCATGACGGCATCTACCCCGACAGCCCGCTGTTCGCGGAAAAACGTGAGTCCGCGCCCTACACCCAGTACCTGCGCGAGCACGGCTACGACGGCACCAACCCGTGGCATGAATGGGCCAACGCCGCCGCCGGTGAAAACGGTGAGGTGCTCAGCGGCTGGCACATGCGCAACGCCGGATTGCCTGCGCGGGTAGCCGAGCAGCATTCGGAGACTGTCTACACCACCGACCGCGCCATCGACTTTATCGCTGAACAAGGCGAACAGCCGTGGTGCTTGCACCTGTCGTACATCAAGCCGCACTGGCCCTACATTGCGCCGGCGCCGTATCACGCGTTGTATGGCGCCGCGCATATCCAGGCGCCGATTCAACCTGCGCACACCAGTGATCATCCGGTTTACCAGGCTTTCCGTCAGCATCAGGAGAGCGTGAATTTTTCCCGAGATGAAGTGCGGCTCACGGTGATTCCAACCTACATGGGCCTGATCAAACAAGTCGATGATCAACTCGGGCGGCTGTTCGATGTTCTGCAAAGCAACGGCCGCTGGGATGACACGCTGATCGTGTTCACCAGCGACCATGGCGACTTCCTCGGCGACCACTTCCTGGGCGAAAAAGAGTTTCTGCTGGAGCCGGCGGTGGGCATTCCGCTGATCGTGCGCGACCCGCGTGCCAGTGCCGATATCAGCCGTGGCGCGGTGGACGAGCGCCTGGTGGAAACCATCGACGCCCTGCCAACGTTCCTCGATGCCCTGGGCTTGCCCGCCGCAGACCATCGCCTGGAAGGCCGCTCGCTGATCCCGCTGCTACACGGCGAACCCATCACCTGGCGCAATTACGCCATCGCTGAATATGACTATGCCTTCCAGGCTCCCGCCCGCGAGCGGCTGGCGCAGCCTATCGACCGCTGCCGCATGACCATGGTGCGCAGTGAGCGTTGGAAATACCTGGCCTATGACGGCTTTCGTCCACAGCTGTTTGACCTGGAAAATGACCCGCAGGAAGTGCACGATTTGGGCGAGGATCCAGCGTATGCGGCGGTGCGCGAAACTCACTTGGGTTATCTGTTCGAGTGGCTGCGCGGGTTGAAGCGGCGTACCACCATCAGCCATGCGGAGGTTGATTCGCGTGGCCAGTGGTTCCGGTACGGTGAGCCTGAGGCGGAGAAGGTGGTAAAAATCGGCGTCTGGTAAACACACAAAAAACTATTGTGGGAGCTGGCTTGTCGAATCGTCGCACCGCTGCGATGCAGACACCTCGGTGTATCAGTCACACCGAGGCGATGCTATCGCAGGCAAGCCAGCTCCCACATTGTTTAATCTCCAACCGGTTTAGAGACCTTTGGTGGTCTGGCTGCGCTGCCCTTGCACACTCACCGGCACATCGCCCTTGAGCGTCACTCGACGCACGATGCGTTCCTGGGTGCCGTAGTCGTCCACCGCGTAGTGCTGAGTGGCGCGGTTGTCCCAGATCGCCACGTCGCCGGTGTTCCAGCGCCAGCGTACGGTGTTTTCCAGGCGGGTGACGTGGCCTTGCAGCAGGTTGAACAGCTGCGCCGATTCGGTCTGGGAATAGCCTTTGAGGCGTTTGACGAAGTGGCCCAACAGCAAGGTTTTTTCGCCGCTGACCGGGTGTACACGCACCACTGGGTGCTCGGTTTCATACACGGTGGAAGTAAAGATTTTGCGATATTCCTCAAGCTTTTCCAGCGACACATCCGGCTTGCGCCCGGCGTAGTCGTACTCGTTGCTGTGCACGGCCCAAAGGTTGTCGGCGAGTGCGCGCAGGTCGGCGCTGAGGTCGTTGTAGGCGGCGGCCGTATTGGCCCACACCGTGTCGCCACCAGACGTTGGTGCCAACACCGAACGCAGGATCGAGGCTTTCGGGTAGGCATCGACGAAGGTCACGTCGGTGTGCCAGGAATTGGCGCGCTGGCCACGGGCACCGTCCAGTTCCAACAGGAAGCGCGTGCCGTCGCGCACCGGCACCGTCGGGTGTGCGATCGGCTCGCCGAGCAGGTGCGCGAAGGCTTCCTGGCGCTGGTCATCGAGGTGGGTTTGCTCGCGGAAGAAGATCACTTTGTACTGCACCAGCGCTTGCTGGATGGCCTCGACGGTGGCGGCATCCAGGTCGCCGGAGAGTTTGATGCCACGGATCTCGGCGCCGATGCGGCCGGCCACCGGGTGGATGTCGAGCGCCTGGGCGACGGGTTGAACAGCTAATGCGGCGTTGCTCATTGTGATGACCCTCATGTGCCTGCTGATGGTGGGATGCTTTCCTGCAACGCTCTATTCATATGCAATTTAGATCTAGCAAATGAATCAATGCTTCGTTGACGGAATAAGAGCTTGCATTTAAAACCTCAGCTCCCACGGTCGCAAATGCCTTCGACCTATTTTTAAAATGCCGGGAAAGCATATGGATCTTCGCCAACTTCGGTACTTCATCGCCCTCAACGAACACCGCAGTTTCGTGCGCGCCGCCGACGCCATGGGCATCACCCAACCGGCATTCAGCCGCAGCATCCAGGGGCTCGAACAGGAATTCGGCTGCGTGCTGGTCGACCGTGGCCACAAGGACTTGCGCCCCACGCCAGAGGGCCAGGTGGTGCTGCAACATGCCTTGACCCTGGTGCACGGCGCCGCGCTGCTGAGCAGTGAAGTCACGCGCATGACCAAGCTCGACGCCGGCGACCTGCGCTTCGGTTGTGGCCCGGCGCCAGCGGTAAAACTGGTGCCGGACGCAGTGGCGCGTTTTATCGGCGTGCACCCGAAAATCCGCACCAGTTTCCAGGTGGATAACTGGGAAAAACTCAGCCGCGCCTTGAGCCGCGAAGAGATCGAATTTTTTATCGCCGACATCCGCCAGTTCGAGGCCGACCCGAATTTCCAGACTCGCGCACTGACGCCCAAGCGCGGCGTATTCTTCTGCCGCCCGGGGCACCCGTTGCTGGCCAAGGACAGCCTGTCGACCAACGACATGTTCGACTACCCGCTGGCCTCGCCGCTGATCTCCCAGGGCATTCGTAAACTGCTGGCGAACCTGAGCGGGCGCATGGATTTTTCACCCAGCATTCAGACTGAACACTTCCCGGCACTGGTAAAAATCGTGCTGCAATCGAATGCCATCGGCGTGGGCACCGAGGAAGCCTTTGCCGAGGCCATCGCACAGGGTTCGCTGGTACTGCTGCACTGGCGCAACCTGCCGCAGAACATGGAGACCATGAGTGCGCGGTGCGGGATTGTCAGCCGCACCGGGTCGAGGTTATCGCCGGCGGCGAAGGCGATGATCGAGACATTGGTGGAGGTCGACAGGCAGGAGGTGAGTGTGGCGGTTTGACGGGCCTCATCGCAGGCAAGCCAGCTCCCACAGTTGGAATGCATTCCCCTGTGGGAGCTGGCTTGCCTGCGATAGCAATATCCCAGCCGCCAAAATTCTCAGAGCCCCGCCGCCGCCAGGTTCGGCGCCACCCAGTCACTCACCTGAAACGACTTGCGAATCAAGCGCTCCTTGGACGCCAAGTCCACCGCGCCCTGCAACTTGCCCAGGAACACCGGATCCAGGGTCGCCGGGAAAATCTCGCTGAGCTGCTGGTCTTTCAAGTCGTTGGTCAGGATCACCGGCGGATAACTGGCACGCCCCGACACCAACTCGATGTAGGCCTGCTTGTTGCTGTCGGTGGTCAACCACTGCACCGCTTGCTGCTGGGCCTTGAGCAACTTGGCCACCGCATCAGGGTGTTCGTCGACAAACTGTTTGCTGCCCACCAGCACCGCCTGGACGCTGCCGGCACCGCCGAGGTCCTTGGTGGTGAGCGGTATTTCCGCCAGCCCTTTGGCCTGCAACGCCGTCAGGTTCGAACCGCCCCAGGTCGCATCAATCTGCTTGGCGGCCAATGCCGCGCCCGCCGCGTTGAAATCCAGGTTGATGACCTTCATGTCCTTTTCATTCAAGCCCTGGCTGGCCAATGCACTGTCGAACGACAACTGGCTGGCCGTACCACGGAACACCGCCACGCGCTTGCCCTTGAGATCTTGCAAAGTCTTGATCCCCGAGCCCGGCACCACGCCCAGGTACTGCTTGATGTCGCGCGCGGAGGCGCTGAGCAAACGCGTGTCCAGCCCATTGGAGCGACCGATGATCGCCGCCAGATCGCCCAGGTAGGCCAAGTCCACCTGGCCATTGGCGAAGGCTTCATTGATCACGGGACCGGCGCCCTTGAAGTAGTTCCACTGAATCGTGATGCCTTGGTCGGCAAAGGCTTTTTCGAAGACCTGCTGCTCGCGCAATACATCCGTTATACCGCCGCCGCTGTGCTGGCTGCCGGCACTCAAGTCAGGCACGGCGATGCGGATTTCCTTGAGGTCGGCAGCGTGCACCAACCCGGCCAGGGCGGTGCCCGCGAACAGGCTGATCAGACGTTTGAAGGGCAGTTTCATAAGCGCAGCTCCTGGTGGGCGACGGTCGCCTGGGGAGCAGAAAGTAGGCATAGCCCGAGCAAAACTTTAAATACTATAAATTCACAATTTAATAGCTTTTTGGACTATGCAAGCAGAAACGCTGGCTCCAGCGGCGTATGCATAAACAGCATCGAAAATATTCTTCGAATGCATTGGATGCGTGCCGGACAGAGGCTTTAAATGATTTTTCTTATCTCACAATCATCTTGATTCCATTTTTATAAGATCGAAATCACATAACGCCGAGGAAGGTCCGCCATGGCCCGTACTTCACAGTTGAGCCTGCCTCTTTCAGCCTCCATGCCGCGCTGGCCCTTGCTCGGTGAGCGTCTGCTGCCCTGGCTGTTGCCGCTGGCGCTGTTTGCGCTGTGGTGGTTGGCCAGCCGTCATCAGTGGATGAGCGAACAAATTTTGCCCGCGCCGTCGCTGGTGTGGAGCAGCGCCGTGGAACTGGCCGGCGGCGAGTTATGGAGCAACCTGGCGATCAGCTTGCAGCGTTTGTTCTGGGGGCTGCTGGCCGGTATCGGCGCCGGGGCGCTGTTGGGTGCGCTATTGGGTTTCAGCGCGCGTGCCGAACGCCTGGTGTTCCCCACGTTCAGCGCACTGTCGCAAGTGCCGACCCTGGCCTGGATCCCGTTGTTCATGGTGTTTTTCGGCATCGGCGAAACCTTGAAGCTGGTGGTGCTGGTGAAGGCGATTGTGGTGCCCGTCACCCTGCACACACTGGTCGGTGTGCGTGACGCGCAACCCAACCTGCGTGAAGCCGCCCGCGTGCTGCGCCTGCCCACCCATCTGCTGATTCGTCGGCTGATCCTGCCCGCTGCATTGCCGGCCTTCATGGCCGGTGTGCGCCTGGCGCTGGCGGCGGGCTGGACTTCGTTGCTGGCCGTGGAGCTGCTGGCGTCCAGCGAAGGCATCGGCTACCTGATGGTCTGGGCACGCCAGTTGTTCATGCTCGATATTGTCTTCGTGTGCATCGTGGTCATCGGTGTGCTGGGCGTGGTGATGGATCGCGGCATCGGCTGGCTGGACCGCAAATGGGTGCACTGGCCGCACCCGGCCACTGCGCAGATTCGGCGCGGCCCGCGTTATGAGGGGTGGCAACGCCTGCAACCGTGGTTGTTGCCGTTGCTGTTGGCGGCGTTGTGGCAGGTGGCGACGGATCAGGCTTGGGTGGACCCGAATATTCTGGTCAGCCCATGGGCCGTGCTGCAAACCACCGCCGCCGGTGTGCTGGATGGCAGCCTGTCCGGCGCGTTGGGCAAAAGCCTCGGCCGCACGCTGGGAGGCTTGTTGCTCGGCGGCAGCCTGGGGTTTGCCATGGGCTTGTGGCTGGGTTTGTCGCGACGCAGCGAGCGAGTGCTCGGGCCGACCCTGGCCGCACTGCGCCAGATCGCAATTTTCGCCTGGGTGCCATTACTCACCGCCTGGTTCGGCCTGGGTGAATTGGCCAAGTGGGTGTTTATCGCCCTGGCGGCGTTTTTTCCACTGTTTATCGCCACGCAGCGCAGCGTGTTGAACCTGTCGCCACAGCTGCGCGAAGCCGCGCAAGTGCTGCGCCTGAACCTGTTCCAGCGCCTGCGCCGCCTGGTGCTGCCGGGCGCGGCGGCGGGGATCTTCGCCGGCCTGCGCCTGAGCCTGATCTATGCCTGGCTGGGCACCATTGGCGCGGAATATTTCATGCCCTCCAATGGCGGCATCGGCAGCCTGATGATCGGCGCCCAACAGTTGCTGCGCATGGACCTGATCATGGGCGGCATGCTGCTGGTCGGCCTCACCGGCGCGACCCTCAACCTTATCGGCCAACGCATCGAAACCCGCGCCACGCGCTGGAGACACGCATGAACGCACCCATCGTCAGCTTCAACCATGTGGGCAAGACCTTTGACGTCGACGGCTTTGAGCTGGAGGCGATTCGCGAATTCAACCTGGACATTGCCGAAGGCGAGTTTGTGGCGATTGTGGGTTCCAGCGGCTGCGGCAAATCCACCCTGCTGCGCCTGCTGGTGGGGCTGGACACGCAGTTTCGTGGCGAGATCCGGGTGGATGGCAACGCCGTAAAGGGCATTGGCGGCGAACGCGGCATCGTGTTCCAGGAGCATCGTTTGTTCCCCTGGCTGACGGTCGCAGAAAACATCGGCCTGGGCCTGGTCAACGAGCCGTTGAGCGAGGCCGAGCGCAACCGGCGCATCGGTGACTTTATCGAATTGGTGGGCCTTACCGACTTTACCCGCGCTTACCCGCATCAGCTGTCCGGCGGCATGGCGCAACGTGTGGCTATCGCCCGTGGTCTGGTGGCCAGCCCGCGCATTCTGTTGCTCGACGAGCCGTTCGGCGCCCTTGATGCGCTGACCCGCCAGCAGATGCAGGACGAGCTATTGGCCATTCGCGCCCGCGCCAAAATTACCACGGTGCTGGTGACCCACGATGTGGAAGAAGCGATTTTCCTCGCTGACCGCGTGGTGGTGATGGCGCCGCGACCCGGGCGGATCAAGCAGGTGGTGGACATCGCCCTGCCCCATCCGCGCCAGCGCAGCAGCTTCGAGTTCCACCAACTGCGCGAAGAGCTGCTGCATGAGCTGATCAGCGACGACCACTATCAGCCGCCGCTGCGCGAACAGATTCGCGACCTGCCGCTGGCGTTTATTGCTTGCTGAACGCCAATTCGGCGTCCGGCCGTTCCTGGCGCTCTAGCCGATTGGCGCGGGTAAACGTGCCGATATCATTGAAGCGCACGCCCATCTCGCGCATCACCTGGTGGGCGACCTTGGCCGTCATCTGACGGATGTAGAACGGCTCCTTCACCACAAAATGGTGGATGCCATGAGTGCTGCCAAAGTTGAAGCAGAACGCCTGCAACGGCCACATCCACCACGGGTTGAGCACCTGGGTTTGCTGGATCACGTTGCCCAGTTCCACATCACCGTAATAGTGCATGTTGGAGCTGACAAAATGCAGGCAAAAAGTGCGCAGCACGTTAGGGCCGATGATCACCACGGCGGCGATATCAATCACCTGCATCATCTGCAAGGTACCGGCAGACCACTGGATTGGCGCGCCCATCAGGCTGGCGATGCCATTGGCGGCATGAAAGCCCAGGAACACATACCACGCGCCCCAATGCAGCAGCGCCAGCGGTGCGTAGACCAGCAGCGAGCGCTTGAGGATCTTGAGTTTGTGACGCCAGGTTTTGGCCCGCAGCATGCGGATAAACGCCGACATCACGTTATCGCCCACCATCAGCAACCGCGCGAACCCCCAGGGCTCGCCATTGGTGATGGCGCGTTCTTCCATATCGGTTTCGGTGCCGGATACCTTGTGGTGGTTAAGGTGCAAGTGCCGACGAATCCACGGGTTGATGGTGCTCGGCCGCGCCAGCCACACCAGGCCCATCATCAGGTTGTGCGGTACGCGTTGCTTGCGAAAATACATGCTGTGGATCAGGTCGTGTTCCAGCTCGTGGGTCAGCGAAGCGAGGAAGGCGTTGAGCAGCAGGCACGCCCACCAGGCCATATGGCCGGTGATATAGAGCGCCGCCGAGCCGAGCATGCCGAGCAAGGCAAAGGCCAGGATGCCCGCGCCCAACGCGTCCTGATGCAGCAGCCAGGGGTGCTGTTGGCGCAATCGCACGCCTTCGGCGAGCACCACTTCGCGGATTTTTGCCGAGCGCTGTTGCGCGTTCATCTGTTGGGGACTTGCAGAAGTACCGTCCATGCTCCCATCCTCTTGTTAAGTGATACGTCCATCCTGCCCCACGCGGTCGGGCGGGACGCTAGCCCCGGACGCCAACCTGTTGACCGCAAGCGCCAATCACCATGACTGAACCCACCTCCCTCGCCAGTTGGACCCGCGCCCTGCGCAAGCAGCTCGACGCCCTGAACCTGGACAGCGCCGCGCTGTGCATCGAGGCCGGGCTCGACCCGCAGCAGATGGACGACCCCAATGCGCGTTACCCGCTGTCGGCCACCACGCGCCTGTGGGCGCTGGCAGTGCAGGCCAGTGGCGACCCGGCGATCGGCTTGCGCGTGTCGCGGTTTGTGAGCCCGACCACCTTTCATGCGCTGGGTTATGCACTGGTGGCCAGCGGCAGCCTGCGTGAGGTGTTCGAGCGCATTGTGCGGTATCACCAGGTGGTCAGCGATGCCCTGACCCTGGAGCTTAGCGGAGATGGCGAGCGTTACCGCTTTCGTCTGCTGCAACCTGCGGACAGTCCGGCACCCGCGCCGGAAGCGATTGATGCGTTTGCAGCGATCTATGTGCGCACCTGCCGTAATCGCCTGGGCCGTGACTACGCGCCGTTGGCGGTGTACCTGCGGCGGCCGGAACCGGCGGATCCAAAACCCTGGCACACGGTATTTCGCGCACCGGTGTTTTTCGCTGCCGAGGAAGACCGTCTTGAATTTTCCGCCCAGGACTTCGACAGCCACCTGGACGACGCCAACCCCGAGTTGGCCGAGCACAATGAAACCGTGCTCAAGCGCACCCTTGCCCAACTGCAACCGCTGACGTGGGAGCGCAAGGTGCGCGCGGCCATCGAGGCGCAACTGCCCGAGGGTGAGCCGAGCGCCGAGCGCATCGCCCAGGCCTTGCACCTGAGCCTGCGCAGCTTGCAACGGCATCTGGCGGATGAGGGCTGTCGGTTTGATGCATTGCTCAACGAGTGCCGCGAGAACCTGGCACTGCTGCACTTGCGCGATCCGCACTGCTCATTGGCCGAGACCAGTTATTTGCTTGGGTTTGCCGATACCAGCAGTTTCAGCCGAGCGTTCAAGCGCTGGACGGGGATGACGCCGGGGCAGTTTCGCGATGGGTTGCGCTAGGTCGGGCCTCATCGCAGGCAAGCCAGCTCCCACAGGGGAATGCATTCCAACTGTGGGAGCTGGCTTGCCTGCGATAGCGGTGGCTCAGTCACCCCGAATTCAGCGACCACGCCGCAAGAGTTTTTTCACCCGCGCCACCAGCACCTTGTCTTCAAACGGCTTGAGCAAATAATCATCCTCATGCAGTTCCAGCCCACGCAAGCGGTCTTCAATCCCGCCCGGCGTGGTCAGGAACAACATCGGCGTCTCACCCTTCAACCGGATCGCCTGCTGCAACTTCCAGGCATTGAGACCCGGCAGCATCACATCCAGGATCACCAGGTCGTACTCAGTGCTTTCAACCAGGCGCAACGCCGCCATGCCATTGGCCGCGACTTCGACGCTGTAACTGGCCTCGTTCAAGCCCTGGGCCATCCGCTGTGCCTCTTCGGATTCATGTTCCACTAACAGCACGCGCATAACACACCTCGATTAATCAGGTTTGCAGGCTAACACCCTCAGGTGTGCGCCGCCTCACGCAGTCGCCGGGCATCGAGGATTTCGATCTCGCCGTAGCCCAGGCGCACGATACCTTGGGCCTGCAGGTCTTTGAGCAAGGCGTTGGTGGTCTGGCGTGACAGGCTCAACATGGCGGCCAGGTCTTCCTGGGGCAGTTGCAACACGCTTTTTGAAGACTCGGCCTCGCCGTAACCCTCGACGATCATCAACAACCGATGCGCCAGGCGCACCGAGGCCGGCATCAGGCTCAGTTGCTCGATATTGATAAAACTCAGGCGCAGCTTCTGGCTCATCAACAACGCCAGATCACGCCAGTACTGCGGGTGTTCATTGAGGATATTCAGCAGCGCCTGTTGCGGCACCTGCAACAACGTGCACGACCCGACGGCGCAGGCGTCATGGGTACGCGGCAGGCCATCGAACAGGCAAATTTCACCCAGCCAAAAGGGTGATTCCACCAGGCTCAACAGCGCTTCCTTGCCATGCTCATTCACCGCGTTGATGCGCAAGGCGCCGTCGAGCACCGCGTACAGGCCACAGGGCGGGTCGCCACGCTTGAACAGGTATTGCCCCGCCGCCAGCTGCCGCTGCCGGGCGTGGGCCAGCAGGCTATGCTGAAAAGGCGCAGGCAGGTGGCTGAACCAGTGGCCGGTGGCCAAGCGAGTACGCCATTTCTCTGTGTCCATGAGCACTCCGAAGATTGTCGCCCAGCTGACAGTCAATCCAAGGCTGGCAGGGCATGATCAAGCATCCTACAGGAGGAACAACAATGAAAAGCCTCGTCGACCACCTCAGCCAATACGCCGCCTACCACCGCGACCCGCGCAATATCGCCAGCCACTTTATCGGCATCCCGCTGATCGTCGTCGCCGTGGCGGTGCTGTTGTCGCGCCCCGAATGGGCCGTCGGCAGCCTGTGGATATCTCCGACGGTGGTACTCGCGTTGTTGTCGGCGTGGTTTTACCTGCGCCTGGAACTGGCGCTGGGCGTGCTGATGACGGTGCTGATGGGCTTGTCGGTGTGGGCCGGGCATACGCTGGCGGCGCAGAGCACACTGGTGTGGCTGAGCAGCGGCATCGGGATGTTTGTGGTGGGCTGGGTGATTCAGTTTGTCGGGCACTATTACGAAGGCAGGAAGCCGGCGTTTGTGGACGATGTGTCGGGGTTGATTGTGGGGCCGTTGTTTGTGGTGGCGGAGTTGGCGTTTGTGCTGGGGTTGCGGCATGGCCTTAAAGAGCAGATTGAGGCGCGGTCTGGCCCGGTAGCACGCCGCGATCTAAAGCCAAGCAAGGTTTGAATGTGGGAGCTGGCTTGCCTGCGATAGCATCACCTCGGCGTGTCAGTCACACCGCAGTGATGCTATCGCAGGCAAGCCAGCTCCCACATGAGCCCTGTATGCACATTGGGTTTGGCGTTGGGATCAGGCTTTTTGCCAGACCTTGGGCTTGAAGAACAAGGTCTCGCCACGCGCCAGACCCGTCAGGCTGTCGTGGTCTTTGACCACTTCGGCCTCGATCAGCTCGCTTTGGCCTTCGACCTTCAGCGTTACCCGTGTGGTGGCGCCGAGCGGGCGAATGTCGCGCACTTGCGCCGCGTGGTGGTCTTCCAGCTCATGGCGTGACAGCGACACTTCGTGCGGGCGGAACAGCACGTGCTTGTCTTCGCCCACGTGCAGGCGGTTGGAATCGCCCAGGAAGTGATAGACAAAATCGCTGGCCGGGTTTTCGTAGACTTCGCCCGGCGAGCCGATCTGCTCGATCACGCCCTTGTTCATCACCACGATGCGGTCGGCGACTTCCATGGCCTCTTCCTGGTCGTGGGTCACGAACACGGAGGTGAGGTTGATGTCTTCGTGCAGGCGCGCCAGCCAGCGGCGCAGCTCTTTACGCACCTTGGCGTCGAGGGCGCCGAAGGGTTCGTCCAGCAACAGCACTTTGGGCTCCACCGCCAGGGCGCGCGCCAGAGCAATACGCTGGCGCTGACCACCGGAGAGTTGTTCCGGGTAGCGATCCGACAGCCAATCGAGCTGCACCATGTTCAGCAATTCATGCACTTTGACCGCGATCTGGCTTTCGCTCGGGCGCTGGTTTTTCGGCTTCATGCGCAGGCCGAAGGCAACGTTGTCGAACACAGTCATGTGGCGGAACAGCGCGTAGTGCTGGAACACAAAGCCGACGTTGCGATCACGCACGTCGTGGCCGGACACGTCTTCACCATGGAACACGATGCTGCCGGCGTCCGGGGTTTCCAGGCCTGCAATGATGCGCAGCAAGGTGGTCTTGCCGCAGCCGGACGGGCCCAGCAACGCCACCAGCTCGCCACTCTGGATGTCCAGATTGATGCTGTTCAGGGCCTTGAAGGCGTTGAAGTTCTTGCTGACATTACGGACTTCGATCGACATGACTTATTCCTCACCGGCGCTGTTGCGCAGGCGGTTGATACGGTTCTCGCTCCACTGCTTGAGCAGCAGGATGAAGAGCGCCAGGATCAGCAACAGGCTCGCGACGGCAAACGCGGCAACATGGTTGTATTCGTTGTAGAGGATCTCGACGTGCAGCGGCAAGGTGTTGGTCACGCCGCGAATGTGGCCGGACACCACCGACACCGCGCCGAACTCACCCATCGCCCGCGCGGTACACAGCACCACGCCGTAGATCAGGCCCCACTTGATGTTCGGCACGGTCACGTGCCAGAACATTTGCCAGCCGTTGGCGCCCAACAGGCGTGCGGCTTCTTCTTCCTGGGTGCCCTGCTCCTGCATCAGCGGGATCAGTTCACGGGCCACGAACGGCACCGTGACAAAGATGGTCGCCAGCACAATGCCCGGCAGGGCAAACACGATCTGGATGTCATGGTCTTGCAGCCACGGGCCGAAGAAGCCCTGGGCGCCGAACATCAGCACATAAACCAGGCCCGCGATCACCGGTGACACCGAGAACGGCAGGTCGATCAGCGTGACCAGAATGCTCTTGCCACGGAACGAGTACTTGCTCACACACCATGCGGCGCTGACGCCAAACACCAGGTTGAGCGGCACCGAAATCACCACGGCGATCACCGTGAGCTTGAGCGCCGACAGCGCGTCCGGCTCAAGGATCGCCGCGAAGAACGCGCCGAGGCCGTTCTTCAAGCCCTGGGACACCACGATAAACAGCGGCAGCAGCAGGAACAGCGCGAACACCAGCCAGCCCAGTGTGATCAGGATGCGCCGCGACACCGCGCTGCCACGACGGGCAGCGTTGGCCGAGGACGCGGCGGAAATAGACGATTGGGACATGTTCCGCGCCTCCTTATGGGGTTTCGATGCGCCGCTGCAGCAAGTTGATCAGCAGCAGCAGGACAAAGGAAACCACCAGCATCATCACGCCGATGGCGGTGGCGCCGGTGTAGTCGTATTGGTCGAGCTTGACCATGATCAGCAACGGCAGGATCTCGGTTTTCATCGGCATGTTGCCAGCGATGAAGATCACCGAACCGTACTCACCCACACCCCGGGCGAACGCCAGCGCGAAGCCGGTCAGCCAGGCGGGCAGCAATGCGGGTACGAGAATGTAGCGAAACACCTGCAAGGGCTTGGCGCCCAGGCACGCGGCGGCTTCTTCGATCTCACGCGGGATGTCGGCCAGCACCGGCTGCACCGTGCGCACCACGAAGGGCAAGGTGACGAAGGTCAGTGCGAGGGTGATGCCGAGTGGGGTGTAGGCGATTTTAAAGCCCAGGTCGGTTGCGAACTGCCCGACCAGACCGGCCGGAGCGTATAGCGCGGTGAGCGCGATACCGGCCACGGCGGTCGGCAGGGCAAACGGCAAGTCGATCATTGCATCGATGATCTTGCGGCCGGGGAAGGTGTAACGCACCAGCACCCAGGCCAGCAGTGTGCCGATCACGCCGTTGATGATCGCCGCGACGAACGCGGTGCCGAAGCTCAGTTTTAACGCCGCCAGCACCCGCGGTGCGGTAATGATGGCCCAGAACTGATCCCAAGTGAGTTGAGCGGCATGTACAAACATCGCCGCCAGGGGGATGAGTACGATCAGGCTGAGGTACACCACGGTGTAGCCCAGCGTCAGCCCGAAGCCGGGTATGACGGGGGAAATACGACGCGACATAAGAGTCCTTGGTTAAAGGGTAAACACCACTGTAGGAGCACGCCACATCGGCAAAGGTGACCTACTGTGGCGAGGGAGCTTGCTCCCGCTGGGCTGCGAAGCAGCCCCAAAACCATCCGCCGAAATGCATCAGATGCAACGCGGACACCGGTTTGGGAGCGCTTCGCACTCCAACGGGAGCAAGCTCCCTCGCCCCAGTAGGAGCCTTGCCGCTGAAAACGGGCTCCTACAGGTAATTTGGCTTACTGCGCCGTGTAGATCTGGTCGAACACGCCACCGTCGTTAAAGAATTTCGGTTGGGCAGTTTTCCAGCCGCCGAAGTCTTTGTCGATAGTCACCAGGTCCAGTTTCGGGAACTGCTGGGCGTATTTGGCGGCAACTTTCGCATCGCGTGGGCGGTAGAAGTTCTTCGCCGCAATCTCCTGGCCAGCCGGGCTGTACAGGTGCTTGAGGTATTCGGTGGCGATCTCGGTATTGCCCTTTTTCTCGGCGTTTTTGTCGACCACAGCCACTGGCGGCTCCGCGAGGATCGACAGGGACGGCACGACGATATCGAACTTGTCGGCACCGCCGTCTTCTTTGAGTGCCAGGAACGCCTCGTTTTCCCAGGCCAGCAACACGTCACCCTGACCGTTGTTGACGAAGGTGATGGTCGAACCGCGAGCGCCGGTGTCGAGGATCGGCACGTGCTTGAACAGCTCTTTTACGTATTCCTGGGCCTTGGCTTCGCTGCCGCCGGATTTGAGGCCGTAGGCCCACGCGGCGAGGAAGTTCCAGCGCGCACCGCCGGAGGTTTTCGGGTTAGGCGTGATAACGGAAACGTCTTTCTTGATCAGGTCGCCCCAGTCCTTGATGCCTTTAGGGTTGCCCTTGCGCACCAGGAACACGATGGTCGAGGTGTACGGGGTGCTCGCATCCGGCAGGCGGGTTTGCCAGTTTTCCGGCAGGGTCTTGCCCAGTTTGGCGATTTCATCGATGTCGCCGGCCAGGGCCAGGGTCACTACGTCGGCGCGCAGGCCGTCGATCACCGCACGGCCTTGTTTACCCGAGCCACCGTGGGATTGCTGGATCTTGACGTTGTCGCCAGGGTGGGACTGTTTCCAGTAGCTGGTGAACTCAGCGTTGTAGTCCTGGTACAGCTCACGGGTCGGGTCATACGAGACGTTGAGCAACTCGTAGTCCTTGGCAACGGCGGAACCGGCAAACACGGCGCTGGCCAGTGCAGCCAGGGCATAACGGCGAATCGACGACATAGAAGCTCCTGAAAATTCTTGGGTGTTGGCTTTTTCTTATAGTTGCGGGTCTAGCATGCGAATCGCCGTCGGTGCTTAGCTCGGTTTGTTACCGGGGTTCTGCAAACGGAATTTTTCCTTGCGTTCGATCTGTACCACTTGGGCGTTATGCACAGTGATTTCCACCGCGCCAAACCGCAGGTCGCGCAAGGCGCTCTGGATCTCACGCAAAATGGCTGCTTCGTCCTGGCCGTCGACGCTACGTAGAGATGCGCTCATGGTCTCGCTCCTGAAATAAAGAGTGCCTGGCAGTGGCGGCACTGCTTGCGGCGTGAGAGCGATAGTAGATAAGCGCGGATATTCTTAAAAATACTATTTAAGAATGTTTATATAACCAGAAAGAATTTTCTGACAGGACGTGGGGTTGCGCGGGTATTTACGAGCTCACCGCAGAAAATAAGCCATGCCTAGATCGAAATGTGGGAGCGGGCTTGCTCGCGAGTGCGGTGAATCAGCTACACATTTATTGACTGACCGTCCGCTTTCGCGAGCAAGCCCGGCTCCCACATTGGCCTGCATTTCACATGCGGATAGAGGGTGACCTGGCCCAATCCATTTCTTGCGCCGGCACCGGCCGGCCAAACCAATACCCTTGGCCCAAATCACACTCCTGCTCCAACAAAAACCGCGCCTGCTCTACCTGCTCAATGCCTTCAGCGTGCACCTGCATGCCCATGCTTTTCGCCAAGGCGATCACCACGCGCACAATTGCCGCGTCGTCCTCATCCCACGGCAGCCCGGCGACAAACCCCTGGTCGATCTTGAGCTTCTGCACCGGCAGGCGCTTGAGGCGCAGCAGTGACGAATAACCGGTGCCAAAGTCGTCGATAGCCAGGCGCAAGCCCAGCTCGCGCAGGCGGTGCAGTTGTTCAAGGGCCACTTCCGGGTCTTCCATCACCGCGCTTTCGGTGACTTCCAGTTCCAGATAAGCAGGATCCAGGCCGGTGGTGTGCAGCACCTGGGCGACTTGCTCATACAGCTCACGCCGAGCAAACAAACGGCTGGAGACGTTCACCGCAATAAAGCTCAACGGCGCCCCATCGGCCAGCCATTGGCCCATCTGACGGCAGGCCTGGTCCATCACCCAGGCGTCAATATCGGCGATCAGCCCGGTGCGCTCGGCAATCGGGATAAATTCGCCCGGCGGCACCAGGCCGCGCTCCGGGTGTTGCCAGCGCACCAGGGCTTCGACGCCGACCAGGCGGCGGTCTTGCAGGTCGTGCACGGGCTGGTAGTACACCCGCAGCTCTTGCTGATCAAGGGCGCGGCGCAGCTCGCTGGCGATTTCCACGCGGTGCTGGGCGTGGGCGGTCAGTTCTTCGGTGTACAGCGCATAACCTTCACGACCGGCGCTCTTGGCTTTGAACAGGGCGGAGTCGGCATTGCGCAGCAGTTGTTCGGCGCTCAGGGCATCACTGGGAAACAGGCTGATGCCGATGCTGGCGCTGATAAACAACTGGTTGCCGTCGAACACAAACGGCTCTTTCATCGCGTCGAGCATGCGCTGCGCCAGCGCGGCAGCCTGCACCACCTGTGGACAACTTTCGGCCAGCACGGCGAACTCATCGCCGCCGAGGCGCGCCAGGGTCACGCCGGGGCCGAACAGGCCCTTTAACCGCTCGCCGACGGCCTTGAGCAACTGGTCACCGACGTTATGGCCGAGGCTGTCGTTGATGATCTTGAAGTGGTCCAGGTCCATCAACAGCAGCGCGCAGCCGCGTTTGTGCACCTGCGCCGAGGCCAGCGCCTGCTCGGCGCGGTCGGTAAAGAGCAGGCGGTTAGGCAGGTCGGTGAGCGGGTCGTGGTGGGCCAGGTGCGCCAGTTCGTGCTCGGAGTCCTTGATGGCGCTGATGTCGGAAAACACCGCGACGTAATGGCTGACCTGGCCTTGGTCATTGTGGATAACCCGGATGGTTTGCCATTGTGGATAAATCTCACCGCTTTTGCGCCGGTTCCAGATTTCCCCACTCCATTCGCCGGTGCGCTCCAGGGTCTGGAACACCTGTTGATAAAAATTCGACGAATGGCGCCCGGACTTGAACAGGCTCGGCCGTTCGCCCATTACGTCCTCACGGCTGTAACCGGTGATCTCCATGAACGCCCGGTTCACATGCACGATCAGCCCCTGGGCGTCAGTGACCAGCACGCCTTCACGGGTGCAATCGAACACGGCGGCGGCCTGTTGCAGGCGTTCGTGGTTTTCTTTCAAGGGTTGCTGCAGCCGGTGGGTGCGGGCAAAACGGGCACAGATCAGGTAAATGACCCACGCGCTGAGGGCCACCCACACATAGCCGCGTAGCTGCAGCCAGCGCCCTAACTGCCTCGGGTCATCGAGAAAGTTGATCAATAGCTGGTTGCTGAGCTGGAGCCACACTATGGAAACCAGCAGGTATACCAACCCCACTCGCAGGGCACCTCGGTACGAAAACAGCATATGGTCAGTAATCCTTACCCAAAAAACAAAATCGCCCTACAAAGGCTGAGGATTATAGAATAAGAAACATCCAGTCACTCCTATCTGAAAGGGCGGCTGGTTTTCTCTGTAGGCTTAGTGATAATGCGTGAGCTGTTTTTTTCTTTATCTGAGGGCCATACAGCCTATGTGGTACAACGGTTTTCTTGACCTGTCAGCCTGGCAACTGGTGGCAGTCACGCTGTTGATGACCCACGTGACCATTGTTGGGGTCACGGTCTATCTGCACCGTTATTCAGCCCATCGCTCCCTGGAGCTCAATGCCGGCCTGAAACACTTCTTCCGCTTCTGGCTGTGGCTGACCACGGCGCAGAACACCCGCGAGTGGACCGCCATCCACCGCAAGCACCACGCCAAGTGCGAAACCGTCGACGACCCGCACAGCCCGGTCATCAAGGGTTTGTCCACCGTACTGCGCAAAGGCGCCGAGCTGTACCGCGCCGAGGCCGAGAACCCCGAGACCCTGCGCATCTACGGCAAAAACTGCCCGGACGACTGGATCGAACGCAAAATCTACACGCCTTACCCGCTGCTGGGCGTGGCGATCATGGGCGTCATCGACCTGCTGCTGTTTGGCACCATCGGCATCACCATCTGGGCGATCCAGATGATGTGGATCCCGTTCTGGGCCGCCGGCGTCATCAACGGCCTGGGCCATGCGGTCGGTTATCGCAACTTCGAGTGCCGTGACGCCGCCACCAACCTGGTGCCGTGGGGCATCATCGTTGGCGGTGAAGAGCTGCACAACAACCACCACACCTACCCGAACTCGGCCAAGCTGTCGGTGAAGAAGTGGGAATTCGACCTGGGTTGGGCGTGGATCAAGGTGTTCAGCTTCCTGCGTCTGGCCAAGGTGCAACGCGTCGCGCCCATCGCGCACCGCGTGGAAGGCAAAGGCCATCTGGACATGGACACCGCCATGGCGATCCTCAACAACCGCTTCCAGATCATGGCCCAGTACCGCAAGTTGGTGATCGGCCCGCTGGTCAAGCAGGAGCTGGAAAAGGTCGATCATTCGGTGCGTCACCAGTTCCACCGTGCCAAGCGCCTGCTGTCGCGTGAAACCAGCCTGCTGGATGACCGCCATCACGTGCGCATCCAGAGCATGCTCGAACACAGCCACGCGCTGACCGTGATCTACGAGAAGCGCCTGGCGCTGCAGCAGATCTGGCTGAAGACCAGCACCAATGGCCACGACATGTTGGCGGCGATCAAGGAATGGGTGCATGAGGCTGAGGCCAGCGGCATTCAGTCCCTGCGCGATTTTGCCCACCAGTTGAAGACCTACTCGCTGCGCCCTGCAGCGGTCTGACCCGGTCTCCACAACCCTCCTGTGGCGAGGGAGCTTGCTCCCGCTGGGCCGCCAAGCGGCCCCAAATTGGGCCTGCTACGCAGTCCAGCGCGAGCAAGCTCGCGCGCCACAGGTACGGTGCTTGCCGTAAATTGATCTGCAACAGCTGAACCTCGAGTTTGGCTTGCCACTGGTTTCTGACGCCATTTCTTAGTCAGCCCGTTCACGGAACTTCACCGCAAATCCCCTCTCTCAAGGAACACTTCGCCATCATGGTGGCCCTTGTACTGACCGCTGCTCCATCCTGCGGCGAGCCCAGAGAGAGTTGTGCCGATGGTTCCCGAAAAGCCCTATTCAACCGATGCCCCTGTCGCTGAGCCCCCACGCCCGACTGCGGCGGCCACCCTGCTGGCGCTGATGCATGCCCAGGGTGAAGTCGAACGGCTGAGTGAGCGCGAACAACTGCTCAGTTCACTGCTGGTCAGCGTGAATGCCGTGCTGTGGGCCATCGACTGGGAAACCCGGCGTGTGCTGTACGTGAGCCCGGCCTACGAGCGGGTGTTTGGCCGATCCGCCGGTTTGTTGCTCGCCGACCACCGCGAATGGCGCAACAGCATTCACCCCGAAGACCTCGACTACGCCGAACACAGCCTGGCCCGCGTGATGGAAGACGGCGCCGTGGAGGACCGCGAGTACCGCATCATCACCGCCGACGGTCAGATTCGCTGGTTGAGCGACAAGTGCTACATCAACCAACAGGTCGAACCCGGCAAGCCGGTGATTGTGGTCGGCATGGCCGAAGACATCACCGAAAAAAAGCACATGGAGTTGGAGCTGCACCGACTCGCCACCACTGATGTGCTGACCCAAAGCAGCAACCGCAGGCACTTTTTCGAGTGCGCCAACCAGGCTTTCGACACCGCCTGTGCCCAAGGCGCCCCACTGGCGTTCCTGCTGCTGGACATCGATGACTTCAAAGACGTCAACGACAGCTACGGCCACCTGGAAGGCGATCAGGTGTTGCGGCGTATCGCCGAGAGCGGTCGCGGTGTACTGCGTCGTGGCGACCTGTTCGGACGCATTGGCGGCGAAGAGTTCGCCGCCGTGCTGCCTGGCTGTGCCCCGCAGATGGCGTTACAGGTGGCCGAGCGGCTGGGCAAGGAAATCCAGGCCCTGAGTTTCAGCTTTGAAGGCCGGGACTTTACCGTGACCGTCAGCCAAGGCCTGGCCAACCTGCGCGAAGACGACTCAACCCTGGACAGCCTGTTCGCACGGGCCGATGCCGCGATGTATGAGGCCAAGCGCCAAGGCAAAAACCGCGTCATAGAAGGCTAGCACTCAGTGGGAGCGGGTTTGTGTGGGAGCTGGCTTGCCTGCGATGCCGGCACCTCGGTCTATCGGCTATACCGAGTCGATGCTATCGCGGGCAAGCCCGGCTCCCACACAAGCCTGCTCCCAGACCCGAACCTCGTTGCTGACTAGGCCTTGCGCACCCGCATCAGCTCCGACAAGCCCACCTTGAGCAGCCGCGCCGTCTTGCCCTTGGCCAGCGCTTCCAGCCCCTCATGTTCAGTCAGGCGCGCCATCTGCGCCGCCAGGTTCACCACCAGCGCGTCGCGCGAATACACCCCGCCTTCAAGTGAGTAGGTTGCCGCAATCAACTGTCGCAACTCCAGCGGCAAGCGCCAGCGCGTGCGTAACGCCGAGCCATAAGCCGCGCCAAAGGTGTCGAGAGATTCACCGATTGCCTCGTCATCCAGCGCCCCGCCACCCAGGCGCCAGTCTTCCAGGCAGCGTAACAAGGCCAAGTCACCCAGCCGATGCAGGATGCCGGCGCAGTAACAGCGTTCGTGATCCAGCTCCAACATGCGCGCCAGGCGGCGGCCATAGTCGGCGGTGTCCTGGGACAACTGCCAGTGGCGCTCGGCGTAGGCCACCAGCGCCGGGTCACCCAGCACCACGTTGTGCTTGAGCGCCAGGCCCAGAATCAGATTCATGCTCTGCCCGGCGGCGAGCTTTTGCAGTGCCGCGGCCAGGGTCTGCACCGGCGTGCCGTGATGCCCGGCGCTGTTGGCGGCGGCGATCAGTACAGCCGTGATTTGCGGGTCGGTTTTTACCTGTTCTTCAAGTTGCCCAAGGTCCAGGCCGTCCGGCGCCAGGCTGTGTTGCACGGCGGCCTTCACATCGACCCGCAGCGGCGCGCCATCGCAGACGTCGCGGCGGCGTTCCAGGAACATGGGCAAGGCCATGCCCGGGGCCAGCGGCGGTATCTCGCAATACACACTTTCGCCTTCATTGAGCAGCAGGTCTTGCAGGCGCTGGGTCAGGCCTTGCATGTTCAGGGGTTTGGTCAGATACGCCGTGGGCGCCAGGGGCAAGGCTTCGCGCACGCTGGCGCTGTCATTGCGGTTGCTCAGCAGAATAAATGGCAGCGAACGGCGCTTCTGGCGCACGCTGCGCAGCAGGCTCAAGCCATCGATGCCCGGCAACTCCCAATCTGCCAGGATCAGGTCGTAGGTTTTGTCTCGCAACAGCGTGGCCGCTTCCTGACCATCGCCACACACATCCAGCCGCGCGTCACAGCGCACATTCAACAACACTTGCTTGAGCAGGTCCCGCGACCAAGGGTCCGCCTCGGCAATTAACACACGGGGTACAGCGGGTAAATCAACAGCAGTCATCCAGCACGCTCCATCGGCAATGCGTGCACCTTAGTCAATCACCCCGCCTACATACAATGAACATGGCCTGAATGTGCTGCACCAGGCACAAAAAAACCCGCCGAGGCGGGTTTTTTCTGTCGATCAGGTCAAGCGCCGCTTACAGCTCGGAGAAGCACTCTTCGATGATCGCCAAACCTTTGTCCAACTGCTCGTCCGGCGAGGTCAGCGGCACCAGTACGCGCAACACGTTGCCGTAGGTGCCGCAAGACAGCAGGATCAGGCCCTTGTCACGCGCCTTGGCCACCACGGAAGCCACGGCAGCCGCGTTCGGCTTGTGGCTGTCGCCATCTTCGAACAGCTCCACCGCGATCATCGCGCCCAGGGCACGCACTTCACCGATCACCGGGTACTTGGCTTGAATGGCTTTGAGGCCCGTCACCAAGCGCTCGCCAACCGCCTTGCAGCGGTCCAGCAGGTGCTCTTCTTCGAACACTTCCATCACCGCCAGCGCAGCCGCGCAGGCAATCGGGCTACCGGCATAAGTGCCGCCCAGGCCGCCTGGGGCAATGGCGTCCATGTATTCAGCCTTGCCGCACACACCGGCCAGCGGGAAGCCGCCAGCGATGGATTTGGCGAAGGTGGTCAGGTCGGCAGCCACGCCCATCTGTTCCATGGCAAAGAACGTACCGGTACGGCCGGCACCGGTTTGCACTTCGTCGGCGATCAGCAGGATGCCGTGCTTGTCGCACAGTTCGCGCAGGCGCTTCATGAAGGATTTAGGCGCCACGTAGAAACCGCCTTCGCCCTGCACCGGCTCGATGATGATGGCAGCGATATCACGCGGCTCGGCATCGTTTTTGAAGATGCGTTCGATGCTGGCGATAGCATCGTCATCGCTCACGCCGTGCAGTTCGTTCGGGAACAGTGCGCGGAACACACCGCCTGGCATCAGGCCCATGCCGGCCGAGTACGGCACGACTTTACCGGTCAGGCCCAAGGTCATCATGGTGCGGCCGTGGTAAGCGCCGGTAAACGCGATTACGCCAGCACGGCCAGTGGCGGCGCGGGCGATTTTCACGGCGTTTTCGACCGCTTCGGAACCGGTAGTGACCAGCAGGGTTTTCTTGGCGAAATCACCTGGCACCTTGGCGTTGATTTTTTCGCACAGCTCCACGTAAGGCTCGTAAGCCAGTACCTGGAAGCAGGTGTGAGTCAGCTTGTTCAGTTGCTCGGTCACGGCCGCGATGATTTTCGGGTGCACGTGGCCGGTGTTCAACACGGCGATACCGCCGGCGAAATCGATGAACTCGCGACCTTCAACGTCGGTCACGGTGGCGTTCTTCGCGGATTCGGCGAAGATCGGGTGAATCTGGCCAACACCGCGCGGTACAGCGGCTTCGCGGCGTTTCATCAGGGATGCGTTGGTCTTGCTCATAAAGTCCTCATTCGCCACTCATCGGGTGGCGTGGTCCAAGGAATACGTGGCGGGGAGGCAACTACGGCAGCATGCGATGATCGACTGCCACAGCTTTCCCGGCCACTACGAATAACGTCTTGAAACACGCAAAGGGTCAGCGCTCTCGTGCCCTCTGCGTTTGCTGCAATCTCGTGCCGAGCTTAGATGCCCAGGCAGAGGTATTTGATTTCCAGGTAATCCTCGATCCCGTACTTGGAGCCTTCACGGCCCAGGCCCGAAGCCTTGATGCCGCCGAACGGCGCCACTTCGTTGGAGATCAACCCGGTGTTGACGCCAACCATGCCGTATTCCAAGGCTTCAGCCACACGGAACACACGGCCCAGGTCGCGCGCATAGAAATAGGAAGCCAGGCCGAACTCGGTGTCGTTGGACATCGCAATCACTTCGGCTTCGTCTTTGAAGCGGAACAGCGGCGCCAATGGCCCGAAGGTTTCTTCCTTGGCGACAGCAGCATCTTTGGGCACGTTGACCAGAATGGTCGGCTCAAAGAAGTTGCCTTCCATCACCTTGCCACCGGCCAGCAGCTTGGCGCCTTTGCTCAGGGCATCGGCGATGTGTTCCTGAACCTTGGCCACGGCTTTTTCGTCGATCAGCGGGCCAGTGGTGGTGCCTTCTTCCAGACCGTTGCCGATCTTGAGTTTGGCCACGGCCACTTTGAGTTTTTCGGCGAACGCGTCGTACACCGAATCCTGGATGTACAGGCGGTTGGCACACACGCAGGTCTGGCCGTTGTTGCGGTACTTGGAGATGATCGCGCCTTCGACAGCCTTATCCAAGTCGGCGTCGTCGAACACGATAAACGGCGCATTGCCGCCCAGTTCCAGCGAGACTTTCTTGATGTCCTTGGCGCATTCGGCCATCAGCTGGCGACCGATTTCGGTGGAGCCGGTGAAGGACAATTTACGCACGATCGGGTTGCTGGTCAGCTCGCTGCCGATATCACCGGCGCTGCCGGAAACCACGCTGAACACGCCTTTTGGAATGCCCGCACGCTGGGCCAGTTCAGCCAGGGCGAACGCCGAGTAAGGGGTTTGCGAAGCCGGCTTGAGCACCATGGTGCAACCGGCGGCCAGGGCCGGGCCGGCTTTACGGGTGATCATCGCGGCCGGGAAGTTCCACGGCGTGATGGCAGCGGTAACGCCGATCGGTTGCTTGATCACGATCAGGCGCTTATCCGGCTGGTGGCCAGGAATCACATCACCGTAGACACGCTTGGCCTCTTCGGCGAACCACTCGATAAAGGAAGCGGCATAGACGATTTCGCCTTTGGCTTCGGCCAGCGGCTTGCCCTGCTCCAGAGTCATCAGGCGCGCCAGGTCGTCCTGATTCTCGATGATCAGCTCGAACCAGCGACGCAGCTTGTTGGCGCGGTCCTTGGCGGTGAGTGCACGCCAGGCCGGCAGAGCCTTGTCGGCGGCTTCGATGGCACGGCGGGTTTCGGCCGCGCCCATCTTCGGCACGGTACCGAGAATTTCGCCCGTGGCCGGGTTGTTGACCTTGATGGTTTGACCGTTATCCGCATCGACCCAAGCGCCATCGATAAAGGCTTGTTGGCGGAACAACTGGGTATCTTTGAGCTGCATGTCGGCTTTCCTTAACAGCACCGCGCGCACGCGGAGCGAATTAGAGTTGTTGAAAGGCGCCTTGTGGGCTGCCGTCAGGGAAATCACCCAGTGCGAGAGATAAGTGAAATAGCGCACGGGAGACAGAGCGTTTGAAATCTCAAACGAATCCTAGGATCAATGGGGGTACAGGGCAATAGTCTGTTCGAAAAAAAGAACGAAAACGGCGCATTTGCCGAATCTTTCTGATCAATGTGTTTCGGCCGGGTTCCAACCTTTCGATCACTGGTACGCGGCGTAGAGCCTCCTGGCAGCAAATTCCTACCCATAAACGGCCAAAGACCAGCATGGACGCCCAAGGTCGACATGGGTATGATGTCGCCCGCACAAGCATCCGTAGCTCAGCTGGATAGAGTACTGCCCTCCGAAGGCAGGGGTCGTGGGTTCGAATCCCGCCGGGTGCACCAGATACAGATGAAAAAGCCCCAGGTCGAAAGACCTGGGGCTTTTTTGTGGGCGTTTTTTTTATGTCCTAGGCTTCAAGTCTCCGCACTATCGAAATAGTTGACTTGGGGTGCCCATTTCCCCCCAGCGCCTTTCCAGGCAAACGATGATCAAAATGTGGGAGCGGGCTTGCTCGCGAAGACGGAGTGCCAGCCAATACAGGTATGACTGATACACCGCTTTCGCGAGCAAGCCCGCTCCCACATTTTTTGGCCAAGTTGTTTTCAAGATTCCATTAAAAAGCCCACCACCGAGTAGTCGGTGGCGGGCTTTCTTTGAAGGCATTTATCGCTTCTGCAACGCCTCCAACCGCGCCGGCAAATCCTCCTCGGGAAAGCGCTCATGCAGCGCCAACAGCTTTTCATCCGCCGCTTTGGCTTGCCCCGCCAGGCGCAGGTTCACAATCTCCTGCAACCCCTCCTCCAACGAAGGCACAACGACCGGTGCGCGTTTGCTCAGCTTCGCCACGGGTGCATCCGCCATCGCACCGGCGATTTCAGCCTGAACCGGTGCGGACTCAACCCTCGGCGCAATCGCCATCCGCGCCATGGGCGCAGGCGCCGGCGCGGCATACATCTGTGGCGCCGGCGCCGCGGAAAACGTTGCGGTGGAGATCTCCGGCGGTGACACGGGCACGCGCATCACCACGCCGATCATCAATGCCACACCGGCGACGGTGGCGAATGCCATTTGCCAGCGCGGTTGGCGGCAGGCTTGCAGCCAGCGTTGCCACAGGCTGGGTTGCGGCTTGGGGGCTTCGCGGCGGGCGGTGGCGAGGATGAAGGCATCGAGGGACGCAGGCGGCTCGCCGGTGCTGTGTTGACGAAAATGCTGGATCAGCTCGTCGTCGGGTGTGTGTGGGGAGTGGGTCATACAAGTATCTCCTCGGCCAGCAGGCGGCGCAGTTTCTGCTGGGCGTAACGCAGGCGGCTTTTTACGGTTTCCAGCGGGGCGCCGGTGAGGGCGGCGATTTGCGGCACTTCGAGGTCGCCGTGCAGGCGTAGCAGGAAGACCTCGCGCTGGTCTTCGGGCAGGTCTTGCAATGCCGCGTCGAGGCGGGCCTGGTCGCGGCTCAAACTTAGTTGCTGCTCAGGGCCGGCGCTGTCGTCGGCCTGGGCGTGCAGTTGTTCGTCGTAGCTGTCGTGCAGCGGGTTGTGGATGCCGTGCTTGCGCCAGTGGTCGATCAGGCGGTTGCGGGCTATCTGGAACAGCCATGTACGAAAACTCGCCCGGCCCTGTGGCTGGGTGGTGCTGCGGATCAGGCTGAGCCAGGTTTCCTGGTACACCTCTTCAGCCAGTTCGGCCTTGTTGCTCAGTGACACCAGAAACCGATAAAGCCCTTGGCGGTGCCGCGCGTACAACACTTCGAACGCGTAAGCGTCGCCGGTTCGGTAGCGGGCCAGCAGCGATTCGTCGCTGGGTGAATCATCGGGTACGGCCATGTAGGTCGCGAACTCCTTTCGATGGATCGATGCACATTGACTGTGGGAGCAGGCAAGCCAGCTCCCACAGTTGATTGTTGCCATGTTCGGGATCAGCGTTTGAGGCTCTGCGCCAGTTCCACCAGTTGCACGAACTCGTTGCGCAACCCGAACGGGTCATCACCGCGTGCCGAGCGGGCCAGTGCGGCGGTGTCCTTTAAGCTCATGCTGCCAGTGTAGCGGCCATCGCCCTTGAGCTGTTGGGCGAAGGCGGCCACGGCTGCCGCAAAGCGCAGGTCGGCGCTGGCTGGGGTGGTTTCGTTGCGGATGGGCCGTTCAATCAGTTGGCTGGCACCGCCCGCCGCCGGTTTGTAGCGTACGCGCAGCATGGCCAGCTCAGTGGAGGTGTTTTCGGCCGCAGGCGCGGCGGCGTAACGCAACGGCTCCAACCAGCCTTTCTCGCCCTTGGGCACAATTTCGTACAGGGCGGTCACAGTGTGCCCTGCACCGATCTCTGCGGCGTCGACCTTGTCGTTGTTGAAATCCTCACGGTTGAGTGCGCGGTTTTCATAACCCAGCAAGCGGTACTCGCTGACCTGGGCCGGGTTGAATTCCACCTGTAATTTCACGTCCCGCGCCACTACCGCCAGGGTCGAGCTGAGCTGGTCCACCAACACTTTGCGGGCTTCACGCAGGTTGTCGATGTAGGCGTAGTTGCCGTCGCCGGCGTCGGCCAGTTGCTCCATCAGGTGCTCGTTGTAGTTATCCACACCGAAACCCAGGGTGGTCAGGGACACGCCAGTTTTGCGCTGGTCGACGGCCATCTGCTTGAGGCTGTCGAAGTCGCTGATGCCCACATTGAAGTCACCGTCGGTGGCCAGCAGGATGCGGTTGATGCCCTTCTCTATAAAGCCGGCACGGGCCATCTGGTAAGCCAGCTCGATGCCGGAGGCGCCTGCCGTAGAGCCGCCGGCGGTGAGTTGGTCGATGGCGTTGCGGATCCTGGTTTTGTCGTGCCCGCTGGTGGGTTCAAGCACCACTCGCGACTCACCGGCGTAGACCACCAGCGACACACGGTCTTGATCACGCAGCTGGTCCACCAGCAATTTCAGCGTGCTTTGCACCAGCGGCAACCCTTCACGGCGGTCCATGGAACCCGATACGTCCACCAGAAACACCAGGTTGGCCGGCGCAAGGTCTGCCACCGCACGGTCGGAGGCCTTGATGCCGATGCGCAGCAGTCGCGTGTGCGGGCTCCACGGTGTGGCGGCGACTTCGGTGGTCACGCCAAAGGGCGAGCCATCAGTGGGCAGCGCGTAGTCATAGGGGAAATAATTGAGCATTTCCTCCAGTCGAACAGCGCCGTCAGGTGGCAGCCGCCCCTGGTTGAGGAAACGTCTCACATTGGCGTAGCTGCCCGTGTCGACGTCTGCGCTGAAGGTCGAGACCGGGGCTTGTGCAACGCTGTAGACCGGGTTGTCGGGCAGGTTCTGGTAG
The DNA here is from genome assembly GCF_030816095.1 of Pseudomonas sp. W3I7. Classification (NCBI taxonomy): domain Bacteria; kingdom Pseudomonadati; phylum Pseudomonadota; class Gammaproteobacteria; order Pseudomonadales; family Pseudomonadaceae; genus Pseudomonas; species Pseudomonas sp. W3I7. The sequence goes on from NZ_JAUSXP010000001.1 coordinate 6,043,548, forward strand.
TGCTCTTGAGGCGTGGCCTGATACGCCAAGGCCACCGCGTCGTGCATGGGCGTTGGCGCGGCCATCAATACAGGCATAGCTGCTCGCTTGGCCAAGGCGCCCTCAGGACGGGGAGCAGATAGCGGCCCGACCGGCTTGGTTGACTCGGGAGAGGATGACACCCCACAGCCTACAAGCGTCATCAGCACGGTAACGGCAACGCTGCAGGCGATGGGACGCGTAATTAAAGGTACATGTGACATGGTGCTGAACCTCAACAGTAGATAATCCGTTCATAGGTTCAGACGCGAACCACAGTGGGTTCGGGTTAATGGCCAAGGTTCACTCGCACTGCACGCTCGTCCGAACGCGCAGTGAACGTCAAATGTCAGCTCATGGCATAGAAGCAGTAAGCGATTCAACGCTGCCGAGTCCAAAAAAATTTGCTGCCACGTGGGAAAACCTTCAAAAAAAACTACTTGAGTAAAATCTCTTACTTGAACATTGATAACCGCTTTACCAACACAACCCACTCTGTAAGTAGTTCTGTATGTCGAAAAAACACATAATAAACAAGATTGAAAAAAACCCTTTCAAAATGACAAGCATCAGCATGAAAAACAGCACAACACCTGTAAAAATAAATAATTCAATAAACATGACGACCATTGCAATTCATGTAAACCCCACCCTCAGAAACACCCAAGAAATATATACCTCATTGCCAATCAATTTATAGGATGCGAAGGTATTTTCAGCACACGGACACGCGCTTCCCATACAAAAAAGGAACTCATCCCATAATAAAATCTGGATTATCCTTATGAAAATCGACTTAAGGCCGTTTGCACTTCCACAACAAAGGTTCGAGGGGGATTTTTTGCAACCGTTACTTCGGCCTTTGACCCAAATATACCGGCACCCGATTTTTCGTCCATTTATACAGCCCTTCGTTCAGCACCCGTTTGTGCGCCCGTTTATTCAACGCACTACGTACACCCCGTCGAACCCCAACCCCAGAACCATTCCCAATACCTCCGACACACCGACCAAGCGTAACTGGGATGGCCAAGACCCGACTCTGCGACCTGACGACCCGTATGTGGCGAACCTCAACAAGCGCTCATTCGATGCACGCCAGGCCGTCAATAACCTCACTCGCTGGAACACTCGTTGGCGTGACATTAATGGGGATGGCAAGGTCTCTGTTGGCTACTCGTTCAACTCCGGTTTCAGGCAGTTCAATGAGCGCCAGAAAGAAATGGCGCGCCGTGCCCTGCAGTCGTGGAGCGACGCGGCCAACCTTTCCTTCGTGGAAAATGGGCCTCGCACAGAAGGGAGGATGTCGTTTCGCATTTCATCCGCAGTGCCCGGCGGCCATGGCTCCTCACCAGGTAACCACAACGATGCCGGCGTCACGACTTATAACCCCAAACATGTGACGGACGAAATGGTGGTTCACGAAACAGGCCACGCACTGGGGCTGGCACATAGCGGCAATTACAATGGCAGCATGAGCGCAAGCCAATGGAGCCATGCACAAGACTCGAAGGCCCATAGCGTCATGAGTTATTTCAGTGCAGAGAAAAGCGGCAAAAGCCATGGCCGTTCCGATACAAATTCACCCATGATGGATGATATTTCCGCCATCCAGGCACTCTATGGCGTCAACCTCCAGATCCGTCAGGATGACACCACCTACGGGTTCAACTCCAATAGCCAGCGCGACCACTACACCCTCAATTCCAACCGGGACACTGCCGTGTTCTGCATATGGGACGGCGGTGGCAACGATACCCTGGACGTTTCCGGCTACCGTTCCAACCAGACCATTAACCTCAAGGCCGGCTCGTACTCCGATGTCGGCGGGCTCAGGGGCAACGTGTCCATCGCTCGCGGTTGCGTCATCGAAAATGCCATCGGTGGCTCAGGCGACGACGCGCTGATCGGCAACGATGCCGATAACCGGTTCACCGGCGGCGCGGGAGGTGACCGGCTGCGCGGCGGCGGCGGCGCGGATACGTTTGACTACAACAGTGCCAGTGACTCCACGCCCGACAACCCCGATACGATTATGGATTTTGTCAGCGGCACCGACAAAATCAACGTGTCCGTGGCCATGAAGCATGCCAATGTCGGCGCCCTGGCCTTCGTCAGCCAGATGACAGGCAAGGCAGGTGAGACGGTGCTCACCTACGATCAACAAAGCGGCAAGGGCAGCGTGGCGATTGACCTGACGGGCGACGGCAAAGCTGACCTGCTGATCCGCACTTATGGGCAAGTCAAAGCAAACGATATTGTCGCCTCCGCAAACACCGCAGCCCATCATCAACAGCCTGACGCCCCAACGACTCGATCCACACTCACACCCACCCGACCCTCCCACCGTTCAATGACACACACTTACGAAAAGGTCAGTGACTCGTCCTATCAGAATGCCGACTTGATTGAGGACTTTGTCAGTGGCAAAGACAAGATCAATCTCACTGCCTTGGCCAAGAATACCGGCACACCGTTGCGGCTTGTCGATAACTATACAGGCCGCATTGGCGATACCGTTGTTAAGTTAAATTCACGCAGTGGTCGTTATTTTGTGGGCGTGGACTTTACGGGTAATCGCCGGACCGATTTTCTGGTCAAAAGCACTCAACTGATAAAGCCCGAGGACATTACGGGTTTGACTGCAAACATTAAAACACCCGCCAAGGCATTTTCACGCGGATAGCAATTCCAAAGGTTTAACCCCGCCCGCCCACTGAGAAATTTCATTACCCATGAGCTTTAACGTTCACGCCTCCGTTCGCCTATTAAAAGGATTCAAGTAGATGCTTCCCGTTAATAACAAGCCTTATACCGCGCTTGCACTAATTGAACGTGTGCATCAACCACCCGGTGGTGTAAAGGACACGCCACTGGTGTCCTACACCACCGACCAAGCCGCCAGGCACTTGCTACGCGCCAGCCGCGAAAAGGGATTGAAATGGCAAGACCACAACCGCGACGGCGTCATTGATATTGCCTATGAGTTCTTTACGCCGAATGAGCCGCACCGGGTCAGTCATGTGCCCAAGGGCGCCCGTGAGTTGAATGAACAACAAAAGAAACGAGCGCTTACGTCGATGCAAGCCTGGGCGGATGTCGCCCGTATAAAGTTCTCGCATAAAAGCGCCAGTACCGAGGGGCGGCTGACCCTGGGTCTTTACGAGGGTAACGAGGAATCCTATGCGACCCTGCCCTTTCCCAAGCGCTTCAAAAAAGGAGGCGAGGCATGGCTGGACTCAGGGCATGCACAACCCAGGACTGACCGTTACGACCAACATGTCATGGCTCACGAAATTGGGCATACGCTGGGCCTTGACCATACCGGTGACTATACCCAGCAACCCGCCACGCGTGACTACTTGGAGGACACTCAAGCCTACAGCGTGATGAGCTACAACCCCGAGATCAGAAGTGGTCAGAACTTCTCAAAAAACGCACAGTGGACCCATTACTCAGTGGCGCCCCTGATGCATGACATTGCAGCTATACAGGCCGCTTACGGCGCCAACTACCAGACCCGTCGCGGCGATACCGTTTACGGTTTCAACTCCAATACCGAGCGTGATTATTTCAGCCTGAAGTCCTCGCGGGACGCGCCGGTTTTTTGCATATGGGATGGCGGTGGCAACGATACGTTGGACTGTTCCGGTTTCAATCAGAAACAAACCATCAACTTGAACGCCGAAGCTTTCTCTGATGTGGGCGGTATGAAAGGCAACGTTTCCATCGCCAAGGGCGTGACCGTGGAAAATGCCATTGGCGGCAGCCATGACGATACGTTGATTGGCAACAACGCCAACAACCGCCTCAAGGGCGGGGGCGGCGCAGACACGTTGAGGGGCGGCGGCGGCGCGGATGTTTTTGTCTACGACAAGGCCAGCGATTCAACCGCTGCGGGTGCTGACCTGATCACCGATTTTGTCAGCGGCCAAGACAGGATCGACCTTACCGGGCTGAGCCAGAGCACCCGCACTCAGCTGCGACTAGTCCACACCTACTCCGGCCGCGCGGGCGACACGCTGGTGAGGTTCAACGCCTACAGTAATCGGTACTTTGTCGCCATTGACCTGACCGGAAACGGCCAGACGGACTTCCTGCTGAAAAGCACGCGGTTGATAAGGCCCCAGGATATCAGTGGGCTGATGACCTCACGGCCTATATTCGGATAAACGCACTGTCGCACCAGGGTTCAAAGTCGTCCCTGAACACGTGTGAAAAACGGTCATTCGCGGTGGCCGTTTTTTCTGATGCAGGGCGAAAATTCAGCCCAGGACTGGGCATTGGCTTAACCCTGTGTAGGAACACTTTACCTGCAAGAAAAACAACTTACTCGGACACACATCGGGCTTTGGAAAGTGACGCCAACACTGGCAACTTCACACTAGGCAAAAGGGAACCTGCCTGCCTCACCAAGAAGGAAAAGTGCCAATACCCCGTGAGAACAACGACCTTGAGAATTAATCCTTTAACGCCGATGTACAAGCCTTATTCGAGCAGCGCTCAATCAGCCCAAAGCCCAGCACACCGCCGCTGGGACGCCCCGGTAGCCCGTTCTCTCAGCGGCAATGGGGGCAACTATGACCCGACTCTACGCGCGAATGACCCCTACACAAGCAGAGCCGACAGGCCGTCATTTAATCAGCGGCAGGTCGTTGAGCAACTGACGGGTGGCAGGTTGAAATGGCAGGACCGAAACCAAAACAACAGGACCGAGATTTCCTACAACTTCACTTATGAACAGGGTCTTGGATTCAACGACTACGAGAAACAAGAAGCACGGCGCGCCATCCAGTCCTGGGGCGATGTGGCGAACCTGACGTTCACTGAAAACGGCGGCCCGGCAGAAGGACGGCTGGCCTTCCGTATTTCCAATAATGTGATAGTTGCCGACGGCTACTACCCCTATAGCCACGACAAAGACGGCATCGCTGGCGATACCCGCTATCAACCGGGCTTTGTGACACGCCCCACCGTAACCCACGAAATCGGTCACACGCTCGGCCTGAATCACCCCGGTACTTACAACGGCCAAAAAGACGACGCCAAACGGTTTTATGCCCAAGACTCTAAAGCCCATACCGTCATGAGCTATTACCCTGCCCAAAGCAGTGGCAAACACTTCGAGGGCAGGCCGCTGGCTCCCATGATGGATGACATCAGTGCTATCCAGCACCAGTACGGCGCCAACTATCAAACCCGCCGAGAAAACAACATCTACGGTTTCAACTCCAACACCGGCAGGGACCACTACTCCCTGAGAAGCCATCAGGATGCCGCTATTTTTTGCGTATGGGATGGCGCCGGCAATGACACGCTGGACTTCTCGGGTTACGGCAATAACCAAACGATCAATCTGAGAGATGGCTCGTTTTCCGACGTAGGTGGTTATCAGGGCAACGTCTCTATCGCCCGCAACTGCCTCATCGAAAACGCTATCGGTGGCTCAGGCCACGATGTGCTGATCGGCAACGCCGCCGATAACCGGCTCACCGGTGGGGCGGGTGCGGACCGCATGCGCGGCGGCGGCGGCGCCGACAGTTTCGTCTATAATCACGCCAGCGACTCCACGCCTGCAAACCCCGATGTCATCATGGATTTCACCAGCGGCACCGACAAGATTGACCTGCGCGGGCTGGAGCGAAGGTCCAACACGCGATTCAAGCCCGTCCAGGCGTTCAGCGGGCGTATCGGCGACGCGATCGTGGGCTTCAACCCGCAGACCCAGCGCCACTTCATCGCCATCGACTTGACCGGCAACCGCACAGCAGACTTTGTGGTGACCAGTACGCAAGTGATCAGGCCACCGGATGTGCTTGTAAACTGACGGCAACGCGTGGACACCACCCCCGCGAAGCCTTTGCGGACCCGAGCGGCCAGCAAAGGTTGTTCACGGTTGAACAGGCACTCAGTCGGTGCCGTATTTCGGGTTACGCGGGCCATACAAAATGCCGGTGCGCTGCCCGGCCGACAGCAGGCGGACACTGGCAATACCGGCAATCGGGTGCGCCGCATCGGTGGAGCTGTTGATCACCTGCTTCACCGCTGCCGAGACCAGCATGCCCACCAGGCCACCGCCATTGTTGTTGCCTTCCTCGCTGGAGGCGCGTGCCGAGCCGGTCCACAGCGTGGTGCCGGTACGCAGGTCCACCAGCTTGGCCGAGGCCGTCACGGAGGTGTCGCTGGAGATCAGCATGTACTTGGTGCCGTAGTCGCTGATGGTGATGTACAGCGCCGCGTCTGCACCAAAAATGTCATGCAGCTTGCCCGGTGCTACGCCCTGGATATCGTTGGCGGTGGTCAGGCCGTTCTGGCGGAAGGTCTCGTCCACCAGGGCGATCGGCAGCACGTAGTAACCGGCTTCGGCCAACGGGTAGGTGACCTGCGAAACCAGGCTGTAGGACGCCTGCACTTCCGGCGATTCATTGATGGGTGGCAGTACCAGGATCGACTTCGGCCGAGCCTGTTTGAAGGCCGTGTAATCAATGGTCTTGGGCGCCGCGCAACCGCCGAGCAACGCCAGGGCCAGCAAGGCGCCGGTGAGTTTTAACAGGTTCATTTAGTGGCGACTCCAGCCTTGGCGTTTTTCAGCAGAAAATCCATGTACGCAGCGGACTCAGGGAACAACGCCTTCTCGGTGCGCAACTCCTGCACCATCTGGTCATCCTTGCCCATGCTCATGTACAGCATGCCCAGGTGCGCGTGGTAACCCGGCGGGGCCTTGCGGCCGCTGGCGTTGATCTTTTGCAGATCGCGCTCCAGGGCTTCCACCTGCGCTTCCTTGGGCTCGCCCTTGAAGTACTCGTAAACCTGGGGCTGGTAGCTTTCCCATTGATACAGGGGTTGGGGCGCCGTCTGGCACCCGGCGACCGTCGCGATTGCTGTCAGCATCAGCGCCAACTTAACTGCCTTGCTCATCCGTGTAGTGCTCCTTGGCGTTGTTGTTATTAGTTACGCGGGTTCCAGGCGCCGGCGTTGATGCCGTCTACCAGGCGGTTGATCGCTTCGCGCATGGCCAGGTCCAGAACCTTGCCATTGAGCGTGGAGTCGTAGCTGGCAGTGCCGCCAAAACCGATGACTTCGCGGTTGGACAGCGCGTACTCACCGGCGCCCTGGGTGGAATACACCACTTCGGAGGTGCTGATGTTGACGATATTCAGCGCAACTTTGGCGTAGGCCACTTGGGTTTTGCCACGGCCGAGAATGCCGAACAACTGGCGGTCGCCGGTCTCTTTGCGGCCGAACTCGGTCACGTCGCCCGTCACCACATAGTCAGCGCCTTTAAGCTTCTGCACGGCGCCTTTGATCGCGGCTTCCTGGGAGATTTCGCCCATGTTGTCGCGGTCCAGCACGCTGAAGCGGTTGGTTTGCTGCAGGTGGGTGATCAGGATGGTCTTGGCCTGGCCGCCAAGGCGGTCAACGCCGTCGGAGAAGATGCCGCGCATGTAGCTGGAGCGGTTATCGAACTTGCCCACGGCAATCGGCACACGCACGCCGGAATAAGCGACGTGGGCGCTGGCAACTTGCTCCACCGGCATCGCACGGTTGCTCTCGGTGGCACAACCGGCCACGCTCAGCAGCGCTGCGGCGGCAAAGCCCGACAGCAGAATTTTGGACAGTGTTTTCACAGGGTGCTCCTAGGGGTGAAACCAACGGAAAGGGCTGTGGTGTACGTTATCAACCCAGTGGCGGCGATCAGATTTTGCTGAAAAAGCGCGCACGCTTGCACACGGCCTCAACATCAAAAGTGTCGAGCCCGCCAATAGCGGTATCAGGAAGAGTGACTGCCATGCAGCAGTGCGGTTGAAACATGCGGCCCGCAGTGAGGCGGGTGGCAGGGAGAAAAGCAGACAGGCGCATTGCTTGATTCGTCCTTGAAAAATGCCGTGTATCCAGTGCGCGGTATTTTACGGGGTTGCCCTGTGTACTCAAGCGGTTTCACCGTTTCGCAAGCGTTCGCCGCTCAACGGCGTTCTGTTACGCTGCGCGCCCGCCTCAAGTTACCCAGCCATCGGTCGAGACATTGGCTTGGCTTGTTCATTAAATAGGGATATTGCGTGTTGAAAACCCTCCTTAGGGCTGCGGCCCTGCTCGCGACGCTGTCGATGACCGGCTGCGTCTCCTACACCGTCAGCGGCCCCATTGGCGCCCCGCTCCACCCGGCACCCATCAGCAGCCCGCGCAGTGCGCAAGTGGCTGATGTGACAGTGAGCGCCGCCGACGTCAACGACGCCAATAAAACTGCGATCAGCCACTCGCTCACGGCCCAGCTCAACCAGTACGTGCGTACGGCGGGCTACTTCAAGCAGGTCACTGAGTACCCGGTGCGCCTTGGCGAAAACGACGTCGCGCTGAAATTCAACATGACCTCCCTCAAGGGCCACCGTGGCGTTCACCCCGCCTACGTGCCTGGCGCGCTGTTGACGCTAACGATCTGGATCTGGGTCAACGGCCCGATTTTCGTCGACACCTTCGACGTGGCCGGCGACCTGGTGATTGTCGACCGTGACGGCAAGGAATTGGCGAGCGCCAAGCAAGAGGTCAAGTTTGAACGCAACGTGGGCCTCTACGGCCGCGAATACTGGGCCCCGACCATGGGCGCCAAACAGTTGAACGAACTGGTCGCGCAACTGCTCGATACCGCCACTGCCAAACTCGCCAAACCGTAATTTCAGGGAGCAACACATGAAAGGGTTGATCAAACACAGCCTGGTCCTCGCCGCCGTCTTGTTGACCGGTTGCGTGTCCTACTCGCAACACGAATTGCCAGCCGTGCAAACCTGGCCGCCGACCGCCAGCACACCGGCACAGAAACCCACTGCCTACGTGCGCACCACGGCGCTGAGCCAGGTCAACGGTGGCCCCGGCAATACCACTGCCGGTGCACCTGCGGCGCTGTGGGAAAAAACCGTGGCTGATGGGTTCCGCCAGTCCAACCGCTTTGCACGGGTGAGCACCGACAAGGTCGACTCAGACATCTACGCCGATGCCACGCTGTACAACAACGAACAGTTCAGCATGGCCTCGGCGATCATCACCGGCGCCACGTTCTTCATCATCCCGTCCACGGCGAAGAACACCTTCACCCTGGAAACCGTGTTCAAGGACAAGGACGGCAAAGAGTTGGGCCGGGTGAAGAAAAGCGAATCCGTGCGGACCTGGATGCACCTGGTGCTGATCGTGGGTATTCCGTTCCAGGCCAATACCGGAGAAGTGGTTGAAGCACTGACCCGCAGCACGCTGGATGAGGCCGTGCAGCGCAAGCTGTTCTGACAAACACAACACCCCTTGTGGGAGCGGGCTTGCCCGCGATAGCAGTGTGTCAGCCAATGCATGTATCGACTGACCCGCCGCTTTCGCGAGCAAGCCCGCTCCCACAGGGGTTAGGCGCTGGGGTTTAGAACGCGTGCCGCACTGGCGACAACTGAACTGGAAGCAAAACCCAGCTACCTGAAACACCCAAATCCAAAGGTGGGAGCGGGCTTGCTCGCGAAGGCGGTGTGCCAGCCAGTGCACGTATCGACTGGTCTACCGCTTTCGCGGGCAAGCCCGCTCCCACAGGGGTTAGGCGCTGGGGTTTAGAACGCGTGCCGCACTGGCGATAGCTGAACTGAAAGCAAAACCCAACTACCTGAAACACCCAAATCCAAAGGTGGGAGCGGGCTTGCTCGCGAAGGCGGTGTGCCAGCCAGTGCATGTATCGACTGACCCGCCGCTTTCGCGGGCAAGCCCGCTCCCACAGGGTCAGGTGATGTTAGCTTGCAACGCATACCACACTGGCGATAACTGAACTGAAAGCAAAACCCAGCTACCTGAAACACCCAAATCCAAAGGTGGGAGCGGGCTTGCTCGCGAAGGCGGTGTGTCAGCCAGTGCATGTATCGACTGACCCGCCGCTTTCGCGAGCAAGCCCGCTCCCACAGGGGTTTGGTGCTGGGGTTTAGAACGCGTAACGCGCTTTGAGCATCACGCCATCGGCGTCAAAGCCACTGCGCGCCTGGCGGGTGTAGCTGGCGCCCACGGTGAAGTCCGACACCTGGTAGTTAACACCCACACTTGCCTCGTAGCTGTCACGCGCCACCGACGCACCAGTGGTGGTGAACGCCGCACCACCCGCGACAAAGTTTGAGGTTTGCGCCACGCGATCACCCATCAGGTCGTGATACGCCATCAAGGTGGCTTCCGGTTGCAGGCTGCCTGCGCCCATCGGCAAGTTGCCGGCCAAACGCACACCGGCGCCCAGCTCACCCACTTCATAGCGCTGCGAACGTGTGCTCAACGCGGCGGCCGAGCCCTTCTCGTCAAAACCGTCCATGCGCACATTGGCATAACGCGCCGCCACGCGAGGCTCGATCACCACCGCCTGCGATGGCTTGAAGCTGTAGCCGCCGATCACACTGGCTGCCAACACGTTGCTGTCGTAACTGCCCTTGGCCGTGGTCCCGGCCACATGGCGCTTGCTGTCGTTGTCGTTGTGGCCGTAGCTGAGGCTGCCATCCACAAACCAGTTTTGCAGCGCCCAGTTGCCATACAGCGACAGCGCATGGCCTTCGACTTCGGTCTTGTTGCCCAGGTCCGAATGGATGTTGGAATTAAGGTAGCTGTAAGCCACGCCCAGGGTGGTGGTGTCGTTCAATCGCCCGTCCACACCCACGGCCATGCCGCTGCTGTTGGCCGAGTAACCGTTGTTACCGCCGCGCCCGTCCTGGTCCATGTTGCTGCTCAAACCCTGCACCCACACGCCGCCGGTTTGGCGGTTTTCACGCTGGTCAGTGAGGCGGTTGAAGATCGCGCCATTGACCACGCTTTGCCCCGACAACGCCACATCCAACGCGCCGCGGTTGGCGTCCGGCTTCAGCGCCTCGCCGACCTGTGCAAGCGCTTGTACCGAGGGCGCATTGGCCACCGACTGGAACACCGCATCCTGGGTATCGAGCTGGCCGAGCACGCGGTTTTTAAGGGTGTTGACCACCGCCACAGTCGGCTCGGCAGTGCCCACACTGGCGAGCATGCTGCGCACTTGCTGATCGCTCTTCACACTCACCACGGCCTTGACCGTCTGCGCGTCAGCCGAGTAGCTGAGCACGTTAAGCAACGACGACGCGCTGGCCACCGTCAGGCCGTTATTCTGCAAACTGCCGGCCTGTAACAGGGTGTATTGCGTGGCGGCAGGCGTGCTGGTGAAGTCACCGGGTTGGGCGCTGACGGTAATGTGCGAACCCAGGGCAAAAGTCGCCGGGCCATTGACGGTGAGGTACGGCGTGGTCGGCACCACATGGCTGCCCAGGCGCATGTCCACACCTGCGCCGCTGCCCACATACATCTCACGGCTAACCACCGTGCCGGGCGCCGACAGGTTCAGGGAACCGGCGTTAACCGACACCGGCGCGTTGATACGGCTGCCGGTAAAATCCGCTTGCCCGCCGATGTTCACCGAGTTCACATCCAGCACGTCACCCTGAATGCGGCCACCGGTCCAGATCAGCGAGGCCATGTTGCCGCCGTCAATCGCAACGCCGGAACTGCTGCGAATTTCCCCGGCTTGCTGGTTGATCTCGAAGGGCGAGGTCTGCTCGAGAGGGTTCACCAGGATCGCCGTGCTGTCAGCACTGATCACACCCCGGTTGATGATGCCCCGCGCCCCGACCGGCGAATCGTTGGTGAACGTCGCCCCGCGCAAGCTGATCGCGCTCGCGTTGCCGCCCTTGGCTTCGATGGTGCCCGTGTTGAGCAGGTTATCAAGGGTGCCTTCGTATATCTCTACCGCCCGTGACTGACCACCGGTGACCGAGAGCAAGCCCGTGTTCTCAATGCGCAGGGCATTGGTCTTGGTCTCAATCACCATCCCCAGCGCTTCTTCACCCGTGACGCGGATAATCCCGGCGTTGATAATCTTGCCGCCGACCGTCACCGGTATGTTGTTGTGGGTGTCCAGAATCAAGCCATACCCGTAGTACGAGGTGATATCCACCAGGCCCGAGTTGATCACGTCGCCGGCAACCGTAGTGCCATTGAGGTAGATGCCTTCCGCGTCGCTTTCCGGCCCGGAGCCCGGTACATCGACCGCGATGATCGTGCCGGTGTTGACCAGATTGCCGCCGACCATGGCCGCGCCCACTTCAAAGCCTTCGGCCCAGATCTGGTTGACCATGTTGATCGTGCCGGCCTGAACGATACCGCCGGTGATGGTGCCGCCCCGGTTGCGCAGGTCTGAATCCAGCGCGCCATCCACCACAAACCCGCGCACATTGCGGCCGCTGCCATCCAGGTTGAAATTGGCGTAGTTGATCAACGCGCCCTGGATGTTGGTATCGGCCACGCTGGCGCCGTCGGTCTTGCGCTCAGTGGCGACGATATTGCGTGTGCCCACCAGCGTCACGGTCTCGTTGAAGTTCTGGTACGACCACGCGTTCTGGCCGGTACTCACATCAAATTCCACGGCAATGGCCTGCGCGGCGCCTGCGCTGACCATCAGGGCCAGCAGGGTTTTCTGGAACGGCTTACGCTTCATTTCAAACTCCATGAACTACAGTCAAAGCCGCCAATACGCCCGGCGGCTGTAGGTGTGCTGAGCGAAGGATCAGATGATCCGAATGCATTCCCCCAAGGCGCCCTGCTGAACCGCAGGCGCGGGCAATCGCACCGCAGGTGGTGGCAGAAAAGGGATTGGGGAGGTGAGGTTCACATTAATCCTTAATGTCATTTGAAACGCTGCAGTCCATGCAGCCCGACCGGTTGCGGGTGGGCGGGGTAAAGACCCGGGTTTGAGGGAAATGGTTCCTTTTGCGGTAGGAAACTTCCCCAAACTACCGAGGGTTTGCCTGATATCCGTGAGCAGACGGCGGAATGCGTTGGGGATGGTGGGGTTGGGGATAGGCGAAAGGGGGTAGAGTCAGGGCGTTGGTGCCTTGCGTGGGTTTGGGTGGGGGGCTTATAGTCCGGCCCGTCGCCCAACAAGGGCGATCGGATTTGGCGATCCGTTGACCGTATGCGAAAGCTTTCTGCTTGCTTGCAGGGGCTTCCGTACCCGCATCGCTGCTTTATGGCAGCTGTGCGCGGGAGACCTTCGGGTCTGCCGGAACTCGGTCCCGGTTCGCCAACCTGCGTACAGCTGTCACCCATTCGTTTGGCGACGATAGGTGACAGCTTCACTCTACTGACCGAGGTTTCACCATGAACCAATACATGCCCCTAACGGGCCACGACTGCACCATCCCCGCTCTGCTTATCGACACCCGCGCGCCCCTCGACGTGCTCCACGACGCCGCCGCGTACCGGATTCGCGCCGTCACGCAACTGTTGGAAAACCTGGCCTTCCGCGAACAGCTCAGCAGCGATGCTGTGGTGCTTCAAGACTTCGCCCAACTACTGGCTATACCGCTGCGCGATGGGTGTGATTTGCTGGATGTCATTATTCGCAGGCTTAACAGCGTCAACTGACCACGACAGGGCGGCTGACGAGTTGCCCTGCTAATGGTGAGGCAGTGAATAGGTGCGGGCCACGCTTGGGCAGTAAAAGTGGCCTGTCGCCTATGCAGCCTTGGCGCTGCACGAAAAGCATGAACAGCTGCCGGCCCAGCCCGCCAGTTACCTTTATTTTCTCCCGCAACTATTCGACGGAACGTGTGCGATAGCACCCGGCGTCTCCAGACCAGAGAGCAGTCGAATCACGCCACCGCACTGCCAGTCTTGCCTCTGTAGGTACGCCTCATAATCTTTACCCGCCTCAGGAACAAATACACGGGCATCGGGCACACAAGACGCCTCAGCGGCAACCATCTTCATCACAACCACCGACGGCACACCCGCAGGGATCACAAACTCGGCATAAGACTCGCCATAGCTCAGGTGCTCGCTCCTCCAGGAAGCGGGCATTCCGACACTTCGCTTGGTGTGTTGCCCCAAGGTGGAATTGACCTTATCCGCAACGGTATAACCGTAGGCAAAAAGAGGTTCTTTACTCGACGCGCAGTCTTGTCCGGGGTTGATGGCGACAGGCAAGCCGTTATTCCCAAAAAGACGGATGCGTGCGGTGGTGGCCTGGTCGTAGGGGATAGGCTTCTCATAGCGTGCAGAGCCGCAGCCACTCAGCAATAGAGCTGAAAAAAGGGTCAACAACAGTATTTTCAAGACGACTCCCAGGCTCACATATCAAGCGGTTATGGGTGATTTATTGAATATCTAAAGTTCATTGCCAAGGTGGCCTGTCCCCAGTTCGCGTTGATGAGCCTAGGGCCCATGCCACGACAACCCCACCTTTAATGCATCAGGCACAAGCTTAAAAAGAGCCTTTATACACTTCAGATGATCATAGTAGTTAGGTGATAAATCACCATCACAACGTTCATAATAATATTTAGCTTGGTGATTTAAAAACCATATGTCGTGTTCAGAGAAATCAGGACTGAGCAGGCTAGTCGTAAGGTTATGTACCAACTCCGCTTCAAGATAACACGATACGTCCTTGCCTTTGATTTCCTCACTCTGCGACTGGATGTTTCTGATATAAGCTAAAGAAAGAGATAGCATCTTTACGTACAGGTGACTTTTTCCCATAAAGGCAGTCATAGTTTTCTCTCCAACAGGCTACGGCATGAGCTAAAGTTAACAAAAGGATAGGAGGCAGACCAGCAAAAAGGGGACAGATTTATTTAATTAACAAAGGACTCGGAAAATTAAATAAATCCGGCTTCTTTTTGCTTTTGTCTGACACCTATTTTCTGATCTTCTGATTTTCTTTATGCAACAGTAACCTTATCGCCATTAACCGACTCAAATACCGCCCCCACCACTCCTGCTGCCTCAAATCGACGTTTCACATCTTCGCTCACTACAATCGCACCCAAATATTTTTTAATCCTAAAAATATGAAAAGCACCCACTTTTGACTCATCTATGGCCAAATTATAAAACGCGCGGTATTGACCTGCCATGTCTGGGCGCACAGAATCATTAACTGAAAACTTTGTAAACCTTGAAGACTCTTCATCTACACAATCTATTTGTGTTTCAATGATCATTAGAAAATAATTTTGCGAAACGTGTCCCCCTTCGATATCAACGGGCTCGAAGACCACATTTTGATAAGGTTGATCGACTTCAGACAAACCTATGAGTGAATTTCGAGCTCTCTCACTCAGAACAGGAACACTCGCGTAGCCCGCTAGAGAATAATCAATTTCAACGCCGTCGAACCTGACATCGAGCGTATATCTGCCAGGCTCCATGAAATTAAGGGGTGGATTACTAAAGTTCCAATTATCCACATGCCTCACATCGCCGAGCACCCACTTTTCGAAAATAGAAAGATCCTGACGCAGCAAATAATATTTCATATCAATCCCTAGTCAGCCACTTATTAACTTCACTACCCACTATAGGAAATAGATAGGGGTCAGACCACTATTCTTAAACTTTTAACACACACTTTTTCGGGCGTCCTGACACACTCAGTGAAACTCTTTTACCTAATATCTGCGCAATCTCTGACGCAAACTTCTGATCGCCCAAAACATAAGTGCCGTTTGTAGAAGATCGAATTTTTTCTATCAACTCAGGTGAAAGCCGACCCAGGAATGTTGACCGGTAAGCTTCGGCTCGTTGCGCGACGCCGCTACCTAAGTCGCTATAAACTGCATGCAGGCTTATAAAGCCTGATAGCTCGCCCTGTGCGTTTGTCCTATAGCTGGTCCAACGGTAGTCGCCCGGACGAGCAACCATACCCGCTCTGACCAGGTTCATTTCGATATATCGATAGCAAGCTAAAACATAGTTTTCTTGTTGAACCAAACAGGAGCGGAAACGGCCTTCCCACAACGTGCCCGTACGTTGATATGTTCGATTGACATATTGAACGTAGCGCTGCCCCAGCCCCTTCATAAGTAGGCCAGCCCCCGCGCAGCAGGTTGGAGTCAACAACAAGTGAACATGGTTTGTCATCAGGCACAATGCGTGAACTTTACAGCCATACAACTCAGCAAGCACGGCTAATGTATCAATGTAAAGAACATAGCCTTTATCTGAATAAAAACACGCAGACCGGTTGTTCCCCCGTTGAATAATATGCAACGGGATATCCGGCAGTAAAACCCTAGGACGGCGAGCCATATAAACCCCTAACTGGATAAGAGCTTACAGCTTAGCCGCCCTTCAACAGGCCAACAGAGTGGAATAATTACAAAAAATAAATCATGTTTTTAAAGAGCAACTCTGCTGAACTCTAAAAAATAAAACCGTGGTCTGACCCCTATTCCCCTTCAAACTTGCCGTTTAATTATCAAGGATAAACAAAGTCTATACTAATTTTAACTTCAACTAAATCCAAGGTCACCTCACAGCCACTCCACGCTGGCAGCCCTCCTGTAAGTTTATTCTCAACATACCAACTACGCAGCTCTGTTAAAAGAGCTAAAATATCTGTATTGGCTCGCCCGCCTGCCGTGAACAAGGCAACGTTACCTTGTTTATCAATGTAGTCATACTCATACTCACAGCTATCTAGCTCTTGGGATAGCTGTGCACGCATTATAATTTTACATGCTCCATCGGGAGCAATCTGAAATAAAATGCTCCCAATGTCATTGTAGATATCATCATCACTACGCATCAATTTCCACCCGGTGAGTTTTTAAATAAAATCTCTTTTGGACGAGCACCGCCTATTGAATACTCCACATTAAAGCTATCTGGCCGAACACTTTTACCAGAATACACAGGCTCAATTTTCACGCTAACCTGTTTGCCCTCCTTAAGTGCGGACGCCCATGTATTCTCCATAGTTTTCCAAGTACCTTTATTCAAGTTTCCATTCATGGGAAGGAGGTTCAATCTCTCCCCAGGTCCGTTGAATATGCTAGCAATCAAGTGCCCACCCTCGTCCCCAGAATCCCTCAGGGTCAGACCACTATTTCCTCTATTTATTTTTTTTAGCTATCATCAGTGCTCTATCAATCATATCGGAGGTAATGTAAGGCACAAATCCGAGCCTGTCGCCCTTCCCAAAGCTCTGTTTATATTCATCCAGACGTACCGTATCACCAGCCAGTGCTAGAGCCGCCAAATGGCGAACTGGCATTGCACCTTTAGCATCTGTTGGTAGCACTCTATAAGCGCTCAACCCCTCGTCAATACTCTGAGAGCGAGCCCAAGACAACGCCTTCTCAGACAGCCTAATAACATCATCGCCAGAAAAACTAGACAATTTTTCCGGAGCTTCATTACTAACTATGATCGGAGCATTACTACCGCCATCACCCATTATAAAAGAAGCGGCCTCCGAGAATTCCTTTGAGGAGATGGAGGGCATAAGCGAAACCCGGAAATGGTCCGAGCGCTTACCAACAGATGGGATGACCTGAAGCTGAGCCTCTCCGACGTCAGTGACGCAAAAATAATCACCAACTTCATCTTTGCTACAAGTCCATCCCCGTTCCTTCAAGATTGAAACCACATCTTTTTCTTTCATTACTTAGCACCAGGGAACTTCATAATTTCAATAGGAATGCCATTAGGATACCCTTGCTCCTTTAACGGCACACCCGGTTTCAGGCCAAAGCTTTCAGCCACTTTACCCCTAGGAATCGAACTCCCATCTTTAATTTGAGGGAAAATTTCGGACTGACGAATACTTAGGTCCGCACTCCCTGTCTTAACCTCAATGATTCTAAGGGTTCCATCTGGAGCTTCGGCCACAATGTCCGGTCTGCAACGACCTGTACCACAAGAACTGCCAAACGATATTTCTTTCTCACTGACTCTAAAGCCTTGAGATGAAAGTTGATCCTTGATGTCATCCACCATATTTAGGTGGTGATCATAGTGATCTCTAATAGTAACCTTAGGAGTTCCTGCCTCTTTTTCACTACCTTTCGCAAGCCTACCCAACGCCATAGCTGCAGCAAATCGTAGAACATCTTCCTTGGAGGCGCCATTGTCCACGAGATTCAAAACGCCAGCTACATCCACCGGCGCTAAAACCGAGTCGACCACACCACTCTTAAGGGCAAGCTCATTGATTTTTTCGTCGCTTAACCCCTGTCTTCTCCACTCCGCAATTTGCCCACTGTTTTTTATTGCGTCCACATAGGGATTGCTGATCATACCCAGCGGAGTCCAATCGATTCCGGACAGGGAATAAATATCGCCATAGCCTGCAGAGTCGGTACTCAGTTGTCCTTTCTTAACGCCCTCCATCATGGCGATGGAATAGTCCGTGACCAGGACACCGAATTCTTCCTGACTCAATTTGCCAGCTTTATAGAGCTCTACAAGTGTTTCGCCAGCCTGTTTCTCCTGCTGTCGATATTCATTGCGAATACCGCGCTCACACTCACCGTTGCCAGCACACCCTGTAAACCGCTTCTGCAACTCATCAATGCTTCCGATTCCGGCAGCTTTAAGTTTTTCATAAAGTGCCAGACTCTTTTCATCCAACCGATCGACACCGTAGGTGTTCGACAGCAGGTTGTTCTGAACAGCATTAGTCCCCGCCTGCCCCCCCGTGACCGCACCGTTCAGGTCACCACCAGCAATCCCACCCGCCAGCCCTGCGGCCAAACCAGACAACGCTGAAACCGTCTCTCTCTGCTCCTGCGTAAGATCCGCCGTTGCCGTGCCTGGGTAGAGTTGGTGGGCAATCAGTTCGCCCGTCGCAGCCCCGGCACCGCCCGCCAACGCTGAGTTGCCCTGGGCCTGCGCGATCACCGCACCCAATACGGCGTGAGCCATGGTGTTGAGTGCCGTGTTATCTCCGGTAGTTTTCTTGATGACTTGCGCCAGGTACGGTGCTGATGCGCCCGCAATGGCTGAACCGATATCGCCCCCAACCAGCCCTTGCAATGCCGCCGTTACGGCCTGGGCTACACGCGGGTAGTCACCCCCCACGCCGTAGTCAGCCATGACTTTTTTGTACGCATTGCTGTCCTGGATCTGTTTGTCCGTCGGCTTATCAATGCCTTGTTTAGCCAGCTCTTCGCGAGCGGCCTTGCTGGCGTTGAGGTCACCTTGCGTGCGGACAATATCAACCGCTTGAGTACCAATATCCGCAATCAACTGCACCTGCCGCAGGCGCTTCTGCTCTTTTTCCTTATCAAAGATCGGGCTGATGCTGCCGTTGGCGTGTTCAACATCGTAGCTCAGCGTTGCAACGTCCTGCTGCTGTTTAGCAGGGTCGCGGATGTCGAGGGTACCGTTGGAAATGGCCGATGAGGTGGTGCCGCTGTCACTGTCGCCATGATTGAACGCGATCAAGCTGCCGGAGGGCAGGTTGCTGATGAAGGCGTTCGCTCCGCTTGCGCCACTGCTGACGCTGGCGCTCTGCAACTGGCTTGTGTAGTCGGCTTTATTCTTTAAAACGCTCCAGCCGAGGGTGCCGGTGCTCAGGCGGTTTTTGTCCGCTGTTGCGGTGCTGCCGATCACGCTGCCATCGAGTTGTGTGTGGTTGCCTACGTCAATCTGGTAGCCGCCCTTACCGCCGAACAGGCCGGTTTGCTCCTGCACACTCTGGTATTTGGAGTCGATCTTGCTTTTACTGATGCTCAGGTTTGCACTGCCACCGGTGCCGATGATGGCGAAGCTGACGCCGCCACTCACATCCGTCTGCTTGGACTTGTAGTTATCGGTGTCTTGCAGACTTTGCAGCGTAAGGTCGCGCCCCACGGTAGCGGTAATTTTGTCTGCGCTGACCTGCGCGCCCTTCAGGGCGGTGTCTCGGCCGCTGATCAGACTCACCTGTTTACCCGCATCCAGGGTTGTTTCCGTCCAGGTGGTGCCAGTGCCCTTCTCGTTACCGGTGCCTTTGTTGGCATTGGCGAAAATGCTCAGGCCGCCGCCTTCGGAACCCACGCCTAGGCTGATACCTACCGCACCACCACTGCTGCTATTTTTGCCATCAAGTTTTTGGTTATTCGCCGCAGCTTCCAGGCGAATATCGCGCTCCGCCGCCAGCCGCATCTCATTACCGGCCTGAAGCTTGCTGCCTTGAACATGGATATCACCTGCGGCCCCAGGCGTACCGTTACCGTCCGCCACGATGGTGAGGTTGTTGCCGGCCGTCAGGCTGCTGCCCTGGTTGAGTGTCTGCTCCTGGGTCTGTTTGGAATCGGATTTCTGCGAACCCAGGGAGATGCTGATCCCCACAAATTGCGAAGCGTTAGCGCCGGTCATGCCGCCATTCTGCTGCGCCGCTTGCCACGCTTGCACGCCAGTCAAACCCGCCTTCACACCCTGCAGCGCCGAGAGGCGGCCGTCGTCCTCGTTCTTGGCTTGCTTGGCGGTCTTATAAGCAGAGTCCACCGCACTGCCCACGGTGCCGGACAACGCCAGGGTCAAACCACTGGTTTTACTTTTGGAGGTCTGTTCGCTGCGGTTGTTGTTCTCGGAAGCCAGGATGCTGACATTTTGCCCAACCAGGCTGATGTCCTTACCAGCAACCACGTCAGAGCCGCGAATGGTCAGGTCTTTGCCAGCCTGAATATCCACACTGCCCAGCACACTGCCGATGTTGCTGGCCCGGGTGGTTTCGGTGCTGCTGGTGAAGGTGTTCTGGTTGCTGCTTGAACCCAACGTCACGCCGATGCCGCCGCTGCTCATCAAGCCCGATTTTTTGGTCGAGGACGAATGGCTTTGTTCAAAGGTTTCCGTTGCCCCATCAATCACCACATTGCGCCCGGCAACCAGGCTGGTGGCGTTGGTGGAAACCACGTCGCTGGCGGTAGTGCCGATGTCACGGCCAGCACGCACGACCACGGTATCAGCGCTGATGGAAGAGCCCTGCTGGCTGATCTGGTTACTGCTGTCGATGCGCGTTTTCTGGCTGCTGGACAGCAACCCTTTGCTGGTTTTGGTTTTGCGGTAATAGCTGTAGTCGCTGTCTTGCGCGGCGTTCAGCGCCAGGTCATTGCCTGCGTACAGGTAGGCTTCCTTGCCGGCACTCGCACGGCTGGCGCTGACCACCAGGTCGTTGCCGGCACTCAGGGAGAGGTTCTCACCGGCCACCAACGAGGTGCCCACTTGCTGAACGTGGTCTTCCTGACTGGTGACCTTCTTGGAATTAAACGCCGAATGCTGTTCATTCGCCGCCGACGCCAGGTTCACATTGCTCTTGGCCGCCAGCGCCAGATCACGCGTGGCATTCAACTGGCTGCCGATGGCGCTGATGTCCCGCGCAGCCACCACCTGGAAGTCGCGCCCGGCTTCGATCACGGTGCCATATTGGGTGGCCGAGTTACTGCGCATCAGGGTGCTGACGGCATTGGCGTTGCGTTGTTCGGCGGTGGCCAGGTTCACATCGCGCCCGGATTGAACGCCCAGGTCGGCGCCGCTTTTGAAGGCGCCGCCGGTGCTGTTGACGTCGCGCCCGGCTTGCAGGGTGAGGGTGTTGGCGGCTTCGATGCGGGCGGCGTTGTCGACGAAGTCGGTGCGCTCGGTGCGGTAGCCGCTGCTGCTCTGGTGGCTGGTGACGGTGCGTTCGTTGAGCACATCGCCATTCACTGCGCGCACGCTGACGTCACGCCCGGCGATGATGCCGCCGGCGCGGTTGGTGAGGGTGTTGCCGGCGAGCAGGTCGAGGCGGTTGCCCGCTTGCACGAGGCCGCTGTTGACCATGTTGCGCCCGGCGCTGGCGGCGAGGTTGTTGGTGGCGCGCAGGGTGCCGACGTTGTTGAGGTCGGTGCCGCTGACCAGGTTCAGGTCGCTGCCGGTGATGAGTGCGCCGTTGGGCGCCAGGCGGTTGTTGGCCTGGGCCAGGTAGAGCACGGGCACCAGCACTTGTTGGCCGGTGACGGTGGCGTTTTCCATCCACACGATGTCGTGGGTCAGGGCCGCGACTTGCTCGGCGGTGAGGCTCACGCCTACGGCCAGGTTTAGCGCCTGTTTGGTGCCGATGGCGTTGTCCATCAGGTACTTGAACATTGCTGTGTCGCTGGTCTGGCCATCGATGAAGCGCTGGCCGGTACGGGCGATCACGGCTTGCTGGATCAGGCGCTGTTCATACAGGCCGTCACCCAGGCGCTTTTGTGCCTGGTCCGGGTCGTAGCCCAGTTTGGACAGCATGTAATCGGAGCTTAAGAACTGGCTGAGGTTGGTCAGCAGCGGGTTGGTTTCGATCAGGTATTTCTGTGGGTTGGAGACGAACTGGCTGTCTGGCAGGCCTTGCACGCGGTTGATCACTACGCCGTTGGCCGAGGTGCCGCTGCCGGGCACGACCGGGCCGGTGACCGGCGTGCGGTCGACGCTGCCGCCGCCCAAGGTCCAGCCTTGCGGGCCGGTGCTGGCCGGTGCGCTGGCGCTTTGGCCACTGAGGCGGAACAAACCGCCCTGGCCGGTTGGCAAGGTGAAGCCGGGCAGGCTCAGCGGGTTGATCTGCTGTTGGGCCAGGTCCGGCGGCAGTTGCTGGTTGAGGGTGACGCGGGTGGAATAACCGGCTGCGCCACTGGCACCGGTGGCGTCGGTGGTGGTTTTGGCGCCCGCACCGATGTAGCTATAGCCCAGGCGTACCACGCTGTTGTCGATACCGGCTTGGGCCTTGACGTCTACTGCGCCGCCCGCCTGAATCACGGCGGCGTAACGTTGGTCATCGCTGGCGATTTTGGTGACTTTGCCGAATTGGGTGCGCTCGCTCTCCATCATGCCGACGAAGCTGGCCACGGTGGCTTCCAGGCCGCCAAGGTCATTGGGGTTGTAGCCGGCGCTTTGGTACCAGTATTTGTTGGTGAGTGCGGCGGCGGCGCTGAACCAGGCGCCAGGGTGTTTGGTGCGCGTGGAAGTGAACAGACGATAGGTTTCGGTCTCGCCGGTTTCGATGCCGGTGTTGACCAGGTTGTTCAGGCGCGCGGTGAAGTTACCGCCGGCCGCGATCGAGCTGCTGCTGTTGAGCAGGTCGCCGCCGGCCAGGGTCATGTTGCCGCCGGCGGTGATGCTCGAACCGGCACTGGCGGCGGTCACTTCCAGTTTGTCGCGGGTCACCAACTCCCACACGTAGTTACGTGGCGTGCCGCCGGCTTTGCAGTCACCGGCGTTAACGTACTTGATGCACGTGCCTTCGGTGGCCGAGGCGGTGTAGACACCCGCATCGTTGACGTCGAGTACCGCCCGCTCGTTTTTGATCGAGTTGGCGGACAAGCTGAGGTTGCCGTCACTCTGAATCGTGGATGAGCTGTTGAGGATGCTGCTGGCCAGGCCGCCCTTGCCGTCACGGTCGACGCTGAGGTTGCCCAGGCTGTAGACGTCGGCGTAACTGTTGGTCAGCGCGTCGACACGCAGGCTCATGTCACCGCCGCTGAAAATCAGGCCGTGGTCATTGAGCAAGGCACCGGTGGTGGCGACCAGTCTTTGGCCGCTGCCCAGGGTCGCGTAGTTGTTGAGTGTGCCGGCGTTGACCACCAGGTCGGTGGCGGCGGTGAGGCGCCCACGGTTGTTGAGTGTGCCGGCGATGTTGGCTGTAGTAACGCCACCGCCGGCAATGCTGGCCGTGTCGCTCAGGCTGGCTTGTGCGGCGCTGAGGTTGAGGTTGCCCAGGCTGCTGATGCGCCCGGTACTGTTGAGGGCGCCGCTCAAGGTCAGGTCGAGCGCACCGTCGCTGGCGATCAGGCCGTGGGTGGTCCAGTTGGCACCATTGCCGACAAAACGCCGCGCGCCGAGCAGTTGGCCGGTGGCGGTCTGGTCAAGGGTGTCGACATTGACGGTGAGTTGCCCGGCCTGGATCACGCTGCTGTTGGTCCAGTTGCCCTGAGTGATGGTCAGGTCGCCACGGGTGACCAGGCTGCCGCCCACGTCGTTGAGGTTGGCCGGGGCAATCCCGAAATTGCCGGTGCCCACGTGCAGCACGTTGCCGCCCAGGTTCTGAAAGCTGCCGGCGTTGAGGGTCAGGTCGTTGTTGGCGGTTTCCACCACGCCATTGCGGTTGTCGAACAGGCCGCCGATGGCAAATTCGGTGGTGCCCGCCGTGCCCAGCGCACGCAGGCGCCCGGTCTGGTTATCGAGGCTGGCCGCACGCACCTTCAGGCTGCTTTCGCTTTCGATGATGCCCAGGCGGTTGTTGAGTGCGCCACTCAGGTCCAGGTCGATCTGTTGGCCGGCGATCTGGCCGTCGTTGTCGCCGCTGTTATCGAAGTCATGCCCGACCACGCGCATCAGGCCTTTGGCATACAGCCCGCCGTTGCGGTTGTCGAAGTTGCCGGTGGTGACCAGTGCGTTGCCGCCCTGCGCCGCGATGCGCCCGCCGTAGTTGTCCACGCTGCCGGCTTGCAGGTTGAGGCTTTGCCCCTGCATCACGCCGCCCTGGCGGTTGTTGTTGAGGTCGTAACCGTTGCGCAGCACGCCGACCACTTGGGTTTGCAGTGCGGCTTTGAGGCTGGCGAGGGTGCCGCCACGGTTGTCGAGGCTGGCGGTGTTGACGCTGAGGTCACCGGCCTGGGCGATCAGTTTGCCGCTCTGGTTATCCAGCGTGTCGGCCACGTTGGCGGTCATGCCGCCCTGGCTTTGCACGGTGCCTTTGCCATTGTCCAAACGGTTGGCCGTGAGGCTGAGGTCGGCGTTCTGGCTGTAGATCAAGCCGTCGTTGCCGTTCTGCACCAGGCCGCTGGCAATGAGGCTCAAGCGGTCGTTGGCAGCCAGGGTGCCACGGTTGCGGTTATCCAGGCCGCCGGTCAGCAGGGTCATCAGGCCTTGGCTGGCAATCTGGCCGCCCTGGTTGTTGATCTGCGCCGCGCGGCTGATCAGCAGCGGGCCGCCGCTGGCAAGTTTGCCGTTGGTGTTGGTCAGCGTCGCGAGCAGGTCGAGGGTGGTGGCGGTGCCGCCACTGATGCTGCCGGCGCTGTTGTCCAGGTTTTGCGTAGTCAGGCTCAGGGCCGCGCCGCTGTCGATCACGCCGCCCTGGGCGTTGTTCAGCAAGCCGCCGACGGTCAGCGTCTGCCCGGCCGCGCTGGAGAGTACGCCTTTGTTGCTGTTGTCCAGTTCGCCGGCATTAACGGTCAGCGCTTTCTGGCTCACCAGTGCCCCGCCCGCGCTGTTGAGCAGGTTGGCGGTCAGCGTGGCGTTAAGGTCGCCGTATCGGCTGGACAAGGTGCCGCCGTTGCGGTTGTCGAGGTTCACGCCGCTGACGGTGAGGCCCTGCCAGCCGGACATCAGGCCATTCTGGTTGATCAGGTTTTCGGCATTGAGCACCAGCAGGTTATTGCTGATCAGCTTGCCGTTGCTGTTGTTCAACGTACGGCCGTTGAGGTTCAGGGTTTGCGCGCTGGAGAGTTCGCCGCCCTGGTTATTGAGGTCACGCAGGTGGTTTATAGAGAGGTTGCCGGCGGTGGTGATCAGGCCACCCGCGTTGTTCAGGTCGCCGGTGGCGGTGCCGAAGTCCAGGGCAATCGCACTGCCCAGCAGCGAGCCGTTCTGGTTGTCCAGCGCGGCGCTGTTGAGCGTCAGCGTATTGCTGGCGTTGAGCAGGCCCTGGTCGCGGTTGGTCAGGCGGCCAGCCACGTTGAGCAGCGTGTCGCCACGGCTGGTGAGGGTGCCGCCGCTGTTGTCGAGGTCGGTGGCGTGGGCGTCAACCGAGGCGGCAGCGATCATGCCTTTGACGTTGGCCAGGGCCTGGCCGATGCGCAGGGTCAGTGCGGCGTTGCTCAGCAGTTTGCCGCTGCTGTTATCGAGGTTGTCGGCGGTGAGTGTGAACGCCTGGCTGCTGGAGATTTCGCCGCCCTGGTTATGCACGTTCTTGAGGTTGTTGAGCATCAACAGCGGCGCGTTGATCAGGCCGTTCTGGTTGTTGAACTCGCCCCGGTTGAGGTCCAGGGTCAGGGCCTCTGCGCTGGTAATCTGGCCGCCTTGCTGGTTGTTCAGGTCGGCGGTGCCCAGGGACAGGGCCTGGCGCGCGCTCAAGGTGCCGTTCTGGCTGTTGTCGACGCTGGCGGCATTGAGGATCAGGCCACCGTCGGTAACCAGGCGCCCGCCTCGGTTATCCACTGCGCCGAGTGCGCTGAGCGTCAGCGGGCCGGCGCTGGACAGCGTACCGGCATTGTTGGCCAGGGTGCGCGCCGAAACGCTCAGCAGCCCTTCGCTGCTGATCAGGCCCTGGTTGCGATTGAGCAACTGATCGACATTCAGGGCTGCACCGCCACCGGCCACGACCAGCCCGCCGTCGCTGTTATCCAGTTGCGTAGCCGTCACCACCACGCCCGAACGGCTGGACAGCTCGCCGTTGCGGTTGTCGAGGTTGACGAGATTGGCCTGCACACCGCCGATACCCGCGACCAAGCCTTTCTGGCGGTTGTCGAGGCTATTACCGGCCACGTTGACGACGCCTTGGCTGGTGACCAGGCCGCCCTGGTTGTTGAGGCTGCCGACGTTGAGGCTCAAGGCCTTGCCCGCAGTGATCAGGCCCGCGACGTTGTCGAGGGTGGCGACCGTCAGTGCTGCCGTGTCGCGGCTTGAGACTTCACCGCCCTGGTTGTGCAATTCACCGACCACTGCCGTCAGCGGCCCGTCGCTGGTAACCAGCCCACCTTGGGTGTTCTGCAGGCGATCTGCGGTGATGGCCAAGCCATTATTGCTGAGGATGCGACCTTTGTTCTGGTTGTCGACTGCGGCGGCGGTTATTTGGGTGCGCTGTTTGGCACCCAATGTGCCGCCCTGGTTATTCAGGGCTTGGGCCTCCACGCTCAACGTGCGGCTGGCGATGACACTGGCGCCGGTGTTGTTCACGGCCTTGCCGCGCAGGCTCACGTCGCCCGTGGCGTTGCGAGTGTTGTCGGCGTTGACCCCGGCTTCGATGATGTCACCGTTGGTCAAGGTGCCACCGGCGGACAGCGCAATACGGTCACGGGCGGCCAGGCTTTGGCGGTTAGTGAGGTCGCCCTGGGTGTTCACGTTAAGGGCTGTACCGGCATACACCGGCCCTTTGGCGTTAAGGCTTGCGGCGTTGACGTTGACCGCGCCGCTGGCGGCAGCTTGCGCCATGCTCAAGTGCCCATTGGCGTCGAGCTGGATGTCGCCGCCACTGGCCGCCAACGTGCCGTCGAGCTTCACACCCACACCGGCTTCGGTGCCCACCAGTTTGATTGCGCCGGCGTACATGCCGCCCAGGGCGCTGGAGTCGATGGCCAGCTCGGGTTTGGCGCTGCCATCGTCGGCCCGCGCAGTGGCTTTGAGGCTTTTGGCGTCGACGTCGTTGCGCCCGGCGACCACAGCCAGTTCACGGGCGTTGATCTGCGCATTGATCTTGGCCGAGCGGGTGATGATTTCGAAGCGGTCGACGTTGCTGGCGTTCAGGCCTTCGCCGTCGATGGTCACGGCGCCGCCGTCAACCTGGTAGCGCTGCAACTGGCCGCTCGCGTCGAGCACCGGTTTACCGGTGGTCAGGGTCACGTTGGGCGTGTTGATAAACCCGCAACCGCTGCAGGTGATGCCGTAAGGGTTGGCGACGATAACTTTGGCCGACTGCCCCGCCACTTCGGTGTAACCGCGCAACTGGCTCGGGCTGCCGCCGTTGACTTCGTTGAGGATGACGCTCGCCGCGCCGCCCTTGAGGTTGGGGTTGCCGACGATGTAGCCGCCCAGTTGGGTGTTCTGCACCGCGCCGGTGGCGTTGTTGAGGATCACGCCGTTGGGGCCGACGTTGTAGTCCTTGAACTGGTTGTGGGACAAGCCACTGCCATTAGGGGTGGCGATGTTCACCACCGGCACGCCATTGCCTGCCTGGCCGACGCTGGTAGCCGGGTTGCTCACCACGATGCCTTCGGCCTGGGCCAGCAACGGCTGCCAGAACAGCGCGTTGGCCAGGATCAGCACCAGGCCGCGCTTGGGCAGGCCCAAGAACGCGTCGCGGCGCTTCAAGGCAGCAGAAGGTTGGCGGGCCAGAAAGGCAAAGTGGCGAACATCCATGGTCAAATTCTCGTTGCAGCTGGGCGTTGAATTACAGGAAGAAATCCATGCGGAAGTAGATCGGCGCTTCACGCTCCGTCACCACTCCAGGTCTTTCTAACGAGTGGGCGAAGGTCACGCTGGTGCTGACGTATTTGCCACGGGCGAACAGTTCCACGGAGTTGCTTGAAACGCGGCCGTGGTTGTCGCCGTTGTAACGGTCGTTGCGGATCACGCCCTGGTCGTAACCGAGGCTGGTGCCGTATTCGGCAAAGGCCGGGCGCAGCCATTCGAGGGTGACCGGGCGGGCCCAGCGCACTTCATTGCGCCAGTAACCGCCGCTGTCGCCGGACAGTTGCTGGTCCTTGAAACCGCGCACCGACGACGAGCCGCCGAGGCTGATGCGCTGCGGCGAGAACAGCACGTCTTCGCTGCGTTGCCCGGTGGCCAGGCTGGTGAAGCTGAACGACTCGCCCCACAGGCGAAACGGCTGTAAATAGCTGACGGTGGCAGTGTATTTACGGTAATCCGGGGTGGGCGTGAGGTTGCCGAACTGGTCGCGGTGCTGGTCGTCACGCTGGGCGTCAAAGGCGCCGATGCCGTTCTGTACGCCGAGGTCGATGTTGACGAAGGCATTGCCGATGCGTCGGCCGTGGTTGATGCCAAATTGCAGTTCGCTGAGGCGATTACTGCTGATTTCGAGCTGGGCGTCGTTGATGTAGTTGTTGGTGCGCAGGTGAGCCAGGCCGACGTTGAGCGAGGTTTTGCTCACGTCATCGCGGTGGATCACACGTTCGGCGCGCAACTGGTGGTTCTGGTTGTCGCCCGACTGCTTGAATTTGAAGGTGTCGGTATAGCCGAGGGCGCGGTAATCGCTCTCGCTGTAGGTGTAAGTGAAGTTCCACCAGCCCCACGGCACGTTGTAGTAGAGCAGGGTGTTTTTCGAGGTTTTCTGGTGGTCGCTGATGGCATC
The DNA here is from genome assembly GCF_030816095.1 of Pseudomonas sp. W3I7. Taxonomy (NCBI): domain Bacteria; kingdom Pseudomonadati; phylum Pseudomonadota; class Gammaproteobacteria; order Pseudomonadales; family Pseudomonadaceae; genus Pseudomonas; species Pseudomonas sp. W3I7. The sequence goes on from NZ_JAUSXP010000001.1 coordinate 6,072,388, forward strand.
GTGGCCACCGCGCAGCACCAGTTGATCGGCCAGGCCCAGCGGGCTGTCCCACTCCAGGCCCGCGCCCCATTGCTGCTCGCCGGTGCTGCGTTGCCCGTCGTTGTTGCGCGACAGGCTGGCGCGCCAGGGCTTTTGCGGGGTGTTCTTGACCACCACGTCGCTGCCGCCCACTTGCTTGCCGGGGGTCAGTTCCATTTGCGCCTGTTTGGACGGCAACCGGTTGAGCTGGTCCACCAGTTGCTCGACTTCGCGCAGGTTCAGCGCCTCACCGACCTTGCCGGGAAACGCCATGGCCAGTTCACGCTCGGTGACGTTGCTGCCTTCGGCGCTGCGCACGGCTTCGAGTTTGCCTTCGACCACCAACACCTGCAGATGGCCACTGGAGAGGTCTTGTTGCGGCAAGTAGGCGCGACTGGTGACGCGGCCTTTGGCGATGTAATAGTCGGTAATGACCTTGAGCAACTCATTGAGCTGCGAGACGCCCAGGCATTGGCCTATATAGGGTTTGAGCAGCAGCGCACGGTCGCCGGCAGGCAGGCTGTCGGCGCCTTTGAGTTCGATGTCTTTGATCGGGAAGCAGCGGGTGTCGGCAGGCGTAGCCGGTGCCTGTGGCTTGGCTTCTTTGCCGGGCAGGTCCTGAAGCTCTTGCAGGCGCCGGCTTTGCTCTTCGAGCAGGCGGTTCTGCCGATCGCGGATCAGGTCTTGATCCCCTGGCGTAGGGGCGGCGATGGCCGTATTCAGGCTCAGGCAGGCGAGCATGAAAGTGCACAACAAATACCGAGTCCGTGGCGATAAAAAAGACATGTTCGATCCATCGATTATCAAGGGGCGGCAAACTACCATCGAACTAGCGCTGGCCCAAGAAACCGGGACAGTTGCACATTCGTACTTATTACATCCGCAACACATTGATTATTAACAACAAAGAATTATCAAATAGAGATAGCGGCGGTCGTTAGAACTTTTATTCCGACCAGCGGCAACTCTTTTGAGAGTCATTCGGCAAACATTCGAGCAAATGCCATTATTTAGCCATCAACTACTTGCCGAGTTAGGTTAGTGCAGGGGAATGAGGAAAAGTTCTTGGCTGTTTTGTGAGTGGGATCCCATTTATCGGAATTCCAGGCGACGCAGATGGAGTGTGGGAGCTGGCTTGCCTGCGATGGCCGCGTGTCAGGTATTGATGGGTTGTTGGCCCACCGCTATCGCAGGCAAGCCAGCTCCCACATGGGTCTTTGGTGTCTTGGGAATTTCTAGCCGGCGTCTTGGCCTTTTTCCGCGCCGGGCACCAGGGTCAGGCCGGGGCGCTCCACGTCGCGGGACACGTGGGACTTCACATCCTCCACACCGCCGTCTTCGTCGTTGTGGATCACCAACACACCCGGCTTGCGAAACTGCTCCAGGTGGCCGTCGCCCAAGTTGAAACTTTCACTCAGGTGTTGGTCGCTCAGCGCATTGGCCTCGGCGCGACGCTGGGCGAATTTGCGCCCACGGCGTTGCTGATAGCGCGCCCAGCTGATCAGGATCACCGCGTTGAACACGGCGATCCACAGGTAGATCTGCAAGGTGTTGAGCGCCGCAAATATGGGCGCCTCGATACGCGGGCCGCCGTGGGTTTCCAACATGGCGCCAATGCCACGCGCGAGCAGCCAGATCAGCCCGCCCCACGCCAGCAGCGTCAGCAGCACATCGATGATCCACATCACGGTGTTTTGGCGAGTTCTGACCAGCTTCATGATCACGCCTCCTCTTCACTGGGTTTGATACCGCGGTCCGGGCTGACCCACCGCGCACGTTTCTGGTGCTGGTTGAACAGCACTTTGGGAAAACTGACCAGGGTGGTGAACAGGCTGACCAGCCAGAACACCATCGGGTACCACACGGTCCAGAACAGGGTTTTCCACAGGTCCTTTTCATAGCGCCGGTCGATCAGGATGCTCACCGCAAATTGCAGCAGGCACACCATCGCCAGTACCAGGCCGGTGAAGGCCGGTGGCACCAGGGAATCCACGGCAATCGCCTGTGGCAGTACCACGAACTTGCCCACACCCCAGAAGATCACCGAGAGCAGGAAGGTGAAGGCCCAGCCGGTGGACAGGCAGTACTCGAACAGCAGTGGCCACAGGTAGCGATGGCGCCATTGCCAGATGCCACGGATGTTCTTGAACAGCACCTCGGCGCCGCCCTGGGCCCAGCGCAGGCGCTGTTTCCACAAGCCGCCAACGGTTTCGGGCATGAGGATCCAGCACAGGGCACGGGGCTCGTAGAAGATCGCCCAGTGGTCCAGTTGCAGCTTCCAACTCACGTCGATGTCTTCGGTGATCATGTCGGTGGACCAGTAGTCGATGCGGTCCAGCGCTTTCTTGCGAAACGCTACCACCACACCCGACACCGTGAAGATCCGCCCAAACACACGCTGGGTGCGCTTGATCAAGCCGATGATCGAGGAGAACTCGCCCACCTGCACACGGCCGATCAAGGTCGAACGCGTGCGGATACGCGGGTTGCCGGTCACGGCGCCCAGGCGCGGGTTGTCGAGCATCGGCGCGACCATGTAGGCCGCTGCGTTTTTGTCGAGCAAGGCATCACCGTCGATGCACACCAGGTACTCACTGCGCGCCGCCACGGCACCCATGCGCAAGGCCACGGCCTTGCCCTGGTTTTGCGCCAGGTGCAACACGCGCAGGCGCGGGTTTTCCAAGGCCAGGGCATCAAGCACAGCGGCGGTGTTGTCGCTGGAACCGTCGTTGACCGCGATGACTTCAACGTTCGGGTACAGCTGGCCGAGTGCGGCGTGAATAGTGTCGGCGGCGTTATCACCCTCGTTGTAGCAAGGGATGATGATCGAGATCAGCGGGTTGCCGGCCAGGGTCGGCGCCGGCGTGTCTTCCTTCCACGGCCAATGGCGCTCCCAGTGCAGCCAGAAGTACAGCCCGCCGGCGATCCACAGCGCCGACATGAACAGCGGGTAGAAAAACACGAAGTCCATCAGGAACTGCCCGGTGACCAGGAAGATCAGGCCCAAGGGCACGCCCAGTACCAGCGCCAACACGAAGAGAGCCAGGATTCTGTCAAACATGATCAAGGGTTCCACTGGTTGGAAAGGGCCGGACGGACGGTGTTCAGGTCCGGCGAGTTTTCCAGGAAGTTATCCGGGTAGTAGCCGAAGCTCTTGACCCCCTGGCGTTTGAGCACGCCCATCCACTCGGCCATTTGCGCGCCGTTGATATCCGGCGCTGCTTGGGTGCGCCAATCTTTGGCTTGCAGTTCGAACACGGTTTTATCCAGCGCGCCGGGGCGCGCCTTGACCGTGGCGACGAGTTTTTCCAGCCAGGCGTTGGAGGTGTTCAGCGCTTGGCCCTCCATCAACGGCATGGCCATGGGCGCGGTCCAGTCGTAGGCCTGGAGGAAGTCATCGAGGTTCTGCGCAAACCAGGCTTCGCTGGCCGGGTTGAGCATCGGCTCGGCAAAGATATTGCGTGCGGTCTGCACCTGCGGGCCACCGATGGCGCGGACCTTGGCGGTCAGCTCGTTGGTGAAGTCGATCAGGTAGCGGCTCTTGAAGCGCGTCCAGCGTTGCATCACGGCAGGGTCTGCACGCAGCGCCGCAATGCTGCCCGGCAGGCCGTTGGCGGCATAAGCCTTGAGCGCCGCGGGGCTGGCGTCTTCGAAGTCGGACAGCACGGCGTCGTCGTGGTACAGCACACCGTCGATGGCATTGTTGCGGGCCAGGTCTTCATAGATCTCGCCGATGATCTTGCGCACCTGCGGGTCGAACGGCGACAAGCGCTTGTATTGGTTCGGGTCGGTGCCGACCTGGCCGGTTTGCGGGTCCCAGCGGGTCACGCGCGGCAGCTTGGAGTCGAGGGCGAAACTCAGTACCGGCATCCACGCATACACACTGGCATGGGCACGGGTGCGCAGCTGCCAGGCGACGCGGTTGAACAGGTCGGCGCGCACCGGCAAGTGGCGGTTGGGGAAGTACAGCGAGTGCACCAGGCCGTCGCCTTTGGGGTCGGCGAAGGCTTGCAGGAATACGGTGCCCGCGCCCATGTCGACCACCCGCTGTACAAGCTGGTCGAGGTTGCGCGCCTGTTGGGCCGGGTCGGGGTCGTAAACGTTGTCGAGGTCCACGTGCAGCACGCGCAGCGGTGCCTGGGTTTGCACGGCCACCATGCTATTGGCGAAATGCTCGCCGTCCGGGTCCGAGGCCACCAGAAAGCGCGGGCTGTTCATCAGGTTGCCGAGGCTGTCGAGGCCGTCTTCCAGGGTCAGCGCCATCTTGTAGCCCTGCTCGCCGACAATCGCCAGCGCGGTGCCTTTGGCGGCGCCGTAAGGCCACACCCACACCCGCGGCGCCTTGCCGGTCACGCTGCGGATCTTGTTGGTGATCGCCGCAACATCAGCCCGCATGCGCGCATCGAATTTGGCTGAGTCTTCATAGCGCCCGGTGGCCGGGTCAAAGCGCAGGCTGGTCGCCGCCGGCTCGAGGTTGCCCTGGGGGTTGGCCAAAATCCCTTTGTGGTTGTTGTCGGTGTGCGCGGCGATTTCCACCAGGCCCGACTGCGACACTTCACGAATCTGTTGCCAGGTGAGGAATTCCCTACGTGGGCGCGGCGAGCCGGCGAAGTCCACCGGTTGGTTGAGCGGCGTATCGATCCAATACCCCACTGGCGCCAGCAACGCCGGCCAGTGATAGGCGCGCAGAATCGGCATCACGCGGGTATAGAAGCTCGAATAGCCGTCATCGAAGCTGAGCATGATGGCCTTGGGCGGCAGCTCGGGGCCGCCGTTGCGTGCCGCCAGGATCTGGTCGACGCTGACCGCCTGGTAGCCATTCTCGCGCAACCACGCCAGCTGTTCGATCAAGCGCTCGGTGCGCACCGCCACCACCGCCTGGTCGGGGTCGCGATCCTCGACATCGTGGTAGGCAATGCCCAGGAAATGGTTTTTCGGCCACGGCGCTTCATTGGCCGCTATCGGCCGCTCGGCGGGTGGAGTGAAAGGCGCAGGTTGCTGGGCGCAGGCGCTGGCCAGCATTACACCCAGGACCAACAGGCAACGGCAAAGGACGGTCATGGTCAGGCTCTTTTAGAAACGGTAAGTGAGGTCGACGAGCAAGCGCAGATCGCGTTCGCGATCACCGTCATAAGGTCGGCTGATCAGGCTCAGGTTGGCGCCCACGTCGAGTACATCGTTCCAGCGAAAACGTTGGCCATAGCCGATCAAACCGACGCCACCGGTGGAGTAATCCCGTTGGCTGTACGTACCTGCACCGAGCTGGAACTGCTGACTCCACTGAGTCTCGTAGCGGTGATAAAGCACATGATTGACCGTGACCGTGGGCAACACGGTGAAGTCGGACTTGGGGTTGAAGTACACCGTGTCTTCTTTGCTGTTATGGCTGGTGCCGACTTCCAGGCCCAGGTCGACCTGCACGCCGGGCGCGCTGTAGATGCCCTCGCGGCCGGTCAGCACGGCTTCGAAGCGGTTGTTGCCATCGCTGAAATGCGACGGGCTCAGGGCCAGTTTCCACTCGCGGCTTTCATTTACGCGCCAGCGGATAAAGCCACTGCCGCCGTTGGCGGTGACATCGGCATTCAACGCCCGCAGCGGCGTGGTGGTGAGCAGGTAGCCGAGGCTGCCGCCGTACTGCCAGTTGTCGTTGATGTCGCGGGCAATCGACACGGCCGCACCCTGCTTGGAGCCATGGCCATAGGAATGGTTGGAGACTTCGGCTTCCAGGGTCATGTCGCGGGTGCGGCGCTCCACACCGACGCGCTGCCAACGGTGTTGGCCGGTGCCTTCGCTGAAATCGGCGGTGGCGTAGCCGGCACCGGCGAACAGGCGCCAGTCTTCATCGATAGGCGGCGTGTAAAGCACGCTTTCGATGCCCCAGTCACGGCTGCCGGCCACCGCGCCGGTGTCGTTGTTATTGCCGCCGCCGTAGCTTTTACCGGTGTAGGCCTCCACCCGCAGCTCGGCCATGTCGTGTACATCCCGCAGGCGGCTCAGGCGCTGCACTTGGCGGCTGTCGGGGTTGCGGGCCAGCACGTCATCGGTGAGCACGTCCATTTGCCGCCATTCCTGCAGGTCCATGGCGGTGTAGGCCTGGCTGACTTCCAGGCCGATATCCCGTGGGGTCTGGGCTTCGGTTTCCTTGAGGATGCCCTCGGCGCGGCGCGGCAGGTCGCGGGCGCGGTACATGTCGGCCTGGGCCAGGCGCAGGCCGACATTGCCGGGGGCTTTGGCCACCAACGCGTCCAGACCGGCTTCGCTGCCCGGCAGGTCACCGCCGTAGACGCCGGCCTGGGCCGACAGCTGTTGCGCGTCCATCCAGGCGTCGTTGGGGTTACCGATGGGCAAACCCTTGAGCTCGACCCGAGGTTTCTGGCTAGTGGCGAGGCTGTTGGCAACTTCGCGCGCATCGGCGCCTTTGTCGCTTTCCTGCAAGGCGTAGAACAAGGCCGTGGTGTCTTCGACCCGGTCATCGGGCTCGGCATCGGCCGCGCTGATCACCTGGCGGTACAACGGCTCGGCTTTTTCCGGCAGGCGCTGGTCGAGGTAAGACGCGGCGACCCAGCGCAGGGCATAAGTGGGCAATTGCACGCCTTCGCCCTTGAGGGTTTCGTAGTCGCGGATCACATCGGCGGTGCGTGCCCGCGCCTTGAGGGCGCCCAGGCGGTCGATGCGCCAGCGCACCACGTCGTCGTGGGCGCTGGCGTCCGGGGTCCAGCGGGCGAGCAGTTTGTCGTAGTCATTGAGGGCTCGGTCGGCAACCACGTAGCGTTCTTTTTCGCTGCGAGTGGCGAACTCGGCCATGCGCACGCGCTCGGCGGCGAGGTCACCTTCGAGGCGGCGCTGGGTCACCGCGTCGAGCAGCCCCGGATGTTTGGCCGACAGGCGCAGCGCCGGCTCCGGCAGGCGGGCCTTTTGCAGGGCGACGATGTATTCGCGGACCACTTCAGGTTTGTCACCGGCGCGAGTAAAGGCTTGGTCGAACTCAAACAAGGCGTCGTAGTTCAAGCCTGCGCGGGTCAGCGCATAACCCAGGGCCATGCGGCGGTTGGGGTCATTGGGTTGCGCCGCCACCAGTGCGCGCAGGCGCTGCACGGCTGCCGCGGCCTGGCCACCGTCGGCCTGGGTCAGGGCCTGGCCCAGTTGCAGGTCGACATTGCCCGGCTCACGCACCAGCGCTTGCTGATAAACCGCCAGGGCCTGTGGCCACTGCTTTTGGTTGCGATAGGTGCGCGCCACCGTGGCCAGCGCCTGGGTGGTGAGGTTGCGGTTTTTGCCCTGGGCCTCGTAGACCTTCAGCACTTCGGCGTCTTGCCCTGCCCAACCGGCAATCACCAGGTGATCGCTGATCTGGCCGGGTGTCTGGCGTTCAGGCGACAGTTGGCGCAACTGGGTCAGCGCGGGGGTGAAGTTGCCCTTGCGCGCCTGGATAATCAGCGCGTCATAGGCTGGGTCGGCGAAGGCAAGGCTGGGCGTCAGCAGTTGGCTGCATAAGGCGGCCCCAATGAGCAGACGCAACCGGCCTGAAGCACTGATGGGTAGTGTTCGCAGCATATCGTGAGCTTCCTTACACACGGAAAGCTGTAACGATAGGTAGTCCTGAGCGCTACGCGTCAGGGTGCCGGCGTCTCGTGACCCGGCCTAGCTTTCCTGTAGGAACTATCCCTTAAGGACGTAGGGAAATGCCCAAATCAGAACAATTGTTCAGAATTGCAGGAGCGGTCATAAAGGTGAGTCTGCAAGCAGCGTCGTTGTGGAAAGCGAGCATGCTCGCGCTGGGCTGCAGGGCAGCCCCTATTCAAACGAGCGCTTTTTCAAGGCGGTCGCCGCGTGAGGTTTCAGGGCTGCTACGCAGCCCAGCGGGAGCAAGCTCCCTCGCCACAAAAAGTACGCTTCACACTTTGATTACTTCAATTAGATCTAACGGACTTAGTGCGCGCCGCTGACCGCACCCGCTTTGGCCATCACGAAGCCAATGAATTGCTCCACGGTCATCTTCTGGCCGTTGAAGGTCACTTCATTGTTGGCATAGTGCAGTTTGGAGACCACGTCGGTGCCCACCAGGGTCGCCAACTGAGTACCAACGGCCATGCCGCTGACCATTTCGGCCGCCATCTGCGATTGCTGCTCGATGGCTTTATGGTCGGTCACACCGCCTACTTCAGCTTGCAGGGCAGCGACGTCGCCGATCATCGGCTTGGACAGGGTCAGGTTGGCATCCAGCAGCGCGATAACCTGCTTGCCCAGCTCAACCGGCGGCAGCTCCATCGAAGCGGGTTTGGTCAGGTCCACCACCAGGTTGAATTTGCTTTCACCGTGAGTGGTTTTCAGCGACAGGTTTTCCACCGCCACTTGCGGCTTGGCAGCCAGCACCTGGTTGACGTTGGCCTCGGCCAGGGTCTGCTCGGCTTCGGTCAGTTGCAGCTCAGGCACTGGCTGGCCGGCAGCAGCGGCGGCTTGCACCGGCTGCATCTTGTCCTGGTAGAGCTTGGTCAGCACCAGCATCGCCGGGATGTCGATGTTCTTCATGCTCAGGGCCATGGCGGCCGAACCTACAGGTTTACCCTGGTAGCCGATCTCGTCGATCTTGTAGTCGACGCGACCCGCCAGGTTGTTGTCCTTGGTTTCGCTGGTGTCTTTCTGCTCGAAGCCCTTGAGGGTCAGCACGGCTTTCTGCGGGCCGAAGGTGACTTTGGTGTCGGTCAGCTCAACGGTGTTTTGCCCGGTGTAGAAACCGAAGGTGGATTTTTCCAGGTTGCTGGCCACGGTCAGGCCGGACAGTTCAGCGTCAAGCGGCTGGCCATTGGCGTCGATCACCGCCACCTTGAGGCTGTTCATGTAGCCGCTGGCCTTGACCTTCTTGCCTTCGGCGCTGCTGTCGAAGTCGAGGTTGGCGCCGGAGAAGCTCACCGAAGACTTGTCGTCTTTGATATCCAGCGGCAGCAGTTCGACGTTGCCGTCGACCGAGCGGTTGTAGCCGATATTGGCCACGCCTTTGAGCGGCGACACGTCCTTGCTGGCGGCAAACCATTTTTCAGTGGTGGCGTTCTTTTCCAGTTCATAGTGACTGGTGGCCATGACCGGCAGCCATTTGAGCGTCACCAGGCGCGAGAACGGCAGCGGGCCGTGTTCGATATGGTCGACGAACAACAGCTCAGGGTTCGGGTTTTCTTCACCGAACACACTGCCTTGGCCTTTGAGGCGGTAGTGCGCGGTGCTGCTGAACAGGCCACGGTCCAGGGACACCAGCTCCAGGTTCACCGTGCCATCGACGCCGGCCATGGAGGTCTGCAGTTCTTTGTTGGCGTTCTGGATCGCGGTTTGCAACACCGGCTCCAGTTGCTTACCGGTGTACCAGGCGCCGCCTGCACTGATGGCGCCGACGGCGACAACGAAACCCAAGAAAACAACTGCTGGCTTATTCATGAAGTGACCTGATCAAATCCTGTGAGAAGTGGGCTGTCTTCCTTGAACCCCAGGAGGGGTTGGCTCAAACCCGCCGAAAACGGGGGAAGATTAGCACTGGAGGCCGAAAACGGCCCAACTTTTCAGAGGGGTCAGGTCAGCGGTTGGTTCACGAGTATTCCAATTCAACCTCATCGAGTTGGTGATCGAAACTCTTCAAGCGTGCGGTCCAGGTGTACACCAACACCTCAAACTCGCGGTGTATCACGGCGTTGCTGGGGGTGTCGGCCTTGGGGTCGCAGAAGTCGAGCTGGTAGCGTTCTCGTGCCATTTGTGTGGCCACATCGGACAATTCCCGTGCGTTATTCAGCCAATGCCTACCGTCGGCGACCTGCTGGTCGAGCAGCACACATTGTTTTTTCAGGGCTTCGAGGCTTTTTTCCAGTGGCGTGCCGGTGAGCTCGCCCATGACTTCCTGGAAGGTGCGCCCGGGCTGCCAGTAGCTGCCCCAGAAATAGCGGTCGAACACGGTTTCGACGCGACGCAGCGCGACCTTGGTGTCCCAGATCGCCACGCGGGTCTTGCCTTGTTGAAGCAGCTTTTTCTTCACCCGTTGATTTTGATAGGACGCCCAGGCCACCACGCCGATGGACAAGGTGCCGATCACCAGGCAGGCGCTGTCGAGAAACACCATGGCCTTGTCGAGTTGGTGGGCAAGCATGACGCCGTAGAAATAGGCAGCCGATAACAACACCAGTGCGAAGAGCACGCACCAGAATGCGGGAGCATAAGGGTTTTTCATTATTGGAATCCCCATGAGCAAACGCGAACTTTGTCAGGCGAGCCTCACGGTGGCCCGCCTGTCAAAGCATAGCTATTCGCTCAGGGTTTGCCGGGTTGTGACGCCTGCGTTCGTCCGCTTTCCCAACCGCCGCCCAAGGCCAGGAACAGATCGATCTGGCTCATGGCAACTTGCGTGTTGGCCGCCGCCAGCTGTGCGCGCACATCGGTGTAGGTGCGCGTGGCTTGCAGGTCGGCCAGGAACGAGGCGCGGCCGGCCTGGAAGAAGCGGTGCGTCTGCTCCGAAGCTTCCTTGGCGGACGCACCGGCCTCGGCCAGGGCGTCCCGGCGTTGCAGTTGTGCGGTGTACTGCGCAAGGCCGGTCTGGGTCTCGCGGATGGCATTGAGCACCACGCCGTCAAAATGCGCCAGGGCGCCCTGGGTCGCGGCTTCGGCTTCGTGGATGCGGGCACGCGCGCCGTTGGTCGGCACCGTCCAGCTGATCAGCGGGCCAAAGCCCCAGCGATTGGTGGCAGGGGTGCCGAGGTCGTCAAGAATGCCGACCGTGCCCACCGTGGCGCCGATGCTGATGTCTGGGTACAACGCGCCGGTGGCCACGCCGATACGTGCGGTGGCCGCCGCCAGTTGGCGTTCGGCCTGGCGCACGTCGGGGCGGCGCTTGAGCAGCGCAGCGCCGTCGCCCACGGGCAGCAATTGGGCGATGTGCGGCAGCTCGGCGCAGGTGCCGGTGCCCGCGGGCAACTGGTCTACCGGTTTGGCCAGCAGCATCGACAAACGGAACAAGCCTGCCTGACGCGACGCTTGATAGCGCGGGATCTCGGCACGCAAGGATTTGTATTGGGTCTGCGAGCGGGTCACCTGGGTTTCGTCACCGCGCCCGGCGTCGCGCAGGCGCTGGGTGAGCTTGGTGCTCTGGCCTTGCAGGTCGAGGGACTCGTTGGCAATCGCCAGCTCTTCATTGGCCGCACAGACCTGAGTGTAGGAGCGCACCACATCCGCCACCAGCGTAATGCGCGCAATATCGGCGGCGGCCTGGGCCGCGTCGGCGCTGGCGTGGGCGCTTTCGATGCCGCGCTGCAAGGTGCCGAACAGGTCAAACTGGTAGGACGTGCTGATGCTGGCGCTGCCGATGTTGGCCACCGGGACTTTTTCCGTCAGCAAAAACGCTTCGCCCGACTCCTGCAGGCGCTGGGCTTCAGCCTTGGCGCCGGCACTCCAACCGCCCGCGGATTCGGCTTCCTGGGTCTGGAACCGCGCGCGTTGCAGGTTGGCGGCGGCCACGCGCAAATCGGTGTTGGAGGCCATGGCCTGGCGCACCAGCTCATCCAGGCGCGGGTCGTTGTACAGCTTCCACCAATCGGCCGGCACCGGCGCCGACACCACGTTGTTGCCCTCGCCCGCAAGCTGCCCTTGCAGGTCGCCACGGTTGATGGCGGACGTTTCCGGCAGCGTGTAATCCGGGCCTACCGCCTGGCAGGCCGACAGCAGCAAACCCAGCGCAGCGGTTGCCAGCAGCTGCTTCATGGTTGCTCTCCGTCTTTGACCTTATCGCCGATGATCGACACCGTAGCCGTACGCCCGGCGATCATGCGGAAATCCGCCGGCACGTCGTCAAAGGCAATGCGCACCGGAATCCGCTGGGCCAGGCGCACCCAGCTGAACGCCGGGTTGACGTTGGGCAGCAGGTTGGAGCCGCTGGTGCGGTCGCGGTCTTCGATACCGGCGACGATGCTCTGCACATGCCCGCGCAGACGGGCGTTGTCGCCGATCACGCGAATGTCCACAGCCATGCCGACATGGATGCCGTCGAGCTTGGTCTCTTCAAAGTAACCGTCGATGTGAAAGGAATTGCTGTCCACCACCGACAGCACCGGGCGCCCGGCGGTGACGAACTCCTGATTGCGCGGTGCACGGTCGTTGACGTAACCGTCCACGGGGCTGCGGATCACCGAGCGGTCGAGGTTGAGCTGGGCGGCGTCCACGGTCACTTGGGCTTCGGCCAGGGCCGATTGGGCACGGGCTACCCGCGACTGGCTTTCTTCCAGTTGTTCGCTCGGCACCAGGTTGCCCAGGCCACGGTTACGCTTGTACTCGCGGTTGGCCTGGGCCAGGGTTTCCTGGCGGTCGGCCACGGCAGCCTGGGCTTGGCGCAGGGCCAGCTTGAAGCGGTCCTGGTCGACGGCGAACAGCACCTGGCCTTTGGTCACCAACTGGTTGTCGCGCACGTCGACTTGCTGAATCAGCCCGGACACGTCCGGGGCGATCTGCACGATGTCGGCACGGATATGCCCGTCACGGGTCCAGGGCGCAAACATGTAATACATGACCATGCGCCACACAACGACGACAGCGAAGGTCACTATCAATAACGTCAGGACGACACGGCCGATGGTCAAAAAAGGTTTTTTCATGTCATGAGGTATCGACTGAGTGAGTCCACGGCGCCCAGTAACAGCGCGTAGAGCCCCACATTGAACAATGCCCGGTGCCAGACCAGGCGATAGAAGTGAATGCGCGTCAACAGCCCGTGCACCACCAGAAACAACACGTACGTAATGCCCATCAGCACCAGCAGCGTGGGCAGGAACACCCCGCTGATATCCAGATCACCGATCATAAAGGCGCTCCATCAGGTAACGGCGCTTCCCGCTCGGTGCCGTCGATAAATTCCACGCCCGGCAGCAACGACAGGCGCAGGCCGGCCAGTGCATGCAGCAGATGCAGGCGGGTGTCTTCTTCGTCTTGCCGGACCTGGCCGTTGAGGGCGCGGCGGGTGCGGTCGAGGGTCATCAGCAGACCACTGGGCGCGGGCAAGCGTTCACCCGCCTTGAGGCAGGCTTTGAAGTAACCGCCCACGCCTTCGACCACCTGGTTAAGCAGCACCCGTGGCACGCCGTAGATGCGTGGCGAGTAGGCCAGCAGGTCGAGCAGGTTCAGCGCTACACGCAAGTCGCGCAGGGCGCTGCCGGTGTCCTGGCCGATCAGGGCCAGGCGCGGCAAGTGCTGCATCAGGCGGTCGAGCATTTGCACGGCCATGTGCCGGTGTTCGGCCAGGGTCGCAGGCTCGGTGAGCGTGACGATGTCGCGCCAGCTGAAGCGGGTCAGGCGTTTGGCCGCCAACTCGGCGCCGAAAGGCCGTGCGATCAGCGTCCACACAAAGGCGAACAGCAAGCCCACCGGCCCGGCCAGGTTGACGTTGGCGAAGTTGAGGAAGTCCGCGTCGTAGGCGCCCTGGATGCTGATAAACGACGAAGTGTTGACCAGCGTCAGCAGCATGCCGAGGTAGAAACGCGGCTGCACCGTGAGGGTGCCGATGCAGATAAACGGCACCGCAAACGCCAACACCAGCATCGGGAAGTCGTGCAGGTTGGGCAGCACCAGAAACAGGTACAGGCTGGCGAACAGCACCGACATCGCGGTCCAGAAAAAGAACCGATAAATCTGCGGCGCGGGGTCGTCCATCGAGGCAAAAAAGCTGCACGCCACGGCGGCCAGGATCACCGCGCTGCCACCGTCGGTCCAGCCCAGCAATATCCACAACACCGAGGCGACAATGATCGCGGTAACGGTGGAAAACGCCGAGTAGAACATCAGGCCACGGTCGAGGAACGGCGTGAGCCGGCCCAGGCGCCAGTGGCGGTACACGGCGCGCCAGGTGTCCTGGCTTTCGCACTGGATGGCGGCTTGCAGGCTGCGACAGTCTTGCCACAGGTCCACCCACTCGCCGAGGCGATACAAGGCATTGGAGAACAGCAGCGTGTGGCGGTCGTCCAGCGCTTCGCCCTGGGGTTGCGCGGCGTCGATCTTGTCGCGCAACACGCGCCAGCGTTCCAGCGGCGCCTCTTCAGTGGTGCTCTCCAGCCAGGCGTCGGCGTCTTGCAGCAACGGCGTGAGCCGGTCGAGAAACTCCGGGGCGCGGTGTTCGATAGCGTAGATCGCGTCGTCCAGCGCGTCGATCACCGGCAGCAGGTGAATCATGCGCCCGCGCAGTTCCTTGGTGTTGCGCACCGTCTGCGGCCGTGCGCCTTCGTGGGGCAACTGGCCGATCATCAATTCCAGGGTGTTGAAGGTCGCGACCATGCCGCCGCGCAAGGTGCTGATTTGTTCGGGCGTAACGTTACGGGTCAGAAAGCGCCGGCTGTAGACCTGGGCATCGGCAAACCACTTGGCCACCGAGCCGTCGAACACCGGCATCAGGCGCCGCGGCCAGAACATCGCGCCCACAACGGCCGCAACGGCAATGCCGAGGAAGATTTCTTCGGTACGCGCCTCGGCCACATCCCACACCGCCAGCGGGTTATCCACCACCGGCAAGGCGATCAGCGGCAAGGTGTAGCCGGCGAGCATCAGCGCGTAGCTGTTGGCGGTACGCAGGTGCAAAGACAAAAACAACAAGGTGCCGGTCCACAGCGCAATGATCACCACCAGCAGGTACGGCGTCTGAATAAACATCGGCACAAAAAACACCGCCGCCGCCGCGCCCATGAAGGTGCCGATGGCGCGGTACAACGCTTTGGAGCTGGTAGGGCCGACAAACGGGCTGGAGACGATATACACCGTGGCCATCGCCCAGTACGGACGCGGCATTTGCATGAGCATGGCGATGTACAGGGCGATCATCGACGCCGCAAAGGTGCGCACGCCGTAGAACCAGTCGCGGGCCGGCGGCATGCCGGTAAAAAATCCGTTCAAGAGGTCGCCTCAGCCGCCTCGAAGGCCCGCAGTACGCGCAACGCCGCTTCAAGGTCACCGTGGGCGATGTCGGCCAACACTTCCTGGCGCAGGCGCACCAGTTGCACTTCCACCGCCTGCACCAGCTCACGGCCGCGCTCGGTGAGGCTCAAGGCCTTGGCGCGACGGTCATGGACGTCTTCGGTGCGGCACACGTAACCGTCATGGCACAGACGATCCAGCAGGCGCACCAACGACGGGCTTTCCATGCCGGATGCCTGGGCTACTTTCACTTGGTGCACACCGTCGCCCAAGCGGCCGATCATCAGCAACGGCACGGCGCAGGCTTCGGAAATGCCATAGCTCACCAGCGTGGTCTGGCAGATTTTGCGCCAGTTACGGGCGCCCACCACCATGCTGCTGCTGAGGTTCATATGGAGTTGTTCGAGGGTTTGGGACACTGGATTGTTCGCATACAGTTAGTTTGCTAACTATCAATATGATAGATGGATCCAAAGCCGTCAAGTTTTGAAACACTTTTGTGATGGGTGGTGGGGGCTGTGGGTAAGTAAAGCGGGTTTGAGCGCGAACGTTAGATTTGCGGCAGAACACAACACCTGTGGGAGCTGGCTTGCCTGCGATAGCGGTGGATCAGTCGAGGTCGATGTTGACTGAACCACCGCCATCGCAGGTAAGCCAGCTCCCACATTTAGTTCAGCATTTGCCTCAGGCTGGCTGTTCGGCCTGAGCGTCCAGGCGGCGCTGGATTTCGCCCATCATGTCCAAGCCATCGCGCAACGAAACCAGTGCTGCGGTGACGAGGTGATGAAGGTTCTTGCTGTCCGTTTTGGCGCTGAGCGTTTCCAACAGCTCGGTGCCGATACGCACGCGGCTGCGGGCTGTTTCATGGAGCAGGTGTGAGGGCGCAAACGTGTTGAAAGCCAGAACGGGAACGCTGGTGGGATTGGTTTGAAGCGGTCTGTATTGGTCCATCGATAAAGCCTCATAGATAAGATTTTGACCACCTGTCCCCGTCGCCAAACGAGTATGGGTGGCAGCTGTACGCAGGTTGGCGAACCGGTTATCTATGAAACCCGGCAGATCCGAAGATCTCCCGCGCACAGCCGCCATAGAACTCATGTATCCGCCAAGCGGAGAACACGGAGTTAGAGCGCTGTAACGCGTCATAGAATGCGGATCGCCAAATCCGATCGCCGATGTGCGGCGACGGGGCGAACTATAGGGGGGATGGTTAAGGCTGTGCAACTGGCTTATGGACTACCGCCGACTGCTGGAAACGATCAAATAAAACACCTGTGGGAGCTGGCTTGCCTGCGATAGCGGTGGATCAGTCAAGGTGGTTGTCGACTGACTCGGCGCCATCGCAGGCAAGCCAGCTCCCACATTCAGTTCAGCGTTCACCTGAGGTCTGCTATGCATCCGTGGGCGTCAAAAGGCAATTTTTTACGCCAGGCGCCCTCCTCGCAACAACAGATTCAGCTCATCCACCACCTCAGCCCAATCCGCATCCTCCAAAATTTCTTCACGCAAAAACGCTCTCTGGCTGACAGTCCAGAAAAAGGCATCTGCCAATTTCAGATCCGGTTTAAGCGGCGAATGCACTGCCACAAACTTCTCAATACTGACCGGGTCTTCCGGCAGCCCGAGCTGTTTGAACAGTGATGGCAAGCTGTGCACAGGCGATTCCATGGCGGGCTCCAGGTAAAGAAGACTTGACTGAGTCTAGCGGCAACCTTCAGGTTGCGGATGGGCCCCGTTGCACAGCACGAACAGTCGCGCCCTCGCACCACCGCCATCCTGACGGCTCAGTTCACGCCAGCCTTCAGGTAAGGGCGCGAATTCATCCGGCGCTTCGTTGCTGCTGATCAGCCAGACGCGACGGGTATCGGCAGGCAATGCCGACAGGCGGTCGAGGTAAATGCGCCCGCCGTCCTGATCGACCAATGTGCCGAAACCGTAGGCGTTCGGGCGGGTCGGCGTGCCGTCGGGTTTGGGCGGTGTGTAGAGCTGCAATTGGGCGTCGGTCTGGTCGTAATACACGTAGCTGAGGTACCACAACATGTCGCTGAGAACGATGCGGTCGTCTTCCTGGTAATTACGATTGACGAACTCCACGGGCACGTTGAACTGGTCGTGCTCATCGACGGTGAAGTTGTTTTTGAGCCCCATCAGCTCCATGCCGACAAATAGCACGAACAACGCTACACCCAGCCATGACCAGCGTGCCGGCAGGCGATCAATGGCCAGCGCCACCAAGATGGGCAAACCCAAGGCGTATACCGTCAGGTAACGCTCGATAAACACCGGCGAAACGAACGAAACCGCATACACCAGCAGCAGCGGCAGCAGCACAAACAGCGCCAGCAGGCTGGCCGGGCGATAGCGTTCGCGATCCTGCCAGGCGGTGATGCCCACCACTGCGATCAGCAGCAACGGGATGAACCAGAACAACGGCGCCCAAAAGCCGATGCCCTCGTCCTGGACAATGAATTGCCAGATCATCGACGGCAGTGAAAACAGATTGACCGGGTCTTCCCAGCCGATGTCCCCGCCCACCTTCAGTTGTTCAATGTGTTGCACCAGGCCCAATACATTGGGTAACCACGGCAGGTAAGCCACGACGATCGCCGCGTTGGCCACCCACCACGCAGGGCGTTTGAGCAGACGCTGGCCGGGCGCCTGGGTTGAGCTCAACAAGGCCAGATACGCCCAATGCACCAGCACACACAGGGCAGTGAAATAATGGGTGTAGAAACCGGCGCTCATCAGCACGATATACCCCACCAGATAGCGCGTGCGCTCTGGTTGGCGCACCCAGTACACCAGCGCCAGCGTGGCACCCAACAGCCACACGCCCAGCAGCGAATACATGCGCACTTCCTGGCTGTAGCGCACCGCCGTGGGCAGCAGCGCCAGCAGGATCCCGGCAAGCACGGCGGCACGTCGGGTAGACAGTTGCCGCGTCAACCAGATGCCCAGGCCCACGGCGATCGCACCGGGGATCGCACTCATACTGCGAATCGACCAGATACTGTCACCGAACAGTTCGATCCAGCCGCGCAGCATGAAAAAGTACAGCGGTGGGTGCACATCGTGGGCGGCGTGAAACCACAGGTCATCGGCAGCGTATTCGCTGAGCAGCAGGCTGGAGCCTTCGTCACCCCAGATTGCGGCGGACGTCAGGTTGTAAAAACGCAGGGCGACGGCCAGTACCAGGATCGGTACCCACCACAGCCGGCTCATCCAGCCGGCAACGTCCCAGCTACTCGCGACGCGATCAAATGCGGGCAATGCCGCCACCTTTTCATCTTGCTCTACCACAGACCGTCGCACCTCGATTCCCCTACCCTTGCCTTTTCCGGCCGGCCAAAAAGCCCTGCGCGTGAATGATCGCCACTCTAGGACAAAAACCCCTTATTCGCTGCTGGAATCGGACAAATCGGCGATTTGTGTAGGCCTTCACCGAAGCATTTGTAAGATCACGCTATTATGGCGTCCTTCCAAGGACTCTGGATCAAGGACACGCCCATGCGCATCGGTTTTCTGTCACCACTGGCCCTGGCATTGCTCGCCGGCCTTTCCTTCCAGGCCCAGGCCAGCGGCGATGACTCGTGCTACCCCGACTGGCGGGTCTCACGCGACAGCCTTGAAGGCTGCAGCAACCTGCCCTTCCTGAGCCCGGGCAATGACAGCCGGGTCAACCTGCGCCTGTTGCTGGCGGATAAACAAGTGGCCCCGCTGACGCCCAATGCACTGGGCGAGACCGACCTGGAAGAAGGCTTCGGCCCGGTGCCGTTCCCGGTGTACCGCCTGACCCCGGTAGCCGACGCCGCCGATGAGAAAACCGACGTGGCACCCACACCCGGCAAACTCGACGAATTGCTCGCGCCACTGGGCATTCAGCGTGAAGGCGACAAGGCGGCGGGTGACGCCTTTCTGACCGGCGAAGGCAGCCGCTGCCGCAGCAATGATGAAAGCAGTGCCACGGCGTTTATCAGCCAAGTGGTTAAAGCCGACGTGCCTGAAGCGGAGCGCCACCTGCTGGCCAAGGGACGTGTAGAGATGCTCGGCGCCTGTACCTGGGACGGCGCCAGCCTGGGTGACCCGGAGCAGATCCAGTCCACCGCAGGCCGCGAGCTGCGCACTTACCTGCAAGCCGCCGGCGACTTCTACAGTGGCCGGTTTGGCGATGCGCAGCGCGGTTTTGTCGCCGCCGCCGCCGGCAGCTTGCCGTGGGTCAAGGAAGCCGCGTTCTACATGATCGCCCGCACCGAGCTGAATCAGGCCCAGGAAAACGCCTTCGACGAATACGGCATGCCGCAACTGGAGCATGTGGATAAGTCGGTGCTGGCCGATGCAGACACCAGCTTCAACCTGTACCTGAAAACCTATCCACAGGGCGACTACGCTGTCTCTGCCCAGGGCCTGCTGCGCCGGGTGCATTGGCTGGCGGGCGATACCGACAAGCTGGCCAACGACCTGGCCGCGCAGTTGAGCGCCAAACAGCGCAATGTGTCGCTGGACGAGTTGGTGCAGGAAGCCGACAACAAGCTGCTCAGTGCCACCCAAAAACCTTCGGCCAACCCACTGATGCTGGCGGTCAACGACTTGATGTGGATGCGCGCCGGCAACCCGCCGCTGCTGAGCCGCGCGGCCCTGGACGCGCAAAAGCCGGTGTTTGCCCAGGAGCCAGCGCTGTACGACTACGTGCAAGCGGCGTTTGCGCTGTACGTCGAACATCAGCCCGACACCGCCTTGAAACTGCTGCCCCAGGACGTGCCCGCCAGCCTCGACTACTTCGCTTTCAGCCAGCAAACCCTGCGCGGCCTTGCCCTGGAAGCCAAGAAGGATTGGCAAGGTGCGCAAGCGCTGTGGCTGCAGCTGCTGCCCCTGGCCAAGCAACCCTTGCAGCGCGACCAGCTGGAACTGGCGCTGGCGATGAACTACGAGCGCAACGGCCAACTGGCCAGCGTGTTCGCCAGCGATTCGCCGATCAGCGCCAAGCAGGTGCGCTACATCTTGCTGCGTAACATCGCAGGCCAGGACCTGTTGCGCCAACAGATCACCCAGGCCAGTGACCCGGTCGAGCGTGCCACCGCCCAGTTTGTGCTGCTGTACAAAGACCTGATGCGCAGCCAGTACGCCACCTTCGCCGACGACCTCAAGCAACTGCCGGCATCGGCGCCCGCCGACAAACTCGGCACCAGCCTGGGTTATGTGTATGGCGATGGCCGTTCGTTGCAGTTGTTCCAGTGGAACGGTGATAAGGCGGAGTCCGGCTACACCTGCCCGAGCATTGCGCAAATCGCCAGCACCCTGCAGGCCGATGCGAAAAACCCCAAGGGCCTGAACTGCCTGGGTGAGTTCATCCTGCGCAACAACCTCGATGGCATGCCGCTGGACCAAGTGCGCGCCGCCGGCAGCCTGGGCAGCACCGCCTCGTTGTTCAAGGGCGAGACCTTCTCGCGGCTCGACGGTTACCGCCAGGTCATCGCCAACCCCAAGGCGCCGCACAACGACAAGGCCTACGCGCTGTTCCGTGCGATCAACTGCTATGCGCGGGCCGGCTATAACGGCTGCGGCGGTGTAGACGTGGATAAATCCGTGCGCAAAGGCTGGTTCCGCCAGCTCAAAACCGGGTTTGCCGACACCGAGTGGGCGCAGTCGCTGAAGTACTACTGGTGAAACACCTGTGGCTAGGCTTGCTGCTCCTCGCAAGCCCGGCCTTTGCCGGCGTTGACGCTCGCGACTACGACGCCTTCTGGCTGTGGAGCGGGGTCACGCCGCAGCCGGTGCTCAAACAGGCGAACACCCTGTACATCCTCCAGGGCCAGATCAACTCCACCCGCCGCGCGCCGCAACGGGGTGTGCAGTTTATCGCCCAAGGTATCAGCGTACCGCGCATCACCCAAGGCCAGGTCTGGGTGGTGTACCGCGCCCACACCCTGCACTGGCCCGCGCGCGTCTACACCCAACTGCTCGGCCAGGTGCAACGCTGGCGCGATGCGGGCAACCCGGTGGTCGGCATCCAGATCGATTTCGACGCCCGCACCCAATACCTGCACGAATACACAAGCTTCCTGCGCGACCTGCGCCAACGCCTGCCTGCCGACCTGCGCCTGAGCATTACCGGCTTGATGGACTGGAGCAGCAACGCCGACCCGCAAGCCATCGCCCAGCTCAAAGGCGTGGTGGATGAAGTGGTGATACAGACCTACCAAGGGCGCCACAGCATCCCGGATTACGCAGCGTATTTGCCACGCATGAACCGGCTGGGGCTGCCGTTCAAGGTGGGGCTGATTCAGGGTGGCGTATGGGAAGAGCCGGGGTATTTGAAAGGGAGTGAATGGTTCAGGGGGTATGTGGTGTTTTTGCAGAACCCTTAAATCACGCAATATTCCATGTGGGAGCGGGCTTGCTCGCGAAAGCGGTGGGTCAGTCAACATCAATGTTTGCTGGGCCGACGTCTTCGCGGGCAAGCCCGCTCCCACATTTGATCTTCGCTGCTTTGAGCATTTCGTTCGCTTAACTGACTGGCATTAGGGCAAGCCCGCTCCCACAGTGGGTTATGTTCAGCCTGCCGGAATGGAGGCTGTAGCGGGGTAGACCGACTCCCAGCCACCGCCCAACGCCTTATACAGCCCCACCATCGCCAGCGACACGCCGGTGGAGCTTTCTACCCACTGCTCCTGCGTGGCCAGCAGCGCGCTTTGCACGGTGAGTACGTTGACGAAGTCCACCACGCCTTCGACGTACTGCTGTTGTGCGGTGCTCAACGCGATCTGGTTCTGGCGCACCGCTTCGGCGAGGCTGTCGCGGCGCAGCTGGCTGGCGTTGTAGCGGGTCAGTTGGTCATCGATCTCATGCCAGGCACGCAGTACGGTTTGCTGGTACGCCAGCGCCGCTTCCTGTTGCTGGGCTTCACGCAAATTCAACATGCCTTGCAGGCGCCCGCCATTGAACAACGGCAGGCTAAATTGCGGGCCGAAGGCAAACGCGCGCGAGCCCCAGGAGCCGAAATCCGAGAGCTGCAGGGCTTGGGAACCCAGGCTGCCGGACAAGGTGATACGCGGGTAAAAATCACCTTTTGCCACGCCGATACTGGCGGTGGCCGCATGCAGGCGCGCTTCGGCCTGGCGAATATCGGGCCGGCGTTCGGCCAGTTCCGAGGGCAAGCCGATGGCGACCTGGCGCGGGGTTTGCGGCACGGCGGCGTCCTTGGACAGTTGCGCATGCAGCGCTTGCGGCGGCTCGCCCATCAGCAGGCTCAGGGCGTTGATCAGTTGGTCCTGACGCTGCTGCAAGTCCGGCAAACGCGCTTCGATGGCGGCGACCTGGGCGGCAGCTTCGGCCACATCCAGGTCAGTGGCCACGCCGTCGGCCAGGCGCAGTTGCGAGAGCTTGAGGCTGTGGCGGGCGACGTCGAGGTTTTGCTCGGTGACAGCACGCGTGTTCTGCACGCCGCGCAGTTGGATGTAGTCCTGGGCGGTTTCGGCGAGTACCGACAGCAATACGGCGCGGCGGTCATCTTCGGCGACTTGCAGGGTGGCGTCGGCGGCTTCGGTTTCGCGTTTGACGCGGCCCCAGAAGTCCAGCTCCCAGGCGGCCGAGAAGCCCATGTCCCATTGGTTATAAGCAGATTGCCCGTTGTTTTTGGACGGGTCGCTCAGGCCTTTGCCGCTGTTGCGCTGGCGCAGGTAATCCCCGGTGGCGTTGACGTTGGGGTAACGCTCGGCAGTGGTCACCTGACGCACGGCACGGCTTTGTTGCAAGCGGCTGCTGGCCAGTTTCAGGTCGAGGTTATCGGTGAGCGCACGACGTGTGAGGGCCGAGAGTTCTGCATCGTGGAACACGTCCCACCAGCGCTCCTGCAAAGGGTCGGTCACCGCGTGGCTCGCCGCCTGGCGACCCTGGGGCTCGCTCCACTGGGTGACTTGCGGACCCTGGGGCCGCTGGAAATCCGGGCCGACCGTGCAGGCACTCAGGCTGATCAGGCTCAAGGTGAGCCAGGCAAATGGTTTCATTGCTGGGCCACCTCACGCGGCTGCGCGACAGGCCGGGTGTCGACTGTGGCTTGCACCGACATGCCCACGCGCAGGCGTTCAATATGGGGCTGGTTCGGCTCCAGGATGATCTTCACCGGAATACGCTGTACCACCTTGGTGAAGTTGCCGGTGGCGTTGTCTGGCCTGACCGAGGCAAAGGTCACGCCGGTGGCAGGCGCCAGGCTCTCCAGATGGCCCTTGAGCCATTCGCCGTCGAGGCTGTCGACGCTGAGTTGCACCGCTTGGCCGGCATGCATATGCGACAGTTGCGTCTCCTGGAAATTGGCCACCACATAGGCCTCGGCCAACGGCACGACCGCGAGGATCTTGCTGCCCGGCGTCACATAGGCGCCGACCCGCACGGCACGCTCGCCGACCATGCCATCCACCGGCGCGACAATGCGTGTGTAGGACAACTGGTAGCTGGCCATTTCCAACGCCGCCTGGGCGCGTTTGAGCCCACCTTCGGCAGCGTCACGCTGGGCGGTGAGGATTTCCACTTGCTTGCGCTCAGCCGCCAGCACCGCCGTGGCTTTGGCCAGGTTTGCGGTGGCCTGGTCGATGCGCGTCTTGGCTTGCTGGGCGTTCTGCACGGTGCCTGCGCCCACGCCAGCGAGGTGGTTGTAGCGGTTAAGTTCGTGCTCGGCGAACGCCACTTCGGCACGGTCGGCCGCGACGGTGGCCTGAGCCTGGGCGATCACCGAGCTTTGGCGCTCCAGGGTGGCCGTGGCGTTCTTCAGCTGGGCCTGGGCGACCAGGGTGTCGGCGTCAGCGGCCTGGGCGGCAGCGCGAAAATCGCGGTCGTCGATCAACGCCAGCAGTTGGCCGGCCTTGACCTGTTGGTTGTCTTCCACCAGCACTTCTTTGATAAAACCCGCCACGCGCGGCGCCACCAGCGTGAAGTCGGCGGCGACGAAGGCGTCGTTGGTGGTCTGGCGCTTGCTGCCCAGCACGCCCGGCGCGACCAGATAAACCAGTACGCCGACGGCAAACACAGCAATAACGGAGACGGCAATTTTGTCTTTGCGTTTCATGAGAAGTCCTTGAGGCTAGGTCGGTGCGCGAGGCGGAAAGATCCGCGTGGGCATCCAGAAAATCAGCAGGATCAACGCCACCGCGACACCGGCCATGACGTAATAGAGGTCCGAAGAAGTCAGCACCACCGCCTGCTGGTGCAGGCGCTGGGCAAGGCCAGGCGCGTCGCTGTCGGCCAGGGGCGAGTTGCCCAGGTGGTCCACGAGCAGGGTCGAATGGAAGTGCTCACGCAGGGTGGTCAGGGTGTCGAGCACGGCCGTGGCGATGACCGCAGCGAGGCCTTTGACGGTGTTGAACCAGGCCGAGGCGAACGGCCCGTCCATCGGCTGGATGCTGCCGGTAGAGAGCATCAGCAACGGCAATACGGCCATGGGCTGGCCGAAAATCTGCAGCAGGTACCAGCCGTAAAAATCGTCACGTATCCACGCCGAGGTGAGGTGTGAACTGCCGATGCAGCACAGCACCAGCATGCTCAAACCAAGGCCCAGCACCCAGCGGCAATCGACCCAACGCAGGTTGCACAGCGCCGCCACCAGCGGCAGCGCAATCAACTGCGGCAACGCCATCAGCAGCATCACCGGCGCGGTTTGCAGTGGCCGGTAACCCTGCACCTGAGCGAGAAAACTCGACGGGATGATGATCACCGAGGTCAGCACCATCAGCACGCCCGCCAGCACGATCAGGGCGAACGCCAGGTTGCGCAGGCCGAGCATCTGCAACTTGAAAAACGGCACGGGGTGCGACCATTCATTGAGCATGAACAGCACCAGCAACACGCCGCCGCCGATCAGCAGAAAGGTGATCAGGCCGGATTCGAACCAGTCCAGGCGATTGCCCTGCAACAGGCCGATGACCAGCATGCAGATCGCCGGAAAACCCAGCAGCAGGCCGCGCCAGTTGAACTGCTTGAAGCGCTCCAGACGCAGCGGGTCTTGCGGCAAGCCGTAAGCCACCGCGACCATCGCCAGCAGGCACGGCCCGACGATCTGCCAGAACGCCCATTGCCAGCCGACGTATTCGGTCCACAACGCCGCCAGCGGCGTGCCCAGGCTCGGGCCGAACGTGGCGGTGAGTGCGTAACCGGCCAGGCCGTAGAGCTTGACGTGGGCCGGCAGGAAACGCAGCGCCACGGTCATCAACATCGGCGGCAATGCGCCGCCGGCCAGGCCTTGCATGGTTCGCAGTATCAACAGGCTTTCGTAGTTCGGCGCAAACGGGCACAGGATGCCCAGCAAGGTAAACAGGCCGATGGCGCACAGGGTGAAGCGTCGCAGGGAAAAGGTCACCGAACACCACGGCGCAAAGGCCATGGCCGCCACGGAGGTGGCCGTGTAGGCCGCAACCAGCCAGGTGCCTTCGTCAAAGCCGATGAACAGCGCACCGCGAATATCCGCGAGGGCTACCTTGGTGACCATCTCATTGAGACCCGAGACCAGCACCGCCAACAACACACCGACCAAGCCGATGATGATGCGCGGGCCGAACACAGGTGGGCTCAGGGCAGTGGGTTTGGCTGCAGCCTGGAGAGCGGGGGCCGCGAGGGATGTCATGAACGCGCAACTCGGAATTAGAAATACCCGAGCAGTTTAATGCGGTGCATACATGACAAAAAAGTTACTTGTTGGAAGCTTATAAGTGCGCCAGACGCAATCCTAAGAGGGTAAACACGAAGTCTGTGGCAAGTGAGCTGTTGTGGCGAGCAGGCTTGCCCTGCGTTGGGCTGCGAAGCGGCCCCAAACCCAGACGCTGAGTACTTTCAGGAAAAACTGCAGTGCCTTTACTGGGGCTGCTTCGCAGCCCAACGCAGGGCAAGCCTGCTCGCCACAAGGGTAATTGGCTGCCTTTAAAAGTTGTGTAAGCCGTGGGTCAGGCAATGAATCCCTACACAGTCAGACCGCCATCGCAGGCAAGCCAGCTCCCACATGAATCAAGTGCATCTCAGCTGCTGGGCTGGGCTTCGAGCCAGGTGGCATGGCAGCTCTCGCGCATGGTCTCGCGTAGCCATTTATGGGCCGGGTCTTTGTCGAAGCGTGGGTGCCAGGATTGGGCCAATACCAAGGTCGGCAAAGAGATAGGCAACGGAAAGGCGCGCAACGGCAGCCTCAGGCGGTTGGCGCTCAGCAACGCTTCCTTTGGCACGGGCAGCAGTAGATCGGAGTCGGGCAGCATGAACATCGCGCCGTGAAAGCCTGGGGCGATCATGGCCACGCGGCGCTCCAGGCCTTGGGCATTCAGCGCAGTGTCAATCGGGCCACGGGCGATGCCGCGTCGCGAAATGCTGATATGGGAATAACTGGCAAACCGTGCGGCGGTGATTTCTTCGTCGAACAGCGGGTGATCTTGCCGCGCCAAACCGACGAAGGTGGTGGAAAACAAATTCTGTACCTTCACCTCGGGGCTGGCCGGCAATGTATTGCTCACGCGCAGGTCCAGGCGCCCTTCGCGCAGCGCGTCGTCGTCGGTATCGCCTTCTGGCACAAAGCACAGCTCGCACAGCGGCGCCATGCGCTCCATGGTGTCAAACAACCGGCCACCATACACGCCGACAAAAAAGTCGTTGGCCCTCACGCTGAAGCGGCGGCGCAAGGTGCTGAGGTCCACCTCGTCCGCCGAACGAAACAGCAACGCCGCCTGTTCCACCACGTTGCGCACCTGGCCTTGCAACTGCAAGGCCTTGGGCGTCGGCACCAGGCCGCGACCGGCACGCACCAGGATCGGGTCGCCCACCGCCTCGCGAATCCGCGTAAGGGTACGGCTCATGGCCGCCGGGCTGAGGTTCATTCGCCGCGCGGCGCCGACCACACTGCCCTCGTCGAGCAAGGCGTCGAGGGCGACCAACAGGTTCATGTCCGGTAGTTGCATGCCAAGCACTCGTGATCAGTGGGGAGTGAATTGCACGCAATCCTAGCAGGGATCAGTGGCTCAGCGCTGCATGCCCCAACGCTTTACGGTGAGACGCTCGAAGGTATCAAACACCAGGTTTTCCACCAGCAAACCGATGAGGATCACCACAGCCAAACCGGCGAACACTTTATCGGTATACAGCTCGTTGCGGTTCTGGAAGATGTACCACCCCAGCCCGCCTTTACCGCTGGTGGCGCCGAACACCAGTTCAGCGGCGATCAATGTGCGCCAGGCAAAGGCCCAGCCGATTTTCAGGCCGGCCAGGATCGACGGCAGCGCCGCCGGAATCAGGATGAACAACACAAAACGCATGCCCTTGAGGCCATAGTTGCGACCGGCCATGCGCAGGGTGTCGGACACGCCGAGAAACCCCGAATAGGTGTTCAGCGCCAACGCCCACAGCACCGAATGCACCAGCACAAAGATCAGGCTGTTCTGCCCCAGGCCAAACCACAACAGCGCCAGCGGCAGCAGGGCAATCGCCGGCAGCGGGTTGAACATCGACGTCAGGGTACTGAGCAGGTCGCGGCCCAATTGCGTGGACACGGCCAAGGTGGTGAGGGCAAACGCCAACACGATGCCGATCAGGTAGCCCTTGATCAGCACCGCCAGCGAGATCCAGACCTTGCTCAACAGTTCGCCGCTGAGCAAGCCGTCGAACAACGCCTGGGAGGTCTGCAAAAAGCTCGGCAGTAGCAGGTCGTTGTTCTGGTAGCGGGCGACCGCCTCCCAGAGAATCGCGAGCACGATCAGGATCAAGCCCTTGCGCAGCCAGCCTTGTTGCCACAGGCGTTGGCGCAGCGGCAGTTCGCGCTCGACGGGGACGCTGAGCAGTGGTTCGAGGGTGATTTCAAATTCCTGGCGCATGGTGCGGCCCCTTAGTAAGCAATGCGGATATCGGCGAAACCCAACTCACGTTCGGCTTCGGGCGCTTCATCGAACAGCAGGCGATGAATACGCCGCGCCGACGCCTGGAATTCCACACCGCCGAGGCTGTGCAGGTCGTATTGATGGCTGTGGATTTCTGCCCGCACGCGCCCGGGGTGCGGCGACAACAACAGGATGCGGTTGCCCACCACCAGCGCCTCTTCGATGGAATGGGTGACGAACAACAGGGTGAAGCGCACCTCTTCCCACAGCAGCAGTAATTCCTCCTGCATCTTGCGCCGGGTCAGGGCATCGAGGGCGGCGAAGGGTTCGTCCATCAGCAGGATTTTCGGTTGCATGGCCAAGGCGCGGGCGATGGCCACACGGGCTTTCATGCCGCCGGACAGGGTGTGCGGGTAGGCGTCGGCAAAGGCACTGAGGCCGACTTTTTCCAGGTAGTGCAGCGCGCGTTCTTCAGCTTCGCGGCGTTTGAGGGTCTTGGAGGCCAACAGCGGGAACATCACGTTCTGTTTGACGGTTTTCCACGGTGGCAGCTGGTCGAATTCCTGGAACACCACAATGCGATCCGGCCCGGGTTCGTCGACCTTTTGCCCCAACAGACGAATCTCGCCTTCGCAAGGTTTGATAAACCCGGCGATGGACTTGAGCAAGGTGGATTTGCCGCACCCCGAAGGGCCGAGCAGCACGTAACGGTCGGCCGGGTCGATTTCGAAACTGACCTGGTGCGTGGCCCGCACCACGCGCTCGGGCGTGCGGTATTCGAGGCTGACGTTGTCCACCGCCAATAGCGGTTTGGCGGTACTCAGGGTGCTGGCCGCGTGGCCTTGCAGGGGCGCGTTCATGTCAACTCTCTTGCCGGGAATCAGAAAGGCGCATCGCCCTGGATGGTGGTGCGAAACAGTTTGCGGCGCAGGTGGCTCGGGCAACCGGCGGCCAGGTGGATCAGCGAGCGGTTGTCCCAGAACACCATGTCGTGGGGCTGCCACTGGTGGCGGTAGATGTTCTGCGGCAGCACGCTGTGGGCGTAGAGCTGGGCCAGAAGGTCGCGGCTTTCGTCTTCCGGCAGGCCGACGATACGGGTGGTGAAACCTTCGCTGACGAACAGGGCTTTGCGGCCGTTTTCCGGATGGGTGCGCACAATCGGGTGGACTACCTCCGCCACCTGAGCCAACTGTTCGGGCGTGAGGGTTGGGCGCCAGTTGCCTTCGAATTTGGTTTCGCTGTAACGCGCGGTGTAGGAGTGCGCGGCGCTGCGGCCTTCCACGGCTTTGCGCAGGTGCTCGGGCAGTTGATCCCAGGCTTTGTGCATGTCGGCGAACAGGGTGTCGCCGCCTTCGGATGGCAGTTCCTGGGCATGCAGCATCGAGCCGAGGCTGGGCAGCTCTTTATAGGAGAGGTCCGAATGCCAGAATTTACCCGCATCGCCCAGGCCGATGGATTGGCCGTTCTCGATGATGTTGGAGACGATCAGGATTTCCGGGTGGTTGGCCAGCAGGAACTGTTTGAGCACGTGGATCTGCAGCACGCCGAAGCGGCGGCTGAAGGCGATCTGTTGTTCGGGGGTAATGCGTTGGTCGCGGAACACTACGACATGGTGGTTCAGGTGCGCGCGGTGAATGCGGGCGAAGTCCGTGTCGTTGACCGGGCGGGACAAGTCCAGGCCGATGACCTCGGCGCCGACGCTGCCGGGCAGTGGGCGAATCTCGAAAGATTGGGTGGCTGGGGTCGCTGTTGGAACAGTAGAGGTGGCGGACATGAGGGCACTCCCGGTCGGACAGGGGAGTGAATTTATAGGTATAAGAATGGAAGCTTAAATACCGTTAGCGAATATCGATATGCTTTAGGGTTGGGATCTGCGGTGGGGCTGACGACGCTATCGCAGGCAAGCCAGCTCCCACATTCGGATGTGTTCACAAATCAAAATGTGGGAGCTGGCTTGCCTGCGATGAGGCCCTGACAGACGCTGAAGATCAACGCTCGTGCAACGCCTCGGCCCGCGCCTTGATGATCGGCTTGAGCAGGTAGCTGAGGATGCTTTTCTTGCCGGTGATGATGTCCACCGAGGCCACCATGCCGGGGATGATCAACAACGGCTTCTCATCAGTGCCCAAGTGGCTGCGGTCGGTGCGCAGGGTGATCATGTAGTAAGTGGTTTTCTTGTCTTCATCGGTGATGGTGTCGGCACCGATGCGCTCAAGCTTGGCCTTCAGGCCGCCATAGATGGTGTAGTCATAGGCGGTGAACTTGACGATCGCCTCTTGCCCAGGATGCAGGAAGGCGATGTCTTGCGGGCGGATCTTGGCTTCCACCAGCAGGGTGTCATTGAGGGGCACGATTTCGACCATGTCGCTGCCCGGCTGAATCACGCCACCGACGGTGTTGACCAACAGCTGCTTGACGATGCCGCGCACCGGCGAGGTGACCAGGGTACGGCTGACCCGATCTTCCAGGGCACGGCCGGTGGACTCGGCCTTGTTCAGCTCGGTGCGGGCTTCGTTGAGTTGGGTCAGGGCTTCGCTGCGGAATTTGCCACGGGTTTCGTCGATTTTGCGCTGCACTTCCTTGATCGCCGACTCGGCGCGCGGGATCGCCAGGGTAGTGGCGTCCAGCTGACCACGGGTTTCCATCTCGGCGCGCTTGAGGCGCAGCACTTCCACCGGCGATACCGCGCCCTGGGCCACCAACGGCTCGGACATGTTGATTTCCTGGCGTTGCAGGGACAACTGGCTGCGGTACTGGCCTTGCTTGGAGGTAAATTCGCGCAGTTCCTGCTGGCGCTGCACCAGTTGCTCCTGCAAACCACCGACTTCGTCTTTTAATTGCTGACGGCGGCTTTCATACAGCGAGCGCTCGTTGGCGGCCTGGCTGGGCGCGGCCTTGAGCACGTCGTCGGGGATGTTGAGCGGGCGGTCATCCACCTGCGCACTCAGGCGCTCAACGCGCAGTTGCATGGCCAGGCGCAACGCTTCGGTTTCGCCGGCATTGGAGACAAACCGAGTGTCGTCGAGGCGAATCAACGGCGCACCGGCTTCGACGATCTGGCCTTCCTTCACATACAGCTCGGAGACAATGCCGCCTTCCAGGTTCTGGATTTTTTGCAGCTTGGACGACGGAATCGCCTTGCCGTCGCCTCGGGTAACTTCGTCGATGCTGGAAAAACCGGCCCAGGTCACCAGGAAGACGAAGAACGCAATGATGGCCCAGATGGTCAGGCGGATTACCCGCGGCGCATCTTCGATCAGCGCTTTGTTGACTTCAGGCAGGGGCTGGCCCTGCAGCGAGTCGGTGCCTTTGAAGTAACGGCCAACCGCGCTTTTGATGGAGTTAAGCAACACTGATCTGCCCCTTTTTCAACGCTTCCATAACCACGGCTTTCGGGCCGTCTGCGAGGATCTGCCCACGGTCGACCACCAACAGGCGGTCCACCAGCGAGAGCAGTGAGGCACGGTGCGTCACCAGCACCACGGTCTTGTTTTGCACCACGGCTTGCAGGCGTTGTTTCAAGCGTTCTTCACCGGTGTTGTCCATGGCACTGGTGGGTTCGTCCAGCAGCAGGATGGGCGGGTTGAGCAGCAGCGCACGGGCCAGGGCGACGTTCTGGCGCTGGCCGCCGGACAGGTTCTGCCCGCGCTCGCCCACTTGCAGTTCATAACCTTGTGGGTGCAGGCGCGCGAATTCGTGCACGCCGGCCAATTCCGCGGCTTGCAGGACCATTTCGTCTTCTACATAGCGCGCACCGGACACCAGATTGTCGCGCAGGGTGCCGGCCAGCAATTGAATGTCCTGAGCGACGTAGCCGATGTTGTGGCGCAGCTCGCTCACGTCGATCTGGCGCACGTCCACACCGTCCACCAGCAAGGCGCCTGAGTCGGGCTGGTACAGGCCGACAATCAGCTTGGCCAGGGAGCTTTTGCCCGAGCCACTGCGGCCGATGATGCCGATTTTCTCGCCCGGCTTGATCACCAGGTTGATATTTTTCAGCGCGGCGTTCTGCTGGTTCGGGTACGTAAAGTTCAGGCCACGGCACTCGATGGCGCCTTGCAGGGTGCGGCGGCTCATGGGGCGCTCTTCGAAATTGCGCTCCTGGGGCAGCTCCATCATCTGGTCCACCGAGGTCATGGTGACCTTGGCTTGCTGGTAACGGGTCAGCAGGCCCGACAGCGAGGCCAGCGGGCTCAAAGCGCGGCCACTGAGCATGTAGCAGGCAATCAGGCCGCCCATGCTGAGGTTGCCGTCGATAATCTGGTACACGCCGAAGACGATCATGATCACGCCGGCCAGTTGCTGGATGAGCAAGGTCATGTTCATCGACAGGCCCGACAGCAACTTCACGCGCAGCTCAAGGCGGCTGAGGGTGCCGATGGTCTGCTCCCAGCCGTACTGGCGCTCGCTCTCGGCGTTGTTGACCTTGACCGCGTCGAGCCCGGCGAGGGTTTCGATCAGGCTGGACTGACGCTCGGCGGCCAGGGCCATGGTCCGTTCCATGGTCGCCACCAGCGGTTTCTGCAGGGCGTAGCCGATGCCCAATGCCAGCGGGAACGCCAGTACCGGGATCCACACCAGGTGCCCGCCCAGGATGGCGATCACCAGGAAAATCAGCAGCGTGAACGGCAGGTCGATCAGACTGGTGAGGGTCAAGGATGCGAGGAAATCACGCAGGCTCTGAAACTCATGGATGTTCTGCGCGAAGCTGCCAACCCGTGCCGGGCGGTACTTCATGGACATGCCGACAATGCGCTCGAACAGCGTGGCCGAGATGATCAGGTCGGTTTTCTTGCCGGCCAGGTCCAGGCACAAACTGCGCAGGCTTTTGAGCACCAGGTCGAACAGGTAGGCGCCGCAGATACCCACGGCCAGCACCCAGAGGGTGGCGGTGGCCTGGTTTGGCACGACACGGTCGTACACGTTCATCACAAACAGCGGCGCGGCCATGGCGATGATGTTGATCAAAAAGCTCGCGGCGATGGCGTCGGTGTAGAGCCAGCGCGAACGTTTGAGCGTGTCGCGAAACCACGAGCGCGCCCGAGGAATCAGGGTGCCGTGGTTGACGTCGAATTTGTGCTGCGGCTGGGCGAAGAAGACCTTGCCGATGTAGTCGTCGGCCAGCAGCTCACGTTTGATCAGCACTTCACCGCCGTCGCTTTCGCTGAGCAGGATGCGTGCTTCGTCTTCGCCTTGCCAACCCACCAGCACGGTACTGCGGCCGTCCTTGAGCAGCAGCAGCGCCGGCAGTGCAATCGTCGGGATCTGCTCCAGCTTGCGCTGCAACACCCGGCCTTGCAGCCCGGCACGCGCGGCTGCACGCGGCAGCAACTCGGCACTCAGGCGCTGCGACGGCAGCGGCAAACCGGTGGTGAGCATGGCCGCGCTGGCGGGCTTTTGATGCAGGGCACAGAGTGCCAACAACCCGTCCAGTAACGGGTCGTCGTGCAGCGTGCGTGGATCATGACTGAGATGAACTCGACTGACTTCGGATTCCACGCGGTGCACTCTCGACTAACAGATGGGGCTATTGGGGTGACTCAATTCATCCCAGGCAGTTGGACTTTAGGTTTCACGTCGTTCTGTACGACGGACGCCATCGGTGCGACTACGCCCTGGCTTTTGAGCAATTCGCCCATGGTCGCCTTGATTCGATACTGAGTAAATAACTGAATGTTCTTGATCTCTTCCAGACGACGGGAAGCGGTGAACAACTCGTTCTCACTGTCGAGCAAGTCGAGCAGGGTTCGTTGGCCCAGGCTGAACTGCTGCTGGTAAGACGTGCGCACGCGGGTGCTGTGGTCGACGTATTGCTGGGCAACCGGCAACTGCGCATTGGCGTTGTTCAAGGCGTTCCAGGCCAGGCCCAGTTCTTCATTGAGTTGGCGCAAGGCGTTGTTGCGGATATCCAGGGCTTGGCTGGACTGGTACGACTTGGACTGCAGGTCGGCCTTGTTGCTGCCACCGGCAAACAGGTTGAAGCGCATGCGCACCATGGCTTCCCAGCCATTGCTGTGGCCGGCATCGCCGCCGACGTTGTTGTCGGCATTGGTACCAAGCTCGGCATCAAAGCGCGGGTAGAAGGGCGACTTGGCAGCTTCGTACTGGCTCTCGGCGGCGGAGATATCCGACTCGGCCGAACGCAGGATCGGGCTGTTATCGAGCATCTGGCGCCGGGCTTCATTCAGGTCCGCCGGCAGCATGGCCATAAAGGGCGCTGGGCGCTCAAGCTGATCGGGCATCTGGCCGACGGCGCTGAGGTAGTTGACCTGGGAGTCGGCCAGGTTGGTCTGCTCGGTGATCAGGTTGTTGCGGGCCTGGGCCAAACGCGCTTCGGCCTGGTCCTGGTCGGCACCGTTGCCGACACCGCGCTGGGTGCGCAATTTGATCTGGTCGTAGATGCGTTCGTGGTTGCGCAGGTTCTCTTCGGCCAGGCGCACGAATTCGCGGCGGGTCAACACGTCCAGGTAGACCTGGGCGACGGTCAAACCGGTGCGCTCGGAGGTGCCGAGCAAGGAATAAGCACGGGAGTTGACGTTGGCTTGTTGGCGCCCGACTTCGCTGGAGGTGGCGAAACCGTCAAAGATCATCTGTTGCAGACGCAGGCTCGCTTCGCCGCGGTTGTGGGTGTCCCACTGGTTGCCGTTCGGGCCGCTGGCGGCGCGGGTGGTGGAGTTGTCGGTGCCTTCACGACCGTAACCGGCGTTCAGGTCAACGCGTGGCAAGTAACCACCTTGAGCGGCGCGCAGTTGGTAATCGGCGGCAATTCGGCTGTTCACACCGGCTTGGATTTCCGGGTGCACATCCAGCGCCTGCTGCATGGCCTGGGGCAATGTTTGGGCTTGTACGAAACCGGCGGCGAGTACGAACGGTATTGCCTTGAACAGGTGCAGACGCATTAAAAAATTCCCCAGGACTTCTTGTCTCAAATCACAGCGATTGGCCTCGCTGCGTCGGATAATGGCTACCGTAATGACCGTACGTCGGAAAGTTCAAAAAGCGGAACTGCTTCACACATGTAGGACGGTTCGCCGCATAAATATCAATGTGACATTACGGGGCCAATTGTTTAGGATGGCGACCAGAAGGTCAATAGTTTGGCATAAACTAGATAGCGAATAAATCTAGCCAATAATTTGACGTCAGTAACTACTTAGACTACGCCCCCTCCTGTCTGGCCCTCACCCCCGCGAGCGGCCACATGGAATTCATCAGAAACGGATCGCCGGAGAAATCTTTAATGAGCAGTGTTGTTGCCATCGTCAAAAGCATTGTTGGTCAAGTTTTCGTTATTTCTCCGGAAGGGACGCGCCGTGTCCTTGTAGAAGGTGATCGCCTGTTCGCAGGTGACCAGGTCGACACCGGCATGTCCGGCGCCGTAAGCCTTGAGCTGGCCGACGGTCGCACCCTGGACCTGGGCCGTGAAACCCAGTGGAGCGCCGACCTGCCGGACTCCAGCCTTGACCTGGCCGCTGCCGCCGAGAACGCCGCGCCGTCGGTTGCCGAACTGCAGCAAGCCATCGTCGCGGGCGCCGACCCGACCACCGACCTGGATGCTACCGCCGCCGGCGCGACGGCTGCCGGTAATGGTGCTGCCGGCGGGGGCCACAGCTTTGTTGTACTGGACGCGACTGCGGGCCGTGTCGACCCGACGATCGGCTTCCCGACCGGCCCACTGGGCCAGGGCGCCGCGACAACAACCCAACTCACGGGCGCCCAAAACGCCGGCGGCAATGGCAACCTGGTCTTGCAGACGTCGACCCTGACGCTGAGCGCAACGCCGACCGTCACCGAAGCCGGTGGTGTGCTGACCTACACCGCCACCGTCACGCAGCCGCCGGTCAATGACTTGAGCATCACCCTGTCCAACGGCGCAGTGATCACCATCACCGCCGGCCAACTGACCGGCACCGTCAACGTGCCGCTGGCACCGAATGACAGCCCGTACATCGACCCAAGCCAGATCAACGTGAACGTCACCGGCACCACCGGCGGCAACAACCTGGTGCTGACGATTGACCCGAACCCGGCTGTTACGCAGATTACCGACACCATCGACACCACCACCGTCACGTTGACGGCGGGTAATACCGTGACCGAAGGCGGTCAGATTACCTATACCGCCACCTTGACCAACCCGGCGCAGACGCCGGTGACTGTCACCTTGAGCAATGGCTCGGTGATTACCATCAAGGCTGGGGAGTCGACGGGTACTGTTGTGGTCGATACACCGGCTAATGACGTCTACAACAACGGTTCGACTGTCAGCACTACTATTACCGGTGCGACCGGTGGCAACTTTGAAAACCTGGTACCGAGCACTACGCCTGCGGTTACTACGATCACTGATTCGATCGACACCACCACCGTCACGCTGACGGCGGGTAACACCGTGACCGAAGGCGGTCAGATTACCTATACCGCTACCTTGACCAATCCGGCGCAGACGCCGGTGGCTGTCACCTTGAGCAACGGCTCGGTGATTACCATCAAGGCCGGGGAGTCGGTTGGCACTGTTGTGGTCGATACACCGGCTAACGACGTTTACAACAATGGTTCGACTGTAAGCACCACTATTACCGGTGCGACCGGTGGCAATTTTGAGAATCTGGTACCAAGCACGACGCCTGCGGTTACCACGATCACCGATTCGATCGACACCACCACCGTCACGCTGACGGCGGGCAACACAGTGACCGAAGGCGGTCAGATTACCTACACCGCTACCCTGACCAACCCGGCGCAAACCCCGGTGACTGTCACCTTGAGCAATGGCTCGGTGATTACCATCAAGGCTGGGGAGTCGACGGGTACTGTTGTGGTCGATACACCGGCTAATGACGTCTACAACAACGGTTCGACTGTCAGCACTACTATTACCGGTGCGACCGGTGGCAACTTTGAAAACCTGGTACCGAGCACTACGCCTGCGGCTACTACGATCGCTGATTCGATCGACACCACCACCGTCACGTTGACGGCGGGTAACACCGTGACCGAAGGCGGTCAGATTACCTACACCGCTACCCTGACCAACCCGGCGCAAACCCCGGTGACTGTCACCTTGAGCAATGGCTCGGTGATTACCATCAAGGCTGGGGAGTCGGTTGGCACTGTTGTTGTCGATACACCGGCTAACGACGTTTACAACAATGGTTCGACTGTAAGCACCACTATTACCGGTGCGACCGGTGGCAATTTTGAGAATCTGGTACCGAGCACGACGCCTGCGGTTACTACGATTACCGATTCGATCGACAACACCACGATTTCTCTGAGTGCTGATAAAGCCTCCGTGGTTGAGGGCGGCGACATCACTTACACCGCGACCTTAACCAACAAAGCGCAAACCGACGTTACCGTTACGCTTTCGAATGGCCAGACGATCACTATTAAAGCCGGTGAGACCACAGGCTCGACTGTGTTCAACACCCCAGCCAACGACGTCTACAACAACGGTTCGACCGTCAGCACTACGATCGCCAAAACCGAAGGCGGTAATTTCGAGAACTTGGTCACCGATCCAAAAGCGGCCGTCACTTCGATTACCGACTCGATCGACAACACCACGGTTTCGCTGAGTGCTGATAAAGCCTCCGTGGTTGAGGGCGGTGACATCACCTACACCGCGACCTTGACCAACAAAGCGCAAACCGACGTTACCGTTACGCTGAGCAACGGCCAGACCATTACCATCAAAGCCGGTGAGACCACAGGCTCGACTGTGTTCAACACCCCAGCCAATGACGTCTATAACAACGGCTCAACCGTCAGCACTACGATCGCCAAAACCGAAGGCGGTAATTTCGAGAACCTGGTCACCGATCCGAAGGCAGCTGAAACAGCCATCACTGACTCGATCGACAACACCACGGTTTCCCTGACTGCAGATAAAGCCTCGGTAGTTGAAGGCGGTGACATCACTTACACCGCGACCTTAACCAACAAAGCGCAAACCGACGTTACCGTCACGCTGAGCAACGGCCAGACGATCACTATCAAAGCCGGTGAAACCACAGGCTCGACTGTGTTCAACACTCCAGCCAACGACGTCTACAACAACGGTTCCACCGTCAGCACCACCATCGCTAAAACCGAAGGCGGCAACTTCGAGAACCTGGTCACCGATCCGAAGGCAGCCGTCACTTCGATTACCGACTCGATCGACAACACCACGGTTTCTCTGACTGCTGATAAAGCCTCGGTGGTTGAAGGCGGCGACATTACCTACACCGCAACCTTGACTAACAAAGCGCAAACCGACGTTACCGTCACGCTGAGCAACGGCCAGACCATTACCATCAAAGCCGGTGAGACCACAGGCTCGACTGTGTTCAACACCCCAGCCAACGACGTCTATAACAACGGTTCGACCGTCAGCACTACGATCGCCAAAACCGAAGGCGGCAACTTTGAGAATCTGGTTACCGATCCGAAGGCAGCTGAAACAGCCATCACCGACTCGATCGACAACACCACGGTTTCTCTGACTGCTGATAAAGCCTCGGTAGTTGAAGGCGGCGACATTACCTACACCGCGACCTTGACCAACAAAGCGCAAACCGACGTTACCGTTACGCTGAGCAACGGCCAGACCATTACCATCAAAGCCGGTGAGACCACAGGCTCGACTGTGTTCAACACCCCAGCCAATGACGTCTATAACAACGGCTCAACCGTCAGCACTACGATCGCCAAAACCGAAGGCGGTAACTTTGAGAACCTGGTTACCGATCCGAAGGCAGCTGAAACAGCCATCACCGACTCGATCGACAACACCACGGTTTCCCTGAGTGCTGATAAAGCGTCGGTGGTTGAAGGCGGCGACATCACCTACACCGCGACCTTGACTAACAAAGCGCAAACCGATGTCACCGTAACGTTGAGCAACGGCCAGACCATCACCATCAAGGCCGGCGACTTCGCAGGCTCGACGGTTTTCCAGACTCCAACCAACGACGTCTATAACAACGGTTCGACTGTCAGCACCACCATCGCGAAGACCGAAGGCGGTAACTTCGAGAATTTGGTCACTGATCCAAAAGCGGCCGTCACTTCGATTACCGATTCGATCGACAACACCACGGTTTCGCTGACTGCGGATAAAGCCTCTGTAGTTGAAGGCGGCGACATCACTTACACCGCGACCTTGACTAACAAGGCGCAAACCGACGTTACCGTGACGCTGAGCAACGGCCAGACCATCACCATCAAGGCCGGCGACTTCGCAGGCTCGACGGTTTTCCATACCCCGGCTAACGACGTCTACAACAACGGTTCCACCGTCAGCACCACCATCGCTAAAACCTCAGGCGGCAACTTCGAGAACCTGGTCACTGATCCGAAGGCAGCTGAAACAGCCATCACTGACTCGATCGACAACACCACGGTTTCGCTGAGTGCTGATAAAGCCTCCGTGGTTGAGGGCGGTGACATCACCTACACCGCGACCTTGACCAACAAAGCGCAAACCGACGTTACCGTTACGCTGAGCAACGGCCAGACCATTACCATCAAAGCCGGTGAGACCACAGGCTCGACTGTGTTCAACACCCCAGCCAATGACGTCTATAACAACGGCTCAACCGTCAGCACTACGATCGCTAAAACCGAAGGCGGCAACTTCGAGAACCTGGTCACCGATCCGAAGGCAGCTGAAACAGCCATCACTGACTCGATCGACAACACCACGGTTTCGCTGACTGCTGATAAAGCATCGGTAGTTGAAGGCGGCGACATCACCTACACCGCAACCTTGACTAACAAAGCGCAAACCGACGTTACCGTCACGCTGAGCAACGGCCAGACCATTACCATCAAAGCCGGTGAGACCACAGGCTCGACTGTGTTCAACACCCCAGCCAACGACGTCTACAACAACGGTTCGACTGTCAGCACCACCATCGCGAAGACCGAAGGCGGTAACTTCGAGAACCTGGTCACTGATCCGAAGGCAGCCGTTACTTCTATTACCGATTCGATCGACAACACCACAGTTTCTCTGAGTGCTGATAAAGCCTCGGTGGTTGAAGGCGGCGACATCACTTACACCGCGACCTTAACCAACAAAGCGCAAACCGACGTTACCGTTACGCTTTCGAATGGCCAGACGATCACTATCAAAGCCGGTGAAACCACAGGCTCGACTGTGTTCAACACTCCAGCCAACGACGTCTACAACAACGGTTCCACCGTCAGCACCACCATCGCTAAAACCGAAGGCGGCAACTTCGAGAACCTGGTCACCGATCCGAAGGCAGCTGAAACAGCCATCACTGACTCGATCGACAACACCACGGTTTCGCTGACTGCTGATAAAGCATCGGTAGTTGAAGGCGGCGACATCACCTACACCGCAACCTTGACTAACAAAGCGCAAACCGACGTTACCGTCACGCTGAGCAACGGCCAGACCATTACCATCAAAGCCGGTGAGACCACAGGCTCGACTGTGTTCAACACCCCAGCCAACGACGTCTACAACAACGGTTCGACTGTCAGCACCACCATCGCGAAGACCGAAGGCGGTAACTTCGAGAACCTGGTCACTGATCCGAAGGCAGCCGTTACTTCTATTACCGATTCGATCGACAACACCACAGTTTCTCTGAGTGCTGATAAAGCCTCGGTGGTTGAAGGCGGCGACATCACTTACACCGCGACCTTAACCAACAAAGCGCAAACCGACGTTACCGTTACGCTTTCGAATGGCCAGACGATCACTATCAAAGCCGGTGAAACCACAGGCTCGACTGTGTTCAACACTCCAGCCAACGACGTCTACAACAACGGTTCCACCGTCAGCACCACCATCGCTAAAACCGAAGGCGGCAACTTCGAGAACCTGGTCACCGATCCGAAGGCAGCTGAAACAGCCATCACTGACTCGATCGACAACACCACGGTTTCGCTGACTGCTGATAAAGCATCGGTAGTTGAAGGCGGCGACATCACCTACACCGCAACCTTGACTAACAAAGCGCAAACCGACGTTACCGTCACGCTGAGCAACGGCCAGACCATTACCATCAAAGCCGGTGAGACCACAGGTTCGACTGTGTTCAACACCCCAGCCAACGACGTCTACAACAACGGTTCGACTGTCAGCACCACCATCGCGAAGACCGAAGGCGGTAACTTCGAGAACCTGGTCACTGATCCGAAGGCAGCCGTTACTTCTATTACCGATTCGATCGACAACACCACAGTTTCTCTGAGTGCTGATAAAGCCTCGGTGGTTGAAGGCGGCGACATCACTTACACCGCGACCTTAACCAACAAAGCGCAAACCGACGTTACCGTTACGCTTTCGAATGGCCAGACGATCACTATCAAAGCCGGTGAAACCACAGGCTCGACTGTGTTCAACACTCCAGCCAACGACGTCTACAACAACGGTTCCACCGTCAGCACCACCATCGCTAAAACCGAAGGCGGCAACTTCGAGAACCTGGTCACCGATCCGAAGGCAGCTGAAACAGCCATCACTGACTCGATCGACAACACCACGATTTCCCTGACTGCTGATAAAGCCTCCGTGGTTGAAGGCGGTGACATCACTTACACCGCGACCTTGACCAACAAAGCGCAAACCGACGTTACCGTGACGCTTTCGAACGGTCAGACGATCACTATCAAAGCCGGTGAAACCGTCGGCTCGACCGTGTTCAACACTCCAGCCAACGACGTCTATAACAACGGCTCGACTGTCAGCACCACCATCGCGAAGACCGAAGGCGGTAACTTTGAGAACCTGGTCACCGATCCGAAAGCGGCCGTCACTTCGATTACCGACTCGATCGATAACACCACGGTTTCCCTGAGTGCTGATAAAGCCTCCGTGGTTGAGGGCGGCGACATCACCTACACCGCGACCTTGACTAACAAGGCGCAAACCGACGTTACCGTGACACTTTCGAATGGCCAGACCATCACCATCAAGGCCGGTGAAACCGTCGGCTCGACCGTGTTTAACACTCCAGCCAACGACGTCTATAACAACGGCAGCACGGTCAGCACTACGATCGCCAAAACCGAAGGCGGTAACTTCGAGAACCTGGTCACCGATCCGAAAGCGGCCGTCACTTCGATTACCGACTCGATCGACAACACCACGGTTTCTCTGACTGCTGATAAAGCCTCGGTGGTTGAAGGCGGTGACATCACTTACACCGCGACCTTGACCAACAAAGCGCAAACCGACGTTACCGTGACGCTGAGCAACGGCCAGACGATCACTATTAAAGCCGGTGAGACCACAGGCTCGACTGTGTTCAACACTCCAGCCAACGACGTCTATAACAACGGTTCGACTGTCAGCACCACCATCGCGAAGACCGAAGGCGGTAACTTCGAGAACCTGGTCACCGATCCGAAGGCGGCCGTCACTTCGATTACCGACTCGATCGACAACACCACGGTTTCCCTGACTGCAGATAAAGCCTCGGTGGTTGAAGGCGGTGACATCACTTACACAGCGACCTTGACTAACAAGGCGCAAACCGACGTTACCGTGACGCTTTCGAATGGCCAGACGATCACTATCAAAGCCGGTGAAACCGTCGGCTCGACCGTGTTTAACACTCCAGCCAACGACGTCTATAACAACGGTTCGACTGTCAGCACCACCATCGCGAAGACCGAAGGCGGTAACTTCGAGAACCTGGTCACCGATCCGAAAGCGGCCGTCACTTCGATTACCGACTCGATCGATAACACCACGGTTTCCCTGACTGCAGATAAAGCCTCGGTGGTTGAAGGCGGTGACATCACTTACACAGCGACCTTGACTAACAAGGCGCAAACCGACGTTACCGTGACGCTTTCGAATGGCCAGACGATCACTATCAAAGCCGGTGAAACCGTCGGCTCGACCGTGTTTAACACTCCAGCCAACGACGTCTATAACAACGGTTCGACTGTCAGCACCACCATCGCGAAGACCGAAGGCGGTAACTTCGAGAACCTGGTCACCGATCCGAAAGCGGCCGTCACTTCGATTACCGACTCGATCGATAACACCACGGTTTCCCTGAGTGCTGATAAAGCCTCCGTGGTTGAGGGCGGCGACATCACCTACACCGCGACCTTGACTAACAAGGCGCAAACCGACGTTACCGTGACACTTTCGAATGGCCAGACCATCACCATCAAGGCCGGTGAAACCGTCGGCTCGACCGTGTTTAACACTCCAGCCAACGACGTCTATAACAACGGCAGCACGGTCAGCACTACGATCGCCAAAACCGAAGGCGGTAACTTCGAGAACCTGGTCACCGATCCGAAAGCGGCCGTCACTTCGATTACCGACTCGATCGACAACACCACGGTTTCTCTGACTGCTGATAAAGCCTCGGTGGTTGAAGGCGGTGACATCACTTACACCGCGACCTTGACTAACAAGGCGCAAACCGACGTCACCGTAACGCTGAGCAACGGCCAGACCATCACGATCAAGGCCGGTGAAACCGTCGGCTCGACCGTGTTTAACACTCCAGCCAACGACGTCTATAACAACGGCAGCACGGTCAGCACCACTATCGCCAAAACCGAAGGCGGCAACTTCGAGAACCTGGTTACCGATCCGAAAGCGGCTGTCACTTCGATTACCGATTCGATCGACAACACCACGGTTTCCCTGGCTGCTGATAAAGCCTCTGTAGTTGAGGGCGGCGATATCACCTACACAGCGACCTTGACCAACAAGGCGCAAACCGACGTTACCGTCACGCTGAGTAACGGCCAGACCATTACCATCAAAGCCGGCGACTCCGCAGGTTCCACGGTTTTCCACACCCCAGCTAACGACGTCTACAACAACAGCTCCACCGTCAGCACCACGATCGCCAAAACTGCGGGCGGCAACTTCGAGAACCTGGTCACCGATCCGAAAGCGGCCGTCACTTCGATTACCGATTCGATCGACAACACCACGGTTTCCCTGGCTGCTGATAAAGCCTCTGTAGTTGAGGGCGGCGATATCACCTACACAGCGACCTTGACCAACAAGGCGCAAACCGACGTTACCGTCACGCTGAGTAACGGCCAGACCATTACCATCAAAGCCGGCGACTCCGCAGGTTCCACGGTTTTCCACACCCCAGCTAACGACGTCTACAACAACAGCTCCACCGTCAGCACCACGATCGCCAAAACTGCGGGCGGCAACTTCGAGAACCTGGTCACCGATCCGAAAGCGGCCGTCACTTCGATTACCGATTCGATCGACAACACCACGGTTTCCCTGACTGCTGATAAAGCGTCGGTGATTGAAGGCGGTGACATCACTTACACCGCGACCTTGACTAACAAGGCGCAAACCGACGTTACCGTCACGCTGAGCAACGGCCAAACGATCACCATCAAAGCCGGCGACTTCGCAGGCTCGACGGTGTTCCACACCCCAGCTAACGACGTCTACAACAACGGTTCCACCGTCAGCACCACCATCGCTAAAACCGCGGGCGGTAACTTTGAGAACCTGGTCACCGATCCGAAAGCGGCCGTCACTTCGATTACCGACTCGATCGACAACACCACGGTTTCCCTGAGTGCTG
Organism: Pseudomonas sp. W3I7; assembly: GCF_030816095.1. NCBI lineage: Bacteria > Pseudomonadati > Pseudomonadota > Gammaproteobacteria > Pseudomonadales > Pseudomonadaceae > Pseudomonas > Pseudomonas sp. W3I7. The sequence goes on from NZ_JAUSXP010000001.1 coordinate 6,116,714, forward strand.
ATAAAGCCTCCGTGGTTGAAGGCGGCGACATCACCTACACCGCGACCTTGACTAACAAGGCGCAAACCGACGTTACCGTGACACTTTCGAATGGCCAGACCATCACCATCAAGGCCGGTGAAACCGTCGGCTCGACCGTGTTTAACACTCCAGCCAACGACGTCTATAACAACGGCTCAACCGTCAGCACTACGATCGCTAAAACCGAAGGCGGTAACTTCGAGAACCTGGTCACTGATCCGAAGGCAGCCGTTACTTCTATTACCGACTCGATCGACAACACCACAGTTTCTCTGACTGCAGATAAAGCCTCTGTAGTTGAAGGCGGTGACATCACTTACACCGCGACCTTGACTAACAAGGCGCAAACCGACGTTACCGTGACGCTTTCGAATGGCCAGACGATCACTATCAAAGCCGGTGAAACCACAGGCTCGACTGTGTTCAACACTCCAGCCAACGACGTCTACAACAACGGTTCCACCGTCAGCACCACCATCGCTAAAACCGAAGGCGGCAACTTCGAGAACCTGGTCACCGATCCGAAAGCGGCCGTCACTTCGATTACCGATTCGATCGACAACACCACGGTTTCGCTGACTGCGGATAAAGCCTCTGTAGTTGAAGGCGGTGACATCACTTACACCGCGACCTTGACCAACAAAGCGCAAACCGACGTTACCGTTACGCTTTCGAACGGCCAGACGATCACTATCAAAGCCGGCGACTTCGCAGGCTCGACGGTTTTCCACACCCCAGCTAACGACGTCTATAACAACGGTTCGACTGTCATCACCACCATCGCGAAGACCGAAGGCGGTAACTTCGAGAACCTGGTCACCGATCCGAAGGCAGCTGAAACAGCCATCACTGACTCGATCGACAACACCACGGTTTCGCTGACTGCGGATAAAGCCACTGTAGTTGAAGGCGGTGACATCACTTACACCGCGACCTTGACCAACAAAGCGCAGACTGACGTCACCGTAACGTTGAGCAACGGCCAAACGATCACCATCAAGGCCGGTGAAACTGTCGGCTCCACGGTTTTCCAGACTCCGGCGAACGACGTCTATAACAACGGCTCAACCGTCAGCACTACGATCGCCAAAACTGCGGGCGGCAACTTCGAGAACCTGGTCACCGATCCGAAGGCGGCCGTCACTTCGATTACCGATTCGATCGACAACACCACGGTTTCCCTGAGTGCTGATAAAGCCTCCGTGGTTGAAGGCGGCGACATCACCTACACCGCGACCTTGACTAACAAGGCGCAAACCGACGTTACCGTGACACTTTCGAATGGCCAGACCATCACCATCAAGGCCGGTGAAACCGTCGGCTCGACCGTGTTTAACACCCCAGCCAACGACGTCTATAACAACGGTTCGACTGTCAGCACCACCATCGCGAAGACCGAAGGCGGTAACTTCGAGAACCTAGTCACCGATCCGAAAGCGGCCGTCACTTCGATTACCGACTCGATCGATAACACCACGGTTTCTCTGAGTGCTGATAAAGCCTCGGTAGTTGAAGGCGGTGACATCACTTACACCGCGACCTTGACTAACAAGGCTCAAACCGACGTCACCGTAACGCTGAGCAACGGCCAGACCATCACTATCAAAGCCGGTGAAACCACAGGCTCGACTGTGTTCAACACTCCAGCCAATGACGTCTACAACAACGGCAGCACGGTCAGCACCACTATCGCCAAAACCGAAGGCGGCAACTTCGAGAACCTGGTCACCGATCCAAAAGCGGCCGTCACTTCGATTACCGATTCGATCGACAACACCACGGTTTCTCTGAGTGCTGATAAAGCCTCGGTAGTTGAGGGCGGCGATATCACCTACACCGCGACTTTGACTAACAAGGCGCAAACCGACGTCACCGTAACGTTGAGCAACGGCCAAACGATCACCATCAAAGCCGGCGACTTCGCAGGCTCGGCGGTGTTCCACACCCCAGCTAACGACGTCTACAACAACGGTTCCACCGTCAGCACCACGATCGCCAAAACTGCGGGCGGCAACTTCGAGAACCTGGTCACCGATCCGAAAGCGGCCGTCACTTCGATTACCGATTCGATCGACAACACCACGGTTTCGCTGAGTGCAGATAAAGCCTCTGTAGTTGAAGGCGGCGACATCACCTACACAGCGACCTTGACCAACAAGGCGCAAACCGACGTTACCGTCACGCTGAGCAACGGCCAGACCATTACCATCAAAGCCGGCGACTTCGCAGGTTCCACGGTTTTCCACACCCCAGCTAACGACGTCTACAACAACAGCTCCACCGTCAGCACCACGATCGCCAAAACTGCGGGCGGCAACTTCGAGAACCTGGTCACCGATCCGAAAGCGGTCGTCACTTCGATTACCGACTCGATCGACAACACCACGGTTTCGCTGACTGCGGATAAAGCCTCTGTAGTTGAAGGCGGTGACATCACTTACACCGCGACCTTGACCAACAAAGCGCAGACTGACGTCACCGTAACGCTGAGCAACGGCCAAACGATCACCATCAAGGCCGGTGAAACCGTCGGCTCGACCGTGTTTAACACCCCAGCCAACGACGTCTATAACAACGGTTCGACTGTCAGCACCACCATCGCGAAGACCGAAGGCGGTAACTTCGAGAACTTGGTCACCGATCCGAAGGCAGCCGTCACTTCGATTACCGACTCGATCGATAACACCACGGTTTCCCTGAGTGCTGATAAAGCCTCGGTGGTTGAAGGCGGTGACATCACTTACACCGCGACCTTGACTAACAAGGCGCAAACCGACGTCACCGTAACGCTGAGCAACGGCCAAACGATCACCATCAAAGCCGGCGACTTCGCAGGCTCGACGGTTTTCCACACCCCAGCCAACGACGTCTACAACAACGGTTCCACCGTCAGCACCACCATCGCTAAAACCGCGGGCGGTAACTTTGAGAACCTGGTCACCGATCCGAAAGCGGCCGTCACTTCGATTACCGACTCGATCGACAACACCACGGTTTCCCTGAGTGCTGATAAAGCCTCTGTAGTTGAGGGCGGCGATATCACCTACACCGCGACTTTGACTAACAAGGCGCAAACCGACGTCACCGTAACGTTGAGCAACGGCCAAACGATCACCATCAAAGCCGGCGACTTCGCAGGCTCGGCGGTGTTCCACACCCCAGCTAACGACGTCTACAACAACGGTTCCACCGTCAGCACCACGATCGCCAAAACTGCGGGCGGCAACTTCGAGAACCTGGTCACCGATCCGAAAGCGGCCGTCACTTCGATTACCGATTCGATCGACAACACCACGGTTTCCCTGACTGCTGATAAAGCGTCGGTGGTTGAAGGCGGCGACATCACTTACACCGCGACCTTGACCAACAAAGCGCAGACTGACGTCACCGTAACGTTGAGCAATGGCCAGACCATCACCATCAAGGCCGGCGACTTCGCAGGCTCGACGGTTTTCCAGACTCCGGCGAACGACGTCTACAACAACGGTTCCACCGTCAGCACCACCATCGCTAAAACCGCGGGCGGCAACTTCGAGAACCTGGTCACCGATCCGAAAGCGGCCGTCACTTCGATTACCGATTCGATCGATAACACCACGGTTTCTCTGAGTGCTGATAAAGCCTCGGTGGTTGAAGGCGGTGACATCACTTACACCGCGACCTTGACCAACAAAGCGCAGACTGACGTCACCGTAACGTTGAGCAACGGCCAAACGATCACCATCAAAGCCGGCGACTTCGCAGGCTCGGCGGTGTTCCACACCCCAGCTAACGACGTCTACAACAATGGTTCCACCGTCAGCACCACCATCGCCAAAACCGCGGGCGGCAACTTCGAGAACCTGGTCACCGATCCGAAAGCGGCCGTCACTTCGATTACCGACTCGATCGACAACACCACGGTTTCCCTGACTGCAGATAAAGCCTCGGTAGTTGAAGGCGGTGACATCACTTACACCGCGACCTTGACTAACAAGGCGCAAACCGACGTCACCGTAACGTTGAGCAACGGCCAAACGATCACCATCAAAGCCGGCGACTTCGCAGGCTCCACGGTTTTCCACACCCCAGCCAACGACGTCTACAACAACAGTTCCACCGTCAGCGCCACGATCACCAAAGCCGTCGGCGGTAACTTCGAGAACTTGGTTACCGATCCTAAATCCGTAGTCACTACGATTACTGATTCGATCGACAACACCACCATCAGCATCACCGGCGATGCCTCGGTGACTGAAGGCGGCACGGCGCATTACACGCTGACGCTGAGCAACCCGGCGCAAACCGATGTGACCGTGACGCTCAAGTACAGCGGCACCGCCACCGACGGTTCGGACTTCAACGGCGTATACACCGTGAAGATCCCGGCCGGCGCCAGCAGCGTGCCGTTCAACATCGCCACGATCGACGACAAGATCACCGAGCCGACCGAACAGATTGTCATCACCATCGACAAGACCACCGGCGGCAACTTCGAGAACCTGGTGGTCGGCAACGGCAGCGTCAGCACCAATATCATCGATAACGATGCGCCGCCGGTCATCGACCTGGATGCCAACAATTCCAGCGGTGCCACCGGTGCCGACTTCAGAACCACCTTCACCGAAGGCACCGCCGGGCCGGGTGTGTCGATTGCCGACACCGATATCAAGATCACCGACCCGGACAGCACGATGCTGACTGGCGCGACGGTTACCCTGACCAACGCACAGGCCGGTGATGCACTGAACCTGGGCAACAGCGTGAACGGCATCAGCGTCAGCACCAACAACCAGACGGGCACAATCACCCTGACGTTGTCGGGCAGCGCGACGCTGGCTGATTACATGCAGCGTATCCAGAACATCACGTTCACCAACAACAGCCACGACCCAAGCACCACGCCACGGACCATCACCGTGACCGTGACCGATGGCGGCAACTACTCCAACGTCGCCACCACCACCGTTAACGTAGTGGCGGTCAACGATCCGCCGGTCGCCACCGGCAGCGCCGTGACCGGCACCGAAGACACGCCGCTGGCACTGACCTGGGCCAACTTCGGCGTGACCGATGTGGACTCGCCACAAGCCAGCCTGGGCGTGAAGATCACCGACCTGCCGGTGGCCGGCAAGCTGCAATACCTGGCAGCCGATGGCACCACCTGGACCAACGTGACTGCCAACCAGACCTTCACCAAGGCCCAGATCGACGGCGGCCAGTTGCGCTTTATGCCTAACGCCAACGAATCCGGCGCCGACGGTTACGGCGGCACCGGCATTGGCAACAAGCAGGCTGATTATGCGCAGTTCAAGTTCCAGCCTACCGACGGCAAGGACCTGGGCAACAGCGCCACGGTGAAAGTCGATATCACACCGGTGGCCGATGCACCTACGCTGAACGTGGCCGATAACACTGTCGCCTCGACCGGTCTGATCAAACAGGGCTGGAACAGCATTGCCGGCCTCGGCACCAACGGGAACGGCGCGGCACCCGATGTACTGAAAAAAGCCATCGACAACGCAGGTACGCCGAACAACACCAGTGTCGTTACCAATGTCGAGTCAGTCGACAATGTCAACGCCGGCTCCGGCTCCAAGATCTCCGGCCTGATGTACATGGAAGCTGGCAAGAGCTACACCTTCAGCGGCGTCGCCGATGACAGTGTGGTGGTCAACGTTGGCGGTAAAGACATTGCCAGCGGGGTATGGGCGACCAACAGCGGCAAATTCAGCGGCTCGTTTACGCCAACTGTCAGCGGTTACTACAGCCTCGAGATCTATCAAGCCAACCAAGCGGGGCCTGGCAGCTTTGACGTCAATCTGTCGATCAACGGCGGGGCGATACAGAACTTGAGCACCAGCACCGTGCCGCTGTACACCGGCCTCACTGATTTGACCAACGCCGGTGTGACCGTCTCCGACCTGCATGGCAGTAATGGTGACGGTTACTACGTGGGCTACAAGCTCAACGAAGGCCAGGAAAACGGCACCGTCAAACTGTCCAAGGTCACCACCGCACTGACCGACACCGACGGCTCCGAAACCCTGAGCGTGAAGATCAGCGGCGTGCCGGCAGGCTCGGTACTCACCGATGCATCCGGGCACACGTTCACGGCGACCAAAGGCGTGGGCGAAGTCAACGTGACCGGTTGGGACCTCAACACCCTGACCATCAAGCCGCCGACCTATTACAGCGGCCAGTTCAACCTGACCGTCACGTCGACCTCTACCGAAAGCATCGGCGGTTCGGCGTCCACCACGGCGCAATTGCCAGTCACCGTGTACCCGGCGACCTACAACTCGGTGACGGGTACTTCGGGCAGCGACAACATTGTCGGCACTGACGGCAATGACATCGTCGTGGCCGATATCGGCGGCCTGAACGTGGTGCAAGGCAAGAACTACAACATCGCGTTCATGGTGGACAGTTCCGGCAGTATGAGCGTCGACTCGATCAACGCGGCGAAGGCTTCGCTGACGTCAGTGTTCAAGTCGCTCAAAGACAGCCTGGGCGCCAACACCTCCGGCACCGTGAACATCTTTGTGGCGGACTTCGATACCCAGGTGAACAAGTCGGTTGCGATCAACCTCAACGATGCAAACGCGCTGACCTTGCTCAGTGCGGTGCTGGATTCGATGAAGTCCGGTGGCGGCACCAACTACGAAGACGTGTTCAAGACCACGGCCAACTTCTTCCAGAGCGGCCTGGCCACCAGCAACACCGGCGCGACCAACCTGACTTACTTCATCACCGACGGCCAGCCAACGTACTACCAGAGCGGCGAGCAGACCAACCCGACGCTGTACGGCAACGTCAAGTTCGACAATGTGGTCACGACTGCCAACTACACGCCTGGCACAACGTTCTCCACCTACATCGACAATACGCACTACTTGTCCATCGACAATTCGGGTGCCGCCCAGCTGCAAATCTACAATGGCTGGCGATGGGTCGTCACCGACCTGGGCACCGTACATGCCCAAGGTGACGGTACCTTTGAGTTGTCTAACCTGGACGGCACGGGCAACAGCACCAACTCGGCAACGCTGAGCAATGCCAAAAGCGCCTTTGCGCTGCTGGGCGGGTTGTCGCAAGTGGAAGCGATCGGTATCAACGGCGACGTCAGCCTCAACGACCTCAAGCCTTACGACACCGATGGCAAGCCGCAAAGCAACATCGATCCGAAGGACCTGGCCAACGCGATCCTCGGCCACACCGAGGCCACGCTGCCAGGCGCCGACACCCTCAGTGGTGGCGACGGCAACGACATCCTCTTCGGCGACCTGGTGAGCTTCAGCGGGATTACCGGCGAGGGCTACAACGCACTGCAGGCCTTTGTGGCACAAAAAACCGGCGTGGCTGTCTCGGCGGTGACCACCTCGAACGTGCACCAGTATGTCACCGAGCACTACGCGGACTTCGACGTCTCCGGTGCCAAGGACGGCAACGACACGCTGTTGGGCGGCGCAGGTGACGACATCCTGTTCGGCCAGGGCGGCAACGACCTGCTGGACGGCGGCAAAGGCAATGACATCCTGTTGGGCGGTACCGGTAACGACACGCTGATCGGTGGGCCGGGCAACGACATCCTGATCGGCGGCTCGGGTGCCGACACCTTCGTCTGGAAGGCGGGCGACTTCGGCAACGACGTGATCAAGGACTTCAAGGCCTCGGAAGGTGACCGGATCGATCTCAAGGATCTGTTGAAAGGTGAGACGGACAGCACCATCGACAACTACCTCAAGATCACCACGGTAGAGGGCGTGTCGACCCTGCAAATCAGCAGCGAAGGCAAGCTCAACGCCGCCGGCGGCCTGGCCAATGCCAATGTGACGATCAAGCTGGAAGGCAACGATTGGTCGCACACCAGTATCAACTCGCTGATCACCGGTGCCGACCCGACCATCAAGATCGACCACACCGCCTAAGCTGTGATTTATCGGCCGCCCGCAAGGGCGGCCGATTTGCCTGGGCGATACGTCGCTGGCCGTGGCGGCCGGTTGCATCGCATACTCGCGCCCATAAACACAGCATTGACCTATGCTGGTGAACGCGTGTGGCTCATTTTCGAGGGATTCTTATGTTTTACGTGCAACGTGATGCACAGGGAGCGCTGAGTCGCGTGGAGGCCGCCGCCTTTGCCGAGTCGACCGAAACCCTGCCGGCCGATCACCATGAGATCCAGGCCTGGTACGCCAACGAAGTGGTGGAAACCAGCCTGGCTCAGCTCAAGCAAAGTGACTTGGAGATGATCCGGGTACTGGACGACTTGATTCAGGTTTTGACCCGTAAGGGCGTGATCAGCGTGACCGACCTGCCACCGGCGGCCCAGGCCAAGCTGATGGACCGTAACCACGCACGGGAAGCGTTGGGTGGGTTGAGCCATCTGATCAATGATGATGAGACGGGCTTGATCTGATCGCTAAAGTAGAACCGGATCTAAATGTGGGAGCTGGCTTGCCTGCGATAGCATCACCTCGGTATGGCTGCGAGACCGAGGCGTCTGCATCGCAGGCAAGCCAGCTCCCACACAAGCCAGTACCCAGCTTAGGTCTATATTATTTCCAGGGCGCAGGCTCACCAAACAACTGCCCCTGCACACCGAAAATCCCCATCTCGCGAATCACTTTCAATTCACCTTCGGTTTCCACGCGCTCGGCAATCAACGGCAAGTCGATGCTGTGGGCCGCGCGCTGGATCGCTTCGATAAACAGGCGCTTGTCGCTTTCCTGGTCGATGGCACGGATGTAGCTGCCGTCGATCTTCAGGTACGCCAAACCCAGGCGCGCCAGGTTGCCGATCATGCTGAAGCGCCCACCAAAACGCTGCAGGCTCAGGGAGAAGCCCAACTCGCGCAGGCGCTGGGTCAACTGCTCCAGCAGAGCCTGTTCGGGCAATTGCTCCTCGCCGATTTCCAGGGTCAGGCGCGGGCCCAGGTTGCTGTGCTGGCGCAGCAACTCGACAATCCGGTTCAACGCCTGGGCATCCTGCAAGGTGGCGGCCGAAAGGTTCAGCGCCAGGCTGTGCGTATGGCTGGCCATCTGCTTGAGCACGTGCTCGAGCATCAGCCGGTCCAGGCGCGCAGTCCAGCCGAAACGCTCGAGCCACGGCAGGAAACGCCCGGCCGGGATGGTGTGGCCGTCGTCATCCTGCAAACGCGACAACACTTTGTAGTGCAGCACCAACTGTGGGTCCTGGCTGGCGACGACCGGCTGAAAGTACAGCTCAAAACGCTGGTGGGTAAGGGCTTGGTCCAACAGCGTGTGCCAGGCATGGTGATCGTCGCCGACACTGGCGGCGGCGCTGTGGTCCAGGCACACCCAACTGCTGTCGCCCTGCCCTTCGGCCTGGGCCAGAGCCTGGTCAGCCAGGGTCAGCAATGCCTGGGGCGAATCACCATGGTTGAACGGCGCAAGGCCAATGTAGGCGACCGGCGTGACGTCACTGGCACTGGTGGCCTGCAAGCTGAGCAGGGTGCTTTCGAGGTTCTGCGCCAATTGCAGCGCTTCTTCACGCACCAGCCCCGGCGCCAGCACCGCAAACTCACCACCACGGATACGGGTGACGAGGTTATGGGTTTCCGGGTAAGGCTCGCACTGGCGCAGCAACTGTTCGCCCACCGCTTGCAGCAACTGATCGGTGCGCTGGCCGCCCAGGCGCTGGTTGAGACCGGCCAGGTCCTTGACCCGCAACAGCAGCAGGTAACCGGAGTTGGTGTCTTCCGGGTTACTCACGCGGGCGTTGAGCTGCATCTCGAAATAACGCCGGTTGGCGAGGCCGGTAAGGTTGTCCTGGTAGGATTCGATGCGCAATTTTTCACTGCGCTCGGCCTGCTCCTGGAACAGCGCCTTGAGCTTCTCCACCATCTGGTTCATGGCCTGCACCACGCGCCGCAGCTCCGGCGTACGCGGCAGATCCGGCAGGCTGAGGAATTCGCGGCGGGCGATGGCGTGGGACTGCTTGACCATGTAGTCCAGCGGCTTCAACTGCCGACGCAGCAGCAGCGCGCCGAGCCCCGCACTGACCGCACCGCACAGCAGCAACCAGCCCAGGCTGCCCAGGGCGCTTTGCCAGAGCTTGGCCAGGGCGAACATCGGGTGGCTGACCACCTCTACACGCGCCGCCTGCTCCCAGCCGCGGTTGACCAGTGCATCACCGCCGGCCGGCTCAAGGCCGATCAGCTTGACGAACCAGTTGGGCACGCCGTTGTTGTCCGGGATGCCGCTGCGTTCGACGATGGTTTTGTCAGTGGCTAAATCCACCACGCGGATGCTGGCGTAATAACCACTGTCGAAAATCGAACTGACCAGCAACTCCACCATCGCCGGGTCGTCGATATTGGGCGTCAGCGACAACGCCAGCGCGGTCGCCGCGTCCTGTGCATGGGAGCGCAGCTGGTTGACGTATTGGGTGCGCGAGCTTTCCAGGCTGACCATGAAGCTGCCGCTGAAGGCGACCACCAGGAACAGGCAGATTGCGATCAATAGTTGTTTGAACAGTGACATCCGATCAGTTACTCCTAGTTGGCAGGCTCGGCCGGGAAGCCTTCCGCACGCATTTTTTTCAACACATCCTGCCAACGCGACAAGCGTTTGGTATCACCGACTTTTTTGTTGCCCTTGGCACCGGGCAGATACAAGCCCTCGGCGTTGAATGAGTACACCGGCACCAGGTCGGTACGGCGGGTGGCCGGCAGGATCTCATCCATCAGGCTGTCGAGCACCAGCGGGATAGCGTCGGGGGTCGGGTAGTAGGTCAGCACCATGTGAGCGCGATTCTGACGCAAGGCCTTGACGTATGTAATGCGCAATTTGTCGCTGGAGACGCCCAGGTGGCGCAGGCTGAAATACTTGGCGATTGCGTAGTCCTCGCAATCTCCCGCACCTTTCCACAGCGCTTCGATGGGGGTCTCCCAATAGTCGACCACGTGCCAGAGGTCGATGTCTTCTACATAAGTCATTTGCTTGTTGAAGAACAGGTTGACGACCTTGAGCTGCTCCTGTTCGTCGACCTTCTTTTCAGTCGCCAACAGGCGCTGCCAGGCGTCGATGCGCTGTTGGCCCTCGCCGAGCGGCCCGTACAGAGCCGTGGCTTTGCGGCTGATCTGCGAGAAATCCCAATCGGCATGCAGCCCGCCAGGCATCAGGCCAGCGAGCAAAGTCGCCGCAAGTAGCCAGCCGACAATTCGAGAGGGAATAAAACTTACCGCCAAGGCGTTCAGTCCGTGAAGGGAGACGCAATTTCAGGGATGGTGAAGCTTCAATCAACAAAAAACAATGGCACAGTGCAATCATTCATAAGGGGTTCGAGTTTATAAACGCCGCTTGTGGGACGCACAAAGTGCCGCCTGTAAGCCCTTACAAACTGAAACTTTGGCTGTTTGACAAGCGCGCGACCCATCTCTAGTGTGCTTTGGATCCAATTAAACACACTCCATTCAAGAAAGGAGGATAGCGTAACCGTGACGCAGAAGCCGAACCCATTAAGCAGCATCAAAATCAGCGGGCCTATTCCCGCCCATCTTGCACGCGCCGTTATTGAAGAAACGTTGCGCAATGCCATTCTCGACGGCAGGTTGCCCTGTGGTACCGCGATGCGCCAGCAAGAATTGGCCAGCCTGTTCGGCGTCAGCCGTATGCCCGTGCGCGAAGCCTTGCGCCAGTTGGAAGCCCAGTCCTTGCTCCACGTGGTAACCCACAAAGGCGCTGTGGTGGCGCCGTTGATCGAAGACAATTCGGCCGAGACCTATGCCCTGCGCATATTGCTGGAGTCCGAAGCGCTGCGCCTCTCCATTCCGTTCCTCACCGAGGCAGACATTGCCGAGGCCGACGCTTTCATCAATGCGCTGGAACGCGAGCGAGACTATGCCGAAATTGGCCGGCTCAACCGCCTGTTCCACATGGCTCTGTATGGCAAGGCACCCAACCAGCGGCTGCTCAAACTGGTTGAACACGGCCTGAATGAGGAGGAACGTTTTCTGCGCTTCAACCTCGAGGCCATGGGCCTGGGCGAGACATCCCAGGAAGATCACCGTGAATTGCTCAGCCTGGTGGTGCACAAAAAAGTCGAAGAAAGCATCCTGACCCTGCGCAATCACCTGATGCGGGGTATGGAGGTGATCAACACCTACCTCAATAGCCTTGAGGGCGCCGCGACCAAAAACGCACAGTAAGGGTTTACACCTGCCTTTCTTATCACTTGAACCGTATGGGGTATCTTTCTTCTCGGAAAGTGCCCCACGCTTGTACACCACGACGAGATTACTTTTAAATAATCCCGCACTTGCCAGCGAAACTTCCCACCCACTTTCACACTATTGACTCACGGTAAACTTCTTCTCGTAAAACCATCTAATACTTTCATCAGTTTATCCAAACGTTTAATCAGATTATTATCTTTCACCCATAAAAGAACACTTCACTCGGCAGTGCAGACCTATGTCAGGTTAGCGCTGTACGCGTGGCTTGGCGTAACGCTGGCCATCCGCTTTCCATTACAAAACCCCATCACTGTTTTCAGAGCAGTCGCAACAACTTATAGGCGTCAACCATGCATCAACTTTTGCTTGAACAAAAAAAACTGCAACTGTGTAGCCATCCGTTATTTGCAGAAATAACCTCACTTAACAAGTTACAACTTTTTATGGAGCAACATGTATTTGCTGTTTGGGATTTCATGAGTCTGGCTAAACGCCTGCAGCAGGACCTGACGTGCATGCAATTACCCTGGCTGCCGGCCGCTGACCCGCAAAGCGCACGCCTGATCAATGAAATCGTGCTTGGCGAAGAATCAGACGAACATCCAACACGTGGCCACTGCAGCCACTTCGAGCTGTACCTGGAGGCGATGGCCGAAACCGGTGCAGACACCACTCCCATCCAACGCTTCATCGACCTGCAGCGCCAAGGCGTCGAGGCAAACACGGCGATGCAAATGATCAATGTGCGCCCCGGCGTGGCGCGCTTTGTCAGCAGCACATTGCAGATCGCGTTAAGCGCACCTACCCACTGTGTGGCGGCAGCGTTCCTCCACGGTCGCGAAAGTGTCATCCCATCGATGTTCGAACGCATTCTGCAGGGCGACGTCTCCATGGCGCGACAGGCTCCCCTGTTCTGTCACTACCTGAGCCGCCACATCGAGTTGGATGCCCAGGATCATGGCCCAGGCGCGGAGCAGTTGCTCCAGCGCCTGATCGGAGCCGACCCGGCACGCCAACACCAGGCGGATGAGACCGCCCTGAGCGCCATAGAGAACCGCCTCGGTTTCTGGGACGACGTACACGCCTCGCTACACGAGGTACAACCATGAGCACCGCAGACTACCGCGCGTTTGCCGAAGATTGGGAGCGGCGCGCCACCATCCGCACACGCCCCCGGCGCCTGCTGGAGAACGACGACCGCTTGATCTTTCCGGTCTGCCGCCAACCCTTGGTGCTCAGTGCGACTTTTGTTGAGCACTGCCCCCAGTGGCGCGACTTCGTGCTGACGCAAAGTTTCTACAAATTCATCAATGACGTGGTGATCTTCGAAACCGAGATCGTCGACACGACCGCCCGCAGCATTGCCAAGAATCGCTTCGCGCTGCCCTTCCCCCTTGCCTGTCGCATTGATGCGATGACTGTGGTGGTCGATGAGGATTACCACGCGCTGGTCGCCCTGGACTTCCTGCAACAGACCATTGAACTGACCGGCATACAACCGCTTGAGCTGCCCACGCAAATCGAACTGAGCCGGGCCTTGCCGGCCGCCCAGGCGCTGGCACCGCACCACCTGCGCGATGCGGTGGCGTTGATTGGCGTGGCCATCGCCGAGAACACCGTCACCCACGATGTCGCGGCATTTGCCAAGGACGGCAGCGTCAAGGCTTCGATTCGCGGCTTGATGGCCGATCACTTGTTTGACGAAGGGCGCCACGCCCAGTTCTGGACGCAGCTGGTGCGTCTCTACTGGCAGGCAGCTAGCCCGGCAGACCGCGACAGCATCGCCGTAGTCCTGCCGACCTTTTTGACCCACTACCTGACTAACGCGCTGCACAAAGACTTCGACCTGCGACTGGTCGAACACCTGGATATCGGTACCGACATCCGCCAAGCCCTACGCGACGAAGTCACAGCACTGCACTTTCCCATCAGTCGCCAGCACCCGTTGCTCGGCAACATCATCGGGTTCCTGCAGCACAGCGGCGTGCTGCATACCCCAAGCGTTGCCCGCGCCCTGAGCGATTACCTGCCCGAACCGGGGAGGCAGGCATGAGGCGGCTGAGTATCGGATGGGGCGGTACCAGCCAAGCCCTGATGGCGCTCAAGCAAGCGCTCGAAGATTACGGGCACGCCAGCGCAACGCAAACCTTCGACCTGTTCATTGAGGACGGCACTCAACCTGCGCTTGCACACGGCGCCACCAGCCAACGGTTAAGCCTGCGGCTGGGTATCGGCCCAGTGTCCGAAAGCGGACTGCCCTCGTTGCAGTTACGCTGCTACGACCGTGATCGACGTGTGCTGACGGTACACACCGTTGCCGAGGAGCCCAGCGGCAACGGCCAACGATTGCGCCGGCAGGCGACTGACGCACTGGTTGAGTGGGCCACGGCACTGGTCAGTGGGTTCTCGAGGGCCGCGGAATTCTTTGCCGCCTGCACCACCACTAACACCTGGCCGGAGCACAGTTTGCACGGGCTGGACGGCCTGGCGTTTGGGCATCGGTTCAATCGCACCGACCAGCCGGCATTGTTGCAGGCGGCCCAGGTGCCGATGATCGAGCGACTGCAGGCCAGCCTGCACGCCTTCGCCGAACGTCCAGCGCTGAACATCGCGGGCAGCGTGCTGACTTACCGCCAATTGCAGCTTCGCGCCCTGTCGATCCAACAACGCCTGCATCCTTTACTGGGAGGCGTTGAGACGCCGGTGGTCGGCGTGTGCCTGGAAAAGTCCGTCGAGCTGTATGCCAGTATTCTCGCAGTGCTCGGTTGCGGCGCGGTGTACTTGCCACTGGCCCCGGATCATCCGCCACAGCGCCAGCAGGCCATGCTGGAAAGTGGCAGCGCTAAGGTCTTGCTGGACAATGGCCGGCACCCTTTGCGCGAGCATTTCACGACACTGAATGTCGACAATATTGACTCGAGCCACGCCGACATCACGCAGCCATTGATACAACGTCGCGCCAGCATCGACGCACCGTGCATGGTGCTGTTCACCTCGGGCACCACCGGCCAGCCCAAAGGCGTACTGCTGAGCCAGGGCAACCTTGCGCATTTCACCGGTTGGGCCGGCGCCAGCCTCGCGTTGGATGAATACAGCCGTGTCCTGCAATTTTCGCCGCTGAGTTTCGATTCATCACTGATCGATATTTTCCCGGCCCTGATCGCCGGTGCCGAGTTGATCCTCCCAAGCGAAGCGCAGCGGCGCGACCCTCAGCAACTGGTCGAGCTGATTCGCCAGCAGCGCATCAGCCATGCTTTTTTGCCGCCAGCGCTATTGAGCATCCTGCCGTTGGATCAGCCTCTGGGGCTTACCCATCTGTTGACCGGCGGCGATGCCTGCGAACCGCATGTGATCGAACGATTGGCGGGCCAGTGCCAGTTGCACAATCTCTATGGCCCTACCGAGACGACAGTGCTGGTCACCCATCGGGTGTTGCGCCCGGCAGACAGCAATCGCAACGTGGGGCGCCCCATCGCCAACAGCCAGGTGCTGATCCTCGATGACGCGCTGCAACCGGTGGATGAGCAGGTAATGGGCGACCTGTACATCACAGGCCCTGGCGTAGGGCTGGGGTATGTGACCGCGCCGCCGCACGAGGGCAATCCATTCGTCGAGCTGACGCTGCCGGACGGCCACGCGCTGAGGGCTTACCGCAGCGGCGATCGCGCAAAATGGACCGCGGACGGTATCGAGCTGGGTGGCCGACGGGATGATCAGGTGAAGATCCGGGGCTTTCGCGTCGAACCCCAGGAGATCGAACAGTGCCTGCGCAGCAGTCGGTTATTTCGCCAGGTAGCGGTGGTGATCGACCGTGATCGACGAATTCTCGGTTTTGTTGCCCAGCCAGAACCGGGCGCAACGGTGGCAGCCCTGAAGCAACATGCGCAACGGTGGTTGCCGGATTACATGCAACCCGAGCGCTGGGCAGAGCTGCCAGGCATGCCCAGCAACGCCAATGGCAAGATCGACCGCCAAGCCTTGCTGACGATGCCCGGGCACACCACGCCACGCGTCCCCTGCGCTGCGGCGCAAACGCCTTTGCAAGCGCAACTGGTGGCGCTGTGGAGCGAATTGCTGAGCATGCCTGGCGCTGAGCTGGGCATTGACGACAGTTTTTTCAATGTGGGCGGCCACTCCATCTTGCTGTCGACCTTGCTGCTGCGTGTGCGCGAACAGTTTGGTCGTAGTCTGTCTTTGAGCCGTTTTTTTGAAGCGCCTACGATTCGCACCCTAGCCGTGCTGATGGAAGACGGTGCATTACCTTTTGCAGCGTCATGCCAGATGGAAAAGGATGCATCCCAGCCGCTGGACCTGTGCACGCTGCCACCGGAGTCTGCAGGCGACCCACGCAAGGTGATCGTCACGGGCGCCAACAGCTTTGTGGGTGTACATCTGGTCGAAGCGCTGTTGGCGGGCGGGGCCCGTGAGGTGGCGTGCCTGGTGCGCGAACGCCCAGGGCACTCGGCGCCAGCACGGTTTGCCCAGGCACTGCGCGAGTACCACCTGGAGCATCTGGACCTGAGCCGCGTGAGCGTCTATGCCGCTGACATCAGCCTACCCCGGCTGGGCCTGGCCTGTGATGTCTATGACCACCTCGCCCGCAACCATGGAGTGTTGGTGCACAACGCCGCCCGGGTCAACCATGTGCTGGACTACACCTCATTGGCCCGGGACAACGTCGAACCGGTGCTTGAGTGCCTGCGCCTGTGCGAAACCCATAGCAAGAAAGTCTTCAACTTCATCTCCACGCTGTCAGCC
This sequence comes from Pseudomonas sp. W3I7, assembly GCF_030816095.1. Lineage (NCBI taxonomy): Bacteria > Pseudomonadati > Pseudomonadota > Gammaproteobacteria > Pseudomonadales > Pseudomonadaceae > Pseudomonas > Pseudomonas sp. W3I7. The sequence continues at coordinate 6,133,674 of NZ_JAUSXP010000001.1, forward strand.
TGCAGCAGTATCGACACTCAGGGTCGCGTCCTCGAAACACCAGCTGTTACCACGTTGCCGCTCTATCTCAAGAATGGCTACAACCTTTCCAAATGGGTCGCCGAGCGGCTGGTGGGGCGTGCGGTCGAGCAAGGTGCCTGGGTGAACATTCATCGACCGGGGAATATTGCGTTCAACAGCCACAACGGTGTGTGCCAGCCACAAAACAACCGCTTGATGCTGATGCTCAAGGGGTCGCTGCAGTTGGGCCTGGCGCCCCGCCTGGAGGTGAATTTCGACCTGATGCCGGTGGATTTCCTGGCCCGTTTCATTGCGTTCCACTGCGGCCAATTTGTGGCACGGCGAAACGTCTTCAACCTGCATAACCCGCAGCCCTTGAGCTGGGACCACTACCTGGATGCATTCAGCCAGGCCGGCCATCTTTTCGAACGGGTGAGCGTCGCGCAGTGGCAAAGGGTGTTGCAAACGGTGGGGCCCGATAACGCGCTGTTTGGCGTGCTGGGTTTTTACCTGGATGACCTCGCGGAAGACATCAGCGACGTCTCAATGATTTGTCACGACAACGCACGCCAGGGTGTGGCAGCGATGGGCGAGCAGTACCCGCACAAAGACCCTGCGCTGTTGCGCAAAGGCTGCGACCACCTCAAGGCCATTGGCTTTCTCTGACCCGCTTCAGGACTTTTTATGAAACCGCTGCAACCCGATACATTAATCCGTAACCCGAATGGCGCGCCGTTGGTAGCGTCTGTTGACGTCGCGTGCGATGCCGCTCGCCTGTGGAGTGTGGTGGGAAATTTTGCAGGCTTTGATGCCTTCATTCCGGCCCTGTCGCACATCGAAATGACGGGAACCGGCGTGGGCGCATTGCGGCGTAAATTTTTCCACGATGGGCACCACGTCGTTGAGCAACTCAATAGTTGGGACAACGAAGCGATGTGCATGACCTGGACCACCCTCTACAACACCTTGGGTGTCGCCCGGCTATGGGCCGCCATGCGTGTGGAGGCACTTGACGCGCAACGTTCCAGGGCGACCTGGACGCTGATCGGCGAGCCGGTCGATATGCCGCAGGCGGAGTTTGAACAGTTTGTGCAGGCTTTCGCCGACAGCGCCTTGGAGCATGTGCGCCGGATGTTCGGTTGATCAGCCGGCGCGAGGGACCTCGCGCCGGCTGAGACCGGTCAGATCTTGAAACTGTCGACCAGCTGCTTCAATCGACTGGCCTGCTGCGACAGCGCATCACAGTCCTTGAGCGTCTCGTTGAGGTTGGCGACGCCTTGCTGGTTGAGCAAGTTGATCTGGTTGATATCAACGTTGAGGGTTTCAACCACGGCGGTCTGCTCTTCGGTAGCGGCCGCAACCGATTGGTTCATGCCATCGATCTCGACGATTCGCTGCGTCACGCTGACCAGGCGCTCACCCGCCTGGTTGGCCACTTCAACGCTTTCTTCGCTGGAGACCTGGCTGGCGTTCATAGTGGTCACGGCTTCACGCGAGCCCACTTGCAGCGAAGTGATCATCTTGTGGATCTCTTCGGCCGATTCCTGGGTCCGGTGCGCCAGGTTACGCACTTCGTCGGCCACCACGGCAAACCCGCGCCCGGCTTCACCCGCACGCGCAGCCTCGATCGCCGCATTGAGCGCCAGCAGGTTGGTTTGCTGAGAGATGCCTTTGATCACATCCAGGATGTGCCCAATGTTATCGGTGCTGGCATTGAGGGTTTCAATCTGCGTGCAGGACAAGCTGATCTTTTGCGACAGTTCCGACATGGCCAGGATGGTTTGCTCCACCACCTTGCGCCCGTCGTCCGCTTGCTCACTGGCACCGCTGGCATGCTGCGATGCATCGGCGGCGTTGCGGGCGATTTCCTGGGTGGCGGCGCCCAGCTCGTTGATGGCGGCAGCCACGCTGTTGGTGCGCGCGCTTTGCTCGTCCGAGCCGATGATCGAGGCGTTTGACGAGGCCATGACGCGCTGGGACAGGTCATGGACCTGGCGCGTGGCTGAAGACACTTCGGAGATAGAGGCGTGGATACGTTCGACAAACTGGTTGAACGCACTGCCCACTTCGCCGAACTCGTCCTTGCTGGTTACATCCAGGCGGCGCGTCAAATCGCCTTCGCCCTGGGCGATGTCCTGCATGGCCACGCCCATGGTGGTCAGCGGGCGCAACAGCACTTGGATCAGCAGGCTGAGCAGCACGGCGATCGCTACCACGGCGATCAACATGGCGATCAGTGCCGATGTACGGAATTTACTGAGCGGTGCGTAGGCTTTGTCTTTGTCGATCGACAGGCCGATGTACCAATCCGCCCCCGGCAAACCACTGATCGGGGTGAATGACAAAATACGGTCCTGGCCGTTGAGCACAACGTCCTGGCTGACCTTCTCGATACGCAGGCTGGTGCCTGGGTAGATGTCCTTGAGGTTCTTCATCACCTGGCCCTGATCGGGACTGACGATGACCTGGCCGTCGGCGCTGACCAGGAACGCATGGCCAATACCGCCGAAATCCACCGAGTTGATGATCTTCACCAGGGTTTGCAAACTCAGGTCACCGCCCACTACACCGAGCAGTTCGCCGTTCTTTTTGACCGGCAGGGCAATGGTCACGATTTGCCCGCCAACGGCCGCCATATAAGGCGGAGTCAGCATGGTTTTATCGGCGGCGACCGCTTGCTTGTACCAGGGGCGCTGACGAGGGTCGTAATCGTCGGGCATCTTGGCGTCAGGGCGCTGGGTGAATACGCCGTTGGTTTGGCCGACATAGGTGAACTGGAAGTTCGAGGTGAGCGCAGGCTGGTCGACCAGCCCTGGCAGGTCGGCACCGCTGCCTTGGTGAGCAACGTTTTGCGCCAGGCTTTCGAGGACCAGGATGCGGCCACTGAGCCAGTTCTGCACGCTGCTGGCCGTGAGCTCGCCCGATTGCTGGATAGACGACTCAAGGTTTTGTTTGATGGTGCTGCGCTGCAGGTAATCGTTGTAGAGGGTAAATAGCGCGAAGGCCAGAACCACGACGCCTGATGCGGCCAGTAGAATTTTATGACTGAACTTGAGATTCATTTCATCGACTTCTTTTGCCAAAGGGGGGTGAGCGTGCCGAGTGGAACATTCCATGTAACGGGATAGGCCGGCTCTTCGGCCGCTCTATTTCGGTGCACGCATGGCTCGTCAGGCTTTCGGCCACGCCAGGAGAAATCTTAGGAATTTGTGAGAAGCATCCTTATTTTGAGTGGGAAACCGACCAGTGGTAGAGGCTCAGCGTTCGGCGTTGCAAAATTTTTCTGCCTCCCAGACAATGCGACTAATTATCATTTGTGACGCTTGGCCAGGCCTGCCTGAATGCCCTCTACTGACTACATTGCGTGCGAACGTGTTGTACACACGCTTTACAGCACCCACCACAACTGGCTCAACACCTGGCTGCGCAGTCGCTTGGGCAATGCCGCCGATGCTGCGGACCTGGCGCAGGACACGTTCGTACGCCTGCTGCAAAAAACCGAACGCTTTGAGCTCAAGGCGCCGCGTGCATTTTTGCGCACCATCGCCCGGGGACTGGTGATTGATCACTGGCGCCGCGAAGAAATCCAACGGGCCTACCTGGAGTCCATCGCTCACTTGCCGCAAGCGCTGGCACCCAGCGCCGAAGCGCGTGCGTTGGTGGTGGAGCTTCTGGAGGAAGTCGCCCGCCTATTGGACGGATTGAAGCCCAAGGTGCGTAAAGCGTTTTTACTGGCTCAGTGCGATGGGCTGGCTCACCAGCAGATCGCAGAGCAGATGGGCGTATCGTTGCGCTCGGTGGAGCGGTACGTCGCTGAAGGGCTGTATCACTGTTATGTCCTGCGCTATGAAACCTGACGCCAATGGATAACGCCGCGCGCTCCGGGCCGGATCCCCAAGTGGTCAAACAGGCGATCAGTTGGGCGCTGCGCCTGCGTAACAACCGTGCGAATGTGCGCTTGCATGCGCAATGTGAACATTGGCGTGAAGCTCACGATGACCATGAATTGGCGTGGCAACGGGTGCAGGCGCTACAACGGGAATTGAACAGCCAGATGGCGGCGATTCCAGGGGCGCATGTGGCACTGGAAAACGTCGCACAAGGCTTGGGCCGACGACGGGCACTGAAGGTGTTGTCGGGTGTGGTGTTGGTGGGTTCGGCGGCGTGGGTAAGCCGGGACATGACCGGCTGGCAGCGCTGGACGTCCGATTTCGCAACCGCCACCGGCGAGCGGCGCAGCGTGCAATTACCGGACGGCACACGCCTGCAACTCAACACCGACAGTGCGGTGAACCTCAATTTCAACTCGCAGCAGCGCCTGATCACGTTGGTGCGCGGGGAAATCCTGGTGACCTGCGGTGCGCCATCTTCAGCGCCTTTGCTGGTACACACTCGCCACGGCCTGCTCGAAGGCATCGATGGGCGTTTTACCGTGCGCCAAGACAGCGAGTGCACGCGCTTGAGCGTGGTCAGCGGCAATGTGGCTATCCATTCACCGCCTACGGCCGATGGCCTGGCGACTCAAGTGCACACAGGGGAAACCTATCTGATCAACCAGGCGCACGCCGCGTTATCGGCTCCGCTAACTATGGACATGGGCGCCTGGGCCGATGGGCTGATTGTGACGCGGGACATGCGCCTGGCCGACTTTGTATCGGAAGTGGGGCGCTACCGCCCGGGTTATCTGGGCTGTACCGCAGAGATCGGCGACTTGCGGCTGTCAGGGGTTTTCCGCCTGGAAGACACCGACAAGTTGCTGGCGATCGTTGCGCAGACGCTGCCCGTTCAAGTGCGCTATCGCACGCGTTGGTGGGTGAGCCTGGAACGCCTGGCCTGACTTTTTTGTGTTTTTTTGGCGGCTTTTTTCCGTAAGCCCGGCTTAGACAGTAAGCCTCTTTATCTGCCTTACCGGCCTCTACGGACCTTGATCATGACTGTGCGTTTTCTCAACGATTCACCAGACTTCTCCTACCCTCTTCTGGCCAAGGCCATACGCGTAGCGTTACTGTCGACGGCAGTGGGCATGGGCGCGGTTCCGCTGGTTGGCATGGCTGCGCAAGCGGGCAGCGAACACATTCATCAGCGCTATGACATCCCTGCCGGCCCGCTGAGCGACGCGCTCAATCAGTTCGCCCGTCAGGCGGGCATTACGCTTGCCAGCACCCCAGCGCAGACACAGGGCCTGGAGTCGCCAGGGCTGCACGGTGAATATTCCGCTGAGCAGGGCCTGAATTATTTGCTCAATGGCTCGGGGTTGCAGGCCGCCTCACAGGATGGTGCCAGCTTCGTCCTGCAGCCGCTGGCGCAAAGCAGCACGCTGACGTTGCCCCACCACCGACATCAAAGGCTTCGCCCTGGGTAATGCGCTGGGCAGCATGGACGGCTACAACGCGACGCACAGTCAGATCGCCACCAAGACCAGTACGGCGCTGCTGGAAACCTCGCAAACCGTCTCCGTGGTCACACGTGATCAGATGGACGACCAGGGCTCTCAGACCGTGGCCCAGGCCATGCGTTACACCCCTGGCGTGCTGACCAACCCCTATGGCGCAACCCACCGCTATGACTACGTGGCGATGCGCGGCTTTAACGATGGCTCGGTCGATAACATCTACCTGGATGGCTTGAAGTCCATGGGGGACAGCGGTACTTACAGCACCATGCAGGTGGACCCGTACTTTCTTGAACGCGTGGACATTCTGAAGGGGCCATCGTCTGTGCTGTACGGGCGCAGCTCGCCTGGAGGTCTGGTTGCACTGACCAGCAAGAAGCCGTTGTATGAGCCCTACCATCAAGTCCAAGCGACAATCGGCAGTAACGGGCAACGCGGGATGGGTTTTGACCTCAGCGGGCCGGTAGACGATGACAAGCGCGTAGCCTATCGACTGACCGGGCTGGCGGATAAGTCCGACACACAATTCGACCACGCCAAAGAAAAACGCTACGCACTGGCTCCGACAGTGAGCATCGACTTTACCGAAGACACGTCGCTGACGCTGCAAGCCTATTTGCAGCATGACCCTGAGGGTGGTTATCACGGTGGTATGCCGGCGGACGGCGCACTGCATCAGCGCAATGGCCAGCGTATCTCCAACCACTTTTTCGAAGGTGAGCCTGGGGTAGATGGGTACAAGCGTGACCAGCAGTCGTTTGGCTATCAGTTCGAACATCGCTTCAACGATGTGTTTACTGCGCGACAAAACTTCCGCTATCTCGACTCCAAGGTAAAGCTGGACCAGGTATATGCCTATGGCTGGACCACGCCGACCAGCAATGAGCTGAACCGCTATTACTCCGGCGGTGATGAAAAGCTGCATGCGTTCATTATCGACAATATGCTGCAAGCGGAATTTTTTACCGGGGCGACCAAACATACGGTGCTGATGGGCGCGGATTATCAGCGGCGTAAAACCGTGGTGGACTGGACCAGCGGCTCATTGCAGCCGATCAACGCGTTTAACCCGGTCTATGGCAATTCGGCGATCAGCAATGCCAACCTGACCAGCTATTTGCGACGACTGGAGCAGACAGGTGTCTATCTGCAAGACCTGATTGAGATGGATCAATGGCGGTTCTCCCTGGGACTGCGCCAGGACTGGGTAGAGACGTCGGATGAAAACCGTATCGCCGAAGCGGGCCGACCGTTGGGTAAGGAGATCAGCGACAAACGTACCAAGCTGACGGGGCGGGCGGGGGCGTTGTACCTGTTTGATAACGGCCTGGCGCCGTATGTGAGCTATTCGGAGTCTTTTAACCCGAACTCCTATTCCGACAGTGCGGGCAACCCGCTGGCACCGACTAACGGGACACAGTGGGAGGCGGGTTTGAAGTATCAGCCGCCGGGGACTGACGACCTGTTTACCGCATCGTTGTTTCGCATCGACCAGGAAAACCTGGCTACCAAGCTACCGCAGGAAAACTTCTATCGTGCGGTAGGCGCCGTCCGCTCACAGGGACTGGAGCTGGAAGCCCATATGCAACTGACCGACAACCTGAAGCTTTTAGGCAGCTATACCTTCACCGACATCAAGTACTCCAAGTCGATGGTGAGTACCTTGAGCTCCGCCGACAATCTGATCGAGAACAAAGGCAACTCGCCGACCCAGGCGCCTCGGCATATGGCGTCGGTATGGGCGGACTACAGATTCAATAACGGCACCCTGGACGGTCTGCGTCTGGGCGGGGGCGTGAGATATGTCGGATACAGTTGGGCAGATGCCGAGAACACGATGAAAGTGCCCGCCTATACATTGTTTGACGCTTCGGTAGGGTACGACCTGGGCAAGGTAGGCCTGAAGGGTGTGGATGTAAGGCTCAATGCCAACAACCTGACCAATGAGAGCTATGTGGCTTCGTGTGCCAGCTTGAACTTCTGCTACCTGGGTGAAGAGCGTAATGTCAGTGCGACGGTCAGTTATCAGTTCTGATCCGTTATAGCTTCTAACAAGCCGGCGTCTGATTCTAGGTGCCGGCTTTTTTGTGGGTGTCGTCAGGTTGCCTTTGTCCAGCCCAGACGTATACGTGAGCGGTCTGCAGCCGGGGCATTATTATCCCCTTAAACGACAAAACCCCTGTCTGCGTTAGCAGACAGGGGTTTTGGAATTTAATCTTGACGATGACCTACTCTCACATGGGGAAACCCCACACTACCATCGGCGATGCATCGTTTCACTGCTGAGTTCGGGATGGGATCAGGTGGTTCCAATGCTCTATGGTCGTCAAGAAATTCTGTGTACCAGTCCGTTGCGCTAGCAACGTGCCGGTGAAATTCATGGACTTCTACATAAACAAAACCCCTGATTGCGTTAGCAATCAGGGGTTTCGGAATTTAATCTTGACGATGACCTACTCTCACATGGGGAAACCCCACACTACCATCGGCGATGCATCGTTTCACTACTGAGTTCGGGATGGGATCAGGTGGTTCCAATGCTCTATGGTCGTCAAGAAATTCGGGTACTGAGTCGTAGCCAGATGGCTTCGCTTCAGCAAATTGGGTATGTGATAGCTTTCGGTGTTTTGTGAGCGTCGAACTTTCGGTTCATCTCGTCTTCACACACCGCAATCTGATGCTCTTTATTAGAGAGTCGACTCAAATTGCTTGGGTGTTATATGGTCAAGCCTCACGGGCAATTAGTATTGGTTAGCTCAACGCCTCACAGCGCTTACACACCCAACCTATCAACGTCGTAGTCTTCGACGGCCCTTCAGGGGACTCAAGGTCCCAGTGAGATCTCATCTTGAGGCTAGTTTCCCGCTTAGATGCTTTCAGCGGTTATCTATTCCGAACATAGCTACCCGGCAATGCCACTGGCGTGACAACCGGAACACCAGAGGTTCGTCCACTCCGGTCCTCTCGTACTAGGAGCAGCCCCTCTCAAATCTCAAACGTCCACGGCAGATAGGGACCGAACTGTCTCACGACGTTCTAAACCCAGCTCGCGTACCACTTTAAATGGCGAACAGCCATACCCTTGGGACCGGCTTCAGCCCCAGGATGTGATGAGCCGACATCGAGGTGCCAAACACCGCCGTCGATATGAACTCTTGGGCGGTATCAGCCTGTTATCCCCGGAGTACCTTTTATCCGTTGAGCGATGGCCCTTCCATACAGAACCACCGGATCACTAAGACCTACTTTCGTACCTGCTCGACGTGTCTGTCTCGCAGTCAAGCGCGCTTTTGCCTTTATACTCTACGACCGATTTCCGACCGGTCTGAGCGCACCTTCGTACTCCTCCGTTACTCTTTAGGAGGAGACCGCCCCAGTCAAACTACCCACCATACACTGTCCTCGATCCGGATAACGGACCTGAGTTAGAACCTCAAAGTTGCCAGGGTGGTATTTCAAGGTTGGCTCCACGCAGACTGGCGTCCACGCTTCAAAGCCTCCCACCTATCCTACACAAGCAAATTCAAAGTCCAGTGCAAAGCTATAGTAAAGGTTCACGGGGTCTTTCCGTCTAGCCGCGGATACACTGCATCTTCACAGCGATTTCAATTTCACTGAGTCTCGGGTGGAGACAGCGCCGCCATCGTTACGCCATTCGTGCAGGTCGGAACTTACCCGACAAGGAATTTCGCTACCTTAGGACCGTTATAGTTACGGCCGCCGTTTACCGGGGCTTCGATCAAGAGCTTCGCGTTAGCTAACCCCATCAATTAACCTTCCGGCACCGGGCAGGCGTCACACCCTATACGTCCACTTTCGTGTTTGCAGAGTGCTGTGTTTTTAATAAACAGTCGCAGCGGCCTGGTATCTTCGACCGGCATGAGCTTACGGAGCAAGTCCTTCACCCTCACCGGCGCACCTTCTCCCGAAGTTACGGTGCCATTTTGCCTAGTTCCTTCACCCGAGTTCTCTCAAGCGCCTTGGTATTCTCTACCCAACCACCTGTGTCGGTTTGGGGTACGGTTCCTGGTTACCTGAAGCTTAGAAGCTTTTCTTGGAAGCATGGCATCAACCACTTCGCTAACTAAAAGTTAGCTCGTCATCAGCTCTCGGCCTTAGAATCCCGGATTTACCTAAGATTCCAGCCTACCACCTTAAACTTGGACAACCAACGCCAAGCTGGCCTAGCCTTCTCCGTCCCTCCATCGCAATAACCAGAAGTACAGGAATATTAACCTGTTTTCCATCGACTACGCTTTTCAGCCTCGCCTTAGGGACCGACTAACCCTGCGTCGATTAACGTTGCGCAGGAAACCTTGGTCTTTCGGCGTGGGTGTTTTTCACACCCATTGTCGTTACTCATGTCAGCATTCGCACTTCTGATACCTCCAGCAAGCTTCTCAACTCACCTTCACAGGCTTACAGAACGCTCCTCTACCGCATCACTTACGTGATACCCGTAGCTTCGGTGTATGGTTTGAGCCCCGTTACATCTTCCGCGCAGGCCGACTCGACTAGTGAGCTATTACGCTTTCTTTAAAGGGTGGCTGCTTCTAAGCCAACCTCCTAGCTGTCTAAGCCTTCCCACATCGTTTCCCACTTAACCATAACTTTGGGACCTTAGCTGACGGTCTGGGTTGTTTCCCTTTTCACGACGGACGTTAGCACCCGCCGTGTGTCTCCCATGCTCGGCACTTGTAGGTATTCGGAGTTTGCATCGGTTTGGTAAGTCGGGATGACCCCCTAGCCGAAACAGTGCTCTACCCCCTACAGTGATACATGAGGCGCTACCTAAATAGCTTTCGAGGAGAACCAGCTATCTCCGAGCTTGATTAGCCTTTCACTCCGATCCACAGGTCATCCGCTAACTTTTCAACGGTAGTCGGTTCGGTCCTCCAGTTAGTGTTACCCAACCTTCAACCTGCCCATGGATAGATCGCCCGGTTTCGGGTCTATTCCCAGCGACTAGACGCCCTATTAAGACTCGCTTTCGCTACGCCTCCCCTATTCGGTTAAGCTCGCCACTGAAAATAAGTCGCTGACCCATTATACAAAAGGTACGCAGTCACCTAACAAAGTAGGCTCCCACTGCTTGTACGCATACGGTTTCAGGATCTATTTCACTCCCCTCTCCGGGGTTCTTTTCGCCTTTCCCTCACGGTACTAGTTCACTATCGGTCAGTCAGTAGTATTTAGCCTTGGAGGATGGTCCCCCCATATTCAGACAAAGTTTCTCGTGCTCCGTCCTACTCGATTTCATGACTAAGAGATTTTCGCGTACAGGGCTATCACCCACTATGGCCGCACTTTCCAGAGCGTTCCGCTAATCTCAAAGCCACTTAAGGGCTAGTCCCCGTTCGCTCGCCACTACTAAGGGAATCTCGGTTGATTTCTTTTCCTCAGGGTACTTAGATGTTTCAGTTCCCCTGGTTCGCCTCTTACGCCTATGTATTCAGCGTAAGATAACCATCTTATGATGGCTGGGTTCCCCCATTCAGACATCTCCGGATCAAAGTCTGTTTGCCGACTCCCCGAAGCTTTTCGCAGGCTACCACGTCTTTCATCGCCTCTGACTGCCAAGGCATCCACCGTATGCGCTTCTTCACTTGACCATATAACCCCAAGCAATCTGGTTATACTGTGAAGACAACATTCGCCGAAAATTCGAATTTCTCGATTAAGAGAACTCACAAATTTTACCTTAGCCTGATCCGTTACCAGTGAAAGTAACGTTCAGTCTATCTTTCTATCACATACCCAAATTTTTAAAGAACGATCTAATCAAAGACTAGAAATCAACATTCATCATCAACCTGATGGAATGCTCATTTCTAAGCTTTCATAACGTAGAAGCAGTAGTGGTGGAGCCAAACGGGATCGAACCGTTGACCTCCTGCGTGCAAGGCAGGCGCTCTCCCAGCTGAGCTATGGCCCCGTATTTCTACAGGCGTTTCCCACACAAAATTGGTGGGTCTGGGCAGATTCGAACTGCCGACCTCACCCTTATCAGGGGTGCGCTCTAACCAACTGAGCTACAGACCCAATTTCGGGCTGCTTCTTATCGTCTTCTTCAATGAATCAAGCAATTCGTGTGGGAACTTATGGAGCAGCTGATGTCGTCGATTAAGGAGGTGATCCAGCCGCAGGTTCCCCTACGGCTACCTTGTTACGACTTCACCCCAGTCATGAATCACACCGTGGTAACCGTCCTCCCGAAGGTTAGACTAGCTACTTCTGGTGCAACCCACTCCCATGGTGTGACGGGCGGTGTGTACAAGGCCCGGGAACGTATTCACCGCGACATTCTGATTCGCGATTACTAGCGATTCCGACTTCACGCAGTCGAGTTGCAGACTGCGATCCGGACTACGATCGGTTTTGTGGGATTAGCTCCACCTCGCGGCTTGGCAACCCTCTGTACCGACCATTGTAGCACGTGTGTAGCCCAGGCCGTAAGGGCCATGATGACTTGACGTCATCCCCACCTTCCTCCGGTTTGTCACCGGCAGTCTCCTTAGAGTGCCCACCATTACGTGCTGGTAACTAAGGACAAGGGTTGCGCTCGTTACGGGACTTAACCCAACATCTCACGACACGAGCTGACGACAGCCATGCAGCACCTGTCTCAATGTTCCCGAAGGCACCAATCTATCTCTAGAAAGTTCATTGGATGTCAAGGCCTGGTAAGGTTCTTCGCGTTGCTTCGAATTAAACCACATGCTCCACCGCTTGTGCGGGCCCCCGTCAATTCATTTGAGTTTTAACCTTGCGGCCGTACTCCCCAGGCGGTCAACTTAATGCGTTAGCTGCGCCACTAAAAGCTCAAGGCTTCCAACGGCTAGTTGACATCGTTTACGGCGTGGACTACCAGGGTATCTAATCCTGTTTGCTCCCCACGCTTTCGCACCTCAGTGTCAGTATTAGTCCAGGTGGTCGCCTTCGCCACTGGTGTTCCTTCCTATATCTACGCATTTCACCGCTACACAGGAAATTCCACCACCCTCTACCATACTCTAGTCAGTCAGTTTTGAATGCAGTTCCCAGGTTGAGCCCGGGGATTTCACATCCAACTTAACAAACCACCTACGCGCGCTTTACGCCCAGTAATTCCGATTAACGCTTGCACCCTCTGTATTACCGCGGCTGCTGGCACAGAGTTAGCCGGTGCTTATTCTGTCGGTAACGTCAAAACACTAACGTATTAGGTTAATGCCCTTCCTCCCAACTTAAAGTGCTTTACAATCCGAAGACCTTCTTCACACACGCGGCATGGCTGGATCAGGCTTTCGCCCATTGTCCAATATTCCCCACTGCTGCCTCCCGTAGGAGTCTGGACCGTGTCTCAGTTCCAGTGTGACTGATCATCCTCTCAGACCAGTTACGGATCGTCGCCTTGGTGAGCCATTACCTCACCAACTAGCTAATCCGACCTAGGCTCATCTGATAGCGCAAGGCCCGAAGGTCCCCTGCTTTCTCCCGTAGGACGTATGCGGTATTAGCGTCCGTTTCCGAACGTTATCCCCCACTACCAGGCAGATTCCTAGGCTTTACTCACCCGTCCGCCGCTCTCAAGAGAAGCAAGCTTCTCTCTACCGCTCGACTTGCATGTGTTAGGCCTGCCGCCAGCGTTCAATCTGAGCCATGATCAAACTCTTCAGTTCAAACATCTTTGGGTTTTTAAGAAACCCTAAACTTGGCTCAGCAATCGTTGGTTACATCTTTGATTTCTCGCGGAGTAACTTGTGATGCTGATAATCTTGTTGACTATCAGTCTGACTCCACAAGCACCCACACGAATTGCTTGATTCAGTTGTTAAAGAGCGGTTGGTTAAGATCTTTCGTCTCAACCGAGGCGCGCATTCTACAGCAGCCTCATTTGCTGTCAAGTGGTTATTTTCAGAAGTTTTCGAAGAATTCTTCAACAACTTCAACCACTTGCGCTTACGATCTCTCGTTAGCGGGAGGCGAATTCTACAGCGTTACACGCTGCTGTCAACACCTCTTTTTCAACTTCCTTTTGGCTTCGATAAACTGAAGCAACTTGCTGCCGAAAACTTCATAACTCTTTGTTTACCAAGGAGTTTTATGTTTCGACTGCGCCGGAAGTGGGGCGAATTATAGACTTCTAGAATCCGTCGTCAACACTTAATTTAGCTTATCTATCAATAAGTTAGAATTGATCAAAAAACAACCAAGTCGAGCTCGTTGAGCAATTTACCTATATAGAAGAGCAACTTCAGATAACGCCCGCAGCCTTCAGCGCAGCCACATTCGCCGAATCCAACCCCAACACCCCCTGCAACACCTGCACCGTATGCTCGCCCAATAGAGGAGGCGCATTACGGTATTCCACCGGCGTTTTGGACAACCGCATCGGACTGGCGACCTGAGGCACCATCCCCGCCAATGCATGCGGCAATGCCATAGCCAACCCACGCGCCTTGACCTGCGGGTCGGCAAACACCTGCGCCAGATCATTGATCGGCCCACACGGCACGCCTACTTGCTCCAGCTGTGACACCCACTCAGCCGTCGTCTTGAACACCGTAGCCTGGCGGATCAGCGGAATCAGCTCCGCACGGTTAGCCACTCGCACCTTATTAGTGGCGAAACGCGGGTCATCCGCCCACTGCGGCTGCCCGGCCACCTCAGCAAACTTGCGAAACTGTCCGTCATTGCCCACCGTCAGGATGAAGTCGCCATCAGCCGTGGGAAAGTCCTGATAAGGCACAATATTAGGGTGAGCATTGCCAAGGCGCTTGGGCGCGACACCCGTCGTCAGGTAATTCATCGCCTGATTGGCCAGACACGCCACCTGTACATCCAGCAACGCCATATCAATATGCTGCCCACCGCCGTCATGATCCCGGTGAGCCAGCGCCGCCAGGATCGCCACGGTCGAGTACAGCCCCGTCAGGATATCCGTCAACGCCACGCCTACCTTTACCGGCCCAGCCCCCTCATCACCCTCGGGCCGACCGGTCAGGCTCATAAGCCCACCCAACCCCTGGATCATAAAGTCGTAGCCTGCACGCGTCGCATAAGGCCCCGTCTGGCCGAAACCCGTGATCGAGCAATAGATCAACTCTGGATTGATCTCCTTGAGCGATTCATAGTCCAGCCCATACGCCGCCAGACCACCCACCTTGAAGTTCTCGATCAGGATGTCGGACTTGGCCGCGAGGTCGCGCACCAGCTTCTGACCCTCCGGGCGCGTGAAGTCGATGGTCACCGATTCCTTGTTACGGTTGGCCGACAGGTAATACGCCGCCTCACTGGTATTCTCGCCATAGGCGTCTTTAAGGAAGGGCGGCCCCCACGCCCGCGTATCATCGCCATTGCCCGGTCGCTCAACCTTGATCACCTCAGCTCCAAGGTCTGCAAGGATCTGCCCGGACCACGGGCCCGCCAACACTCGTGACAAATCCAGTACCCGCAGATGTGAAAGCGCGCCCATGCCGTTCTCCTATTAATAGAACGCTTGAAGGCCGGTCTGCGCGCGCCCAAGAATCAAGGCGTGTACGTCATGGGTGCCCTCATAGGTATTGACCACCTCCAGGTTGACCAGGTGACGCGCCACCCCGAACTCATCCGAGATACCGTTACCGCCCAACATGTCCCGTGCCATACGCGCGATATCCAGGGACTTGCCACACGAGTTGCGCTTCATGATCGACGTGATCTCAACCGCCGCCGTCCCTTCATCCTTCATGCGCCCCAAACGCAGGCAGCCTTGCAAGGCCAGGGTGATCTCGGTCTGCATGTCCGCCAGCTTCTTCTGGATCAGCTGGGTCGCCGCCAAAGGCCGCCCGAACTGCTGACGGTCCAGGGTGTATTGGCGAGCGGTGTGCCAGCAAAACTCGGCAGCCCCCAGCGCCCCCCAGGAAATGCCATAGCGTGCCGAGTTAAGACAAGTGAAAGGCCCCTTCAGGCCGCGCACGTCCGGGAAGATATTCTCCTCGGGCACAAACACGTTATCCATGACGATCTCACCGGTAATCGAAGCCCGCAGGCCGACCTTGCCGTGAATCGCCGGAGCGCTCAGCCCCTTCCAACCCTTCTCCAGGACAAAACCGCGGATATCGCCCGCATCGTCCTTGCCCCACACCACAAACACATCGGCGATCGGGCTATTTGTAATCCACATCTTGGCGCCGGTCAGGCTGTAGCCGCCATCGACCTTACGTGCACGGGTAATCATCGCGCCCGGGTCAGAGCCGTGGTCAGGCTCGGTCAGGCCAAAGCAACCAATCCATTCGCCCGACGCCAGCTTTGGCAGGTACTTCTGCTTTTGCGCCTCGGTGCCAAATTCGTTGATCGGCACCATCACCAGTGAGGACTGCACACTCATCATCGAGCGATAACCGGAGTCGACACGCTCCACCTCACGGGCAATCAGCCCGTAGCTGACGTAGTTCAGGCCGCTGCCGCCGTACTGCTCAGGGATCATCGCGCCCAACAGGCCGGTTTCACCCATCTCGCGAAAGATCGCAGGGTCGGTCTTTTCATGGCGAAAGGCTTCGAGCACACGCGGCGCAAGCTTGTCCTGGGCGAATTGCTCAGCACTGTCGCGCACCATGCGCTCTTCTTCGGTGAGCTGTTGATCCAGCAACAGTGGATCGATCCAGTTGAAGCTTGCCTTGCCAGCCATGAGTAAGTCCTCGGGGAAGAAAACAGAAGTCGTGGATGCAGCCTAGGCCGGGCAACCGCAGAGGGCAAACGACGTTTACGCATAGGGTTGTGCTAATTTCTCACTTCGTAATGAGCGAAAAGCGCGCAAATGCGCTTTATGAGTGAGTACAACGTACATGCGCAGAAAAATTCCCAGCACCACCGCCCTGGTCAGTTTTGAAGCAGCGGCCCGCCACGAGAGCTTTACCAAGGCGGCGCACGAGCTTTCACTCACCCAAGGCGCCATCTGTCGACAGATCGCCAGCCTGGAGGAGTTTTTGAGTGTCGAGCTATTTCGACGCTCACGGCGGGGCGTCAAGCTGACGGAAGCGGGGCTGTCGTATAGCCGTCGCGTTGCCATGCAACTGGACGCCGTAGAGCGCGATACCTTGTCGGTCATGGGGCAGCAAGGCGCGAATGTCATCGAGCTGGCAGTGGTGCCAACTTTCGGCACCCAATGGCTGATCCCACGGCTCAAGGACTTCCAGCAGCAACACCCGGAAGTCACGGTCAACCTCACCAACCGCACGCGCCCTTTTTTGTTTGCCGACACTGAGTTCGACGCCGCCATCTACTTTGGCGATGCCGATTGGTCAGGCACCGAATCCCACCGGCTGATGGGCGAAAACCCCGTACCCGTGTGCAGTCCGCGTTTACTGGGCAGTCGTGCACACTTCAGCCCGGAAGAAATCGCCCAACTGCCGCTACTGCAACAAACAACCCGGCCGTACGCCTGGCGCCAGTGGTTCAGCGCGCAACAACTGAACATACCTCGCGACATGACAGGCCCTCGTTACGAGCTATTCTCGATGTTGTCGCAAGCGGCCATGCATGACATGGGCATTGCACTGATTCCGCCCTTCCTGATCCAGCGCGAGCTGGAAGAGAAGCATCTAGTGATCGCGAGCCCCGAAGCGTTGAGCAGTACAAAGGCTTACTACCTGATGATTCCCGAGAGAAAAGTCGAATCTGCGTCGCTGCACGCTTTTAGAGACTGGCTTATCGACCAATCACAGCGCTACAACCCCAGCATTTAAAGGACAAGGCAACTTTGTTGACCTTGTAGTCAGATAATTTAGGATCCTACAGATATAACTATATGTCGTGTTTTGAAAGACTGTACTTCTCAGCATCAAAATGAGCTTAACGCCATGGCCAATAAGGCTTGTAGCGACAATCACCTGCCAATGCCCGACCATTCACGCCGAAGATAGGAAAACCGTCTATAACTCTCTACAGCCCTTTAAACACCTGTATTTAAAGAGGTTATTTTGTCCTGTTGCGACAATCAGTCACAGGGTGACTTGTAGTTAATTTTTCGTCACCCGTCATAATCCCTTGAAGGCCGTAAAGTTCGCCTGCAAAATGCCGCGCCCCGCTGTCATTTCAGCGGGATCGTGCTGATCGGCCGCCCCAGCTGCGCCCCTCACGGTGCACTGGCCTTTTTACAAAAAGATCAAAAGCAAAAAGATCATGCAGGAGATTTGACGTGCACATTGGTGTTCCTCTCGAAACCCAGACCGGTGAAACGCGGGTGGCTGCCACCCCGGAAACCATCAAGAAGCTGATCGGCCAGGGCCATAAGGTCACTGTACAAAGCGGTGCAGGCATTACCGCCAGCATCGTCGACAGTGCCTATGAAACGGCAGGCGCGACCATTGGCAGCGCCAGCGAAGCGTTTGGCGCCGAGCTGATTCTCAAGGTGGTTGCCCCCAGCGACAACGAACTGGCGCTGATCAAAAGCGGCACCGTGTTGGTGGGCATGCTCAACCCGTTCAGCAACGAAACCATCGCCAAGCTGGCAGAGCGAGGCATTACCGCTTTCGCGCTCGAAGCTGCGCCACGCACCTCGCGAGCCCAAAGCCTCGATGTGTTGTCGTCACAGGCCAACATTGCCGGCTATAAGGCCGTATTGCTGGCAGCCCATCACTACCCACGCTTCATGCCGATGCTGATGACTGCCGCGGGCACCGTCAAAGCCGCGCGCGTGCTGATCCTCGGCGCGGGTGTCGCAGGCCTGCAAGCCATCGCCACGGCGAAACGTCTGGGTGCCGTGATCGAAGCGTCTGACGTGCGCCCTGCCGTAAAAGAGCAGATCGAGTCCCTCGGCGCCAAGTTCGTCGACGTGCCCTACGAAACCGATGAAGAGCGTGAATGCGCGGTCGGTGTCGGCGGTTACGCGCGCCCGATGCCCTCGAGCTGGATGCAGCGCCAGGCCCTGGCCGTGCATGAGCGCGCCAAACAAGCGGATATCGTCATCACCACAGCGCTGATCCCTGGCCGCAAAGCCCCGACCTTGCTCAGTGCCGAAACCGTCGCACAAATGAAGCCGGGCTCGGTGGTCATCGACCTCGCTGCCGCCCAAGGTGGCAACTGCCCGCTGACCGTCGCCGACCAGGTCGTCGTGGAAAACGGCGTGACCATCTGCGGCCCGACCAACCTGGCCGGAGCTGTAGCCGCCGATGCTTCTGCTTTATATGCGCGCAACCTGCTGGACTTCCTGAAGCTGGTCTTCACCAAGGAAGGGCAGTTTGAAATCAACCTCGAAGACGACATCGTCGCCGCATGCCTGATGTGCCGCGACGGCCAAGTCATCCGCAAAAACGCCTAAGCAGGGATTCAGACGATGGAAGAGCTTATCTCCCCCGGTATCTACAACCTGATCATCTTTGTGCTGGCGATTTATGTCGGTTACCACGTGGTCTGGAACGTCACGCCTGCACTGCACACGCCACTGATGGCGGTGACCAACGCCATCTCCGCGATCGTGATTGTCGGCGCCATGCTGGCCGCAGCCCTCACCGTGACCCCACTGGGTAAGACCATGGGCACCCTGGCCGTGGCCCTGGCGGCGGTTAACGTATTCGGCGGGTTCCTGGTCACGCGCAGGATGCTGGAGATGTTCAAGAAGAAAGCCCCGAAAGCAAAAGAAGAGGCGCCAAAGTAATGAGCATGAATTTGGTTACGACGCTCTACTTGATCGCGTCGATCTGTTTTATCCAGGCCCTTAAAGGCCTGTCACACCCAACCACATCGCGACGCGGCAACCTCTTTGGCATGCTCGGCATGGCGCTGGCGGTGCTGACCACTGTGGGCCTCATCTATAAGCTCGGCGCCGAGCTTGCAACAGCCGGTATCGGTTACGTGATCGTCGGCCTGCTGATCGGCGGCACCGCCGGTTCGATCATGGCCAAGCGCGTAGAAATGACCAAGATGCCTGAGCTGGTTGCCTTCATGCACAGCATGATCGGCCTGGCGGCGGTATTTATCGCGATTGCCGCGGTGGTCGAGCCGCAATCCCTGGGCATCGTCAAACAGCTGGGCGACTCGATTCCTGCGGGCAACCGCCTGGAACTGTTCCTCGGCGCAGCCATTGGTGCAATTACCTTCTCCGGTTCGGTGATTGCGTTCGGCAAGCTCTCGGGCAAGTACAAGTTCCGCCTGTTCCAGGGCGCACCGGTACAGTTCGGTGGACAGCACAAACTGAACCTGGTGCTCGGCCTGGCAACCCTGGGCCTGGGCCTGGCGTTCATGTTCACCGGCAACCTCACCGCGTTTGCGTTGATGCTGGCACTGGCTTTCGTGCTGGGCGTGCTGATCATCATCCCGATCGGCGGTGCCGACATGCCGGTGGTTGTCTCGATGCTCAACAGCTACTCCGGCTGGGCAGCGGCGGGCATTGGCTTCTCGCTGAACAACTCGATGCTGATCATCGCAGGCTCCCTGGTGGGCTCCAGCGGCGCGATTCTGTCGTACATCATGTGCAAGGCGATGAACCGCTCCTTCTTTAATGTATTGCTCGGTGGTTTCGGCAACACAGCAGATGCCGGCGCAGCGGCTGGCTCCAAAGAAGCACGCCCGGTGAAATCCGGTTCGGCGGACGACGCCACGTTCCTGCTGACCAACGCCGACACCGTGATCATCGTTCCAGGCTACGGCCTGGCAGTTGCTCGGGCCCAACACGCCCTTAAAGAGCTGACCGAGAAGCTGACCCACCGTGGCGTGACCGTGAAGTACGCGATCCACCCGGTAGCGGGCCGTATGCCTGGGCACATGAACGTGCTGCTGGCCGAGGCGGAAGTGCCTTACGACCAAGTGTTCGAAATGGAAGACATCAACTCCGAGTTCGGCCAGGCCGACGTGGTGCTGGTGTTGGGCGCCAACGACGTGGTCAACCCGGCCGCCAAGAACGACCCGAACTCACCGATTGCCGGTATGCCGATTCTTGAGGCGTTCAAGGCCAAGACCATCATCGTCAACAAGCGCTCGATGGCCAGCGGCTATGCCGGCTTGGATAACGAGTTGTTCTACCTGGACAAGACCATGATGGTCTTCGGTGATGCCAAGAAGGTCATCGAAGACATGGTCAAAGCCGTCGAATAACACTGCGCCAGCGCAATACCCGAAACCCTGGCCTCCATTAGGCTGGGGTTTTTTTATTGCCGCATGAAACCCGACCAAAGGCTCTAAATCGCTGCCTGGCATTCGACCATGGTAGCGGGCCGAATTTTTTTGAAATCACTACACTGCCCACCTTGCTTCCGTAGCCTGAGATAACAATTCATGTACCGTGATCGTATCCGCTTGCCTTCGTTGTTGAACAAGGTCATGAGCGCGGCAGACGCCGCCGCACTGATCGAGGACGGCATGACCGTCGGCATGAGCGGCTTCACCCGTGCCGGTGAAGCCAAGGCCGTCCCCCACGCCCTGGCCGAACGCGCCAAGACTTCGCCGCTGAAAATCACCCTGATGACCGGCGCCAGCCTGGGCAATGACCTGGACAAGCAACTGACCGAAGCCGGCGTGTTGTCGCGCCGCATGCCGTTTCAGGTCGACAGCACCCTGCGCAAGGCGATCAACGCAGGCCAAGTGATGTTTATCGACCAGCACCTGTCGGAAACCGTCGAGCAACTGCGCAACAATCAACTCAAGTTGCCGGACATCGCGGTGATCGAAGCCGTTGCGATCACCGAACAAGGACACATCGTGCCCACCACCTCTGTGGGCAACTCGGCCAGCTTCGCGATTTTCGCCAAACAAGTGATCGTTGAGATCAACCTCGCGCACAACCCGAACCTGGAAGGGCTGCACGACATCTATATTCCGACCTACCGGCCGACGCGCACGCCGATCCCGCTGGTCAAGGTCGACGACCGCATCGGCAGCACCGCGATTCCGATCCCGCCGGAGAAAATCGTCGCCATCGTGATCACCAATCAGGCCGACTCTGCCTCAACCGTGACACCGCCGGACGCCGACACCCAAGGCATCGCCAACCATCTGATCAACTTTCTCAAGCAGGAAGTCGACGCTGGGCGCATGACCAACAAGCTCGGCCCGCTGCAGGCCGGGATCGGCAACATCGCCAACGCGGTGATGTGCGGCCTGATCGAATCGCCGTTCGAAGACCTGACCATGTATTCGGAAGTGTTGCAGGACTCGACCTTCGACCTGATCGACGCGGGCAAGCTGAGCTTTGCTTCGGGCAGCTCGATCACCTTGTCGGAGCGACGCAACGCTGACGTGTTCGGCAACCTGGAACACTACAAGGACAAGCTGGTACTGCGCCCTCAGGAAATCTCCAACCACCCTGAAGTGGTTCGGCGCCTGGGCATTATCGGTATCAACACGGCGCTTGAGTTCGACATCTACGGCAACGTCAATTCCACCCACGTCTGCGGCACGCGGATGATGAATGGGATTGGCGGCTCCGGAGACTTCGCGCGTAACGCGCACCTGGCGATTTTCGTCACCAAGTCGATTGCCAAGGGCGGCGCAATTTCCAGCGTCGTGCCGATGGTCAGCCACGTGGACCATACCGAGCATGACGTGGATATCCTGGTGACCGAGGTTGGCCTCGCTGACCTGCGTGGCCTGGCGCCACGTGAGCGAGCACGGGTGATCATCGACAATTGCGTGCACCCGGCTTACCGCGATGCGCTGAACAGTTACTTCGAAGCTGCCTGTGTAATCGGCGGGCATACTCCGCACATCTTGCGCGAAGCACTGAGTTGGCACATTAACCTGGAAGAAACCGGGCACATGCTCAAGGCTTAATTGATACAGATCCGGGCTGATGCAAACACAGTTTATTCAACTCGGTGACCGCAGCAGTACTTTTTGAAAAAACTGTACTGCTGTACCGGTCATTTCCTACCGAATTATCCTACACTCCATGTCGAAAATGCCTATTTCGCACCGAATCAGTGCGGACAGGTACAGTTGCCCCATTTCCGTACAGTACAGCCGCTATAAACAGTTAACTGGCCCCTCACAATACAGGTGAACTGTATCTAGAGAGTCTTGCGCCGGAGGAGGATCATTGGCATCAGTTAAACCACTACCTAATCCCGCCACAAGCGGAAGGATGTCATCATGGAACGTACACTCAGTTCCGATCTGTTCTTCGAAGAAAAAGCTGTAAACACCCAGGCTTCCATGCCTTTGCGCGTTCTCGCCAACCTGATGTTGTGGCAGCGCCGCATCTCCAGCCGCCACCAACTGGCTCGTCTGGATTCGCGTCTGCTGGCTGACGCCGGTATCAGCGAAGCTCAACGCTACGAAGAGCTGAGCAAGCCGTTCTGGCGCTAATTGGCGCCCGCTGGCCCTGACCCGCCGGGTCCACCGCCAGCACTCTGATTTAACAAAACAAAGCCCGCCCCGGGAAACCGGAGGCGGGCTTTGTTGTTTCCGGCGTCCAAACTTTACAAGGCTAAAACAGAGGGCACAAACGAACACCAGTACAGTTTAAATAACATAACAATTAAGCAGTACAATTTAGCATTTGTGTATCTGTATTGGTAAAGGCTGGCCGCTCAAGATGGTATTCCAAGACTTCATGGAAGGCCGTCGTCATGAGCACGCAAACCCCGCGCTACAAACAGTTGATGATTCGAATGGCTCGCGCTCTCGGCAGATGGGCGCGGCAGGCCCATGAGCGCCGCCAACTTGCGCAACTTGACCCACGTGAATTGGCCGATGCCGGCATCAGCCGGGGCGACCGTACTGCCGAGCTGTCCAAGCCTTTCTGGCGCGACTAGACAGATAGAGGCTTTCCGAACGGATAAGCGGCAGCTTAAGATCCCGTTACTACGTGGCGAACCTTGTAGAACGGACGTCTGATGCTTAATCCGCAAAAATGTCCGTTTCACAGTGGCCGCATTGCGCCGCTTTATTTGATCTTCTACAGGAGTTATTCCATGTCCCGTCTTCGCCTGCTGAGTGCTGCCACCCTGTTGGCCCTGGCCGCCAACGCCAACGCGAGCAGCTTTATCGTGACCACCGACTCGATCGTCGGCGCGCTCAAAGCCACTTCCGATGCCAGCTCCGATGCCACGTCGTCCCTGCGTGACAACAAAGTCGTGCAAGCTGCCCGTGACGACGCCGCCAGCTTTGTCGCCAGCGAAGGCGCCATTCGTGGGGTGAAGCTGGAAAGCGCCCTGGCCCAGATTCGCCAACAGGCCCCACAACTGAACACTGCGACCGACGCACAACTGGCCCAGGCGATTCTGGCCATCTGATGATCCGGTAGACGCCAGGGCACGCCAGCCGCTACCAAATGTGTCAGCGCTGGCTCTCGCCCGGGCGTTGCGCTAGCCTTGGCGCTCGTTTTCAGTTGTCGAGTCCCATGGCTTTTTCATACCGCCTATTGATTGTTCCCGTGTTGGTTTCCGCCTGCTGGTCACCCTTGGCTTCGGCCTTTGACGTGTCCATCCAGAGCACCGTCATCAGTGCCTACGCCACCAGCAAGGTGACGTCTGCGCCCTTTGACAGAAAATTGGTACTGGCCGCCCAGGATGACGCTGCCGCTTTTATCGCCACTGACGGCCAATGGCGGGGAGCTCGTCTGGAATCTGCGCTGGAGTACCTGCGCCGAACCCAGCCAAAACTTCATGTCAGCGACCTTGAACTGGCGCAGGCAATTCTCGTCCAATAATCATCGTATATTTCTACCTTTGTATTTCGGAGTCATTCCATGCGTAGCCCGCTGATCGCTGCCGCTCTGGGCCTGCTGTTGTTGGCCGATGTCGCCCACGCGCAAACCCTGAAAGCCACCAGTAACATCATCGTGCGTGCCTCGGCGCGTACCATTGATTTCACTTCGGACACCACCACTTCCATCCGCGACTCCAAAATCGTGCGCGAAGCCCACGATGACGCTGCCAGCTTCGTCGCCTCCGACGGCGAAATCCGCGGCGCGCAGTTGGAAGCAGCCTTCGATACCCTGCGCACCCGCGTACCGGAAGCCCGCGACGCCAGTGACCAGACTCTCGCCGAAGCTATCCTCGCTCTGTGAGGCGCCTGTTCGCCTGGCTACTGGCCGGGACCGTGCTGCTCTGTGCAGGCGCAGCCCAGGCCAGCCTGCAACTGCGGCTCAAGACCGATGGCTTGAGCCCGGCCGAACAGCAGGCCAGCCAGGCGTTGCTCGACGAAGCGATGCGCGCCCTGCCGCCGCGCTTTATCGAGCAGCTTGATCGACGTATTGATGTCGGCTGGACCGACAAGATGCCTGAAAACGCCTATGGCCAAGCTTCCCTGGTGTCCGAACTGGACCTGAACCAGAACCTGCTCGCCAGCCTCACCGACGGCAGCGCCGCCACCCAAAAGACCAACCGCCCCCATGGCACTGTGCGCCGCGAAATGCTCGCCACCGTGCTGCATGAACTGACCCACATCTATGACCGTGCGCGCCTGTGGTCCACAGACGAGCGCCGCCTGATCCAACGCTGCAGCCGCCAGAACAACATCACCGGCCTGATCGGCCTGCCCGATCAATGCCGTGGCCAGAACGACCGTCGCTTCACCTTGAGTGACGACCCGCGCCTGCTGGACATTGCCGGCTGGCCCCAATACGTGGGCCGTCGCGGCGAGCGCGAGCAACACAACCACCAGGTCGCGCGCAGCCCGGACATCTACGAAACCACCAGCCCGCTGGAGTTTGTGGCGGTCAACATGGAGTATTTCCTCCTTGACCCGAGCTACGCCTGCCGTCGCCCCGCGCTGTTTCGCTATTACAAGGCACACTTCGGCTGGGCACCGCCCGAACAAGACACCTGCGCCAAAACCTACGCGTTCCTGAACGCCGGCAATGACTTCGCCAAAACGCCGCTGGGCCAGATCGACCCGGAGCGCGTGTATGAAATCGACTACCTGTTGGCCGAAGCCAACCAGAACCTGGTGAGCCGTTGGGGGCACAGCATGTTGCGCCTGGTGATCTGCGCACCCGGCCGCCCGCGTGGCCCGGATTGCCGATTGGACCTGGACCAGCACTTGGTGTTGTCTTACCGCGCTTTCGTCGGTGACGTACAGCTCTCGAGCTGGGATGGACTGGTAGGCAAGTACCCATCACGCTTGTTTGTGCTGCCGCTGGCCCAGGTGATCGACGAATACACCAAGACTGAACTGCGCGGCCTGGCCTCGGTGCCGCTCAAGCTCACCCGCCAAGAGATCAACGACACCGTCGAACATGCCGCCGAAATGCACTGGAGCTACGACGGTAATTACTTCTTCATCTCCAACAACTGCGCGGTGGAGAGCCTCAAGTTGTTACGCAGCGGCAGCGCCAACCCGCAATTGACCAGCCTGGACAACATTACCCCCAACGGCCTGCTCGAGGTGCTCAGCGCCCGCGGCCTGGCAGACACCAGCGTACTCAATGACAAGCGCGAAGCCTTGCGCCTGGGTTATCACTTCGACTCGTTCCGCGAGCGCTACCAGGCGATGTTCGACGTGCTGCGCAAACACCTGCCGATCAAGCAGACCCAAGTCGAAGACTGGCTCGCCCTCAGTGCCGCAGAACGCCGCCAGTGGTTCACCCAGGCCGACCTGCGCACCAGTGCCGCGCTGCTGCTGCTGGAACAAGCCAGCTATCGCAAACAACTGATGCTGGCCCAGGACGAAGTCAAGCAACGCTACCTCAATGCCCGTGAACTGAAAAACGGCGGCATGGAAAGAGCCAATAACACTCTGCAACAGATCCTCGCCAACAGCGGCTTCCTCAGCCGCCCGGCGGAATTGCTCGACAGCGGCGGCTACGGCCTGCCGCAACCGTCGGAAGCCAAACGCCTGGAATCGGAAAGTGCCGAGCGCCAGAAACAGCTGCAGTCCTTGACCGGCGATCTGGATAAAGAGGTGAGGGCGTTGCTGGACCCTGCACGCGCCAACGAGATTGCCGCCTGCGAAGCCAACCTCAAGCAGATGGGCGAGCACTTGCGGGCCTTGCACAAAGCCTCGGGCGGTTTGGAGCTGCCCTGAGTCGCCTTAAAGAAAATTCCTACAAGCCTTCCATCATCTGACTTACACAGCGAAAGCTGGCTGAAAGCTTCCCCGTCTAGGATCGCCCCCACTGCCGGCAACAGACCGGCTGTAAACAACAACAATGGTGATCCCTGATGTCCGCTACTACCCGCCTGTTCGCTCCAACTCCATTCGTACGCCACGTGCCTTTCGTACTGCGCTGACCCCAACCCGGTTCGCCATTCCCTAGCCGCGCTACGCCTGGAGTATTCCTATGCTGACTTTCCTTGGCTTTGCCATGGTCATCACGTTCATGTACCTGATCATGACCAAGCGCCTGTCCGCGCTGATTGCCTTGATCATTGTGCCGATCCTGTTCGCCCTGTTTGGCGGCTTTGCACCCGAGATCGGCCCGATGATGCTTGCGGGCATCACCAAGCTTGCGCCGACCGGCGTGATGCTGATGTTCGCCATTCTCTACTTTGCCCTGATGATCGACTCCGGCCTGTTTGACCCGGCGGTGCGCAAGATCCTCAAGATGGTCAAGGGCGACCCGCTGAAAGTCTCGGTCGGTACCGCCGTGCTGGCCCTGGTGGTGTCCCTGGACGGTGACGGCGCCACCACTTACATGATCTGCGTGGCCGCCATGCTGCCGCTGTACCAGCGCATCGGCATGAGCCCGCGGATCATGGCCGGCCTGATCATCCTCGCCGGCGGCGTGATGAACATGACGCCATGGGGCGGCCCGACGGCCCGTGCCGCCAGTGCGCTGCATGTGGACCCTTCGGATATTTTCGTACCGATGATCCCGGCCATGGCTGTCGGCGTAGTGGCGATCCTGGTGATTGCCTATATGTACGGCAAACGCGAACGTGCCCGCCTGGGTGAACTGCACCTGCAGGGCGACGAGATCGATCACAGCGAGATCAGCGTGTCGCAATTCCCTGACGCCCGTCGCCCCAAGTTGATCTGGTTCAACGGTGCATTGACCTTCGCGCTGATGTGCACCCTGATTGCCGGCCTGTTGCCACTGCCGGTGCTGTTCATGGTCGCGTTCAGTATCGCGATGATCGTTAACTACCCCTGCCTGCAAATGCAGAAAGACCGCATCGCCGCCCACGCCGGCAGCGTGCTGGCAGTGACGGGTTTGATCTTCGCCGCGGGTATCTTCACCGGTATCCTGTCGGGTACTGGCATGGTCGACGCCATGTCAAAGAGCCTGCTGGCGGTTATCCCGGATGCGCTGGGCCCGTACCTGGCGGTGATCACCGCCTTGGTGAGCATGCCGTTTACCTTCTTCATGTCCAACGATGCGTTCTACTATGGCGTACTGCCCGTACTCGCCGAAGCCGCCAGCCATTACGGCATCACCGCCGTGGAAATGGCCCGTGCCTCGATCGTTGGCCAGCCCGTGCACCTGCTCAGCCCGCTGGTACCTTCGACTTACCTGCTGGTGGCCCTGGCGGGGATCGAATTTGGCGATCACCAACGCTTTACCCTCAAGTGGGCAGTGCTGGTGTGCCTGTGCATAATGTTCGCCGCTTTGCTGATGGGGATTTTTCCGCTGTTCAGCACTCTATAATCGTAACGACCTGACCGCGCGGCGCTGCAGCTTGCGCGGCTTCACATTTGCTCAAAGGAATACACATGGAATGGCTGACCAATCCGGAAATCTGGATTGCCTTCTTCACCCTGACGGCCCTCGAGATCGTCCTGGGCATCGATAACATCATCATGATTTCGATCCTGGTCAGCCGCATGCCCAAGCATATGCAGGCGCGCACCCGGATCTTCGGCCTGGCCCTGGCCATGGTCACGCGAATCCTGTTGCTGCTGTCGATCACCTGGGTCATGCAACTCACTGCGGACCTGTTCGTGGTCTTCGGCCAGGGCATTTCCGGTCGCGACCTGATTCTGTTCTTCGGTGGCCTGTTTCTGCTGTGGAAAAGCTCTCAGGAGATGTACCACGCCCTGGAAGGTGAAGATGAAACCCACGACGAGCCGGGCGGCAAGGGTGGCAAGTTCATCTACACCATCATCCAGATCGCGATCATCGACATCGTATTCTCCCTGGACTCGGTGATCACTGCGGTCGGCATGGTTTCCCATGTGCCGGTCATGGTCGCTGCGATCGTGGTAGCCGTACTGGTGATGATGCTGGCTGCAGGCACCATCAGTGAATTCATCGACAAGCACCCGTCGCTGAAGATGCTGGCGCTGTCGTTCCTGCTGGTGGTGGGTACGGTGCTGATCGCCGAATCCTTCGACGTGCATGTGCCAAAAGGCTACGTCTACTTCGCCATGGCGTTCTCGCTGGCAGTAGAAGCGGTGAACATCAAGATGCGTACCGCCATCGCGAAAAAGAAGAAACAGCAGGATCCTGTGAAACTGCGCAAGGACATTCCGGGTCAATAAACCTGACCCGCTGCTGAAATGGGGCGTTCGCGCCCCATTTTTTCATCTGCAAAAAACTGATTTCATGACAGTTTTGTTTCAATCCCGACTTTAGCTATGCGATGCTGGCGCAGAGCCCATTCGCCAACTACAGCTTAAGTACAAGACGTAGAACGGCACGCGGCAATTCTCATTTGCTCTTTGTGGAGCACACCCACACGGGGGGCCGAGCATGCTGACCTTGCTCAATCTGCTTTCCGCCGTGACCCTGCTTATCTGGGGCACGCACATCGTCCGTACCGGCATCTTGCGGGTCTACGGTTCCAACTTGCGCCAAGTCATCGGGCAGAACATGTCCAAGCGCTGGCTGGCGTTTATCGCCGGTATCCTGGTGACGGCCATGGTCCAGAGCAGCAACGCCACGGCGATGCTGGTGACGTCGTTTGTCGGCCAGGGCTTGATGGGCCTTATGCCGGCGCTGGCGACCATGCTCGGTGCCGACGTCGGTACGGCACTGATGGCGAGGGTACTGACCTTCGACCTGTCCTGGCTGTCGCCACTGCTGATTTTTCTTGGGGTGATTTTCTTCCTCTCGCGCAAACAGACGCGGGCAGGGCAGATGGGCCGCGTCGGTATCGGCCTGGGCCTGATCATTCTGGCCCTGCAACTGATCGTCGAAGCCGCCGGGCCGATTACCCATGCCCAAGGCGTCAAAGTTATCTTTGCCTCGCTGACCGGCGATATTCTGCTGGATGCCTTGGTCGGCGCTCTGTTTGCGATGATTTCCTACTCCAGCCTGGCCGCCGTACTGCTGACCGCCACCCTGGCCGGCGCCGGTGTGATCGGCCTGCACGTGGCCATCGGCCTGGTGATCGGCGCCAACATCGGCAGCGGCGTGCTGGCCTTCCTCAGCACCAACATGCAGAACGCCGCCGGCCGCCAGGTCGCGCTGGGCAGCTTGTTGTACAAACTCATCGGCCTGTTACTGATTATTCCGGTGCTCGACCCGCTCGTACGCTGGATGGATGGTGTGGACTACAGCGCCCAAGGCATGGTCATCACCTTCCATGTGCTCTACAACACCACGCGCTGCCTGATCCTGCTGCCGACCATCGGGCCAATGGCGCGCCTGTGCGCCTGGTTGCTGCCGGAGCAACAGGAAACCAACGGCAAAGCCAGGCCCCGTCACCTGGACCCGGCCTCGCTCGCCACCCCAAGCCTGGCGCTGGCCAACGCGGCCCGTGAAACCCTGCGCCTGGGCGACCTGATCGACAACATGCTCACCGCCATGCTCGAAGTGCTGCGCGGCAAGCAAACCGCGATCACCCAGGAAATGCGCAGCCTCAGCGACGACGTCGAGGCCCTCTACAGCGCGATCAAGCTTTACCTGGCGCAAATGCCCCGCGAAGACCTGAGTGAACAGGACAGCCGCCGCTGGGCCGAAATCATCGAGCTGTCGATCAACCTCAAGCTGGCCGGCGACCTGATCGAGCGCATGCTGCGCAAAGTCCAGCAGCAGAAAACCTCACAGCGCCGGCAGTTCTCCGAAGTCGGCCTGGAAGAACTCACCGGCCTGCACAGCCAGTTGATTGCCAACTTGCGTCTGGGCCTGTCGGTGTTCCTCAGTGCCGACCCGGAAAGCGCTCGCCAACTGCTGCGTGAAAAGCGCCGTTTCCGCGCCCAGGAGCGTCGTCTGGCACACGCCCACGTCAGCCGTTTGCAGCGCAAAATCGTACAGAGCATGGAGACCAGTTCCCTGCACCTGGAGCTGATTGCCGACATGAAACGCCTGAACTCGTTGTTTTGCAGCAGTGCTTATGTCGTGTTGGAAACCTCAGACACCGGCGCACTCTCCGCCGAAGATATTGCCGACATCACTCATTCGCCCTGAACGTACGATGGCCCGTGAAGTCAGTTAACAATGGACCTCACCCGCCAGGAAGCTTGTTATGCGTCGCCTGTTACTTGCCTGCCTGCTCATGGGCTCGGCACACACCTTTGCCTTTGACCGCCTGCAAGTTGAAGGCTACACCTTGCCCAATGGCCTGCAATTGCTGCTCAAGCCGGGCACCGAGCGTGGGCACGTGGCGATCCGCCTGGTGGTGGGCGTCGGCCTGGATGACTTTCCCTGCGACGAAAAAGAACTGCCGCACCTGCTGGAGCACTTATTGTTCAGCGGCATTGACGGCGGTGGTGAAGGCGAGCTTGAAGACCGCATGCAAGCCCTCGGCGGCGAATGGAACGCCTACACCAGCAACGCCGACACCACCTTTGTGATCGAGGCGCCCGCGCAAAACCAGCGCAAGGTGCTGGACCTGTTGCTGGCGATCCTCACCCGCACCGAACTGACCGACGCGAATATCAATGCGGCCAAAAAAGTGGTCGAGCGCGAAGACGGTGGTCATTACTCGCACCTGCAACGCTTGCTCGACCGCCAGGACCTCGGCCACACCGCCAGCAACCAATTAGCCGTCGAACTGGGGCTCAAATGCGCCGAACGTGCCGAAGTCAGCCAGCTGACCCGCGATCAGTTGCAAACCCTGCGCACACATTGGTACGCGCCCAACAACATGACGCTGATCATCGTCGGCGACCTCGACAAACTGCTGCCGGCTTATCTGGAACGCACTTACGGTCAACTTGATCCGGTCGACCCTACCGAGCATCGACCGCTGCCGGAAATCCAGCACACCGCCGCCAGCCATCGCGACCTTATCCACGGCTGGGTCGGTGACAGCGCCAAACTGCACTGGCTGTTCCCCGAACCGGTTTTGGACGACCAGCACGATGAAACCTACGATTTGCTCAAGGACTACCTCGACTGGGCGCTGTACCGTCAGCTGCGCCTCAAGCACGGTTTGTCCTACGGCCCGTGGAGCGAACGCGAAGTGCTCGGCGGCGTCGGCTTCCTCAGCCTGAATGCCGACCTTGAGCGCGACAATCTTCCTGAAGCCGAACAGGTGTTGCAGGACCTCACGGCGCAACTGCGCAAGGACGGCCTCGACCCGACGGTCTTCAACCGCTTGCAGCAAGCCGCGATTGCGCGTCAAGCCTGGGCAGTGCAGGGCAACAGCGCGCTGGCCGACTACTACTGGAGCGCTGCCGGCGACTATGCCGATGGCCGTATCAGCGACCCGGCCAAGCGCATCAAGGCGGTCAACCTGGCGCAAACCAACCAGGCCATGCGCGAGGTGTTTAACCAGAAGGGCTACTGGCGCATCGAAAAACCGCTGCTGAGCTATGACGCCCTGAGCTGGATCGGGGCCGGCCTGCTCGCACTGATCGCCAGTGTGTTGATCGGCGTGCGTCTTTATCGCAAACGGATCACGTAATGAGGCACCGAACATCGGGCTAAGACGTTATTCTGTCTGTGATTTTTCCTACATCAATTGTGAACCGCCAATGCCAAATCTACCGCCCCTTATCCAGCGCATTATCGAACTGATCAAGCGCTATCCAGGGGTGATTGCACTCGGCGGTTTTATCTCGGGTGTGTGCAGCTTCATCCTGGTGGATCGCCAGCAAGGCATGGCCAGCTGGATTGCGGTGATCATGCTGGTGAGCTGGCTGTGGTTGATGCTGGAAAACAGCTTTACCCAGCTGTTCGCCAAAGTCTTCAAGCGCGAAATCCCCGAGCCGCTGCTGCGCTACGCGACCCAGATGATCCATCAGGAAAGCCTGTTCTTCGTATTGCCGTTCTTTTTCGTCACCACCGCCTGGAACAGCGGCCAGTCGGTATTCACCGGCCTGCTCGGCGCGGCGGCGCTGGTGTCGATCACCGACCCGCTGTACTACAAGTGGCTGGCACCCAAGCGCTCGCTGTTCCTGGCGCTGCACACCCTGACCTTGTTCGCGGCACTGCTCACCGCACTGCCCATCATCCTGCACCTCACCACCGCCGAGAGTTACAAGTTGGCGCTTGGCGTGGCCATGGCATTGTCGATCCCGAGCCTGGCCGTGAGCCTGCCGCTGCGCAGCATCAAGGGCTGGGTGATGCTGCTCGGGGTGACGGCCGCCATTGGTTGCGCCGGCTGGTTCCTGCGCAGTTGGGTGCCGCCGGCCACCTTGTGGATGACCGAAGTGGCGATCAGCACCCAGCTGCAAGACCGCACACCGGGCGATGACCTCAAGGAAGTCACCGCCGCCCAACTGCGCAGCGGCGGGCTGTACGCCTACACCGCGATCAACGCGCCACGCGGGCTGGATGAGCGGATTTTCCATGTGTGGAAATTCAACGGCCAGGAGGTCGACCGTATCGCCCTGGATATCCATGGCGGGCGCAAGGAAGGCTATCGCGCCTGGACCCACAAGCAGAACTTCCCGGCCGACGCCGTGGGGCGCTGGCAGGTGCAGGTGTTGACGGAGGATGGGCAGGTCATCGGTGTGCTGCGCTTCAAAGTCACTGACCCAGCACAAACGGACAACCCAAAGTAGGCCGTATCGTGCTATTACGTACGGATTGTGGATAGCCAAACAAGCTCGGAGCTTATGACCACTCGTACCACGGCCGGCGCAGCCCACCTCGACACATCCAGCGTTCCCCCGTTACTCAGGATTACGGGGGACTGGACGCTTGCCCACTACGCCAATCTTAAAAAACTGAGTGACAAGCTCGACGGCCAATACGACGCCGGTGCACACATCGACCTCAATGGCCTCGGCGCCCTGGATACCGCGGGTGCCTCGCTGCTGGTCGAGCTACTGGGCCCGGACCGTATCGAGCGTTCCGCCGAGCAGACCGATTGCAGCTTGTCTACCGCCGACCGGGCACTGCTCAAAACCGTCTACCGCTCTCTGAACGATTTCTGCGTACCTGACAAAGAGCCGGAAGAAGCCGCCGGTATCCAAGTGCTGGCGCGTATCGGCCGGGCCGTCGACACGGTATGGCAGGACGGCATGAAACTGCTGGGCTTTATCGGCCTGATCCTCGAAACCTTCGCCCGTGGCGTTTTGCGCCCCAAGCGCTGGCGCATCACACCGATGGTCGCGCATATCGAACAAACCGGCCTCGACGCTGCGCCCATTGTCGCGTTGCTGACCTTTCTGGTGGGCGCCGTCGTGGCATTCCTCGGCGCCACCGTGCTCAAGAGCTTTGGCGCGACGATTTTTACCGTGGACCTGGTGGCGTTTTCCTTCCTGCGAGAATTCGGCGTGTTGCTCACCGCCATCCTGATCGCCGGTCGCACCGCCAGTGCCTTCACCGCGCAAATCGGCTCGATGAAAGCTAACGAAGAAATCGACGCGATCCGCACCCTGGGCCTGGACCCAATGGAACTGTTGGTGCTGCCACGGGTAATGGCGCTGCTGGTGTCGCTGCCGATGCTGACATTTTTGGCGATGCTCTCGGGGATTGTCGGCGGCGGCGTGGTGTGTGCCGTGGCCCTGGATATTTCACCGGCGATGTTTCTCTCGCTGCTGCAATCGGACATTGGCGTGCAGCACTTTTTGGTGGGCATGGTGAAAGCGCCGATTTTCGCGTTCCTGATCGCGGCGATTGGCTGCCTTGAAGGCTTCAAGGTCAGCGGCAGCGCCGAGTCGGTCGGCGCGCACACTACCTCCAGCGTGGTGCAGTCTATTTTCGTGGTGATCGTGCTGGATGCGGTTGCCGCGATGTTCTTTATGGAGATGGGCTGGTGAGTCGTCTACACCGTGCGCCCACTGAGGCGGTGATCGAAGTGCGCGGCCTGTGCAATCGCTTTGGCAGCCAGAGCGTGCACGAGAACCTCGATCTGGATTTGTACAAAGGCGAGATCCTCGCGGTGGTCGGCGGCTCCGGCAGCGGCAAGTCGGTGCTGCTGCGCAGCATCGTCGGCCTGCGTCGGCCCAGCGAAGGCGAGGTGCGGGTCTTCGGCAAGAACCTGCCCAACCTGCCCGAGCATGAACGCTCGCTGGTGGAACGGCGCTTTGGCGTGCTGTTCCAGAAGGGCGCGCTGTTTTCCTCGCTGACGGTCACCGAAAACGTCGCCCTGCCGTTGATCGAACACGCCGGCCTCAGCCGTCGCGATGCCGAGCACTTGGCGGCGGTCAAGCTTGCCCTGGCGGGGCTGCCTTTGTCGGCGGCAGATAAATACCCGGCGTCACTGTCCGGCGGCATGATCAAGCGCGCCGCTTTGGCGCGGGCGTTGGCACTGGACCCGGACATTCTGTTTCTGGACGAACCCACCGCCGGCCTCGACCCGATTGGCGCGGCGCAATTCGACCAACTGATCCTGACCCTGCGCGATGCGCTGGGCCTGAGCGTGTTCCTGGTCACCCACGACCTCGACACGCTGTACACCATCACCGACCGCGTGGCGGTGCTGGCACAGAAGAAAGTGCTGGTGGCCGATGCCATCGATGTTGTCTCGGAAACGGACGACGCCTGGATTCACGAATATTTCCACGGCCCCCGTGGCCGCGCGGCATTGGATGCCGCTCAATCGCTTAACGAGGTATGACATGGAAACCCGAGCCCATCATGTGATGATCGGTCTGTTCAGCGTGATCGTGGTGGTCGGTGCAATGCTGTTCGGCCTGTGGCTGGCCAAGTCCAGCGTCGACAGCGCCTTCCAGGACTACGAGGTGGTGTTCAACGAGGCGGTCAGCGGCCTGTCGCAAGGCAGTTCGGTGCAATACAGCGGGATCAAGGTGGGCGATGTCACCAGCCTGCGCCTGGACCCGAAAGACCCGCGCCGGGTACTCGCACGCATTCGCCTGGCCGGGCAGACGCCGATCAAGGAAGACACCCAGGCCAAGCTGGCACTGACCGGCATCACCGGCACCTCGATCATCCAGCTCAGTGGCGGCACGCCGCAAAGCCCGGAGCTCAAGGGCAAGGACGGCAACCTGCCGGAAATCATCGCCTCGCCGTCACCCATCGCGCGTCTGCTCAATAACAGCAATGACCTGATGACCAGCATCAACTTGCTGCTGCACAACGCCAACCACATGTTCTCGCGGGAGAACGTCGAGCGCCTGAGCAACACCCTGGACAACTTGCAACAAACCACCGGCGCCATTGCCGACCAGCGCGGTGATATCAAGGTGGTGATGCAACAGTTGATGCAGGTCAGCAAACAGGCGAGCGCCGCGCTGGAACAGACCACCACGCTGATGCGCAATGCCAACGGCTTGCTCAACGAACAGGGCAAGCAAGCCTTCGGCAGTGCCGAGCAGGCCATGAAGTCGCTGGAACAAAGCACCACGACCATCAACACCTTGCTGACCAACAACAAAGACTCGGTGAACAGCGGCATGCAGGGCCTCAATGAACTGGCACCGGCTGTGCGCGAGTTGCGCGAAACCCTCGGTTCGCTGCGCGCCATCTCCCGTCGCCTCGAAGCCAACCCCAGCGGTTACCTGCTGGGCAGCGACAAGAACAAGGAGTTCACGCCATGAAGCGTGCTTACCAAATAATCGCCCCGCTGGCCTTGGCGCTGATCAGCGCTTGCTCGATCCTGCCCAAGCCGGATCCGTCTGATGTGTATCGCCTGGCGTCGGCGCCCACCAGCACCCAAGGCACGCCAGTGAGCTGGTCGCTGCGTGTGTCCAAGCCGCAGAGCAGCGAGTTTCTCGACAGCCCGCGTATTGCCGTAGTGCCAAACGGCGACCTGATCAGCAGCTACGCGAACTCACGCTGGAGCGACCCGACACCGGTGTTGCTGCGCAATCGGTTTATGGACGGTTTCCAGCGCGATGGGCGCGTGACGCTGCTGAGTACCGACGAGACCAATCTACAAGCCGATTACGAGCTGGGCGGGCAGTTGCAGGCGTTTCAGAGTGAGTACCACGGCAGTGCGGTAGAGGTGGTGATCCGCCTGGATGCGCGGTTGGTGCGTGGGAGTGATCAGCGGATTATCGCCAGTCGGCGGTTTGAGGTGAAGCAGCCGGTCGGTGATACAAAGGTGCCGGCGGTAGTGGCGGCGTTTGGGCAGGCGGGGGATCAGTTGAACAGGCAGGTGGTGGATTGGGTGGTGCAGCAGGGAAACACAGCGCTTGTGGCGAGGGAGCTTGCTCCCGCTGGGTTGCGCAGCAGCCCCAAAACCCGCCCATGAGTTTTCACTGACACACCTGCCAAACCCTGTTGGGGCCGCTTCGCGGCCCAGCGGGAGCAAGCTCCCTCGCCACAGGTAACTAAGCCTTAACCAAAGAACCAGTAGCACACCGCAATCGCCGCAACGACGCCAGCAAACTCCGCCAGCAACGCGCACCCAACAGCATGCCGGGCCCGCTGTATGCCCACCGAACCAAAGTACACCGCCAACACATAAAAGGTGGTCTCGGTGCTGCCCTGAATCGTCGCCGCCACTAACGCCGGAAAGCTGTCAACGCCCTTGGCCTGCATGGTCTCAATCAACAGCGCCCGCGCCGCGCTGCCGGAAAACGGCTTGACCATCGCCGTCGGCAACGCATCGACAAAGCGCGTGTCCATGCCCGTCCAGGCCACCACGTGGCGAATGCCTTCCAGGCCGAAGTCCAACGCCCCGGAGGCGCGCAATACACCCACTGCGCAAAGCATCGCCACCAGGTACGGCAGCAGGTTCTTGGCAACATCGAAACCTTCTTTGGCGCCTTCGACAAAGGCCTCGTACACCTTCACTTTGCGCAACGCACCGATCACCAGAAACAGCATGATCAAGCCAAACAGCGTCAGGTTGCCGAGAATCGACGACAGGCCCGCCAGCGCCGTGGCGGACAAGGTCGCCAGCAACGCCATAAAGCCGCCCAGTACCAGCGCGCCGGGAATCAAATAGGCCAGCACCACCGGGTCCCACAAGCGCAGGCGCTGCATGATAGCCACCGACAATAGGCCCACCAACGTAGAGGCACTGGTGGCCAGCAGGATCGGCAGGAACACCAGCGTCGGGTCGGCGGCGCCTTGCTGGGCGCGGTACATGAAGATCGTCACCGGCAACAGCGTCAGCGAGGATGCGTTGAGCACCAGGAACAGAATCTGCGCGTTGCTCGCGGTGTTGGGGATGGGGTTGAGTTCCTGCAACGCCTTCATGGCTTTCAGGCCAATCGGCGTGGCGGCGTTGTCCAGGCCCAGGCCGTTGGCAGCGAAGTTGAGGGTGATCAAGCCAATAGCCGGGTGGCCGGCGGGCACTTCCGGCATCAAACGGCGAAACAGCGGGCCGAGGGCCTTGGCCAGCCAGTCGACGATCCCGGCTTTTTCGGCGATGCGCAAAAAGCCCAGCCATAAGGTCAGGGTGCCGAACAGCAGCACCATCACGTCGACAGACAGTTTGGCCATGGCGAAAATGCTTTCGACCATCGCCGCAAAAATCCCGGCATTACCGCCAACCAGCCATTGCGCCAGTGCTGACACCATTGCCACGACAAAGAAGCCAAGCCACAGGCCATTGAGCATCAGTTGAATCCCCCGAAAGATGGAGCGAATGATAGCGGGGCTGACAGAAACGACAAACCCCGGAATTTTCCGGGGTTTGTTTCAAAGCAGCGGTGCGATCAGCCGCGGGTAGCTTGTGCGGTCGGCACGGCTTCTTTGCTGCGCCAGTGCGGCAGCGAGTTCCAGTAGCGCTCGCCTTTGGCATCGTCGTACATGCCTTCCCAACGAGAGATAACCAGAACGGCCAGGGCGTTACCGATCACATTCAGTGCGGTACGCGCCATGTCCATCACACGGTCGACACCGGCGATGAAGGCCAGGCCTTCCAGCGGAATGCCCACGCTGCCCAGGGTGGCCAGCAGCACCACGAAGGAGACGCCCGGCACACCGGCGATACCTTTGGAGGTGACCATCAGGGTCAGTACCAGCATCAGTTGCTGGCCGATCGACAGGTCGATGCCATACAGCTGCGCGATAAAAATGGCCGCGATGCTCTGGTACAGGGTCGAACCGTCGAGGTTGAACGAGTAGCCGGTTGGCACTACGAAACTGCAGATGGCCTTCGGCGCACCGTAGGCTTCCATCTTCTCGATCACACGCGGCAGCACGGTTTCGGAACTGGCGGTGGAGTAGGCCAGCACCAGCTCATCCTTGAAGATGCGCATCAGCTTGAGAATCGAAAAGCCGAACAGGCGGGCGATCAGGCCCAGTACCGCAAAGGCGAAGAACAGGATGGCGACGTAAACCAGGATCACCAGCTTGGCCAGCGGCAGCAAGGAGGCGAAGCCGAAGTTGGCGACCGTTACCGCGATCAAGGCAAATACACCGATTGGGGCGTACTTCATGATCATGTGGGTGACTTTGAACATGCTCTCGGACACGCCCTGGAACATGGTCACCAGCGGCTCGCGCAGCTCAGGCTTGAGGCTCGACAAGCCCAGGCCGAACAGCACCGAGAAGAAGATGATCGGCAGCATGTCGCCACGGGCAACGGCGGCGAAAATGTTCGACGGGATCAGGTTGAGGATGGTTTCGATGAACGCATGCTCATGCTGCACTTCGGCGGCGGTGGCGGTGTATTTGGAAATGTCGACGGTACCCAGGGTACTCATGTCGATGCCGGCGCCCGGGTGGAACACGTTGGCTAACAGCAAGCCGACCACAATGGCGATGGTGGTGACCACTTCGAAGTAAAGGATGGTTTTGACGCCGATCCGCCCCAGCTTCTTCGCATCACCTACGCCGGCGATGCCGACAATCAGCGAGGAAATCACAATCGGGATCACGATCATCTTGATCAGGCGGATAAAGATATCGCCCGCCGGCTGCAACACATTGCTGATCCACCAGGCTTTTTCAGCACTGAAATGGTTGAGCACTGCACCGATTGCGATCCCCAGTACCAAACCGATGAGGATCTGCCAGGCGAGGCTTAGCTTTGCCTTCTTCATGTCATTACCCTTACTTCAAGTGGACTTAAGGCAAATGCGCCACTCGCAACGCTCGGAAGCGAAAAAGTGTGCGCATTTGCCTCCATGGAAGGTCACCGCAGCATGGCCGAAATGGCTTACTGGCAGGCGAAAAAAGGCGCAACTATTCCCATGCAAGGGTTCGACGTCTAATGCCGTAAACGCCTACCCTATGCCGAATCGGCATGACTTTTTTTGAAATTAACTGTCCGAATGGTCAGTTCAAATCCGCCATTAAAGCCCGTGAATATGCCGTTAACCGGCCAGTACCGGCTCGCTCAGAGATGTTGGACGACTTATAGAAGTTGGCAAAAATGCCTGGGAATTCACTGACCTGGCGCCAGAAATGTCCTATGGCGCGGCCAAAAATTTCTCGATAGATGGTCGCCACGAAACACCAAGTAATGGTTAGCCGCGCGCAAAAGAGAAATTGTCGGCTATGAGCCGTATAAGAAGCGGAGCATGAGAGTGACAAGCCCGTCGCAAGTTCAGCAAGCGTGAGGGCTTGTGAACTTGCGTCGCAGCTTTTCACCTGACCCGGCCCTTGCGCAGGCACTCCCTGTACCCGTAGGTCACGCCGATCTCGATTGATCAGAGCAACCCGGCCCCCTGGTCATGCATCACCCTTGGCGGGTGATGCAGACAGAAAGAAGCAAAGGGCTTCTTTCTATGGACGCCGGCTCCGCAGACCACAGACGCGTCAGACGGAACCTAGTACCAATTCGGATCTTTCTTGAGCTGCTCCATCAGCAGCTTCTGCATGCCTTCGTTCGGCTTACCGATAAAACGGTAATCGGCGTGCCGCGTCGGGGATTTGTCCGCCGGCAAACCGGCCGGGACTTCCACCAACAGGGCGTAGGCATCTTCCTTGTCGAGGCTGAAGGCCAAGATCAGGCGCTCGTTCAGGCACGTATCTGCAGTTTCACAGAGCGGCCCCACCAAGTACTTGTCGCCATCTTCTTCCACGGCATTCATTTGTTCGGCCTTACCGGACAGGTTCATCACCCATTCCGGCAGGCGCTGTTCTTTCTTCACCACGCTTTGCCAGGTTTCGCGGTACTGCTTGTCCGCACTGAGCAATTCGTTGGCTCGGGACTGACCGTCATTGGCGGCCATCACCAGGCCGCTGCCGCCCAAGAGCAGGGCGGCAGCCATGGCTTTAAAGGACAAATGGGTCATATTCAGCCTCGGCCGCGACGACCAAAGAAGAACGAAGCGATGAACATCACCAGGAAAACCACAAACAGAATTTTTGCGATACCCGTGGCGGTGCCCGCGATACCACCGAAGCCCAGGACTGCAGCCACAATGGCGATGATCAGAAATGTGATTGCCCAACTCAACATGGTGATTCTCCTTACGCTTTTTTAGAGGTAACAGCGGTAGTGCCGTGCAGCCGCTCAACACAAGCGACCTTTTCTTGCTTAGAACACCCAACGCTCTTGGGCTGGCAACTCACCCAGGGTTGAACCCTGGTCTGCCACTCTCAATTGCGGGGCGCTTACATCAGTAGTAGCGCTGGCGCTGCCAACGGAACGGAAATGGGTTTGGGTCATCGACGGACGTTCGAATTGCGGGGTTTGCTGCTGACTTTGCTGCCAATGCTGCATCTGCTGGCCGGCAATCAACGTGACCATCAAAGCCAGGCTGGCAAACAGACCTTGCTGCATGCGCAGTGGCGATACACGTAATTGGCTGAGGCTTTGGCGAGTCATGCTGCATTTCTCCCGCATTCTGATTATTCGTTGGGAGAGCTATTGCAGAGTGCATGCCAGTTTTTTTACAAAATAAAACCCAATAAAATCAGTATGTTATGAATACGCCAGGACTGTATCGAACAGCATCCTGCACGATACCCCTTTGCAGGCCGTGCGAAATGCACGATGGTCAGTGGTCGGGTCAACGGATCGAAAGTGCAGGAGGCGTTGCCGAAGTGGCAGGAAGGCATGAAAACGCCATCAATCGGCGTCTTTGTAGGAGAACGTGAAGATACCTGCGCGAAGATGCCTTTTATGAATCAGAATAAACCATGCAACTTGCCCGATTAATCCGGGACTAAACACCATCATTTATAGTTAAGGAGCGCGGGACAGATGGAATCAGCCAAGGAACTTCAAGGCCGCATTCTTTTAGTGGATGACGAATCCGCAATCCTCCGCACCTTCCGTTACTGCCTGGAAGATGAAGGCTACACCGTAGCCACTGCCAACAGCGCCGCCCAAGCCGATGCCCTGATGCAGCGTCAGGTATTCGACCTGTGCTTCCTCGACCTGCGCCTGGGTGAAGACAACGGCCTGGATGTGTTGGCCCAGATGCGCATCCAGGCGCCATGGATGCGCGTGGTGATTGTGACCGCGCATTCGGCCGTGGACACCGCCGTTGACGCGATCCAGGCCGGCGCCGCCGACTACCTGGTCAAGCCATGCAGCCCTGACCAACTGCGCCTGGCCACCGCCAAGCAGTTGGAAGTGCGCCAGCTCTCGGCACGCCTGGAAGCGCTTGAGGGCGCAGTGCGCCAACCCAAGGACGGCCTCGACTCCCACAGCCCGGCGATGATGGTGGTACTGGAAACTGCGCGCCAAGTGGCAGGCACCGATGCCAACATTCTGATCCTCGGTGAGTCCGGCACCGGTAAAGGCGAGCTGGCCCGGGCCATACACGGGTGGAGCAAGCGCTCGAAAAAATCCTGCGTGACCATTAACTGCCCGTCACTGACGGCGGAACTGATGGAAAGCGAGCTGTTCGGCCACAGTCGCGGCGCCTTCACCGGGGCCAGCGAGAGCACGCTGGGCCGGGTTAACCAGGCCGACGGCGGCACGCTGTTTCTCGACGAGATCGGCGACTTCCCCCTGACTTTGCAGCCAAAACTGCTGCGATTCATTCAAGACAAGGAATATGAACGCGTAGGCGACCCGGTCACTCGACGTGCCGACGTGCGCATCCTGGCGGCCACCAACCTGAACCTGGAAGACATGGTGCGCGACGGCCGTTTCCGGGAAGACTTGCTCTATCGCCTCAACGTCATCACCTTGCACCTGCCGCCGCTGCGCGAGCGCAGTGAAGACATCCTGACCCTGGCCGACCGTTTCCTGGCGCGCTTCGTCAAGGAATACGCCCGGCCTGCGCGCGGCTTCAGCGATGCCGCCCGAGAGGCGCTGCTTAACTACCGCTGGCCGGGCAATATCCGCGAACTGCGTAACGTGGTGGAGCGCGCCAGCATTATTTGCCCGCAGGAAAAGGTTGAAATCAGCCACCTCGGCATGGCCGAACAGCCGACCAACAATGCCCCGCGTATCGGCGCAGCATTGAGCCTGGACGAGCTGGAGAAAGCCCATATCGGCGCCGTTCTCGCTACCAGCGACACCTTGGATCAAGCGGCCCGCACGCTGGGCATCGACGCGTCGACCCTGTACCGCAAACGTAAACAGTACAACCTGTGAGCTGTACCTTATGAAGCTTGCGATGAAACTGCGCACTCGGTTGTTCCTGAGTATCTCAGCGCTGATCACCGTCGCCCTGTTGGGACTGGTCCTGGGACTGGTCAGCGTCATGCAAATGGCCAAGAGCCAGGAGTCGGCGATCCGCAGCAACTTCATCACCCTGGACCTGGGTCTCAAGCTGCGCCAGACCTTGGGCGACCAGTTGATCCTGATGCTGGAGGAGCAGCCCGACCCCGCTGCCCTGCAGACGTCCAAGCAAAACTATTTTGCCCTGCTGGACCAGGGCATCGCCCATGAACAGCAAGACGGCAGAACCAGTGGTTTCAGCCAGGCGCGCATCGACTACCTGAATTTTCTCAAGGCGTTTGACGAGGCTCAGCGAAGCTCACTGGCCAACAGTAAAAACGAAAAGCTCACCGAAACCTTCAATACATTGCGCAATGGTTTGATCGCCGAGCACAAACAAGCCTTGGAAAATATCAACGACAGCGAACACAAGTCGCGCAATCGCGCCTTGTTGATCGCCGGCTTGCTGGGGCTGGTCGGCCTGGCGGTGTTGATCATCGGCTTTGTTACCGCCCATGGCATCGCCCGGCGCTTTGGCGGGCCGATTGAAGCCTTGGCCAAGGCCGCCGACAAGATCGGGCAAGGCGATTTCGAAGTAACGCTGCCGATCTCATCGGCGGCAGAAATGAATCAACTGACCCGCCGCTTCGGCATCATGGCCGAAGCGCTGCGCCAACATCAGGCAACCAATATCGATGAGTTGCTGGCCGGTCAGCAACGCCTGCAGGCGGTGCTCGACAGCATCGACGACGGCTTGCTGATGATTGACCGCCAAGGTCGCCTGGAGCACCTTAACCCTGTGGCACAGCGCCAGTTGGGCTGGGACGAAGAGCGACTCGGCCAGGGCCTGGGTGAAGCCTTGGGTCGCCCTGAAATGGATGAGCAACTGCAACTGGTGCTGCGCGGCGGCAACCTGGAGCGCGCGCCAGACGATCTGGAAGTGGAAGTCGAAGGTGAACTGCGCCTGCTGACCTACAGCCTGACGCCGGTCAGCCATACCCAAGGGCATATTCTGGGCGCAGTGATGGTGCTGCATGACGTCACCGAACAACGCGCGTTCGAACGGGTGCGCAGCGAGTTCGTCTTGCGTGCCTCCCACGAGTTGCGTACGCCGGT
Source organism: Pseudomonas sp. W3I7 (assembly GCF_030816095.1). Taxonomy (NCBI): domain Bacteria; kingdom Pseudomonadati; phylum Pseudomonadota; class Gammaproteobacteria; order Pseudomonadales; family Pseudomonadaceae; genus Pseudomonas; species Pseudomonas sp. W3I7. The sequence continues at coordinate 6,177,786 of NZ_JAUSXP010000001.1, forward strand.
GACAGGCATGCACATGGCCTTCGGGCTGTTCCGCGAACGGGCGAAGTTTCCCGCCGATTCCCGTGAAGCGGACCTGCTGGATACGGTCAATGAAGAAATGCAGCGCCTGATGCAGTTGATCAACGATTTGCTCAACTTCTCGCGCTACCAGAACGGCCTGCAAAAACTCACCCTCGGGCCGTGCGATGTCACCGATCTGCTGGAGCACGCGCGAGGCCGGTTCACGGAGCTGGCGAACGCACAGGACATCGAACTGCTGGTAGAAGCCCAAGCCGAGTTGCCCAGGCTGTATGCCGACCAGGTTCAGCTCGAGCGTGTACTCGATAACCTTCTAGGCAACGCTTTGCGACATACCGCCAATGGTGGCCAGATTCGCTTGCAGGCGCGCCGCCACGGCGAACGGGTGATTATCAGCGTTGAGGATAACGGTGAGGGTATTGCTTATGGCCAACAGGGGCGCATCTTTGAACCCTTCGTACAGGTAGGCCGCAAGAAAGGTGGCGCCGGCCTCGGGCTGGCGTTGTGCAAGGAGATCGTACAGCTGCACGGCGGCCGGATGGGCGTTTATTCGCGGCCGGGGCAGGGTACGCAGTTTTATATGGCGTTGCCGTTGTAGCCCGACAGCTACGATGACGCCATTGATGTACGCCGAACAAAATGTGGGAGCGGGCTTGCTCGCGAATGCGGTCTGTCAGTCAACATATATAGCGACTGATCCACCGCTTTCGCGAGCAAGCCCGCTCCCACATTTGAATGGGGTTACACCTAGCGGCGGTTCAATGCGCTCAGGATCGCAGCACTTTCAGCATCCGGCGTGCCGTCAAACCGTGATGGCCGGAAGTGCATCTGGAATGCCGCGATCACATGTCGCGTGGCCACATCCAGCTCACCTGTCTGCGGCGTCTGGTAGCCCAGGCGCGCCAGTTCTTCCTGGAACCACGTGATACTCGGCAGGCTGACGGCATATTGCTGTTGGAACCGAGCCACCGCCTGTGCATCCGGCCACACGCCCAAACCTTCAGCCGCCAGGCGCTTCCACGGGAACAACGGGCCCGGGTCGAGCTTGCGCAATGGCGCAATGTCGCTGTGGCCGATGATGTTCCTGGGGTCAATGCCGTTGCGCTTGCTGATGTCCTTGAGCAACACCACCAACGACTGCACCTGGGCCTCTGAGTACGGGTACCACAGGCGGCCGGTCGGCGAATCTGTATAACCTGGGTTAACAATTTCGATGCCAATGGAGCTGGAATTGAGCCAGGTGCGGCCCGCCCACTCGCTTTCACCGGCGTGCCAGGCGCGCTGGCTCTCGTCCACCAGCTTGTAGATGGTGCCTGAAGCGTCGTCGCCGATAAGGTAATGGCTGCTGACCTGGCCATGCGTGAGCAGCGCCAGGGAGCGCTCAAGGCTGGCCGAGGTGTAATGGACAATGACGAACTGCACCCGGTTGTCGTGGTTCGACGAAGGGTGGCTGGTGTTCAGCCGCGGGCCGCTGGCGCAGCCGGCGAGCAGGAGAAACACAAAGGCGATGCAAAAAGATTTCATGGCGGAAGACAGTACGTAGAAGACGATAATGCAACAGTGTAACGGATGGTTTGGGGCTCGACGGTCAAATCACAAAATGGAACATCTTTTACGCCGCCTGCACCCGGTTGCGTCCAGCTGCCTTTGCCCGGTACAACGCCTCATCGGCACGCTTTAGCGCCAGGTCACTGCGTTCGCCCGGCTGAAACTGCGCCACGCCCATGGACACCGTGATGGTCACCGGCTCGCCCTTGAAGTGGAACGGGCACGCTTCGATGGCCGAACGCAGCACCTCACCTACGTCCAGCGCATCTGCCAGGGCTGAATCCGGCATCAACAATACAAACTCTTCACCCCCAAATCGCGCGATAAAATCGTCGGGGCGCAGGCGCTTGTGCAACACATTAGCGATGATCTTCAACACCTTGTCGCCCGCCAAGTGGCCGTAGCCATCGTTGATGCGCTTGAAGTGGTCCAGGTCGAGCATGGCCAGTGACAGGCTGTTGCCGCGCTGATGCCAGCTATTTACTTCATGGTCCAGGCGCTCGCTCCAGGCCGCACGGTTGGGCAGGCCGGTGAGCGGGTCGATCAAGGCTTTCTGGCGCTGCACTTCCAAATGTTCGCGATAACCTTGGGCTTCCTGCTCCATGTTCGCCACCCGCTCAGCCAGGCTTTTGAGCCGCGCCGCGACTTCCTGCTCGCGCTGGTCACGCTGCTGCTGGTGTTCGTCCATGGTGCCGAGCAGGCCTTCAAGGTGGCTTTCCAGTACATGCTTGAGGCTGTCCAGGTCAGCAGCTTCCTGCACGCTGCTTTGCAGGCCGTCGACCTGTTCACGGATCTGCGTATCCAGCTCCCGCGCAGCCGAGCGACTGTCGGCGTGCCCCTCGCTGGCCACCTGCAGATGGCCCTGAAAAGCTTCAAGGCGTTCATTGAGCTGCTTGAGGTAGGCCTCGAACTCATGCTGGCCGCTGTCGGTAATCGCCAGCATCAGCACCGCCAGGTCATCGAGGATGGGCAGCAATTCGTACCAGTTCAGGCCGTGGGCCAACCGCTCGCGCATGGCTTCGGCCTGAGGCCGGTGGCGCTCGGGTAAGGACAGATCCTCCAGCAAGCCGAGCAAGGTGTCTTCGATATGCTTGGCGACCGAGCTGTAGGACGGTTCGGGGGAGTCGGGCAGGGCATAGGTGCCGTCCGGTTGCAGCGCATCGGGCTCGGGCTCGCAGGTTTCCAGCACGGGCGGAAGCGACAGGCTGCCGATGACCGTTTGATCTGGCGTGTCGACCTCAACCTGCGGTTCTTCGATAAATGCAGCAAGGGCGCTTTCAGGCGCGGCTTCCTCTACCGCTGGCTCGGGCACCTCTGGCTCAGAGACTTCGACAGGCGCGACGGGGACTTGCTCCAGCGCCGCAGCCTCGAAGACAAAGGTTTCGCCGGCGACTTCAGCCACTTTGACCGGCTCAGCCGATTCAGGCTGCGCGGCGGCCGGCGTTACCGGCAATGGCGTGAAGGCGCGCAAGGCTTGGGTCAGCTCTTCGGATTGCGCGGGTTCCAGAGGCTCGGGCGCGACTTTGGCAGCGTCAGGTTTCGGCGCCGGCGGTTGCGGTGCATAGAGCGGGGCAGATTCAACCACCGGCGCCTCATTCGACACATCCTTTGCACCAAACAGGCGTTGCAGCAGGCCTGGCCCAGGGCGCGCGGCTTCGCCTTCCGGCTCCAGGTTATTCAGCGCCTGCCCTTGCAGGCTGCTCAATTCGCTGAGCAGCAGCGGGATCTCACGCGCCTGGCCGACTCGACCATCCAGCTGCTTGGCGAAGGTTTTCAGCGGGCGGGCGACTTCACGCGGCAGGGGCAGCTTCTGCAACTGCGCGACCAAGGCCGTCAGCGCGGTGCTGATCTGGTCGACCCGGGTTTCGCGGCGCTGCTCCGAATCGAGCACGGCCTTTTCCAGACGTGGCAGCAAGGCGGCGAGGGCGGCGTCCATGTCGTCGGTGCGCACCACATCGCGCATCTCCTTCATGCATTGATCAACCGCTCGGTCAGTACCTTCTGCCGCCAGCGTGCTGCGCACCAGGCCTCGACGCAGCAGGTCGAGGCGCGCGGCCCAGCGGCGTTCGAGCTTGTCTTGCTGCTCAACGCTTTTAAGGTATTTCTCTTTCCAGCGCTGGGCGTCGTCGCTCATGCAAGGGGTCCGCGAGGGCCTGGGCTCAACGCGGGCAATGCATCAGCCGTGAGCGAACCCGGCAGACGAATCTCTACCGCGACCGGCAGGTGATCGGAAATGGGCTGCGCCAGCACCTGCACACTTTCCAGTGTGAGGCTCGGGCTGAGCAGGATATGGTCCAGACAACGTTGCGGGCGCCAGCTGGGGAACGTGGCTTCGACTTGCGGCGCCAGTAACCCGAGGTCGCGCAACGGGGAATTCTGCAACAGGTCGGTGGCATGGGTGTTCATGTCCCCCATCAGCACCTGGTGTTTGTAGTTGCCGATCAGATCACGCACGTAGGCCAACTGGAGGTTGCGTGTACGCGCTCCAAGCGCCAGGTGCATCATCACCACCACCAAGGCTTCCGGGCCTTCGCCGAAACGCACGAGAATCGCGCCGCGCCCTTTTGGGCCGGGCAGCGGGTGGTCTTCGATGGCAGTCGGCTTCAAGCGGCTGAGCACGCCATTGCTGTGCTGCGCCAGGCGCCCGAGGTTGCGGTTGAGTTGCTGATACCAATAAGGGAAAGCACCGAGATGGGCGAGGTGCTCCACCTGATTGACATAACCGGAGCGCATGCTGCCGCCGTCGGCTTCCTGCAAGGCGACCAGATCGAAGTCGTTGAGCAGGTCGCCGATTTTCTGCAGATTACCGGTACGCCCTTTGTGCGGCAGCAGATGCTGCCAGCCACGGGTGAGGTAGTGCCGATACTTCTCGGTACTGTTGCCCACCTGGATATTGAAGCTGAGCAGCCGCAGACGGCTGTCTGCCGGCAACCCCGTGGACTCCAGGTGGTGTTCGTTGACCCGCGGTTCATGCAGGCCAACACTACGTTCAGTACCCCAGCCGCGCATGATGGCCCCCTTACTTGGCTGCGCGCTCTTTAGCGATCAGTTGGTCGGCAACATTGAGGGTTTGCTCAGGACCACCGGTAGTGCCCAGGTCGAAACGGTATTTACCGTTGACGATCATGGTCGGTACGCCTTGCACGCCATACTTCTGCGCGAGTTCCTTGGCCTGTTTGATTTGGCCCTGGATAGCGAAGGAGTTGAAGGTGGCCAGGAACTTGTCCTTGTCGACGCCTTGGGTGGCAACGAAGTCAGCCATTTCGTCAGGCTTGGTCAGGCGCTTGCCTTCTTTTTGAATCGCATTAAATACAGCGTTGTGAACCTTGTGCTCGACACCCATGGCTTCCAGGGTCAGGAACAGTTGGCCGTGGGCATCCCATGGGCCGCCGAACATGGCCGGGATGCGTCGGAAGTTAACGTCGGACGGAAGTTTTTCGGCCCAAGGATTGATAGTCGGCTCAAAGGCGTAGCAATGCGGGCAGCCATACCAGAACAGCTCCACCACTTCGATCTTGCCTGGCTCCGAGACCGGAACCGGGTTGGCCAATTCAACGTAGGTTTTACCGGCTTCAAGCGGCACGTCGGCAGCTTGCGCGGTCATGCCGAAAAGGCTGACAGTGACGAGAGCGGCGCTGAGGATCAGATTACGCATGCTTTACTCCTGGACAAATAAAGTCGCCTCACGCGACCTTTAGTTGTGACAGGTCTACGCGGACATGAGTTCGTTAGTGTAACGGCACCGGCCACAAAAAAGGGCGGCCTAAGCCACCCTTTTTATGCTTGCATCGATGGATTAATCGAGCGTTAACGTATGGCCCGGATCAGTGCAGGCCCTGGATATACTGGGAAACCGCTTCGATGTCCTTGTTGCTCAACTTGCCGGCGATGCTCTGCATGATTTTGGTATCGCCGTCGTTGGTGCGATTACCTTCACGGAAGTCCGTCAGCTGCTTGGCGATGTATTGCGCATGCTGGCCGCTCAAGTGCGGAAAGCCTGCTTCGGCAAGGCCTGCGCCGTTAGGCGAGTGGCAACCGAGGCAGGAAGGCATGCCTTTTTCCAGGTTACCGCCACGGAACAGCTCTTCACCGTGAGCCACGAGCTTCGGATCAGCAGCTCCCACACTGCCTTTCTGGCTGGCAAAATACGCCGCGAGGTCCGCCAGGTCCTGATCGCTGAGATTGGTCAGCAGGCCGGTCATTTCCAGCACCGTGCGCTTGCCGTCCTTGATGTCGTGCATCTGCTTGGTCAGGTAACGCTCACCTTGACCTGCCAGTTTGGGGAAGTTCGGCGCCGGGCTGTTGCCATCCGGTCCATGGCAAGCACCACATACGGCGGCTTTCGCTTGACCGGCAGTGGCATCACCTTTAAGGGGGCCCTCTGCAGCGACGGCAGCGCCAGTGATGCCCAGGGTCAACAGCAGACTCACGATCAGTTTGTTCATCAGCTAATCCAACTACGGCTAAGGGTTTAAGAGTTATCTACCGGGTTTACTCACCATCAACTCGTTGATGGCCTGGTAATCCTCAGTACTGCAGTCCATGCACAAACCACGCGGCGGCATTGCCTTGAAACCCTGAGTCACGTGTTGCATCAGCTTAGCCATGCAAACTCGGTTGTACAGCGCCTCTGGATCCTGTGTAGCCTGAGCGCCTAAAAGCGCGATCAGGACACCAAAAGTGCGCAACCATCAGGTCATACATCGACCTTTTCAGGGTTTGAGAGCGTTTTGCGTTCTAATGCGCAATGAAGGTCTTTCGCTCCCGTGAACTTCATCCTTCGCTGGGACAAAGCACACACAAAATCTGCGGCATTATATACTGGCGCTACTGAAACGGAAACGACACCGCTTGCCGCACCCTTTCTCGGCACCGCCCACATCGGAAATCTCATGCAACTCAAGAATCCCATCCTCGGCCTGTGCCAACAGTCCACGTTCATGCTCAGCGCCGCCAAAGTGGACCAATGCCCCGATGACGAAGGCTTTGAAGTCGCCTTTGCCGGCCGTTCCAATGCCGGTAAGTCCAGCGCGCTGAACACCCTGACCCACGCCAGCCTGGCGCGCACCTCGAAAACTCCGGGCCGCACGCAACTGCTCAATTTCTTCAAGCTAGACGATGATCGGCGTCTGGTCGACCTGCCGGGCTACGGTTATGCAAAAGTCCCTATCCCGTTGAAGCTGCACTGGCAGCGTCACCTGGAGGCGTACCTGGGTGGCCGCGAGAGTTTGAAGGGTTTGATTCTGATGATGGACATCCGTCATCCAATGACCGATTTCGACCTGCTGATGCTCGACTGGGCCGTCGCCAGCGGTATGCCAATGCATATCCTTTTGACCAAGGCCGACAAGCTGACCTACGGCGCGGCCAAGAACACCTTGCTCAAAGTGCAGTCCGAAATCCGTAAGGGTTGGGGCGACGCGATCACCATCCAGTTGTTCTCGGCGCCCAAGCGCATGGGCCTGGAAGACGCCTACACCGTACTGGCCGGCTGGATGGAATTGGCAGACAAGGGCGCGGAAATCGCCGAATAACTTTTCTGCGGGCAAAAAAAACCCCGGACTTCGTATGGGGAGGGGAAGTTCGGGGTCCAAGTTCCGGACCGCTAGGGCGGGGTCCAGATATCTGCCAACACTTAACACAACATAGGAGCATTGAAGGGCTTCACCACCCATTCAGTAACTCTGAGTCACAGTTCACGGGTTAAGTTCCGGCCGGTCAAAAAACTATTGGAAATAACCTGCGACGCTTTCTGATCTAAAGCGCTCTGCCATCACCCTCGGCAATGGCAGAGCCGCGCGGTCAGTGTGCTTCGTCCCAGTTATCGCCCACGCCCACGTCCACCACCAATGGCACGTCCAGCTTGGCCGCCGCGCTCATATGCTCGCGGATCTTCTCGCTGACTTGCTCCACCAGATCCTCACGCACCTCAAGCACCAATTCATCGTGCACCTGCAGGATCACCTTGGCGTCCAGGCCCGACTCGGTCAGCCAGTTGTCCACCAGCACCATGGCTTTCTTGATGATATCCGCTGCAGTGCCTTGCATCGGCGCGTTGATCGCCGTGCGCTCAGCGGCCGCGCGCTCCTGGGGCTTGTTGGAGTTGATGTCGGGCAGGTACAGCCGACGCCCGAAGAAGGTTTCGACATAACCCTGGTCGGCCGCCTGGGCGCGGGTGCGCTCCATGTATTCACGAACGCCCGGGTAGCGCGCAAAGTACACATCAATGTAGGCCTTGGCGGTCTTGGTATCGACGCCAATGTCCTTGCCGAGCTTCTGCGCGCCCATGCCGTAGATCAGGCCAAAGTTAATGGCCTTGGCACTGCGGCGCTGGTTCGACGTGACTTCCGTGAGCTCAACCTTGAACACTTCGGCGGCGGTGGCGGTGTGCACGTCCAGGTCATTACGGAACGCATTCATCAGCCCCTCATCCTTGGACAAGTGCGCCATGATCCGCAGCTCGATCTGCGAGTAGTCCGCCGCCAGCAATTTGTAGCCTTTGGGCGCGACAAACGCCTGGCGAATGCGCCGCCCTTCGGCAGTGCGCACCGGGATGTTCTGCAGGTTCGGATCACTGGACGACAAACGCCCGGTGGCCGCCACCGCCTGATGATAAGACGTGTGAATACGCCCGGTACGCGGGTTGATCTGCTCCGGCAGGCGATCGGTGTAGGTGCTTTTAAGCTTGCTCATGCTGCGGTACTGCATCAGTACCTTGGGCAGCAGGAAGTCATCTTCGGCCAGCTTGGCCAACACTTCTTCAGCCGTGGATGCCTGGCCTTTGCCGGTCTTTTTCAGTACCGGCAAACCGAGCTTCTCGTAGAGGATCGCCCCGAGTTGCTTGGGCGAGCCCAGGTTGAACGCTTCACCGGCGATCTCAAACGCCTGGCGCTCCAGTTCCACCATCTTGTTGCCCAGCTCGATACTCTGGATGCCCAGCAGCGCCTTATCCACCAGCGCGCCCTGGCGCTCGATACGCGCCAGCACCGGCACCAAGGGAATTTCGATGTCGGTCAGCACACTGGCAAGGCTTGGAATGGCTTCAAGCTGTGCATGCAAAGCCTGGTGCAGGCGCAGCGTCACGTCGGCATCTTCGGCCGCGTAAGGCCCAGCTTGCTCAAGCGGGATCTGATCAAACGTCAGCTGCTTGGCGCCTCTGCCGGCGATGTCCTGGAAACTCACGGTGTCGTAGTCCAGGTACTTCTTGGCCAGGCTGTCCATATCGTGCCGGGTCGCGGTGGAGTTCAGCACGTAGGATTCGAGCATGGTGTCGAAGGCAATGCCGCGCACGGTAATACCGTTGGCCTGGTCGCCGCCGATGGCACAGTTGGCCAGGATGTTCATGTCGAACTTGGCGTGCTGGCCGACCTTGAGCTTGGTCGCGTCTTCCAGCAACGGCTTCAAGGCCAGCAGTACCGTGTCACGGTCCAGTTGTTGCGGCGCACCGATGTAGGAATGGGTCAGCGGGATGTAGGCCGCTTCATGGGGCTGCACGGCAAAGGAGACACCGACCAGTTGCGCCTGCTGCGCATCGATCCCCGTGGTTTCGGTGTCGAACGCGAACAATTTTGCCGCGTTGAGCTTTTTCAGCCAGGCATCGAATGTCGCCTGGTCGAGGATCGTGGTGTAGGACGCTTCTGCGGGTGCCGCGACTTCGACGGCGTCCTCAACAACTGGAGCAGCCTTGAGCTCGACGCGCTTGGCATCGCGCTGAATCTCATCAAACCAGCTCTTGAACTCCAGCAGCGTGTACAGCTCCAGCAGTTTTTCGCGGTCGGGCTCGATCAGGTGTAAATCATCCAGGCCCACATCCAGCGGCACGTCGACCTTGATCGTCGCCAACTGATAGGACAGGAATGCCATCTCCTTATGCTCTTCCAGCTTGGCCGGCAGCGTCTTGGCGCCACGGATGGGCAAGGTCGGCACGATATCCAACTGCTCATACAGCTCTTTGATGCCGCCATTCACGCCCATCAGCAAGCCGGAAGCCGTCTTCGGACCAATGCCCGGCACGCCTGGGATGTTGTCGGACGAATCGCCCATCAGCGCCAGATAATCGATGATCTGCTCCGGAGCGACACCGAATTTCTCCTTCACGCCCTCGATGTCCATCGAGCTACCGGTCATGGTGTTGACCAAGGTAATGTGCCCGTCGACCAGCTGCGCCATGTCCTTGTCGCCGGTAGAGATCACTACCGGACGGTCAGCCGCCGCGCTGCTGCGGGCCAGGGTGCCGATTACATCATCGGCCTCGACGCCTTCAACGCACAGCAACGGGAAGCCCAGGGCGATCACGCTCTGGTGCAGGGGCTCGATTTGCAGGCGCATGTCATCGGGCATGCTCGGGCGGTTGGCCTTGTATTCAGCGTACATCTCATCGCGAAAGGTCCCACCCTTGGCGTCGAACACCACCGCGAACGGGCTGTTCGGGTACTGCTTGCGCAGGCTTTTGAGCATGTTCAACACGCCCTTGACCGCACCAGTGGGCAGGCCTTTGGACGTAGTCAGCGGTGGCAACGCGTGAAAGGCGCGGTACAGATAAGAAGAACCGTCCACCAGGACGAGGGGGGCTTGGCTCATGAGCAGGATCAACCTTTTCGGCGGGTCAGGCGCTAGAATAGCCGGACCAATGACGACAAAGGGACAAGGTTATCATGCGTACAGTAAATCGCCTGTTGTTGACCGGCTTGATTGCACTCACTCCGATAGTGGCCATGGCGGCAGATACTGCACCGTCGGGCGACCCGGAAGTTACCATTCGCACGGAAGGCGACAAGACCATTCAGGAATACCGCCAGAATGGCTTCCTGTACGCAATTAAGGTGACGCAAAAAGGCTTTCCACCGTATTTCCTGGTGCGCGCGGACGGAACCGATGCGAACTTCATCCGCTCTGACCAGCCGGATATGCTGATCCCGTCATGGAAGATCTTCGAATGGAAATGATTTCTTAATTTTAACCGGCGCCGCGCACCGCGGCGCCCGTACTGGCAGTTTAAACATGTCTGTGTTCACCCCCCTGGCTCGGCCCGAGCTGGAAACCTTTCTCGCCCCTTACGGGCTCGGCCGCCTGCTTGATTTCCAGGGGATTGCCGCCGGTAGCGAAAACACCAACTTCTTTATCAGCCTGGAACAGGGCGAATTCGTCCTGACCCTGGTTGAGCGTGGCCCAGTGGCGGAAATGCCATTCTTCATCGAACTGCTCGATGTACTCCACGACGCCGACCTGCCGGTGCCTTACGCCCTGCGTACCATCGACGGCGTGGCACTTCGCGAACTCAAGGGCAAACCGGCGCTGTTGCAACCGCGCCTGGCCGGAAAGCACATCAAGGACGCCAACGCCCAGCATTGCGCCCAGGTCGGCGACCTGCTCGGCCACCTGCACCTGGCAACGCAAGGCGACAAAGTGCTGGAGCGCAAGACTGATCGCGGCCTGGAGTGGATGCTCACTGAAGGCGCGCAGCTTATTTCACACCTGAACGACGCCCAGCAGCGCCTGCTGCAAGCGTCCTTGAGCGAAATCCAAGCCCACAAGGCCGACATCCTCGCCCTGCCGCGTGCCAACGTGCACGCCGACCTGTTCCGCGACAACGCGATGTTCGAAGGCACGCACCTCACCGGCTTGATCGACTTCTACAACGCCTGCTCAGGCCCGATGCTGTACGACGTGGCCATCGCCTTGAATGACTGGTGCTCCGACGCCGATGGCGTGATTGACGGGCAACGCGCCCGCGCCTTGCTGGGCGCCTACGCGGGGCTGCGGCCGTTTACCGCCAAGGAGGCCGAGTTGTGGCCGACCCTGCTGCGCGTGGCGTGTGTGCGCTTCTGGCTGTCACGCCTGATCGCCGCGGAATCGTTCGCCGGGCAGGATGTGCTGATCCATGACCCGGCCGAGTTCGAGCATCGGCTGGCGCAGCGTCAGCAGGTTACCGTCCACCTGCCATTCGCACTTTAAAATGTGGGAGCGGGCTTGCTCGCGAATGCGGTGGATCAGTAATAGATGTATTTACTGACACTGCGCATTCGCGAGCAAGCCCGCTCCCACATGGGTTATGTATTTGCAGTCAGAGCGACTCCAGGCACCCAGCCAAGTCATTCCCCAGCTTCTCCAGCACCTGCTCGTAACCCTGCGCCGTCGCCGGGGTATAACCGCCCAACGCATCCAGCTCCGCCAGTTTCACCGGCAAGCCCGCCACCAGTGTCTCGGCCAAACGCGGCCGTAGCGGTGGCTCGCTGAACACACAGGTCTTACCCACTTCCTGCAAACGTGTACGCATCGCCGCCACATGCTGGGCGCCTGGCTGCACTTCGGCGGCCACGCTGAACACGCCGGTGTGCTTGAGCCCGTAAGCGTCTTCGAAGTAGTCAAATGCCTCGTGGAACACGAAGTACGGCTTGTCGCCGACACTGGACAGGCGCGCCTTCAAGCGTGCATCCAACGCGTCCAGGCGCTCATCGAATGCCTTCACGTTGCTCTGATAACGCGCGGCATTGGCCGGGTCGGCAGTGCTGAGGTCAGACGCCATACGCGCTGCAATCACCCGAGCATTGACCGTCGACAACCACAAGTGCGCATCCAGGCTGCCAGGGCGGTGATCGTGGTCGTGTTCGTCGGCATCATCGGCGTGGGAGTGGCTATCTTCGGCGAACCGACGCAATTTCATCCCAGGCAGGTCCTGAACTGCCACGGTCGGCAGGCTACGCCCCTTGAGCACGCGCGGCAGGAAGCTCTCCATATCCGGGCCGATCCAATACAGCAGGTCCACCGACTGTACGCGCCGTACGTCGGATGGGCGCAAAGCATAGTTATGCGGCGATGCGCCCGGCGGCAACAGCACCTCTGGAATCGCCACGCCGTCCTGCACAGCAGCGGCGATCAACTGCAACGGTTTGATGCTGGTCAGCACCTTGACCTCAGCCTGAGCGGCCCCGGCAATGAACAAACTGGTGACAAATACGACAAAAACGGGAAAAAGTCGGGACACGATGACCACTCAATGGCGTAGGAACAGGTAACATAATAACGTCTCTATCAAATGTCTGTCGCCGCTCATGCCTAAAACACCGCTTGCCAGCCGTCCCCACGACCACTCTCACTGCGTGCACACCGCGCTGTCGGAGGCCGATACCCTGTGCGCGCAGAAAGGCTTGCGCCTGACCGCCCTGCGTCGTCGGGTGCTGGAGCTGGTGTGGCAAAGTCACAAGCCGCTGGGCGCCTACGACATTCTTGGCGTGCTCAGCGAGCAGGACGGCCGTCGTGCCGCGCCGCCGACGGTGTACCGCGCGCTGGACTTCCTGTTGGAAAACGGCCTGGTGCACCGCATCGCCTCGCTCAACGCCTTTGTCGGCTGCAGCCACCCGGAGCACGCGCACCAGGGCCAGTTCCTGATCTGCCGCGAGTGCCATGCCGCCATCGAGCTTGAACAAAAAAGCATCAGCGACGCCATCGTCAAAAGCTCCGCCGACGTGGGCTTCAAGGTCGAAGGGCAAACGGTCGAAGTGGTGGGGCTCTGCTCCGGTTGCCAGGGGGCTTGATGAGCAACGCGTTAATCCGCCTGGAGCAGGTCGGGGTCACGTTCGCCGGGCAAAACGTGCTGGATAACATCGCCCTGAGCGTCGAGCCGGGGCAGATCGTGACGCTGATCGGCCCCAATGGCGCCGGCAAGACCACGCTGGTGCGCGCCGTGCTTGGCCTGCTCAAGCCCGACACTGGCAGCGTGTGGCGCAAGCCCAAGCTGCGCGTCGGTTACATGCCGCAAAAATTACACGTCGATCCAACGCTGCCGCTGTCCGTACTGCGCTTCCTGCGCCTGGTGCCTGGCGTCGACCGCGCGCGCGCGCAGGCGGCGCTCAAGGAAGTCGGCGCCGAACAGGTCATCGACAGCCCGGTGCAGAGCATCTCCGGCGGCGAGATGCAGCGCGTATTGCTGGCCCGCGCCCTGTTGCGCGAACCCGAGCTGCTGGTCCTTGATGAGCCCGTTCAAGGCGTCGATGTTGCCGGCCAGGCCGAGCTGTACAGCCTGATCACCCGCCTGCGCGACCGCCATGGCTGCGGCGTGCTGATGGTCTCCCACGACTTGCACCTGGTGATGAGCACCACCGATCAAGTGGTGTGCCTCAACCGCCACGTGTGCTGCTCCGGCCACCCGGAACAGGTGAGCGGCGACCCGGCATTCGTCGAGCTGTTCGGCAAAAACGCCCAGAGCCTGGCGATTTACCACCACCATCACGACCACGCCCATGATTTGCATGGCGCCGTGGTCGACGATCCCGCTACGCCTCAACCCCACGTTCATGGAGATAGCTGCAAGCATGGCTGATTTTCTGCTCTACGCCCTGCTGGCAGGCTTGGCTTTGGCACTGGTGGCGGGCCCCTTGGGCTCGTTCGTGGTCTGGCGGCGCATGGCCTATTTTGGCGACACGTTGTCGCATGCCGCGCTGCTGGGCGTGGCCATGGGTTTCCTGCTGGATGTAAGCCCGACCATCGCCGTCACCGTAGGCTGCCTGCTGCTGGCAGTGCTGCTGGTAACCCTACAACAGCGCCAGCCACTGGCCTCGGACACGCTGCTGGGCATCCTCGCGCCAAGCACGCTGTCGCTGGGCCTGGTGGTGCTGAGCTTCATGCATGAAGTGCGCATCGACCTGATGGCCTACCTGTTCGGCGACCTGTTGGCGATCAGCCCCACCGACCTTGCCTGGATCCTCGGCGGCAGCGCCGCTGTGCTGGTGCTGCTGGTAACCCTGTGGCGCCCATTGCTGGCAATTACCGTGCACGAAGAGCTCGCCACCGTGGAAGGTTTGCCCGTGCCGGCGCTGCGCATGACCCTGATGCTGTTGATCGCCGTGGTGATTGCTGTCGCAATGAAGATTGTCGGCGTATTGTTGATCACGTCGCTGTTGATCATTCCCGCAGCCGCCGCCCAGCGCCATGCCCGCTCACCCGAGCAGATGGCGATCGGCGCCAGCCTGCTGGGCATGCTCGCCGTGTGCGGGGGCCTGGCGCTGTCCTGGTTCAAGGACACGCCGGCCGGGCCGTCGATTGTGGTCACGGCCGCCGCCCTGTTTCTGCTGAGTTTTGTCCTGCCCCGTCGAGGGGTGTAGACTTGCTCGCTTTTTGCGCAAATAGAGAGTCGCAGGAATGAAGCCGTTCAACTCCCGTTATCTGCTCCTTGCCGCATTTTCCCTGCTGCTGGGCGCCTGCCAAAGCACACCGCCCGCCGCCCCTCAGGCGCAGGACCCGCGTGCTGCGGCCATCGCGCAGCTGGAGCAAAACCTGGCCAGCAGTGAACTGGCCACCGCCGAAGACCAGCTGGCCGCGCTGCAAGCCCAGTCGCCCAACGACCCGGCGCTGGAAAACTACCAGCGCCAATTGGCCGAAGCCTACCTGCAGCGCAGCCAGATCGTGTTGCAAAAAGGTGATGTGAATGCCGCCGCTACGGCGTTAAGCCGCGCACGCGCCTTGATGCCCAAGGCTCCGGCGCTCACTGGCGGCGTCAACAGCGCCATCAGCCACGCCCGCAAAGCCGAGCTGGATAAAGCCGAAGCCGCCCTGAAAGCCGCTGAAGCCAAGCCACCCGCCAAGGTCATCGACCCGGCGGCTCAAAGCACCACGGTTGCGCTGAACCTCACCGATATTGAAGAACTTCGCCATCAGTTGGATGCGATCGCCACCGATGTGGTGAATTACCAGTGCGATGTGACCATTCAGGCGCCGCGCACCCAGGATTACCCGTGGTTGGCCACGTTGCTGACCAAACGGGTGAAGCGCATTGATTCGGCGTATGACCTGAAGATTCACCGGCAGATTGTGAAACACATCCCGGCGCAGGTTGTGTTGATTCCGCGTAAAACCGAATAAAGCCATTCGCAGGCAAGCCAGCTGCCACATTTGAATGTATTCACAGTTCAAAGGTGGGAGCTGGCTTGCCCGCGATAGCCATCTAACAAACAATCAAAAGCTTAAGCCGGAATCGCCTTGGCCTTAGGCTCCCGCGCCCACACCCGATGCTGCGCAATCGCCGCAAAGAATGCCTTGAAGGCCTTGGCATCCGCGCCAACAATCAACCCCGCATCCGCCTCCAGCTTAAGCTGATCCAGCAACGGCTTGGCATCACTGGCAACCGCAATCGCCTTCAAATGCTTGTATGCCTCCAACAGGAAGTGCAACGCCACACCATCACCGCTCAGCGCCTTGATCGACTCTTTACCGCCCGGTACGAACACCGCATCAAACGCAATCGACGGCATGCCTTCCATCGACGCATCCACCGGCAGGCTCTTGCCATCCGCAGTCTTCACCGGTGCCGACGTCGGCCCCAGCACCTTGGCATGCGCACCTTCGGCGGCCAGCGCCGTCTTCAGCGCCGCGATCGCCGCGCCATCCACACCGTTAGCCGCAAGAATCGCGACTTTGCGTGTTTTGATGTCGCCCGACAGCAGGTTCACCTGGCTCAACGCCGGCGACTCTTTGAGCGACGTCTTGCGTGGCGGCACTGTGCCTTTGGTCGGCGCCGGCAAACCGAGATTCTGCGCCACGCGCTTGGCCAGTTCCAGGTCGATATTGGCGAGGATCTCGTTGACCTGACGTGCGCGAATAAACTCACGCTCCACCTTGCCCAACTCGAAGCTATAGGCCGCGATAATGTGTTCTTTCTCGTGGTGGCTCATGCTGTGGAAAAACAGCGTGGCTTGGGAGAAATGGTCGCCGAACGATTCACTGCGCTCACGCACCTTGTTGGCGTCGACACGCTCGTAATACGTTTCGAACCCGCCATCTTGAGCCGCGGGTGGCGTTTCTTTCGGCCAACCGCCATCAATCGAGTTGGGCTCGTAGGACGCACGGCCCTTGTCGATCACCGTGCGATGTTGGGCATCCCGCTGGCCATTATGGAAAGGCGTGACCGGCCGGTTGATCGGCAGCTCATGAAAGTTCGGGCCACCGAGTCGGCTGATCTGCGTATCGGTATAGGAAAACAGGCGGCCTTGCAGCAGTGGGTCGTTGGTGAAGTCGATACCCGGCACGATGTGGCCTGGGCAAAAGGCGACCTGTTCGACCTCGGCAAAGAAGTTGTCCGGGTTACGGTTGAGCACCATTTTGCCCAGCGGCGTAATCGGCACCAGCTCTTCGGGGATGATCTTGGTCGGGTCGAGCAGGTCGAAGTCGAACTTGTGCTCGTCCTCTTCGGCAACGATTTGTACGCCCAATTCCCACTCAGGGTAGTCGCCGCCCTCGATCGCTTCCCACAGGTCGCGACGGTGGTGGTCGGTGTCTTTACCGGCAAGCTTTTGCGCTTCGTCCCACACCAGCGAGCAGGTGCCGACTTTCGGGTGCCAGTGGAATTTAACGAAGCTGGACTTACCTTCGGTATTGATCAACCGGAAGGTGTGAATGCCAAACCCCTGCATCGAGCGCAGGCTTTTCGGAATGGCACGGTCAGACATGGCCCACAGCACCATATGCGCCGATTCCGGCTGCAGCGAGACGAAATCCCAGAACGTATCGTGGGCCGAGCCGCCGGTAGGAATCTCGTTATGGGGCTCAGGTTTTACCGCATGCACAAAGTCCGGAAACTTGATCGCATCCTGAATGAAGAAGATCGGCATGTTGTTGCCCACCAGGTCGAAGTTGCCTTCGTCGGTGAAGAACTTCACGGCAAAGCCGCGCACGTCACGCACGGTGTCGCCCGAACCACGCGGGCCCTGCACGGTAGAGAAACGCACGAACACCGGGGTTTTATGCTCCGGGTTGCGCAGGAACCCGGCCTTGCTCAGCGCCGAATGGTTCTGATAAGTCTGGAAATAACCATGGGCGCCGGTGCCACGGGCATGCACGATGCGCTCCGGGATACGCTCATGGTCAAAGTGCGTGATTTTCTCACGCATGATGAAGTCTTCCAGCAGCGATGGGCCACGGGCGCCGACTTTAAGGGTGTTCTGGTTATCGGAAATCTTTACGCCTTGGTTGGTGCGCAGCGCCTGCCCGGTCGCATCGGAGCGAAACTCTTCGAGGGCTTGCAGCTTGGCGTTGGTGTTGCCACGGTCCAGGGTATCGGTGCCCGCAAGCTCACTCTTGGGCGGGGTGGCTGGCTTCTTGGTACTCATCAGGCAAAACTCCTTAATCAAAGTGGCCAGAGCGGACCCCCGGCTCGTTTGAGCAAAACCCCAGGCACGGCACCTGAGGAAATCGCGTTGCTTAAGTAATGACTGATGGGGTTTTTAGCCGTTCCTTTTTTATGACCTTTGATCGCGTTATTGCCAAATCACTGGATGAATGCGAAATAAATGCTAAGAAACGCTATACGGACAGGCTAAAATGCGCGCCCGGCTAACCGCTGATCCCTTTTCCATGCGCCCCACAAGGTTCGCTACGTGATCGAGTTTCATAACGTCCATAAAACCTACCGCGTCGCCGGTAAGGAAATCCCCGCACTGCACCCCACCAGCCTGCGCGTCGAAAACGGCCAGGTGTTCGGCCTGATTGGCCACTCCGGTGCGGGCAAAAGTACCCTGCTGCGCCTGATCAATCGCCTGGAGCAGCCAAGCGGCGGTCAGATCAACGTCGACGGTGAAGAAGTCACTGCCCTGGACGCCAACGGCCTGCGCCGTTTTCGCCAGCAAGTCGGGATGATCTTCCAGCACTTCAACCTGCTGGCGTCCAAGACCGTTGCCGACAACGTGGCATTGCCGCTGACCCTGGCCGGCGAGTTGTCGCGTAAAGACATCGACCTGCGCGTGGCTGAACTGCTCGCCCGCGTGGGCCTTTCGGACCATGCCAGGAAGTACCCGGCGCAGTTGTCCGGCGGCCAGAAGCAGCGCGTCGGCATCGCCCGCGCCCTGGCGACCAAACCGAAGATTTTGCTGTGCGACGAAGCCACCAGCGCCCTCGACCCGCAAACCACCGCCTCGGTGCTCAAACTGCTGGCCGAGATCAACCGCGAGTTGAAGCTGACCATCGTACTGATCACCCATGAAATGGACGTGATCCGCCGCGTGTGCGATCAGGTCGCCGTGATGGACGCCGGCGTGATCGTCGAGCAAGGCTCGGTGGCCGAGGTGTTCCTGCACCCCAAGCACCCGACCACCAAGCGCTTCGTGCAAGAAGCCGAGCAAGTCGATGAAGGCGAGCAGCGTGACGTGTTCGCCCATGTACCGGGCCGCATCGTGCGCCTGACGTTCCAGGGCGAAGCGACCTACGCTCCATTGCTGGGTACCGTCGCCCGTGAAACGGGAGTGGACTACAGCATCCTTGCCGGTCGCATCGACCACATCAAAGACACCCCCTACGGGCAACTGACCCTGGCCATCACCGGCGGTGACATGGAAGCGGCCTTCGCCCGCTTTACCGCAGCCGATGTGCACATGGAGGTACTGCGTTAATGGACGCGTTACTGCATTATTTCGACAAAGTTGACTGGGCCGACATCTGGGTTGCCACCGGCGACACCATGCTGATGCTCAGCACCTCGCTGGTTTTCACCGTACTGGTTGGCTTGCCGCTGGGCGTTCTGCTGTTTCTGTTCAGCCCACGTCAGTTGCTCGAGCAGAAAGCCACCTATGGCGTGCTGGCATTTATCGTCAACGCCATACGCTCTCTGCCGTTTATCATTCTGCTGATTGTGATGATCCCTACGACGATCTTTATCACCGGCACTTCGCTCGGCGTGGCCGGTGCGATCCCACCCTTGGTGGTGGGCGCTTCGACGTTCTTCGCGCGGCTGGTGGAAACTGCATTGCGCGAGGTGGATCGCGGCATCATCGAGGCGACTCAAGCCATGGGCGCCACCACTCGGCAGATCATCACCAAGGCACTGCTGCCCGAGGCTAAACCCGGCATCATTGCGGCAATCACCGTCACTGCCATTGCCCTGGTGGGTTACACCGCCATGGCTGGCGTCGTGGGTGCTGGCGGGCTGGGTGACCTGGCGATCCGCTATGGTTACCAACGCTTCCAGGATGACGTAATGGTCGTCACCGTGGTGATGTTGATTGTGCTGGTACAGATTCTGCAAACCATCGGCGATAAGCTGGTGACACACTACTCTCGAAAATAACGGCCATTGCCGGCCCCCGCCGGCACATGCCCGAACAAGGAGCTTGTTGGATGAAAAAACTACTGGTTGCTTTCGCCGCCGTTGCCGCGTTTTCTGCCCACGCTGCCGAGACTATTACAGTCGCTGCATCGCCGGTGCCCCACGCGGAAATCCTCGAATTCGTGAAGCCTGTACTCGCCAAAGAAGGCGTGGACTTGCAGGTCAAAGTCTTCACCGACTACGTGCAGCCAAACGTACAGGTGGCTGAAAAGCGCCTGGACGCCAACTTCTTCCAGCACCAGCCGTACCTGGATGAGTTCAACAAAACCAAGGGCACTCACTTGGTGAGCGTCGCTGCCGTGCACCTGGAGCCTCTGGGCGCCTACTCCAGCAAATACAAAAAACTGGATGAGCTGCCAGATGGCGCCAACGTGGTGATCCCGAACGACGCCACCAACGGCGGTCGCGCCCTGTTGCTGCTGGCCAAGCACAACCTGATCACCCTGAAGGATCCGACCAACATCCTGTCGACCATCAAGGACATTACCGGCAACCCGAAAAACCTGAAATTCCGCGAACTGGAAGCCGCGACCCTGCCGCGCGTGCTGACCCAGGTCGACCTGGCGCTGATCAACACCAACTACGCCCTGGAAGCCAAGCTGGACCCATCCAAGGACGCCCTGGTGATCGAAGGCAACGACTCGCCTTACGTGAACATCCTGGTGACCCGCGACGACAACAAGGATTCCGACGCCGTGAAGAAGCTGGTTGCAGCCCTGCACACGCCGCAAGTGAAAGCGTTCATTCTTGAGAAGTACAAAGGCGCGATTCTGCCGGCGTTCTGATCAAACCCGATCTTCACAACACCGAAGATCAAAAAATGTGGGAGCGGGCTTGCTCGCGAAGGCGGTGGTTCAGTCACTTACTAGTCGACTGACACTGCGCTTTCGCGAGCAAGCCCGCTCCCACATTTGTTTTGTGTTGATTGAAAGATCCGAGTTCTGACTCGACGCTCAACCCTTGCACAAAACCACTGTGGGAGCTGGCTTGCCTGCTCCCACAGGTTATTTGTGTTGTGGGTTAGGTAAGTGATTGGCCTACTTGCGCTGTAGCAAACCCGGCAACTGTGCCACCAGCTTTGTTTTGCGTGGCTTTTGCTATCAGCGCAGGGCTGGCACCACCTCATGGGTCAGCCATTGGCGCAGGCACCGGTTCTCCGGGTAGTAGTGGTAGATAAGCAGCGCATAGACGCCAGACTCACTGACCATCAACGTCGGCGCACAGTGGCCATGAGTGATCAGCGGCAACGTGTGTTGTTGGTCGGGATCGAGCTTGCGCAGTAACGCCGGGTTTAGGTGCAGGCCCATCAGATGGCCGATGTCGGAGGCGCTGAACCAGGGTTGGCTGTCAACCAGCACGGCGTGCAGCTGGTGATGATGGCGGGTGAAGACTTTGGGTGTGATCGGTGGATCAGGGGTAAGTGTTTGCACGGTCTAGCTCCTAACGTATCAAGGGACCGCCAAGCACTACTTCCACGTAATGGGTGGCGGCTGTACGCAGGTGTGGAAGACCGGGACGTTAGGCACCCGGCGCACTCGAAAGCGCCCCGCGCACAGCCACCATAAAACACAGACAAGAAAAAGCGCCTGACACTAGGTGGCGCTTTGTGCGCCTAACGATATAAGGGCTTCCACACCCTGTCACTGAATTTGCAGCGACAGGCCAAAGACTAGCCACCCCAACACCGTCCAACAAGTTCACGCACAGCGCGACAACACGTGGGAAATCTCCGACGACACCCTGTTCAAATCTTGCACAAAACCCAATGTGGGAGCGGGCTTGCTCGCGAAAGCGGAGTGTCAGTCACCCAATTTATCGACTGAACCACCGCCTTCGCGAGCAAGCCCGCTCCCACATGTGTTTAGTGTTGATTGAAAGATCTTGAGTTCTGACTCGACGCTCAACCCTTGCACAAAACCACTGTGGGAGCTGGCTTGCCTGCGATGGCGGTGGGTCAGCAACTGAGATGCAAGCTGGGCCACCGCTATGGCAGGCAAGCCAGCGCCCACAGGTTATTTGTGTTGTGGGTTAGGTAAGTGATTGGCCTACTTGCGCTGTAGCAAACCCGGCAACTGCGCCACCAGCTTCTGGTTATTCAACGGCGCACGTATGAACCCACGCTGCGTGCCATCCGGGCCGATCAGCGCCAGGTTGCCGCTGTGGTCCACGGTGTAGTTGGGCTTGCTGGTATCGGCCGGAATAAACGGAATGCTCACCGCATTCGAGACTTTCTGCACATCTTCCACATTCGCGCCGGTCAGGCCTTCGAATTGCGGGTCGAAGTAGCCCAGGTATTGCTTGAGCTGGGTCGGTGTGTCGCGGTTGGGGTCGACGCTGACCAGGATCACCTGCAACTTATCCACCGCCTCTTTAGGCAGCTCGCTCTTGATCTGGCGCAGTTGCGCGAGGGTGGTCGGGCAGATGTCGGGGCAGAAGGTGTAGCCAAAGAACAGCAGGCTCCACTTGCCTTTCAACTCATTGACCACCACTGGCTGGCCGTCCTGATTGGTCATGGTCACCGGCGGCAGCTGGCGGCTTTGCGGCAGCAGGATAATGCCGGCGTCGATCAGTGCGGTAGGGTCGCCCTGGCCTTTGCCGCTCAGCACTTTGTTAACGGTCAGGCCCATGATCAACGCGACGATGGCCACCAGGATAAAGACGGTTTTTTGAGTTCGAGTCATAGGTTCAACAATAGGTAGTGGTCGACGAGCAGCGCGATAAACAGCAGCAGCAAGTACCAGATAGAGTACTTGAAGGTGTTGATCGCCGCGTGCGGCTTGCTGCCACGGTACAGCACCCAGGCCCATTGCAGAAAGCGCCCGCCCAACACCAGCGCACACGCCAGGTACAGCAGGCCGCTCATATGGATCACATAGGGCATGAAGCTCACCGCCAGCAGGGCGAAGGTGTAGAGCAGGATATGCACCTTGGTGTAGTGCTCGCCGTGGGTGACCGGCAGCATCGGGATATCGGCCTTGGCGTATTCCTCTTTGCGGTGAATGGCCAGGGCCCAGAAGTGCGGCGGGGTCCAGGCAAAAATGATCAGCACCAGCAGCAGCGGCTCGGCGCTGACATGCCCGGTAACCGCGACCCAGCCGAGCAGCGGCGGCGCAGCACCGGCCAGGCCGCCGATAACGATATTTTGCGGCGTGGCGCGCTTGAGGAAACCGGTGTAGATCACCGCGTAACCCAGCAATGAGGCCAGCGTGAGCCAGGCCGCCAAGGGGTTGGTGAACGCCAGCAGCAAGGCCAAACCTGCAACAGCCAGAAACAATGCAAAGGCCAAGGCCGCCACGGGCGACACGCGCCCTTCTGCCAACGGCCGTTTATGGGTGCGCGCCATCACCGCGTCGATGCGCCGATCCACCACATGGTTGACCGCTGCCGCGCCACCGGCGCACAGGGCAATGCCCAAATTGCCGAACACCAGCACCGTCCACGGCACCCCGGCGCGCGTCGCGAGGAACATGCCCACCAAGGACGTGATGAGCATCAGCACCACCACTTTCGGCTTGGTCAGCTCCAGGTAATCGCGCCAGATCGCTTGATCGTGACGCGCGCCGATCAAGGTCGCCATGGCATCTCTCCTTTAAGGGTGATGAGGCCCGACACGTGCTTGCGCGGGATAAAGCGCCAGCCAAACGGCAGCTGATTGCGCACCCGGACCAGGCTGGTGCGGGCGTGGTAATTGACCAGCACCAGCGTCAGCAGTAAACCCGCCCCGCCTGCGTTGTGCCCGACCGCCACCGGCAGCGGCAAGCCGAACGCCACATTGCTCACGCCCAGGCAGATTTGCGCCGCGAGGGCGATCAGCAGCAGGCCTGCCAGCCGCGTCATGCCCACGGCGCGCAATTGCCAGGCCAGCCCCAGCAGCACCAGCGTCACCAGCACCGCGCCGATGCGATGGGTCAGGTGGATGGCCGTGCGCGCTTCACTGTCGAGCTGGCCGCCGAGGTAATTGGGGCCGATATGCTGGGTGAGGTGAAACCCGTTGGCAAAGTCCGCCGCCGGCCACCACTCGCCATGGCACGTCGGCAAGTCGACACAGGCCACGGCTGCGTAGTTGGAACTGACCCAACCGCCCAGCGCGATCTGCCCGATCACCAGCACCAGACCCGCCGTGCCCCAATATTGCAGGCGCCTGGGCACGATCAATGCGGGCAGCACGCCGGACAGTCGCAATGTCAGCAGAAACAGCAGGCTCAATGTGGCAAAGCCGCCGAGCAAATGCCCCGTGACCACTTGCGGCCACAGCTTCAACGTCACCGTCCACATACCGAACGCCGCCTGGGCAAACACCACCGCCAACACAAACAGCGGCAATTTTACTGGCTGCCCCGGATCACGCCGATGGTTCCACGAGCGCGCCGCCAGCAGCACGATCAGCAGGCCCAAGGTGCCGGCAAAGTAGCGATGGGTCATCTCGGCCCAGCCCTTGTCGGCCTCTACCGGCGTATCGGGAAAATGCAGCTCGGCATGCGCCAGCTGGGCTTCGCTTTGCGGCACGCTGATAAAACCGTAGCAGCCGGGCCAGTCCGGGCAGCCGAGGCCGGCGTGGGTCAGGCGCGTGTAGGCGCCGAGCAGCACGACCAGCAGCGCCAGCAAAGTGGCAAACAACGCGAGGCGAAATCCAGGTTTGGCCATGACGATGCCCTTATCCGATGTTCGACAGTTTCAGCAGCAAGCGCAGGTCGTTGAGCAAGTCCTTGCCCTTGACCTTGGCGTCGTAGCGCAGCACCAGATTGCCGTGCGGGTCGACGATCCACAGTTGCGCATCACCCGGCGCAGCCGCGTTTTTACTGAAGGTGGTCAGGTCCAGCGGGTAGCGCTGCAGTTGCGGGTATTCGGCCTTGAGCTTGGTCTCGTAATCCGAGCTCACCGGCTGCGCGCTGGCCAGGGCATGGCTGGCGCGGGAGGCATCGCGGCCCAGGCTGATTTGCAGCTGGCGCGCCAGGTACACCAGCTGCTGGCAGTCGGCGGCGCAGGCGGTGGGCGCGGTAACCAGCAGTTGCCAACGCTCTTCATCGGCCTGCACGCCGATGTCGGCGCGGGTCTGGCCGTTTGCCGATCATCTCGCCGTGGTAGCTGCGGCTGTCGGGCACCCAGAACTGCAACTTGTACATAAAGGTGGCGAGCGCCATCGGGCCGATCACCATCATCAGGATCAAAATCAGCTGCCAGCGGCCTTTGCGCCGGTCGGGCGCCTCAGACGTGCTGGGTGGATTCATGGCCGCTCCCATGGGGTTTCTCCTTTTTGTTATGCCATCCGAGGTAGAGGTAAAGCGCCAGCAACGCCAGTGCCATGGCGAACCACTGCACGGCGTAGCCCAAGTGTTTTTCCGGGCCCATGGCGACCACCGGCCAGGTCGTGTCGTAGGTGCCGGGGCCAGGTTCGGCGCGCAGCTCATAGGCGAAACCGTTGCGGCCCAACTCCGCCCAGAGCGCGGCGGGATGCAGCGCGGTCAGCAAGCGCGGCCATTGCGTAGTGGCGGGGTCGGCATGCAGTTGGAAGGTTTCGCCGGGGGCGACGTACACCCAGGCATCCAGATTCAACGGTTGTTCGGGCGTGGTGAACACGGGCGGCGTGCGCCGATCCGGCCAGGGCAGCCAGCCGCGATTGAACAACAGCCATTCGCCGCTGGCCTGGTCGTGAAAGGGCTGCAAGAGCTCAACACCGGCTTTGCCGTCGCGCATACGGTTGTCGAGCAGCACGCTGTGTTCGGCGTCGAATTGGCCGCGCAGGCGCACGCGGCGAAAGGCCGGGTCAGCCATGCCCTGAAGCTGCACGCTGCTGACCGGCTCAGCCACGCGCCGTTCGGCATAGCTGTCCACCAGCAGCTGTTTTTCATGCCCGCGAGTCAATTGCCAGAACCCCAGGCCCACCATCAACGGCAGCAGCACCAGCACCACCAGCGTGGGAGCGAGCCCTGGGCGAAAGTCTTTTATGGCGCTGGCTATACTTGTTTTCATTGCCCGCCTTTTCATTGCCCGCCCATCCGAATGGAACCTGACCATGCTCAAAGCAGCCATTGCCCTGATGCTGATCGCGACTGTCGTGAGCCTGTTCAGTGGCTTGTTCTTTCTGGTCAAGGACGAGGGCAACTCCAACCGCCTCGTCACTGCCTTGACCGTGCGTGTTGTACTGGCCGCGATCACCGTGGGCTTGATCGCCTGGGGCTTTTTCAGCGGCCAGTTGGTCTCTCATGCACCGTGGTAAAACGCCTCACAGCACATAAACGAAGAAAAACAGGCCGATCCACACCACATCCACAAAGTGCCAATACCAACTGGCGGCCTCAAAACCGAACTGGTGCTCGGCGTTGAAGTGCCCCTTGAGGATGCGCATCAGCATCACAAACAGAATGATGGTGCCGATGGTCACGTGGGCGCCGTGAAAGCCGGTGAGCATGAAGAACGTCGCGCCGTACACGCCAGATCCGAGGGTCAGGCCCAGCTCTTTGTAAGCGTGCATGTACTCCTCGGCCTGAAAGCCCAAAAACGCCCAACCCAGTAGCACCGTCAGCGCCAGCCAGATTTTCAGCGCACCGCGATGGCCCTTGCGCAATGCATGGTGGGCGATGGTGATGGTCACGCTGGAGCTGACCAGCAAGATCGTATTGACCAGCGGCAAGCCCCACGGGCTGATGGTGCCTTCGGGCGGCGGGTACATTTTCGGGTCAGGGTTGTTGAGCAGCGGCCAGGCAAATTCGAAGTTCGGCCACAGCATGTGCGCGACGCCCTTGGAGCCTTCGCCCGCCAGCCATGGCGCGGACATATGCCGCACGTAAAACAGTGCACCGAAGAACGCGATAAAGAACATCACCTCGGAAAAGATGAACCAGCTCATGCCCCAGCGGAACGAGCGATCCATCTGCGCGCTGTACAAACCGGCGCGGCTTTCCTTGATCACCGCGCCGAACCAGCCGAACAGCATGTAGGCCAGCAACAGGCCGCCGACGAAAAAGATCCACGGGCCGTGGGATTCCGGGCGCGCTGCCTTGAGGTCGTTGAACCACACGGCCAGGCCGTACACCGTGATCAACATGCCAAACGTAGCAATTATTGGCCATTTGCTTTGCGCTGGTACGTAGTACGTATCATGAGACGACATGTATTCGCTCTCCTGATTGAGGGGGCAAACAGTAGCTAGCCGCCGGTACGGACGGCCACCGGCGGTTGGCGCGCAGTGATGTCAAACAGCGTGTATGCCAGGGTCAAATGCTTCACATCCTTGGGCATGTCGCGATCGACGATAAAGCGCACGGGCATTTCAATGCGCTGACCTGGCTGCAGCACTTGCTGGGTGAAGCAAAAACATTCGGTCTTGTGGAAATACATCGCCGCTTCGGCCGGGGAAATACTCGGTACAGCCTGGGCAGTCATGGGTTTGTCAGTGGGGTTGTAGGCCACGAACAGCATCTCGGTGACAGCGCCGGGGTTGACCACGACCTCATCGGCTTTGGAGTGGAATTCCCAGACCATGTCGATGGCATTGGTGGACATGAACTGCACGCGCACCTGACGCGTAGGGTCCACCAACTGCTCACCTTCATACTGCCCGGCGGTCTTGCCGTTGATGCCGAACGCCTTGCACATCACGTCGTAGATCGGCACCAGGGCGAAGCCGAAGGCGAACATGGCCACGACCAGGATCAGCAGGCGGGTGACCAGGCGCTTGATGGGGACGGATTCAAGCATGGCGCTCACCCGGCTTTTGATGTTCTGTGGGAGCTGGCTTGCCTGCGATGAGGCCCTGGCAGGCGATAGATTCGGCGCCTGACACACCGCTATCGCAGGCAAGCCAGCTCCCACAGGAGACCGATTCGACCTGCGACAAGGCGTTCACTTGACCTCCGGCGGCGTCGTAAACGTGTGATACGGCGCAGGCGAGGGGATGCTCCATTCCAGGCCTTCAGCGCCATCCCACGGCTTGGCCGGCGCAGGCGGGCCGCCACGGATGCACTTGATCACGATAAACAGGAAGAAGATCTGCGTGGCGCCGAACATGAACGCGCCAATCGAGGAAACCATGTTGAAGTCGGCGAACTGCAGGTTGTAGTCCGGCACCCGGCGCGGCATACCGGCCAGCCCGACAAAGTGCATCGGGAAAAACGCCATGTTCATGCCCACAAAAGACAGCCAGAAGTGCAGCTTGCCCAGGGTTTCGTCGTACATGTGGCCGGTCCATTTCGGCAGCCAGTAGTAGGCCGAAGCGAAGATGCCGAAGATCGCGCCAGGCACCAATACGTAATGGAAGTGCGCCACCACAAAGTAGGTGTCGTGGTACTGGAAGTCCGCCGGGGCAATCGCCAGCATCAGCCCGGAGAAACCGCCGATGGTGAACAGAATCACAAAGGCCACGGCGAACAGCATCGGTGTCTCGAAGGTCAGCGAGCCTTGCCACATGGTGCTGACCCAGTTGAACACCTTCACGCCGGTGGGCACCGCGATCAGCAGCGTGGCGTACATGAAGAACAGCTCGCCCACCAGCGGAATGCCGACCACGAACATGTGGTGCGCCCACACGATGAACGACAGAAACGCGATGCTTGCCGTGGCGTAAACCATCGAGGTGTAGCCAAACAGCGGCTTGCGCGAGAAGGTCGGGATGATTGAGCTGACGGCGCCAAACGCCGGCAGGATCATGATGTACACCTCGGGGTGGCCGAAGAACCAGAACACATGCTGGAACAACACCGGGTCACCGCCACCGGCCGCACTGAAAAAGCTGGTGCCGAAGTGGATGTCCATCAACATCATGGTCACGCAACCGGCCAGCACCGGCATCACCGCGATCAGCAGGAAGGCAGTGATCAGCCAGGTCCACACGAACAGCGGCATTTTCATCAAGGTCATGCCCGGCGCGCGCAGGTTGAGAATGGTGGCGACCACGTTGATCGCGCCCATGATCGAACTGATGCCCATCAGGTGAATGGCAAAGATGAAAAACGTCACGCTTTCCGGCGCATAAGTGGTGGAGAGCGGGGCGTAGAAGGTCCAGCCGAAATTCGGCCCCCCGCCCGGCGTGAACAGCGTCGAGACCAGCAGCAGGAACGCTGCCGGAAGCAGCCAGAAGCTGAAGTTGTTCATGCGCGGCAAGGCCATGTCCGGCGCGCCGATCATCAGCGGGATCATCCAGTTGGCCAGGCCGACGAACGCCGGCATCACCGCGCCAAACACCATGATCAGGCCGTGCATGGTGGTCATCTGGTTGAAGAACGCCGGTTGCACTATCTGCAGGCCGGGCTGGAACAACTCGGCGCGGATCACCATGGCGAATGAACCACCGAGCAGAAACATGGTGAAGGCGAACCACAGGTACAGGGTGCCGATGTCTTTGTGGTTGGTGGTCAGCACCCAGCGCATCAAGCCTTTGGCGGGGCCGTGGGCATGGTCGGCATGACCATGGTCGATCACAGTGCTCATGGCCGTTCTCCTGCAAAGGAATGGGCTGTGCGGTTCAGGGCATACGCAGTTGAGGCCTTCATTTGCTTTCCGCCTGTTTCAGAGCCAGCACGTCTTTGGGCGTGACCATGTCGCCTTTGTTGTTGCCCCAGGCGTTGCGCTCGTAGGTGACCACGGCGGCGATATCGACTTCCGACAACTGCTTGCCGAACGCCGCCATGGCGGTGCCGGGCTTGCCGAAGTACACGCGGTGCAGGTGGTCTTCCTTAGGCCCGATGGCAATCGGCGAACCCTTGAGCGCCGGGAACATTGGCGGCAGGCCCTGGCCTTCGGCCTGGTGACAGGCCACGCAGGTGGTGTGGTAAACCTTGTCGCCACGCGCCACCAGCTCATCCAGCGTCCACTCTTTGGACGTCAGCTCCTTGAGCTTGGCGGCTTCTGCTTTGCGCTCGCCCAGCCAGGTGTCGTAGTCGGCCTTGGATTTGACCTCGACCACGATCGGCATGAAGCCGTGGTCCTTACCGCACAGCTCGGCGCACTGGCCACGGTAGATGCCAGGCTTCTCGACCCGGGTCCAGGCCTCGTTGACGAAGCCGGGGATCGCATCGCGCTTGACCGCAAAGGCCGGCACCCACCAGGAGTGGATCACGTCGGCGGCCGTCACCAGAAAGCGCACCTTGGCGCCCACCGGCAGCACCAGCGGCTGGTCGACTTCGAGCAAGTAGTGCTCGCCCTTCGTCGCCTGGTTATGGATCTGCTCGGCGGGCGTGGCCAGGTTGCTGAAGAACTCCACGTCCTGGCCCAGGTATTTGTAGTGCCACTTCCACTGATAGCCGGTGACCTGGATATCGATATCCGACTCACTGCTGTCGTAGATGTTGATCAGGGTTTTGGTTGCCGGAATGGCCATGGCCACCAGGATCAGCAAGGGCACTACGGTCCAGAGAATTTCCACGGTGGTGCTCTCGTGGAACTTGGCCGCCACCTGGCCCGTGGAGCGCCGGTGCAGGATCATCGACCAGAACATCGCGCCAAACACGATGATGCCGATCACCACACAGATCCAGAAAATGGTCATGTGCAGGTCAAACACGGCGTGACTGACTTCAGTAGCCCCTGGCGCCATATTCGTTGTCCAGGCGGCGTGCGCCTGGCCGAATACTGACCACAACAGTAGGCCCATCCAAACGTGTGGATGTCGCGTCATTGCGGGTTCCCCTTTATGTTTCTTGTTATCCCGCCGGTTTGCACCTGCGGCGAAGGGAGCGGCTTCCATACTGCTTACAACCGCCAAGCCTTGCCTGCGTCATGCAGTTGGGCGTCATCAGCTAATTGCGTACAAATCCGAGTATAGACAGCCGGGGCAACCCCGCAATGTGTAGGGGCAAATGAGCAGAAACAGACGGGCGGGCCCAATAAAACCGGGGGCGCAAACGTTTATCCGACGAACGATGGCATTTCGATATAACGCACACGCATAACCATGAAATAATTATGACAAATGCGTCTTAGGCGCTCGTATAAACGAGCTACCTTATCCTCTCCCTTTTCCTACGCCTGTTTCACTGGAGCCTTCATGAACACCGCCGCATTGCGCGAGCAGATTTCCCGTGCCCATCAACACGAAGCCACTACGGGCCAGCTTGCCCTGCAACTGGAAAAACAATTGCCGCACCTGCATTCGGCCATCTCCCTGGCTGACGGTGATAGCAACATTGTCATGACCCGCTTTGTCACTGCCTACATCGAACTGGTTCCGGACTTGCTGGAAGCCGCCAACGATGTGGCCCGCGAAGCCGGTATCGAAAGCCAGATCAAACCGGTGCTGAAAATCGCCGAGCATTTCTTCCTGCAGCCGCCTGCAATCCTGGCCGGCCATGAAGGCCTGGACGGCCTGCTGGATGAGGCCTACCTGGCTCACCGCTTGGTTGAAGAGGTCAACGACCTGTATATCAAGCATTTCGGCCAGCCGTTGATTCCGGCAGATACCACCGTCGCCAATTTGATTGCCCATCAACTGATCGGTGAGCAGTTCGCCAATCAGCTGGATGAAGCAGTGCATTTGGCGGTGGATGAGATGCTCAACGAAGAGAGCTTTGCGCTGGAGTCGGTCGAGGCGTATCGCGAAACACTCAAGAGCCCGAACACGGAAGCGGCGTGGAAGCGCTGGCCGTGCCTGTCGCGGCAACTGGGCGTTGAGTTATCGCTGGATCAGCCAGCCTGATTCTCAAGCCAACATAGATCTGAATGTGGGAGCGGGCTTGCTCGCGAAAGCGGTGTGTCAGCCAAAGTGATGTTGACTGATCTACCGCTTTCGCGAGCAAGCCCGCTCCCACAGCTTTGATCCGGTTTCGTCAGGTGACTGGCGGCGCCGAACCTATCCCCACCGTCGTCCGCACCCGGCCTTCGAGCCTGCGCTTCAACCCCCGCGCCTCGATCACCAGCGTCGAGCCCTTGGCCGCATTCGCCCGGCCCCATTCCTCCAGCAACTCCAGGCACGAATGGTCGATGTAGCTCAGGTTGCTCAGCGGCACATGCAAGGTGGTCCCCGCAGGCACCGTCGACAGCACCTGAGTCAGCGCCGGCACTTTCAGGAAGGTCGCGGCACCGGTCAATCGCAGCTCCATCTCACCGTCCTGGGGCAAATCGATCAGGCTGACTTTCAATCGCGAAGCCTTAAACGCTAGCTTCAGCAACGTGAGCCCGAAGCCCACCAATACGCCGGTCAACAGGTCCGTAAAGATGATCGCCAGTGCCGTGGCGGCGTAGGTAAACATCGGCAT
Organism: Pseudomonas sp. W3I7; assembly: GCF_030816095.1. NCBI lineage: Bacteria > Pseudomonadati > Pseudomonadota > Gammaproteobacteria > Pseudomonadales > Pseudomonadaceae > Pseudomonas > Pseudomonas sp. W3I7. Next base: position 6,209,628 of record NZ_JAUSXP010000001.1, read on the forward strand.
CCGCCCATAACGGCCCAGCGCGCGAAACGCTTTGACGTCCACCAGCTTGATCCCGGTGTACACCAGCACGCCCGCCAAACTCGCCACCGGAATGCTTTGCAGCACACTCGACAGCAGCAACACAAAGCCCAGCAGCCACACACCATGAAACATCGCCGACAGCCGCGTGGTAGCGCCAGCCTGCACGTTGGCCGAGCTGCGCACGATCACGCCGGTCATCGGCAAGGCGCCAACCAAACCGCAGAGCATGTTGCCTACACCTTGGGCAGACAGTTCCTTGTCGAAATCGGAGCGCTGGCCGCTGTGCATCCGATCGACCGCAGCCGCAGACAGCAGGGTTTCGGCGCTGGCAATAAACGCCACGGCAAAGGCGGCGATCAGCAGTTGCGGATCGGCCAGGTTCAGCAGGTCGCTGGGGCGCAGCCAGTCGATGGCGTCGGCGAGGTTTTCCGGCACCTCCACGCGCTTGACCTGCAACGCCAGCACCAGGCTGGTTACCGTCGCCAGGCCCACACCCAGCAAGGCACCCGGCACGAAGCGCATTTTTTGCGGACGGAATTTATCCCAGCAGTACATCACCAGCATGGTCGACAGCCCCAGCAAGCCAGCCTGCCAACCCAGGCCGCCGCCCAGCGTCGGGATGGCTTCGGCCACGGCCGCCGGGAAGCCTGCCAGGTTATCCAGCCCCGACGGTTTGGGCGCGCCGTCGAGCATCACATGCACCTGCGACAGCACAATCAATACGCCGATGCCCGCCAGCATGCCGTACACCACCGCCGGCGCCGTGACCCGGAACCAGCAGCCCAGGCGTAAGCGCCCGGCCACCAGTTGCAGGAAACCCGCCAGCAACAGGATCGGCCCTAACATCATCATCCCGTGTTGCCGCACCAGCTCGAACACCAGCACCGCCAAACCCGCCGCAGGGCCACTGACCTGCAGCGGCGAGCCCGCCAGCCAACCCACCACCAGGCCACCGATAATCCCGGTGATCAGCCCCTTGGCCGGCGGCATGCCGGACGCGATCGCAATACCCATGCACAAGGGCAGGGCGACCAGAAACACAACCACCGAGGCCAGCAGCTCCCGTGGCAATACAGCTTTTAATTGAGCAGCACGCATGATGGCTCTCCCGAGGCATTCGCCGGGCACGGCAAAGCCGGGCTGCATCCATGGCAGCCACCGCTTGACCCGGCAGGGAAGTGTTTTAGAAGCGCGCTCTAGGCGTCGCGCAAGGAATTGGCTCGGTGCCGTTCAGCGGTCTGAATGCCGCCTGGTCCGCATCATAAGCGCGGATTTCGCTGGTCTCGATGTTGTAGATCCAACCATGGATAAACAAATGACCATTGGCCATGCGCGAGGCCACGGAAGGGTGGGTACGCAGATGCTGCAATTGGGCGATGACGTTTTCTTCGGTCAGCACCTTCATGCTCTCGCCTTCATTGGCGCAGTCGCAGTTGTCTTCAACCATGGACTTGGCGACTTCGGCGTGACGCAACCACGCCCGTACCGTCGGCATCTTTTCCAGGCTGTCGGGGTTGAGTACCGCGCGCATGGCGCCGCAATCGGAGTGCCCGCACACGATGATGTGCTGTACGCCCAGGGCGAGCACCGCGTACTCGATGGCGGTGGAAACCCCGCCATTCATCTGGCCGTAGGGCGGCACCACGTTGCCGACGTTACGCGTCACGAACAAATCGCCGGGGGAGCTTTGGGTGATCAGCTCGGGCACGATGCGCGAGTCAGCGCAGGTAATAAACATCGCCCGTGGGCTCTGGGCCGTGGCGAGTTTCTTGAACAGTTCTTCCTGCTGCGGGAAGACGTCGTGATGGAAATGCAAAAAGCCGTCAACGATGTGCTTTAACGCTGCATCGGCAGACTCCGCCACCTCAGGGGCTGAAGCCGACGCAGCCAACGGCTGTTTATCCTTGTCACTCATGATTCATCCTCTTAATTAAATGCAGGGGAGTGTTCAGGGCAGTTCGACGTCTGGCTATCGGAAAAGTTGAAAAACTAAACAACCCAAGGCGTCGACTCATCAGTTACTCGCCGAACAAGGTAACCGCCGAAACTTAACTCAAACTGAATGAACCGCTCTAGAACGCGGGTTTCAGTGATGTCAAAACGCGACTATTCCACAAGCATGACGCCATCGTTCTGTTCAGTTTACAACAATGCCATCTGCCTGCCCGGTGGGCAAAACGCCGTGCAATCCAGATTAAACCCCTCCCGTCGATTGAGCCCCAGCCGCTTGATCGCTTTGTTGAAACGCAGCGCCAGCAAATCGGCAAACGGCCCCTCGCCACGCATGCGCACGCCGAAACGGCTGTCATACACCTCGCCGCCGCGCACCTGACGCACCAGGCTCATCACATGGGCCGCACGTTGCGGGTAATGCGCCGCCAGCCATTCCTCGAACAGCGGCGCCACTTCCAACGGCAGCCGCAGCATCATGTAGGCGGCGCTCTGCGCACCGGCAGCGTGGGCTTCGGTCAGCAGGCTTTCCAGCTCGCTGTCGTTGATCATCGGAATCATCGGCGAGCACAGCACACCCACCGGGATACCCGCCTCGCGCATCACCCGAATCGCCCGTAACCGCGCCTTGGGCGCGGCTGTACGCGGCTCCAGGATACGCTTGAGTTCGTCGTCCAGGCTGGTGAGGCTGATCATCACCGCCACCAGCCGCTGGCGCGCCAACTCAGTGAGCAGGTCGAGGTCGCGCAGGATCAACGAGCCCTTGGTGATGATGGTCACCGGGTGCCGATAGCGCAGCAGCACTTCGAGAGTTTGCCGGGTGATTGTGTAGTCGCGCTCGATAGGCTGGTACGGGTCGGTATTGGAGCCCAGGTTGATCGGCGCACACACATAACCTGGCTTGGACAGCTGTTGCTCCAGGACGTCGGCGGCGTTGGTCTTGGCAATCAGTTTGGTTTCGAAATCCAGCCCTGGCGACAGGTCCCAATAGGCGTGGCTGGGCCGCGCATAGCAGTAGATGCAGCCATGCTCGCAGCCGCGATAGGGGTTGATGGAGCGGTCGAACGGCAAATCCGGCGAGTTGTTGCGGGTGATGATGCTTTTGGCCGTTTCGATACGCACTTCGGTGCCCTGGGTCGGCGGCACTTCCTGGAACCAGCCGTCGTCTTCGGCCACGCTGACGGTCGGCGCAAAGCGGTTGTGCAGGTTAGTGGCCGTGCCCCGGCCACGGGGCGGCAGCGCAGTAGTCATGAAAACGCCTCGATACTGTTTTTATATACAGTATCGAGGCGCGAGGTTTCTGACCAGTGCCGTTTGGCGGCCAGGGCAGGATCAGTGCTTTTGCGTGACCTGCCCCAAGTCGTCACCCGACGTGGTGCGCATATCGCTTTTGCGCAGGTCTGCCACGTCGCTGGCTTTGACCGGAGCGCCTTTATTGCCCCAGCTGCCGCGAACAAAACTGACCACATCCGCGACTTCCTGGTCCGACAGACGCCACGCGAACGCCGGCATGGTGAAAGTCGACGGCGCCGTGTGGGTGGCCGGCAAGGTGCCACCGTTCAACACGATGTTGATCAACGAGGTGGCGTCCGCCGTCTGCAACACCGGGTTACCCGCCAGCGCCGGGAACACCCGCGTGTAGCCATGGCCGTCGGTACGGTGGCACGCCGCGCAGTTGTCGATATACACCGACGCGCCCGGCTTGCTGTCGTCACCTTTCCACAGCGCCTCGGCCACCTGCTTGTCGTACTGATGCGGCTGATCCTTCGGGTCCACCGCCGGCAGGCTCTTGAGGTATCGCGCAATCGCGGTGAGGTCGTCCTGGGACATGTACTGCATGCTGTGCACCACCACGTCACTCATGCCGCCAAACACTGCACTGCGGTCACTGCGGCCGGTCTTGAGGAACTGCACCAACTGCTCCTCGCTCCAGCTGCCAAGGCCGTCCTTGTGGTCGCCGCGCAGGCTTTTTGCGATCCAGCCTTCCAGCGGCGCACTGCCGGACAGGAACGCGTTGCCGTCAGTCGCGCTGAGGGCTTTTTCCTGCATGGTCAGGGCACGCGGGGTGTGGCAGGCGCCGCAATGGCCGAGGCCTTCAACCAGATAGGCACCGCGAGCGACCACCGGGTCGGCTGCGGCTTGCACCTGATGCTCCTCGACCGCCGGCGCGAACATCCAGCGCCAGGCTGCCAACGGCCATCGCATGCTCAAGGGCCAGGGAATATCGCTGTCCTTGTTCTCTTGGGCGACGGGCTCCACGCCCTTCATGAAGTACGCATACAACGCCTGCATGTCGCTGTCGCTGACACGTGCGTAGGACGGGTACGGCATCGCCGGGTAAAGCGTACTACCGTTCTTGGCGACGCCATGGCGCACGGCCTTGTCGAAGTCTTCGAAGCTGTAGTCGCCCAGGCCGGTTTTGTCCGGGGTGATGTTGGTGGAATAGATCACCCCGATCGGGGTTTCCATCGGCAGCCCACCGGCGAAGGGTTTGCCACCCTTGGCGGTGTGGCAGGCCACGCAGTCACCGGCGCGTGCCAGGTATTCACCCTGTTTGATCAAATCGGTTTCAGCCGCGCTTACCGAACAGCTGCTGAACAGGACGAAACTCGCGATAACAAGTGCTTTCATGGTCATCGCTCCTTATGCCTGAACCAGTGGGCCGGGGTTTTTCAAGTACTGCTCGCGGATCGCCCGCGCCGACCAGTAAGCCAACGCTGCCACCAGGCCGGTAGGGTTGTAGCCCAGGCCTTGCGGGAAAGCGGATGCGCCTGGGACAAACACGTTGTGTACATCCCAGCTTTGCAGGTAACGGTTCAGCGCACTGGTTTTCGGGTCGGTGCCCATGATCGCGCCACCATTGAGGTGGGTGGTCTGGTAGGACGCAGTGTTGAACTGCTCACCGACTTTTTTGCCCAGCACAGCAATGGCCTTGGGGTTCATCGCCGCGGCGACCTTGCCCATTTTCTCCATCATGAAGCGGTTCATCTTGATGTCGTTTTCCTGCCAGTCGAACGTCATCCGCAGCAGCGGCAGGCCGTAGGAGTCGCGGTAAACCGGGTCCAGATCCAGGTAATTGCTCCGGTAGGATTGATGCGCGCCATGGGAGTCCATCGACACTTGGTGGGTGTAGTAATCGGCGGTGGCGCGCTTCCAGGCGCTGCCCCACGCCGGCGTACCCGGCGGGTTTGACGTACCGGCAATCGGCCGGCTGCCGGCCTGGTTGACCCACATCGGCGAGCCGCCCACAAAGCCGTGCGGGCCGTGGTCGAAGTTGTCCGCGTTGAAGTCATCGATGGCCACGCCATTGCCGCCGGCACCGATGAAGTTGTTGGTGTGGGTGTCCTTGTCGAAGAAGGCCTTGATGGTGCCCATGTTCTGGTAGGCAAAGTTGCGGCCCACCACGCCCTCATTGGTCATCGGGTCGTAAGGTTTACCGATGCCCGAGAGCAACATGAGGCGCACGTTGTTGAACTGGAAGGAGGCGATGATCACCAGGTCCGCCGGCTGCTCGCATTCGCGGCCCTGGGCGTCGATATAGGTCACGCCGGTGGCCTTGCTCTTGGTGCTGTCGAGGTTGACCTTGAGCACGTGGGAGTTGGCCCGCAGCTCAAAGTTCGGCACCTGACGCAGCGCCGGCAGGATGTTTACGTTCGGCGAGGCCTTGGAGTACATGTAGCACACGTAGCCACTGCAGAAGCCGCAGAAGTTGCACGGCCCCATCTGCGCGCCGTAGGGGTTGGTGTAGGGCCCTGAAGTATTGGCGGACGGCAGGTTGTAGGGTTTGTAGCCGACGTCAGTAGCCGCTTTCTGAAACAACTGCGCAGACACGGTGTTTTTCTGCGATTCCAACGGAAACGGGTTGGAGCGATCCGGCGCATACGGGTTGCCGCCACGACCTTCACCCACCAACTGGCCTTTTACGGTCCAGGCCTGGCCGGAGGTGCCGAAGACTTTTTCGGCGTAGTCGAAAAACGGCTCCAGCTCTTCATAGCTCACGCCGAAGTCCTGGATGGTCATGTCTTTGGGGATGAAATTTTTGCCGTAGCGCTCTTCATAGTGGCTGCGCATGCGCAGCTCGATCGGGTCGACACGAAAATGCACGCCCGACCAGTGCAGGCCCGCGCCACCCACGCCATTGCCCGGCAAGAACGCACCCAACTGACGGTTGGGCAGGGCGACATCATTCACGCTGTGGCGAATGGTCACCGTCTCCTTGGAGATGTCCTGAAAGAGCTTTTTACGCACGCTGTAGGTCAGTTCGTCGATGACCTGGGGATAGTTGCCGTCCGGGTAGGTGTCCTGCATCGGGCCGCGCTCCAGCGCTACCACGTTGAGGCCAGCTTCCGTCAGCTCCTTGGCCATGATCGCGCCGGTCCAGCCGAAACCGACGATCACCGCGTCCACTTTCTTCATGATGGTCGCCACGTTTATGCCCTCTCGCCGCGAATGGAAACAGCCGGGAAGGGGTATTGCTCGTTGCGTTCAACCCAGTCCATGAAATCGGCGCGGGCGCCGGGGAAGCCGATCATGGTCCAACCGACCATGCCTTTGTTGCCACCGTGGATCGGGTCGCAGAAGAAGCCTTCCTTGGTGTTTTGCAGCAACAGGTTGAAGAACATCTTGGCCGGTACGGCCTCGAAATGTGCGGTCATCTCGCCGCCGCCCGCCTCCATACGCCGCAGCATGTCATCCTGGGTAGCGCTGTCTTGCACAGCAAAAGCTTTACCGTTGAACGCCTTCGACCACGCATCCGTGGCGGCAATGCCCAGGCGATAGATGTCTTTGGGCACCAGTTTGCTCTGCCAGCCCATCTCTGGCGCCGCATCGGCGTTGAACGGGCCCTGCATGAACCACAGCGCGCCAGCGGCATACGGCGTGTTCATTTGGCGGTCGATGTATTCCGGCGCGCCGGCTTCCAGGGCGCCTGGGCCTTGGGCATCCGCGGGAATCAGGCGGGCGACGGCAGCGTTGATAAACGCCCACTCTTCGGCCGTGAAGTAACTCGGCTCGTAGGCTTTGTCGCTGACAGGCGTTTTAGCGGGAGCGGCCTGCACCGGCTCCGGTGTGGCCATCAACATCGAGCCGCCAAGGCCAGTGCTGGCAACCGTGACCACCGGGATCAAGGTCAAGGATTTGCGTAAAAAGTCACGCCGCGGGTTGTCCTGATCTTGATCAGACATAGGTGCACCTCATCATGTGGTCACGGGTTTATCCGCCGCTTCTGGGAGCAGCGTGATGGTTTGCCAGGGCATTGGATCCAAAGGGATAGCACACACTGGCAATCAATAGTTACAAATGATAGCAGCCTAAGCATTAAGAGAAATCGATTCAGCGCGAAAAACAGCGGATCAGATGGCGGATTCACGATTCTTTGACGGCCACCTCACACGGCATTGACCCCTCGCAGGCGACTCTGAAACCCATCAGCCCTATCCCATTCGGTCTCAACACGCATGTTCACGATTCGATTGTTGCCCGCCCTTGGCCTGGCGTTCATGGCACTATTCACCACGCTGCAGGCCCAGGCCGACGGGGCTACGTCTATCCGCTCGCCTGAGTGGGCACAGCCTGTGGGCGACCAATTCAACCTGCACCAGATGACGCCCACGCTGTATCGCAGTGCGTTGCCGGACAGCACTGCGCTGCCTGTGCTGCAAAATCTGAAGATCGGCACAGTGATCAACTTCCTGCCGGAATCTGATGCGCCCTGGCTGAAGACTTCTGATATCAAACAGGTGCAGTTGACGTATCGCACCAACCATGTCGACGATGCCGACGTGCTGGCGGCGCTCAGGGCCATCCAGGAAGCCGAAACCCAGGGCTCGGTGCTGATGCACTGCAAACACGGCTCTGATCGCACTGGCCTGATGGCGGCGATGTATCGGGTGGTGATTCAGGGGTGGAGCAAGGAGGATGCGCTGAACGAGATGACGCTGGGCGGCTTTGGTTCAAGTAGCGGCTTTAGGGACGGTGTTCGCTACATGATGAAGGCGGATATCGACAAGTTGCGTACCGCGTTGGCCAATGGCGACTGCAGCACCAGTGCCTTTGCACTGTGCTCGGTAAAAAGCTGGATCACCACGACAGACAAGGCCGAAGAGCAACTGTAGCGCACCGTTCTGTGGGAGCGGGTTTGCCTGCGATAGCTTCAACGCGGTGTGAATGACACACCGCGGTGCCTGCATCGCGGGCAAGCCCGATTCCCACAAAAAGCCCGCCCCAACCAGAAGCAGGCGCCGGGTATCAGTCCTTTTTCAGCTTGGGATTAGGGAAAAACTGCACCGCCTGCACCTTCGGGTCCGCAGGTGCCTTCAACGCCGACGTATTGACCCGCGTGCCCAATTCCTTGGGCACCGAGTTGCCTTGTTCATTCAGCGTGTCCGAATAGCCGCAGGCCACACATTCGCGGTGCGGCACATCGTCTTCGGTCCACATTTTCAACTTGTCCAACTCTTCGCACGCCGGGCAGACCGCCCCGGCGATAAATTGCTTTTTGGTCACCACAGGCCCATCACTCATGCTGCTGCGTCCTCACTCAGGCCGCTGTGGCGCAAGAGTGCGTCAATCGACGGCGCACGTCCGCGGAAGTCGACGAACAGCACCATCGGTGCCTGGGAGCCACCGCGCGCCAGGATCGCTTCACGGAATGCCCGGCCGGTTTCGGCATTGAGCACGCCGTCTTCTTCAAACTTGGAGAAAGCGTCGGCAGACAGCACTTCGGCCCACTTGTAGCTGTAGTAACCCGCCGCGTAACCGCCAGCGAAGATGTGCGCAAAGCTGTTGGGGAAGCGATTGTAGGCTGGCGGACGCATCACCGAGACCTCATCGCGCACGCCTTCAAGCACCTGCGCTACCGTGCGGCCATCGCCGTGGGTGGCGTGCAGTTCGAAGTCGAACAGCGAGAATTCCAGCTGGCGCACCATCATCAGGCCGGACTGGAAGTTCTTCGCCGCGAGCATTTTTTCCAGCAGATCCTGGGGCAGCGGCTCGCCGCTTTCATAGTGGCCGGAGATCAGCGCCAGGCCTTCCGGCTCCCAGCACCAGTTCTCCATGAATTGGCTCGGCAGTTCCACCGCATCCCAGGCCACGCCGTTGATGCCGGACACGCCCGCGTGTTCAACACGGGTCAGCAGGTGGTGCAGGCCGTGGCCGAATTCGTGGAACAGCGTGGTCACTTCATCGTGGGTCAGCAGGGCAGGCTTGCCGCTGTCGGCCGGGGTGAAGTTGCACACCAGGTTCGCCACCGGGCTTTGCAGCACGCCGTCGACAGTGCGGCGGCGATCGCGCGCGCCGTCCATCCACGCGCCGCCACGCTTGTTGGCGCGGGCGTACAGGTCGAAGAAGAAGCGGCCGACGTGCTGGCCGTTTTCCTTGATCTCAAACAGGCGAACATCCGGGTGCCAGGTGTCGAAGCCTTTTTGCTCGGCGATTTCGATGCCGTACAGGCGCTGCACGATGGCGAACAGGCCGCTCAGCACTTTGTCGATCGGGAAGTAAGCGCGCAGGGCTTCCTGGGACACGCTGTAACGTTGTTCGCGGAGCTTTTCGCCGTAGAAACCGCTGTCCCAGCTTTGCAGGTCGGCGCAGCCTTGTTCGGCAGCGTAAGCCTTGAGCTGTTGCAGGTCCTGGGCGGCAAACGGCTTGCTGCGCTTGGCCAGGTCGCGCAGGAAGCTCAGCACCTGGTCGCTGGACTCGGCCATTTTGGTCGCCAGGCTCAGCTCGGAGAACGACGCATAGCCCAACAGTTTGGCCAGTTCCTGACGCAGGTCGAGGATCTGTTCCATCACCGGGCCGTTATCGTTCTTACCGGCATTCGGGCCTTGGTCCGACGCACGGGTGCAGTAGGCCGCGTAGACTTCTTCACGCAGGGCGCGGTCCTGGGCGTAGGTCATTACCGCGTAGTAGCTTGGGAATTCCAGGGTGATCAACCAGCCATCGAGGCCTTTGGCCTGGGCGGCGGCGGCCATTTGCGCCTTGGCCGAATCAGTCAGGCCGGCGAGGGTGGCTTCGTCGGTGACATGCCTGGTCCACGCCTGGGTAGCGTCCAGCAGTTGGTTGGAGAACTTGCTGCCCAGCTCCGACAGTTTGCTCTGCACTTCGGCGTAACGTTTTTGCTGCTCTGGCGGCAAATCGATACCCGACAGGCGGAAGTCGCGCAGCGAATGTTCCAGAATGGTTTTTTGCGCCACATCGAAACCGTCGGCTTCCGGGCTGTTGGCCAGGGCTTCGAAGGCCTGGAACAGCTCGCGGTTCTGGCCCATTTCGGTGGAATAGGCGCTCAATGCCGGCAGGCAAGCCTCGTAGGCTTCGCGCAATTCAGCGCTGTTGCACACGGCGTTGAGGTGGCTGACCGGGCTCCAGGCGGCGCCCAGACGGTCATTCAGTTCGTCCATGGCCAGTACCAAACCGGCCCACGTAGGGTTTTTGCCCTGGCTTTGCAGGATGCCTTTGATGGCAACGCGGTTGTCGGCGAGGATCTGTTCAATGGCCGGCTGCACGTGCTCGGCACGGATCGCCGAGAACGGCGGCAGGTCGTAGGACTGCAAAAGTGGGTTGTTCGCGCTCACGGTGGGTACCTTGGCTGAAGAAACTGATAAGACAAAGATGGGGCCATCTTAATTACAATCAACACCCACCGCAGCTATCAACCTATAAGAGAGAGGCTATCGTGACCCTTCGCACCTATCAGAACCACACGCCAACCCTGGGCGCCGGGGCTTTTGTCGATATTTCGGCGGTGGTGATCGGCGATGTCGAAATCGGCACCGACAGCTCGGTTTGGCCATTGACCGTGATTCGCGGCGACATGCACCGCATCCGCATCGGTGCGCGCACCAGCGTGCAGGACGGCTGTGTGCTGCACATCACCCACGCCGGGCCGTTCAACCCGGATGGCTTCCCGCTGCTGATCGGCGATGACGTCACCATCGCCCACAAAGTCATGCTGCACGGCTGCACGGTCGGCAATCGCATCTTGATCGGCATGGGCAGCATCGTGATGGACGGCGCGGTGGTGCAAGACGATGTGATCATCGGCGCCGGCAGCCTGGTGCCGCCCGGCAAGCAACTGGAGAGCGGCTTTTTGTACGTGGGCAGCCCGGTTAAACAAATCCGCCCACTGACTGACAAAGAGCGCGCCTTCTTCACCTACAGCGCCGCGAACTACGTGAAGCTCAAAGATTTGCACCTGGCTGAAGGATTCGACCGATGACCCAGCAGTACCAAACCGTGTTGTTTGACCTGGACGGCACCCTGACCGACCCGCGCGAGGGCATCACCCGTTCGATCCAGTACGCCCTTGGCAAACTCGGCATCGACGAGCCGGACCTGACCAAGCTGGAACACTTTATCGGCCCGCCATTGCTGCAAGCCTTTATGCAGTTTTATGGCTTCGATGAGGCCAAGGCCTGGGAAGCGGTGAATTTTTATCGCGAGCGCTTCAAGGTCACCGGCCTGTATGAAAACCGCGTATTCGACGGCGTGATGCCGTTGCTTGAGGAGCTGAATGGCCAAGGCCGCCAGCTGTATGTGGCCACGTCCAAGCCTTGGGTGTTTGCCCGTGAGATCGCACGGCATTTTGATTTTGCCAAGCACTTCAAGGTGATCTACGGCAGCGAACTGGATGGCACGCGCACCCACAAGGTTGAGCTGATTGCGCATCTGATGAGCGAAGAGGGTTTGGACCCGGCGACCACTTTGATGATTGGTGATCGCAAACATGACTTGATCGGCGCGCGCAGCAATGGGCTGGATTCGGCGGCGGTGGGGTATGGGTTTGGTAGTTTTGAGGAATTGAATGCCGAGGCGCCGACGTGGCATTTTGAGACGCTTGAGCAGATGCATCAGGCGTTTTTGCAGCGGCCTTGAGGCCGCTATCGCAGGCAAGCCAGCTCCCACAGTTTGAATTGTGAACGCGGTCAAATGTGGGAGCTGGCTTGCCTGCGATGAGGCCCTAACGGCCACCACCTTCCAACTGCCGCAACGCCGCCTTACGCTGCTCCACCGGCAACCCACCCAGCTTCTCCACCGCCGCAAAGAACTTCACCCAATCCCCGCCTTCCTGCGCAAACAACGCCGCAAACGCCGGCACCCACTGGTCATACAGCCCGAACGGCAATAACCGCGCATTGTTCATCGGCTGGTTGATCCACACGTCATAACGCTTGTCACCGCCCCATTGGCTGTCGCGCAGGTGCCGGTACTCACTGCGCAAACGCTCGAACTCTGCCGCCTTGGCCTGGCGCATCACGACCACCGCCAAGGGCTGTGCGTACAACGCCTCCAGGCGTTTGCGGGTATCGAGCACCAGCCGGATAAATTGGTCGCGCTGCTGCAACGCCGCATTACTCAGCGGCGCCAGGCCCCGCACCGCACGCCATTGACGGGTGCCTTCCTGCTCGACGAAATTGGCGTAGGACTCGTTGAACTCGGTGTCGTCCTTTACATAAAAACGCTGGTGCGCCAGCTCGTGGAAGATCAGCGTGGCCAGGCGTTCATCACCCCAACCCATCATCGAACTCATGATCGGGTCGTTGAACCAACCGAGGGTGGAATAAGCTTCGACGCCGCCAATCGACACGTCCATGCCTTGTTGCTGCAATAACGCCGCTTCGCCGCGTGCTACGCCCTGGCTGTAATACCCGCGATAGGCCACGCACCCAGCGATAGGGAAGCAGTGGGTTTCAGGCGACAGGGAAAACTCCTGCGTGGCGAACACATTCCAGACCACATAAGGCCGGCCAATGTCGGCGTACAAACGGTAACTCTGGTTGTCCGGCAGGTGCAGATGCTCACTGGCAAAGGCGCGGGCCTTTTGCGATTGCACCAGGTGGTCGCGCAACGCCTGTGGGCGAGCAGGGTCGGCGATGACCTCGGCAACCGGCTCCCGAGCCCGCAGCAATTGCCACTGGCCGCTGGCCAACTGGCTGTAGTAACTCACGCTGGAGCAGCCGCTGAGCAGCAGCACCATCAACCCTGGAAGAAAACGCCTGACCATGCACCGACCGCCCCTGGGTTATTTGCCCGCCAGACTATCCTGCCTGCACGGAATTTTTCCATGCCGTGGCGTGTTTATACTGATACAGAGTCTGTTGCCACAGGCTGCCAGTTCCAATTCTTACCCACCGTTGAGTGCCCGCCATGCGCCAGCTCTTGCTACCCGTCACCACCTTGTTGCTCAGCGCCTGCGCTTCGACCCCCATCCCGCCGGTCGACCCGCACCAGGCCTGGATCGATTTCGCCACGCCGACACCCGGCGCCAAACTGGTGATGGCTCAGCGCCTGGACGGCAAGAACCTCAACGACGGGCGTTTCTTTCAGGTGCCACCGGGCAGCCATGAGCTGATGGTGCGCTTTGATTTCGAGGTGAACACCGGGGCGGGCTTTGGCGGCCTGGACCAGACCCATGACCGAACCTGCTTCATGACCCTGCAGTACGACAACTTCCAGGCAGGCCAGCGCTATGTGCTGGAGGGGCGCTCGCTGGCCTTTACGCCCAATATTCGGCTGTACAACACGGCGCGTCAGCTGTTGGCTGAGGAGCGCAGTGTTAACTGCATCTGATCAGTCGTTGTTTTTCTGATAGACGATGGTTTTGGTTCCGTTTTCACAGGTACCAACACGCATGGCCTCGTCGTGTTTGTCGCCTTCTTCTTTGCTGACGATCTCAAGGGTGTAGGACGGAACAGCTTTAGCCTGGATCTTCACCTCAATTTCTTTCCTGAGCTCTTCACAATCTTTTGGTGCGGCCACAGCCGAAGTGGCCAATACACCGCAGATGATCGCCAAGGCAAAACGTTTCATGTGTGAAGCTCCCTGAATGCACTGCGCACGGGTGTGCGCCTAGGCTATTCGACCACATTTTGGAAACGCGAGTTCTGATTTAACGCACAACAAACTGTGGGAGCGGGCGGGTGTGGGAGCTGGCTTGCCTGCGATGGCAACGCCTCGATACAACTGGCTAACCGAGGTGAACCTATCGCGGGCAAGCCCGGCTCCCACACAAGCTCGCTCCCACATGGGGATTTTGCTGTGTCAGTTAGACCAGCGTGGCATCCAGGCTGATTTTTGCATTCAGCACCTTCGACACCGGGCAGCCTTCCTTCGCCTTTTTGCTCAGTTCGTCGAACTGCGCCTGGCTTGCGCCGGGGATCTTGGCTTTCAGCACCAGATGCACGGCGGTAATCGCAAAGCCGCCGTCTACTTGGTCCAGGGTCACTTCAGCCTGGGTGTCGATGCTGTCAGCCTTAAGGCCGGCATCGCCAAGAATCATGGAAAACGCCATGGAGAAACAGCCCGCGTGGGCCGCGCCGATCAATTCTTCAGGGTTAGTGCCCTTGCCGCCTTCGAAACGGGCCTTGAAGCCGTAGGGTGCTTCGCGCAGTACGCCGGTTTCCGTGGAGATGGAACCCAGGCCAGTTTTCAGATCACCTTCCCAATGCGCGGATGCTTTTTTAACGATACTCATAGCTCTCTCCTCGAACGGTGGTTTTGCGTCAGTAAGGGTTCTGAGGATAGACGGCCCGGCAAAGTTCATCTTGTCGGAGAAACCTAGCGATTCAGTAGGAAATTTCGCAGGCCGCTATTGAATCTCGGGTATATGCCCTCATTGCATAGAGCATGCACTTGAAGCGGCAGGTTTTGGTTTGTCTATAAGCCTGCGCACCTAATGGAGAAGCAGGCTTATGAAATCGCTGTCCGACGTGAAGTTCTCGACCCTCGACCTCGTGCCTGTGCGCGCCAACGGCAGCATTGCGCAGTCGCTGCGCAACTCGCTGGACCTGGCCCAGCACGTGGAAAAGTTCGGCTACAACCGTTTTTGGGTGGCTGAACACCACAATATGGACGGCATCGCCAGCTCGGCCACTTCGGTGTTGCTGGGTTATTTGGCCGGTGGCACCTCGACGATTCGCGTCGGCTCCGGCGGCGTGATGCTGCCCAACCACGCGCCGTTGGTGATTGCCGAACAGTTCGGCACCCTGGAAAGCCTGTACCCCGGCCGCATCGACCTGGGCCTGGGCCGCGCGCCCGGTTCCGACCAGATGACCGCCCGCGCCCTGCGCCGTGAACGCTCCGGCAGTGCTGACGAGTTTCCGGAAGATGTGGCCGAACTGATGGCCTACCTCGGCCCGCGCACGCCCGACCAACGGATCATCGCCGTACCCGGTACCGGCACCAATGTGCCGGTGTGGCTGCTGGGTTCCAGCCTGTTCAGCGCACAATTGGCCGGTGAACGCGGTTTGCCCTACGCCTTCGCCTCCCATTTCGCACCCCGTTTGATGCACGAAGCGATTCGCGTGTACCGCAATCACTTCAAGCCTTCAGCCGTGCTGGACAAGCCCTACGTGATGCTCGGCATTCCGCTGGTGGCCGCCGACACTGACGAGCAGGCCGACTACCTGGCCACTTCGGTGTACCAACGTATTCTGGCGCTGATGCGCGGGCAAAGCCTGGTGCAGCGCCCACCGGTGAAAACCATGGACGGCCTGTGGCTGCCCCATGAAAAAGACGCGGTGGGCAGCTTCTTGGGCCTGGCCATGGTCGGAAGCCCGGCGAAGATTCGCGCGAAGTTGGAAGTGTTGATCGAGCAGACCGGCGCCGATGAGCTGATCTTTACCAGCGACCTGTATGAGCATGCCGACCGGATTCATTCCTACGAGCTGCTGGCGCAGGTGATGAAGGGCTGATAACCCGCAGGCAAAAAAACGACGCACCTGTGGCGAGGGAGCTTGCTCCCGCTGGGCTGCGTAGCGGCCCCAAAAGAAAGGGAGCGCTGCGCACTCAGCGGGAGCAAGCGCCCTCGCCACAGGTGCGTCGTTTCATGTCTGCACGGGATTAACCGCGCTTGTAGACGATTTCCTTGGTGCCGCCTTCGCAGCTGCCGACGACTGTGTGGTCGCTGGGTGCCGCGCCTTTATCTACCACTTCCAGCGAATAACTCGAGGCGCCCTTGGCGTCGATTTTCGCTGCAATTTCGCTTTTCAGTTCGTCACAAGGCTTGCCCGCCGCCAGGGCAGTGCCCGCAATGCTCAACAAACCTACCGCTAACAGGAACTTCTTCATCCGTTACTTTCCTTGCGCTGATCGAAAAGAGCGTGCCGACGCTTGTGGCGTCGGCACCCAATGGTTGTAGCGCAGGTTATGGCAATCGGCCAGTCAGCAAGTTCAACCCACGGGATCAACTACTGGCAATTCGGAATCCCACCTTGAGCGTGACCTGGAAGTGCGCGGCCTTGCCGTCCTTGATGTGACCACGGGTTTCGGTCACCTCAAACCACTCCAGGTGCTTGATGCTCTTGTGCGCTTCGGCGAGGGCATTGTTGATGGCATCTTCGATGCTGGTGGTCGAGGAACCGACCAGTTCGACTTTCTTGTAGGTGTGATGATCAGACATAACGTTTCTCCTGAGGTCTCTAGTCAGCGTAGCAGTGAATGTTCGTACTGCTTCTGGCGACCATTCCCACTCGAAAGTTCAGAATTACTGCACTTTCTGAAAACCCAGGAGTCGGTATCTACACATGCCACTCAATCATTTCAGGAGAGTTCCACATGGCCAACACTTCTTTACGCAAAGCGTCGCTGGAAAGCATGGAAGCCGAGATTTCGAGCCTGCTCAAGTCCCTTGAGAGCCTCAAGGACGATGCGTCCGATGAGTCGCGCAAAACGCTGAAGGCCCTGAAAAGCAATGCCGAGAATGCCCTCAAGCATTCCCGCCACCTGATCAGCGATGCCTACGAAGAAAGCAAAGTCAAAATCCGCGAAACCAGCGCGGCAACCCGTGACTACGCACAAGAGCACCCATGGACTACCGCCGGCGTTGCCGTTGGCGCGCTGGGCCTGCTGGCGGCTTACCTGCTGTGCAAACGCGGTGACTAAACGGGTTGGCGCAACAGCTCAGCCTTGAGCCACTGCGCCAACTGACCCGCGCGCCCATCTGCGGCGCGCTTGGGTAGCCACAACGCCAGGTGCGCCGGGGTTTCACTGAAACCCCACGGCGCCACCAGGCGACCCGCTCGCAGGTCCTCTGCCACCAGCGGCTGCGGCGCAATCGCCACACCCAAACCTGCCACCGCCGCCTCCAGCAAATAATACAAATGCTCAAAACCCTGGCCGTGCTTCAACGCGCCGGGCTCAATGCCGTGTTGCTGCGCCCAGCTGGGCCAGGCTTGCGGGCGTGAGGTGGTGTGTAACAAGGCTTCACCGCAGAGGGCTTGGGGCGGCGCCTGGCGCAGGCGTTCGTAACCGACAAAACGCGGGCTCATGACCGGGCCAATGCGCTCGCTGGCCAGCTCATACACCTGCATGTCCGCTGGCCACGGCGGCTCAGCAAAAACCAGCAAGGCATCGAGGCCGGGGCGCCGCGGGTCGAGGTCGCCATCACCCGCCGATAGATGCAAGCGCAGGTCGGGCAGGTCTGCGTTCAAGCGGCCCAGGCGCGGGATCAGCCAGCGTGCCAGCAAACTGCCCGAGCAGCCGAGCACAAAAGGCGCGTCGGCGCTGGCCTGGGTCAGCTCGGCGCAAACATCCCTTAAACGCTCGAACGCTTCGGCGCTGGCGTCCCTGAGCC
The DNA here is from genome assembly GCF_030816095.1 of Pseudomonas sp. W3I7. NCBI lineage: Bacteria > Pseudomonadati > Pseudomonadota > Gammaproteobacteria > Pseudomonadales > Pseudomonadaceae > Pseudomonas > Pseudomonas sp. W3I7. Next base: position 6,227,167 of record NZ_JAUSXP010000001.1, read on the forward strand.
GGACGCCTGCATCTGTGAGTTTAAGGCCGCGCCCATCCTTGGCGAACAGGCTGACGCCCAAGTGCTCTTCCAACACCTTCAACTGGCGGCTGACCGCACCATGGGTTACATGCAGTTGCTCTGCCGCCTGGCTGACGCTGTTCAGGCGGGCGGTAGCCTCAAACGCACGCAGGGCATTGAGGGGCGGTAGGTCTCGGCTCATCTGTGAGTTTTCCTGACAGGTTGCGGCGATCTTATCGGTTTTCAGCGTCGAGCGTCAGGGGTAGAGTGGCCGTCATCGCCTCTCCTCACCTTCTTTCCTGGAGCGCCCCATGACTCAGTCCCAGACCGACCTTCGCAACGGCCCCGACGCCAACGGCCTGTTTGGCGCGTTCGGCGGCCGCTACGTCGCTGAAACCCTGATGCCGTTGATCCTCGACCTGGCCCGCGAATACGAAGCGGCCAAGATCGATCCTGCGTTCAACGAAGAACTGGCCTACTTCCAACGCGACTATGTCGGGCGTCCAAGCCCGCTGTACTACGCCGAGCGCCTGACCGAGTTCTGTGGCGGCGCCAAGATCTACCTCAAGCGCGAAGAGCTCAACCACACCGGCGCGCACAAGATCAACAACTGCATCGGCCAGATCCTGCTGGCGCGGCGCATGGGCAAAAAACGCATCATCGCCGAGACCGGCGCGGGCATGCACGGCGTGGCCACCGCCACCGTGGCGGCGCGCTTTGGCCTCGATTGCGTGATCTACATGGGCACCACCGACATCGAGCGCCAACAGGCCAACGTGTTCCGCATGAAGCTGTTGGGCGCCGAAGTGATCCCGGTCGTGGCCGGCACCGGCACCCTTAAAGACGCGATGAACGAAGCCCTGCGTGACTGGGTGACCAACGTCGACAGCACTTTCTACCTGATCGGCACCGTGGCTGGCCCACACCCGTATCCTGCAATGGTGCGCGACTTCCAGGCCGTGATCGGCAAGGAAACCCGCGACCAACTGCAAGCCCAGGAAGGCCGCCTGCCGGACAGCCTGGTGGCGTGCATCGGCGGTGGCTCCAACGCCATGGGCCTGTTCCACCCTTTCCTGGATGACACCAGCGTCGAAATCATCGGCGTTGAAGCCGCCGGCCACGGTATCGAAACCGGCAAGCACGCCGCCAGCCTCAACGGCGGCGTACCGGGCGTGCTGCACGGCAACCGCACCTTCCTGCTGCAGGACGACGACGGCCAGATCATCGACGCCCACTCGATTTCCGCCGGCCTGGACTACCCAGGCATCGGCCCTGAACACGCCTGGTTGCATGATATCGGCCGCGTCCAATACACCTCGGTGACCGACGACGAAGCCCTCGAAGCCTTCCACAAATGCTGCCGCCTGGAAGGGATTATTCCTGCACTGGAAAGCGCCCATGCCCTGGCTGAAGTGTTCAAACGCGCACCGACCTTGCCGAAAGATCACCTGATGGTGGTCAACCTGTCCGGCCGTGGCGACAAAGACATGCAGACCGTAATGCACCATATGGAACACTCTCAACAAGAGCAGTCAAAGCAGGAGAAACACTGATGAGCCGCCTGCAGACCCGTTTTGCGCAACTGAAAGAACAAAACCGCGCCGCCCTGGTGACTTTCGTCACCGCCGGCGACCCGGGTTATGACACCTCGCTGGCGATCCTCAAGGGCTTGCCCGCCGCCGGTGCCGACGTGATCGAGCTGGGCATGCCCTTCACCGACCCGATGGCCGACGGCCCGGCGATTCAACTGGCCAACATCCGTGCGCTGGAAGCCAAACAGAATCTGCTGAAAACCCTGCAGATGGTCCGCGAGTTCCGTAAAGACAACCAGGACACCCCGCTGGTGCTGATGGGTTACTTCAACCCGATCCACAAATACGGTGTGCCCACGTTTATCGCCGACGCCAAAGAAGCCGGTGTCGACGGCCTGATCGTGGTCGACATGCCGCCTGAGCATAACGGCGAGCTGTGCGACCCGGCCCAGGCCGCAGGCATCGACTTTATCCGCCTGACCACGCCGACCACCGACGACGTGCGCCTGCCGACCGTGCTCAACGGCAGCTCCGGTTTTGTGTATTACGTGTCGGTAGCCGGTGTGACCGGTGCCGGTGCCGCTACCCTGGAACACGTCGAGGAAGCCGTGACCCGCCTGCGTCGGCATACCGACCTGCCGATCAGCATCGGCTTTGGTATCCGCACCCCGGAACAGGCCGCCGCTATCGCGCGCCTGGCAGACGGTGTGGTGGTCGGTTCGGCGCTGATCGATCACATCGCCACTGCGAAAAATGATCAACAAGCGATCGATGGCGTATTGAGCCTCTGCGCGGCGCTGTCGGAAGGTGTCCGTAACGCCCGTAAGTAAGCGGCGTGTAGCAATGGGTAAAGTTCCTGATACAGAGGAATCATCTGGGTAATCCAGTACCTAAACTGACAAGACCAAGGGATTTCGAGCCTCGTTCGAAATCCCTTTTTTGTTCGTGCAGTACTGAGGAAAACCCCCATGAGAATGCCTAAACGCTTGATCGCAGGTCTTGGCGTGTTGATGCTCGGCGCAAGTGCCCTGGCGCAAGCCGCGCCGCCCGATCAACGCGGTGATGGCCCAGGCCGTGGCGGCCCGCAAGGCCAGTACGAGCAACATGGCGACGACCATCGCGGCCCACAGGATAACCGTCGTGGCCCGCCGCAGGACTTCGGCCCGGTGCGCCAGGTGATCCGTGACCACCACAACGACTTCCGCCGAGGCGCGCCACCACCACCTGGCGTGCGCCTGGTGCGGGGCCAACCGCTGCCGCGCAACTACTACGGCGAACGCCTCGACAACCGCGCCCTGGCCCATCTGCCGCAATACCCTGGGTATGAATGGCGCCGGTCCGGCGGCGATATCGTATTGATCGCCATTGGCACCAGCATCGTCTATCAAATCCTGGATGGCGCCCTCTACTAGCCCAGGAAAGCTTTTGTGGTGAGCGGGCTTGCCCCGCGTTGGGGTGCGAAGCGCCCCCAAAACCTGACAACACGGTTTCATCTGGAAAAACCGCAGTGGCTTTATTGGGGCTGCTGCGCAGCCCAACGCGGGGCAAGCCCGCTCGCCACAACAAGCCCGCTCGCCACAAGGGTCAATCGACCGCTGAATATCAGGTTTACAGCTCTATGCGCTCAACCTTGCCCACCAGCAACACGTAGGAAAGCGCCCCCAGCAACGCCAGCACCGCGATATAGGTGATCGCCGGCGCAAACGAATCCCCACTGGCCAGAAAGCCAATCACTATCGGCGTGGTAATCGCCGACAAGTTGCCGATGAAGTTAAACACCCCACCCGTCAGCCCCAGCAACCGCGCGGGCGCCAGGGTCGACACCAATGACCAGGTGATCGATGCCAAGCCATTGCCAAAGAACGCCACCGCCAGAAACGCGATCACCCAGGCCGTCGAGTCTACATAGTTGGCGCCGATGATCGCCGTGGAAATCAGCAACCCACCAATGATCGGCAGCTTGCGCGCAAACCCTACCGACGTGCCCCGGCGAATCAGCCAATCAGAAAAAATCCCCGAACACAGCACACCGATAAACGCAGCGAGAAACGGCAGCGAGGCGAGCAAACCGGACTTGATGAAGTCCATGCCGCGGTATTTCACCAGGTAGGTCGGGAACCACGTCAGGAAAAACCACAGCGTCGAGTTCAGGCAGAACTGCCCCAGGTAGATGCCCCACAGCTTGCGCTTGCTCAGCACTATCCCGAGGTCGACCCAACTGAACGGCGCCTTGACCGCTTTCGCCTGCATATCCACCAGGCCGCCGCCGTCGCGGATCAGCTCGATTTCTGCCGCATTGGCGCCTTTGAAATCTTTCGGCTCGCGGTACACCGCGTACCAGATCAACGCCCACAGGATGCCGACGCCACCGGTGGCGACAAACACCATGTGCCAACCGAACGCGTGCTGCAGCCAAGCCAGCACCGGCGTCAGAAACGCCAGCCCGACAAATTGCCCGGACGTGTAAACGCCAATCGCGGTGGCACGCTCGCGCTCGGGAAACCAGGTGGTGACCACGCGGCTGTTAATCGGGTAAGCCGGTGCTTCCAGGGCACCGACGGCCATGCGCAGCACAAACAGCGCGATAAAGCTGGCCGCAAACCCCAGCATCACCGTGGCGATGGACCACAACAGCAGGGCAGCGGTATAGAGAATGCGCGGCGGCACGCGGTCCACCAGCCAGCCGCCGGGAATCTGCATGGCGGCGTAGGTCCAGCCGAACGCGGAGAAGATCAGCCCGACATGCACCGGGTCGATCCCCAGTTCGCTGGTGAGCGCCGGGGCGGCAATCGACAGGTTGCTGCGGTCGAGGTAGTTGATCACCACGGTGATAAACAGCAGCACCATGATGAAGAAACGCTTTCTGCTAGGCGTGACGAGAGAAGCCTGCCCGGTGAAGGATTCAGGGTGCATGGGGGGTTGCCTCTTCTTGTGATTATTGAGGACCGGAATGGGGCCTGACTGAAGAAACTGGATCAAAAATGTGGGAGCGGGCTTGCTCGCGAATACGGTGTGTCATTCAACACACCTGGGACTGAACTACCGCATTCGCGAGCAAGCCCGCTCCCACACTTGACCGCATTCCTTCAGTGAGCAATCACCACTCGGCAAAGCTGCCGTCGGCATGCCGCCAGATCGGGTTGCGCCAGCGGTGGCCGATGGCGGCGCGTTCGATCACGTATTCCTCGTTGATCTCAATGCCCAGGCCCGGCCCGTTGGGGATCTTCACGAAGCCTTTGTCATAGTCGAACACGCCTGGGTCGCGCACGTAGTCGAGCAGGTCGTTGCTCTCGTTGTAGTGGATACCCAGGCTTTGCTCCTGAATAAACGCGTTGTAGCAAACCGCGTCCAATTGCAGGCACGCCGCCAGGGCAATCGGGCCCAGCGGGCAATGCAGGGCCAGGGCCACGTCGTAGGCTTCAGCCATGTTGGCAATCTTGCGGGTTTCGGTGATGCCGCCGGCGTGGGACGCGTCCGGCTGGATGATGTCGACGTAGCCTTCGCTGAGCACACGCTTGAAGTCCCAACGGGAAAACAGCCGCTCGCCCAAAGCAATCGGTGTGCTGGTCAGCGGCGCCAGCTCTTTGAGCGCTTCGTAGTTTTCACTGAGCACCGGCTCTTCGATAAACATCAGTTTGTACGGGTCCAGCTCTTTCATCAGCACCTTGGCCATGGGCTTGTGCACGCGGCCATGGAAGTCGACGCCGATGCCGACGTTAGGCCCGACGGCATCGCGCACAGCGGCCACGTTGGCCAGCGCGAGGTCGACTTTTTCGAAACTGTCGACGAACTGCAATTCTTCGGTGCCATTCATCTTCACGGCGGTAAAGCCACGGGCCACGGCCTCTTTGGCGGCGCGGGCGGTGTCGGCGGGGCGGTCGCCGCCGATCCAGGAATACACGCGGATCTTGTCCCGCACCTGGCCACCCAACAGGTCGCTGACCGACACGCCGAGCGCCTTGCCCTTGATGTCCCACAGCGCCTGGTCGATACCGGCGAGGGCACTCATGTGCACCGCGCCGCCCCGGTAGAAGCCGCCGCGATAGAGCACGGTCCAGATGTCTTCGATATTGCGTGGGTCTTTGCCGATCAGGTAGTCGCAGAGTTCTTCGACGGCGGCGGCCACGGTGTGGGCGCGGCCCTCCACCACAGGCTCACCCCAGCCGGTCACGCCCTGGTCGGTCTCGACCTTGAGGAAGCACCAGCGCGGCGGGACGATAAAGGTGGTCAGTTTGGTGATTTTCATCTTCTTATCTCTCTTATCGATGCAGCGCCAGGGGCGCAAACCTTGAGTTCAGTTAAGCGCGTTCCAGGCCGCGACATAGGCCTGGGCATTGCTCGCCACTTGGTCCACCGACATGCCCGGTTTGAACAACCCGGAACCCAGGCCGAAACCCTTCGCGCCCGCGTCGAAATACACCTGCATGTTGTCGGGTGTCACGCCGCCCACCGGCAGCAGCAAGGTGCCGGTGGGCAATACCGCCAGCCACGCCTTGATTACCGCCGGGCCCATTTGCTCGGCCGGGAACAGCTTCAATACATCCGCGCCTTCGGCCAACGCGGCGAAGGCCTCGGTCGGCGTTGCCACACCCGGCGACAGGAACAAGCCCGCCGCCTTGGCGGCACGCAATACCTTGGCATCGCTGTGGGGCATGACAATCACTTGGCCACCGGCGGTTTTGACCTGCTCGACCTGTTCCGGGGTCAACACGGTGCCCGCGCCGATCAGGCAATCGGCGGGCAAGGTGTCGCGCAGGGTGCGGATGCTGGTGTAAGGGTCCGGCGAATTCAGTGGCACTTCGATCACGCGAAAACCGGCCTTATAGAGCACTTGGCCAATCGCCTGCGCTTCATCCGGTCGCACGCCGCGCAAAATTGCGATCAAACCGTTGTGTGCGAGTGCTTGCTTGAGCATGTCAGGCCTCCTGTACAGGTTGAGTGAGCCCAGCGGCGACGGCCAACTGCCACAGACCGCGCGCGGTGGCTTCCTGGGCGAGGCTGACGTGGGTAAAGCCGCTGAGGGCAAGGGCGCGTTGGTAGCAGGCGCAGAGTTTGGCAGCGCCGACCAGAACGATAGGCGTGTGTTTGGCCTGCTGTGGCAAACCGGCGAGTTCGTGGCCGATCAGCAGGCCGGACAGATAATCGGGTTGTTCGTCGGGTGCCAGTTCGCCGGTCAAGCCCAGCGTACGGGCGCTGAACAAGGTCGACAGCACACCGCGCCGGCCATCCTCCGAGAGCGCCACGCGCACGCCACGATCAAAGGCCTCGCCCTGGAATTGTTCGGACGGTTGCTGGGTACGCCCGAGAATGCTGTGCTTGCTGAGTACCGCAAACACCTCGCCGGTCATAAAGGTGTCGAAGTGGGTGATGCAGCCTTCAACCACCTCGACCCATTTGGAATGGCTGCCCGGCAGGCCGATCAACACGTCGGCGCCCAGGCCTTGCAGCACACCCAGAACCTGGGTTTCTTCGCCGCGCATCACATTGGGCAAGCCGACCCGCTCGATCACACCCGGCACAATATGCACCTGCACCCCGCGCAGGCTGCGCACAGGGTGCAAGGCCTGGCCGAGGCTGGCGACGTCGACGGGTGTTTGGCGGTAAGCCGCTTCGCTCCAGCCTTGTGCGCTGCCGACCATGCCGCAGGCAATCACCGGCAGGCCGGGCTGCGCGTCGAGCCAGTCGCCGCAGGCCGCATCGAACGCCAACTCAAAGCCGTCACTGCACAGCACGCCAGCAATGACCCGGGGTTCACTGGGCAGGTGCATGATGCCGAACGCCAAAGCGCGCTGTTCGAGCACGCAGCCAGCCGGGCCGAGTTTGTAAGCACGAAGGGAGCTGGTCCCCCAGTCGAGCGCGATCAATTGCGCCTGCATCGCTTCACCTGAAATGAGTGGGTGCTGAAAAAGCTGATGGGCGAATATAAACCTACGGCTGGCAATATCTCAATATATAAATAACAGTCCCATATAATGGGACGTGACAATAAAAAATCCCATCGCCTTTGCACAAGGTGATGGGATTGGTGTCAGCAGTGGTTAAAAAACAGACAGGTTCAGCTCGCGCATCGCGCCCATCCAGATCGCGTAATCGGTGTGATCCTTGAGGTCATCGCCGGTGTCCGGGTGCAGGAACACCACCAGCCCATCACGATGCAGCGCCAGCCAGGGCAACACCACGCCAATGTATTCCGGCTCGAATGCCAGCTGGCAGCTCCAGTCCGGGTGCGGGCCAACCGGCTTTTCGTGTACACGGCCCATGCTCAGCGGGAACAGCTTGGCCGCGTCCTCGCAGAGCTTGCCGCGCCTGCTCGATGGTGCTGGCGTCAAAGTAGATATGGGCGTGGTAGCCCTTGATACGTTGCATGGCGAAATCCGGATCCAATATGCGCCGATCCTAGACCGCAATCGACGGCAGGGCCAGCCCGGTCAACGACTGCGCGCTGCTGGCTTGCTCGGCCACCAGCCAGTCGACAAAGCGTTCGACCAATTGCCCCCGGCGTTTGCGCTGGGGCTGCACCACGTAATAACCGAAGCGCGAGATCACCGTGTCGCTGATCGGCCGGCACAGCCAGTTCTGCTCCAGCAGGTTATCCACCAAATGGCGCCAGCCGATGGCCACGCCCTGGCCGGCAATCGCCGCCTGGATCAGCAGGGTGTAATTGTCGAAGCGCAATTGCCCAGGCGTAGGCGCCGTGGTGATGCCCAACTCACGAAACACGCCGCTCCAGTCGAACCACTGGCTGTTGTTTTCCTGGCGCAGGTGCAACAGCGGGTAATCGTGCAGATTTTGCACCGTCAGTGGCGTGGATTGAGCCTTGAGCCACTGCGGGCTGCACACCGGAAACACTTCCTCGTTGAACAGCCACAAGCTCTCGCCCTGCTTGAAACGACCATCGCCAAACAATACCGCCACGTCGATATCGCTGCGCAACGTGGCGTGGTTGCGCTCGCTGGTCACCAGGCTCACATCCACCTGCGGGTTGGCCTGGTGAAAGCGATGCAGGCGCGGCATCAGCCAGTAGGCGGCGAAGGCGAAGTCGGTGGCCACTTGCAGCACCTCGTGCTGGTCCTGCTGGGTGATTGCGCTGAGGCCCTGGTTGATGGTTTGCATACCGCCTTGCACATGCTCGAAGAGCAGCGCGCCCGCATCCGTCAGTTCGATGCCTCGGTAGATGCGATCGAACAGGCGGATCGCCAGCTGTTCTTCAAGGCGCTTGATCTGCTGGCTGATGGCCGGCTGCGTGGTGCCCAACTCCATCGCGGCGGCGGTAAAGCTACGATGGCGCGCCGCTGCTTCAAAGGCACGCAGCAGGTCGAGGGACAGATCACCGAGGGCTTCATACATAAGCTGCGCTTATCCTAGACATTGCTTTTCATGGGCTTTACCCCATTTTCCATGGGCCGCATGCTCATTCGCATAAACACCGCCTATGGAATGCCGATAGATCATGAAGCGCAAGAACATTCTTTTCATCATGGCCGATCAAATGGCCGCGCCGATGCTGCCGTTCTACGGACCTTCCCCGATCAAGTTGCCGAACCTGAGCCGCCTGGCTGCAGAGGGCGTGGTGTTTGATGCCGCCTACTGCAACAGCCCGTTGTGCGCGCCTTCGCGTTTCACCTTGGTCAGCGGCCAGTTGCCGAGCAAGATTGGCGCCTACGACAACGCAGCAGACTTCCCCGCCGATGTACCCACTTATGCCCACTACCTGCGCCGCCTCGGTTACCGCACGGCGCTGTCGGGCAAGATGCACTTCTGCGGGCCAGATCAATTGCACGGTTATGAAGAACGCCTGACCAGCGACATCTACCCCGCCGACTATGGCTGGGCGGTGAACTGGGATGAGCCGGATGTGCGCCCCACCTGGTACCACAACATGTCCTCGGTGCTGCAAGCCGGGCCGTGCGTGCGCACCAATCAGCTGGATTTCGACGAAGAAGTGGTGTTCAAGGCCCAGCAGTATCTGTTCGACCATATCCGTGAAGACGGCAACCAGCCGTTCTGCCTCACCGTGTCGATGACGCACCCGCATGACCCATACACCATTCCCAAGCCATTCTGGGACCTGTACGACGACCACGACATCCCAATGCCAGCAATCCCCGCGCAAGGCGATCTCGACCCACATTCCCAGCGCCTGCTCAAGGTTTACGACCTGTGGGGCAAGCCGCTGCCTGTAGACAAGATCCGCGATGCGCGCCGCGCGTATTTCGGCGCGTGCAGCTATATCGACAGCAACGTTGGCAAACTCCTGCAAACCCTGGAAGACACCGGCCTGGCCGACGACACGATCATCATCTTCTCCGGCGACCACGGCGACATGCTCGGCGAGCGTGGCCTCTGGTACAAAATGCACTGGTTCGAAATGGCCGCCCGCGTACCGCTGCTGGTGAGTGCGCCAGGCCAGTTTGCGGCAGGCCGCGTGAGCAAGGCCGTGTCCACCGCCGACCTGCTGCCCACCCTGGTCGAGCTGGCCGATGGCGAACTGGACCCACGCCTGGCGCTGGACGGCCGCTCGCTGGTCCCACACCTGCAAGGGCAGGGCGGGCACGACGAAGTGTTTGGCGAATACATGGCCGAAGGCACCATCAGCCCGCTGATGATGATTCGGCGCGGCGCCTACAAATTCATCTACAGCGAAGACGACCCTTGTCTACTGTTCGATGTACACAATGACCCGCACGAGCGGGAAGACCTCAGCCAGTCACCGGAACACCGGCCACTGTTCGAGGGGTTTTTGACTGAAGCGCGGGCCAAATGGGACATCCCGGCGATCCACCAGCAGGTGCTCGCCAGCCAACGCCGTCGCCGCCTGGTGTTCGAGGCGCTGACCCAAGGCAAGCTGAAGAGCTGGGATCACCAGCCACTGGTGGACGCCAGTCAGCAGTACATGCGCAACCATATCGACCTCGACGACCTGGAGCGCAAGGCACGTTATCCACAACCCTGCCAAAACCAATAAATAAACAGAGGGAAGGCCATGCAAAAGTTAACGGTGATACTCGGAGTCTTGGCGTTGAGCAGCGCCAATGTTTACGCAGACACCAGCTGTGACACGGTGAAGATGGCCGATCCAGGCTGGAGCGATATCGCCGCCACCAATGCCATCACCGGTTTTCTGTTGAACGGCATGGGCTACAAGGCCAAGGTCGACACCTTGGCGGTGCCGATCACGTTTGGCGGGCTCAAAGATGGCCAGGTGGATGTGTTCCTGGGCAACTGGATGCCGGCGCAGCAGGGTTTCTACGACAAGTTCGTGGCCAATGGCGATGTGGTGCAACTGGCGAAAAACCTCGACGGCACCGAGTTCACCCTCGCCGTGCCGGACTATGTGTGGGACGCCGGTGTGCATGATTTTGCCGACCTGAACACATTTGCCGACAAGTTTGACAAGAAGATCTACGGCATCGGCTCCGGCGCACCGGCGAATATTTCGCTGCAGGAGATCATCAAGAAGAACGACTTCGACTTGGGCCAGTGGAAGCTGATCGAGTCGAGCGAGCAGGCGATGCTGGCCGAAGTGTCGCGGGCGGTGAAAAAGCAAAAGTTCGTGACCTTCCTCGGCTGGACGCCACACCCGATGAACGTGCAGTTGAAGATGCATTACCTCAAAGGCGGCGAGAAGTATTTTGGTGACACCGGCAGCGTGTATACCTTGACCCGCAAGGGTTATGCACAGGCCTGTCCGAACGTAGGAAAGTTGCTGACCAACCTGAGTTTTACCCAGGCGATGGAGAACAGCATCATGGCCCAGGTGGTGAACAGCAAGGTCAGCAATGCCGAGGCGGCGAAGGCGTGGATCAAGGCTAACCCGGCGGTACTGGATAAGTGGCTGGATGGGGTGAAGACCCTCGACGGCAAAGATGCACTGCCTGCCGTAAAAGCCAAACTCTAAGACCTTACACAATCCCGAATGGGAAAAGGCTTGTGTGGGAGCTGGCTTGCCTGCGATACAGACAACTCGGTCTGCCAGACCTACCGAGGTGATGCTATCGCAGGCAAGCCAGCTCCCACAGAGCCTTAGGTGTACTGATACTCTGAACTAAACCTTTCTACCGAGTCTGCGATGCCCCGGCCCAACCGCCACACTCTCTTCCCCTTCCTCGCCTGGCTGCCGCGCCAAACCCGCGCCAGCGTCGGCCGGGATGCGATTGTCGGGCTCAGCGGCGCCGTACTCGCCTTGCCGCAGTCGATTGCCTACGCGCTGATCGCCGGGCTCCCACCCGAATACGGCCTGTATGCCGCCATCATCCCGGTGTTGATCGCGTGCTTGTGGGGTTCGTCGTGGCACCTGATCTGTGGGCCGACGGCAGCGATATCCATCGTTCTGTACGCCAGCGTCAGTCCGCTGGCCGTGCCTGGCTCGCAGGACTACATCACGTTGATCCTGTTGCTCACATTTCTCGCCGGCGTATTCCAGTGGTTGCTGGGCATGCTGCGCTTCGGCGCGCTGGTGAATTTCGTCTCGCATTCGGTGGTGCTGGGTTTCACTCTGGGCGCTGCCGTGGTGATTGCCCTGGGGCAATTGCCCAACTTGCTGGGGCTGGATTTACCCAGCCAGGCCACGGCGATCAACAGCTTGCTGGCACTGATGGACCATGCCGGGGAATGGGACCACGCTTCATTGGCGCTGGGCCTGGGCACCTTGCTGGTGGGCGCGCTGCTCAAATACCGGGTCCCGCGTTGGCCGACGCTGTTGATCGCCCTGGCACTGGGCAGCCTGGTGGCGTGCCTGTGGCCGGCAATGTTCGGGCATGTGGCGCGGGTGAGCTCGTTTATCGGCAAACTGCCGCCGTTCAGCCCGCTGCCGATGGACTTGGACATGCTCCTGCGCCTGCTGCCCAGTGCCGTGGCGGTGGGCATGCTTGGGCTGGTCACCAGCCTGTCGATTGCGCGCTCGCTGTCGGCGCGTTCGCAGCAATTGCTCGACGCTAACCAGGAAGTCCGCGCGCAGGGTTTATCCAATATCGTCGGCGGCTTTTTCTCCGGGTACTTGTCGGCCGGTTCCTTTACCCGCTCCGGCCTCAGCTATGAAGCGGGCGCCTGCTCGCCGTTGGCGGGCGTGTTTTCCGCGCTGTGGGTGGCAGTGTTTGCGTTATTTGGCGCGGCATTGATCGCGCACATCCCGATCCCGAGTATGGCCGCGAGCATCCTGCTGATTTGCTGGGGCCTGGTGGATCATCGTGGCATTCGCGCGCTGTTCCGCGTCAGCCGCGCCGAGTTTGTGGTGATGAGCCTGACGTGCATCGCGACTTTGCTGCTGGAGCTGCAAACAGCGATTTATGCGGGGGTGTTGGCGTCATTGTTTTTCTACCTCAAACGCACCTCGCAGCCGCGGGTTCAGCAGTGGCGCGACGGTGATGAGGATGTGTTGCGGGTGGGCGGCTCGATCTTTTTTGGCGCCAGCCATTACCTGCAAGTGCGCCTGCAAAGCTTGCAAAGCGAACGGGTGGTGATCGAGGCGCAGCAGATTAATTTTATCGACTATTCCGGGGTGGAGATGCTGCACCAGGAGGCGCGACGGCTGAAGGGTGTGGGGCGCAGCCTGACGTTGCGCCGGGCCAGGCCGCAAGTCGTCGAAGAGTTGAAAAAACTGGAAGGGGCCGACAACTGCCCCATCCATTTCGAAGACTGAATGCGGTTAAAACTGTGGGAGCTGGCTTGCCTGCGATAGCGCTGGATCAGCCAGCACATCTGTATCTGATACACCGCTATCGCAGGCAAGCCAGCTCCCACATTGGATCTTCACAAGGCTGGAATCAGTTGGCTGCCAGTTGCCGACGCAACTCAGCCAACACCGGCGCCGACTCCGGGCGCACGCCGCGCCACAGGAAGAAGGCTTCTGCGGCCTGCTCCACCAACATGCCCAAACCGTCCATCGCCACCGCCGCGCCTTGCTCGGTAGCCCAGCGACAGAACGCGGTCGGCTCCTTGGCGTACATCATGTCGTAGCAAAAGGTCTTGCCCGGTTCGATCAGGCTGCCCGCTATTGGCGGTACATCGCCTGACAGGCTGGCAGACGTGGCATTGATGATCACGTCCACCGGCTCACGCAGCCAATCGAAACCGCTGGCCGACACCGGCCCCAAATCGTCGAACAGCTCGGCAAGCAACTCGGCCTTTTCCACGGTGCGGTTGGCGATGATCAGCGACGCAGGTTGCTCAGCCAGTAATGGCTCCAACGCCCCGCGTACGGCGCCACCGGCGCCCAGCAGCAGGATGCGTTTGCCTTGCAGGCTCAACCCGGCATTCACCGTGAGGTCGCGCACCAGGCCGGCGCCGTCGGTGTTGTCGCCCAGCAAGGTGCCGTCGCCCAACTTGCTCAGGGTGTTCACGGCGCCTGCGCGCTGGGCGCGTTCGGTCAGGCTGTTGGCCAGGCGGTAGGCGTCTTCCTTGAACGGCACGGTGACGTTGGCGCCACGGCCTTGTGCAAAGAACTCACGGGCACAGCCGGTGAAATCCTCCAGCGGCGCGAGCAAGGTGCTGTAGTCCAGTTGCTCGCCGGTCTGTTCGGCGAACATACGGTGAATCAGCGGCGACTTGCTGTGGCCGATGGGGTTGCCGAACACCACATAACGGTCCATCAGACAGCCGCCTTGGGCGCAGCAAGGCCCAGCCAGTCGCGGTCTTGCAGGTAGTAATCGGTGAGGCGCGCCTCTTCGCTGCCGGCTTCGGCTTTCCAGTCGTAGCTCCAGCGTACTTGCGGCGGCAGCGACATCAGGATCGACTCGGTACGCCCGCCCGATTGCAGGCCGAACAGGGTGCCACGGTCGTAGACCAGGTTAAATTCAACGTAGCGGCCGCGACGAAATTCCTGGAACTGGCGCTGCTGCTCGGAGTAAGCCATGGCCTTGCGGCGCTGCAGGATCGGCAGGTAGGCGTCGATATAAGCATCGCCGATAGCACGGATGAAGGCGAAGCAGGTGTCGAAGCCCCACTCGTTCAAGTCATCGAAGAACAGGCCGCCGATGCCGCGCGGTTCATTGCGGTGCTTGATATGGAAGTAGGTGTCGCACCAGGCCTTGTAGCGCGCGTACACGTCCGCGCCAAACGGCGCACAGGCCTGCTCGGCCACGCGGTGCCAGTGGATGCAGTCTTCTTCATTGCCGTAGTAGGGCGTGAGGTCGAAGCCGCCACCGAACCACCACACCGGCTCTTCGCCGTCTTTTTCGGCGATGAAAAAACGCACGTTGGCGTGGGACGTTGGCACGTGCGGGTTGTGCGGGTGGATCACCAGCGACACGCCGAGGGCTTCAAAGCCACGGCCGGCCAGCTCCGGGCGATGCGCACTGGCGGAGGGCGGCAGGCCGCTGCCGAATACGTGGGAAAAGTTGACGCCGCCTTTTTCGATCACCGAACCGTTTTCGATCACACGGGTGCGACCGCCGCCGCCGGCAGGCCGGGTCCAGGCGTCTTCGATAAAGCGAGTGTCCGTCTCGAAGGTTTCCAGGGCGCTGCAAATGCGGTCTTGCAGGTCGAGCAGGTAGGCCTTTACAGCCTCGGTGCGGGTAGTCATGGCATCACCTTGAATCGGGCAAAGCTACGCGAGGCCATTGGGCGTCGGCGGCAAATGGGCGCACAGGATACCACCGCGCTTACGTCCTTCCGCACTTAGGTGCGCCGCAGTTGACGAAGATCAAGGTTAGGAGTGGGATAGGGGGCTACGCGATTCGACCTCAGGAGAAGTGCAGATGGCCAAACGTATCCAGTTCAGCGCCCATGGCGGCCCCGAAGTACTTGAGTATGTGGACTACACCCCGGCAGAACCTGGACCCCAGCAGGTGCGTGTGCGTAACGAGGCCATCGGCCTGAACTTCATCGACACCTATTTCCGCAGTGGCCTGTATGCGCCGCCCGCGCTGCCATCGGGCCTTGGCGCAGAAGGTGCTGGCGTGGTGGATGCGGTTGGCAGCGAGGTCACGCAGTTCAAGGTCGGCGACCGCGTGGCCTACGGCAGTGGCCCACTGGGCGCGTACAGCGAGCTGCACGTGCTGCCTGCCGCCAACCTGGTGCATTTGCCGGACGCTATCAGCTTCGAACAGGCTGCCGGCGCGATGCTCAAGGGCCTGACCGTGCAGTACCTGCTGCGCCAGACCTACGAGTTGAAGGGCGGCGAAACCATCTTGTTCCACGCCGCTGCCGGTGGTGTGGGCTCCCTGGCCTGCCAATGGGCCAAGGCGCTGGGCGTGAAGCTGATCGGCACCGTGAGTTCGCCGGAGAAAGCCGCCCTGGCCAAATCCCTTGGCGCCTGGGAAACCATCGACTACAGCAAGGAAAACGTCGCACAGCGCGTACTGGAATTGACCGACGGCAAAAAAGTCCCGGTGGTGTACGACGGCGTCGGCAAAGACACTTGGCTGACCTCACTGGACAGCGTGGCGCCACGGGGTTTGGTGGTGAGTTTCGGCAATGCGTCAGGCGCGGTGGATGGCGTGAACCTGGGGATTCTGGCGGCGAAGGGCTCGTTGTATGTCACTCGGCCGACACTGGCGACTTATGCCAGCAACCCGAAAGACTTGCAGGCGATGGCTGATGATCTGTTCTCGATGATCAAGAGCGGCAAGGTGCGTATTGATATCAACCAGCGGTTTGCGCTGGCGGATGCGGCGAAGGCGCAGACGGAGTTGTCGGGGCGCAGGACGACCGGGTCGACCATTTTGCTGCCTTAACTGCCCATTGTGGCGAGGGCGCTTGCTCCCGTTGGGCCGCGAAGCGGCCCCAAAACAGTTAGGTGCTTCTTCAGGTAAGCCGCATCGTCCGGTTTTGGGCCTGCTTCGCAGGCCAACGGGAGCAAGCTCCCTCGCCACAAAGGCACTAAGAAGGCCGCACTACCTCACCCGTCGCCAAATCGCGAATCAGGCTCGGGTTCTTGCGCCCACCCAGGGCACCACCCAGCACCAAATCCACTTGGCCACGGAAATACTGCTCCACACGAAGCCGCGTGCGCGCCGCCGGGCGGCCTTGCGGGTTGGCTGAGGTAGAGATCAACGGCCCCACCTGCGCGCATAAATCCCTCACCAACGGATGATCGCTGACCCGCAGCGCCACGGTGTCATGCACACCGGTCACCCATTCCGGCAGCATGCCCTGATGCGGCACCAGCCAGGTGTTCGGCCCCGGCCAAGTACTGGCCATGCGGTCAATCCAGGTGTCCGGGAAGTCTTCGAATAGAAAATCGAACTGACGGATATTGTCCGCTACCAGAATCAGCCCCTTGTCGACCGAGCGATTCTTGATCGCCAGCAGCCGGTCTACCGCGTCTTCATTCCACGGGTCGCAGCCCAGGCCCCAGACCGCTTCGGTCGGATAGGCAATCACCGCGCCTGCGCGAATTTCTCGTGCGGCTTCCAGCACACGCCACCTGTTGACCATTGCTCACTCTCCGGACTAAAGCTCTGCGCAGTTTACCGATGTTCTTTGCAAAAACTAATTACATAAGCGGGCCGCGCGCAAGCCATCGCCCGCTTTCGCAGATCACCAGGCCCTCAAGTTCAAGCTCGGTAAGCGCCGCCAGTGTGTGGGCCAAAGGCCGCCCGCTGGCCACCGCCAAAGCCTCGCTGGTGAGGGGTGCCGCGTGCAGCAGCGCCACCAGCGGGTGGGTGACCGGCATCGGCGCCGGGCGGGACAACGCCTGCCAACCGCGCAAGCCATCCAGGATGTGCTCGATGGACTCCACCAGCGTCGCGCCATCGCGAATCAACTGATGGCAGCCCTTGGCGCCCGGATGATGAATGGAGCCCGGAATCGCATACACCTCACGCCCTTGCTCGGCCGCAAGCTTGGCCGTGATCAGCGAACCGCTGGCCATGCTGGCTTCCACTACCAGCACCCCCAGCGACAGGCCGCTGATGATCCGGTTGCGTCGTGGGAAGTTGGCGGCCTGGGGCGCAGCGTCCAGCGGAAACTCGGAAACCACCGCGCTGCCTTGGGCAATCATCGCCGCTGCGAGCTGGCGGTGGCGTTGTGGATAAACATTTTCGAGGCCGGTGCCGAGCACGCCGATTGTCTGCCCCCCGACATCTAATGCCGCTTGGTGCGCAGCACCGTCGATGCCCAAGGCCAAGCCACTGGTAATGACAAAACCGGCGCTCGCCAGGCTGCGCGAAAAGGCGGCGGCAGTGTCCATCCCCGGGCGGGATGCACGCCGACTGCCGACCATGGCCAACTGCGGTTTTTCGAGGATGTTCGGCTCGCCGGCGACGAATAACAACGGCGGTGCATCGTCGATCTGCGCCAGCAATGCAGGGTACTCAGGCTGGTCCCACATCAGCAAATGCTGGGCCGGGCGCTCCAACCATGCAAGCGCAGCACTGGCGCCATCGCGAATTTCAGGGCTGCGCCTGGCATCGGCGCTAACGGCTGGCAACCCAAGGGAACGCCAGGCACTTGCCGGTGCACTGATGGCCCTGGAGGCAGAACCAAATGCCTCGATCAATACACGAAAACGCTTGGGACCCAGTTCCGGCAGCCTGTTCAAGCGTAGTCGGGCTTCCAGTTCTGCAGGGGAAATTTCAGGGCTGTTTGTCGGATACATTTGATCGTCCTTGATCTGAACAAGCTGTGGATAACTCTGTTGGTAACTTATTTAGCAGGCTATTTATTGCGTTTGTCGGGCAGTCTCGAATCGATCCATTACTGCCAGCGAACGTGAGGCTCTGAGCACCAGGCCATAACTGAGTTTTTCGTAGGTGCGAAACACCAGCAGCGTGCCAGCGTACTCCTCGGGAAGTTGGGCCGGGGCGCCAGAGAGGCTGTCGCGAACGCTCACGCCGGTCTTGATCACCGTGAGCAGGTGGCCTTCAGCCAGACCGTCACGGCGGCCCTTGTTCAAAGTCACGGCATCCATTACGCCGATCTGGGAGACACCCTTGGGAATATCGATAATGTGCCCCTCGATGAAAGGCGCAGGCTGCCGATTGGCCCATTCGACGGGCGGTTCGGCACGCAGCAAGCGGTCGCCCGGGCGCACTTCCTGGGTGACCCGTTGCACGGCCAGGGTGCTGAGGTCGCCCGCCACTACAAAGCGTGCGCTGCCGATGTCGTCGGCATTGATGCCCAACAACTCCCGGGTTTGCGGGTCGGTGTAGGTTTTGCCGCGACGAAAGATCCCATAGTCCGGCTGGGTCGGGTCCAGGTCACCGCGGGCATACACGCGCTCACCGTTGGCGCCCAGGACTCGTCCCGCGTCGGCGGCAACAATGTAAGGCGCGTTGTCCAGATCCTGGGGCGTATCGAAAATGCGGTTGTGCAACAAGAAGTGGCGGATGGCCTGTTGCGTGGCCTGTTCCAGGCGCGGGCCGGGCTGGGGAACCAGGGCCATGGCGAGCGGCGCCCACAACAGCAAGACGAGTAGCGATTTCCTCATGGGGTCAATCTCCTTTATTATGTGCGTTCGCGTGAAATGCCATAGCCTTCGCGGCTTTCGAGCCTTTCACACCGGCGGTCTGGGTCCATCCCAACGCCGATTTGCCTCTACCTCACATGTGCAGCAATTACGCTTATGGCTATTTTGAACATCCTCGAATTTCCCGACTCGCGCCTGCGCACGATCGCCAAACCGGTGGCCGTAGTGGACGACAAGGTTCGTCAGTTGGTCGATGACATGTTTGAAACAATGTATGAAGCCCCGGGCATCGGCCTCGCCGCCACCCAGGTCAACGTGCATCAGCGCGTCGTGGTCATGGACCTGTCGGAAGATCGCAGCGAACCTCGGGTGTTTATCAACCCCGAGTTCGAACCGCTGACCGAAGAGATGGGCGAATACCAGGAAGGCTGCCTGTCGGTGCCGGAGTTCTACGAGAACGTCGAACGCCCGCTGCGCGTGAAGATCAAGGCCCTGGACCGTGACGGCAAGCCCTACGAACTGATCGCCGAAGGCCTGCTGGCAGTGTGCATTCAACATGAATGCGACCACCTCAACGGCAAGCTGTTTGTTGATTACCTGTCCACGCTTAAACGCGACCGGATCAAGAAGAAGCTGGAAAAAAAGCATCGCCAGCAAGCTTGATGCCCTTCTTCCAAAGGCTTGCTGCGGCAAGCCTTTTTCTTTTGTGACTGTTTTTTACCGAGACCTCCCATGACCGAGCCACTGCGCATTGTTTTTGCCGGCACTCCCGAATTTGCTGCCGAACACCTCAAGGCGCTGCTTGCCAGCCCTTATGACATCGTGGCGGTGTACACCCAGCCGGATCGCCCGGCCGGTCGCGGGCAAAAACTGATGCCAAGCCCGGTCAAGCAGTTGGCGCTTGAGCACAACATCCCTGTGCTGCAACCGCCAACCCTGCGCAATGCCGATGCCCAGGCAGAACTGGCGGCGTTGAAGCCCGACTTGCTGGTGGTGGTGGCTTACGGTTTGATCCTGCCTCAAGCCGTACTGGATATCCCGCGCCTGGGCTGCATCAACAGCCACGCTTCGTTACTGCCACGCTGGCGCGGTGCGGCGCCGATCCAGCGCGCCGTGGAAGCCGGTGACCTTGAAAGCGGCGTGACCGTGATGCGCATGGAGGCGGGTCTGGATACCGGCCCGATGCTGCTCAAGGTTGCCACGCCGATCACGGGCGAAGACACCGGCGGCAGCCTGCACGACCGCTTGGCCGAGCTTGGCCCACCTGCCGTTATCCAGGCCATCGCTGGCCTGGCGGCCGGTACGCTGGAAGGCGAAGTGCAGGACGACAGCCTCGCCACCTACGCGCACAAATTGAACAAAGATGAAGCCCGCATCGACTGGAGCCGCCCGGCCGTGGAGCTGGAGCGCCTGGTGCGCGCCTTCAACCCGTGGCCGATCTGCCACAGCACCCTCAATGGCGAAGCCTTGAAAGTGCTGGCCGCCACCTTGGCGGATGGCAAAGGTGCTCCGGGTGAAATCATCGGCGCCAGCAAGGACGGCCTGTTGGTCGCCTGCGGTGAACAGGCGCTGTGCCTGACCCGCCTGCAATTGCCCGGCGGCAAGGCACTGAACTTCGGCGACCTGTTCAACAGCCGTCGTGAGAAATTTGCCTTGGGCACGGTTCTCGGGGCGGTCGCTCAATGAACCCGCGTCTGGCCGCCGCCAAGGCGCTTGCTGCTGTACTCAACGGCAAGGCTTCGCTGAACAGTTCGCTGCCTACGCAAATGGACAAGGTTGAAGACCGTGATCGCGGTTTCACCCAGGACCTGGCCTTTGGCACCGCCCGCTGGCAGCCGCGCTTGTCGGCGCTGGCGGCCAAGCTGCTGCAAAAGCCATTCAAAGCGGCTGATGCCGATGTAGAAGCCCTGCTCCTGGTGGGCCTCTATCAGTTGCTCTACACCCGCGTGCCCGCGCATGCCGCCATCGGTGAAACCGTTGGTTGCGCCGACAAGCTGAAAAAGCCGTGGGCAAAGGCCTTGCTCAACGCCGTACTGCGCCGTGCCCAACGTGAAAGCGAAGCGCTGCTGGCCGAGCTGGAACATGACCCGGTGGTGCGCACGGCTCACCCGCGCTGGCTGCAAAAATCCCTGAAAGCCTTCTGGCCCGAGCAATGGGAAGCGATTTGCGCCGCCAACAATGCGCACCCGCCGATGATTTTGCGGGTCAACCGTCGCCATCACAGCCGTGATGCCTACCTGCAATTGCTGGCCGATGCCGGCATCAGTGCCACGCCGTGTGTGTACAGCGTCGACGGCATTGTGCTGGAAACCGCCACCGACGTGCGCAGCCTGCCGGGTTTTGCCGAAGGCTGGATCAGCGTGCAGGACGAAGCTGCACAACTGGCCGCCGACCTGCTCGACCTGGCCCCCGGCCAACGCGTGCTGGACGCCTGCTGCGCGCCGGGCGGTAAGACGTGTCACATTCTGGAAGTCGAAAAAGACCTTGCCGGTGTAGTCGCCGTCGACCTGGAAGCCAAGCGCCTGGTGCGTGTGCGTGAAAACCTCGCGCGCCTGGGACTGAGCGCCGAGCTGATCGCCGCCGACGGCCGCGACACCGCCACCTGGTGGGACGGCAAACCGTTCCAGCGCATCCTGCTCGACGCGCCATGTTCCGCCACGGGCGTGATCCGCCGTCACCCGGATATCAAGCTCACCCGCCAACCCGACGACATCGCCGCCCTGGCCGTGCTGCAAGGCGAACTGCTCGACGCCCTGTGGCCAACCCTGGACGTCGGCGGCATCCTGCTCTACGCCACGTGCTCCACGCTGCCGACAGAAAACACCGAGGTGATCCAAGCCTTCCTCGCCCGCACCCGTGGCGCACGGGAGCTGGACCTCGCCACGACGGCCGGTATCAAGCAGCCCCACGGCCGCCAGTTGCTCGCGCAGGAAGGCGGACACGATGGCTTCTACTACGCCAAACTGATCAAGATTGCTGCCGCGCGCAGCTAATGGGTTTAAGGGAGTGACCGGATGAAGATCATCATCCTTGGTGCAGGGCAGGTCGGCGGCACGCTGGCCGAACATTTGGCCAGCGAAGCCAACGACATCACCGTGGTCGACACCGACAGCGAGCGCCTGCGCAACCTGGGCGACCGCCTGGACATCCGCACCGTGCAAGGCCGCGCATCATTCCCGACCGTGCTGCGCCAGGCCGGTGCCGATGATGCCGATATGCTGGTGGCGGTGACCAACAGTGACGAGACCAACATGGTCGCCTGCCAGGTCGCCCATACCCTGTTCCACACGCCCACCAAGATCGCCCGCGTGCGCGAAGCCGCCTACCTGACCCGTGCCGGTCTGTTCGACAACGATGCGATTCCGGTGGACGTGCTGATCAGCCCCGAACAGGTGGTGACCCATTACATCAAGCGCCTGATCGAAATTCCCGGCGCCTTGCAGGTCATCGACTTTGCCGAAGGCAAGGCGCAACTGGTGGCGGTGAAGGCGTATTACGGCGGGCCGCTGGTGGGCCAGCAACTGCGCCAGTTGCGTGAACACATGCCGAATGTGGAAACCCGCGTGGCGGCGATTTTTCGTCGCGACCGGCCGATCCTGCCCCAGGGCGATACGGTGATCGAAGCAGACGACGAAGTGTTTTTCATCGCAGCCAAAGCGAATATTCGTGCGGTGATGAGCGAAATGCGTCGACTGGATGAGAGCTACAAACGCATCGTTATCGCTGGCGGCGGGCAGATCGGCGAGCGCTTGGCCGAGGCCATCGAAAGCCGCTATCAGGTGAAGATCATCGAGATGAACCCGGCGCGCTGCCGGCATTTGTCCGACACCCTCGACAGCACCGTGGTCCTGCAAGGCAGCGCCTCGGACCGCGACTTGCTGATGGAAGAAAACATCGCCGACGCCGATATCTTCCTGGCCCTGACCAACGATGACGAGGCCAACATCATGTCCTCGTTGCTGGCCAAGCGGCTGGGGGCGAAAAAGGTGATGACCATCATCAACAACCCGGCCTATGTCGACCTGATCCAGGGCGGTGACATCGACATCGCCATCAGCCCGCAACTGGCGACCATCGGCACCTTGCTGGCCCACGTGCGCCGTGGCGATATCGTCAGCGTGCACTCCCTGCGCCGGGGCGCGGCGGAAGC
The DNA here is from genome assembly GCF_030816095.1 of Pseudomonas sp. W3I7. Lineage (NCBI taxonomy): Bacteria > Pseudomonadati > Pseudomonadota > Gammaproteobacteria > Pseudomonadales > Pseudomonadaceae > Pseudomonas > Pseudomonas sp. W3I7. The sequence goes on from NZ_JAUSXP010000001.1 coordinate 6,250,196, forward strand.
CATCGAGGCGATTGCCCATGGTGATTCAAAGTCGAGCAAGGTGATCGGCAAGGCCATCCGCGATATCGGCCTGCCGCCGGGCACCACTATTGGTGCGATTATTCGTGATGAAGAGGTGATCATCGCCCATGACGATACGGTGATCGCCACGGGTGACCACGTGATTTTGTTCCTTGTGGATAAAAAGCATATTCGCGATGTGGAGAAACTGTTCCACGTGGGGCTGAGTTTTTTCTAGTCAGGAATATTTCATTGTGGCGAGGGAGCTTGCTCCCGTTGGACTGCGTAGCGGTCCCCAACATTTTGCGAGCGCTTCGCACTCGAGCGGGAGCAAGCTCCCTCGCCACAACAGCCATCTTTCACTCAAGGTGAAAACAAATGCTCGAATCCCTGGAAAAAATGCTCGCCAAGGGTGTGGATAATTCCTTGCTGCGCTTTGGCTTGGGCAAGGGTTATCTGGACTTGAAGGACAACGCTAAAGCAGCCGAGCATTTGCAGAAATGCGTCGAGTTCGATCCGAAGTATTCGGCGGCCTGGAAGCTGTTGGGCAAGGCTCAGCAGGGTTTGGGTGATAGTGCCGCAGCACGACTGGCGTGGGAGAAGGGCATTGAAGCGGCCCTGGCCCATGGCGATAAACAGGCCGAAAAAGAGATGACGGTGTTCCTGAAGAAACTCGACCGCCAAGCCTGAATGGAGATCAAAAATGTGGGAGCGGGCTTGCTCGCGAATGCGGTGTATCAGCTACATATCAGTGACTGACACTCTGCATTCGCGAGCAAGCCCGCTCCCACAATGGTTTCGCATAGACCTTAAGTCAGCCGCGCATCAGTACCACCGCTCCTCACCCGGCGGGCGTTTCTTGAAGCGCTTCATGCTCCACATGTACTGGCTCGGGTAGGCGCCGACATAGCGCTCCACCACCTTGCTCATCGCCGCGCAGGACGTGGCCGTGTCGGTGCTGTACATATCTTCCGGGGCCGCTTCCAGAATCACTTTGTAACCCGAACCGTCCGGAAGCCGCAGCGCATGCAGGAACACGCCGACGGCTTTATGGCCTGCCAGCATGTTCGGCACAAACTTGCTGGTCAGCGCCTGGGTGGCGAAAAACGGCACGAAGATCCCGGCAGATTCCGCCGGCTCAGGGTCAGCGGGAATGCCCACCTGGCCACCTTTGCGCACTTCCTTGATCACGCTGAGGATGCCTTCCTTGGTGGAAGCCGCCACACGGTTACCCAGTTGCACGCGCTGCTTTTGCAGCAACTCATCCACCGCCTTGAGCTTGGGCGGGCGGTAGAAAATGATCGGTTTGCACTGGTTGCAATAGAAGTGGTTCAACACCTCCCAGTTGCCCAGGTGGCTGGTGATGCCGACCACGCCTTTGCCTGAGGCCAATGCCTCATACAGCACTTGGAGGCCTTCGACTTCGCGCACCAGGTCGATGGAACGCTGAGCCGGCCAGATCCAGGCGCAGGCGCTTTCGGTCAGCGACTTGCCGATGTCCATCAGGCTCTGGCCCACCAGACGCTCGCGGGCGGCCGGGTCCATGTCCGGGAAGCATTTGGAGAGGTTGATCCGCACCGTGTCGCGGGAGCGGTTGGGGGTTTTCCACATGATCCAGCCAATCGCCGTGCCGACGGCCTGGACAGCGCGCCAGGGCAGCAGGGCAAACAACCGAAGAGCGCCTACCAGCAAGGCGCCTTTAAACTTTTCCACAGGTCACTCCTGATCGTGTGTGGTGCGCAAAGCGGGCATTCTAACCGGCGTTGGCCAAGTCCGCGTAACGGTCGCAGTCCTGGGTGTGGTCCATGACCATGCCCGAAGCCTGCATGAACGCGTAACAGATGGTCGGGCCGACGAAGGTGAAACCGGCTTTTTTCAATGCTTTACTCATGGCTTGAGCTTCGGGGGTAATCGCCGGGACTTGGCTGCGATCGGTAAAGTGATTGACCTTGGGCACGCCGCCGACAAACGACCAGAGCAAGCCCACCGGGTCCTCCAGCGCCAGCCAGGCGGCGGCGTTGCGGCGAGTGGCGTTGAGCTTGAGGCGATTGCGCACGATGCCCGGGTCGAGCATCAGCGCTTCGATCTCTTCATCGGTCAACAGCGCCAAACGCTGCGCATCAAAGCCGAACAAGACCTTTCGATAATGCTCACGTTTGCGTAAAACGGTGATCCAGGACAGGCCCGCCTGGAACCCTTCGAGCAAAAGCAACTCGAACAAGCCCTGCGCATCGCGCAGCGGCGTTCCCCACTCCTGATCGTGATAAGCCATGTACAGCGGATCTTCAGAACACCAAAAGCAGCGTGGCATAAGGCTCCAGGGAGTGGTGGCAGGGCCGAATCGGGTATACTCCCGCTCTTTAAATCGCAGCCCAAGTAACAGGTGAATTTCGTGAGCCAGCCTACGCCAGCCGTGCGTACCTTCCAAGACTTGATCCTCGCCCTCCAGCAATACTGGGCCGAGCAAGGTTGTGTGGTACTTCAGCCCTACGATATGGAAGTAGGCGCCGGCACTTTCCACACCGCAACATTCCTGCGGGCCATCGGCCCGGAAACCTGGAACGCCGCTTATGTGCAGCCCAGTCGTCGCCCGACTGACGGCCGCTACGGCGAAAACCCGAACCGCCTGCAGCACTACTACCAGTTCCAGGTGGTACTGAAGCCGAACCCGGACAACTTCCAGGAGCTGTACCTGGGTTCGCTGAAACATGTCGGCCTGGACCCACTGGTACACGACATCCGTTTCGTCGAAGACAACTGGGAATCGCCAACTTTGGGCGCCTGGGGCCTGGGCTGGGAAGTCTGGCTCAACGGCATGGAAGTGACGCAGTTCACGTACTTCCAGCAAGCGGGCGGCATCGAGTGCTACCCAGTGACCGGCGAGATCACCTACGGTCTTGAGCGCCTGGCCATGTACCTGCAAGGCGTGGATTCGGTCTACGACCTGGTGTGGGCTGACGGCCCGTTCGGCAAAGTCACCTACGGCGACGTGTTCCATCAGAACGAAGTGGAGCAATCCACTTACAACTTCGAACACGCCAACGTCGACAAGCTGTTCGAACTGTTCGACTTCTATGAAAGCGAAGCCAAGCGCCTGATCGAACTCGACCAGCCGCTGCCGTTGCCGAGCTATGAAATGGTGTTGAAGGCTTCCCATACCTTCAACCTGCTGGACGCCCGCCGTGCCATCTCGGTAACTGCGCGTCAGCAATACATTCTGCGTGTACGCACCCTGGCGCGTTCCGTCGCCCAAGCCTACCTGTTGGCTCGCGCCAAGCTGGGCTTCCCGATGGCAACCCCAGACCTGCGTGATGAAGTGTTGGCTAAGCTGGAGGCTGCACAATGAGTGCTCAAGATTTCCTGGTTGAACTGGGCACCGAAGAGCTGCCACCCAAGGCACTCAATACCCTGGCCGATGCGTTCCTGGCCGGTATCGAAAAAGGCCTGCACAGCGCCGGCCTGAAATTCGCTGCGAAAAAAGTCTACGCCGCACCACGTCGCCTGGCGGTGTTGCTGACCGCGCTGGAAACCCAGCAACCGGACCGCAGCATCAACCTCGACGGCCCACCGCGTCAGGCGGCGTTTGATGCTGAAGGCAATCCGACTCAAGCCGCCCTTGGTTTCGCCAAGAAGTGCGGCGTCGAGCTAAGCGAGATCGACCAGAGCGGCCCGAAACTGCGTTTCAGCCAGGTCATTACCGGCAAGCCAACGGCGAGCCTGTTGCCGACCATCGTTGAAGACTCCCTGAACGACCTGCCTATTCCCAAGCGCATGCGCTGGGGTGCGCGCAAGGAAGAGTTCGTGCGCCCAACTCAGTGGCTGGTGATGTTGCTCGGTGACCACGTCATCGATTGCACCATCCTCGCCCAGAAGGCTGGTCGTGATTCCCGTGGTCACCGCTTCCACCATCCAGAAGCCGTGCGCATCACCTCGCCGGCCAACTACGCCGCCGACCTGCGTGGCGCTTACGTGCTGGCCGATGCCAACGAGCGTCGCGAGCTGATCAGCAAGCGCACCGAAGAGCTGGCCCGCCTGCAGGAAGGCACTGCCATCGTGCCGCCAAGCCTGCTCGACGAAGTGACCGCGCTGGTTGAATGGCCGGTGCCGCTGGTGTGCTCGTTCGAAGAGCGTTTCCTCGACGTGCCGCAAGAAGCCCTGATCACCACCATGCAGGACAACCAGAAGTATTTCTGCCTGCTGGATGTGGACGGTAAGTTGCTGCCGCGTTTTATCACCGTGGCCAACATCGAAAGCAAAGACCCTCAGCAGATCATCGCCGGTAACGAGAAAGTCGTGCGCCCGCGTCTGACTGACGCCGAGTTCTTCTTCAAGCAAGACAAGAAGCAGAAGCTCGAAGACTTCAACCTGCGCCTGCAAAACGTGGTGTTCCAGGAAAAACTCGGCAGCGTCTACGACAAGGCCGTACGCGTTTCCAAGCTGGCCGCCTACATTGCCCCACGCATTGGCGGTGACGCTGCCTGGGCAGCCCGCGCTGGCTTGCTGTCCAAGTGCGACCTGGCCACCGAAATGGTCGGCGAGTTCCCGGAGATGCAAGGCGTCGCCGGTTACTACTACGCCCTCAACGACGGCGAGCCGGACGATGTTGCCCTGGCACTGAACGAGCAGTACATGCCGCGCGGTGCCGGTGCTGAGCTGCCAAGCACCCTGACCGGTGCGGCCGTGGCCATCGCCGACAAGCTGGACACCCTCGTCGGCATCTTTGGTATCGGCATGTTGCCTACCGGCAGCAAAGACCCGTATGCCCTGCGCCGTGCGGCCCTGGGCGTGCTGCGTATCCTGATCGACAAAAAGCTCGACCTCGACCTGACCCAGGCCGTGGTGTTCGCTGTCGGCCAGTTTGGCACCAAGGTCAAGCAAGCCGGCCTGGCCGAGCAAGTGCTGGAGTTTGTATTCGACCGCCTGCGTGCGCGTTACGAAGACGAAGGCGTGGACGTTTCCGTCTACCTGTCGGTACGTGCCCTGCAACCGGGTTCGGCACTGGACTTCGACCAGCGCGTACAGGCCGTACAAGCCTTCCGCAAGCTGCCGGAGGCCGATGCCCTGGCCGCCGTGAACAAGCGTGTGTCGAACCTGCTGAGCAAGGCTGACAACCTCGGCAATACCGAAGTCGACCCTGGCCTGTTTGCCGATGCCAAGGAGTTCTCGCTGAACTCGGCCATCGCCAAAGCGGAAAACGCCGTGAAGCCGCTGCTCGCCGAACGCAACTACGCCGAAGCACTGGCGCGCCTGGCCACCTTGCGTGAGCCGGTGGATGCGTTCTTTGAAGCGGTGATGATCAATGCCGAGGATGCTGGCGTGCGGAAAAACCGCTACGCCATGCTGGCGCGTTTGCGCGGCCTGTTCATCAACATCGCTGATATTTCCGTACTGGGCTGATCATGTTGAAACTGCTGATTCTCGATCGGGACGGAGTGATCAATTACGACTCCGACGCTTACATCAAGTCGGTGGCGGAGTGGATTCCACTGCCCGGCTCGATCGAGGCCATCGCGCAGTTGAGCAAAGCCGGCTGGACGGTGGCCATCGCCACCAACCAGTCCGGCATCGCCCGCGGTTATTACGACATCGCCACCCTGGACGCCATGCACGCGCGTTTACGCACGCTGGTGGCCGAGCAGGGCGGTGAGGTGGGGCTGGTGGTGTACTGCCCCCACGGGCCGGATGAGGGCTGCGATTGCCGCAAACCCAAGCCTGGCATGTTGAAAACTATTGCAGAACATTACAAGGTGCCGTTAGCTGGGATATGGTTCGTCGGGGACAGCCTCGGTGACCTGGAGGCGGCCAAAGCCGTCGACTCTCAGCCAGTTTTGGTTAAAACCGGTAAAGGCGAAAAGACCCAGGCGAAAAACCTGCCGGTAGGCACTTTGATTTTTGACGATCTGGCGGCGGTTGCCGCAGAACTTATTAACAACTAGCCACCCTCGGCTTCCTGAACAAGGATTGCTCGGGAGTGCGCTTTTAGCAGGCGGGCCATGTCCCGCAACGGTAAATGCTGCCATGTCGATTTTGCAGGCCATCAGAACCTTCTTCTTTTACCTGCTGCTGGGCACCAGTTCGTTTCTGTGGTGCACCCTGAGCTTTTTTATCGCGCCGTTCCTGCCGTTCAAGGCGCGCTATCGTTTTATCAACGTCTATTGGTGCCGCTGTGCGTTATGGCTGACCAAGGTATTCCTGGGCATTCGTTTCGAGATCAAGGGCGCTGAAAACGTCCCGGACCAGCCCTGCGTGATTCTGTCGAATCACCAGAGCACATGGGAAACGTTCTTCTTGTCCGCGTACTTCTCGCCCCTGAGCCAGGTGCTTAAGCGTGAGCTGCTTTACGTGCCGTTCTTCGGCTGGGCAATGGCCATGCTGCGGCCGATCGCCATTGACCGTGACAACCCCAAGGCGGCGCTCAAGCACGTGGCCAAGAAGGGTGACGAGCTGCTCAAGGATGGCGTTTGGGTGCTGATCTTCCCGGAAGGTACCCGTGTGCCGTATGGCACTGTGGGCAAGTTCTCACGCGGTGGTACCGCGTTGGCGGTCAACGCCCACCTGCCAGTGCTGCCGATTGCGCATAACGCCGGCAAGTTCTGGCCGAAGACTGGTTGGGCCAAACGCGAAGGTACGATCACTGTGATTATTGGCGAGCCCATGTACGCCGAAGGTGAAGGGCCACGCGCCATTGCCGCACTTAATGACCGCGCCCAAGCGTGGAATGAAGCGCAGCAACGGGCCATGGGTTCGCTGCCTCCGGAGCCGGTTGTAGTCGAGACACCGGCGATTTAGTGATCTGTGGATAACCTGTGTACGGTTTGTTGGCGAATTGGCGTTTTTGTTTCATAACAAGCTGATTTACTTACATATTTCTCAAGCTCATAAAATCGCGAAAAACGTGCATAAGTTTTTTCAGCATAAAAAACCGGTCCTTGTGACCGGTTTTTTATGCACAGTAAAAAAGTACGTTTTTTAATCATCGAGCAGCGGCAATTGCAGGCTGAAAGTCGAACCTTTACCTACCTCGCTTTCACACAGAATGCGTCCGCCATGGCGCTCCACCACAGCTTTGACCATGGTCAATCCCAACCCCAGGCCCTCACTGCCCTGAGCCGAGTCAAAGCGTCGGTATTGGCTGAACAACTCCGGTAAATCCTCTGGCGCAATACCGGGTCCTTGATCGCTGATGCGGCATTCCAGCCACCCTTGCGCGCTGCCGTGGCTCAAGGTGACGGTGGTGCCGGAAGCGGAATACTTGATCGCATTTTCCAGCACGTTGAATAACGCTCGGGTCAGCAACGATTGATCCGCGCAGACCATGCCTTCATCGGCCTCGTCCAGATCATGAACCAGGTGAATGCCTTTTAGTTGGGCGATGACCGCCACTTGATCGAAAGCATCCATCACCAGCATCGCGAACAGCGTGGGTTGAAACTGGTAACCATCGGCCTCGGCTTTGGCCAGTTGCACGAAGGATTCAGTCAGGCTCAGCGCACGCCGGACCTGTTGTTCGATCTGAACAAACACCGGCGACTCACCGTTATGCACATCCAGCAGCGCCAGGATCGCCGAGTGCGGCGCACGCAAGTCATGGGACAGAAAGCGCAGCATGGTTTCGCGGTGCTGCTGGGCTTCGCGTTCCTTGCTCAGGTCTGTGAGGCTCAGTAGCCAACCGAGGGCGACGTCACCTTCGGCCGGCAGCAAAGGGGCAAGCTCCATGCGCAGGCTACGCTGGTGGATGTCGCGAAACTCAACGAGTTCCAATGCTGAGAGAGCAGGGCGCACGCCATTGTGCAGCGGCGGATAACCCAGATCGGCGAGTTGATCGAGCAGGTTTTGGTTGACCAACTCATTACTGAACACTTCGCGCGCAATCCGGTTGGCCAGCAGGATGCTGCCTCTGGGGTCGGTAATCAGCGTGGCCACTGGCAGGCACTCCAGTCCGTCAGCCATAAACCGCCGGGTGTCGCGTGTACGGCTTACCGCTTGTTCAAGTGCAAAGATCCGCGCTTGCAGCACATCGCCCTTGCTCGCGGGCGCACGACGACGCTCGGGAAGCACCTTGGGTTCGTTATCCAGCCGCGCCAGCTCCCAGCCGAAGTAGGCAAGGATCACGCTGAGGCGCCGCCAGTTCCAGATCAAATAACTGAGCAGCAAACCAATCAGGCACGCAGCGGGCGACCACCAGTGGCCCAGGCCCAGCAACACCCACGAAACGAACAACGCGCTCGCCATGCAGCCCAGGGTCATCCACAACGCGTAGCGGGGGCGATACAACAACAGGCCCAGTAACAATGCCACCCAGGTAGTCGCCATCAGGGCCGACACCGCGCCGGGTAGGTCAACAATGCTGCGCCCTTGCAGCAGGCCATTAAGCACGTTGGCCTGGATCTCCACACCCGCCGTAGTACCGACCGTCGACGAGAGCGGGGTAACGAAACGATCGCCCATACCGGACGCGGTGGCGCCCACCAGAACCAGCCGGCCACGCAGCCGTTCCGGGTCGACCTCACCGCGTAGAACGCTGGCGTAGGAAACCGTAGGAAAGCGGGTGTTGGCAGCGATGAACGGGATCCGAATGGCGTGCTCCCGATGCCAGGACGGATTGATCGGTTGCTGGGGTTCGCCTGGCATCTCAGCGGCCTGGCCGCTCAACGCATAGGCCATCCACGCCAACTGCGGCGTAGTGTCACCGGGCGGGCCCTCTCGCAAAAACAGGCTGCGCACCACGCCGTCACTGTCTGCTTCAACATTGATATGCCCGAGACCTTTAGCGCATTTGAGCAGCGGCAGCATTTGCGCGTCGGGCGCGCTGTAGCTGGCCGCTTCCTCACGCAGCAACGGCAATACCACGTTACCGGCATTGCACACGGCCGCCGTAAGGCGTTGATCGTTGGCGGGGATACCGGGCTCACTGAAGATCACATCGAAGAGGATGGCCGCAGGTTGTGCGGCGCTCAGGCGGTTGATCAGGTCGGCATGCAAACTGCGCGGCCAAGGCCAGCGGCCCAGCTCTTTCAGGCTGGGGTCGTCGATGGTCACCAGCAAGATTCGCGGGTCTACCGGCAAGGGCGCCAGGCGCCTGAGGCTGTCATACAGCGGGTTGTTCAGCGCCAGGCCCGGGCTCAACGACAGGTAAGCCGTCATCGGCAACAATAGCAAACCTATCCACAACCACTCGCGCACCAGGCCGTGGAACAAGCGCTGGGCATGGGTGGGTTGGCGTTTTTCGGCCTTGCGCCACAGCATCATTGGTCAACCACCGCTGGCCTGTGCCTGGGTGGCGGGTGGGTAATAGAAGATGTCATAAACCCCGGTTTCTCCCTCCAGGCCCTGCGCGTCATAGGCAGACAAACGCACGTGGTAAAACGATGCCTTGAGCCCAGTGAAGCGCATTTTCGGCTCACTGGAAAAGTATTCCTGCTTGATATTCATAAAGGCTGAGTCGGTCGCCACTTGGGCACGGTAGCGCTGTGCACCAGGCAATGGCCGCAGGTACAGGCTCCAGACCGGCGACTGACCTTTCTGGCCGTCCTGGCCAATCAATACCGGCGCGGGCAAAAGCTCCACGGCTTTGAGTTCGCCTTGTTGCTTTAGCAGCAGACCTTGGCGTGCGCCCACCTTTACTTCGGCTGCGGCGCTGCCTTCTGAACGGTTAACCGCAACCTGGCCGTTGAGCACCTCCAGCACAGATTGCTCGCCGTCATTGCGCACGCGAAAGTGCGTACCGCGCACACCGAGAACAGCGACGGGCGTCACGATCTGAAAACGGTCGTAGTCGCTGGCTCGCTTGATCACATAGGTCTCGACTTGGCCCTGTTCCAGAATGACCTGGGGAATCGCCAGCTTTTCCACCCAGTGCAGGCGCACTTGTGAACTGGAAGGCAGCACCACGCGGGAGCCATCACCCAGACGCAGGCTGGTAAAAGCCGATGTCGACGTCTTCACGCCTTCTTGCTCATCAATGTTCATCCCTTCCAGCAGAGGCTGAGCCCGGCCTTTAGCGTCGAGCTTCCAGGCTTCACCCGTCAAATGCTGCACAACCGCCGGCAACGGTTGAGCGCGGCACTGGAACGGCTCGTCAATATAAGCAGGGCGATAAGGCGTGGCAGCCTGCGCAGTATCGATGACCAAGGCCAGCAAGGCGGGTAGGGCACACCATAATCGATAGGCAGAACAGGTCATGGTGCTCATCACCCGGGTAGTTTCAGACGGCATCTGACCTCGGCACGTACAGGTTTACGGCAGCGCATGTGTCGGCTGATCCTTTTCCTCAGGGTTAGGAGCCGGTATCTTTCGACTAGTAGGTACGAAAGACTTTAAACGGGTTTACGGCCCTTTGATATCAGCGTACCGATAGATCCTGTGAACATTGAGTCTGGCCACAATTCTTCAGATTCAACCACAGGCATCTGCGCACTACCTACGCGATTGAACAGACCGTCGGCTGTCGTATTTTTTGTAGAAAGGACCCACCCATGCGTGTCGCAATACTGGACGACGAACCCGCTGAATTGCGTCGGGTTGAACAGACGCTGCGACAGATCCCCAGCACCGCAGAGCAACCCTGGTCCCTGCATTTCTTCGAACGCGGTGAAGACCTGCTGCGCCAACTGCGCCGCGAAACCTTTGACCTTTTGATACTCGACTGGCAACTGCCCGATATCACAGGCATCGCATTGCTGCGTTGGACCCGCGAACACATGGACTCACCCCCCGCCGTGATCATGTTGACCAGCCGCGATGCCGAGAGCGATATCGTCACCGCGCTCAACAGTGGGGCAGACGATTACGTCAGCAAACCGTTTCGGCCAAACGAGCTCAAGGCTCGGGTCAACGCCGTACTACGCCGCCATGGGCTGCAAAAGCCTGCGACTAATGAAGTGCAGAGCTTCAACGACCTGACCTTTGATGATGCCGAACTGACGGTGACGCGTGCGGGTAAGCCGATCAATCTCACTGAGCGTGAATACCGCCTGGCCAGTTGCTTGTTCGCCAACCTGGCTCGGCCACTGTCTCGGGAATATCTGTATGAGCGGTTTTGGAGCCATGAAGAAATGGTCTCCTCGCGACCACTGGACACGCATATTTATCGGCTGCGTAACAAGCTGGGGCTGACCGCCGACCGGGGTTGGCAGCTGCTGACAATCTACGGGTACGGCTATCGGTTGGAGAGTGTGGCGGCGGCCCAAGGTTAAAAACAGTGATGTTCCACGTGGAGCAATTGTAAAACGCTTAAGTTTCACCCAATAAAAAAGGCCAACGCTCAGCGTTGGCCTTTTTGTTTTAGCGGGTAGCCTGATCAGAAATCCAGGTTGGACACCGCCAAGGCATTGCTCTCGATGAAGTCACGGCGAGGCTCGACCGCATCACCCATCAGGGTGTTGAAGATCTGGTCTGCGCCAATGGCGTCTTCGATGGTCACGCGCAGCATGCGACGCTGAGCGGGATCCATGGTGGTTTCCCACAGTTGATCCGGGTTCATCTCGCCCAGACCCTTGTATCGCTGGATGGTGTGGCGCTTGGTGCTTTCGGCCATCAACCAGTCCAGGGCTTCCTTGAACTCCTTGACCGCTTTCTTACGCTCGCCACGCTGGATGTAAGCACCGTCGTCCAACAGGGTGCTCAATTGCGCGCCGAGGGTGACCACGGTTTTGTAGTCGTTGCTGCCGAAGAAGTCGCGGTTGAAGGTGACGTAGTTCGACAGGCCGTGGGAGATCAGTTCGACCTCTGGCAGCCACACGTTACGTTCACGGTCTTCACGCAGGCTGGCTTTGTACACCAGGCCAGACTTCTCGACAGTGCGCAGGCGCACTTCGTACTGAGCCAGCCAATTCTGCATGTGGGCGTGATCGCCCAACTGCTCCAGGCTCACGGAAGGCAGGTAGATGAAGTGCTCGGTCAGCTCCTGAGGGTACAGGCGCGACAGACGCTTGAGGGTCTTCATTACCATGCGGAAGTCGTTAACCAAACGCTCCAGCGCCTCACCGGAAATGCCCGGGGCTTCGTCGTTCAAGTGCAGGCTGGCATCTTCCAGGGCCGACTGCGTCATGTACTCTTCCATGGCGTCGTCGTCTTTGATGTATTGCTCTTGCTTGCCCTTTTTCACTTTGTACAACGGCGGCTGAGCGATGTAGATGTAGCCACGCTCGATCAACTCCGGCAACTGACGGAAGAAGAAGGTCAGCAGCAAGGTACGGATGTGCGAACCGTCGACGTCAGCATCGGTCATGATGATGATGTTGTGGTAACGCAGCTTGTCGATGTTGTACTCGTCGCGGCCGATACCGCAGCCCAGCGCCGTGATCAAGGTGCCGACTTCCTGGGAGGAAATCATCTTGTCGAAGCGGGCCTTCTCGACGTTGAGGATCTTGCCTTTCAACGGCAGGATAGCCTGGGTGCGACGGTTACGACCCTGCTTGGCGGAACCGCCAGCAGAGTCACCTTCCACCAGGTACAGTTCGGAAAGGGCAGGGTCCTTCTCCTGGCAGTCCGCCAGTTTGCCCGGCAGGCCGGCGATATCCAGCGCGCCTTTACGGCGGGTCATCTCACGGGCTTTACGCGCCGCTTCACGGGCACGTGCCGCGTCGATCATCTTGCCGACAACCAGCTTGGCTTCGTTCGGGTTTTCCAGCAGGAAGTCGGAGAAATATTTGCCCATCTCCTGTTCCACTGCGGTCTTCACTTCGGAAGACACCAGCTTGTCTTTGGTCTGGGAGCTGAACTTTGGATCCGGCACTTTTACCGAGATGATCGCTGTCAGGCCTTCACGCGCATCGTCACCGGTGGTGGCCACTTTGTGCTTCTTGGCCAAGCCTTCCGCTTCGATGTAGGTATTCAGGTTACGCGTCAGTGCGGAACGGAAACCCACCAAGTGAGTACCGCCATCGCGCTGTGGAATGTTGTTGGTGAAGCACAACAGGTTCTCGTTGAAGCTGTCGTTCCACTGCAGGGCGATTTCAACGCCGATGCCGTCTTCACGCTGGATGTTGAAGTGGAACACCTGGTTGACCGCAGTCTTGTTGGTGTTCAGGTATTCAACGAACGCACGCAGGCCGCCTTCGTATTTGAACAGTTCTTCCTTACCGCTGCGCTCGTCCTTGAGGACGATACCCACACCGGAGTTGAGGAACGACAGTTCACGAATACGCTTGGCCAGGATGTCCCAGCTGAAGTGGATATTCTTGAAGGTTTCAGCCGAAGGCTTGAAGTGGATCTGCGTACCGGTAGTTTCACTGTCGCCAACGATTTTCATCGGCTCTTGTGGAACACCGTGGACGTAGGTCTGTTCCCAGATCTTGCCGCTACGGCGAACGGTCAGGATCAGCTCTTCAGACAGAGCGTTTACCACCGACACACCTACACCGTGCAAACCGCCGGAGACTTTATAGGAGTTGTCGTCGAACTTACCGCCGGCGTGAAGCACGGTCATGATGACCTCTGCCGCCGATACGCCTTCTTCTTTGTGCACATCGACCGGAATGCCGCGACCGTTGTCGCGCACGGTGATGGACTCATCCGGGTGGATGATAATGCTGATGTCGTCGCAGTGACCGGCCAAAGCTTCGTCGATGGAGTTGTCGACCACCTCGAACACCATGTGGTGCAGACCGCTACCATCATCGGTGTCGCCGATGTACATACCAGGACGTTTGCGTACGGCATCCAAACCTTTCAGCACTTTAATGCTGGTCGAGTCGTACGTGTTTTCTTCGCTCATGCCTTCACTCCCGATGGTCGTGGGTCTGGGTGATACGGCCCTGTTCCACGTGGAACAAAGCGACTGGCGTATCCGTCTGCCAGCCTTCCCTCAATAATTCGTGGTCTACACAGGTGATGAACACCTGGCAGCGTAAGTCTTCCAACAAGCGGCATAACGCTCGGCGGTGCTGCTCGTCGAGTTCGGACGGCAAGTCATCCACCAGATAAATACACTGACCGCGCCGGGCTTGGCTTACCAAATGCCCTTGGGCAATACGCAGTGCACACACCACCAACTTTTGCTGACCGCGGGACAAAATATCCGCGGCATTGTGTGCGCCTAATCTAAGGCGCAAGTCAGCACGTTGTGGGCCTGCCTGGGTATGACCAATTTGCTGATCCCGCTGCAAGGACGTGGCGAGCACTGCGCTCAGCTCACGTTCTTTATCCCAACCACGGTAGTAGCTCAGCGTCAGGCCCTCGAGATCCAACAACTCACTCAAGGTCTGCTCAAAGACTGGTTTCAAGGCTTTGATATAGGCGCGGCGGTATTCATCTATTTCGTCGCTGGCCAGGCACAGTTCCCGGTCCCAGGCCGCTTGCGAAGCGGCGTCAAGTGTACCATGCCGCAGCCATGAGTTCCGCTGCCGCAGGGCCTTCTGCAGGCGCTGCCAAGTGGCCATGAAGCGCGGTTCCACGTGGAACACTCCCCAATCGAGGAACTGCCTGCGGATTTTCGGCGCACCTTCCAAAAGGCGGAAACTGTCTGGGTTGATCAGTTGCAACGGCAGGATTTCTGCCAGTTGTGCTGCACTGCGGGCGTTTTGCCCGTCAATGCGAATCTGGAAATCACCGCCGCGATCGCGGGATATCCCTAGGGCGCTGTGCCCCCCTTCTGCCAGTTCAACCTGGCCAAACACTGTGCAAGCCAGCTGTTCATACTGAATCACCGGCAACAAGCGAGCACTACGAAAGGAACGGGCAAGCCCAAGCAAATGAACGGCTTCCAGCACGCTGGTTTTGCCGCTGCCGTTAGCGCCGTAAAGGATATTGATGCGGGGGGAGGGGGAGAAGGTCACCGGGTGCAGATTGCGCACCGCGGTGACCGAGACGCGACTGAGGGACATCTAGCTTCTGCTGAGCATGATTACAGGCGCATCGGCATAACAACGTAAGCCGAGTCGTCGTTGTCGGATTCTTGCACCAGGGCACTGCTGTTGGAGTCCGACAGAATCAGGCGAACCTGTTCGGTGGTCATCACACCCAGTACGTCCAGCAGGTAGCTTACGTTAAAGCCAATTTCCAGCGAGCCGCCGTTGTAGTCAACGCCGACTTCTTCTTCCGCTTCTTCCTGCTCCGGGTTATTGGCCTGGATTTTCAGCTGACCATTGGCCAGTTGCAGACGGATACCACGGTACTTCTCGTTGGACAGAATCGCAGTACGGCTGAACGCTTCACGCAGCGCCTGACGATCGCCGATCACCAGCTTGTCGCCACCTTTTGGCAGCACACGCTCGTAATCCGGGAATTTGCCGTCAACCAGCTTGGACGTGAAGGTGAATTCGCCGGTGGTCGCGCGGATGTGGTGCTGCCCCAGGACGATGCTGACATTGCCATCCGGCTCAGTGAGCAGACGCGCCAGTTCCAGGATACCTTTACGCGGCACGATGACCTGGTGACGGTCCGGCTGGCCGATATCGGCACGCATCGAGCACATGGCCAGGCGGTGACCGTCGGTAGCCACTGCACGGATAACGCCTTCAGCGACCTCCAGCAGCATGCCGTTGAGGTAATAACGCACGTCCTGCTGGGCCATGGCGAAGCTGGTACGCTCGATCAAACGGCGTAGCTTGCTCTGGTCCAGGCTGCAGGTCAGCGAGCCTGGGCCTTCTTCGACGGTAGGGAAGTCATTGGCCGGCAAGGTCGACAGCGTGAAACGGCTGCGACCGGCCTTGACCACCAACTTCTGCTCATCAACCTTGATGTCGATCAGCGCATCGTTGGGCAGGCTTTTGCAGATGTCCATCAGCTTACGTGCCGGCACCGTGATTTCGCCGGGCTCAGCCGGCTCTTCCAGCTGCACGCGACCCACCAGTTCGACTTCCAGGTCGGTACCGGTCAAGGACAATTGCTGGCCTTCGACCACCAGCAATACGTTGGAAAGCACCGGCAAGGTCTGTCGGCGCTCGACGACGCCTGCGACCAGTTGCAGGGGTTTCAACAGGGCTTCGCGTTGAATGGTGAAATGCATGGTCTAGTCCCTTGCCTTAATAAGCTGCGCTGGTGTCATCAGGTAGTCAGTGTACGCAGCAGGTTCTTGTAGTCCTCGCGAATATCCGCGTCGGATTCCTTAAGTTCGTTGATCTTGCGGCACGCATGCAAGACCGTGGTGTGGTCGCGACCGCCAAACACATCACCGATTTCCGGCAGGCTGTGGTTGGTCAGCTCTTTGGAGAGCGCCATCGCCACCTGACGTGGACGTGCCACCGAGCGCGAACGGCGCTTGGACAGCAGGTCGGAAATCTTGATCTTGTAGTACTCAGCCACGGTGCGCTGAATGTTATCCACACTCACCAGCTTGTCTTGCAGAGCCAGCAAGTCTTTCAGGGATTCGCGAATCAACTCGATGGTGATGTCGCGGCCCATGAAGTGCGAGTGTGCGATAACCCGCTTGAGCGCGCCTTCCAGCTCACGCACGTTGGAACGAATGCGTTGGGCGATAAAGAAGGCTGCATCGTGGGGCAGGTCGACTTTGGCCTGGTCGGCCTTTTTCATCAGGATCGCCACGCGGGTTTCCAGCTCCGGCGGTTCTACCGCAACGGTCAGGCCCCAACCAAAGCGTGACTTCAAGCGTTCTTCCAGGCCTTCGATTTCCTTCGGGTAACGGTCACTGGTCAAGATGACCTGTTGGCCGCCTTCGAGCAGGGCGTTGAAGGTGTGGAAAAACTCTTCCTGGGAACGTTCCTTGCGAGCGAAGAATTGAATGTCATCGATCAGCAAGGCGTCCACCGAACGGTAGAAACGCTTGAATTCGTTGATTGCGTTGAGCTGCAAGGCCTTGACCATGTCAGCCACGAAGCGCTCCGAGTGCAGGTACACAACCTTGGCATTCGGGTTCTTCTTTAATAGATGGTTACCCACAGCGTGCATCAAGTGAGTCTTACCCAAGCCAACGCCACCATATAGGAAGAGCGGGTTGTAACCATGCTTGGGGTTATCGGCTACTTGCCAGGCGGCCGCGCGGGCCAGCTGGTTGGATTTACCTTCGACGAAGTTCTCAAAGGTAAAGGTACGGTTCAGGTAACTGGTGTGCTTGAGCGCACCTTCCACCTGCACGGTGCGCTGCTCGGCGCGAACCGGTGCTTGCTGAGAGCTGGCGCCAGCCATCGGATCAAAGCTGTCACGCGAGGGTTCTTCATTTATAGGCGCGTTTTTCTGCGACGACGATTTCGACGGTGCCTGGGCAACGGGCGCCGGCGAGTTATTAACAGGTGCCGCTTGAGCTTGCGATGCAGCAGCCGCCAGCGGCGCATTCGGCGCAGCGCGCGGTGCAGAGCTGCGTTTGCTGCCTATTAATAAGGAAAGCACGGGCGCAATGCCGTTGCCGTGTTCATCGAGCAATTCGAGAACGCGACTCAGGTATTTCTCGTTGACCCAGTCGAGAACAAAACGATTCGGCGCGTAGACACGCAACTCGTCGCCTTCGGCTTCGACCTGTAGCGGACGGATCCAGGTGTTGAATTGCTGGGCAGGCAGCTCTTCGCGCAAAAGCTCCACGCACTGCTGCCAAAGTTCCACTGACACGGATATCCCCTAAGTTGAAAGCCGGTGAGGCAAAAACAGCCGCCATTGTAGCGGCCAGACGCCCACTTATCCACATGTAGGTTGCTCACAGAGCAGCCAAAATCAATGTGTTAAGTGCAAAAAAGCCGACCAATGGTCTGTGCATAAGCTCTGTGGATAAGCGCACCTAAGCTCGTTGTACAAGTGGGGTCGAAAGTCTGTGGGTAACTGGCCTGTGGATAACAACCCATTCCACCCACAGCTTATCCGACAGCGCAGCACAGGCAGAGCACTGTTTTCCCCCGTACTTGTCATTCTCTGTACAGCAGGTGGAATATGGCCTCAAGGCAGTTATCCACAGATGATCGCCTGCCTAGCTTTTATAAGCTTTACAGAAAAGCTTTAAATAACTTTCTTCTTTATTTTTATATCTATGGCATTGCTCGTGAAAGCCAGGCGCGCAGAAAAGGGCCGATTGCCTGTGGAAGATCTAATTGAAGGAAAAGCTGGTTGGAAATTGACCTAGAGGCGTGCTTTCTCTAGAATCGCCGGTCTCTTAAAACGGGGGCCATTCCGGCCCGTTGTGGACGAACCAGGTAACAACGCCATGAAACGTACTTTCCAACCAAGCACCATCAAACGCGCCCGTACTCACGGCTTCCGTGCTCGCATGGCTACCAAGAACGGCCGTGCTGTCCTGTCGCGTCGCCGCGCCAAAGGTCGTGCGCGTCTGGCAGTTTGATAATCCGGTACTGGTGGTGAGTCAGGACTTCAGTCGGGAAAAGCGTCTGCTAACCCCCCGGCATTTCAAGGCAGTCTTTGACTCCCCCACCGGCAAGGTTCCGGGGAAAAATCTCCTGCTCCTTGCGCGTAACAACGATCTGGATCACCCCCGTCTCGGGTTGGTGATCGGCAAGAAGAGCGTAAAGCTCTCCGTTGAGCGCAATCGCCTCAAGCGTCTGATGCGCGAATCGTTTCGCCTCCACCAGGACACTCTGGTTGGTTGGGATATTGTTATCGTCGCGCGCAAAGGCTTGGGGGATGTAGAAAACCCCGAATTGATTCAGCATTTCGGCAAGCTCTGGAAACGTCTGGCGCGTACCAACAAGCCAGCACCAGCAGTCAGCACCGAAACTGTAGGGGTAGACAGCACCAATGCGTAAACTGGCACTCGTTCCGATCCAGTTTTACCGTTATGCCATTAGTCCTCTGATGGCCGACCACTGTCGTTTCTACCCCAGTTGTTCCTGCTACGCGTTAGAGGCCATAGAAAATCATGGTCTTCTGCGCGGTGGCTGGCTGGCCTTTCGTCGTTTAGGCCGCTGTCATCCGTGGAATCCCGGTGGTTTCGACCCGGTTCCACCTATCCCTACCTCCCGTTCTTCTTCGATGGCCGAGTAATCATGGATATTAAACGCACGATCCTGATCGTCGCCCTGGCAATCGTGTCCTACGTCATGGTTCTAAAGTGGAACCAGGACTACGGCCAGGCTGCCCTGCCGACTCAGAATGTTGCTACCAATCAGGCTGCGCCGGCTATTCCGGACACCCCGCTGGGTAACAATGCGTCCGCGAGTGCCGATGTTCCCAGCGCGAATGGCGAGACAAGCGCCCCTCTAGAAACGCCAGTGGTCACCAATAAAGACCTCATCCACGTGAAAACGGATGTGCTCGACCTGGCTATCGACCCACAAGGTGGTGATATCGCGCAGTTGAAACTGCCGCTGTATCCACGTCGCCAAGACCATCCAGATGTTCCGTTCCAACTGTTCGATAACGGTGGTGAACGTACTTATCTGGCGCAAAGCGGCCTGACCGGCACTGACGGTCCGGATGCTCGTGCTACCGGTCGTCCGGTTTATTCGACCGAACAGAAGACTTATCAACTGGCCGACGGCCAGAACCAGTTGAATGTCGACCTGAAATTCAGCCTCGACGGCGTCAACTACATCAAGCGTTTCAGCTTCACCCGTGGTTTGTACGACTTGAAGGTCACTTACCTGATCGACAACGAAAGCGCCAAGCCATGGACCGGCAACCTGTTTGCCCAGCTCAAGCGTGACAACAGCGCCGATCCTTCTTCCAGCACCGCCACCGGCACCGCGACTTACCTGGGCGCCGCCCTGTGGACAAGTGGCGAGCCGTACAAAAAAGTGTCGATGAAAGATATCGACAAGGGCTCGCTGAAAGAAACCGTCCAAGGTGGCTGGGTTGCCTGGTTGCAACACTACTTCGTGACCGCATGGATCCCGAACAAGGGTGAAGCCAACCTGGTTCAAACCCGCAAAGACAGCCAAGGCAACTACATCATTGGTTTTACTGGCCCGGCGTTGACCGTCGCTCCAGGTGCCAAAGCTGAAACCAGCACTACCCTGTACGCCGGCCCGAAAAGCCAGGCTGTGCTCAAGGAGTTGTCCCCAGGTCTGGAACTGACTGTGGATTACGGCATTCTGTGGTTCATTGCCCAGCCGATTTTCTGGCTGCTGCAACATATCCACAGCATCGTGGGTAACTGGGGCTTCTCGATCATCTTCCTGACCATGCTGATCAAAGGGCTTTTCTTCCCTCTGTCGGCAGCCAGCTACAAGTCGATGGCGCGCATGCGTGCCGTTGCGCCAAAACTGGCCGCTCTGAAAGAGCAACATGGTGACGACCGGCAGAAAATGTCGCAGGCCATGATGGAGCTGTACAAGAAAGAGAAGATCAACCCGCTGGGTGGTTGCTTGCCGATTCTGGTGCAGATGCCGGTGTTCCTGTCGCTGTACTGGGTTCTCCTGGAAAGCGTCGAAATGCGCCAGGCACCGTTCATTCTGTGGATAACTGACCTGTCGATTAAAGACCCGTTCTTTATTCTGCCGATCATCATGGGCGCGACCATGTTTATCCAGCAGCGTCTGAACCCGACTCCGCCGGATCCGATGCAGGCCAAGGTGATGAAAATGATGCCTATCATCTTCACCTTCTTCTTCCTGTGGTTCCCAGCGGGTCTGGTGCTGTACTGGGTGGTCAACAACGTGTTGTCGATCTCTCAACAGTGGTACATCACACGTAAAATCGAAGCGGCTACCAATAAAGCTGCGGCGTAATTACTCTGTGGATAACCACTCAAGACGCCCCCTAGTGGGGCGTTTTGCTTTCCGTCACTTTTGTTCTGGAACCTGCTGATGAGCGCTCCTCGTGAAACCATCGCTGCCGTCGCTACCGCTCAAGGTCGCGGCGGTGTCGGTATCGTTCGAATTTCCGGGCCGCTGGCCAGCGTTGCAGCCCAGGCCATCAGCGGCCGTGAGTTGAAACCCCGGTATGCCCATTACGGGCCGTTCCTGGATGCGGACGAAACGGTATTGGATGAGGGGTTGGCGCTGTATTTCCCCGGCCCTAACTCGTTCACCGGTGAAGACGTCCTGGAACTGCAGGGCCATGGCGGCCCGGTGGTGCTGGATATGTTGCTGCAGCGTTGCCTGCAATTGGGCTGCCGTCTGGCGCGACCAGGGGAATTCAGCGAGCGGGCATTCCTCAATGACAAACTCGACCTGGCCCAGGCCGAGGCGATTGCCGATTTGATCGAGGCCAGTTCTGCGCAGGCGGCGCGCAATGCGCTGCGCTCGTTGCAGGGCGCTTTTTCCCTGCGTGTGCATAACTTGACCGAGCAGTTGATCAGCCTGCGCATCTACGTCGAGGCTGCGATTGATTTCCCGGAGGAAGAAATCGACTTCCTCGCTGATGGCCACGTCCTGGCGATGCTGGATAAAGTTCGCGACGAGTTATCCACCGTCCTGCGCGAAGCCGGGCAGGGTGCATTGCTGCGCGACGGCATGACAGTGGTGATCGCCGGGCGGCCGAATGCCGGCAAGTCCAGCTTGCTCAATGCGCTGGCGGGTCGGGAAGCCGCGATCGTTACCGAGATTGCCGGCACCACCCGGGACATCTTGCGCGAACATATCCACATCGATGGCATGCCGCTGCACGTGGTCGACACCGCCGGCTTGCGCGATACCGACGACCAGGTGGAAAAGATCGGCGTGGAACGGGCGCTCAAGGCGATCAGTGAAGCGGACCGCGTATTGCTGGTGGTGGATGCCACTGCGCCAGAGGCTATGGATCCTTTTGCCCTGTGGCCGGAATTTCTCGAGCAACGGCCGGACCCGGCCAAAGTCACCTTGATCCGCAACAAGGCGGATTTAACCGGCGAAGCCATTGCCATGGAGACCAGTGACGATGGCCACGTGACCATCAGCCTGAGCGCAAAGTCGGCTGGCGATGGGTTGGAATTGCTGCGCGATCACCTCAAAGCCTGCATGGGCTATGAGCAGACCTCTGAAAGCAGCTTCAGCGCACGCCGCAGGCACCTGGAGGCACTGCGTCACGCCAGTGCGGCGTTGGAGCACGGTCGGGCTCAGCTGACCTTGGCGGGGGCTGGCGAGCTGCTGGCTGAGGATTTACGTCAGGCACAGCAGCTGCTTGGGGAAATCACCGGTGCGTTCAGCTCCGATGATTTGTTGGGAAGGATCTTTTCCAGCTTCTGTATTGGTAAGTAGCCAAGTTATCCACAAGGCCTTACCAGTTGTAGGACACCGTGCCGAGCAAGGTACGGCTGTCACCCCAGTAACAACGCCCGGCATCGTTGCAACCGGATACATATTCCTTGTCGAAGAGGTTCTTCGCGTTCAGATCCACCGACCAGTGTGGGTTGATCTGATAACCCACGGCCGCATCCACCAACGTCACGCCTCCCGCATCCAACTTGCCGTACAGCGTAGGGGCGGTGTAGGAAAAAGTACTGTCGAAGTAACGCACACCGCCGCCCAGGGACAAACCCTTGAGCTGGCCATCGAGGAAGCGGTACTTGCTCCACACCGACGCCTGGTTGCGTGGAACCCCTGTCATCTGATGTCCCTCAACCAGTGACGTTGCAGAGTCCTTGGTAATCCTGGCGTCGGTATAGGTGTAGGCCGCGGTGATATTCAGGTTAGGCGTGAGATTGCTGTTGATCTCGACTTCTGCACCTTTGGCACGACTTTCACCGACTTGGCGATAGCTGTTGGTGGTGGCGTCCAGGTAGGTGTCGTCTTGCTTGCGCAGGTCATACACCGACAACGTCATCGCGGTGTCCCAGCCGATCGGCTCGTATTTCACACCCACTTCGTATTGGCGGCTGGTAATCGGCTTTAACGGTGAGCCGGCATTGGAAATCTGCTGCACCGGTACAAATGCGGTGGAGTAGCTGACATACGGGGTCAGCCCGTTGTCGAACTGGTACATCACCCCGCCCTGATAGGTGAATTTCTTGTCCTCAGAGCCGGTGTTACTGGCCTTGTTTACCTTGTCGCGAAAATCACTGTTGACCCAGTCCTGGCGCCCGCCCAGCAGGAACAGCCAATGGTCGTACTTGCTCTGCACTTGTGCGTAAACCCCTTTCATCTGCTGCTCAAGCAAGGTGTTCTGCACCGCGATCGGCGTGAGTGGGTCGCGCAGATACACCGGGTTATACACATTGATAGTGCCGGCAAATCCAGCGTCCCAGTCCTGATTGAATGAGGTGCGGTCGTGGCTGGCGCCGAACAGCACAGTGTTTTGCAGGTCACCCAGTTGGAATTTACCTTCGAGCTGGTTATCCAGGGAATACACCATCGACTTGTTGTAACGGTCGTAGGCGGTCATGTTCAGTTGGGTACCAAAGCCGCGATTATTCAAGGCACTGGGCCAGGTTTCATGGCGGTTGATGCGCGACTGCATGTAGCGCGAGTTCTGACGGAACTGCCAGTCGTCATTGAAGCTGTGGCTGAACTCGTAACCGGTGCTCCAGGCTTCGCGTTCAAAGGTGTTCCAATCCGGATCGCCAAGCATGGTGTGTTTGGACAGCTTGCCATTGGGGTTGCTGAGCAAAGTACCGGCGGCAGGCAGGCCGAGTTCCAGGTTGGTGTGGTCCTTCTGGTAGTTGGCCAGCAGTGTCAGGGTGTTGTAGTCATCGAAGTTCAAGGTCAGGGATGGCGCGATATATAGGCGATCATCGGGTACATGGTCGGTCTGGGTGTCGGACTTGCGGCCCAGCATGACCACGCGGCCAAGCACATTGGCGTTGTCATTGAGCGGCCCGGAGATATCCACACCCAATTGGCGCCGATTGTTGGAGCCATAGCCCAATTGCACCTCGCCTTGCGGCGTGGCAGTCGGGTGTTTGCTGACCAGGTTAACCAAGCCACCGGGTGCGTTTTCGCCATAGAGCAGGGATGAAGGACCACGGAAAATTTCCACGCGCTCCAGGCCATAGGGCTCACTGGTGGTGTCATACCGGTTACCTTGCACCCGTAGGCCGTCGCGCAACAGGCCGTAGCCATAATCCGTGGCGTTGAAGCCGCGAATGAAGAACAGATCACCGGCCAGGCTATCGCCGGCGGCGAAAGGTGGAGCGAAAATTCCCGGTACATAACCCAAGACTTCAGTCAGCGTCTGCGACTTCTGGTCCTTGATGCGCTGACCGGTGACCACCGATACCGACCGGGGCGTTTCCGACAGCGGCGTACTGGTCTTGGTGCCGATACGGCTGTTTTGTGCCTTGTAGCCAACATCACCGGCAATATCCTGGTTGAACCCCAGTTGTTGATAAGTGCTGACGGTCGTGGCTGCCAACGTCAGTTGCCCGGTAGGTGCAGCTTGTAACACATAGCTACCAGGCGCTTGCGCCACGGCCTGCAGCCCCGAGTTTTGCAGCAGCAGTGCAAAGCCCTGATCAACCGAGTAATCACCTTCCAACCCTGGCGTGTTTAAACGTGCGGTTTGCTCGGGGGAAAACGACAGGATCACATTGGCCCTGGCGGCAAACTGGCTGAGGGCTGCGTCCAGCGGGCCGGAAGCGATGGTGAAGTGCTGCGCCGTGCTGGCGCCCATGGCAGAGGCTGGCAGCAATAAACCTGCGGCGCAGGCCGAGCACAGTAATAAACCGTAGGTCATGCCGTGGTGTGAAAGGCGTTGGCGTAGTTTGGTAGGAAGGCGCATAGGTGGTGAAGCCCTGTAGATAGCGTCGTGGTTACCTGTAGGGCCGGGCCAGGTAAAAAAAAGATAACCCCCCTGTGGATTATTTTTTGCTTTCAGCCCAGGTGCGTGACCGCGACCCAATAGCGGCTGAAATATTTCACCTGTATCGGCAGCGTGGCTTGCAGGTTAGCCAGCACCGCGTCGGTGGAGTCCAGGCGGAACGTCCCGGAGACTCGCAAACTTGCCGAAGCCGAATCGCATCGCAGAACGCCGGGGCGGTAGCGCCCAAGGTCGGCGAGCAGATCGCCAAGGCGGGCGTCGAGAACGATGACCTGGCCATCGACCCAAGCCGCCTGTGTCCGTCGATAGAAATGATTGGGCCCCACATTTCTCCGGTCGAAGTCAGCACTTTCGCCGGCGCTGAGTATTCGTTCGTGATTCGGTAGGTCGGCAGGCGAGAGGCTCACTTGGTCTTCCAGCACACACACGCGAGTTGAGCCCGCTAATTGACGCACGGTAAACCGAGTCCCCAATGCCTGGACCCGGCCTTCGCGGGTTTCGACGTAAAAAGGCGTTTGCCCGCCCAATTTGCCGGTGTGGATAAGTATTTCGCCGTCGCGCAGTCGTACCAGGCGCTGGCGTTGATCAAACACCACATCAATGGCAGTGCTGGTGTTCAGATCAATTTGAGTGCCGTCGGCCAGCTCGATGCGCCGGCGTTCACCGACGCGTGTTCGATAATCCGCCCAGAAATTGCCCAAGGGCGTGTGTTGTTGAACATTGAAGCCCAGATAACTGGTGGCGCCCAGTACCAACATCCACTTGAGCACCTGGCGCCGTTGTTGCGTGGCCGACAAAGCGCGACGCGTGAAATCCTGGGGCAGGGCGCCGAGGCTGCGCTGTAATTGCTCCAACTGGTTCCATGCCGCTTGGTGAGAGGGATCGCCGTTGAGCCATTGCTGCCAGGCATGCCGTTCGGCCGGGGTCGGCACCTGCGCTTGAAACTGCACGTACCAGCTGGCAGCCGCCTCGAAAACCTTACGATCCGGCGCGGGCATTACAGGCTCGCCATGATCAATGAGCATTCGGTGAGCGCGCGGATCATGTGTTTCTTGACCGTCGTCAGCGATACCTGCAACTGCTCGGCGATCTGTTGATAAGTCAGACCTTCAATCTGCGACAGCATGAAAATATGGCGTGTCCGCCGCCCCAATTCCGACAGGGCTTTATCCACAGCCACCAGGGTTTCGATGATGATCGCCTTGTCTTCTTCACTGATGGCAGTGGCTTCAGGACGCTCGGCCAACGACTGTTTATAAGCCTGTTCAATGGAGGATCGACGATAGCGGTCAATCACCAAACCTCTGGCGATTGTGGCCAAGTAATCACGCGGTTCGAGGATTTGCCCTGCATGGCGACCGCCCAGGATACGCACGAAGGTGTCATGTGCCACATCGGCTGCATCGCAAGCGTTGTGCAACTTGCCTTTAAGCCACCCGTGCAGCCATGAATGGTGCTGCTCATAGATGTGCTGGACGGCAGCCGTGTGTGAAGGAAAGGGCATAGGGCGCGACATGACGGGTTAATGATAATCGCTATTATTAACTGCACCGCCGAGTTCTCACAATAGCTCTCCTTTTTTTAGATCCAGACACCGAATCGAAAGCTTTGGCGGCCTTGCTATGCCCTCAAATTGGGATTTCTGTGGATTAAGCCCTGTGAATAACCGCACCTGTGCCCAGTTGATAACAGGGCCTGAAACCTGAGCAAAAACCCCTCTGTGGATAACCACCCCTTTAATCCACAGGCTTAAAGCACTTATCCAAGGGCCTCATTGGCAGATGACCACAGACTTTTGAATCTCTGTACACGAAGCAAATAGAGGCCTGTAGAGATCTATCCACAGAAAACAGGCTCAGTAGAAATAAACATAAAAACAAAGATCTTATAAATTTCTTCTTTTTTAATTTCTATTGTCTGTGATTCATCCACAGCTGGTTAAATTTTGTGCAAAGGGTTCTTTAGGAAGGGCTAAGTCCCTATACTTGCCGCCAAAGCTTGAAAACTCTTTCAACAAACAATTCCTGATTACCTACATAAGCAGGCACGAGGTGCGTGGTGGATTTCCCTTCCCGTTTTGAAGTGATCGTCATCGGCGGCGGTCATGCCGGTACCGAGGCAGCACTGGCGTCAGCACGCATGGGCGTTAAAACCCTGTTGTTGACGCACAACGTGGAAACCCTCGGTGCCATGAGTTGCAACCCCGCCATCGGCGGGATCGGTAAAAGCCATCTGGTTAAAGAAATTGATGCCCTTGGCGGCGTCATGGCCATGGCTACCGACAAAGGTGGTATTCAATTTCGCGTGCTCAACAGCCGCAAAGGCCCGGCCGTACGCGCTACTCGGGCACAGGCCGACCGCATCCTGTACAAGGCTGCGGTACGTGAAACCCTGGAAAACCAACCGAACCTGTGGATATTTCAGCAAGCTGCCGATGACCTGATCGTCGAACAGGATGTGGTGAAGGGTGTTGTCACCCAGATGGGCCTGCGTTTCTTCGCAGAATCCGTGGTGTTGACCACCGGTACATTCCTGGGCGGACTTATCCACATCGGTATGCAGAACTATTCCGGCGGTCGCGCCGGTGATCCGCCGTCGATTGCCCTGGCAAAACGCCTGCGCGAGTTGCCGCTGCGAGTCGGCCGCTTGAAAACAGGTACCCCGCCGCGTATCGACGGGCGTTCTGTGGATTTCTCGGTGATGACCGAACAAGCCGGTGATACACCGATCCCGGTCATGTCGTTCATGGGCAACAAAGAACAGCACCCCAAACAGGTGAGCTGCTGGATCACCCACACCAACGCCCGCACCCACGAAATCATTGCCGCGAACCTCGACCGTTCGCCGATGTATTCCGGGGTGATCGAAGGTATCGGCCCGCGTTATTGCCCATCGATCGAAGACAAGATCCATCGCTTTGCCGACAAGGAAAGCCACCAGGTCTTCATCGAACCGGAAGGCTTGACCACCCATGAGCTGTACCCGAACGGGATTTCCACATCCTTGCCGTTCGACGTGCAAATTCAGATCGTGCAGTCGATTCGCGGCATGGAAAACGCGCACATCGTGCGTCCGGGCTACGCCATCGAGTACGACTACTTCGACCCGCGTGACCTGAAGTACAGCCTCGAAACCAAAGTTATCGCCGGTCTGTTTTTCGCCGGCCAAATCAATGGCACTACCGGTTACGAAGAAGCCGGCGCCCAAGGTTTGCTCGCCGGGACCAACGCAGCATTGCGCGCGCAGGGCAGAGACAGCTGGTGCCCGCGTCGCGATGAAGCGTACATCGGTGTATTGGTTGATGACCTGATTACCCTGGGCACCCAGGAACCGTACCGGATGTTCACTTCCCGGGCGGAATACCGTTTGATCCTGCGCGAAGACAACGCCGACCTGCGCTTGACCGAAAAAGGTCGCGAGCTGGGCCTGGTCGATGACGCGCGTTGGGCAGCCTTCTGCAAAAAACGCGAAAGCATCACGCTCGAAGAGCAACGTCTGAAAAGTACCTGGGTTCGCCCGGGCACCGAGCAGGGCGATGCGATTGCGGAAAAATTCGGCACGCCGCTGACCCACGAGTACAACTTGCTCAACCTGCTGTCCCGTCCGGAAATCGACTACGCTGGTCTGGTCGAAGTGACCGGCCAGGGCGCAGAAGACCCACAGGTTGCCGAGCAGGTCGAGATCAAAACCAAATACGCCGGTTACATTGACCGCCAACAGGACGAGATCGCTCGCCTGCGCGCCAGTGAAAACACCAAGCTGCCTATGGATATCGATTACACCGGGATTTCCGGGTTGTCGAAAGAAATCCAAAGCAAGCTGGGGATAACTCGCCCGGAAACCCTGGGCCAGGCTTCGCGTATTCCCGGCGTCACTCCAGCAGCCATTTCGCTGTTGATGATTCATTTGAAAAAACGCGGCGCGGGCCGTCAGTTGGAGCAAAGCGCTTGAGTTCGTTGGTCACCTCGCAACACGCCGAAGAGTTATCCACAGGTGCGCGCCAGTTGGGCGTGGACCTGACCGCAGCCCAGCACGAATTGCTGTTGGGCTATCTGGCCCTGTTGATCAAATGGAACAAGGCTTACAACCTGACTGCAGTGCGCAATCCCGACGAAATGGTTTCGCGGCATTTGCTCGACAGCTTGAGTGTGATGCCATTTATCGAAAACGGTCGTTGGCTTGATGTGGGCAGTGGCGGTGGCATGCCTGGCATTCCATTGGCCATCCTGTTTCCCGAGTCGCAAGTGACTTGTCTGGACAGCAACGGCAAGAAAACCCGCTTCCTGACCCAGGTCAAACTCGAGCTCAAGCTGGATAACCTGCAAGTTATCCACAGTCGGGTCGAAGAATTCACGCCTGAACTGCCCTTCAACGGAATTGTTTCCCGGGCCTTCAGCAGCATGGAGAACTTCAGTAACTGGACTCGCCATCTGGGCGACCTCGACACCCGCTGGCTGGCAATGAAGGGCGTTCATCCAAGCGACGAGCTGTTAGCATTGCCGACAGACTTCCACCTCGATAGCGAACACGCCTTGGCCGTACCCGGTTGCCAAGGCCAACGCCATCTGCTGATACTGCGCCGCACGGCATGATTGGGAACACAAGCAAGAATGGCTAAGGTATTCGCGATAGCGAACCAGAAAGGTGGCGTGGGCAAAACCACCACCTGCATCAACCTCGCAGCATCCCTGGTCGCCACTAAGCGCCGGGTGCTGTTGATCGATCTCGATCCACAGGGCAACGCCACCATGGGCAGCGGTGTGGATAAACACGGCCTGGAAAATTCGGTCTACGACTTGCTGATCGGCGAGTGTGACCTGGCCCAGGCCATGCACTACTCCGAGCACGGTGGTTATCAACTGCTGCCGGCGAACCGCGATTTGACTGCGGCGGAAGTGGTGTTGCTCGAAATGCAGATGAAAGAAAGCCGTCTGCGCAGCGCCTTGGCGCCAATCCGCGAGAACTACGATTACATTTTGATCGACTGCCCTCCGTCGCTGTCGATGCTGACGCTCAACGCGCTGGTTGCCGCCGATGGGGTGATTATCCCCATGCAGTGCGAGTACTACGCGCTGGAAGGGTTGAGCGACCTTGTGGATAACATCAAGCGTATCGCTGAGTTGCTGAACCCCAACCTGCAGATCGAAGGCTTGCTGCGCACGATGTTCGATCCGCGCCTGAGCCTGATGAACGATGTGTCGGCGCAGCTCAAGGAACACTTTGGCGATCAGTTGTACGACACCGTGATCCCACGCAACATCCGCCTGGCCGAAGCGCCAAGCTACGGCATGCCCGCGCTGGCGTACGACAAATCATCGCGTGGTGCCATTGCCTACCTGGCACTGGCCGGCGAGATGGTTCGCCGTCAACGCCGCAACCCACGCACCGCTGCAGCCCAGACAACTTAAGGAATCCCCATGGCCGTCAAGAAACGAGGTCTCGGACGTGGACTGGATGCACTGCTGAGTGGTCCGACTGTCACTTCGCTTGAAGAGCAAGCGGTGCAGGCCGACGAGCGCGAGCTGCAACACCTGCCGCTGGACCTGATCCAGCGCGGCAAGTACCAGCCACGCCGGGACATGGACCCCCAGGCGCTGGAAGAACTGGCCAACTCGATCAAGGCCCAGGGCGTGATGCAGCCGATTGTGGTGCGCCCGATTGGCGGTGGTCGTTTTGAAATCATCGCCGGCGAACGCCGTTGGCGCGCGAGCCAGCAGGCCGGCAAGGAAACCATCCCGGCGATGGTGCGCGATGTGCCGGATGAAACCGCCATCGCCATGGCGTTGATCGAAAACATCCAGCGTGAAGACCTCAACCCGATCGAAGAAGCGATCGCATTGCAGCGTCTGCAGCAGGAATTCCAGCTGACCCAGCAACAAGTGGCCGACGCGGTGGGTAAATCCCGCGTTACCGTGTCCAACTTGCTGCGTCTGATCGCGTTGCCGGAAGTCATCAAGACCATGTTGTCCCACGGCGACCTGGAAATGGGTCATGCCCGTGCTTTGCTCGGTTTGCCGGAAAATCAACAGGTTGAAGGGGCGCGACACGTTGTCGCACGGGGGCTTACGGTGCGTCAGACTGAGGCGCTGGTTCGCCAGTGGCTGAGCGGCAAACCTGCACCGGTCGAAACGGCCAAACCTGATCCGGATATCGCACGCCTCGAGCAGCGCCTGGCCGAGCGGCTGGGCTCTGCGGTACAAATTCGTCACGGCAAGAAGGGCAAAGGGCAATTGGTCATCGGATATAACTCGCTTGACGAGCTTCAGGGCGTCCTTGCCCACATCCGCTGAAACATTTGCTTATGTAGCGCGCGATCGGAAAACACTACCCGACAGTTGAATAGGGGCTGAACCGCCCCTATACTCTGCGCGCATTTTGTCGGCACAAATTATGCCAAGTTATTGATTCTCGGCAGCCGACCATTGAGGAGCAAGAGTGATGGAAACCCGCACGCCAAACACGTTGCCGTTCCATCGCTTGGCCGTTTTCCCGGTTTTATTGGCTCAATTTGTCATTTTATTAATCGCCGCGTTGGCGCTTTGGTACTGGCATGGAGTCGTAGCCGGATATTCAGGACTCTGCGGAGGCCTGATAGCCTTGCTGCCCAATATGTATTTTGCTCACAGGGCCTTTCGGTTTTCCGGCGCCCGAGCAGCCCAGGCTATCGTCCGGTCATTTTATGCCGGCGAGGCGGGGAAACTGATTTTGACGGCAGTGCTGTTTGCACTGACCTTTGCAGGTGTGAAGCCATTGGCGCCGCTGGCTGTATTCGGCGTCTTCGTGTTGACCCAACTGGTCAGCTGGTTCGCTCCCCTGCTAATGAAAACAAGACTTTCGAAACCTTAGGGCGTTTGAGGCAACCATGGCAGAAACAACCGCTTCGGGCTATATCCAGCACCACTTGCAGAACCTGACCTTCGGTCAGCTTCCCAACGGCGGCTGGGGCTTCGCCCACACCGCAGCAGAAGCCAAAGAAATGGGTTTCTGGGCTTTCCACCTGGATACTCTGGGCTGGTCGGTCGCATTGGGTCTGATCTTCGTCCTGATTTTCCGCATGGCGGCGAAAAAGGCGACTTCCGGTCAGCCAGGTGCTTTGCAGAACTTCGTTGAAGTATTGGTCGAATTCGTCGATGGCAGCGTGAAAGACAGCTTCCATGGCCGTAGCCCGGTGATTGCACCGCTGGCACTGACCATCTTCGTCTGGGTGTTCCTGATGAACGCCGTCGACCTGATCCCGGTTGACTGGATTCCTCAGCTCGCCATGGCGATCAGCGGCGACCCGCATATTCCATTCCGTGCGGTATCGACCACTGACCCTAACGCTACCCTGGGCATGGCCTTGTCGGTATTCGCGTTGATCATTTTCTACAGCATCAAGATCAAGGGCATCGGCGGCTTCATCGGCGAACTGACCCTGCACCCGTTCGGCAGCAAGAACATTTTTGTTCAAGCCCTGCTGATCCCGGTGAACTTCCTGCTGGAATTCGTCACCCTGATCGCCAAGCCGATTTCCCTGGCTCTGCGACTGTTCGGCAACATGTATGCCGGCGAGCTGGTGTTCATTCTGATCGCTGTGATGTTCGGCAGTGGTCTGCTCTGGCTTAGCGGCCTGGGCATTGTTCTGCAGTGGGCGTGGGCTGTGTTCCACATCCTGATCATCACCCTGCAGGCCTTCATCTTCATGATGCTGACCATCGTCTACCTGTCGATGGCGCACGAAGAGAACCATTAAGACCAGTCTCGACTAGTCTGATGTCCTTCCCGGTGAAACGGGAAGGTGGCCCACCAGGGCTATGAAACGATTTGTTTTACCGCTTTAAAATCTAAAAAACCTAAACCATACGACGTAAAAGTCGGGAGGAAAGATGGAAACTGTAGTTGGTCTAACCGCTATCGCTGTTGCACTGTTGATCGGCCTGGGCGCCCTGGGTACTGCCATTGGTTTCGGCCTGCTGGGCGGCAAGTTCCTGGAAGGCGCAGCGCGTCAGCCAGAAATGGTTCCAATGCTGCAAGTTAAAATGTTCATCGTTGCCGGTCTGCTCGACGCCGTGACCATGATCGGTGTTGGTATCGCTCTGTTCTTCACCTTCGCGAACCCCTTCGTTGGTCAACTCGCCGGTTAATCACTCGTTTTTTCGAGTGATTGGTGTGTTGTGCAACGAACGAGCGAGGTATTGGCGTGAACATTAATGCAACCATTATTGGTCAGTCCTTAGCGTTCTTGATTTTTGTCGTTTTCTGCATGAAGTTCGTATGGCCTCCGGTCATCGCAGCTTTGCACGAACGTCAGAAGAAGATCGCGGATGGACTGGACGCTGCCAGCCGTGCAGCTCGCGACCTGGAGTTGGCCCAAGAGAAAGCGGGCCATCAACTGCGCGATGCTAAGGCACAGGCAGCTGAAATCATTGAGCAAGCCAAGAAACGCGGTAATCAGATTGTTGAAGAGGCTGTTGAAAAAGCCCGTATCGACGCTGACCGTGTGAAGGTTCAGGCTCAGGCCGAGATCGAGCAGGAATTGAACGGTGTCAAAGATGCGCTGCGTGC
The DNA here is from genome assembly GCF_030816095.1 of Pseudomonas sp. W3I7. Classification (NCBI taxonomy): domain Bacteria; kingdom Pseudomonadati; phylum Pseudomonadota; class Gammaproteobacteria; order Pseudomonadales; family Pseudomonadaceae; genus Pseudomonas; species Pseudomonas sp. W3I7. Next base: position 6,283,253 of record NZ_JAUSXP010000001.1, read on the forward strand.
CCAACTGGGTGCTCTGGCCGTCGGCGGTGCTGAGAAGATCCTGGGTGCCACAATCGATCAAAACGCGCACGCGGAGCTGGTTAACAAACTGGCTGCTGAAATCTAAGCGAGGGCGATCATGGCAGAATTGACCACGTTGGCCCGACCTTACGCTAAGGCAGCCTTCGAGCACGCCCAGGCCCACCAGCAGCTGGCCTCTTGGTCAGCCATGCTCGGCCTGGCTGCAGCAGTGTCGCAAGACGACACGATGCAGCGCGTGCTCAAGGCCCCGCGACTGACGAGCGCAGACAAGGCCGCCACTTTTATTGAAGTGTGCGGCGACAAGTTTGATGTGAAGGTACAGAACTTCATCCACGTCGTTGCCGAAAACGACCGTCTCCCGCTTTTGCCGGAGATCGCCGCTCTTTTCGACCTGTACAAGGCCGAAGAAGAGAAATCGGTAGACGTTGAAGTGACCAGTGCTTTTGCATTGAACCAAGAACAGCAAGACAAACTCGCCAAGGTTCTCAGTGCACGACTCAATCGGGAAGTGCGCCTGCAAGCTTCGGAGGACGCATCCCTGATTGGTGGTGTTGTTATCCGTGCCGGCGACCTGGTTATCGATGGCTCGATTCGCGGCAAAATCGCGAAACTTGCCGAAGCATTGAAATCTTGAGTTTGAAGGGGCAGCAGAGCAATGCAGCAACTCAATCCTTCCGAAATAAGTGAAATTATCAAGGGCCGCATCGACAAGCTCGATGTGACCTCCCAAGCCCGTAACGAAGGCACTGTCGTCAGCGTATCTGACGGCATCGTGCGGATTCACGGTCTGGCCGACGTAATGTACGGCGAGATGATCGAGTTTCCGGGCGGCGTCTACGGTATGGCCCTCAACCTGGAGCAAGACTCCGTAGGTGCCGTTGTATTGGGCGCGTACACCAGTCTGGCTGAAGGCATGAGCGCCAAGTGCACAGGCCGCATCCTGGAAGTTCCGGTTGGTAAGGAACTGCTGGGTCGCGTAGTCGACGCACTGGGTAACCCTGTTGACGGTAAAGGTCCACTGGGCAACACCGAGACCGACGCGGTCGAGAAAGTTGCTCCAGGCGTGATCTGGCGTAAGTCGGTAGACCAGCCTGTACAGACTGGCTACAAGGCTGTCGATGCCATGATCCCGGTCGGCCGTGGCCAGCGTGAGCTGATCATCGGTGACCGTCAGATCGGTAAAACCGCTCTGGCGATCGACGCGATCATCAACCAGAAAGACAGCGGCATTTTCTGCGTCTACGTAGCCATTGGTCAGAAGCAATCGACCATCGCCAACGTGGTTCGCAAGCTGGAAGAAAACGGCGCCCTGGCCAACACGATCATCGTGGCTGCCAGTGCTTCGGAATCTCCTGCGCTGCAATTCCTGGCACCGTACTCCGGTTGCACCATGGGTGAATTCTTCCGCGACCGCGGTGAAGACGCGCTGATCGTTTATGACGATCTGTCCAAGCAAGCAGTGGCTTACCGCCAGATTTCCCTGCTGCTGCGCCGTCCACCAGGCCGTGAAGCTTACCCAGGCGACGTGTTCTATCTCCACTCCCGTCTGCTGGAGCGCGCATCCCGCGTTTCGGAAGAATACGTAGAGAAGTTCACCAACGGCGCAGTAACCGGCAAAACCGGTTCCCTGACCGCACTGCCGATCATCGAAACCCAGGCTGGCGACGTTTCCGCGTTCGTTCCGACCAACGTGATTTCCATCACCGACGGTCAGATCTTCCTGGAATCGGCCATGTTCAACTCCGGGATCCGTCCTGCTGTGAACGCCGGTGTTTCGGTATCCCGTGTGGGTGGTGCCGCTCAGACCAAGATCATCAAGAAGCTCTCCGGTGGTATCCGTACCGCTCTGGCTCAGTACCGTGAACTGGCGGCATTCGCCCAGTTCGCTTCTGACCTGGACGAAGCGACCCGTAAGCAACTTGAGCATGGTCAGCGCGTTACCGAGCTGATGAAGCAGAAGCAATACGCCCCAATGTCGATCGCTGACATGGCGTTGTCGCTGTATGCCGCTGAGCGTGGGTTCCTGACTGACGTCGAAATCACCAAGGTCGGCAGCTTCGAACAAGCGCTGATTGCTTACTTCAACCGCGATCATGCCGACTTGTTGGCCAAGATCAACGTGAAGGGTGACTTCAATGACGAAATCGACGCTGGCATGAAAGCCGGTATCGAGAAGTTCAAGGCCACCCAAACCTGGTAAGCCGCAGCGGGAGCCGCAAGGCTCCCGCTTGCTAACCTGATAGGTGTTACATGGCAGGCGCAAAAGAGATTCGCAGTAAGATTGCGAGCATCAAAAGCACGCAAAAGATTACCAGCGCCATGGAAAAAGTGGCGGTCAGCAAAATGCGCAAGGCACAAATGCGCATGGCTGCTAGCCGTCCTTATGCGGAGCGTATCCGCCAGGTAATTGGGCATTTGGCTAACGCCAACCCGGAATACCGCCACCCGTTCATGATCGACCGCGAAGTTAAGCGTGTGGGTTATGTGGTAGTGAGCAGTGACCGTGGTTTGTGCGGTGGTCTGAATACCAACCTGTTCAAGGCCCTGGTCAAGGACATGGCGGTAAACCGCGAAAAGGGCGTCGAGATCGATCTGTGTGTAGTTGGTAGCAAGGGTGCGGCCTTTTTCCGCAACTTCGGCGGTAACGTCGTTGCAGCTATCAGCCACCTGGGTGAAGAGCCGTCGATCAATGATTTGATCGGCAGTGTGAAGGTGATGCTGGATGCGTACCTGGAAGGCCGGATTGACCGCCTGTCCGTGGTATCCAACAAGTTCATCAACACCATGACCCAGCAGCCAACCGTGGAGCAATTGATTCCACTGGTGGCGACTCCGGATCAGGAACTCAAGCACCACTGGGACTACCTCTACGAACCAGAGGCCAAAGAGCTGCTTGACGGCTTGATGGTGCGCTACGTGGAGTCGCAGGTGTACCAGGCGGTGGTCGAGAACAACGCAGCTGAACAAGCGGCGCGGATGATCGCGATGAAAAACGCTACCGATAACGCCGGTGATCTGATCAGCGATTTGCAGCTGATCTACAACAAGGCGCGTCAGGCTGCGATCACCCAAGAGATCTCGGAAATCGTCGGCGGCGCTGCCGCGGTTTAACGGTTCAAATATTCAGAGGATCCAGCTATGAGTAGCGGACGTATCGTTCAAATCATCGGCGCCGTTATCGACGTGGAATTCCCACGCGACAGCGTACCGAGCATCTACAACGCGCTGAAAGTACAAGGCGCGGAAACCACTCTGGAAGTTCAGCAGCAGCTGGGCGACGGCGTGGTTCGTACCATTGCGATGGGTTCCACCGAAGGCTTGAAGCGCGGTCTGGACGTTGTCGACACTGGCGCTGCCATCTCCGTACCGGTCGGTAAAGCGACCCTGGGCCGGATCATGGACGTACTGGGCAACCCGATTGACGAAGCTGGCCCGATCGACACCGAAGAGCGCTGGGGCATTCACCGTCCAGCACCTTCGTTTGCCGAACAAGCTGGCGGCAACGATCTGCTCGAAACCGGTATCAAGGTTATCGACCTGGTTTGCCCGTTCGCCAAAGGCGGTAAAGTCGGTCTGTTCGGTGGTGCCGGTGTAGGCAAAACCGTAAACATGATGGAACTGATCCGTAACATCGCCATCGAGCACAGCGGTTATTCCGTGTTCGCCGGTGTGGGTGAGCGTACTCGTGAGGGTAACGACTTCTACCACGAGATGAAGGACTCCAACGTTCTGGACAAAGTGGCACTGGTTTACGGTCAGATGAACGAGCCGCCGGGTAACCGTCTGCGCGTAGCACTGACTGGCCTGACCATGGCCGAGAAGTTCCGTGACGAAGGTAACGACGTTCTGCTGTTCGTCGACAACATCTACCGTTACACCTTGGCCGGTACTGAAGTATCCGCACTGCTGGGCCGTATGCCTTCCGCAGTAGGCTACCAGCCGACCCTGGCCGAAGAGATGGGCGTTCTGCAAGAACGTATCACTTCGACCAAAGAAGGTTCGATCACCTCGATCCAAGCGGTATACGTACCTGCGGATGACTTGACTGACCCGTCGCCTGCGACCACCTTCGCCCACTTGGACGCCACCGTCGTTCTGTCCCGTGACATCGCTTCCCTGGGTATCTACCCAGCGGTCGATCCACTCGACTCGACTTCGCGCCAGCTGGATCCGAACGTGATCGGCCAGGAGCACTACGACACCGCTCGCGGCGTTCAGTACGTGCTGCAGCGTTACAAAGAACTGAAGGACATCATTGCGATCCTGGGTATGGACGAGCTGTCGGAAGCCGACAAGCAGTTGGTAAACCGTGCTCGTAAGATCCAGCGTTTCTTGTCGCAGCCGTTCTTCGTGGCTGAAGTCTTCACCGGTGCTTCGGGTAAATACGTTTCCCTGAAAGACACCATTGCTGGCTTCAAAGGCATCCTCAACGGTGACTACGACCACCTGCCAGAACAAGCGTTCTACATGGTCGGCGGCATCGAAGAAGCGATCGAGAAAGCCAAGAAACTGTAATCTCGGCGCCCGGAAACGGGCGCTCATCAGGTTGAGGCAATCAGATGGCTATGACAGTCCATTGCGATATCGTCAGCGCGGAAGGGGAAATCTTCTCCGGTCTGGTAGAAATGGTGATTGCACACGGCGAACTCGGTGACCTGGGTATTGCCATGGGCCACGCGCCGTTGATCACCAGCTTGAAGCCAGGTCCGATCACTCTGACCAAGCAAGGCGGGGAACGTGAGGTGTTTTACATCTCCGGCGGTTTCCTCGAGGTTCAGCCGAACATGGTCAAGGTACTTGCCGACACCGTGCAACGTGCTGGCGACCTGGATGAAGCCTCCGCTCAGGAAGCCGTAAAGGCTGCCGAGAAGGCCCTGAACGAAAAGGGTGCGGACTTCGACTACAGCGCTGCTGCTGTACGTCTGGCCGAGGCTGCAGCTCAGCTGCGCACGCTCCAGCAGATCCGCAAGAAGTAAGTGGCCTAGCCGCAATGCTTCAAGCGCGATTGATTAAAAAGGGTAGCCTCGGCTACCCTTTTTCTTTTTCAGCAAAACACTCTCTGGTCTGAAGCCGGACCGCCCAGGATTGGTAGCCATTCATGTCTCTTGAAATCGTCATTCTCGCCGCAGGCCAGGGCACCCGCATGCGTTCGGCCCTGCCCAAGGTGCTGCACCCGGTCGCGGGTAATTCCATGCTCGGTCATGTTATCCACAGCGCCCGGCAACTGGACCCACAGCGCATTCACGTGGTGATTGGCCACGGCGCTGACGTGGTGCGTGAACGCCTGGCCGCGGATGACCTGAATTTCGTGTTGCAGGACAAGCAACTGGGCACCGGCCACGCGACAGCGCAAGCTGTACCGTTCATCAGCGCCGACACCGTGCTGATCCTCTACGGCGATGTACCGCTGATCGAAGTCGAAACCCTGCAACGCCTGCTCAAGCACGTAGTACCTGGCCAAATGGGCCTGCTCACCGTTGAGCTGGATGACCCAACTGGCTACGGCCGCATCGTGCGCGATGCCAGCGGCAAGGTCGCGGCTATCGTCGAGCACAAAGACGCCAGCGAAGCCCAACGCGCGATAACTGAAGGCAACACCGGCATTCTCGCCGTGCCGGCCAACATGCTGGCGGACTGGATGAGCCGCTTGTCCAACAACAACGTCCAGGGCGAGTACTACCTCACCGACGTCATCGAAATGGCCGTCACTGACGGCCTGCTGGTTGCCACCGAGCAGCCCCATGACCCGATGGAAGTGCAGGGCGCCAACGACCGCAAGCAGCTTGCCGAGCTTGAACGTCACTACCAACTGCGTGAAGGTCGCCGCCTGATGGCCCAGGGCGTGACCCTGCGTGATCCGGCGCGCTTCGATGTGCGTGGTGAGGTCACTGTCGGCCGCGACGTGCTGATCGACATCAACGTAATTCTTGAAGGCCGCGTGATCATCGAAGATGACGTGGTGATTGGCCCTAACTGCGTGATCAAGGACAGCACCTTGCGCAAAGGCGTGGTCGTTAAGGCCAACAGCCATCTTGACGGCGCGGTGATGGGCGAGGGCAGCGATGCCGGTCCGTTTGCGCGCCTTCGTCCGGGCAGCGTACTGGGTGCCCGTGCGCACGTCGGCAACTTCGTCGAACTCAAGAACGCGAAAATGGGCGACGACGCCAAGGCCGGTCACTTGGCCTACCTCGGCGATGCGGTGATCGGCGCGCGCAGCAACATCGGCGCCGGTGCGATCACCTGCAACTACGATGGCGCCAACAAATACCAGACCACCATTGGTGAAGACGTGTTTATCGGCTCCAACAACTCGCTGATTGCGCCGGTCACCATCGGTGATGGTTCCAACACAGCGGCAGGTTCGACCATCAACCAGGATGTGGATAAGTCCCAACTGGCTGTTGCCCGCGCCCGCCAGCGCAATATCGACGGCTGGAAACGCCCGGTCAAAATCAAAAAGACCTGAGTTATCCACAATCCCAAGATCAATGCAGTTCAAATGTGGGAGCGGGCTTGCTCGCGAATGCGGTGTGTCAGTCAACTTTTCAGTGCCTGACCGAACGCTTTCGCGAGCAAGCCCGCTCCCACATTATGCTCAGTGTTGTGCAAAAAACTTTTCGATCTGCTTGACGATTTCCTACCAATAGGTTTTGATTGCCTTCGTTATCTTTCGAAACGAAACTTATCACTACCATGTCGAAACGAAATACACCCCAACGACGCCATAACATTCTGACGCTGCTCAATGAACTGGGCGAAGTCAGCGTGGACGACTTGGCCAAGCGTTTCGAAACCTCGGAAGTGACCATCCGCAAGGACCTCGCCGCCCTCGAAAGCAATGGCCTGCTGCTACGCCGCTACGGTGGCGCTATTACCATGCCCCAGGAACTGGTCGGCGACGCCGCGCAGCCCATCTCGGCCTACAAGCGCGCCATCGCCCGTGCGGCCGTCATGCGCTTGCGTGAACATGCACGCATCATTATCGACAGCGGCAGCACCACCGCCGCCATGATCCCGGAGTTGGGCCATCAGCCCGGCCTGGTGGTGATGACCAACTCCCTGCATGTGGCCCGTGCCCTGAGCGAGCTGGAGCATGAGCCGGTGCTGTTGATGACCGGCGGCACCTGGGACCCGCATTCGGATTCGTTCCAGGGCCAGGTCGCTGAACAAGTGCTGCGCTCCTACGACTTTGATCAGTTGTTTATCGGTGCCGACGGCATCGACCTGGCACGTGGCACCACCACCTTCAACGAACTGCTGGGCCTGAGCCGTGTCATGGCCGAGGTCGCCCGTGAAGTGGTGGTGATGGTCGAATCCAACAAGATCGGCCGCAAGATTCCCAACCTGGAACTGCCCTGGAGCAGCGTCCATACCCTTATTACCGATGATCGCCTGCCGCTTGAGGCCCGCGACCAGATCCAAGCCCGCGGCATTACGCTGATATGCGCGGCAATCATCTAGGAGATACACCATGTGTGGAATTGTAGGCGCAGTCGCTGAACGCAACGTCACCGCCATCCTGCTTGAAGGCCTCAAACGTCTGGAATACCGCGGCTATGACAGCGCTGGCGTAGCCGTCTTTACCAACGCCGGCAAGCTCGAGCGCATGCGCCGCCCAGGCAAAGTCAGCGAACTGGAACAAGCTTTGCTCGGCGAGCCGCTGGTGGGTCGTCTTGGCATCGCCCACACCCGTTGGGCCACCCACGGTGCACCGTGCGAACGTAACGCTCACCCGCATTTCTCCGGTGACCTGGCCGTAGTGCACAACGGCATCATCGAAAACCACGAAGTGCTGCGCGAACAGCTCAAGGGCTTGGGCTACGAGTTCACCTCAGACACCGACACCGAAGTGATCGCCCACCTGCTCAACCACAAGCTCAAGGACCTCGGCGACCTGACCGTCGCGCTCAAGGCTACGGTCAAGGAACTGCACGGCGCCTACGGCCTGGCCGTGGTCTGCGCCAGCCAACCCGACCGCGTGGTGGCTGCACGCAGTGGCAGCCCATTGGTGATTGGCCTGGGCCTGGGCGAAAACTTCCTCGCCTCCGACCAACTGGCCCTGCGCCAGGTCACCGACCGCTTCATGTACCTGGAAGAAGGCGATATCGCCGACATTCGCCGTGAAAGCGTGCAGATCTGGGACGTCAACGGCGTGCCGGTCGAGCGCGAAGCCGTGCAATACCGCGACGGCGCCGAAGCTGCCGACAAGGGCGAATTCCGCCATTTCATGCTCAAGGAAATCCACGAGCAACCGTCCGTGGTGCAGCGTACCCTGGAAGGCCGCCTGAGCCAGAACCAAGTACTGGTCAACGCCTTCGGCCCACAAGCCGCCGAGCTGTTCGCCAAAGTGCGCAATGTGCAGATCGTCGCCTGCGGCACCAGCTACCACGCCGGTATGGTTGCCCGTTACTGGCTCGAAGAACTGGCCGGCATCCCGTGCCAGGTCGAAGTCGCCAGCGAGTTCCGCTACCGCAAGGTGGTGGTGCAGCCCGACACCCTGTTTGTGACCATCTCCCAGTCCGGCGAAACCGCCGACACCCTGGCCGCGCTGCGTAACGCTAAAGAACTCGGCTTTCTCGGCAGCCTGGCGATCTGCAACGTCAGCATCAGCTCGCTGGTGCGCGAGTCCGACCTGACCCTGCTGACCCAGGCCGGTCGCGAAATCGGCGTGGCGTCCACCAAAGCCTTTACCACCCAACTTGTTGGCCTGTTGCTGCTGACCCTGTCCCTGGGCCAGGTGCGCGGCAGCCTCGCCGAAGGCGTCGAAGCCACATTGGTCGAGGAACTGCGCCGCCTGCCGACCCGCCTGGGCGAAGCCCTGGCCATGGACAGCACCGTGGAAAAAGTCGCCGAACTGTTCGCCGACAAAAACCACACCCTGTTCCTCGGCCGTGGCGCGCAATACCCGGTGGCGATGGAAGGCTCGCTCAAGCTCAAGGAAATCTCGTACATCCACGCCGAAGCCTACCCGGCCGGCGAGCTCAAACACGGCCCATTGGCCCTGGTGGATGACGACATGCCAGTGGTCACCGTCGCGCCGAACAACGAACTGCTGGAAAAGCTCAAATCCAACCTGCAGGAAGTACGCGCGCGTGGCGGTCAGCTAATCGTGTTTGCCGATGAAAAGGCCGGCATGACCAACGCCGAAGGCACTCACGTCATCAACATGCCGCACATCCACGACACCCTGTCGCCGATCCTCTACACCATCCCGTTGCAGCTGCTGTCGTATTACGTTGCCGTGCTCAAGGGCACCGACGTTGACCAGCCGCGTAACCTGGCGAAGTCGGTGACGGTGGAGTAATAGGCCATACCCTGGAGGCCCTTGGGTGAAGCTACGAAATAAAGTCTGTCGGAAATAAATAAAGTCTGTCGCTGGCGCCTTCCTGCCCCCCCGGTTGAGCAGCCAGCGACGTTTTCCTGCGTGCCTCATTGCTCTCGACGCAGCTCTAGGTTTTATCGACAAAATGATCTTAGCTATTCAGCCTGAGGAAACTGTGCGTTCCTTTGTGGAAAGAACTCTTTTTATTAAAGGAAAACATTCTTCCGAAGAAATTTTTCGGAGGTTTCCCAAAAACTGCGTATTACGAGCGGATATTTTGTTAATCGCCGAAATGCAGGGATGGATTGGCTGCTATGGCTTGAACAAGATGCTTCATAGGCATACTAACTATCCGTTAAAGAAGGTTTTCAAGAATGTTCAAGATATCTCCTACTCTAGGGACGAATACATAGATCAATCGAGGTGCTACGACTCAAATAGAACCCATCAGGGTTTTGTCCTGTTTGTGTTGCCGAAGATATTGAACGCTTAGGATTTTCCTTCTGGCGACGTGCTCACTGTTGTGAGCTGAAAGTCTGCGCTGAACACAATGTAGAGCTTGTTAAGCGCTGCCCCTTCTGTGACAGGCAGTTTTGCCATGGAGGTCATAATTTGGGAGTGATGTGGACCAGCTGCGAGGGTCGGTATCTTAAAGACTGCCCTGTGACGCTGAACACAGATCCATATGAGCTGAAGAAAGCTCAGATTTTTATGGATATTCTGTCATTCACCCATCACCTCTCAGAGGAGTCAGTTCTCGCGGTCTTGGATGAAAAAGTCCATAAAAACGATGATCTAAAGCGTAGAGTTTTGAACTCTGGATCCAACATGCAACTGGGAGAAATAATTAAATGGCGGCTGGAAACTGTTAAGACGTCGAGGTCTGTAAACAGGCTTCCACACGGAGAATCCACTGATTTTATTATCCAGGCTATAGTCGAAGCCTATGGAAAGTTTGCGGACTTTGTCAGTGATGTGAAAGCATATGGAGACGAAATCCGCCCGATTGAGTCATTGTGGTCCACGTATATTTCAGGGCATCAAGAATCAACGCATTTCGTTGAAGAAGACTACGACCAAGGTGTTGGTGTTTGGTGTTGTCCGTTCCCTGCTAAGGACTTATTGCGAATGTGGGATTGGCGGCCAGTTTATTATCCATGCTGTAGTTTTGAACGGCCAAAAAGAAAAGGCCCTCAACCTAAACCCGAACGAGTAAATAATGCGCCGCCGGGTGTTTACAGACGGAAATAGTTTTCCTCTCTAAATGTACGCTAGGAGGACTAACCTCTAATGAAGTTATTGCCATGAGTTTCGATATCCCCTTCACACTATAAGATCAACTGGTCAATCCTTGACGGTGAATATCGCTGTTTCCTCTCGCTCACTGCGCCGCCAGGGAGACAGAACAGGTCACATATAAATGCCGTATTCAATTCTGAGCAATACGTCTCGAACCTCGGGATAGCCGCTAGGTTTGGTCAGCATCTCGCAAGGGCTGCGTCGGTTGAGTGCAAGTAATGGTGAACCGAGCCACCTATCGGCGCTTTTACGGTTTCCTAAAGTGTGACTTGCCTGCATCAAGACTTGTACCCGCCTGAGCTCGTAGCCACGGTATGTTGAGCTCCAGCATGCTGGCGGGCGCGAAAGGGCCAATCCTAGGATCGAAATCTTACTCATGTCCTTACACCTCGTTTTTCTTCAGCTAGCGTGAGGGGCTACCGAAATCCGCTGGCCTTACCGCATTGCACGTGGTCGTGAAGGACCGTCGACTTGGAGCGATGCAGCACCGTGGACAAGAATGCTCTTGAGGCGGGGTATCGGTTCCGATTTTCCAAGCAAGACGAGAGCATGGGAACCCGGGCGTAAAGCTCGGTCGTAGTGACTGGACCGCGCTGCAGTCCAGTAATCGCCTCGTACGCCATTCGTATCATGCTGAGCAGCCGAGAATCTCGGGCCTCCCAGTCAACGGGGTATTTTTCCACTTTGGCCGGCCGTGGCGAAATGATGAGTTGGTTATCCAGACTTGAACTGACTCCTACTCACTCGGGTCAGTCGAAAGCAACGGTTGAATCGTCGCATCCTAGGACCAAATCTGACAATGATCAGCCAACACACTTTCATAGCTCTCTCAACTTTGTAGAGATATGCAAGCGGCATATTCTGCAAGCTATTTACGATAACCATGCTTCAGGTACTGAAGGGAAGATGACGCCTGAGATGTTGGAGGTGGGCTTCAGTCCCACCCCACATAACATTTACAAGTTCTATAGTGATCTTGGTTACGATTCCGGCACGGAGGTGAGTGTTGACTACGCAGTGAGAGAATTTCTGACTCCTCGTCCGGCGCACATCAAAAGGAGTGGCGTTTATTTTTACGGTCGTAAGTACAATTCACCGAAGTTGATTGAAACCGAAGTTTTTGACCGGATTGCGTTCAATGGCCAGATACCGGTAACCGCTTATGTCATGACGATGTGTGTCAGACATATCTGGATCGAATTAGAAGGCGTTTTGTACGAGCTGGACTTTGTAAAGCCAGCGAGCGTTCACCCCAGCAGCGTCGACATTTCTCTGTCGGATCTTCAGGCGCTCAATGAGAATCGGCTGCGCGGCAATGCGCAGCTTCGTGAAGAGCAGCCCGCAATCCTTCAGGATCGCAATGCCCAATTTCTTCACGCCACTGGCAAGGCCTGGGACAGTGGTACCCGCAAGCCTGGGCGCCCTGCGAAGGGCGGAGCGGCTGAGCGTGATGCCGCCGACCAGAAGCGGTTGATGGGGAAAGGCAATGACTAACATCTTTTCTGCGCGCTTTGACGGGCTAGACACGCTGGCTGATATCCGGAGTTTGATTACAGTGCAACCTGATCCGGTAGCCGGGCTTGAGGAATTGAGCCCTGCATTGGCCGCTGAGCGTTTGTCAGAGGTACTGAAGACGATTTTCCTTCCCAACCAGTTTTCTTTGGACTTCATCAAAGACACTGTTGATCGTGCGCGCAGCTTTTCGGCGGAGAGTTTCTCCACGTACCAGCAATATCAGCGGCGGCTATATCACCCCCCTGAGCACGAGGCGTTTCCTATCTGCCTCACCGGCCTTGCAGGGGTTGGGAAGAGCCAAACTATCAGTGCGCTGATGAAGGTGATGCCTAGACCTGCAACCTATGCATCCGCTCATTACCACGAACCTCATATATTAATCTCGTACTGGTACGCCAGCGCCAGGGGTAAGGCTGGCGGCAGGCAGCTGTTGGAAGACTTCCTAGGTGGCGACGCGACAGGAGTTAGAGCGAATACATCAAAGCTACTGACGGAGTGCCGGCGTAGGGTTAATCGTGATGGTGTATCACTAATGATGCTCGAAGAGATGCAGCATCAGAGCACTGGTCAAGGGGTGGCCCGCGTTACGGATATTCTCCTTACCATGGCCGGGCTTGGGGTTCCGATGGTCTATGTCGCCAACTACAGCCTGGGTCACAAATTGCTGACAAGGAACAGTGAGGACAAGCAACGGCTTCTCTCTGAACCCCGTGTCATGCTACCGGACCATTCTGACTCGAAGGCCTGGAAGGAGTATGTTCTAGAATGCATACGGGTGAGCGGGGGGCGCGTATCTGCAGATCCAAGCGCCCTGGTACATGAGCTGTATCGCTGGACGTTCGGTATAAAGCGTCTGGCGGTTCAACTGATCAAGGTGGCGTATCTTGAGGCCCGTGCAGCTCGTCGCCATACGATTACTTTGGAGGACGTCAACAAGGCATACCTTTCAGCCTTTTACTCCAGCAGTAGGGACGACGTCGAGGAGCTAATTCGCCTCAGCGTTCATAAGAGCAAAACCGGGGGCAGGCCTGATCTTCGTTGCCCGTTCCCGGTGCCGATGCCATCAAACGTCTTGAGCTTTGCCAAGGACGATCGTGCTTCACGTGTGAGCGAGAAGATTTTTGTTTCATCCCTTACAGCCGAGGAGCGCAAGACTTTCGAGCTGCTCCATCCCCCGGGTTCACCGTCCAATCTCCCTTCGAAGCCCAAGCGAGAGAAGAAACCAGCATTGCCCGCCCAAACTCGAGAAGGCTTAGAGGATGCGTACAGCCGACTGCTATCAGAGTCCAAAGGGTCACCTAAGCCCAGAGGGCCTGCAAAGTAAGCGCTAAGAAAGCAGTTGCGTGTCCTCCCAAGACATTGTCAGTCCTATGAAGAGGGTGTTGCCTGCAACAATGCAGGCAACACTTGCTCGGCCGAGCCCATGAGCATCAGCTCATTTGGAGCCCCTAGGCAAACGTCTACAATGTTGACGTGGATGACCGTCGCGCCAGATGTCGACGCGATTTCAGGAATATCCGCTGCAGGCCTGACTATTCCTGAAGTCCCGACGGAGATCAGAACGTCGCAATTTTTGACGTCAGCCAATGCTGCTTTCCAAGATCCTGAAGGCAGATCCTCTCCAAACCACACAACTCCTGGTCGGAGTTTCCCATTGCACCGGGTGCACCGTGGAGGCTCTACCCATTGTCCTTCTTCAGAAACCTGGAATTGATCAGTTGTGAGTTCCGCCGGACGCTTGCAGGCAAAGCAGATCGGATTGATCAAGCTGCCGTGCAAATGCACGACGTTCTGAGATCCCGCGCGCTCGTGCAGGTCATCGATATTCTGAGTGATAACCGAAACCTGTATGCCAGTGCTCGCCAGTCGGCTAATAGAAAGATGAGCGGCGTTTGGTTGGGCTTGGCCAGCTTGGGAACGCCGCCACAGGTACCACCCCCAGACCAGTTGAGGGTTTTCTCGAAAAGCTCGTGCTGTTTCCAACTTTTCAGGGTCGTGCTTCTCCCAAAAGCCTGTGAGCTTGTCGCGAAATGTTGGAATCCCACTTGCAGCAGAGACGCCGGCGCCGGTGAAAAACACGACTTTTCGAGCAGCGGCCAGGGCTCCGATAGCTCTATCCCAATCGTTCATCTGGGAACTTTCGCGTCTGTAGCGTAAGTGATCGGGGAGTGATAGCTGCTTTCGGTGGAAGAGCTGAAAACCGGACCCATTGGAGACACGTCAGGATCTGACGCCTCTTCGATCCGACCCGCCAGCAGCATCTGAAACGGATTTGGATAGTGGCGCAGGAGAGATTTGGCGTCACGGCGTATTCGTTCTGGTAACGAGGAATCTCGAGATAGCTCGAGGAGAAACTCTCCCGTTTGGATGACAGCCCGGGTACGTTCATTTGGCATGGTCATATTGAGGCCCTCTGAAACATCGCGCAGCGGCTCCTGCCCCGCAGATCTTCAGTTTAGCTCTCTAAGGTGGTCTAAGAGCAAAACAGGCTCCGGGCTTCTAAAGCAACGCCTTGGAGGAGTCCCAGATTCGGCTATTGTGACATTTTCCTGATTTTCCGCTGACTCGGCCCTATGAAAGCCTTGTAAATTAGGCCTTTCATAGAATACAAACAGCATACAGAACGGCACTTGTTTACAAGTTATATAAATAGCGCTGTGTGACATTGGTATGACGGAGGCAAAATGGCGCAGGATGCGATAGCGAAAATTCTGGCCAAGAACGGCCCGATGCTGAGTAGTGAGCTCGCGAAGATTCTGGAATCTCAATACAACCTGGCTCCTACGGCCGCTCGCAAGCGGGTTGAGCGGGGCTTTGAAGATATGAGAAAGCTCAGCCACCTGATCTTTCCTCACCGTGCCCGCTTTGTGTATCTACGATCCGACTACGGCTCGCCGAAGTTTTTTTCCAATCTGATTGATGCTCTTCAGAAGACGAATAGCGCCTACTACTCAGCCCTCCAAGCCCTGAAAATGCGCTCCAACTTCATGCTGCGGTCTCATTTCCTTATCGCCTGTGGAGCGCCGGTTGCTCAGTTGAAACATGTCTCGGCCGAAAGCCTGCTTGAACGGTTGATCAGCGCGAGTCTGGTCAAGGAAGTAGCACTGCCCGGAGGGGATACATGCGTCGTGAGGTGCGATCAAGAAATGCCTCTCCAAGACGGGAACACGCTGGCCAAACTCAAGGCTCGAAACATTGCAGAGCGATTGGCGCTGATCGCGGTAAAGGACTGGGCACGAAAATTAGGGCTGGTGAGCTACGACGCCGTCAAAACCCGTGAGGACGATGGGCTAGAGAAGATGCCTCAGGTAGGTACGTTTCAGTGGGATATGGCGGGTCCATCATTTCTGTTTCCGATGCGTTCGTATTCTGAGGCTGCCGGAGTTAAGGGCGGATTTTTTGTCTGCGATATTGCTTTGGATGGACGGGTAACTGCGGAGGAACTGAGTGCATTTGTCAAAAAATGCGTGACGCTGCGAAACCTTTCAAAGGTAAGCCGCTGTTTGCAGGTTTTTGTAGCTGAGGAGTTTTCCACCGAAGCATTCTCGCTCCTAAAAGCAGAGGGCATTATTCCTGCCACTACTGAAAGCCTTTTCGGCCTAGAGGTAGCCAGAGCCCTGAAAAGCCTGTGCTCATTACTCGAAAACACGGCCAAGCTCTTGGACAGCCCTGAGTCACTGGATCAAGTTTTCAACGTGCTTTCGCGGATAGAGGGCGCCGGGTCCACTTTGCGAGGAAGTTTGTTTGAGTTCGCAGTTGCTCACATTGCCAAGTCCACGTTCCCGGGCGGCGATCCTGAAGTGAACCGGAAGGTTAAGGACAGCCTTGGCCGGCAGGCCGAAATTGACGTATTGGTAGTCAGGAGGCATCGAGACGTGGTGTTCATTGAGTGCAAGGGAGTACATCCCCTGGGCAATGTTGATGACGCAGAAGTCGCCAAATGGCTCGACAAGCGCATTCCTGTGCTCCGTGAAGTGGCTAAGCATCATTCTGAATGGGGATATCTGCCGCAGCGGTTTGAAATTTGGAGCAGCGGTAATTTCACTCCAGAGGCGCTGCTACTGATCTCGAATAGAAACCTTGAAACCGATAAGTACGAAATCGTCGCCAGGAACGCGGATTACGTTTTCGAGCAGGTTATGGCAAGTCACGATGCTGGATTGATCCGTACCTACGAACAGCACTTCATCAACCACCCCATGAGAGAGGTTGAGTTGAGCAGGGACCGCGCTGCAAGGAAAGCAGAACGAGAAAGAAAGCGAGCCCGCTTGGAACAACGGTCTTCACCCGTGTAGCAGTTGCGCGGAAGTTCTGTCATTGACGTAGTTGTTTCACTGGTTGAAAGCAATCCGGCATCAGCGAAGCCCAGAACTATATGCCAATCGGAGCGTCAAGGAAGCGAGGCGTCCAGCGCGTTTTTGAAGACGAATGCGTCGCCCCTCAAGAGGTGATCCAGTCTTCCGAACACATTCCGAAGCTCCTGCCGGTAGGCGACTTTTGTTAGTAAGTCGGCCCCCTCGATCACGGCTGTCAGGAATGACGATGCAACATCCGCCATCTTCGGATCGCTCTGGAGCTTTACATAGCTTCGAATGACGATTTCCAGCAAATACGTCTTGAACGAAGCTGACAGTTTTTCACTTGGGATGATGTCTTCCAGCATCGAACCAAGCGCCTTGGTGGCTTGCTTGGAGATGTAGTGGCGATCAAAGCGATCGGCAGAACGGGTTGCCTGCGGGATTTCTGAATCATCCATGTGCGCGCACTGCTCAGCCCAATCCGTGGCGATGCTGACCAGGCGGCAAAGGAGGTAGTGAAAAGGTGTTGGCCACTCCTGATAGGCCTCTTCGTCGGGTGGCCCAGACATTTTCTTGAGGATCTTTTCGGCAAAGTCTCCAAAGTAGTGGAGCCACATGTGGTCTTGCAGCCCTTGATGGATGCCTTCGTGCACCATGATCTCAAAGAGTGTGATGCCCGAATTGATCGGGCAGCGAAATCGCCCTGTCTCCTGGTAGGAACCTAGCGGCTCGTTGAGCTTATCGGACAATTGTCTTTCTTCATCCAATCGGCGGCGTACTGAGTCGCCAATGGCAGCATCCAAGCCGTTCTTCACCGCCGTGGCTGCATCGGCAAAGAAGAAGCGAAGCAGTCGATTGCTCTCCGGCAGATACAGGCGGCTTCCGCCATTCAGGTTTTGATTGTTCTTCAGCTCGACGTAGAGGCGACTTCCCGGCGCGCCCAGCAACGCATCAATGTAAAGCGTAATGAAGTCGGAGCGTATCGCCTCGTCCGTTTCAAGGAGCTTGAGGCAGAAATGTGGGTGGGCCTGCGCCAAGTGAACGGTTAGCTCAGGTGAGGTAACGAGGTTCAGTAGGATTTCACGGGCTTGCGTACTGGCCTCGTCCCGAGCCATTCGCCAAGACTTCACTTTGTGCAACATGCCACGCCAGTGCTTGCGCCAAGCTGATAGGGGGGCTGCGGATTCCCCGCGTAAGAGCGCTGCGAGGTCAATCTTGGGCTTGTCGAGGCCATCAATCCAGCGCACCAACCAGGATTGCTGCTGTGTCAGCGAAATGAGTTTCAGCAGTTGCGGTTCGACCAGCACTACCAGCTCGTCGTAGCGCTTGGTGAGGTGCAAGTTCTCAATCAACTCACGAAAGACGTGGACTCTGCTTCGAGCAAGCTTAGGAAACCGTGTTCGCCAAAAGAAGTAGAGAGCAGTCGAAAGCAGAAGCAGATAAACCGCACTGGGACTGTCGAGTCCCCATTTCCAAGGACCCAGGCTGTAGTACAGCCCAAGCTGCTCCAAAGCGGGGGCAAACACTAGATAGTGGACGAGAAGAAAGGCCGATATACCAACAACCGAATCTACCCAAGTCGTGCAGAAACGAAATCGAAGTCTGCTGGTAGGAGAGATCAGCGCCCACACAGCGGCGATAACGCCCAATATGGTGAGCAAGCTGGTGGTGTCAATCTGGGTAGGAGCTGTCATAGGGTAATCATTTCTTGTCCATTCTTTTACTGACAAGGCGCACATGCGCCTAGCGAAAATTTGTCAGACATACATTGGGCGCAAGCAAACAACGCCTTGGTCCAGGTTGCTCCAAGGCTTGGTCCGAAAACAGCGCGAAGCCTCAAGGTTCACAGCTAGCCTTGTTTGGAGAAGGACGCCGTTGCAAGTCCTGCCACGAGATGAGGTTCAGCCTGCGCGCCTTGACCATAGCCATTAATGTAGGCGCCAGCGCCGAATTGACTCAGTTGCCGGGACCACTGTCCCGTTCAGCATCCTCGCGCACCGCTACCTTTGCTAGATTTGTGTTGATTTAAAGGTGGGATAGTCTCACGTCAACACAAGTGTCAATTTCGCCTTAGCGTTAAGACGTTGATTATGAAAGCGGCTGATCGTTTTGCTTTGGGCTCATATAGGCATGTTGCTGCGTCCAGTCAATGCTGGAAGGCGACCGACCTGCACGCAGTGGGTATAGCCAGGACGCCTGACTGCAATGCTTGAGGTCAAGGTAGTAGTTGGGGTGGTGGTCCCACATCGCAGATTCGTCAATCGGCGCCGTGCAGTTGTATTCGCTGAATTGCAAGTTTTTACTCTCATTGAGAAATTTGACGAAACCTTCTAGGCAACTATGGCCACCACCACCCATATGACCATTTAGATAAAAGCGACCGCTATACCCCGCGGCAATGCTTAGTTTGTCGTCCTTGCATCTGAACATCAGCAAGGTACCGTCATGTCGGCCTGGATTACCTTCGGCATCCTCAGAGGTGCAGAGCCGGACCAGCTTGATACTGATACCGGTGCCTCTGACAGCCGGCTCGAAAAACTCGCGATAGTCACCGCCAATTTCTGGGTAAGGGAACATAGTGCTAGAGCCGTTGATAAGCCACTCCAGGTTGCACCCATAGCGATCGGCAATACGTATGGCCAGATCAAATGGCAGCGCTTCACGACCTTCGATGCAGTTCATCAGCGTTGCCGGCGACGGTTCCCCCAAGGCCAAGGCTAAGTGAGGCAAATCGCTGCGCTCGCCCCAAGAAAAAACGTTGTCTTCGCGCAAGCGCGCAAATAGCGCTTGCAAGCGCTGGCCTGTAGAGCGCTGCCAGGATTCACACAAGGACGCCTCCTCAGGTTTGGGTGCCTTGAGAGATTCAAGGTAGCGCGCCAAACCAAACCGGGTTTCCCCCTCTAGAGAGCGTTCATGTCTGGCAGCTGATTGGATCAGCAGTTGGTGCAAGTTATCAGGAAAGTCGCGAACGCTTAATCTGGCCATGGACGATACTCGCTGTCATTTTGAGGGCATTTTGCGGGCGTTTCGGCATAATAGCGACAAAATGACAGCAAGCGCTACCTATTGCGGTTTAATCTGGATAATCACCTTGCTAAGGCCAAATGACAGATTGAGTGGGAGGCGGGATTGCATTCGCCGCCATCTTGTTGAGGCCTATGCGGGATTGACCCACTTATCGGCTCGAGGCTGCCTTCAAGCTGGCGCCACTTCCGCAATCGCAATGTTTCGAGATTCAGGTTAGGTCAGTGATATCTCGGCTTTAGGGTCAATTTAGCGTCGGCGCCAACATGTAGCGGCAGGCGGATACCAGAGGAATTGACTGACGGTTGGAGATGATCATTACTTGATCAATGTCAGAAATAAAAATAAACTTCTGACATCAGAATTGCGATAGTTATTTAAGCCCTATGAAGACCCTCCCCGAATCGATCCTAGACCACAGCAGGCGTCTGCCTGAGGGTGGCTTACTGAGTCCCAAAGAGTTTCTACACTTGGGGAGCCGGGCTGCTGTAGATCAGGCGCTTTCACGATTGGCGAAGGCAGGGCAGCTCATTCGCGCGGCTCGTGGGCTTTACCTAGCCGCCATTACAGACCTGGGCAAGCAAGCAACGCCGTCGATGGATAAGGTTGTTAGCGCCCTGGCTTCGAAGAATCAGGAAGAGATCGTCCTTGATGGGGCGCGCTCTGCAAAGATGCTGGGTCTGTCGGCGCAAGCCCTAGATGGGAACGTTTTTCTCAGCAATGGGCGTACTCGGGCGCTTAAAGTGGGAGATGCAACGGCGGAGATAAGACACGCCCCTCGCTGGATGCTAGCGCTTGGCTCCACGACTGCCGGTGCTGTAATTCGAGCCTTGGCTTGGTTGGGAGAGCGGCGTATAGGTGAGGTGATGGAAAGGCTGCGTAAACAGCTGACTCCCATCGACTGGCAGGCGTTGAGCTCGGTGCGGTCGCTACTGCCATCTTGGATGGCTCTTGCAATCGGTCGAGAGGTGGGGTGACAGGTTGCAGCTCGGCGGAATTTCGGGAGGGGCCATTTAAGACCACTCCAACATGAACTAGGCTACGCCGCCATGCCAGCTGCCCGGCTCCAAAGTGTTAGCACGTGTGTGTACAGATGTTGAATTGGGAATGGAGTGCCTGATTATGAAAATCAAAATGCGAGACAAGTTATTGGAAATTATGTAGTCGTGACAGGGTTGTCGAAGTCTATATAAGTTTATTAATCAATAACTTAGAAGGTGGTAATTATGGCAAATGGAAAAATTCTCCGTCAGCTGTTCCGAGCAGGTACCGCTGGCGATGCCGATGCGTTTCGTCTTGCCTCTAAAGCGGTTATCGAGGAGGAGCGGCAGAAGCAGCATCATCTTCTGGCTAACGATCTGGAGCAGATCCTCTACGGCAGCGATTTGAATCTCAAGGCATCCAGTAATACGCCACGAGCTCACTACGACGTTCCCGTAGACAAGGAGCGTGGTTTACCACTGCTCGATATAAGAACTCCAAAGCGGTCTCTTGATGAAGTGATACTTCCCCCCAGCAGTTCCGCTGCATTGGAGGAGATCCTTGAGGAGAACCGGCGTGCTGATGTGCTGCGCAGCTACGGGATGAAGCCCGCTGGCAAGGTGATTTTCTTCGGCCCGCCCGGCTGCGGAAAGACGCTGGCTGCAGAGGTCGTGGCCTTCGAGCTTGATCGACCTTTAGCTATCGTCCGCTTGGATGCATTGATGTCCTCGTTCTTGGGCGAAACGGCAGCTAACCTTCGCAAGGTCTTCGATTTTATTGCCCAACATCCGTTTGTTGTTCTCTTCGATGAGTTCGATGCCATCGGTAAAGAACGTGGTGATAGTGGCGACCATGGCGAACTGAGACGTGTTGTGAACGCGGTCCTTCAGATGATGGACTCATACGAAGGTCTTAGTTTGATCCTGGCGGCTACCAACCATGAGAAGATTTTAGATTCTGCCATTTGGCGACGATTTGATGAGTCGATCGAGTTTCCGCTTCCTGATGAAAAGCAGTTGAAGGAAATCTTGTTGCTGAAACTGCGAGGGATCCGTCGTCAATTCGAGATTGACGACAAAGAAGTATTGAAGGAGTTTAAAGGTAAGAGCGGCGCGGATATCGAGCGGGTTATTCGCCGCGCCGCCAAGCGGATGATCCTGCGAGAGCAAGAGTTTCTGACCATCAAGGAGCTTAAAAGCGCTCTCGTGCGGGAGGACCTCAGAAAGTCCTAAAATATAAATTTTCAAGGAAGAAGCAGTGGCAACCTACAAGCATCTGAGCATTACACGTGAAGTTCTGGATAACTCGCGTCGGACCAAAAGCCCCCCTCACTTCGTCACCCGCGAAGATCGGCTTGGTCACGGTCAAAAGCTCAACGGTTACTTCGCCACAGCGGAGGGGCTGGCCAAGAAGCAAATTGGCTCTTCAGACAAATCCCCTTACGTTCTAAAGCTGGAGTACGAGGGCGCATTGACCTTCGCCAACCTGAATACGCATGGGTTGGAGTTTATCAGCCAAGAAGGCAAGCAACTCTGCGTAGTGTTCGCGAGCGAAGAGGGTTTGGCAAAATTTACCGCCCATCTGCAAAAGCTGGGTGTCATGGACGCCAACTTGACCCATCGCCAGATTCTCGAGGCTATTGCAGGTGTAGATGCCTGGTCCGCAGAAGATCGGAAGAGTTGGGCTCTTACGAATATAGGCTTGCCAGACACCCCCACCTTCAAGCTCGATGTCGAACTGTGGCCTATTCAGGTTGCGCATCACCCAAGTCGTGTTCAGCTCACGACCTCTTTCGAGACCTGGCTAGCCGCCGAGCACATCAAGAAGCTCGACAGAATAAATCTGGACAGCCTGCTCATGTACCGGGTCGAGGTCACCCCCGAACAAGCACAGTTGCTGCTTAACCAGCGCGATGTTCGTCTGGTGGACCTCATCCCAGCCACTGGCATTAGCATTCAACAGCTGAACCGAGACATCAATGAGTTGCCTCTCAACATCCCGCCACCACCTAATGACGCAGCCCGCGTTTGCATTCTAGACAGCGGCATTAACGGGAATCATCCCCTCCTGAAGCCTGCAATGGCTGAGAGCGCCTCGTTTGTCGATGAAGAAGGTGATGCAGATGAAGCAGGTCACGGCACCGCTGTGGCCGGCGTTGCCCTGTACGGCGACGTGGAGGGTTGTAACAACTCGAATTTCTGGAAGCCGGAGTTCTGGCTCTTCAATGGAAAAGTCATGAAGAAATGTCCGCATACAGGTAATGCGGTCTACGACGAGCTCACACTCGAGGTATCGCTGACGAAGGCTGTAGAGCATTTCGTTGAACTCGGCTGCCGGATCTTCAACCTCTCGCTGGGCAACAATAATGCTCCCTACGATGGTGCGCATGTCAGAGGGCTAGCCTATATCCTGGATGTCCTTTCTAGGCGCTACAACATTTTGTTCGTTGTTTCTACGGGCAATTTCTGTGGCTCCGAAAGCCCACCAGTCCCAATCAACAGTTGGCGCGATGAATACCCGGAGTACTTAATTGCTGCCCAGAGCGCCATCATCGACCCCGCACCTGCAATGATGGTGCTGACGGTTGGAAGCATCTCCCGACACAATTCTACGATTGATAGCCAGAAGTATCCGGAGATTTACCACCTCTCACCTGCATCGGAAAACCAACCATCTCCCTTCACTCGGCACGGCCCGTCGGTAAAAGGGGCGATCAAGCCCGAGCTAGTTGCGGCCGGTGGCAATCTCGCCAGCCCTATGAGGCAAGCAAACGCACAATGGGCGCCACACATGAGGGGTTTGGGTGTGTTAACGCTCAACCATCAGTGGAGCGGGAATACCGTCTTTAAGGAAATCAGCGGGACCAGCTTGGCGGCGCCGTACATCACTCACCTAGCCGGGCGCCTGCTGAACGCTTACCCAACGGCGTCTGCGAACATGCTTCGCGCAATGCTGGTCAATCAGGCTTACCTGCCGGATACGGTCACCTCGACGTTTTCGAAGGAATTTCGAAAGAGCTACAAGAAAGCGAAGGCCACCTGGAACCGTGATGTAGAAAGGGATGTGGCCGGCTATGGTGTGGTGAGTGAGGCTGATCTTTTCAGGTCTTCCGATAACGTCGTGGTGTTGATGTCAGAGGAAACCATCGAGAACGACGGATGCCAGTTCTTCGAACTGCCGTTACCGGAGGACTATTTGCGCTCCGCTCGAGGGACACGAGAGCTTTCAATAACACTGGCTTACTCGCCAGTAGTCCGCACTACCCGGATTGAATATCTGGCTACCCAAAATTTATTACCGCCTAGTCACGGGCATCTCGCTGGAGGAGGTACAGAAACACTTTAGCCAGGAGATGAAAAAGAAGACGGAGGTACTCAAAGAGGCCAGGGACACAAATCGCGACATTCCCGCCCAGATGAGAAACCATGGCACGGTTCAGTCTTCTCGTTGGACGTTCAAACAAGGGAAACCCGGCGAGAAGTGGTTTGTGGTCGTAGTCAGGCAGGATCGTGACTGGAATCCCACGGCTGCAGAAAAGGAACAGTATTCGTTGGTGGTTACGGTGGCTGACCGCGACAACGAGAGGGCTCAGCTCTATACCCAAATCCAGACGCGAATAGATCAGCAGGCAGTGGTCAAGGAGCAGCAAAGGGCTAAGATGACTGCTGTTCGATTGCAGAATTGAGGGTAATCAACATTCGCTGTGATTCCTCTCCAGCCTGTATCCCTAAACCTGCGGGATAGTGCGGTTTCCTATGGATTCGTACGCCCAGTTCCCCCGGCTCGCTGGATGTATCTATGATGGGTAAGGCGAATGGCCCCGCTGCGCTCCTTGCGATCCAAGTTAGGTGCTACGAAACGGATTTCGCCTTACTCATAGATGACGTTCAGAGGTACGTCACTAGCCCGTTTGTGGTCGCGGCACTCCCATTGAAAAGGAAGCAAAAATGGTATCAGTTGGCCCGAAGCTTTTTCGTGCGCATTCAGCCAAGCACCTGTCAGGCGCTATGGGGGTAATCTCGAATCCAAATCTTCATAGGTCAAGAAGACCCCGAGATATGCCGCTCGCTACTCATCAAATCTTGAACGAATGGTTCGTTGATCGGTTTGGCATTGCTTATCGAGAGAAAGCGCTTTTTTGTACGGGCGATGCACTTGTTGCGGCGGGATATGTTACAGGGGCCTCCTCGCTTATTTTAATTGAGCCAGTTGGGAACTACTCAGTTTGTTATAGTGCTAAATGTAAAGATTTATTTGGAGTTTATCAGTTCTACTGGAGCACCTCTAACCACAGTGCTCTAGAAATACGGTCACACATGGACTCCCTCGATTTTGTACAACATTGTAATGGTGGGTTAGGTGAGGCGGCTGCTAGCGGATGCGAGGTTATGCTAGTTGCTGAAAATTTCCGCTACATCCGGTGCTAATTGCGCGAGAAATATAAATGGATTTTGCAGAAGCCAAAGTTTTTTCGGACAAACTTATAGCAGGGCAGGAGGTAGCGGGTTGGAGGCTTACAGAATATATATCGCATGGGAAATCGGCTGTTGTCTTGCATGCGCAACATGCTGAGCGGGTAGCAGTACTGAAAGTATTTCACCCCACTCTGACCGAACAGTATGGTCGGGAAGCGCAGCAGGTAAGAGTTGACCGTGAACGGACTCTTATAGAAAAAAGACATCAGAACATAGTAAATATCATTGACGCAGGCATGTGTAAGGATACTGAGCACTTCTTCGTTGCAATGGACATTGCAGAGGGGCGGCCGCTAAGCGATGTTCTGCATTTAATCCCTCCTAAAAATATAGCAGTGCTAATCGAGCAATTAGCCAGGGCTGCTATGCAGCTCGAACTGTGGGGGTTTACACATCGCGATATAAAGCCAAGTAATATACATGTGAACGAAGACTACTCTTCTTTGAAATTGCTAGATTTCGGGGTTATGAAGCCGCACGGTGACAATTCCGCTACACTTTTGCAGGTTTCAAAAGCTTTCATTGGGACGCATCAATACAGCCCGCCCGAAATGATACACGGTCGTGAGGAGGATTCGCTAAATGGTTGGCGAGCCATTACCTTTTATCAGATCGGCGCAGTACTACATGATCTTATTGTCCGAAAACCTATTTTCTACGACGCGACGGGGAGACATGCTGATCTCGTGGTAGCCATAAACAATGAACAAGTCGTAGTGGTATCCGACGAGGTTGACCATCATTTATGCAGTCTTGCGACCCGGTGTCTACTAAAAAACCCACTTGAAAGGCTTGAGTTAGTTTGCTG
The DNA here is from genome assembly GCF_030816095.1 of Pseudomonas sp. W3I7. Taxonomy (NCBI): domain Bacteria; kingdom Pseudomonadati; phylum Pseudomonadota; class Gammaproteobacteria; order Pseudomonadales; family Pseudomonadaceae; genus Pseudomonas; species Pseudomonas sp. W3I7. The sequence goes on from NZ_JAUSXP010000001.1 coordinate 6,308,996, forward strand.
GGAGGACTTTATGATCTCCGTTAATGAGCCAGTTAAGCCATCTCTTGCCGCAAGAAAAGATGCTCTTCAGCAAAGACTAAGGCTTGTTAATATTTTAAGCCGTGCGGATGTGCTCGAGAAACTAGAAAAACGTCGTTTAGATGAAATGAGATTAACTCAAACGGTGAGCTTTGCGAGAGCTCAGTTCGATGCTGCGCTTGCAGAGCTAAGCAGTATCATGCCGTCAAGAGCGACAACTATCAACGGGCATATATATCCTAGCCCAGCCATTACCTACTCCTTTGATCCAGCACCCAAGCTTGGTCTTAATACTAACTTTCGCTTTCAAATTGCGATAGAAATTTTCCAAGACCGGCAAACAGTAGATGTTTATGTCAGAGCGTCTAGGGGGCTAACCGACACAGAAATAGGGTGGACTAAACTCGGGCCTGCTCTTGAGAATCTTGAAACTTTTTCCGATAAGTTTCAAGAGTGGATGCTTACGATAATCGAAGAGTTGATTGCCGAATAAACAATGGAGGTTTAGCAATGTCTGGTACATGGTGGATTGATGAAAATGAATTATTTGATGAACAGATCAAGGTTCTTGAGGAAGACCTTGATTCAGATATAATCCTGAAGGGGCCTCCCGGAAGCGGCAAGACAAACTTGCTCCTACTTCGGGCAAATCACTTAGTTCTTGCATCGCCTGATGCAGAATTTTACATAGTTTGCTATACCAGCTTGTTGCAAAACTTTGTCCGCACAGGTGCGGGTCTTTATTCATTTCCTGAGAACCGGATTATAACTCAGCGTAAATTGCTGGAGCAGGTCCTCGGCGATCACGACTTTCTACCCCCGCGAATAGAAGGAGAGTCCTATACCGACAGGGATACGGCCCTAAAACTCGCCATGGCTGAGCTGATGGGTAGCGGTAATGGCCGGAACTCTTATCCTGTTATATTTATAGACGAAGCGCAGGACTATTCTGGCGAAGATTTAGATATTTTCAAGTATCTGGCCAAAAACTTATGCTGTGCTGCCGATCTACGCCAAGGAATTTACGGCACTGGTGTATCCGGATCTCAATGGCTTCAGGAGTACAGTTGGGGTACATCGATTACGCTAAAGTATCACCATCGGGTCGCTCCTGCGATTCTTGAAGTAGCCGACAAAATCATGGCCGGAAAACTTGGGCATACCTCCATGCTCGACACTCATCAATATAAAGGTGACCCGGGAGACGTAGATGTTTCCGGTGGTATTAATTTGGATACTCAAATAAAGGCTCTAATTAAAAAATTGGTTAAACAATTAGCTGTCTATCCAAACCAAGCGATAGGTGTTCTCGTTCCGCACCGAGATCGAGTTAAAGAAATCGTTGGAAAACTCAATAAGGAACCGGACTTGACTGGCTTTGTTACTAACGCCATGAGTCGTGAATTTGATCCATCGCTTCCCATATGGGTAAGCACGGTCCATTCGTCGAAAGGCCTTGAATACCGATGTACGCATATCGTTTCTGCAGATGACTTTTCGGCATTCAATAAACACGAGAGAAGAGTTGCATTCATGGCTGTTACACGAGCTAAGACGGCCTTAGATATCTATCACGATAAGCCTCTTCATGCTTTCTTTGCATCTGCGATTGCGAAACCTAACGTGGGCAAAATTTCTATAAAGAATTTATTTGGAAAGAAAATATGAAAAAGTTTCGAAATGTCAATGTCGAAGCTGGCGAGCTGGTGCGTATTCTTTCAAGGCCTGGAGAGCTGAAGGCCACATCTTATCCAATCAAAATTTCTGAGCTCGGAGATCCGTTGTCTCATAATCAGATACGTATCCTATGGGTAGATGATTACAGCCTAAATAATGATGCTCCGTCCATAATAGTTGCCTCTAGCGATAATATAAGCACTTTACTCCCAAGATTGTTAGCACTCCCAAGTGCCGTTACTCCAATTACATCTGCTATGAAAGCGTGGGCTATTGAAGATTTTGGATGTGGTAATCCGTATGAGTTCAAACCGCTTGATACTGCTAAAGCTTTGGGCTTTGTGGGTTTAATTATTGGTGAGCTCACGTCGCTTATTAGCTCGGAAGCTGATCTTCGAACTATGGGGATGGACTCTGTTCGTAGAACTTTTTCATTCGTCTGTGCGCAAGCAATAGTTAGAGGTTGGCAAGGTAAGTCGCTTGCAATTCTCGCGGAGCGCTGGCTGGAGGCAAGTGTACTAACCGAGAATGAAGTTAACATTTCTACAGTGACCAACATTGTGAGTCTGTCAGATTTTCTATGGACTCTTTCTGATAGCTTAGAAATTAAAGATGCTTCATCTGAAACCCTGGGCCATCAGATTCAAGTATGGCTTGAAGGGCAAACAGATTGGGGCCAACGTGATCTGCTCAAGCGCCCAATTCCTCAGATTACTCGTGAGTTACGGGGCGTGAGCAGTCGCGAAAAACGATATGATATAATAATGGATGCTCTTGGAAGCTCTGATAAAGCTCGCAGCCCGTTAGAGCACGGGTTTCTAATTAGCTTGATAGAGCCAGGTTCATTTGAGTTTTTAGATCTTGCCCGGAGTATGGATCCGGCGGGACTAGTTGTGACGGCATATTGTGCTTTTGCAGTCATGCTAGGCCGAGAGTCTGCACTCAGAAATTTCAATGGCTTTGGATGGACTGTGTTGAATCAAGGACTTCAACTGAACGTCGAAATAACTGCTGATATTTCAGTTGCGGAACTCAGGATTCTCTTCGATAGACGACGGAATGCGCCTCTTCCATTTCGTACGCGTTCGCCGTGGCTCATTGACGTCGAACTTGCACCTATGATCGTGGGCTGTTTCGCCAACGTCGCCAAACGGAAAGCTTCCTCGCAAAGGACCCAAGAAACATCTGAAGCCGCTGAACGTGAAGAGGCGTTGCGCGGGAGTCTTATGGTAGCGATGCGTGCTTTAGAAGAGGCTTACGGCATTGTTGAGGGTCAGCGCTTCCGCCATGACAGCACGCTAGGCAAGCCGCGAGGACGGAAAAAGTAGAGGATTATATGCTTTTGCTAGCATGAGTCGCCGAGGCTGCATGGTTAAGGATTTCAGTCAGCTTTAACGCAATTGGGGCCATGGGCACGCTGGACAAGAATGCACGAGCCATCACCGATGCAATTATGCGCCTACGCCAGTTATAGGCATCATCTAGCGCCCGCTGCCCCCTTGCAGGTACCGAAAGATTCTGCTGAACCCACCTTTAATCTGTCACTCGATTCGCTGGATCTGACCATTTGAGATGTGGGGATTAGGGATGCGAACTGACCAGCCTTGTTCCACACCAGAGAGTAAAGCTCAGAACACATTCAGGTGCTGGAAACTGCCTTGCCATGACTAGCTGTTAGAATTGTGTTGGTTTAGTGATCAGGCCCCTGAGAAGCAGCATGAACGAAGAATGGACCGAAGAAGAGATGCGCCAAGCGTTGTTCGGCAACGCTGAAATATCTGCGCCGGTGAGCTCCGCCCCAGTGGAAGAAATCCAGCCGGACGTCGCTGCTGTGCCCACAACAAATGGGGCGAAAAAGAAGGTTCCCAAAGCCTTTACTCCGAGGCTTCTGGTGACTCTCCGTGTGAGCAATGAATTTGAAGGAAGGATGCTTGAGATCGTCCATGAGGCCGATACTCTTAGTACGCTGCTGGCAGAGCATGAAGCCACCAAAGCAGCCAGGAGAAAATTCCGGTATGTAGAAGTGGTATCGGTCAAGTCGATGTAATCATTTTTCCTCCCAGGCGCCAAGCCAGTCTGCTCTGGTCCGGTTAAAGCGGTAGGCCTTGATCCAGCCATGTAAGCGCTTATCTGTTCAGGCTGCCAACTCACCTTTAAAGGATATTCAGTGATGCCGGCCCTTCATCTGTTCATCGACACCAACATTTTTCTCAACTTTTACTCCTTTTCAGACGACAAGCTCGAAATCCTTGATGAGCTCATCGAGCTCACGGCGCCTGGCCAGATGACCATTCACCTCCCTAAGCAAGTCGAGAATGAGCTTAAACGTAACCGGGAGTCGAAGTTGCAGGTCGCGATGTCTGATTTTAAGAAGGCCCAGCTTCCTAACGCAGTACCACAACATATGCGCGGAACAGAAGCGGCTAGGCAGTACGACGAAGCGGTAAAGAGCGCGGAGCAGGCAAAGAAGCTTCTAATCGCGAATGCGATAGCTCTCGCACTAAGCAACGAGCTAGAGGTCGACCAGAAGCTCTCACGGCTATTTGAAAAAGCCTCCCGTCACCCTGAAGACGATGAGCTGTACCAAAAGGCGTTGGAACGAATGAATAAGGGGAATCCTCCAGGAAAAGCGCAGAGCATTGGAGATCGATATATCTGGGAAACTCTGTTAACCCGCGTCCCGGATGGTGATCTATTCATTATCTCGAAAGATGGCGACTACGCATCCCCTCTGACAATGGACAGAAATACTCGCCCTCTCGCTTACCTTGCTGACGAATGGACTGAGTCGAAGGGTGGGGGTCGCTTGACGATTTTTAGAACAATCAACGAGGTCGTGGGTTATTACAAAAACATTCAGAATCAACCCGGCGTTGAGGTTGCTATAATTGCCGAAGCCCATGCGGATTCAGAAGTTCCGGAGTTGGTAAGCGACGAACAAAGCCCTATTCCTGAAGCTATCGCACCTGAAGTCGAAGCTATTGTGCCTCAGCAGGCGGTTGTCCCTACAATACCGCGTGGTGAGATCGAAGCTGCAATCCTGCAGTTGGTGGACAGTGGAAACTTCACCGCTACTCACTCAGCGGTTGCGAACCTAAATACTTATCTCCAACACCTGACTAAACAGGATGCCGAACGGCTATTTCGAGCCGCAACCGACAACAGCCAAATTCGATGGATCATCTCTGATGAAGACGTCAATGACCTCTACCTTTCATTGGTCACTCAGTGGGTCACCGAGGTGGATCAGGAGCTTGCGGACAGCATCATTGAATTACTGGGGTTGTCTCCCCAGCCCCCGGATGAAGAAACATCCTGAATCACTCTGGTTCCTAGACTCATCTGACAGAGCGTTTTTGGCCGATTCCAGGCGGATGCCGAGGGGTTGCAATGGGTCGTTTTCTGACTCTCACGACGGTCAGAAAACGGCCGAGAACGGTCAAAATGCGAGTATGGGGATTACAAGCGGCTTGATCCATGTTTGAGCTATGGTCTGCAGGTAATGATCATTGAGATTCCAGCAACTGATGCTGAGTGGGCCATCGATGAAAATGTGCTGCGGGCTCGGATTACGGCTGGTGTCCTCGGTAGGAAGCATCCTGAAAAACTGCGAGATAGGAGGCTGGAGGCTCTGCTAGCAGGGGCTTGGGGCTCTGACGAACCTTCGATACACTACTTTCGACCACATAATCAGCAGTGTCGGAGACTCGAATGGATTCCCCCGAAGACCAGCAAATACCGAAGGAATTTTTTCTTGAGCTTGTTCGGCGATACCGGAATTCACAAGATCGCCATGGAAGAGGTTTTGATATTTGGGATGCTCAGAAACACGAAATTGACGAGTTATTTAAAGTTATACGTGAAGCCGTATTACCTGAGTATCCTGATCTCAGCAATACCATACACAAAGAAACACGCCCGGCTCGCACCTATGATTATGAATTAGATCGGCTCTGGAACTGGGCTATATGTATTTTTGAAAAATACTTCGAGGGCCGCATTTCTCCAGTATTGAAAATCATAATAGAAGATGGAAGCCTAAACGGAGAATCGAAGCTCAAAGAGTTGCTGAAAGTGATTTTTAGAAATGGACTTATCCCTGCGTTGGTTAGCCAGGGGAATCCCGGCGATGATTTATTTTTGTTTATCCGACATGCAATGATGTTTTCAGACGAGAAGGAAGTTGCAAAAATAATATCCCAGACTCTTGATACTCCTCATCATACCCCAGCAGCTATTTTCGGAATTTGTGGACTGCTTATACAGTCCCAGCAAGCATCAGAAAATGGCTTGATGGCCGAGGCCTATAGCTATCTTATTGATGCCAACTATATGTTAGGCATGTACCAATCATCCGAGTACATCATGGAGCGATTTGATGAGGTATCAAAAATTAGAAAGGCAAGAGCCAATGCTGAAAAGCGTCATGCAAATGACAACAGAGTTAAGTTAGGGAAAATTAGGGCAAGAGAACTATTTTACAGCTTACGAGAGGAAGGGCCTGACGGCGTTCGCCCGCTATGGAAAAGTGCAAATAAGGCCAGAGATGCTATCCACCACGCTTTGACTACTGAAATCCATGAGAGCAAAAGAACTGACATCAAGATAGGCGAGTCCACAATTCTTGAGCTGTGCCAAGAGCTTCATAAACAAGAAATAAAACGCAGAGAAAACCCGGATTATGGGATTATAGAAGGGTACCGTCTTAAAGACGGCACCTTTATACGCTATGACGATATTTAAAAATCATCCTCGTAGAATTTTGGGTCAGAGATCATAAGCGTCCATCCCTGCGTCTCCACCGCTCCAACCAAGCGGTATGGGTCGTATTGATCCTGGTTCAGGAAGGCCTTGAATCCGCGATTGAGGAGATGGCCAATTGCGCGTTTGTTCGGCTGCTGATCTGGCGTACGAGTGTAGATTTTCACCACGCCTTCAGCATGGTCAACCATCGCTTGGTGCTCAGCTGACAGCGAGTAGTAAATGCTATCACTGTTGATCGGATCTCCTTCGTTGTCTCCGTAAGGCCGAGGAATGGTATCCAAGGCCGTGAGCACGTGACAGGCGTCGTCGAGGGTAGGGGTGTGGTACATGTTTACTCCGGTACTTGTTGGTGTAAGCGCATCTTGCCAACCAGTTTTGGGAGTTTCGATCAGTCTGCTAGCAGACCCCTCGTTTTAATTTTTACGTATCATATCTCTGGCCAACATCGTGTCTCGCCCTTTGAAACGGGGATTTACAGCCATGAATACTTGGCGTTTGGTGCCCCCTACGGAGTTGGCTTGCTGCACACGAGCATTCCTGGCCTGTTTTCGACGAAGCATGGGCGAGTTTGGGTGCATCTCGTACGGGGCCTAGGTCTCCAGCCGCTGCGAGGTGTAGAGTACCGCCAAAAATCTGTGGGGAATTATTTTGAGAAAAGCTTACGCAGCTATCATACTCGCATGCATCGCTTACTTTATTGGAGGGTGGATTGCTACCAGATTCGGAGTCGTGACTAGGGATGACTATTTTGCCTATGCTGGAATCGTGGGAGGATTCGCGTCAGTTGCGGGGCTCTTAGCCCTGACGCGTCCGGCTATAACTCAATCGGATTTCAAGGGCGCTGAGATTGAGGCTCTAAAATCTATGGCCGCAACCGCTGAGCAGCTTGAAAAACTTCAATCTACTCGCGCCCAAACCGAACAAGAAATCGACGGGCTTGCAATCAAAAAGAAAGAGATGGAGCTTCTCGTCAAGAAGGCTAGCCTTGCACTTTTTTAAAGGAGCAGTACTCGCATCACGAGCGTCAAGTCATTGAAGAGTTAGAGAAAAACGATCATCTAAGAGCAGCCTTAAGTGCCGCGTCCGAGAGTGCCGAGAAAGTTCAAGCGTTAGACGAAGAAATATCCGTCGATCCCAACGTTAGTCAGCTTCGTGAGATCATCAAGGCCGCGTCCCGTCGGGAGCCTACCGTAGATGAAATGCTGAAAGGCCTAGGGCCATTACCGAAAGCAATGTTCTTGGCATTACGCTCTCTTAACGAAGCAATGCGCATTCTGGTTAAGTAAAGACCTGTGACCAGTCTTGCGACCATGATTTACGGACTCGGATTAGCGTAAAACATGATGTCGCAAGAACTGATGGCTTGACTCATAGCGAACATGCTGGCCGAAGTAGGAGACTTGCTACCGACAGCTGTCGGCCAGAAGCAGTCCTTAAATCTCGGGGTGCTAGCGGCTTGACAGCGAAATTTCGCAGTGGACGAGTACATACCTGACCCCCATTTGCCCTCACACCACTATAGCCCCTTTAATTATTATGACTTTCCGTGAACATCAGGTAGGGCCTGCCTACACCCACGCCAGGAGGCCTTGGTCTGGTTGTCTCAAACTGTGCATGATTTCACATGGATTCATAGGTATCACCGACGACATGATGGCTACCTCATTGACCGGGGCAGAGGTGGCTGAGAAATATGCGGCTATCGTCGCGGGGTGAATGGTCGTGGCTTACAGCATCTCTTTAGATCAGCGCCTATTGTCGCTGACCGGCCAGCGCCACGAACTATCCCTCCCAACTGACTACCGCCTGAGCAATACTGCTGTATGCCATCATGGGATGGTGAATGTGTAGAAGGGCGCCAGGGCTTGCAATCGCGCTGGATCATGCTGACCGAGGCCGCCAGCGAATTCGGGGCCGGAGGTCGGCGCCCACCTCGCCCGAGGCGATGCTCGAATGACTCTGGGCGTGCTGTGCTAACTGTAACGTCGCACCAATGGGCGTAAATCAACAAACTGGTCTACCTTTAGATATTAAGTGTAGCTGCCATAGCTAATTCAATTTTTTACATAGCTAAAATCAAGCGTCTTATTTCTATTGAAAGTATTCATCAGTACCTATAAGATGATTCTGCAAAAACCAAAAATAATATTAAAATCAAGGGGAAATGTTATGGCGCTTAAACCAGGCCCAAAGCCAATTGCTAAGTCAACCGGTGAACTTGATCAGCGTCGCCGTGATAACAAAGACACGCCGGGAAACAAACCCGACTTGAAACCTAGCAAGTCCTCAAAAAAATAGGTTGTCGCTGGCAGAAGCTACTTTAATGGTAGCTTTTGTCATTGGAGCTTGTAGAGGATGAATGCATAGCATGTAATTTCATCCTTAGCCGACGTTCATTATCCGTTCTATGAGCGCTATAACAACATATCGGATATCATCATTGCTGCATAATCCGAGAGTTAAAATACCTAGGGTTTTTAAATACCATACAGGCTCGCTGCGGACAATTTTTCAACTCTACCGGTGACTAAGTTGCCTCCGATTCGCAACGAAACTGAGAGACCGCTTTGGGCCGACTGCCGCCCGTCATGACAGGCTCACATCGGCCAAAAGAGTAGTCGGATGGCTTGTTATTAGACTCTTCATTAGGCACATAACGGTGCAAGGCATTCTGGGTCGCCGTAGCGCCATTGTGCTTGCGCTCGGAACATTTGCTGGCTTTTTTTGAAAAGCCTTTCTAATCAATAGCCTGCATGTTAACGACAGACTTTATTTAGTAGGTCTGGCTTCAAAATCTCAAAAAATGGCGCTGCGACAGACTTTATTTCTGATTAGCCCACCGGCTAGCGCCTGTAATTGCTGGGCTCGATCCGACAGACTTTATTCAGTAGGATCATGGGGTCTCCAGTTTGCAGTCGAAATGCACCCTTCCTACGAAAGGAATCGGTTTTGAAGCAACCTTCCTTTTCAACGATCAGCGAGCGTTTGAACAATCGCAGGTTCGCTGTCGCAAACAACACCCACGGGCTTTCCGGCTCCGATACGGTATTTCACTACCTGGTAGAGGGTGACGCTATTACCGGCACTTACCAAGGCGGCCGAATCCACCTGGGTCAGCAAGTCGGGCGCGTGACAGGCCCAAATTCGATCGAGCTTCTGTACCAGTGCCTGACCACGCAAGGAGAGATCCTTGCCGGCTGGTCCCGTGGCACTGTCGGCACTGACGATGTCGGGCGTACTACGCTGGGCTTCGAATGGGGCTGGCTGTCGGGTGCGACCGGCGGCGGGAAATCCAGCTATATCCAACTCGTACCGGATGAGGAAATACGTATGGCATTAAATGTAGATTTTTCCTAGATTAAAAAGCAGGAAAAAATATCGGAAAAACAAATCTAAATATGGGTGTTAAAACGGGGATAAGCCCAGCTAATATTGATTATTGTGAAGAAAAATATCGGAAATTAAATCGGAAGAAGGTAGCCGAAATAGCGCAGGAATTTATCTCTGGAAACCATTGGCTTGAGCCTATTTGGCCCTCCCCGGGGTTTCCTGCGTCGGTAGTGCGTACGGCAGAGTCCCTCGGCTTTCGCGCTGGAAAGCTGACAGGGCTTTTGCCCAGGCAAACGGCCGACCGCATAGGCGGTTTGATGCGGGTCACCAGTAGCTATTACAGCAACCTGATCGAGGGCCAGTTTACGGAGCCGGTCACGTTGTCGGCTCGCGTGCCCAGGCGTGACCCAAAGGAGCTGCGAGCTCTCGCCGAAAGTCAAATTGGTGTTCAGGATTCTTGGCTCGCTCGCTTATCATCATCGCCTTGCTTTCGTGCATCCCTTTGAAGATGGTAATGGGCGGGTTGTACGCATGATGACCCACCTGCAACTGATGCGGCTTGGGCTTGCTTCCCCACTGTGGTCACTGTCCAGAGGGTTGGCGCGTAAGCAGGATGAATACTATGCCCATCTGCGCGCAGCGGATCAGCGTCGCCGAGGCGATCTGGATGGTCGGGGTCAACTCACCCAGGCGGGTTTGTTTGGCTTTGTGGAATTCATGCTGCAGATTTGCATCGATCAAATGGACTATGTCGAGCAAGCCATGGACCTTGTGTCCTTGCGCCACCGGCTGGAACGGGTCGTCGGGCTTGAGCCGCGATTTATCCAGGCAGGCGTGAAGCAAGAAATGGCCAAGGCGATCCATATCTTGCTGACCCAAGGCGAGATTCTTCGAGCCGACTTCAAGACGTTTTCCGGCCTGCACGACCGGGTTGCCAGTGAACAACTCAGAAAACTCATTGATTTGGGGGTAGTAGAAGCCTCCTCAGCAAAATCACGGTCGATTTTTCCGGGACTGCCTGTGTGGTTTGCACAGTTGATCTTTCCTGATTTGCACAGACGTTTCTAACCTTGAACGACGCGCTTGTCGGTTCTGTGCGCTAAGTCCGGGCGCCTCACTGCGCTTTAGCCCTAGAATGCCTCCCTGTGGATAACTCAGCCAGGGAACGCCTTCACCATGAACATAGAACTGCTTATCGCCGGTATCGTCGTGCTGATCATTGTCGTCGGCCTGGTCGGCTGGATGGTCGGCGTCTACAACGGCCTGGTGATGCGGCGCAACGATGTGGATAAAGCCTTCGCCAACATCGACGTGCTGCTCAAGCAACGGGCCGATCAGATCCCCGACCTGATGCGCGTGGTGCAGACCGCCATGAACCATGAGAACGCGCTGTTCACGCGTTTGAGCGATGCGCGCACTCAATACCTGAACGCCAGCAGTCTCAACGATAAGGTCGATGCCTCCAACCAGCTCAACGCGGCGCTCAAATCGGTGATTGCGGTGGCGGAGAGTTATCCGGCGCTGATTTCGGGGCCGAACATGGTCGAGTTGCAACAGGCTATCTCGGCCGTGGAGGAGCGCATTGCTGACCGGCGTGAGTTCTTCAATGAGTCGGTGAACCTCTACAACATCGCCATTGCGGTGTTCCCCGACCTGTTCTTTGCACGGATGCTCAGCTATCAGCGCATTCCACTGTTGGCCATCAGCGCCGAAGAAACCCGCTACGAAGGCGTGAAGCTTGAGGTGCCGGGGGCATGAAAACCACCCAGGCGGGCGTTGTGGTGAAAAAGCCAAAGTGGAAAACCGCGCTGGCGCTGGTGCTCCTCGCCGGCTTTATCGCCTTGATGGTTTACGCGCCAAACATCCTGATCGCGCTGTTTTTCCCCGTGGGTATTCTGGTCGGTTTGCTGGTCAGCTTTGGCCCCAGTTTCTACAAAACCGAGCAGCGCCTGGCCACCAGTCAGATTCGCTCGTTGGCCATGGGCGTGGTGGAAGTGCGCGGCAAGGTGGTCGCCGACCAGACCATGCTGTCGCCGGTCAACGGTAAGCCGTGCGTGGGTTACGTGCTGATTGTCGAAGAGGGGACCAAAGACAAGGACGGCGATTGGAGTTGGAGCCGGGTGTTGGGTGAGGCGCGCTGTCATGACTTCCGGCTGCAGGACGCCAGCGGTGAGGTCCGCGTGATTGCTGAAGGGATTGACCTGTTTGGCAATAAATCGCCTGTCGAGTATGAGCTGCTGGGCAGTTCCCGCCGCCAGGGTGAAATCCTGTTAGTCCAGGACCTGGACGTGATGCTGATTGGCGACGCCGGTGAGCGTGAAGGCCAAACGGTTATTTCACAGGGCAAACACCCGAAGGCGGTGTTCGGCGTAGTGCTGACTGAGGATGTGGAAAACCGCCGAGTGCTGGCGCCGTTATGGCGCGCCGGTGGTTTTTATGGCGCAGTGGTTGGGCTGCTCGGTGTGGGCGTCATGGCCATGACACCTGCGCATTTTGCCCAACTGCATTTGCCCGGCCCCGAGACTTATCCACAGATGGCCGAACAGAGTCCGTTTTATCAGCTGCTCGCCTGGCTGTACCGCGAGGGCGGCTTTCAGATTCCGTTCATGGCCGCGTTTGGATTCTTTCTGGCCCTTATCGTCGTCATGATGGCCACGCGGCTGGTCTTGCCCAAAGGTATTCGCCTGGCCGTGGGGCGCGTACTGGGGGCATGGATGGGCTTGGGCATGGTGATTGGCGGCGTTGTGACCTTGCTGCTGTTCGTTGCCCATGTGGATACGATGAAGTTGTTTCTGGTGTGGATGCTGATCCTGCTGGGCACCCTGGTGTTCTCGATCTTCGAGCAGAGGAAGCTCGGTGCGGCGTATAACCATTACGCCAAGCGCGTGGGCAAAGCCAGCTTCGGCGACGAAGACGCCTGATCAGCGCGATTGAAGAGGCAAGACCACAACCCTCAAAGCAGCAAAGATCCCAGTGGGAGCGGGCTTGCCCTAATGCCAGTCAGTTAAAAGCTAGAACTGACAACCAGCGACCTGTGGCGAGGGAGCTTGCTCCCGCTGGGCCGGGCTGGCGCTCCAGCGCGAAGCGGTCCCTGCTCTTTGCTTTAAAAGCATGGGACTGCTACGCAGTCCAACGGGAGCAAGCTCCCTCGCCACAGTTACCGGCAATGTCTTAACTGACTGGCATTAGGGCTCGCCCGCTCCCACAGGGGATCTGTGATCAGGGCACAAACTCCACTTTCAGCCCGCGGCTAGCACTGCGCCCCTGATCATCGCTGACCCGCAACCGATACTCGCCCGACTTGCCCGGCCGCCAGTTCAAGGTGCTTTGCGGCGGGCCCTGGCCGATCAGGGTCTGGTCGGCAAACCAGTACAGCGTGGTCGCGTCGCTGGCCGCGTTGGCATTGAGCGGGATACTTTCCTGCGGCTGGGACAGGCGCAGTTGGTAGCTCACCTGGGTCAGCGGCGAGCGAATCTGCGGCGCTTCGCTTTGGTCGCTGATGCGGTTGGGCTGGCAATTTTTCATCACGTTGGGCGGTGTGCGCCGGGGCAGACCGGCGGCGCGATAAAGGCGCTGCACATCGCTGGGCCAGAATTCGAAGACTTCTTCGCGGGTGTATTGCGGGTCAAACGGCGGGCACGCGGCCTTGCCGGTGCGCGTATCGATCAGCACCGGGCGGTGCAGGTTGGACACGCGAATCGGTGACACGCCGGGGATGTACCAGGTCTTGCGGGTTTGCGGGCACCAGCGGTTGGGCAACTCGCCGGACGCCGCGCACACGTCGATGCGCACCAGCCCGGCGGGCGGCTTGTCGGGCTTGATCACCACATTGGGCAAGGCCAGGGGCAGGGCGTCGGCGATGCGGAAGAACAGCGGCGCGGCGGTTTTGGCGCCGATAAACGTCGGGTTCGGCCGCCCGTCAAAGTTGCCCACCCACACCACCAGCACATACGGTCCGACCAGGCCTGCGCTCCAGGCATCATGAAAGCCCCACGACGTGCCGGTTTTCCACGCGGTGCGCCAGTGGCGGCCGGGCAGGCCATCCGGGCGCGGGTTGCGGCGCAGCATGTCGCGCACCATAAACGCCGCTTGGGGCGTAAGCAGTTGCGCACCGGTGGTTTGCGGCTGTTCCTGCAAATAACGCAAAGGCCGCAAATGCCCGTCACCCGCCAGCATCACATACAGGCGCGCCAGTTCCTCCGGCGTCATCTCGCCGCCGCCCAAGGCCAGGGCCAAGCCGTAGTGACGTTCCCCACGCAAGCCTTTGATACCGGCACGTTGCAGCAAGCCGTACAACGAGGGCGACTGCACTTGGCTGGCGAGCCACACCGCCGGAATATTGCGACTACGGATCAACGCGTCCCGCGCCGTCAGCGGCCCGACAAAACTGCCGTCGAAATTTTCCGGTTGGAAGTAGCCGAAGTTACTGGGCAAATCCTTGAGGATACTCATGGGGTGGATAACCCCCTGATCCAGTGCCAGCCCATACAGAAACGGCTTGAGCGTCGACCCCGGCGAGCGCCGTGACAACACGCCATTGACCTGCCCGTGGATGCTTGTGGATAAGTAATCCGCCGAACCCACCAGCGCCTTGACGCTCTGGTCGCGGCTGTCCACAAGGATGGCCGTGGCGTTTTCCACACCGGTACTGCGCCGCTCGGCAATAAAACCGGTGATCAGGCGTTCGAGCAGTTGCTGCAAAGGCAGGTTGAGGGTGGTGTTCAACTCGTTGCCGGGCTGGGATGCCAGCAATTGTTCGCTTAAGTGCGGCGCCAGAAACGGGATCTGCTGACGGTTGCGCGCTTCCAGGGGCAAGTCGAGCAAACTGTCGTTGCGCGGGTCCTGTGGATAAGTTTCGCGCCAGTCGGCCATCAAGCGCAGCCGCGCATGTTGCAGCGATGGCCCGAAGCGTGCGCGCCGCCCCGGTTGCTGCGGGATCACTGCCAGCGCCAGCGCTTCGGACAACGACAACTGCGCCGCCGACTTGCCAAAGTAAATCCGGCTGGCCGCTTCGGCGCCTTCGATATTGCCGCCCATGGGCGCCAGGTTCAGGTAAGCCTCAAGGATATCGTGCTTGCTGTAGCGCGCTTCCAGCCACAGCGCCAGGGCCATCTGCTGCAATTTGCCCGGCACTTGGCGGGTGTTGAGGTCCCACAACCGCCGCGCCAGCTGCATGCTCAAGGTTGAGCCGCCCTGACGCTGGCCGCCGCTGTAGGTGGCCATGGCCGCGCGCAGCAACGCCGGGGGGTTGATGCCCGGGTGCCAGTAGAAATTGCGGTCTTCCTTGAGCAGCAAGGCCTCGACCAGTGACGGCGACATGCGTTCCAGTGGCAGCCACAGGCGATATTGCCCATCCTCTGCCAGGGTCATGCGCAGCAACGCGCCATCGTCGGCCAACACCACGCGGGACGAGGTGACGGCCTGTTCCAGTGGGGCATGGGGCCACCATCGCAGCCCCGCCAGCGTGCCTGTAAAGAGTACCGCCGCTGCAAGCAGCGGCGTCAGGCGTTTAAGGCTTGGTAATTTCAAGCTGGCCTACTTTGCCGCGCCCTTGCAGGGTGGTTTCGTACATGCCTTCGGCGTAGGCCGGTGGCGTATTGAACGTCCCTGCATTGGTGGCGCGCACGCGGTACACGAAAGTGCCTACATCACGCAGCGCGGTGCCGTACAACACCACCCGATCATCGCGCACGTCCACGTAGTCCGGCTGCCAGTTGCTCAGCTCGGTTTCGCCGATCGGCGCTTGCCAGGTGTCGGCTTCATCACCGTCGGCGGTTTCCACATACTCGGAATCGTCGCCTTCACTTTCACTTTCTTCGTTGCTGGCGGCGGCTTCCGGCTCCGGCGGCAAGTTATACACGGGCTCGACGCCACCGGGCAGCAAGTCGACCACGGCCACTTGCTGCACTTGGTCGCTGTCGGTGGCGCGCAGGCGCAGGCGCACCAGGAACTCATCGCCCACCGCGACTTTGCTCACCGGCTCGCCTTTGAGGTCGAGGTATTCGTGGATGATTTCCAGGCCATTGTTGATCGGCTTGAGCTTGGCACCCTTGTCGAAACCAGCTTCGCTGAGCATGTAGAAAGCAGCCGGGCCGTCGGTTTTTTCCATCACCAGCTTCTGCGTTTTACCCGGCACGGCGGCGCGCGGTGGCTGGCCGGCCATCTCCAGCAGTTGCTGTTGCTTGTCGCCCAGCCAGGCGGTGGCCTTGAGGGTCATGTCGCTTTGGGCGCGCTGGCCATAATTGTCCAGGGCGCGCAGCAACAGGGCGGCCGACAACGAGTTGTAACGCTGTTCGTTCAGGCGCTTGCCGAGTTTATCCAGCAGCGCCGTCGGTACATCGTCAAGCAACTCGGGGAAGTGGCGCGCCAGCAGGTGCAAGTGCTCGGCGTCGTGTACCAGCGGGTCGTAATACAGGCCATCGCTCTCCCATTTATCCACCAGCGAACGCCACGGGATTTTGCGGAACAAGGTATCGGCCTGACGATCCTGCTTGAGCAGCTTGTAACTGGCCGCCAGGTAAGCGGCGCCCAGGTCGTTCTGCCAGGTGTCTTTGAAGTAGCTCTCGTAGCGCTCACGGATATCGCTCAAGGCGCCACTCACCAGAATCCCCTGACGGCTCAAGAGGTAACTGGCGTAGGAACGGTTGCGCAATTCCGACAGACCTTCGCTCGGGCCATTGGCCAGGTCCGTCAGGTAGGCGTTGGAGCGCGCCAGCAGGTCTTCCGGCACCGGCAGCCCGCGTTCCTTGGCTTCGATCAGGAAGTCGGTGGCGTACAGGCTGGCATACGGCGCCACATCCGGGTTGGCCGCCCACAAACCAAAGCCACCGGCCGAGTTCTGGCGCTGGCGCAGCATGCGCACCGCGCCGCTGAAGGCTTGTTCGGCTTCTGGCGCCGTACCGCCCCAGATCAACGCCGGCATGGCCTTGGACACCAATTGCTCGGTGCAGGCGTAGCCATAGTCATCCAGGTAATGCTTGAGGCCGTTGGCCCAAACCAGCGGCGAGGCGGCCACGCCCAGTTGCACATCGCGCAGTTGGCTGAACAGCTCACGCGTCGGTTTCAGCTCTTTGCTGGCGCTGTCGAAACGGCCCAGGCTCAAGGCCACGCGATGCTCGCTCAGTGGGCGGATCGACGTGGTTTCCGCCACCTGGATACGTTTGCCGTTTGGCAGTACCGCGACAAAACGCAGGTCAGCCGAGCCGAGGGTTTCACCCACCTTGATCTTGAACTCGGCAGTGCCTTCCTTGCGCGGTTGCAGCGACAGGGTGCTGCCTTTATCGCCCTGCACGTTGAGGCCGTCGCTGGTCTGCACTTCAAACTTCACGTCCGCTGCCGCGTCGAGGTTACTGAACACCCCGGCGCTTACATTGAACACATCCCCCGGCGCCACAAAGGCCGGCACGTTTGGCGTAATTACAATCGGCCCGCGCACTTCGGTATTGGCCTCGCTGACACCCACGCTGTCACTGTCCACTGCCACCGCAAACAGGTGCAGCTTGCCGTTGAAGCTGTCCGGCACCTGGTAAAGCAGCACGGTTTCACCGGCGGGCAGGTCGACCAGCCCGGACCACCAGGCCACGGGCGGCTGGTGTTTACGCTTGAACGGATTGAGGTGGTTGGCCAGCGCGCCTTCGGTGTCACCACCCGGCGCTGCCCCACTGAGCAGGCGGCTGAATTCCGGCAGGATCAGGTCAAGAATCTGACTGGTGCCGACCTCCAATGCGCGTTTCTGGAAGAAGAAGCCCAACGGGTCGGGCGTCTGGTAACGCGCCACTTGCAGGATGCCTTCGTCCACCGCGTAAACCACCGCGCGGCCTGGGCGGTCGGCGGTGACCTTGATATCCAGGGTCTGCCCCGGCTCAATCTTCTCCGGGCCTTCAACCTTGAGCGCCATGCGCCGCGCATCCAGGTTGATGCTGAACGGCACCACGCCGTAGGACAGCGGGCTCATATAAACCTCAGGCGAACCCATGTCGCGCACAAACTGCACGTTGACGTAGGCATTGCCCTCAAGGCCTGCAGGCACGCGGATATGTTGCACGCTGTTGGTGCTGTCGGCCTTAAACCACTGTTGGGTGTAAACCTTGTCTCGCTCGATGGTGATCAAGCCGGCACCGGTGTACGGCGCGCGGATGCTGATCGCAATTTCATCGCCCGTGGCGTAGCTGCGTTTATCCAGGCGCAGTTGCAGTTCGGCGTTGCGCTCCAGCGAGCGCGAGGTGTTGCCGCGCCCGGCCACGCTGTAGTCGATCTGGTTGAGCAGACGGCCGTTGGCGTCTTTGACTTGCAGGGTGAAATCACCCGGCGTGCCGGTGTTCAGGGTCTGCTTGGCGCCGTCCTTGGTCATCGTCAGCGGTGAGGCCGGCTGGCTGATGTTCTTGATGCGCGACTCGTACTTGTAGGTGCCGTTGGACTGTTTCACCAGCACCGACACATAACGGTGTTCGACCACTTCACTGGTCAGGCCATCCACGGCCATCGGCGTGAGGTCCGGCGCGACGGCAAGCCATTGCACCTGGCGCGGGGCGTCCTTGGCGACGTACGACAGCGAATCCTGACTTTTCACACCGACCAGATAAGGCGCGGACGACACCAGCAGCGCACTTTGCGCCGCCACGTTGCGGCCACCTTCGGCCTCGAACACTTGGGTCATCACCTGCAGGCGATAGGTGCTGCTGGCGAAGCGTTGCAGGTTGAGGTCGAGCACGGCCTGGCCGTTGTCGTCGACGGTGGTTTCGGCCAGGTCTTCGGTGCTGGCTTCTTCCAGGGAATCGTTGAGGCGGAAGCGGTAATCAGGGTAACGGTCAAAGGCCGCGAGCGTCGGGCTCAGGGACATCTTCGCCGTGACGCGCCGGCCGGCTGCCGGCGCGCCGAACAGGTGCATCGCGGTGACTTTGGCCACTACTTGGTCCGGCGGGATCCAGCCCAACACCGGCGTGTCGCGCAGGCTCAGGCTGACCTTCATGCGGTCCGGCTCGAAGTCGCGAACCTTGAAGCTGACACTGCCCAGGTCGGTGCGGGTGTTTTTCTGGCCAATCAGCTGCAACGTCGCGGTGTACTCACCGGCGGGGGCGACTTCACTGCTGGGGAAATCAAAGGTTTCAAAGCCGCTGGTAGACAGTTTGAGCGGCTGGCGGATCACTTCCAGGCCGCGTGGGTCGGTGATTTGCAGTTCAACCGGCAGGCCTTGCAAGGCGCCTTTCCAGTCGCCGCTGCGCACGATCATGCCCAGGTGCGCAGTCTCGCCCGGGCGGTACAGGCCACGGTCGGTGAACATGTAAGCGCTGAGGCGATTAATCGCGCCGTCTTCTTCCAAACCACCTACATCGAAGCGTGAAAAGTCCAACTGCTGGGACTGACGGGCAATCGGCAGGAACGACTGGTCATTGCCGCGTGTGACTACGTACATCAGCGGCGTTTTCTCACGGCGCAGTTCGTCCAGCTTGGCGAAATGCGCGTGGCCTTCGGCATCGGTGCGGCCGCTGGCGACCGGCAGACCGTTGCGACCCATGATGTCCACTTGTGCATCAGCCACTGGCGAGCCGTTGCCAATGGATTGCACAAACACATCGTGGCTGCCGTCGCTGGAGCGCTTGGCGATGATGCCAAGGTCGGTGACCACGATAAAACGCAGGTCGCTGGTGCTGTTGCGTTCGTACTCGAACGTGCGCTCGGCCGGGTCATCCTGCGGGCTCAGCTTGAGCACGAAAATGCCGCGACGGCCGCCGTTGGCGGTGAGGTAGTGGCTCAGATCCACGTTGTCGTAGACGGTTTTCGCCGGGTCATTGGACGACAGGGCAATATCCAGTGACTGACGCTCGACCATGCGGTCGAAGTATTCATTGCCGAAATTCGGCCGGGCGAAGCTGCCGCTGCTTTGGTCGACCAAATGCTGCAACTGGTTGGGCAGCAGGCGGGCGATTTCCACATGGGCGCCGGGCACGCCCCGGGCCATGAAGCCCAGGCGTTTTTCGCCGTTGAGGCTCAGCAGCGCACCGTCCGACAGGAACTGCAGAGTGCGTGGATACGCCGGCATGCTGATCAGCGAGGCGGTAGGGTTTTTCGCCAGATAACCGCCAATGGCTTCCAGGTTGGCGGGCACGCGCACGTACAGCGCACGGCCGGCCGGGGCCTTGAACTTGAACGCGTGCAGGGTGTTCAGCGGCTCGACGCTGGGCACGTGGGTCAGGCTGACCTTGGTACTGCGCGCGAGCATCGCGTCATCGATATCGTTGCTGGTGTAAGGGCGCGTGTCGTCTTCGGCCTTGGCCGGCAGCAACCAGGCCTGGACCTTGCCGGCGATGGTGTCATCGGCCACGGCGCTGGAACTGCTGAACATCAATACCGGCTCCGGTTCGCCGCGCTCGTTGTCGACAAAGCTGACCTCGGCAGCGGTAAACGTCAGGCGATAACGGCCGGGCACGGTGACTTCCGCCACCAGTGGCGCGGTGCTGGCATTGCCGCCGTCACGGGCCTTGATGCCCTCATCGAGCTTGGCGCTGACCGGCGTGCTTTCCAGTGGCGTGGCCAGGGCGGCGGAGCGCACGTAAGCATTGAGCTTGAGGTCGTCGAAGGTGATTTCCGGACGGTTGGGCAGTTGGGCGTCGCGGTAGGCCAGGCCTTTGCCGAGGGTCACCGAGACGCGCTTGCGCAGGTTGTCTTCATCCACCGGGTGGGAAAAATGGAAAGTCGCCACCAGCTGTTTCAGCGTTGGGTTGGACGGGTCCTGGTACAGCTCGTTTTGCGCCAGGGTGGCGCGGAACGGTTGGGTCGAGAACTGGCTGCTGTATTGGCTCAGCAGCACGCCGTCAGCCAGCAGCTGTTTCTTGGCCAGGTCGAGCGTGTAATGGGCATCCACAGGCCAGTCTTTTTCCGGCACGAACACTAACGTGCGGTCGTCGGACCAGCGCCAGGCACCGGCTACAGCGGGTTTAAGGGTAATGCCTTCTGTGACCGGCTTGCCAATGGCCGCCAGCGGAGCCACGGACTCGGCAAAGCGCACCTGCAAGTTATCCACAACCGGAGGCTGCTGGGTGTAATCGGTCAGGTTCGGCTTGTGCAGCGAATAACCCACGGTGTGGGGCTGCGGCAAATTCGAATACCAGTGCCAGCCATAAAAACCAGCGGCGGCCAGCAACACCAGGCCCAAGAACCCGGCACCCGCCTGGCGCGGATAGGCGCGGGCCTTCTGGCCCAGGGTCCCCACGCCACGGCCGGTGGCTCGCAGCCAGGCTGGGGGCTGCCATTGGCCAAAGATGGCACTCACCACAGTCAGTAAAGCGCCGATAATCCGGCGGCTGATCGCTTTCAACGAGTCGAACATGGTGAGCATCCCTGGCAAAGTGCGGCCTATCTTACACGCGTCTTTGATACAAAAGATGACGTGAAGTGGTCTGCGTGCTCAGGCGTGTTGCACAAAGGTGAGGCGTACCGCAAAACCGATCAAAAGACTGGCCGTGAAGCAAGGTTTCGGATTGAGCGGGGGCCTCCCAATACACCACAAAACCCTGTGGGAGCTGGCTTGCCTGCGATGGCGGTGGCACACCAAAAACTGATGCTGGCTGACACTCCGCTATCGCGAGCAAGCGAGCTCATTACATTTTCATGAGGTGCTCATGCATTCCAGTGAGCGGTCCACCATGACTTTGGCCATTTCCATTAGATGGCCCGCAGCCTTGGGCGAGTCGCTTAACTGCTCGGCACAGTGAAGCAGATCTGAGGCATAAACCAATGCGTCTTCGAAGCTGAGCTCGGGGTGGGGGATGAAAAATGGATGGGGTGGACCGGGTCTTACTTGGCTCATTGCGGTAACTCCAATGTAGGTAATTGGAGCTGACAACCATCGCTGCTAAACAATGGGTGGCAGCTGTACGCAGGTTAGCAGGCCGGAACATTGGGAACCCGGCGCACCCGAGGGTGCCCTGCGCACAGCCACCATAAAGCGACGGCATAAAAAAACGCCATGCTTCAGATGGCGCTTGTGCGCCCAATGTTAAACGTTCGAGCTGCTAAACCCGGTCACTGACTTGACAGTGACCAACGCAGACTAGCCATCGAAAAGGCAGCGCACAAGCGGTTGGGATTCTCTCGGAAATGTCCTGCGAAAGAAAGAGACGGAGGAGGTAGGAACGGTGGTTTCAGACTTTGCTTAGCCCTCGAAAGCACTGCAAAACCACTGTGGGAGCTTGCTTGCCTGCGATGGCCAGGGTATCTACACAACTTTTAAAGGCCGCCACTTTCTCCTGTGGCGAGCAGGCTTGCCCTGCGTTGGGCTGCGAAGCAGCCCCAGTAAAGGCACTGCCATTTTCCTGAAAGAACTCAGCGTCTGGGTTTGGGGCTGCTTCGCAGCCCAACGCAGG
Source organism: Pseudomonas sp. W3I7 (assembly GCF_030816095.1). Taxonomy (NCBI): domain Bacteria; kingdom Pseudomonadati; phylum Pseudomonadota; class Gammaproteobacteria; order Pseudomonadales; family Pseudomonadaceae; genus Pseudomonas; species Pseudomonas sp. W3I7. The sequence goes on from NZ_JAUSXP010000001.1 coordinate 6,331,147, forward strand.
GCAAGCCTGCTCGCCACAACAGCCCACCTGCCACAGACTTCGTGTTAACCGGTTATGTAGATACCTATGCTGCGATGGCGGTGGCACAGCCAAAAGTGATGCCGGCTGACACTCCGCTATCGCAGGCAAGCCAGCTCCCACAATTGATCTGTGTTGGGCTTGAGAGAGTGTGTGTTCCTCAGGTCCACCAGTACCGCACAAGGTGGAAGAAAATCGGCGCGGCAAAGCACACCGAATCCAGGCGGTCCAGCATCCCGCCGTGGCCTTCGATCATGTGCCCCCAATCCTTCACGCCCCGGTCGCGCTTGATCGCCGACATCACGATGCCGCCGGCGAAGCCCAGCAGGTTGATCAGCAGCGCGATCAGGAATGACTGCCACGGGTTGAACGGCGTGGTCCACCACAGCGCCGCGCCGATCAGGGACGACAGCAGAATCCCGCCGACAAAGCCTTCCACGGTTTTGGAAGGCGACAAATTGGGCGCGATCTTGTGTTTGCCGAACAGCTTGCCGCACACGTACTGCAGCACGTCCGACAACTGCACCACGATCACCAGGTAAGCGATCAGCAATAGGTTGCGGCCTTCGTAGCCGGGAATGTCGAGCGTCAGCAGAGCGGGCACGAACGACACGCAGAACACCGCGATCATCAGGCCCCATTGCACCTTCGACGCTCGCTCCAGAAAGTGCGTGCTGTCGCCACCCAGCGAAGCAAGGATCGGCAGCAGCAGGAACACATACACCGGGATAAAGATCGAGAACAGCCCGTACCAGTCGGCATAGATCAGCAAGTATTGCAGCGGCAGCGCCAGGTAAAACGCCGCCACCAGCGCCGGGTAATCGCTGCGGCGGGGTGGGCGTGAGGGTGAGAAATTCGCGCAGGGCGTAGAACGACACTGCATAGAACAGCAGGATCACCGCGCCGGTGCCGAGCCAGAAGGCGATACCGATCACCACCACCATCACCCACCAGGCATTGATGCGGGCGTTGAGGTTGTCGACCACCGCATTCGGTGTGGCACGGGTGCGCAGTTTGAGGATCAGGCCGATCAAGGAGGCGAGTACCAGAATCGCGCCGATTCCGCCGAACAACATCAGGGTTTGGCTATCCATGTCAGACATGCTCCGGGGCGAGGGCAAGCAGGGCGTCGCGGGTGCGGGCAAGGAAGGCGGACTTGTCTTCACCGTCTTCCAATTGCAGCGGCGCGCCGAAGCTGGTGGTGCACAGCAACGGCAGCGGCAGTACCCGGCCCTTGGGCATGACCCGGTTGAGGTTGGCGATCCACACCGGAATCAATTCGGCCTGTGGGTAACTTTTTGCCAGGTGATACAGGCCACTTTTGAACGGCAGCAAACCGTCCTCCAGGTTGCGCGTGCCTTCGGGAAAAATGATCAAGGAATCGCCGCCTTCCAGCGCGGCCAGCATCGGCTGCAAAGGGTTATCCACAGGGTCTTTACGCTCGCGGTCGATCAACACGCCGTTGAACACGCGGTTGATGATGTAGCGGCGCAATGCGCTTTGGTTCCAGTAATCACTGCCGGCCACCGGGCGCGTGAATTTGCGCAGGTTTTGCGGCAACGACGCCCATAGCAAAACGAAATCACCGTGGCTGCTGTGGTTGGCGAAGTAGATGCGTTGCACCGGCACCGGCGCGCACCCCAGCCACAGGCTACGGGCGCCGGTGACGGTGCGGGCCATCGAGGTAATCAGGGTGGCGACCACGGGTTCGAACATGGGGATTCCTTATCCGGCGAAAGGTAGCCAAGGGCTGGCGAGGATGACGGCCAGGGTCAGCAGCGCTTGCGCGCCCAGCAACCAGGCTTGTTTGCGCAGCAGTTTGAGCGCGCCGCGACGGCGTTCGGTCCAGGGCCTGCCCGCGCGTTTGGGCGATTGCAGGCCGAGGCTCTGCAAGGCTTGGTCGAGATCGGCCGTGCGCTCGGTGTCGCGCGCCAGCAGGGCGAACAGGTCGGCGTCGAAGGCCACGCGCAAGGCCCAGTACTTTTGCAGCAGGCCGAGCATGATCATCCACAGGCTGAGCAGCAGGCACAGGGTCGAAACGCTGGCCAATAATAATTGAGCAAGGCCGAACAACACGCCGGCCACGGTCAGGCCTGTGGATAACTGATCCAGCGAACGGCCACGGCGCAACAGGCTGGCAACCACCTGAAGTTCCATATCAGCGGGCATGGGGCAAACCCTCCAACGCTTTACGGTGAGCAGGATGCAGGACCACTTCGGCCCGTGCTGTACGAATAATAGCCACTGCCTCGTCGACCGTTGCGGCGCGCCCGCTGTGCAGCAGCCACGCGGCGACGGCGGTGGCGCTGCGCGAGTAGCCAAGGGCGCAGCACACCAGCAGCGGGCCGCTTGAACGCAGGCGTTCAATGGCCTCAGCGGCTTGCAGGCATTGCGCGGGCGTTGGCGCGATCAGGTCGAGCACAGGCACACATTCATAGGCGCGGCCCTGTGGATTAATCGGCAATTCGGCGCACAGATCGACAATGGCCTTGAAGGCGCCTTGCTCGCCTGTGGCAGGGATTCGACCAAGCCAGACGTTATCCACAATCTGGTCAGGCTGTGGATGTTTACGTGTCCACAGCCTGGAATTTAGCCACGCGGCCGCCAAGTAAGGTGCATACAGCCAGCGCGCGGCAGGGGTGAGCCGACCGTCTTGGCGCTTCTGGAAGCCCGCCGCGCCGAGTACACAGTAATTCGCCTTGATCAAAGCCAAGGAAACCGCTGGCCAAAGCAGCCACAACCACCCGCCGCGCAGCACCAAAGCCAGAATCACCAGCACCACTGCGCCAAGGCCATAGCGTATGCCCAGCCGCCATAGTTTTGGGTCCCGCGTCAGCCGTGCATTCACAAGCGGGCTCGGATGTTCCACCGGCCACAGCCACACACACAACCAACCGGCCAGGGCGCCTGTGGGTAAGTCAATAAAGTGATGTTGATAAGTGGTCAGCACCGAAATACCGATCAACGCGAACCAGCCATGCACCAGCCAACGCCAGAACCCTTGGGTGTGGCGCTGGTACATGACCCACAAAATCACCAGCAACGCGATATGCAGCGACGGCGCCTGGTTGAAGGGTTTATCGAACCCGGCCAGCACCGCAAACAACCAACCGAATACGCCATCCAGCTCCGGCCGTTCAAAGGTGAAACGCAGCGGCCAGATCAAAAAGCAGCTCACTGCAATGACTTGCGCACTGAGCAGGCGCAACGCATGTTGTTTCAGCTCATGGCGAGTATTGGGCAGTAGCAGCGAAAACCCGTAGAGCAGGTCGATGGACCAGTAGGGCACGATGGTCCAGGCCCAGAACGGCATATGGGTTTCCCAGCCGAACACCAGCGTGCCGACGTCGCTGCGCTGGCTGGTGACCCAGGTGGCAAAGCCGTAGGTGCTGAAAAACAGCGGCGCCAACAACAACAGCCACAGGACGGCGGGTTTCAATAAGCCGGGTTCGCGCATACTCAGATCTTCTGCGCCAGGGACACGGTGAAAATGCCCCACTCATCCACACGTTGGGTGATTTTGCGAAAGCCCGCCGCCTCGACCAATTGATCCATTTCTGCCTGGCTGCGACGGCGCATTACCCAGGCCTGGCCCTGGCGATGGCTGGTCAACGCGCGGGCGATCAGTTCCAGTTGCGGGTGCCATGGCTGGCCGGTGTAGACCAGATACCCGCCGGGCTCCACCGCTTCGGCAAGACCTGCCAGCGACCCGCCGACCATGCCGTTATCGGCAAACAGCTCATACAGGCCGGACACCACCGCCAGGGTCGGCTTGGGCGCCAGTGCCGCCAGGTCCGCACGGTCAAATGCATCGCCTTTGACGAACTGCGCAATATCCCCCAGGCCTTTCTCGCGAATCAGCGCACCGCCGTCACGCACGTTGATGTCGCTGTAGTCGCGCAACAGGATCGATTCCGGCAAGGGCGACACGCCTTGCAAGGCTTCGAGAATGTAGCGCCCATGACCGGCGGCGATATCGACAATGCGCACTTCGCGATCATCGGCACGCAACCTGGCCATGGCCAGCCGTAGCAATTCCTCGACGTTCAACTTGCGCTGGCGAATGCCGCGCCAGCCGATGGAGTTGAGGTAATTGGTGTCGATCATCCGCCCCAAGCCGCCCTTGCCGGTGGGCTTATTGCGGTACACGTAATCCAGGGTGCTGCCGGAGTCGAAGCCGGTGTCGAAGCCCAGTTTCACCCCGTCCGACAGGTTCTTGCCCAGGCCCATGCTGGCGCGGGTCATGCGCCAGTACAGGTCGCGCAGGGAGTTACGCGGCAGCGGCGCGGCGAGGGCTTCGGACTCGGCGCAGGTGGCGCCCATTTTGTCGGCATCCAGCAGGGCGGCGCGGTCCAGTGGGTGGGTGAAGTTTTGCAGGATAAAGCGCCGGGCACTGCCCACGGCCACGGCGCGGTCGCGCTCGCCAAGGGTGTCGTGGAAAAAGCCGGGCAGGATGTGCAGCTCTTTTTTCAGGCTGCCAAGCCGGTCGAAAAATTGCTGTTGGGGTTTGCGGTGCACCACGAAGTCGGAGCCGGAGATGAGCAATTGCGTCGGCACCTGAATCGCCTGGGCATCGGCGACCACCCGGTCGGCGGCTTCGTACAAACCCAGCAGCACATTCACCGAAATCGCCTTGGTGATCAGCGGGTCGCTGTCGTAGGACGCGACGCGCTCAGGGTCATGGCTGAGGAACTTGGCCTTGACGTAGCTGTTGACGAAAAAGTTGCCGCGAAACTTGCGCATCAACGCCAGCCCAGGCCGGGCGAAGGGCACGTACAGCTTGACCTTGAACGCCGGGGAGGCGAGCACCAGCGCGCGGATTTTTGGCGCGTAGTCGTGTACCCAAGTGGCCGCGATCACCGCGCCGACGCTTTGGGCGATGACGGCGAAGTTGTGTTCTTCTATGCCGTAAGTGGCGCCGATGTGTTCGCAAAAGGTCTGCACGTCGCGGGCGCTGGTGGCGAAGCTTGGGCTGTCACCGCGGGCGCCCGGCGATTGGCCGTGGCCACGGGCGTCCCAGGCGAAGAAATCGAATTGCGGCAGGTCGAGCTCGTCGACCAGGTGGGCAATGCGGCCCGAATGCTCATGGCCGCGATGGAACAGCAGGATCGCCTTGCGCGGCTCGTCACCCACAGGCGCAGTGGCCGGCCAGTGCCGATAAAAAAGCTCGACGCCATCATGGGTACCAAAGGTGTGCTCTTGCTGTTCGCGCATCGCAAAAATCCTTATGCAATCGGTGAAGTTTCTTGTTGTTCTTTGAGGCCCTGACGCACACGGTTGACCAAGGTGTAGGCGAGCAGGGCGGCGACCAGCCACATCACCGCATCGATCCAGCCCGCGCCGAGCCAGCCCAGCGCCACGCCAGTGGCGAGCACACCGAGCACGAACGCCCGATCACTCTTGCCCATCGGCCCGTCATAGCGGCGTGAGGCACCGACCATCGGCCCCAATACGCCAGCGTATTCGCTGAATACGGCGAGCAACGTCACCAGCAGCACCGGCGCCAGGCTCACGCCGGGAATCAGCGCAAAGGGCAGGATCAATGCGCTGTCGGCGATCACGTCGCACAGTTCATTGAGGTAGGCGCCCAGGCGTGATTGCTGGCCGAATTCGCGTGCGAGCATGCCGTCGATGGCATTGAGGGCCATGCGCAGGATCATCCACAGCGGGATCAGCGCAAACAGCCAGAGGTGTTGGGCAAAGCCTGCAATCAACAGGCCGACCAGCAAGGAAACGACGCCGGCCAGCACGGTGATCTGGTTGGCGGTGGTGCCGTTGTCGTAAAGACGCTGCACAAGAGGGCGCAGCAGGTTCTGAAAACGCGGTTTGAGCTGGTAGATCGAAATCATGACGCTTCCTTGTCCATGGGCCCGCGAAAAACTGTTTGGAGTGTGCCGATTAATCCGCGCCTGCACCAGTGATGGCTCGTGTTTCTGGGGGTTTAATCACTATTGCGAGAGCGCCGCAGAACAAATGTGGGAGCTGGCTTATCTGCGATGGGCATAGGTATCTACATAGCCGGTTGACACGAGGTCTGTGGCAGGTGGGCCGTTGTGGCGAGCAGGCTTGCCCTGCGTTGGGCTGCGAAGCGGCCCCAAACCCAGACACTGAGTACTTTCAGGAAAATTGCAGTGCCTTCACTGGGGCTGCTTCGCAGCCCAACGCAGGGCAAGCCTGCTCGCCACAGGAGAAATTGGCCGCCCTCAAAAACTGGCAGAACTTTATCGTGAGCAAGCCCGCTCCCACCGGGGATTTGCGCTGTTTTCGGACAAAAATTTCACGCTCCGTGTTATATCGTAACCAATTGTGTGTAGCGGACGTTAAGTGGATGCAAGTGGATCTGGAAGCTGACGGCGCTTCGGTGGAAGGCCTTCCGCGTTTTCAACAAGGGCTGTTCCATGCCCGCCGATTGCGCCAAGCGGGCATCAGCCTGACGGCCCTGGCCGTGGCCGGTTGGGTGCTGGCGCTGTTTGTCGCGCTGTTTGCGCCGCTGTCGATCTGGCCGGTGGTGCTGATCAACTGCGCGTCGGCCTTGCTGGTGCTGGTAGCCGGGTTGCAATCGGCGTGGTGGGTGGCGGATTGGCGCGCCCAGGCGCTGGAAACGCCCACGGCTGAACTGATCGAAGCGTCCGGCGAAGAGGTTGGCGCGTTCGCACGGGCGATCAATCGGTTTGGCAGCGGCGTGCTGTCACAGGTCGGCGCGCCAGTGCTATGGCTGTGTGGCTGGTCGTTGCTGGCGCTGATCAGCATCAGCGAATTCTGGAACCTGGCCTTGCCCGCCGCCGCGCTGGGGCAATCGGCGAGCATCGGCGCGGCGCTGGCCCTGGCGTTGGCCTTTGGCTTGTTGGTGTTCGAGCGCCGCCTGGCCCAGGAAACCGCCGCGAAATGGCCGGAAGCGTCCCAGCTGGCGCAGTTGAGCCGCGTGGCGATTGTCAGCCTGGTGATCAGTGCAATCTGCCTGCTGTTTGCCGGTGCCGAATCCGTGTGGCCGCTGCGCCTGGCGGTGTTGACGGGGCTGTTGCCCGCGTTGGTGGCGCTGGAGTTTCTGCTAAGAGGCGTGCTGTCACTGTTCAGCCCGCGCCAGCCGCGCCTTGAACCACGCTTGATGGCGCAGAGCTTTATCGCGGACCTGCTGCGTTGGCCACCCCAACCCTTGCTGGCGTTGCAGCACGAATTGCACAACCGCTTCGGCATCGACTTGCGCCAGATCTGGGCGTTTACCTACATGCGCCGGGCGTTTCTGCCGGTGCTGTTGGTGGTGTTGGCCGTAGGCTGGGCGTCGACCGGCGTGCACGAAGTGCCCCTGCAAGGCCGTGGGATTTATGAGCGCTTCGGCCAAACCCGTGCAGGTGTTCGGGCCTGGCTTGCATGCCGGGTTGCCTTGGCCATTGGGGCGCGTGCTGAGCGTGGAAAACGGTGTGGTGCATGAACTGGCGACCAGCGTCAGCGAGGCCGCCGCACCGCAGGTGGCCTCGGCGGAAGGCCCGGCGCCGCTAATCGCCAACCGCTTGTGGGACGCCAGCCATGTGAATGACAAATCCCAAGTGATCGCCAGCAGCAGTGGCGACAAGCAGAGCTTCCAGATCGTCAATATGGATGTGCGTTTCGTCTACCGCATCGGCCTGACGGACAAGGCCGCGCTGGCCGCCACCTATAACAGTGCGGATGTACCGACGCTGATTCGCAGCACCGCCAGCCGCATCCTTGTGCATGACTTTGCTTCGCGCACCCTTGACGAATTGCTCGGCGAGCAACGCACCAGCCTCGCCGATGAAGTGGGCCGCGCCGTGCAGGCAGATCTGCAAAAACTCGACAGCGGCGTGGAGATTTTGGCCACGGTAGTCGAAGCGATCCACCCGCCGGCAGGCGCGGCCAATGCCTATCACGGTGTGCAGGCGGCACAAATTGGCGCCCAGGCGCTGATCTCCCGCGAGCGCGGGGCTGCCAGCGAGCAAACCAACCAGGCGTTGCTGCAAGCCAGCACTGCCCGCGACCAGGCGCTGGCCACTGCCCGTGAGGTGAACGCCGGTGCTCAAGCGGCCGACCTGCGTTTTAGCGCCGAACAAAAAGCCTACGCCACTGCGGGTCGCGCCTTTGTATTGGAACAGTACCTGGGCCAACTCAGCCAAGGCCTGGCCCACGCCAAGCTGCTTATTCTGGATCACCGCCTGGGCGCCGATGGCGCGCCGACGATCGATCTGCGTTCTTTTACTTTGCCGGCCGACCCGATGGCGCCGCGTAAAGCCGTTCAATAAGGAGTCTGTCTGTTGAGCGCTCATTCTCACGATCACGGCCATCACCATCATCATGGCCACCATCATCACCATCATGGCGACGAACAGGCCGCTGGCCCATTCCCATGGCGGCGCATGGCCTGGGCGGTATTGCTGGTGTTGTTTGCCGTTGCTGCGGCGAGCCTGGTGCAGGTGCGCTCCGGTGAAGCCACGGTGATTACCCGCTTCGGCAACCCGGCGCGGGTACTGCTGGAGCCGGGCCTGGGCTGGCGCTGGCCGGCGCCGTTCGAAGCCGCGATCCCGGTGGACCTGCGTCTGCGCACCACCTCCAGCGGTTTGCAGGACGTGGGCACCCGCGATGGCCTGCGCATTATCGTGCAGGCCTACGTGGCGTGGCAGGTGCAGGGCGATGCCGACAATGTGCAGCGCTTTATGCGTGCGGTGCAGAACCAGCCGGATGAAGCGGCGCGGCAGATTCGCACCTTCGTCGGCTCGGCGCTGGAAACCACCGCCGCCAGCTTTGACCTGTCGAGCCTGATCAACACCGACGCCAGCCAGGTGCGCATCGCTGATTTTGAAGCCCAGCTGCGCCAGCAGATTGATCAACAATTGCTCACCACCTATGGCGTGCGCGTGGCGCAAGTGGGTGTCGAGCGCCTGACGTTGCCTTCCGTCACCCTGACCGCCACCGTCGACCGCATGCGCGCCGAGCGCGAAACCATCGCCACTGAACGCACCGCTGTAGGCAAGCGGGAAGCGGCGCAGATTCGCTCCGCTGCCGAGCGGGATGCGCGCATCGTGCAGGCCGATGCCACGGTGAAAGCCGCCGATATCGAAGCCCAGTCGCGGGTTGAGGCGGCGCAGATTTACGGGCGTGCCTACGCCGGCAACCCGCAGCTGTACAACCTGCTGCGCTCGCTGGATACCTTGGGCACCGTGGTCACGCCGGGCACCAAGATCATCCTGCGCACCGATGCTGCGCCGTTCCGTGCATTGGTAGACGGGCCCAAGGACCTTCAGCCATGACCGAGCGTGACGCTCCGGACAGCCCGTGGATCCAGGCCGGGCGTCTGACCTTCCTGGCGCTGTACGCAGTGACGGTGTTGGCGGCGTTGGCCTGGGCGTTTTCGAATGTGCGCCAGATCGACCCGCAAAACCGCGCCGTGGTGTTGCACTTCGGCGCGCTTGACCGGATCCAGAACGCCGGGCTGTTGCTGGCGTGGCCTCAGCCCTTCGAGCAAGTGGTGCTGTTGCCGGCGGCGGACCGTGTGATCGAACGGCGCGTGGAGAACTTGTTGCGCTCCGAGGCGGCGACCCAGGCGGACCGCGTGGCCAGTTTTGCCACGCCTTTGAGCGACGCGCTGGCCGGTTCCGGCTATTTGCTGACGGGCGATGCCGGTGTGGTGCAGCTGGATGTGCGGGTGTTCTACAAGGTCACCGAGCCTTACGCCTTTGTGTTGCAGGGCGAGCATGTGCTGCCAGCCCTGGATCGGTTGGTCACGCGCAGCGCGGTGGCCCTGACAGCCGCGCGCGATCTGGACACGATTCTGGTGGCGCGCCCTGAACTGATCGGCACCGACAACGGCGCCGCCGAGCGCCGTGAGCGGCTGCGCGGTGATCTGGTGCAAGGTATCAATAAACGCCTGGCGGAGCTGGCTTCGACGGGCTTGGGCTTGGGCATCGAAGTCACCCGCGTGGATGTGCAATCGAGCCTGCCAGGCCCGGCAGTCAACGCCTTCAACGCCGTGCTGACGGCCAGCCAGCAAGCTGACAAAGCCGTGGCCAATGCGCGCACCGAAGCGGAAAAACTCACCCAGACCGCTAACCAGGAAGCCGACCGGCTGGTGCAGGTTGCCCACGCCCAGGCCAGCGAACGCTTGGCCAACGCCCAGGCGCAAACCGCGACTGTTACCAGCCTGGCGCAGGTGAAAGACCCGGGCTTGCTGCTGCGTCTGTATCGCGAGCGCTTGCCGAAGATTCTTGGCCAGGCAGGTTCCGTGACCACCGTCGACCCTAAAGACGACTCCCGCTTGATCATTCAGGGAGCCGAGCAATGAGCGCACCCATGTTGACCTCCGCCGAGCAGCGCAGCGCTGCCCGGCAATTGACCCTGGCCATGCTGGCCTTGGGACTGCTGGTGCTTGGCCTGGTCTGGCGCTGGCTGGCGCCGGACCAGACCGGCGTCAGCCAATTACTGCTGGGCGTTGCGTCCTTGCTGGTGGCCGTGCCGGTGATGCGCTCGGCCTGGTACAGCCTGCGTTACCCCAGCCTGCATGGCATCACCGACCAATTGATCGCCCTGGCGATGCTGGGTGCCTGGGCCACCGGTGATCTGCTGACCGCTGCGTTGTTGCCGATCATCATGATTTTCGGCCATGTGCTGGAAGAGCGCAGCGTGATCGGCTCCCAGGAAGCGATTCATGCGCTGGGCAAACTGACCCGCAGCCATGCACGGTTGGTGCAGGCCGATGGCAGCATTATTGAAGTGGATAACGGCACGCTGAACACCGGCGATATTGTCGAAGTGCGCGCCGGTGATCGCGTGCCCGCCGACGGTGTGGTGCTGTCGGGCCAGGCGAGCCTGGACACGGCGCCCATCACGGGTGAGTCGGTGCCGTTGGAAGCCAGCGTCGGTGTGCAGGTGTTTGGCGGTGCGATCAATCTGGATGGGTTGCTGCGCTTGCAAGTGACCCGCACCGGCGATGAATCGACCTTGGGCAAGGTCATTGCGCTGATGCAAAACGCTGAACGCTCCAAGCCACCCATCACGCGGCTGCTGGAGCGTTATGCCGGCAGCTATATGGTGTTGGTGTTGCTGCTGGCCGCCGTGACCTGGTTTGTCACCAATGACGCCCAGGCGATGTTGGCGGTGCTGGTGGCGGCGTGCCCGTGTGCCTTGGTGCTGTCGGCGCCGGCCACAGCGATCGCCGGGATTGCCGTGGCCGCGCGCCATGGGATTTTGATCCGCAGCTCGGCGTTTCTGGAGGAGTTGGCGGACCTGACCTCGTTGGTGGTCGACAAGACCGGCACGCTGACCTTCGGCACCCTGCGGTTGCAGTCCATCGAAACCACGGCGCCGGATCGGCAGGTGTTGTTGAATCTCGCCGCCAGCCTCGGTTCGGCCAGCAGTCACCCGGTCAGCCGTGCGCTGGCCGGTTTGGCCACGCAAGAGCAAATGCTGGTGCTGACGGATATTCACGAACGCCAGGGGCTTGGCGTCGTGGCGCAAACCGGGCAGGGCGAGGCCGCGCTGGGGCGACCGGAGTTGTTCGAGCAGTTGGGTATTGTCACGACGACAGTCCCGAACCATGACGGCCCGATTGCCGGGCTGGCGTTGAACGGGCAGTTCCTGGCCTGGCTGTTGCTGGCCGACAGCGTGAAGCCGGAAGCACGCCAGGCGCTGCAAGAGCTGCGCGACCTCGGCCTGGGCCGCCAACTGCTGCTGACCGGGGATCGCCAGAGCGTAGCCGACAGCCTGGCGCTCGACGTAGGTATCAGTGACGTCGAAGCGCAGGCTTTGCCGGAGGACAAGCTCAACCGCGTGCTGGGGGAAATTGGCAGCGGTTTCCGGCCGATGGTCGTCGGTGACGGCATTAACGATTCCCTGGCGCTCAAGGCTGGAGTGGTCGGTGTGGCCATGGGTGCGGGCGGGGCGGACATTGCTCTGGCGTCGGCAGATGTGGTGCTGATCGGCAGCGATTTGCGTCGCCTCGGCACCTGCGTGCGCTTGAGCCGCCAGTGCCGGCACACGTTGCAGGTCAACGTGATCATCGGCCTGGGCTGGACGCTGGCCATTGTGGTGTTCGCCGCGTTTGGCTGGCTGGGCGCTGCCGGGGCAATGATTGCGGCGGTGTTGCATAACCTCAGCACCCTGCTGGTATTGGGGAATGCCGGGCGTTTGCTGCGTTTCCAGGAGCCGCTTTTGAAGCTGGATGAATAATTTTCGGAAATATTTGCACACGGCTGTAACGCCGGTGAGGGACCTCACTCTAGTGGTATGTCGAGACTGAACAATCCGTTCAGACCGATTCCACTACCGATCATGAGGAATACAAAAATGAACTTCAAATCCGCTGCTGCTGGTGCCGCCCTCGCAATGGCCGCCGCTACCCTGTTTGCTGGTGTTGTCACTCAGGTACAAGCTGCAGATGCGCAAGTGCATTGCTATGGCGTGACGTCTTGCAAAGGCCAGAACGACTGCAAAACTAAGGACAACGCCTGCAAAGGCCAAGGCGCTTGCAAAGGTATCGGCTTCAAGGCCATGACCAAGTCCGCTTGCGACGCGGCTGGCGGCAAAGTCGGCGAATAACCGGCAACTCAGTGCTCCCGCAGCGGATGCCCCCCACCGCTGCGGACACTTTGCCCAGGAGTGTGTGATGTCCGCTTCCCTTACAAGTCTGGGTTACGGCCTGGGTTTACGCAGTGAGTACTACCAGCAGATCCTTGAACAATCGCCGGCCGTGGATTGGTTCGAAGTGATCTCCGAGAATTATCTGGTCCAAGGCGGTAAAGCCTTGTATTACCTGGACGCGATAGCCGAGCGTTATCCCCTGGTGATGCACGGTGTGTCCCTGTCCATCGGCGGGCCACACGCCCTCGATACCGATTACCTGAGACAAATCAAACAGCTAGCCGAGCGCATCCAGCCTGCGTGGATCTCCGATCACCTGTGCTGGAGCCGTGGCAGTGCCCATCAGTTGCACGACTTGCTGCCGCTGCCTTACACCGAAGAAAGCCTTTACCACGTGGCTGCCCGCGTGCGCCAAGTGCAGGATGTGTTGCAGCGCCCACTGGTGCTGGAAAACGTCTCCAGCTATGTGCGCTCCAAGGCCGATGAGTTTACCGAGTGGGAATTCCTCAATGCCTTGGCTCATCTGACCGGGTGCCAGCTGCTGCTGGACGTGAACAACGTGTATGTCAGCTCGCGCAACCACGGTTTTGATGCCTGGACCTTTATCCGTAGTTTACCGCCCGAGAGCATCCGCCAGCTGCATCTGGCCGGGCATATGGACTACGGCGACTATGTGGTCGATACCCATGACCACCCCGTGTGCGACCCGGTTTGGGCGCTTTATCAGCAGACGCTTGAACGCTTGGGGCCGGTGTCGACCTTGCTGGAACGCGATGACCATTTCCCGCCGTTCGAAGAACTGCTCACCGAGTTGAGCAAGGCCCGTGAATTGGGCGCGACTGCCTTGGCCCGGAGATCGTTATGCGCCTGACCGATTGGCAGCTGGCCTTTGAGCAACACCTGTTATCTGAAAACTCAGTCGCCAACAGTGGTTTCGCCGCGACCTTGCTGGGCGGGCCGACCCTGGATGTGGACACGGGCCTGGCGATTTATCACAACGCCTACCTGTCGCGCTTGCAGGAAGTGCTGGGCCATGACTTCGGTGCCATTTGGTATTGGCTCGGCGATGATGAGTTCGCCTCACTCACAGAAGCCTATTTGCGCCGTTATCCTTCCGCCCATTACAGCCTGCGTTGGCTGGGTGAGCGGTTTCCGGCGTTTATCGTCGAGCACCTGGTGGCTGAACAGAGCGCACCGCTGGCTGAACTGGCGCGGTTGGAATGGGCGTTTACCCTGGCGTTTGATGCGCCGCAGGGTGAGCCGCTGGCCCTTGATGATATGGCGCAGCTGGCGCCCGAAGAATGGCCGGCGTTGCAGGTCACCCTGGCGCCGTCGGTGCAGCAGATGCTGTGTCACTTCAATACCGTGGCAATCTGGCGGGCGAGTAAAGATGAATCGGAATTTCCCGACAGCCACGCGCTGGAGTCGGCGCAGATTTGCCTGGTATGGCGCCACCACAACGTGTGCCATTACCGCAGCCTGGAGCCCGCTGAAGCCTGTGCCTTGGCGGGAATGGTGACCACCGGCTGGAATTTTTCAGAACTGTGCGAAGCACTGGTAGTCACTTATGCAGAGGGTGCGCCACTGCAAGCGGTGACATGGCTGAAACAGTGGATCCAGGATGGTTTGCTCGAGCGCCGAGCCCCATAGAAGAAGGCTATCAAATCGATAGCCTCCTACTTTGTCTTCGGATGGTCTACCCTCACTCCAGACGTCTGAAACAAGGGGGGACTACTCATGCTCGCGCAACTTCCACCGGCCTTACAGAATCTTCAGCTACCGCTGCGTCTTCGACTCTGGGACGGCCATGAATTCAACTTGGGCCCCGAGCCCAGTGTGACCATCGTGGTGAAGGACCCCACGGTCGTGTCCAGGCTGACCCACCCAACGCTCGATGCTTTGGGCGAAGCCTTCGTCGAGGGCAAGTTGGAGCTGGAAGGCTCCATCTCCGAGGTTATCCGGGTATGTGACGAGTTGAGTCATGCCCTGATCGACGACGACGAGGGGAGTCGTCCGGTGCGCTCGATCCACGACAAGGCCACTGACGCAGCGGCTATTTCCTACCATTACGACCTGTCCAACGAGTTCTACCAGCTGTGGCTGGACCAGGACATGGCGTATTCCTGCGGTTATTTCGAAACCGGCAGCGAATCCATCGACCAGGCCCAACAAGATAAATTTCGCCATCTGTGCCGCAAATTGCGGCTGCAGCCGGGTGAGTATTTGCTCGACGTTGGCTGTGGCTGGGGCGGGCTGGCGCGGTTTGCGGCGCGTGAGTTTGGGGTCAAAGTGTTTGGCATTACCCTGAGCAAGGAGCAGCTGGCGCTGGCTCGGGAGCGGGTTAAAGCTGAAGGGCTGGACGATCAGGTCGACCTGCAACTGCTCGACTATCGCGACCTGCCGCAAGACGGTCGCTTCGACAAAGTAGTCAGCGTGGGCATGTTCGAGCACGTCGGCCACGCCAACCTGGCGGAGTATTGCAAGACGCTGTTTGGCGCGGTGCGCGAAGGCGGCCTGGTGATGAACCACGGCATTACCGCCAAGCACACCGATGGCCGACCTGTGGGCCGTGGCGCCGGGGAGTTTATCGAGCGTTATGTATTCCCCAACGGCGAGCTGCCGCACCTGGCGATGATGACCGCCGAAATCAGTGAGGTCGGGCTGGAAGTGGTCGACGTCGAAAGCCTGCGCCTGCACTACGCGCGCACCTTGGATCATTGGAGCGAGCGCCTGGAAGACAACCTCGAAGCGGCGGCGAAAATGGTGCCGGAGCAGGCACTGCGGATCTGGCGGCTGTACCTGGCCGGTTGCGCGTATGCGTTTGCGCGGGGCTGGATCAATTTGCATCAGATATTGGCAGTGAAGCCTCACGCCGATGGCAGCCATGAATTGCCGTGGACGCGGGAAGATATTTACCGCTGAAACTCGGTTATAAAAGTGCTGAAGATCTAAATGTGGGAGCGGGCTTGCTCGCGAATGCGGTGGATCAGCCAATTAATTTGGTTCTGACACTCCGCATTCGCGAGCAAGCCCGCTCCCACATTTGTTCTGTGCTGTATCAAAGAATGGGTGAGATAAGCCGCGCCACCCGCATGCCCAGTTGTTGCAGGCGCCGAGTCTCGCGGCTTTCTTCCTGGCTGACTTCATGGGCCAGGGCGAAGTCGTCCAGCAGCATGTGCTCCACCTCGCTGGCAAACGCCTCGTCCACCGTCAGCAGCATCACTTCAAAATTCAGCCGGAACGAACGGTTGTCCATGTTCGCGCTGCCGATGGCGCTGATTTCGCTGTCCACCAACACGACTTTTTGATGCAGAAAGCCTGGCTTGTAGCGGAATACCCGCACGCCAGCGCGTACCGCTTCGATCGCATAAAGGCTGGACGCGGCGTAGACGATGCGATGGTCGGGGCGCGACGGCAGCAACAGGCGCACGTCAACACCGCGCAGCACGGCCAGGCGCAAGGCCGAGAACACGGCTTCATCGGGGACGAAATACGGGCTGGTGATCCACACGCGTTCGGTCGCCGCATGAATGGCTTCGACAAAAAACAGCGAGCAGGTTTCATACGGATCGGCCGGGCCGCTGGCGAGCAATTGGCAGAGCACGCCGTCTTCGGGGTAAGTGTCCGGCAAAATCAGTGGCGGCAGTTCGCGCGCCGCCCAGAACCAGTCTTCGGCAAATGACTCCTGCAGGCACGCCACCACCGGGCCTGTGACCTGCACATGGGTGTCGCGCCAGGGTGCCAGTGGCGGCTTTTTGCCCAGGTATTCATCACCGACGTTGTGCCCGCCGACAAAGCCGGTAACGCCGTCCACCACCACGATTTTGCGATGGTTACGGAAGTTGACCTGGAAACGGTTAAGCCAGCCGCTGCGGGTGGCGAACGCTTTGACTTTGACCCCGGCGTCGCGCAGCGATTGCACATAACGGTGGGGCAGGGCGTGGCTGCCGATGCGGTCGTAGAGCACGTGAATATCTACGCCTTCGGCAGCTTTTTCCTTCAGCAGCGCATGCAGCTGTCTGCCAAGCTCATCGTCATGAATGATGAAAAACTGGAACAGTACTGCAGTTTTGGCATTGCGAATGGCTTCGAAAATCGCGCTGAAAGTGGCTTGACCATTGATCAACAACCGCACTTCATTATTGGCAAGGCACGGCATGCGCCCCAGTTTGGGCATGGCGCGCAAGGAGCCGTAGGCGCTGGAGTTGCGCGCGGCCAGGGCTTCTTCGACCCATGGGCGCCAGTTCAGCTCGGTGATGGCGGTGTGCATTTCCTGGTTGGCCTGGCGACGTGCCTGGATGTACGCGTCGAAGGTGCTGCGGCCGAAGATCAGGTACGGGATCAGCGTGAGGTAAGGCATGAACATCAACGACAAGGCCCAGGCGATCGAGCCTTGGGCGGTCCTGACCGTCAGTACCGCGTGGATCGCCGCCAGCGTCCCGAGAAAGTGCAGCGTGGCAATGAAGTAGGCGAGCAGGTGCGGGCCAAAAAAATCCATGAACGACATGACTCCAGGCAATCGAGTGCCTAACAGACCATGTTCCACAGCGAATGTCGCTATTTTATTTGCCGTGCAACACTGGCGGCTTTGCGGCGTCTAACGCCCACAATTACCCAGGAGTTACCCGATGAATGCTCGTCTGCTTGGTTTGGCCATGGTTGTTGGACTGACGCTGCCCGTGGCGGCTCAGGCGCAGATGCTGGCGCCGGGCTTGTGGGAATTGACCACCAGCAATATGAAAGTCGATAACCAGGATTTGCCGGACCTTTCGCTGATCCTCGGTCAGCTCAAGCAACAGATGACCCCTGAGCAGCGTGCGATGCTGGAAAAACAAGGCATCACCATGGCCGGTAAAGGCGTGCAGGTATGCCTGACGCCCGCCCAGGTCGCCTCTGATTCGATCCCGCTGACCGACCCGCAATCGGGCTGCAAGCAGGAAGTGACCGACAAGACCGGCAACCAATGGAAATTCCGCTTCAGTTGCCCGAAAGCCCAGGGCACTGGCGTTGCAACCTTCCAGAGCCAGCAGGAATTCACTACCAAGGTAAACGGTACTTTCAATGCCACTGGCGTCCAGCAGAAGGGCAGCCTGGACACTCACGCCCAGTGGTTGGGCAACGATTGCGGTACGGTAAAACCCCGTGCTTAAACGGTGGGAGTTGGCTGGATCGCAGCAGAGGTGCACAACTATTGAAGGTTGCCACCTTCTCTGTGGCTCTTTGCTTTAAAAGCATGGGACTGCTGCGCAGTCCAACGGGAGCAAGCTCCCTCGCCACAGGTTACTTTTTACCCTTCAGCCTTCTTAACTGAATAGCATTAGGGCAAGCCCGCTGGCGTCGGTCAGCGCAGAAAATGCAAGGGCAAGCCCTGGCAGCTGTCGACCACCTGGCCGTTGTGCCATGCCAGGTGGCCGGACACCAGCGTGGTGCTCACGCTGTGGCGAAAGCTGCGTTCGGCGAACGGTGTCCAGCCACAGCGGGCGAGGACCGGCTGGCTACTGACGGGTTTACCTTCAGGCTCGGGTTTGATCAGCACCAAGTCAGCCCAATAGCCTTCGCGCACATAACCACGGTCCGGGATGGCGAATAAATCGGCCACCCGGTGACTGGTTTTTGCCACCAGCGTGGTCAGGGGCAAATGCCCGTCGATGACCAATTCCAATAACGCCGGCAACGCGTGCTGCACCAGCGGCAACCCGGACGGCGCTTCACGGTAGCCCAACTGTTTTTGCGCCCAGGTATGCGGCGCATGGTCGGTGCCAATCACATCCAGACGATCACTTAACAAGGCCAGGCGCAACGCGTCGCGGTCGGCGCGGGTCTTGATCGCCGGGTTGCATTTGATCTGGTGGCCGAGGCGATGATAGTCACGGTCATCGAACAGCAGGTGGTGCAGGCAGACTTCAGCGGTGATGCGCTTTTCGGCCAAGGGTTTGTCTTCGAACAATGCCAGTTCGCGGGCGCTGGTCAGGTGCAGCACATGCAGGCGCGTGCCATGGCGCTTGGCCAATTCCACGGCAAACGACGACGAGCGATAACAGGCTTCGGCATCGCGGATCAGCGGGTGGGCGACGGCAGGAATCTGCTCGCCGAAACGCTCGCGCAAGCGTTGCTCGTTGGTCAGGATGCTCGGCGTGTGTTCGCAGTGGGCCAGCAGGAGGGTCGGCACTTGCGCAAACAGCCGCTCCAGAATCCGTGGGTCATCCACCAGCATATTGCCGGTGGAGGCGCCCATGAACACTTTGACCCCGGCCACTTCACGCGGGTCGAGGGCGGCAACCACGTCGAGATTGTCGTTACTCACGCCAAAGTGAAAGCCGTAGTTGGCCACCGAGTGCAACGCGGCGCGGCGCTTTTTATCGGCCAGTGCTTCGAGGTTCAGCGTGGCCGGGCTGGTGTTGGGCATGTCCATGAAGCTGGTAATGCCACCGGCCACCGCCGCGCGGGATTCGCTGTAGAAACTGCCTTTGTCCGGTGCGCCGGGTTCGCGAAAGTGCACCTGGTCGTCGATCATGCCCGGCAGCAGCCACTGGCCTTGGGCGTCGATTTCCACGGGTTCGTTGTAGCCTTCAAGGCTGGCGGCAATCTTCTCGATGCGGCCATTGGCGACCAGCACATCGGCGTCGAATTCCTGGCCTTCATTGACCAGGCGTGCGTTGCGGATCAGCAGGCGGCTCATGGTTCAGAACTCGTTTTGCAGGGCTTTGTAACCACGTACCAGGTCGACGTTGGTACGCGCGACATCTTCGGAAAACTCCGAGGCGCTGACGCTCACCGGCGGGAATTGCGACAGGTCGGTATTGGGGCCGATGCGCGTGGTGGAGGGCACGTAGAAGGCGGCGGGCAAGTCGCGGCCGTCGACCACCGAGTTATGGCGCACCACGCAACCATCGCCGACGGCGCAGTTGAACAGCACGCTGTTGAAACCGATGAACACGCGGTCGCCGACGGTGCAGGGGCCGTGGACGATGGAGCGATGCGCGATAGACGTGAACTCCCCAATCGTCACCGCCGCACCGGATTTGGAATGGATCACCACGCCGTCCTGAATGTTGGAGTTGGCGCCGATGGTGATCGGGTCCATGTCGCCGGTGGCGTCGACTTCGTCGGCGCGGATCACGGCGTAGGGGCCGACGAACACGTTCTCGCCAATGATGACCTTGCCGCAGATGATCGCGGTCTTGTCGACGTAGGCCGACTCGGCAATCACCGGCAGATCGCCGGAAGGGTTCTTGCGAATCATGCAACAGGCTCCGTAATAATGTGAACGTGATCGCCATCAATGGCGTTGTAGAAACAGGTCGGCCGCCCGGTGTGGCAGGCCGGGCCTTGCTGGTCGACGATCAGCAGCACGGCGTCGCCATCACAATCCAGGCGCGCCTCAATCAACTGTTGCCAGTGGCCGGAGCTTTCGCCTTTGCGCCACAGTTGCTGGCGTGAGCGCGACCAGTAGCAGACGTGCCCGCTGGCCAGGGTTTCGCTGAGCGCCTGGCGATTCATCCAGGCCAACATCAGCACTGCGCCGCTGCCGTGTTGCTGGGCGATGGCGGCAATCAGGCCATCGCTGTTCCACGGCAGGGCGTCGAGCACGGGTTCGAGTGGAAAGCGGCTGCCCAGGGCAGCCTCTTCCAGGTCGTGCATGCTCAGGGTCATGGCTTGCTCAGGGCGGCGCACAGGGTGTTTAGGTTGTACTCAAACAGCCCGGTGAAGGTGCTCGCCGGGCCTTCGGCGGCGAGGGCGTCGGAGTACAGCGTGCCGCCGATCTGCGCGCCGCTTTCGTCAGCGATCTGCTTGAGCAGGCGCGAGTCCTTGATGTTTTCCATGAACACCGCTTTGACCTTGTCCTTGCGGATCTGGGTGATCAACGCAGCGACTTCAGCAGCCGAAGGTTCGCGTTCGGTCGACAGGCCTTGTGGTGCCAGGAACTGAATACCATAAGCCTGGCCCAGGTAACCGAAGGCGTCATGGGACGTGACGATGCGACGGTTGCCGGCGGGCAGCGCGCCGAACTTGGTCTTGGCTTCGGCCAGCAAGCGGTAGATTTCTTTCAGGTAGGTCTGACTGTTGTGCAGGTAGTCGGCCTTGTTGGCCGGGTCGGCTGCCACCAGTGCCTTGGTGATGTTGTTCACATAGATTTCGGCGTTGGCCAGGTTGTGCCAGGCGTGCGGGTCGGGAATGGTTTCGCCGTCTTCTTCCATGGTGTGGGAGATCACGCCTTTGCTGGCGGTGACCACGGTGGCCTTGGTTTCGGTGCTGGTGACCAGGCGGTCCAGCCAGGGTTCGAAACCCAGGCCGTTCTTGATGATGACCTTGGCCTTGAGCAGCGCCTTGGCGTCATCCGGGGTAGGCTCATAGGTGTGGGCGTCGGAGTCCGGGCCGACCATGTTGCTGATCTGGATGTGGTCGCCACCGATCTGGTGGGTGATGTCATCGAGAATACTGAAGCTGGTGACCACTTGGAGTTTGTCGGCGGCCTGGGCCATCGACAAGGGCAGCAGAAGACTGAACAGCACGAGTAAAGCGCGCATCGGGAAACACCTCATTGGGATGTAAGAGAGGGCGGGCGGCGCAGCAAGCCGTGCACCGGGCCGAAAACCACGGACAGCAAATACCCGCCGCCAGCCACCAGCACGATGGCCGGGCCGCTGGGCAGTGAGTAGTAGAACGACAGCAGCAAACCAAGCCACACCGACAGGCATCCCAGCACCGCCGATACCGCAATCAATACCGGCAGGCGCCGGCTCCAGAAGCGTGAAGCAATCGCCGGCAACATCATCAAACCCACTACCATCAACGCGCCGATAGCCTGGAAGCCGATCACCAGGTTCAGCACCACCAGGGTCAGGAATAACCCGTGGGCGAGTGGGCCGAGACGGCTGACGGTTTGCAGGAACAGCGGGTCGAGGGTGTCCAGCAGCAGCGGTTTGTAGATCAGCCCCATGGCGATCAGGCTGAAACCCGAGACCCAGAGCATGCCGGTGAGGGTGGTTTCATCCACCGCCAGGGCGGAGCCGAACAGCAGGTGCAGAAGGTCCAGGCGCTTGCCGGCGATGCCCAGGATCAGCACGCCGGCGGCGAGCGAGATCGGGTAGACGGCGGCGAGGCTGGCGTCTTCACGCAGGCCGGTGCGGCGGGTGATCCACGCCGACAAACCGGCCATGCCAAGGCCGGCGCCGAGGCCGCCGATGGTCAGGGCTGGCAGGCTAATACCGGCGAACCAGAAGCCCAGCGCGGCGCCGGGCAGGATGCCGTGGGCGACGGCGTCACCGATCAGGCTCATGCGCCGCAGGATCAGGAACACACCCAGCGGCGCAGTGCTGCACGCAAGCACCAGCCCGCCGATGAGGGCGCGGCGCATGAAGACGAAATCTTGAAACGGCATCCACAGGTGGGCGGCGAAGTGCATCAGGCCACCTGCATGTGCGGTTGCGGGCGGATCAGCTCTTTGCTGGGGCCGAACACGCAGCCGGTGTTTTTGATCTGCACCACATGCTGTGTGTGGTGGCGCACCGAGGCGAGGTCATGACAAACGATCACCACTGTGCGGCCTTCATCGTGCCAGGCGTGCACATGTTTCCAGCACAGCGCCTGGCCTTCTTCGTCGAGGGCGGCGTGAGGTTCATCGAGTAGCAAAACCGGTGCTTCAGCCAGGCTCATGCGCGCCAGCAGCGCGCGTTGCAGTTCGCCGCCAGACAACGCCATCAACGGTCGATGCTCCAGGCCGGTGAGGCACCAGTCTTCCAACACGGCTTGCAGGCGCTGGCTGCGTTGTTCCGGGCCGAGCTTGGTGCCCCAGAAACCGGCCGCGACCAACTCTTGCAGGCTGATCGGAAACTGCCGGTCCAGGTGTTGCTGCTGCGGCAGGAACGACAAGCCGCCACGACGTGGAACATCCACGCTGACGTTGCCCGCCAATGGCTTTTGCAGCCCGGCGATGACTTTGAGCAGGCTGCTCTTGCCCGTGCCGTTGGCGCCAATGATGCCGGTGAGGCTGCCTTTTTCCAGGCTCAGATCGAGCGCAGGGGTGAGTGGTTGCCCAGGGGCGCCCCAGCGCAAAGCGTTGCAGGTGATCATGCAGAGTCTCTCGTCCAGCGGCTTTCAGCCACGGCATCGTGCGCGTGCAGGCTTTCGGCGTGGATCACTTTCAGGTGGAAGGCTTTGACGGCATCCGAGCGTTTCAAGGCGAGGTTCAAGCGGCGGGCGGCGTCTTCGCAGAACATCAGGTTCTGCCCGTTGGCCAAGGCGAAGGCTTGTTCGTCCGCGCGTTTTACAGCGGTTTGCACGGCGGTGCCGAGGGCGGCTTCGACGGTGTCGATCAGGTCTGTAAGCGGCAGCGTGTTCTGGCTGGCGTCCAGTTGGATCGACAGTTGGGCGCTGCTGCGCTGGCTGTGAGGTGTGGCGACGATGCCGTTGGCGCTGCCCAGCCAGGTCAAAACGTCCTCATGCTGCAACGGCGTGTTGGCAAAGTCCTGGAGAAATTGCTGCTGAATCAACTGCCTGGCGAGCGCGGCCGAGCAAGGGCAGGTTGAGGAATAAGTAACGTCAATTTTTAGTTCCACGTGGAACATCTGGTTTTCCAGACGCGCTTCGATGCACACCGGGTAGCCTTTCCAACCGGCCAGCGGGCTGACCAGCGCCGGGCGTTTGAGTAACAAATCCGTGTGAATACGCAAGTAGGCGTTCTTAGATAATCCTTCATGACTCTCGAGAAAGCGCTGCAGTACATTACGCAGAAGTGCAGGTGTAAGAAGCTGCTGGTCGAGCATTTCCAAGGCCAGATACAGGCGCGACATATGAATGCCACGGGCCTCGCCATCGTCCAGGCTTACGCCGGCATCGGCGGTGGCAGCCAGGCATTGGCCGCCGATGAGGATTGGTAGGGCGATGCCGCACATGCCCACCCAGTCGAGTGGCAAGGCTTGCCGTGAAGCCTGCGCGGCGATATCCGGCAGAGTCAGCGCATTCATGAGCAGGTCCATCGTTGGAAATAAAAAGACATGTTATATTATAACGATTAAGTCGACGATGATTTTTCTGCTTCAGTCTTTCCTCAGTCATGTCGAGCAGGGACGCTCCTTTATTTGCGGTGTTTTTCATGCACAGACGTCAGCTTCTCAATCTGCTGCTGGTCAGCCCTCTGTTCACCTTTCCATTGGGGGCGTTTGCCACACAGATTCGTAATGCGCGCTTGTGGCGCTCCGACGACAAACTGCGGCTGGTGTTCGACCTCAGCGGCCCGGTGCAATACAAGACCTTCTCCCTGACGTCGCCGGAGCGCGTGATCATCGACCTGAGCGGCGCCGGGCTCAGTGGTGACTTCTCTCAGTTGGCGTTGAAGAACAGCGGGATTACTTCGATTCGTTCGGGGCATTTCGGCAAGAGCGATACGCGCATCGTGCTGGACCTGGCCTCGCCGATGCAGCTCAACAGCTTTCTATTGCCGCCGCAGGATGGCCAAGGCCATCGGCTGGTGCTCGACCTGACCAGCGCCACCCACGCGCCGCGCCAGATTGCAGCGCAGCCGGCGCCTTTAGTCGCCCCAGTCGACAAGGCCCATCCCAAGCGCGACATCATTGTGGTGGTCGACCCCGGCCACGGCGGCAAAGACCCTGGCGCCATCGGCTCCAAGGGCCAGCGCGAAAAAGACGTGGTGCTGTCCATCGCCCAACTGCTGGCCAAACGCTTGAAGCGCGAGAAGGGCTTTGACGTGAAGCTGGTGCGCAACGACGACTTCTTCGTGCCGCTGCGCAAGCGCGTGGACATTGCCCGTCAGCACAAGGCCGATATGTTTATCTCGGTGCATGCCGACGCCGCGCCACGGCTCACCGCGTCGGGCGCTTCGGTGTATGCGTTGTCGGAAGGCGGCGCCACCTCCGCCACCGCGCGCTTTATGGCGCAACGCGAAAACGGCGCCGACCTGCTGGGCGCCACCACCTTGCTCAACCTCAAGGACAAGGACCCGATGCTGGCTGGGGTGATTCTCGATATGTCGATGAACGCCACCATCGCCTCCAGCCTGCAGCTGGGCAGCTCGGTGTTGGGCAGCCTGCAAAGCATCACCACGCTGCACCAGAAACGCGTGGAGCAAGCCGGGTTTGCGGTGCTTAAATCACCCGACGTGCCGTCGATCCTGGTGGAAACCGGGTTTATCTCCAACACGCAGGACGCCCAGCGGCTGGTGACGGCGCGTCATCAACAAGCCGTGGCGGATGGGCTGTTCGACGGCCTGAAAAAATACTTCGAGAAGAACCCGCCGATGAACAGCTACATGGCTTGGGTTCAGGAACAGAAGAGCGGCCAGGTCTAACAGCCGGCTATGCGGCTGCACGTGAACTTGGCGCTGGCGCCACCCGAACTGGAAAACCGGTTGATGGTGGTCCAGCCCACGCGGCGCGTGTAGCCGACCCACGCCTCACCATCGGACGCCAACCCGGTAAAGAACGTCAGCTGCCCGTAGCGACTGCTGGTCTGTGCCCAATAGCGTTTGCCGATCACTTCAAAACCGCGCAAATACGTGGTGCTGCCAACCGTCGCCACGCTGTAGGCGTTGCCCAGCGGGTCTACACAGGCCAGCAAGTTGGCGCTGCGCGTGCAGTTCGCCAACAGGCTCGGCGTTTGCGCGCAGGCAGTGCCTGCCACGCCCAGTAACAGGGCACACACCAGGGTTTTCATAGCGCCTCTCGGGCAAGAAAGTGTTCCAGCATTGCGCCCTTCGTCGTGGCGAGCAAGCGGGGATTGGCTTATTTGTATTGTTATACTATAACATTAAAACACAGCCTGACCCGTGAACCGCTTCCCATGACTGAACAAGACCTTCTGGCCCAACCGCCCGCCGACTACATGAATGACGCTCAGCAAGGTTTCTTCCGAACACTGTTGCTGAACCAGCGCGATGAATTGCAGGCGCGTATCGAGGCCGAATTTTTGCTGCTGCGCGAGCAGGAAACCAACAGCGACCTGGCCGACATCGGCAGCGCCGAAGAGCAGCGCCAATGGCAGCTGCGCCTACTGGAGCGTGAAAAAAAGCTCTTGGACAAGATCGACGATGCCATCGAACGGCTGGCCCGCGGCGAATACGGCTGGTGCCGCGAAACCGGCGAGCCCATCGGCCTGCAACGCCTGCTGCTGCGGCCCACCGCCACCCTGTGTATCGAAGCCAAAGAACGTGAAGAGCTGCGCGAACGCCATAAACGGGCGATTTGACCGGCCAACCCTGATGAGGACTACCTGATGACCAATCGCCTTCCCGTTACCGTGCTGTCCGGCTTCCTCGGCGCCGGTAAAAGCACGCTGCTCAACTACGTTCTGCGCAACCGCGAAAACCTGCGGGTGGCGGTGATCGTCAACGACATGAGTGAAATCAATATCGACGGCAGCGAGGTGCAGCGTGACGTCACCCTGAATCGCTCCGAAGAAAAACTGGTCGAGATGAGCAACGGCTGCATCTGCTGCACCTTGCGTGAAGACTTGCTGGAAGAGGTTACAAAGCTCGCCAAGGAAGGTCGCTTCGATTACCTGTTGATCGAATCCACCGGCATTTCCGAGCCGCTGCCCGTGGCCGAGACCTTCACGTTTCGTGATGAAAACGAGCAAAGCCTGGCCGATATCGCACGCCTGGACACCATGGTCACCGTGGTCGACGGCATGAACTTTCTGCTCGATTACCAAGCTGCCGAAAGCCTTGCTTCCCGGGGTGAAACCCTGGGCGAAGACGACGAGCGCTCCATCACCGATTTGCTGATCGAGCAGATCGAATTCGCCGACGTGATCCTGATCAGCAAGATCGACCTGATCAGCAGCCGCGAACGCGAGGAGTTGATGGCCATCCTTGAGCGCCTCAATGCGCAGGCGGAAATCATCCCGATGGTGATGGGCGAAGTGCCGCTGAACAAGATCCTCAACACCGGCCGCTTCGACTTCGAACGCGCAGCGCAAGCGCCAGGCTGGCTGCAGGAGTTGCGCGGTGAACACGTGCCGGAAACCGAAGAATATGGCATCGCCTCCACCGCTTACCGCGCGCGTCGCCCGTTTCATCCGCAACGCTTCTTCGACTTTATCGACCGCCCTTGGGTGAACGGCAAACTGCTGCGCTCCAAGGGTTTTTTCTGGCTGGCGAGCAAGCATCAGGATGCGGGCAGTTGGTCCCAGGCCGGCGGCTTGATGCGCCATGGCTTTGCCGGGCGCTGGTGGCGTTTTGTGCCGAAAAGCCAGTGGCCGCAAGACGAAGAAAGCGTGGCGGCGATCATGGGCAACTGGCAATTGAGCACCGGCGACTGCCGCCAGGAGTTGGTGTTTATCGGGCAAAACATCGACTTCGCGCAGATGCGCGCCGAGCTGGACGCCTGCTTGCTTAATGATGAAGAAATGGCCCTGGGCGTCGAAGGCTGGCGCCAGTTGGCCGACCCCTTTGGCCCTTGGTATGAGCAGGTAGCCTGATGCTGGCCCCGGTAATTCCCTTACGCCCGGTGATCCGGCAGACCCGTGGTGAAACCCCGCTGGCGCTGTCGGACATCCTCGAAAACGACGTCAACCTGGCGCTGTGGCAGCGCCAGTTGCCCCTGCATATCGCAGAATTCGGCGCCTTGCTGGTGGCGCTCAATGAACCGTTGGCGGATTCCAGGGTGATTGAACTCGAGAATGAGGACGCTGTGCCGAATTTGCAGGGGTTGGCGTCCAGTTGCCACGATCTTGAAGGCTACGAGGGTTTTATCGCCGATGTGTCCTGGCTGGTCAGCGCGTTTGCGTGCTTGCTCGGCGCCAAGCGCATTGGCGTGCGTTTGCGGCTGTTGGACAAGGCCATGTGCCCGCGTTTTCACGTCGACCATGTGCCGGTTCGGCTGATCACCACCTACGCTGGCATCGGCAGCCAGTGGCTGCGCGAAGGCGTGATGGACCGGCGTAAACTCAGCCAGCCCGACGCGGAACCCACCGAGTGTATCGAGCAGGTCCACTGCGGCGAAGTGGCCCTGCTCAAGGGCACAAAATGGCACGGCAACGAGAACCATGGCTTGATCCATCGCTCACCCGCGCTCAAGGCCGACGAGCGCCGGTTGATCCTGACGCTGGATTGGCTTGCATAACCGCGTAGGATCAAGCGCTCTACCCGGTCAGATGATGCCCCGATGCTGCAGAACATTCCCACTCACGTGATTGCCGGGCCTTTGGGCGCCGGCAAGACCAGCCTGATCAAACACCTGCTGGCCCAACGCCCGGCCAACGAGCGCTGGGCCGTGTTGATCAATGAGTTCGGGCAAATCGGCCTGGACGCCGCATTACTCACACAGGACGGCGACGGCATTGCCCTGGGCGAAGTGGCCGGTGGCTGCTTGTGCTGTGTGAATGGTGCACCGTTCCAGGTAGGGCTTGGCCGCCTGCTGCGTAAGGCCAAGCCGGATCGGCTGTTTATCGAGCCTTCAGGCTTGGGTCACCCGGCGCAGTTGCTCAAGCAATTGCGCGAGGCGCCATGGCAGGGCGTGCTCGCGGTTCAGCCGTGTGTGTTGGTATTGGATGCCCAAGCGTTGGCAGCGGGCAGAGCATTGCCGCAAGCACAGCAGGAAGCGCTGGCCAGCGCCGGTTTGCTGGTACTGAACAAAGATGAAGCGTTGGATGCCTCACAGCGCCAGGCCATAGAACAGCAACTGCCTGCTTGCCCGATTTACTGGACCCGCCAGGCGCACTTGCCGCTGACGCAATTGCCCGGCCTGGATGCACAGGCTGGCGCAGCTGTGGATAACTTCGACGTACCTGAAGGCCTGGCACAGATGCCGGCGATCTGGACGGATCCTGCGTTGCCCATTTGCTTGAGCCAGGCTCAGGAAGATGGCTGGAGCATTGGTTGGCGCTGGCACCCGAGCCAGTCATTCGACATTGCGCGCCTGCACCGCTGGCTGTCAGGCCTTGAATGGCGCCGTGCCAAGCTGGTTATCCACAGCGGCGATACCTGGGTGTCGGCTAACGCTGTGGATAATAGTCCACTCACCTGGCAACCCAGCGAGTGGCGCCGCGATTCACGTATTGAATTGATTTTCAGCCAGCCACAGGACGTGGCTGGGCTACAGATCGCGCTGGCCGCCTGCCGTCAGTGACGGGTCTTGCTGGCGTGGTCCTGGCGCCATTGGCTCAGCTCGATGACTTCGGCGCTGGGCAGCGGCGTCTTGATCTCGAACGGGTAGGGCGCCAACTCGATCTGCGCGCTGTGGGCGCCGAACTGAGTGATAGTCCCAGGATGACGGGCTTCGCCGGTCACGGTGAACTCAAAGTTATAAATGCGCGCCAAGCGGCGCCGACCATTGGCATCTTTCACAAAACCGATGCGTTTGAGCGCCACTGCGCCGTCGAGCAGTTCGATATCGAGCTTGGCGCAATGCTGCTTGACCCGCTCCAGCGCCTTTTCGCGCAGGCCGTGGTTGTGCCACACCCAGGCGGCACCGGTCGCCAACAGCATCAACACGAAGATGTTTCCCAGGGTCAGCATGCGATGAACTCCAACAAAGTGAGAGCAGCTTAACTGTGTCGCTGGTCTGTCGTACAGGCTGCGTTTAGTCGCATACTGCGCGGCCAGAATTCTAACGGCTTTACGGAAATCTCCCGCATGAAACGCACACCTCATCTGCTTGCGATCCAGTCTCATGTGGTCTTTGGCCACGCCGGAAACAGCGCCGCCGTGTTCCCCATGCAGCGGGTCGGGGTGAACGTCTGGCCGCTGAACACGGTGCAGTTCTCCAATCACACTCAGTATGGCCAGTGGGCGGGGGAAGTGCTGGCGCCGCAGCAAATTCCGGCGCTGGTAGAAGGCATTGCCGCGATTGGCGAGCTGGGTAACTGCGACGCGGTGCTGTCCGGCTACTTGGGCAGTGCCGATCAGGGCCGCGCGATTTTGACCGGCGTGGCACGTATCAAGGCCATTAACCCTAAAGCCCTGTACCTGTGCGACCCCGTCATGGGCCATCCGGAAAAGGGTTGCATCGTGCCTCAGGAAGTCAGCGATTTCCTGCTGGACGAGGCGGCGGCCATGGCGGATTTCCTGTGCCCTAATCAGCTGGAGCTAGATAGCTTTGCCGGGCGCAAACCGCAATCGCTGTTCGATTGCCTGGCGATGGCCAAGGCGCTGCTGGCCCGTGGGCCGAAGGCGGTATTGGTCAAACACCTGGATTACCCGGGCAAGTTGCCGGAGGGTTTCGAGATGCTACTGGTTACCGCTGAAGGCAGCTGGCACTTGCGTCGGCCGTTGCTGGCGTTCCCGCGTCAGCCGGTGGGTGTGGGCGACCTGACGTCGGGGTTGTTCCTGGCGCGTGTGCTGTTGGGTGACAGCCTGTTGGCAGCCTTCGAGTTCACCGCCGCAGCGGTGCATGAAGTGCTGCTGGAAACCCAGGCCTGCACCAGTTACGAGCTGGAGCTGGTGCGGGCTCAGGATCGAATCGCGCATCCGCGTGTGCGCTTCGAAGCAACACCCATCTGCCTGTAAGCACACAAAACCCAATGTGGGAGCTGGCTTGCCTGCGATGACGGTGTGTCAGGCGACAAAGATGTCGACTGTCAGGCCGTCATCGCAGGCAAGCCAGCTCCCACATTCGATTGGGTTTACAGCTCGGGACTTACGGCCCGTCGGCCTTGATTTCCTGGTAACGCTTCTCCAGCTCCTGACGGATCTGCCGGCGTTGCTGCGCCTGTACAAACCGGCGCTTGTCTTCGCTGTTCTGCGGCTGCAGCGGCGGTACGGCGGCGGGTTTGCGCTGGTCGTCCACGGCCACCATGGTGAAGAAGCAGCTGTTGGTATGGCGCACCGAGCGCTCGCGGATGTTTTCGGTCACCACCTTGATGCCCACTTCCATCGATGTGTTGCCGGTGTAGTTGACCGAGGCCAGGAAGGTCACCAGCTCGCCGACATGAATCGGCTCGCGAAAAATCACCTGGTCGACCGACAGCGTGACCACATAACGGCCCGCGTAACGGCTCGCGCAGGCGTAGGCCACTTCGTCGAGGTACTTGAGCAGGGTGCCGCCGTGCACATTGCCTGAGAAGTTGGCCATGTCAGGGGTCATCAATACCGTCATCGACAGCTGGGCGTTTCCGGGTTCCATAGCACACTCACGGGTTGTAGGCATTGGTTGGGGGACACCTCTACGGGTGCTGGAATCTTTACAGCGCACTCCCTAACGGGACGCCAATGGGCGGCTTGCCGTCACGCGAACACCGATCTGTTTCCATATATTGCACCGGCTTTCTGCCGGAAGTCGCGGTGTTAACCTTCAAAAGCCCATCTCAGGGCATTTCTTACGATCAAGGCAGACTTTTCCTTCCGCGCTTCGCGACTGTCCAAGGGCGCGTGCGGAAGTGGGAAAAGCGCCAGTACCCTCAAGGAGCCCCTCGCCATGCACGCCATCAGCTTTATCCAGGACTTGGCCGTGATCATGTTGGTGGCAGGGGTTGTCACCATCCTGTTTCACCGCCTCAAGCAGCCGGTGGTGCTGGGCTATATCGTCGCCGGGTTCATCATCGGCCCTCACACGCCGCCGTTCGGCCTGATCCACGACGAAGACACCATCAAGACCCTGGCTGAGCTGGGGGTGATCTTCCTGATGTTTTGCCTGGGCCTGGAGTTCAGCCTGCGCAAGTTGTTCAAGGTCGGCGCCACGGCGTTTATCGCGGCCTTCCTGGAAATCATCCTGATGATCTGGATCGGCTACGAGATCGGCCGCTGGTTTGACTGGAACACCATGGATTCGCTGTTCCTCGGCGCCATTCTGGCGATCTCTTCGACCACCATCATCGTCAAGGCACTCAATGACCTGAAGATGAAGAACCAGCGTTTTGCCCAGCTGATTTTTGGCGTGCTGATCGTCGAGGACATCCTGGGCATCGGCATCATTGCCCTGCTGTCGAGCATCGCGGTCAGCGGCACGGTGAGTTCCGGCGAGGTGTTCTCCACGGTCGGCAAGCTGTCGCTGTTCATGATTGTGGCGTTGGTGATCGGCATTTTGCTGGTGCCGCGCCTGCTGGCCTATGTGGCCAAGTTTGAAAGTAACGAGATGCTGCTGATCACCGTGTTGGGCCTGTGTTTCGGCTTTTGCCTGCTGGTGGTCAAGCTCGAATACAGCATGGTGCTGGGCGCGTTCCTGATCGGCGCGATCATGGCCGAATCTCGCCAGCTGATTAAAATTGAACGCCTGATCGAACCGGTTCGCGACATGTTCAGCGCGATCTTCTTTGTCGCCATCGGCTTGATGATCGACCCGCAGATCCTGCTGCAGTACGCCTGGCCAATCGCGGTGATTACCGTGGCGGTAGTGCTGGGCAAAATGCTGTCCTGCGGCCTCGGTGCGTTTATTGCCGGCAATGATGGCCGCACCTCACTGCGCGTGGGCATGGGGCTGTCACAGATTGGCGAGTTTTCCTTCATCATCGCCGCGCTGGGGATGACCTTGCAGGTGACCAGTGACTTCCTCTATCCGGTGGCGGTGGCGGTTTCGGCGATTACCACACTGCTCACGCCGTACCTGATTCGTGGCGCTGACCCGTTGTCGTTGAAGATTGCCGCGGTAATGCCCAAGCGCATGAGCCGGGTGTTCGGTATGTATGGCGAATGGTTGCGCAGCATTCAGCCTCAAGGTGAGGGCGCGATGCTGGCGTCGATGATTCGCAAGATCATCCTGCAAGTGGGCGTGAACCTGGCATTGGTGATCGCGATCTTCTTTGCCGGCAGCTTCTTCGCGGCGCGCATTGGCGGGTATCTGGAAGGCTGGGTCAATGATCCGAGCTGGCAGAAGGCATTGATCTGGGGTGGGGCGTTGCTGCTGTCGCTGCCGTTTCTGATTGCGGCGTACCGCAAGCTCAAGGCGCTGTCGATGTTGCTGGCGGAGATGAGTGTGAAACCGGAGATGGCCGGGCGGCATACTCAGCGTGTGCGACGGGTGATCGCGGAGCTGATCCCGATCCTGTCGCTGTTGGTGATCTTCCTGCTATTGGCAGCCTTGTCGGCCAGTATATTGCCGACCAACAAGTTGCTGGTACTGATTGCCGTGGTCACGGCGGCGGTGGCGGCGGTGCTCTGGCGGTGGTTCATCCGCGTGCATACGCGGATGCAGGTCGCCTTGCTGGAGACCCTGGATAACCACAAAGATACGCCGGAGCACTGATGTCATTGTGGCGAGGGAGCTTGCTCCCGCTGGACTGCGCAGCAGCCCTGAAACAGTCACCTCGCCACACCTGGATAAACGCGTTGCCCTGGTTGGGGCTGCTTCGCAGCCCAGCGGGAGCAAGCTCCCTCGCCACAAAAGCGGGGTCACCTAAGGTTTTGGGACTCAGCTTTCCAGCCAGACGTCCCGCGCCCAGTGCCACACCGATTCCCAGGTTTCTTCGGTGACCAGTTCCTCTTCGCCCGACCACAGCACCACAGTGCCGTCTTCTTCGACGCAGTAGTAGTCATCGCCGTCCTGGCAGATCGGGATCATGCTACGGTCAACACCGGCGTCCCAGGCGTTGGCGGCAACGTCCGGCAGGTAGGTATGGGACTGCGGGTCGGTGACGGTCACCGGTTCCAGGCTGCCGTACACCACATCGCTGACGGTCAACAGGAATTCACGGAAGACAAACGGGATGTCGATGAACAGTTGTTCCTCGATTTCCACCAGTTGGTCTTCGTCAGGCAGCTCCAGAGGAACCGGGACCGGTTCGTTGGCTTCACGCAATTGTTCGATGATTTCTTCCACGGCCGGGATCCTCTTGCTAGTTGGCGCGGTTAATAGGGCGTTTTATACAGTAGCTCGCTATAAGTGCAACCGCGAAATAGAAAACCCCGGAACATGTCCGGGGTTTTTATTACCAAGTGCTCAAGCGTGCGGTTATCAGCCGTTCTGGCGGATACCGGCGACCAGCCAAGGCTGGTTCTCGCCTTGCGGGCGTTCCATGTTCCAGCTTTCGCTGAACACTTCGCCCTGGTCGAAGCGCGAGGTCTTCGACACACCGCTGAAGGTCAGGGTGGCGATGGTCTTGTCGGCGCGATCATCCACACCGTCCAGCTGCACGCGCAGGTCGTCGATGTAAGTCGACTGGAACGCATCGCCGATTTCGGCCCGTTCGCGCTTGAGGAACTCCAGCAGTTGCGGGGTTACGAACTCGGCGATCTTGTCCATTTCGTTGGCGTCCCAGTGCTGCTGCAGGGACTGGAAGTGGCTGCGGGCCGCTTCGACGAAACGTTCTTCGTTGAACCAGGCCGGTGCATTGATCACCGGACGAGCGGCAGCAGGCGCGGCCGAACCACCGAAGATCGAGCCCATGGCTGGTTTTTGCTCGAACACTTCACGCTGCATCGGCGCGCCGGCTGGAGCCAGGTGCTCCTGCTGCTTGCGTCGACGGGCGGCGATAAAGCGGAAGATCACAAAGGCGATGACGGCCAGGATCAGGATGTCGAAGATCTGCATGCCCTGGAAGCCGCCGCCCATGAACATGGAAGCGAGCAGGCCACCGGCGGCGATACCGGCCAGAGGGCCTAACCAGCGCGAAGCACCGCCGGCCTTGGCGGCGGCGCCGGCAGCACCGGCTGCGCCTGCGGTCGCGGCTGCGCCACCGGCGGAAGGAACCATTTGGCTGGTCTGGTGAGTCGGCGCCGAGCCCATGCTTTTGCCGCCACCGAAGCGCTTGGCGTTGGCGTCGAGGCTCATCGTCAGGCCGATGCACAACGCCATGGCGATGCTAAGAAATCGTTTCATAAAGGGAATTCCCATTTGTGGATTGCACGCGCGCCATGTTGCACAGGTGTCGTGACAGTGGCTAGCGACATAATGTTTCGGGCTTTTGCGTAAGACCGATTCAGAATGGCCTGTAGGACTTATCTCAGATATTGGCCCGTACTGCTTAAAAACAAGGGAGGGCCAACAACCTTCATGTAACGCGAAGTTTCATCAGGAGGGCGATGTGTGGCGAGGGAGCTGGCTCCCGCTGGGCTGCGAAGCAGCCCAATCAGGCAAACGCGGTCTAGCTGATACATCGCAGCGGCGCAAAATGGGAGCGCTTCGCGCTCCAGCGGGAGCAAGCTCCCTCGCCACAGACGATCGTCAGATTGCTTCGAGCTTCGCGTAACCCATCATCAGCCACTTGCTGCCTTCGGCGAAATTCACCTGCACCCGTGCCTGGGCGCCAGCGCCTTCGAAGTTAAGGATTACACCCTCACCGAAGATCGCATGCTTGACCTGCTGGCCAAGGCTGAAGGGCGTTTCCGGAATCTCGGAACCGGCGAACATGCTGCTGGAGTTCTGCTGCTGGCCGCCGCCGAACGGTCGGCTGACGCTGTTGGACAAGCGCACTTCCTGGATCAGACCTTTCGGCACTTCACGTACGAAGCGCGACACCTTGTTGTAGGTCTCGCTGCCGTACAAACGTCGGGTCTCGGCGTAGGTCATCACCAGGTTCTGCATGGCGCGGGTGATGCCCACGTAGGCCAGGCGGCGTTCTTCCTCAAGGCGGCCGGGCTCTTCCAGGCTCATCTTGTGCGGGAACAGACCTTCTTCCATGCCCACCAGGAACACATACGGAAATTCCAGGCCCTTGGCACTGTGCAAGGTCATCAGCTGGATGCTGTCTTCATGCTCATCGGCCTGGGTATCACCGGCTTCGAGCGACGCATGGCCGAGGAAGGCGGCGAGCGGCGTCAGCTCTTCATCTTCCTCGGTGTTTTCGAATGCGCGGGCCGCGCTGACCAGTTCCTCAAGGTTTTCTACCCGGGCCTGGCCTTTTTCGCCTTTTTCCGCTTCGTGATAGGCGATCAGCCCGGACTGCTCGATCACGGTCTGGGTCATCAAGTGCAGCGGCATTTCTGCGCACTTGGCCGCCAGGTTCTCGATCAACTCGACAAACACACCCAACGCCCCGGCAGCACGCCCGGTCAGGCCCTTGTTGGCGATCAGCAGGCGCATGGATTCCCACATCGACACATCGGCGTGGCGGGCGTGGTCGCGAATCGCCTCAACGGTTTTCTCACCGATGCCACGCGCCGGGATATTGATCACCCGCTCCAGCGCCGCATCGTTGCCACGGCCTTCCAGCAAGCGCAGGTAAGCCATGGCGTTCTTGATTTCGGCACGTTCGAAGAAGCGCTGGCCGCCATAGATGCGGTAAGGAATGCGCTCGCGCAGCAAGGCTTCTTCCAGTACCCGCGACTGGGCGTTGGAGCGGTACAGAATCGCGATATCGCTGCGCGCCAGGCCGGTTTTCAACGCGCTTTCGATGGTTTCCACCACGTAGCGCGCTTCGTCGTGTTCATTGAACGCGGCGTACAGGTTGATCGCTTCGCCTTCGCCGCCGTCGGTCCACAGTTCTTTGCCCATGCGCCCGGTGTTGTTGGCGATCAAGGCGTTGGCGGCCTTGAGGATGCCGGCGGTGGAGCGGTAGTTCTGTTCCAGGCGGATGGTGATCGCGTCCGGGAAATCGTCGGAATACTGGTAGATGTTCTCGATTTTCGCGCCGCGCCAGCCGTAGATCGACTGGTCGTCGTCGCCCACCACCATCAAGCTGTCGCCGCCCTTGGCCAGCAGGCGCAACCAGGCGTACTGCACGGCGTTGGTGTCCTGGAACTCGTCCACCAGAATGTGCCGGAAGCGTTTCTGGTAATGGGCCAGCAAGCCGGGGTTGTCGCGCCACAGGTCGAGGGCGCGCAACAGCAACTCGGAGAAGTCGATCACGCCGGCGCGCACGCAGGCGGCCTCGTAGGCTTCATAAATGCTGCGCATGGTGGCCAGGAACAAATCGCCGCTGGCCTGGATATGTTGCGGGCGCAGGCCTTCGTCTTTCTGGCCGTTGATAAACCATTGCGCCTGACGCGCCGGCCAGCGTTGCTCGTCCAGGCCCAGCTCGCGGATCACCCGCTTGACCAGGCGTTGCTGGTCATCGCTGTCGAGAATCTGGAAGGTCTGGCTCAACCCTGCTTCCTGCCAGTGCGCCCGCAACAGGCGGTGCGCCAGGCCGTGGAAGGTGCCCACCCACATGCCGGCCGGGCTGATGCCCATCAGTTGCTCGATGCGGTGGCGCATCTCGGCAGCGGCCTTGTTGGTGAAGGTCACCGACAGGATGGAGTGCGGGGACGCGTTTTCGACCTGGATCAACCAGGCGATACGGTGCACCAGCACTCGGGTTTTACCGGAGCCAGCACCGGCCAGGACCAACTGACGGCCAACGGGGGCTGCGACAGCCTGGCGTTGGGCATCGTTGAGGGAGTTCAGCAAAAGGGAGAGATCATCGCGCATCGGCGCATTCTAGGGTGCTGCGGGGAGTCGGGCAAATCCCAATGCCGGGTGGTCGATACAAAACATTCCGGGCGATCCTGGCCACGCAAACATTCTGCTGGCGGTGATGACCGGTTGGTCATGGCCCACAGCCCGCGCACTGTCTAGCTCAAGCGCTTTGGCCGCGAAGTTTGCGGGTAAAAACCGTGGGGTTTTTATGACTTGGAGCAGTTTGGCCCAAGCGCTTGCTTGTGTATGCTCCGTCCACGTTTCGGGCTCACCATTATAAGAACACTGCCTATGACCCTCAGTCCCGACCTGTTTGGCCCCTCGGTGGCGCCCGCGCAGGTCATCCGTAAACATTACGCAACCGAGATGGCGGTCGAACGCACTCGCCTGTTGTATCAAGGCTCGTTGCTGCCGACGTTATTGATGCTGGTCAACGGCCTGGTCTGCGCCTGGTTGCTGTGGAACCCCAAGCAATACCTGTTGGACAGCATCTGGCTGGTCTGGCTGCTCGCCCTGGTGGCCCTGCGTGTGATCCAGGTGGCGGCGTTCGATTCGGCGATGCCCAGCCGCCAGGCCCTACCGATCTGGCGGCGCATGTTCATGCTCGGCTCGGCGGTCAGTGGCTTGACCCTGGCCACCGCCGCCATCGCTTTGGTGCCGGCGGACAGCTTTATGCAGCAGGCCTGGGTGTTCGGCCTGATCGGCGCCGCAACGCTGTCGGCCAGCGTTGCCTATGCCGTGAGTTTGCCGGCGTTCCTGTCCTTTGCCGTGCCGTGTCTGGTGCCGGCCATTGTCTATCTGTTCTGGAACGGCACTGCGCAGCAACAAGGTTGGGGCGTGCTTGGCCTGATCCTGCTCGCGTCTTTGAGCCTGGTGGCCTGGCAGGTCAACCGCCTGATCCAGCGCGGCTTGTTGCGACGCTTTCAGAACCAGGCGCTGATCGAGCATCTGCAGCAGGCGCAGCAACGCAGTGAACAGTTGAATCAGGAACTGGTGCGCGAAGTCGGCCAACGTCGCCAGGCCGAACAGGAATTACGCGACGCCCAAATCGGCCTGCAAGACCGCGTGACGCAACGCAGCCAGGAGCTGGACGCCGCCAGCCTGGCCCTGAATAAAAGTGAAGCGCGCCTGGCCATGGCCCTGCAAGCCAGTGAGTTGGGCCTGTGGGACTGGAACCTGCAAACCGACGAGGTGCATCACACTCAGCTCAAAGAGTTGTTTGGCCTGGAGCCGGAGTACGTCACGGCGATGCTCAGCCACCTCAAGCCGCGCCTGCACCCCGAAGACCTGCCGCTGCTCAAGCGCGCGCTGGTGGAGCACCTCAAGGGGCGCAGCGAGGATTACCAGGTGGAATACCGCGTGCGCCATGGCGACGGCCATTGGGTGTGGATCGAAGACCGTGGCCGTGCTGTGGAGCGCACGCCCGGCGGCCGCGTCACGCGCATGCTCGGTACGCGCCGCGACATCAGCGCCGACAAGGCCTTGGAGGAACAGCAACGCCTGGCCTCGACGGTGTTCGAAGCGGCCAGCGAAGGCATCGTGATTCTGGACCCCGAGTACGTGCTGATCGCCGTTAACCAGGCCTTCAGCCGCGTCACCGGCTTTGAAATCGACGACATGATCGGCCGCAATGTCGTCGAACTGCCCAGCAGCCGTGACGCCCGCCGCCACTTCCCGGTGATTCGCCAGGCCCTGCTCAGCCATGGCACCTGGCAGGGCGAGTTGGTGGAAACACGCAAGAACGGCGAGCTGTACCCGCAGTGGCTGCAATTGAATGTAGTGCGCGATGCTCGGGGAAAAGTCAGCCACATTGTGGGCTTCTTCGCCGATCTATCCGCGCGGCGTGAATCCGAGGAGCGTATGCGCTACCTCACTCACTATGACGAGCTGACGGGCCTGGCCAACCGTTCGCTGTTTCGCGAACGCCTGCGTGAGGCGCATGCGCGGGTGCGGCAGGGCGGGCGCAGCCTGGCGCTGCTGCACATCAACCTGGACCGCTTCAAGCTGCTCAACGACAGCCTCGGCCATGAAGTCGCCGACCAACTGTTGCAGAAAATGGCCCGCCGCCTGATCAATGCCTTGCCCGAAGCCGACACCATCGCACGCCTGTCCGGTGATGAGTTTGCCGTGCTGTTCGATGCCTATGGCAGCCTGTCGAGCCTGGCACGGGTGGCCACGCGGCTGCTCGCCAAGTTGCGGGTGCCGGTGGCGGTGGAGGGGCATGAGCTGGTGGTCAGCGCCTCAATGGGCGTCAGTTTGCTGCCGGACAATGCGCGGGAAATTTCTGCGCTGGTCAGCCAATCCAACATGGCCATGCAACACGCCAAGCATTTGGGCGGCAACAATTTCCAGTTCTACACCGACAGCCTGCAAGCCAGCACGCTGGAGCGTTTGCAGCTGGAAAACCACCTGCGCAAGGCTATCGACGAGCGCCAGCTCACGGTGTTCTACCAACCGAAACTGTGCCTGGCCACGGGCAAGCTGAACGCCGCCGAGGCGCTGGTGCGCTGGGAGCATCCGCAGTGGGGCATGGTGCCGCCGGGGGACTTTATCGGCTTGGCCGAGGAAACCGGTCTGATCGTGCCACTGGGCGAATTCGTGCTGCGCCAGGCGTGCTGGCAGGCGTGCGAGTGGCAGCGCCAGGGGCTGGCGCCGATCCGCGTGTCGGTAAACCTTTCCGTGCATCAGTTGCGCCAGGGCAAGTTGGTCAGCCTGGTGCGCCAGGTGCTCGAAGAAACCGGCCTGGACCCGCAATACCTGGAGCTGGAGCTGACCGAAAGCCAACTGCTCGACAGCGTTGAGCACATCATCGCGACCTTCCAGCAATTGCGCGATTTGGGCGTGAAGTTGGCCATCGATGACTTT
The DNA here is from genome assembly GCF_030816095.1 of Pseudomonas sp. W3I7. Taxonomy (NCBI): domain Bacteria; kingdom Pseudomonadati; phylum Pseudomonadota; class Gammaproteobacteria; order Pseudomonadales; family Pseudomonadaceae; genus Pseudomonas; species Pseudomonas sp. W3I7. The sequence continues at coordinate 6,370,839 of NZ_JAUSXP010000001.1, forward strand.
GGCACCGGGTATTCGTCCCTCAGCTATCTCAAACGCATCCCCGTGGATTACGTGAAGATCGACCAGACGTTTATCCGGGGGCTTGGCCAGGGCCGGGAAGATGCGGCCATCACTCGCGCAATCATCGCCATGGCCCACGGGCTGGCGCTCAAGGTGGTGGCCGAAGGTGTGGAAGACCAGCAGCAGCTGGATTTCCTGCGCGGCGAACGCTGCGATGAAGTACAGGGTTACTTGATCAGTCGGCCGATGGCCGCTGAAGGGTTGGCAGATTTATTACGAAAAAATGCAGACTTTCCTTAAAGACCGCCACGCCGCCCCTATGGCTACAAGGCGGCTGCCCGCTGATTCAAAGGGCATCAGGGCGATTTAGTGATGCATCGGGCGGGCAAAACGGTAATTCTTGTAGTATAACTACAAGCTTGCTACATCCCTGGCGTCTGCCAATAACAAGAGTCCTGCCCTTTGAACCTGTTGCAACATATCGCCCAGTCGCGCCACCTGTTACGCAAATCGGAACTCAAGGTTGCCGATCACGTGCTGCTTGACCCTGCGGCCGTGATGCACAGTTCCATGGCCGACCTGGCCCACAGCGTGGGCATCAGTGAGCCGACCATCGTGCGCTTTTGCCGTGCCATCGGTTGTTCCGGGTTCCAGGACTTGAAACTCAAGCTGGCGCAAAGCCTGGCGGCCGGTGCGAGCTTCGGGCAGTTTGCGATCCATGAAGACGACTCCGTGGCCGACTACAGCCTGAAAATCTTCGACACCACCTTGCACACGCTGATGGAGGTGCGCGAGAAGCTCGATCCGGTTGAGCTGCAAAAGGCCGTGACCGCCATGTCCCAGGCCCAGCGCGTAGAGTTTTATGGTTTTGGTGCATCCGGTGCCGTCGCCGCTGATGCCCAGCACAAATTCTTCCGCCTGCTGCTCACTGCCGCGGCCTACAGCGACCCGCACATGCAGGCGATGTCGGCGGTGACCTTGAAGCCGACCGACGTGGCCATCTGCATTTCCCAGTCCGGGCGCTCCAAAGACCTGCTGATCACCGCCAACCTGGTGCGTGAAAGCGGCGCTTCGTTGATTACCCTGTGCCCGAGCCAGACGCCGTTGGCGGAGCTGTCCACGGTCAACCTGGCGATCGACGTGCACGAAGACACCGAGATCTATACGCCGCTGACCTCGCGTATTGCGCATCTGGTGGTGATCGACGTGTTGGCGATGGGCGTGGCCATGGCGCGCGGGCCGAGCCTGGTCAACCACCTCAAGAGTGTGAAGCGCAGCTTGCGCAGCCTGCGGTTGTCGCCCAAGTCCGTCAAAGCCCTCGACGACTGATTCGAGGTCGTCCTCGGTCAAATGTGGGAGCTGGCTTGCCTGCGATGGCTGTGTATCAGTCGCCGCCCACCGCTATCGCAGGCAAGCCAGCTCCCACAGTGGTACTGCGCTGATGCTGGAAGATTCATCGTCCTGTAACCCTCGCGCCGCCAAACCGTCATCCCTTGCGCCCATTCTGTACTCCCCGTACTCGCATTGGGAGACTCGAAATGGCCCGGCACTACGAAGACAGCAGCACCGTCAAAACCCGTCGTCAGCAAGAAGACCAGCGCCGCATGGCGTTCCGTCGCGCAATCGAAGACCGCTGCGAGGAGCGCCAACTGCTCCAGAGCATCAGTGACTACCCGGAACTCCACTGGCAGGCACCCGCGGCTGCCCAGCGAAACGCTCAGCCAGCGCGCTGATCTGTACGCGTTCGCTGCGTATAAAGCCCAGGAACGCATGGGCCACCGGTGACAGGCGTTTGGCTTTGGCCTGTACCAGGCACCAACTGCGGTACAGCGGCAGCTCTTCCACCGGCAGCTCCTTGAGCCCGCCGGTGGCCAGCTCCAGGTTGACTGCGTGGCGCGTCAGCAACGCCACGCCCAACCCTGCGCTGACGCACTCACGCTGCGCCTCGGCCGAGGCCACTTCCACCGTCTGGGTGAAGTGCACGCGTTTTTCCTTGAAGTACTCCTCGCAGGCCAGCCGCGTGCCGGAACCTGGTTCGCGGATGAGCAGCGTGTAGGGTTCCAGGTCTTGAAGGCGCAGCGGCCCTTGCAGGCTCAGCGGGTGATCGAGCGGCGCCACGGCGACAATCGGGTTGTTCAGGAACGGCAGAAATTCCAGGCCCATGTCCTGAGGCACCATGGACATGATCACCAGGTCATCGCGGTTATCCGACAGCCTGCGAATCACCTGGGCGCGGTTGACCACCGTGAGGTGCAACTGCACTTCGGGATGCTGGCGTTTGAAGGCGGCAAACAGGTGCGGGACGAAATATTTGGCGCTGGATTCGATCGCCAGTTTCAGTTGGCCCTGCAACGAACCCTGCATGTCCGACAACTGCATATCGAGGTTTTCCAGGCGCCCGAAAATGTCCCGGCTGGCGCGCTGCAAAGCCTCGGCGGCTTCAGTCATGTAGAGCTTTTTGCCGACGTAATCGAACAGCGGCTGGCCGATCAGCTCTTCAAGCTGGCGAATTTGCAGGCTCACGGCGGGTTGGGTAAGAGACATTTCCTCGGCTGCGCGGCTGTAGGAGCGTAAATCACACACTTCATTGAAGATCTGCAATTGACGCAATGTCATACGCATCAATGACTTACGCATTATTTAAATCCTCTCGCCCTGGGCCGTCCGGCCAACTATAAGTCTTTACTTATACACAACCCAATAATTATTGATTTTTGTTAATCCTCCGGTGCGCATAGTGTGTGTCTCGCGACTGTCATGAAACATTTGGTCACGCGCCGACCCGGATCCAACGGGTCGTAGAACGCAGCAATCGGCTCAAGGGAATTTCCAAGTGATAAAAAAGATCCTGATCGCCAACCGTGGTGAAATTGCCGTACGAATCGTGCGTGCCTGCGCCGAGATGGGCATTCGCTCGGTCGCGGTTTACTCGGACGCCGACCGCCACGCGTTGCACGTTAAACGTGCCGACGAAGCCCACAGCATTGGTGCCGAGCCGCTGGCCGGTTACCTGAACCCGCGCAAGCTGGTGAACCTGGCCGTGGAAACCGGTTGTGACGCCTTGCACCCAGGCTATGGTTTCCTGTCGGAAAACGCCGAATTGGCAGACATCTGCGCCGAGCGCGGGATCAAGTTCATCGGCCCGTCGGCCGAAGTGATCCGCCGCATGGGCGACAAGACCGAAGCGCGCCGCAGCATGATCAAGGCCGGTGTGCCGGTCACGCCGGGCACCGAAGGCAACGTCGCCGATATCGCCGAAGCCCTCACCGAAGGCGACCGCATTGGTTACCCGGTGATGCTCAAGGCCACCTCCGGTGGTGGCGGTCGCGGCATCCGTCGCTGCAACAGTCGCGAAGAACTTGAACAAGCCTTCCCCCGGGTTATTTCCGAGGCCACCAAAGCCTTCGGTTCGGCGGAAGTGTTCCTGGAAAAATGCATCGTCAATCCCAAGCACATCGAGGCGCAGATCCTCGGTGACAGCTTTGGCAACGTGGTGCATCTGTTCGAGCGCGATTGCTCGATCCAGCGGCGTAACCAGAAGCTGATTGAAATTGCCCCCAGCCCGCAACTGACCCCGGAACAGCGCGCCTACATCGGTGACCTGTCGGTGCGCGCCGCCAAGGCCGTGGGTTACGAGAACGCCGGCACCGTGGAGTTCCTGCTCGCCGAGGGCGAGGTGTACTTCATGGAGATGAACACCCGCGTGCAGGTGGAGCACACCATCACCGAAGAAATCACCGGCATCGACATCGTGCGTGAGCAGATCCGCATCGCGTCGGGCCTGCCGCTGTCGGTGAAACAGGAAGACATTCAGCACCGTGGTTTCGCGTTGCAGTTCCGCATCAACGCCGAAGACCCGAAGAACAACTTCCTGCCAAGTTTCGGCAAGATCACCCGTTACTACGCGCCCGGCGGTCCCGGCGTGCGCACCGACACGGCGATCTACACCGGCTATACCATCCCGCCGTTCTACGATTCCATGTGCCTGAAACTGGTGGTGTGGGCGTTGACCTGGGAAGAAGCCATGGACCGCGGCCTGCGTGCCCTGGACGACATGCGCCTGCAAGGCGTGAAGACCACCGCCGCCTACTACCAGGAAATCCTGCGCAACCCGGAATTTCGCAGCGGCCAGTTCAACACCAGTTTCGTGGAAAGCCACCCTGAGCTGACCAACTACTCGATCAAGCGCAAACCCGAAGAGCTGGCCCTGGCCATCGCCGCCGCCATCGCCGCCCACGCAGGCCTGTGAGGAATACAACAATGTCCAAGACTCCTGTTTCCAAAAAAATATTCGTAACCGATACCATCCTGCGCGACGCCCACCAATCGCTGCTGGCGACCCGCATGCGCACCGATGACATGCTGCCGATCTGCGACAAGCTCGACAAAGTCGGCTACTGGTCCCTGGAAGTCTGGGGCGGCGCGACCTTCGACGCCTGCGTGCGTTTCCTCAAGGAAGACCCGTGGGAGCGCCTGCGCAAACTGCGCGCCGCGTTGCCTAACACACGCCTGCAAATGCTGCTGCGTGGCCAGAACCTGCTGGGCTACCGCCACTACAGTGACGACGTGGTCAAAGCCTTCGTCGCCAAGGCTGCTGTGAATGGCATCGACGTGTTCCGCATTTTCGACGCCATGAATGACGTGCGTAACCTGCGTGTGGCTATCGAAGCGGTCAAAGCTGCCGGCAAACATGCCCAGGGCACCATCGCCTACACCACCAGCCCGGTGCACACCATCGAGGCATTCGTGGCCCAGGCCAAGCAAATGGAAGCCATGGGTTGTGACTCGGTGGCGATCAAGGACATGGCCGGCTTGCTGACCCCGTACGCCACCGGCGAACTGGTCAAGGCGTTGAAGGCCGAGCAAAGCCTGCCGATTTTCATCCATTCGCATGACACCGCTGGCCTGGCTGCGATGTGCCAACTCAAGGCGATCGAAAACGGTGCCGACCATATCGACACCGCCATTTCCAGCTTCGCTTGGGGCACCAGCCACCCGGGCACCGAGTCGATGGTCGCAGCCCTTAAAGGCAGCGAATTCGACACGGGCCTGAGCCTGGAACTGCTGCAGGAAATTGGCCTGTACTTCTACGCCGTGCGCAAGAAGTACCACCAGTTCGAAAGCGAATTCACCGCCGTCGACACCCGCGTGCAAGTCAACCAGGTGCCGGGCGGGATGATTTCCAACCTGGCCAACCAGTTGAAAGAGCAGGGCGCACTCAACCGCATGAGCGAAGTGCTGGCCGAAATCCCGCGTGTGCGTGAAGACCTCGGCTTCCCGCCGCTGGTCACACCGACCTCGCAGATCGTCGGCACCCAGGCGTTCTTCAACGTGCTGGCCGGCGAGCGCTACAAGACCATCACCAACGAAGTGAAGCTCTACCTGCAAGGCGGCTACGGCAAGGCGCCGGGCACCGTGAACGAGAAGCTGCGTCGCCAGGCCATTGGTAGCGAAGAGGTGATCGACCATCGCCCGGCCGACCTGCTCAAGCCGGAGATGACCAAGCTGCGCGGCGAAATCGGCGCATTGGCCAAGTCCGAAGAAGACGTGCTGACCTACGCCATGTTCCCGGACATCGGGCGCAAGTTCCTCGAAGAACGTGACGCCGGCACCCTCACACCTGAAGTGCTGTTGCCGATCCCCGAAGCCGGCGGTGTAGCCCGTGCCGGTGGCGAAGGCGTGCCGACCGAGTTCGTCATCGACGTGCACGGTGAAAGCTACCGTGTGGACATTACCGGTGTCGGCGTGAAAGCCGAAGGCAAGCGCCACTTCTACCTGTCCATCGACGGCATGCCCGAAGAAGTGGTGTTCGAACCGCTCAACGAGTTTGTCAGCAGCGGCGGCAGCAAGCGCAAGCATGCAACCGAGCCGGGCCATGTCAGCACGGCGATGCCGGGCAACATCGTCGACGTGTTGGTCAAGGAAGGCGACGTGGTCAAAGCCGGCCAGGCGGTGCTGATTACCGAAGCCATGAAGATGGAAACCGAAGTGCAGGCAGCGATTGCCGGCAAGGTAACCGCCGTTCATGTGGCCAAGGGCGACCGGGTCAACCCTGGCGAAATCCTGATTGAAATCGAAGGCTGATCCCGCCTTCGACACTACCGCTTAATCCTCGGGGGGGCAGGTGCTCCCCTTTTTTTTGCCTGACATTCAGGCGCTGACAGGCGCTTTGCGCCTGAAACTGATGAATACGCCGGTGCGTGTGTAGATCAACTCCGGAACCAGGGTGTTGAGGTTGCTGGTGATTGCGTCGAATCGGCCTTCGATCTGTCGGGCGTCAAGGATGCGCAGTTGGCGGGTAAGCAACTCGTCGCTTTCGTTATCGACATGGAGGTTGAACGTGGCACCGTCGAGGTTGACACGATTACCGACTTTCAACGTGCTGTGGGCCTCGCCCTTGCCGACGCTGAACGCGAGGCTTGAGCCGTGTTCCATGTGCAGGTCATGCTTGATTCGGGTTCGGCTATGAGGGGGCGAGTCCAGCCGCAGCGTACCTGCGACATTGAGCCTGTCCACCGTGCCGCCCATGTAGGTGGCGCCCGACTCAACCGTCATGGCGCCGCTGATGTGGCTTTGGTTGATCAGCGTTGCACCGCTATGGACCCGACCTTGCTGGTTGGCATCCAGCGTGCCGTTAAGTGTCCAGGTGCCAGTGCTCACCTTCAGGTGCTGCATCCGGCGGGCGCCGCTGAAGGTGCCGCCCTTGGCATCCTCCAGAATGACGCGGTTGGAGCCGCTGCCACCGTCTACGGTGCCGTTGAATTGGGCGCCATTTTGCACGGTCAACACGTCGTCGCCACCGCCCATGTCCAGGGCGAGGCCGTTGGTCCCGCTGATCACGCCGTTATTGGTGATGCTGTCATTAAACGCGCCGATCAGTTTTACCCCGTAGCCGTTATGGCCGCTGATAGTGCCCTCGTTGACCAGCCGGGTTTTCCCATGGGCTGGCCCCACGTCACCATTGTCTACCAGTACGCCGTGATGGGCGCCGCGAATGACCCCGTAGTTGTGGATTTCGCCGCCGCCCATGGCGATGCCTTCGCTGGTATTGGGCGCCCCGTTTTTATCTGCACCATTGGCGCCTGTGCCCTCAATGATGCCGTAGTTGCGAATCCGGGCGAGCTTGTCGATGTCCAGGCCATCGCCATCGCCGTCATTCTGCTTGGGGCGTTGGGTATCAGCTCCCGTGATGAAGCCGTAGTTGATGACCTGTGCATTGCCTTTGGACTTTAAACCAGCACCTTTGTGGCCGCGTATCAGGCCTGAATTGAGAAGCGCCACGTCGTCGGTTGCTTTTATGCCATTGCTGCCGCCGCCTACACTGCCGTGATTGACGACCGTGCCCCCTGCACGGTTCAGGCTGATGCCGCTGTAAGACTCTTTGAACCGCATGGAAGGGCCGGTAGAAATGTGCCCATCGTTTCTGAACACGCCGCCCGTGGTGATCTCAACGGCGTTACCTGCTTGAGCATGCACAGAGGCGCCGGCTGCATGGGGTGCAGCCGCTGGAAGGGAGGGAGCAGGGATATAGGCAGGAGGGTGCAAGGATACGCGTGACATAGATTTCGACCTCGTGTGTGCTTGAGGTCGAAAACTAACGTAGGCGCTTGCCGTTTTATGTCGGCTGATTGAGCCGACGAGCGTAAGACCGCTCGCTATCCATGCAGCACTTGCGTTTAGAAACTCATCTTCCACTCGCCCATCAGGCCCTGGCTGCGGCTGTGGGTACCGGCTTGGGCGCTGTAGGTCAGGCCCACGCTGTGTTCGGTGGACAAGGCGAGGTCCAGGCCGGCTTGCATGTCGAGGCTATTGCGGTCCAGCGAGGTGCCGGTGATGGTGAAGCTGTCGATGTTCCCCTGTGCGGCGCGCGAGGATTGGCGCACTTGGCTGTCGACTTCACCGTAGAGGTGCTTCCAGTAGGTACTCAGGTGGGGTGTGAGGCTCATCTGATTGTCGAACCGGTACACCGTGGCCAACCGCAAGCCAAGGGTGCTGCTAAGGTTTTGCTGGGTTTGTGGGCCTACGTTCAGGGCCGTCCAGCCACCTTTTTCTTTGAAACTGTCGCGGTGATAGCGCTGATAGCCCAGGCCTGCGAAGGGCTCTACGTGCACGTCGGCAGTGCCCAATTGGTAGCCCAGCTCGGAAAACACTGTTTGGCTTTGAGCGTTGTAGTTGCCCTGCAGTTGCTGCTTGAAGTCGAGCACGTTGACGTCGCGTTTGTTCTTGCCCGCATGATCGCTGTAGAACGCCCCCAGGCGCAGGGCCAATGGGCCATCCTGGCGCACGGCATAGCCGCCCAGGTGCAAGCTATCGAGTTCGCCCTTGAAGCGTTGAGCTTGAAGCTCGCTGGTAGATTTTGCGCCTATTACTCCGACTCGCCAGGCGTCGCCCACGGCCCAGTCGGCGCCCAGCATCAGGCCTTTAGTGCCGTGCTTGAGACCGTCGCTGCCGCCTTGTTTATCGAGCTTGCCGCCGTTGCCCAGGCCTTGCACCCACAAGCGGCCATCGCCATCACTGGGCAGCGTGCGCAGGGTGGCGAGCAATGAGTTGCTGATGTGCGCGGTGGCGTTTTGGGTCGCGCCAGCCAAGTTGGCATTTTGGCTGCCTGCCAGTTGCTCGAATGCTGCACCCAGGCCGCCTGGTTGTTGGGACAATGCGTCAGCGGCTTTTTGCAGGCCTTTGATTTCTTCCGAGGTCAGGTCGCCGGCTTGCAGTGCACGTTGCAAAGCCGGTTTAAGCACCGCGGCCAGTTGCTGGCCGTTGTGAGTCGTCGCCTGGTCGAAGTAGCTGTCGATGGGCACGATTGGGGCCGGCGGCTGGTAATACGGGGTGCCGTCAGAAAAGTCCAGTTCGTACTGAAAGGGTATGCCTGCCAGGGCAAACGGGGTACTGGCTACGCCAACAGCCAGGCTGATAGCGCGTGCAAGGTTTAGGACGGAGAAGGGCATGAAGTCATAGCCTCTGGTGAATGAGGCCGGGAATTTAGCGAGATGGCGGGGCGATAACTGTCAGGCTATCGACCCCTGATTTGCGGGAGTTGTCTCTACTGCAGGGCGATTAAAACCGCGTTTGCCATTGGCTTGTCAGCCTGTGGTTGTGGCTGTTGCCTTGAGCGTCACCCCCGCCGCACATAGCCTTTGCCGTAGTGACGCTCCAGGCGTGCCTGGATCAGTTCCAGCCCGAGGGACATCACCCAGTAAATGATCGCGGCGGTCGTGAGCATTTCGATGTATCGGTAGCTTGATCGCCCGTACGACTGCGCCAGGAACATGACTTCCCACACGCCCATCACCGAGATCAGGGACGAGTCCTTGAGCATGGAGATGAACTGGTTGGTGGCGGGTGGCACGATGGTGCGCATGGCCTGGGGGAGGGTGACGTGCCAGAAGATCGCGCTGTCACGCATGCCCAGGGCCAGGGCGGCTTCTCGTTGGCCGTGGGGAACGCCAAGGATGCCGGCGCGGAAGATTTCGCTCAGGTAGGCGCCGTAATTCAGTGAGAGCGCGATGATCCCGGCGACGATGGCGCCTGGTACCAGGCCCAGTTGGGGCAGGCCCAGATAAATCAGCAGGATCTGGATCAACAGCGGCGTGCCGCGAAAGAACGACGCGTAAAAACTCGCAATGCCAAAGGCCACGGCGCTTTTCGACAGGCGCCCCAGCGCGGTGATAAACCCCAGCACCGACGAGGCGAGTATCGAGCAAAGGCACAGAAACAGCGTCAGCGCTGCGCCTTGCAGAAACCCGTTGGGCCCCAGGTGCACGCCGACCAGGTTGGGCAGCTTGTCGAGGATGATCGAGAACTTCAGGTCAAAGCTCAGGAAGAAGCTGGCGAACAGGCAAAACAGCGCTGCCCACGTCAGGTACAACCGCGTACGAAAGCCAAAGAGCCGCTGTAGCCGCGATGCGTTCACCGGCGGCTTGGGAGGTGTCGGGAAGGCGGTCATTTGCTGATATCGGCGCCGATCCATTTTTGCGACAGCTTGCTTAAGGTGCCGTCCTGTTTCAACTGCGCGAACACTTCACGCACCTTGGCATCCCACTGCGGGTCACCTTTCTCGATGGCCACTGAATTGGGCTCGGCATACAGCGATTCACCGGCAAGCTTGAAGCGCTTGTCCTGGTTCAGGCGCGGTTGGGCCGTGACCAGGTTGGTGAGGATCGCATCCAGGCGCACACCGGCGCCCAGGCCCAGGTCCTGGAAGGCGACGTTATCGGTGTCGTACGGGGCGATCTGCACATCCTCGAACGGGTACTGAAGTTGCGTATCTTCGGCGCCTTCAATCACCAGATTCTTGTTCAGGTAGCTTTCATAGCTGGATGCGCTGGTGAGGCCGACTTTCTTGCCGCTGAGGTCTTTGGCGCCGTGGATGCGTTCATCCTTGGCATTTACAACGATCACCGCAGGCGAGGCGTAGTACTCCACCGGGAAATCAAACACCTCGGCGCGAGCTTTGCTCGGGGTCATGGAGCAGATGCAAATATCGTAGCGCCCGCCCCAGCGACCTGCGGCAATCACATCCCAGGACGGCGTTTCCAGACGCAGCTTCACGCCTAACTTCTGCGCCACTGCCTTGGCCACGTCGACGTCAAACCCATCGAGTTGGTTCTGCTCGTTGAGAAACGAGAACGGCGGGTAGCTTTCCATCAGCACGCCCACCAGTTCTTTCTTTTGCTCAACCCGGTCCAGGGTTGCACCGCCAAAGGCTTGGGTAGAGGCAGCCAGCATCGTCAGGCCCAAGGCCAACAGCGGTTTAAGTTTCACAATCGACACCTGAGTAAGAAAAGGGTTGTTATTAACCAGACGGTACGCATTAAATAGTTATAAGAACGACTCTCATAGTGAGTTATTTTCATAAGCATATGAGTAAAAAGCATATGGGCGCAGCAAACGCAGTAATTCTCGATGGTGGCATGGGCCGTGAACTTCAACGCCGGGGCGCGCCGTTCCGGCAGCCGGAGTGGTCGGCATTGGCGTTGAGCGAAGCGCCGCAGGCCGTTGAGGCGGTGCACACGGCTTACATCCAGAGCGGTGCCAACGTGATCACCACCAACAGCTACGCGGTTGTGCCGTTTCATATTGGCGAAGCGCGGTTTGCGGCCGAAGGCCAGGCCCTTGCGGCGTTGGCGGGTGAATTGGCCCGACGTGCGGTACAGGCTTCAGGCCAGACGGTGCGTGTGGCAGGCTCATTGCCGCCGCTGTTCGGCTCCTACCGGCCCGATTTGTTCGAGGCCGGCCGAGTCAGCGAACTGCTGACGCCACTGGTGAATGGCCTGGCGCCCCATGTCGACCTATGGCTGGCGGAAACCCAGAGTTCGATCGTTGAGGCCCGAGCTATTCATGCCGGCCTGCCGCAGGACGGAAAACCGTTCTGGCTGTCGTTTACCTTGAAGGATGAAGACACCGATGAGGTGCCACGCCTGCGTTCTGGCGAACCGGTGGCAGACGCGGCTGAAGCGGCCGCGCAACTGGGTGTGGCGGTGCTGCTGTTCAATTGCAGCCAGCCGGAGGTGATTGGCGCAGCCATTGATACCGCGCGCCAAACGTTTGAGCGCCTGGGGGTGAGCATCCAGATCGGCGCCTACGCTAACGCCTTCCCGCCGCAGCCCAAGGAGGCCACCGCGAACGATGGCCTCGACCCGCTGCGTGACGATCTCGACCCGCCCGGCTACTTGCACTGGGCCGCCGACTGGCAGGCACGCGGTGCCAGCCATTTGGGCGGTTGCTGCGGGATTGGGCCGGAGCACATTGCCGTGCTCGCCCAGAAGCCGGCCTAAGGCTTAAATCGCCTGGCGACGACACTCCGCCAGGCCTTTAAGCTGACCAGAACCGGCCTGGTTCGCTTCGGACAGCCACTCTTCAAAGCCTGCGCCCACGGTGGGCCATTCCGAATCCAGAATCGAATACCACGCGGTATCGCGATTCTGCCCCTTCACGACCATATGCTGGCGGAACACCCCTTCAAAGCTGAAGCCCAGGCGTTCGGCCGCGTATTTTGAGCGGGCGTTGCCGTTGTTGCACTTCCATTCCAGACGGCGGTAGCCCTGCTCGAACGCGTATTTGGCCAGCAAGTACACGGCCTCGGTGCTTTTCGGCGAGCGTTGCATCGGTGCGCCGAAGGTGACGTGGCCGATTTCGATGCGGCCCTGGGCCGGGACGATGGACATCAGGCTGAGGATGCCCTGCACATCGCCGCTGGCGCGGTCGATCACGCTGAAGAAATACGGGTCGCTGTTGGCGGCATGGTTGTTGAGCCAGGCATCGAACGCGGCGCGCTCGGGGAAGGGGCCGTAAGGCAAATAGTCCCAGAGTTTCGGGTCCGCGCCCGGGCCTTCGAGGGCGCGGAACAGGCCGTCGGCATGCCGCGCCGGGTCGAGTTTTTCCAGGCGGATAAAACGCCCTTCCAGCAGTTGAGTCGTGGGCGCCGGGACGCCTTTCCAGTCGGCGGGTGAGATAGGCATGCTGCGCTCCTTAAAGACCTTTGCGAAATTGAATGAAACCTGGGCGTTCGGCGATGCGCTCGTACAGCGCAATCGCGGTGGCGTTGGTCTCGTGGGTCAACCAGTGCACCTTGGCACAGTTATCGGCCTTGGCGGTGGCGTAGACAAACTCGATCAATTTGCGGCCCACGCCGGTGCCGCGTTGGGCCGGGTCCACCAGCAGGTCCTGCAGGTAGCAGGAATTCTCGATGCTCCAGTTGGAGCGATGGTAGATAAAGTTGACCATGCCCACCGCCTTGCCGTCCTGCCAGGCGAGCGCCGAATGGGTTGGCTCGTTGGCGTCGATCAGGCGTTGCCAGGTGCTTTGGCTGACGGCGTCCGGCAGTTCGGTTTCGTAGAACTTCAAGTACGCCTGCCACAGCGGCAGCCACGCGGCGTGGTCGGCGGCAGTCACCTGGCGGATGTCGATCTGACTCATTCGGAAACTCCTTGGGGAATAAAGCGCGCGAGGGTCTGGTCGCGCACATCAATGCTGGCAGCCAGGCCTTCGCGCACGCCGGCAATATCGGCTGCGCTGCGGTTCTGGCTGAGTTTGCGCTTGCCGATCAGGCGCTCGACGGGCAGGGCGAAGCCGACGATGGCCTTGAGCATGCCGTCGATGTAGTCGGCCGGGGCGTCGCTGACTTTCCATGGCTGGGCACGGTTGCCTTCGTGGCGATCGGTGAGGGCGGTGACCACCGCGAGCAGCCGCTCGGCGTCGGTAAATACCTCAGCCTTGCCGTAGGCATGCACGGCGAGGTAATTCCAGGTGGGCACCACTTTGCCGTGCTCGGCCTTGGCCGGGTAAAACGCCGGGCTGATATAAGCGTCGGCACCGGCAAAGATCACCAGTGCTTCGCTGCCATTTTGCAGGTCACGCCATTGTGGATTGGCCTTGGCCAAGTGCCCGTACAGCGTGCCATTCGGGCCTTCATCGGGGTTAAGCAGCAGCGGCAAATGGCTGGCCTGCAGGCCTTGCTCACCAAAGGTCACCAACTGCGCCAGGCGGGTGTGCTGGATCAGCTGCTGCAGTTCAGGCAAATCATCGAGGGCAAAGGCGCGCGGTGTGTACATGGAAATTTTCCTTGGCGAATGCCTGCATCCTAGGCAGGCTAATGGTTCGTTGTAAGAGCCATCTGGCACCAATTTCATAGGTCCAATATGTCACCCATCGCGCCGCCGCTGTCGTTCAATCCCGCAGGTATCGAGTTGGATCGTCGCCAGGGGCTTACTCGACAACTCTACGAAGCCCTGCGCCAGCGGGTGCTGGACGGGCGGCTGGTGAGCGGTACGCGATTACCCGCCACGCGTGACCTGGCGGCGGCGCTGTCGATCTCGCGCAACAGCGTAGTGCGCGCCTACGATCAGCTGTACGCAGAAGGGTTTATCGAAAGCCGAGTGGGTGACGGCACCTATGTGGCCCAACTGCCCACGGCAAAAAAACTATCCACAAAAGTATCCACAGGGTTTTCAACAGGGTTATCCCCAGCCTTATCCACAAAATGGGCGGATTTTCCGGAAGATTTGGACAATGAAGTTATCCACAGCGCGGGCCTGACGCGGGTAAAAAACAACCACCTGGCTCACCCTCCAGCAGGACCGCCTCGGGCCTTTCGTGTGGGGGTGCCGGCCTTCGACCTGTTCCCTTTTGATATATGGGCCAAGCTGAATGCGGCGTTCTGGCGCAAGCCGAACCTGGAACTGCTGTGCTATGGCGACCCGGCCGGTGACGATCGTTTGCGCGGTCTGATCGCTGCGTATTTGCGCAGTTCGCGTGGCATGCAATGCACGGCTGAACAAATTGTGATCACCAGTGGCGCACAGCAAGCGATTAGCCTTTGTGCACAGTTGCTGGTAGAGCCTGGGGACGGCGTGGCGGTGGAAAATCCCGGTTACCGCGCCGCCGGCCACGCGTTCGCCCTGGCTGGCGCGCGATTGCATGGCGTGCCGGTAGACAGCGAGGGCATGGATAGCCAGGTGCTTAACACCCTGGATGACTGTCGTGTGGCCTATGTCACGCCGTCCCACCAATACCCGTTGGGCGTGGTGATGAGCCTGGCGCGGCGTCTGGAGTTGCTGGCCTGGGCCGAGCGTAGCGGCGGTTGGATCATCGAGGACGACTACGACGGCGAGTATCGCTACAGCGGCGCGCCCCTGTCGCCGTTGGCGGCGCTGGATCGCAGTGGGCGCGTGTTGTATGTCGGCACCTTCGGCAAGGTGGCGTTCCCGGCGTTGCGCCTGGGTTACCTGGTGTTGCCAGCGGGGCTGGTGCAAGCCTTCACCCGCCGCCGGGCGGTGGATATGCGCCATTCCGAAGTCAGTACCCAGGCGGTGATGGCCGAATTCATGGCGGCCGGGCATTTCCAGCGGCACATCCGCCGCATGCGCCGCGCGGCCTTGAGCCGGCGCAACGCCTTGCTGGCCGGCTGGCCCGACGGGCTGCCCGGCGTGGGGGCGTTGCCCAGCGTTGCGGCGGGGCTGCACCTGACGGTGCGGGTGGACAGCCTGGCCCGTGAGCAGGCGTTGCTCGCCCAGGCCCACGCAGCAAATGTCGAGATCAATGGCTTGAGCGGCTACTGGCTGGCAGACAGCGGCCCACCACCGAACCAGCGTGCCGGCCTGGTGATGGGCTTTGCCGCCGTGCCCGAGACGGCTATCGCGCAAGCGCTGGCGCGTTTGCGCCAGGCGTGGCGGAGTTGAAGCCGATTAATTGCTAAAGAACAGCGACTTGGCCAGTTGATCGCTAATCGAGCTGCGATGAATTTCGATCTCCTCCCAGTCGTTACGCCCCGTGCGCTGGCGGGAACCACCGAGCCGTCGTTGTTCGCGGGTTTTGAGATGAGCCTTATCGAATACCTCCGGTGCGGCGTTTTTCTTTGAGTAGTGAAAGTGCGCGTACCACAGCACGGCATTGGTCTCTTTATCGCGTACTTCGTACTCGTCCAGATAGCCCTTTGGCGGCCCTTTGACGACGCTGCGAGGTAGGGTTTTCTGGATCCTTATCAGCCCTTGGCTATGCAACCACTCCACCCGCGCCGCAGTGGGCGGTTGCTGTTTGATCATGTCGATGTAGGTTTTTCTACCCAGGCGATAAAGCCGCTGTGCTTCGTCGTTGAGGTTGCGCTTGGTCGATGCGGCTGAGACATGATCGCTTTCGGTAAGATTGCGCCGGGTCAGTGCTTGCTCGATATCGTTTGATGCATCCTCCAGTTTTTTGGCATAGGCCTCGAACATATCTTGGATATCCTGGGGCGTGTGCCAGCGTTTACGCGAGAAGCCCTGGTACTTATGGGTTTCAGCTGGCGCGCTATCCAACAGCGTTTGCCCGTTGTTGATGCTGGTATCCAGGTCTACCGTGGCAGGCACTGGCGGTGGTGGGGTGACCTTTTGCCGCTTGACCCAGACGCCTGGGGTTTTTTCATGAAACGTAGCGAGCACTTTGCCCGTCACCGACGCTTTGACATCGAACAGCGTACTGTCGGACTCACGGGGTTGAGCTATTAAAACGCCGTCGTAGCGTGTCTTGATGACTTTGCGTTGTGGCGCGCGCGGCGCCTTTGAGCTGCCGGGTTTGGGTTCCAGGGTTTTTTTCTCGCGTAGCAGTTGCGCCAGGTCGTGAATGGCGCGCTGGCTGAATTCGCCAATCTGCCGGCGAAAACTCTGAAGGCGGGTTTTCAGCAGAAACTGCGGGTGTTCGGCGTGCAGGTCCAGCAGACGTTCATCTGCACTGGAAAATTGCTCAACCAGGCTGTTGAGCACGTCAATGCGCTCATCCAGCGACGTGTCGTTACCCCTTTCCATAATGTCAGTGAAACTCTCGACGTTAAGTTCGGCTGTCTCGACGCACTGGTCCATCTGCTCTCGCAGCGTAGCGGGGATCTGGCTTTGCTCTTCATCGATACACAAGTAGCGAGCCAAGCCGATCTCCAGAGATTTAAGCTCAGTGAGGGTGAGCGTTGGCAACTCGCTCATGGTTTTGAGAATGACCGCGGCGCCTTCCTTTCCCAGCGCTTTGAGGTCGCTGAAGCGGTTATTGATGAACTCCAGGCGCTTGATGATTGCCAGGTTCACGGTGGACAGGTTTTGCGCGCTTTGCGCCTGGTTTTTATAGTCAATGTCTACCTCGGCATCGAGGATTGTGGACGACGATTTCAAGGCCTGCTCATAGCTCACCAATTGTTGTTCCATGGCTAGTTGAGTCAGTTGTATTTGCTGCTTCAGGTATTCACTCATGTCGCTCTTATAGGTGGGCACGGCCTCGATGATGCTCAAGGACTTCAACTGGCTGATCGCCTCGTCATACGCCGTCAGCCGGTTGTCGACTTTACCTATGAACGCTGTACGCCGCAGGTCAGTGGAAGGGCCAGGGGCGGCGTCCAGTGCAGGCTCTGACTCAAGCAAGTCCAGCTGTTGTCTGGCGGCGACTGCATCAAAGGCGTTGAGCTGGCTCATGAGTTCCGCAATGCGCTCAGGCTGATTGACCTTGACCGCACGCTGACGGTTTCGAAGGCCGCCGCCGCGCAGTCGCAAACGGATGTCAACGAACCACTGGCCCGCCAGATTGCCGATCAGCGGCGGGCCCGTACGCAACGGTGCCTTCGGGTCGACGATGATGACACTGTCGTTTTCATCCACCCTCACCTCGAACCAACGCGCGCCAACCGGTGCATACCACTTGTCTGCAAGTGGGTACAGATTCAAGTGGCGCCCGGGCGTTTTGTTTTGCTCGCCAAGCTTATCGGGTTTGGCGATATTGAAACTGTCGAGTGTCTTGGCCAGGCCCAGGCGGCTATGGCTCAGGGCTCCCAGGATGTGTACGGCGCCTTGATGCTCGGCAGGTAGTTGGCTGTCGGGAATATTTGCTTGTTGCACAGCCGTATATTCTTTCTCGGTGAAGGGTGGTTTGCCGGCGGTTTCGATCGTTGTTGACTCGGATTCAGTTTCGATCTTCGGCGCCTCGAACTGTTCCAGCGGGCGAGGGTGGCGTAGGGCGATGTGCAGGGTCAGCGCCATGCCCAAGTTGAGGAATACATCCACTAACGCTGTCCACGAGGCGTGTTGATCCTCCTTGTTCACAGCTTCCTCGGTGGCTTGCAGGTCGTCCATGATTTGCCAGATCCAGGCCGCAATGCCGACGGTGCGGCCCATGAACGGCAGGGCCGCGTTGAATATTTGCCAGCCGGTGTGTCGAAACGTAGCCCAGCGTTTCTGTACATTGGACACCGACTGACGGTCCGCCAATTCGACCATGGCGCTGGCATTGGCCTTGAACAGCGTTGCCAGGGCGTCATTGCCCACTTCTTCATCGGCCAGGGTCACGGGGCCGCTCATGTAAAGCAACGTGAGGGGCTCGACCAGGGCTCGCACCACCGTCCACGGCGAGGGCAAGGTGTCGGGAAACACGTATTGGGCGTAATTGAAGCTCTGCGCTTGCGGCAGCCAGGCCAGTACCGATTCGCGCAAGGGGCGCTCATGTTTGATGGCGTACAGCAGGTTTTGCCGTGACGGGTATTGCATCAGTACCGGTTCCAGCAATGGGCGATAAAGCAGGCACGGACCGGCGTTGGCGTCCCTTGGACCGATCACGAACATATTGGCGACCACGTCGCGCTCATTGCCGGGCCGCAAGGTGGGTACGAAGGCCAGGGCGCGGATAACAATGGGCTGCCCGTCTACGTGGCGGTCGTGCTCATCGGCGCGCATCACGGCGGCAACGTAGCGGTAGCCGCGCTCATCAATTGCGCCTTGTTTGCGAATTTTCATTTGCAGGGCCAGCAACGGCAGCTGCAGGCGTAGATGGCTGATGTAGAGCTGTTGCCGGTGACTGGATTGCGCAGTGTCATCAAGCAGTTGCTGTTTTATCAGCGCGGGGTAGTGTTCGCCGATATCAATGTCTTCGATCAGGTCTTTCAAATAGCTGAAGGTCAGCCAGCTGGGGACACTATTGTCATTGCCGTTGTAGCGCACCGTGGTGTTGCCGGTGGGCAGTCCGGTGAGGTTGTCCAGCGCCAGATCGATCAGGCCGCGACGGGTGATGTCCACGCTGCCCGGTACGACGAACGTGCCCCATACCACCGGGCTTTCGATCACTACCTCAATTTTGTCCAGGTTCAGGCGTGCACCGTCTTTATGCGACTGGATGCGGCTTTGCAGCTGCGTGCGGGCATAGTCGCGAATGGGGGCAATGCCGTCCTGGAATGTTTCGCCGTGATAATGGGTATGCAGTTGGGCCAGGTCGATCATGTAGCGGCTATAGGCGGCGGTGTCCGAGTCCGACGCCGAAGCCAGCCAGTCGGGCAGTTGATGATGAACCTCTCGGATACTCGAGAGTTGGTGATCGCTCAACTCTTCGATGCTGGGCACAATGCGGGCGACGGTGGTGGGGCTTGGCTGGACCTCTGCCGGCTCATCGACAACGTCTTGGCTGTAACTGCCGATGGCGCGGATTTGCAGCTCTATCAGGGTGCAGGCGAGGGTATCGAAAAAATTGCCGGCGGGCTCATACAGGCGCCATTGCAACGTGGTATCGCGCTGTGGCGCACTGAGCCGGGCCGGCAGTGAGGCGCCGAATGCTTCAAGTGACTCGAAGGTGTTATAGCCAGTGACCAGCGAGTGCGTCAGGATCATTTGGCGTTTGTCATGCTCACCAACCAGTACAGTCAGGTCCATGAAGCTGAGGTGAAAAGACTCGCCGTCCCGAAGCAGGTCGACGTCAACCAGGTAGGCGTGACACTTGTAGCGATTATTCAGCGAGCGCCTGTCCCGGTCCGGTTCCTGGAACACTCCACGGGCCATAGCCGCTTGGTGTTCATCCAGGCCTTGTTCTTCGGTGACATTCCACACTTTCCTCAGCGAATTGGAAAACGCCTGCCAGCGTGGTCCGCTGCTACCGTTGGAGGCGTTCCAGAAGTTAAGTTGCTGTTCCTGAAAAGCGGTGAACAGCAAGCCGGATAACTCGTTGATCAAGCGTGCGATGGCATCGATCTTCACCGCAAGGTGCACAGGCGCCGCAGCGTTCGGCTGCAGCGTGAGGAAATGCTCGCCATCGATGTAAGTGACCCGCTCGCTGGACAGCGCTTGATGAGCCAGCACTGAGGTCAGAGATTGGGTAACGGCTGGCGCCGGTTCGACGGCGTTGCCCACGATATGCCAGCGAGGGCTGACCACCATGGCCAGGTCGGGGTCGATATTGAGGGTGGGGTAAAGTTCTTTGAGTGCCGAGCGCAACGTGGTGGCGGCGACCTCGTGGGTGGTGGGCCCGGTGGTTAACTGGGTGAGCAGTTCATAGGTGCTGGGGGGGCGATGATTGTTGTTAAGTAGATCGTTGGGCATGGGTTGCTCCTCTGCAATCGCTGGCCTGGACGGGCGTTGAGGATGTGCAAGGTAGCGATGGCCGTTGCCGGGAGGACGGTAGATAAATAGCGGCGGCTGCGCTAAATCAGATCAGAGAAACTTGTCCGCAAAGGCCCCATGCACAAGGTGGGAACATGAGTCCTTCACGGGCACTGAGGTTACTTCACCTTGAAAAACAAGCGTTGGGCCTGGTCCCGGTTGATTTCGCTGAGGTAGAACGCGGTTTTTTGCTGTTCGTTGAGGCCATCAAGACTGTCGGCATCTACTCCTCGGGCTTGCTCTTGAGGGGTTTTCAAGCGGCCCCGGAGAAAGGCCCTGGCGGGCACCCATTCGGCCGAATAATGGAAGTGTGCATACCACAGCACCGTTTTATCACTGCGGTTACTCAGGGTGTACTCATCCAGGTAGACCTTGGCAGGCCCTTTGAGTCGGCGGCGTTTGACGGTTTTCTTGATCACGATCTCGTTGTTTTGCTTAAGCCATTCCACGCCACTGATTGTGGGGGGGCGTTGTTTGATCATTTGCAGTTTTTGGCGCGCAGCCTCTTGATAGAGTGCCTGTACCGCGTCGCTCAGCTGTTTGTCGACCATAGCCGCCGAGCCCTGGCTGCTCTCGGTGGCGTTGCTTTGGGTGAGGGCCTGCTCAATGTTTGCAGAGGCCCGTTCCAGTTTCAAAGCGTGCTGGTGGTACAGCCATTCGATGCCAGTGGCGCTGCGCTCAGGTTTGATGGCCTGTTGGCCAGTGCGTTGCTTGAAGGCTCCCAGCCCGTCCAGCAGTTCCTTTGCCTGGCTGATACTGGTGGCGACGTCCAGGGCAGTGGTGGTAGTGCTGGTGGTCTCGATGGGATTAACGTGCTGCACCCACACACCTGGCGTTTTTTCGTGGAAGGTCGCCATGATCTGCTGGTTGAGAGGAGAGATGACATCCACCATGCCGGCTTCATCGCCGGTCTCTGTCAGTCGTGGTACTCCCACCAATACCCCGTTGTAGCGCGTGTGAATGATTTTTTTCTTTGCTCTTGGCGGTGTTGACGGCGGTGTCGGGCGGCTTCTGAGCGTGTCCCGATCCGCGTGCAGCAGTTCCAGGTTGCCCAGGGTTTCGCGGTAGAAATCGCGGATTTTTTCGCGCAAGGTCGTGATACGTGCAGGCAGCGCGGCGTCAGGAAACTCGTCTGGAAAATCCTGCAGGCGTTCGTCGATGATCTTGAACTGTTCGATCAGGCTGCCGAGGGTTTCGATGCGTTCATCCAAGCGCGCCTGGCTACGCTCCACCGAGGTTTCATGCAAGGCTTGAATCGACAGGTTGGCGTTGTCGACGATGGTGTCAATGGCACTCCAGGCTGAGGAGGCTGTGGCGATGCTGTGGTCGTCCAGGCATAAATTGCGCGCCATCGACACTTGCAAGGCCCTGAGGTCACGGGCGGTGTAGCTCGGCAATGTTGTTCTGAATTTGCGAATTTGCTCGAATCCCAACTCACCCAGCGCTTTGAGTTGAGTGAGCCGCGTTTGGGTGTAATTCAGGCGCTGGATCATGTCCTGGCTTAATTCGGTCATGATGCGGGCATCGTCGATATGACGTTCCTCGGGATGGCTGATTTGGTGCTCGATCTGATCCAGCACGGTTTTGAGTTGAGGTGTGAAGGCGACTTGCGCTTCGGTGATTCCGGTTCGGGTCAGCTCCAATTGGGCGCTCACGTAACGGATCGCGTGTTGCTGATAGTCAGTGCTCGGGGAGAACACGTTCAATATCTTGAGCTGTTGCAGTGCCTTTTCGTAGTCGCCGCTCTGGCTCTCGAGTTTTTGCAGGTAGGTTTGGCGGCTGACCTCGGGGGAGGTGGGGGACGCGCTGTCCGACATCGCCAGGCGGGCCTGTTGCAACTCAAGTTGCGCAGTGGGTTTGTTTTGCTCAAATAGCCTCAAGCGTCTTTTGGCTTCTAGCGCGTTGATCTCAGCCTTGGATTTTGACTGCTTCCGCAGGTGCTTGGAGCCGGCACCGCGCAGGCGCAGACGAGTGTCGATAAACCATTGGCCCTGAGCGTTATGAATCAACGCCGGCCCTGTTCGACCGGGTTGCTTCGGGTCGATGATGACCACTGCTTCATCTTCACCGGCACTGACCTCAAACCAGCGTTCCCCTACGGGGGCGTAGTATTTTTGTGCCTGATGAAAGAGATGCCGGTACTGGTTTTCTGAGGTTTCAGCCTCGCCGAGGCCTTGCGGTTTGCTGACTTTGAAGCTGTCGAGCACGGTGGCGAGTTCGCCGGGCATGCGCTTGATTGCGCCGCTGGTGTGTAAATGCGGTAAATGTGTGGCTGGCAACTCCTTGGTCAGAGTCGCCTCTTGTTTGATCGTGAATTGTTTTGCGCGGATTGCCTCGGCCAGCTTTGGCGTGGTCTTGCGTGGGTAGCCGGTACGGTGGCTGCGGCTGGCGGCGTGCAAAGTGATCGCCATGCCGAGGTTCAACAGGACATCGGTGAGTGCCGACCACTCGGCTTGTTTCTCATCGTGTTCATGCGCTTGGACAAAGGTTTGCAGTTGATCGACCACCTGCCAGATCCAGGCCCCTGTGCCGATGGTGCGTCCGAGAAACGGCAGTACACCATTGAAGATTACCCAGCCGGCGTGTTTGAAAGTTGCCCAACGGCTTTCGGCATTGGACACCGATTGGCGGTCGGCCAGCTCTACCAGCGCCTGGGCATTGGCCTTGAACAGTGTGGTGAATCGATCACCGTTGAGTTCCTGAGTGCCCAGGCTCATTGGCCCGCTCATGGTCCATAGCTTGTCGGGCTCCACCAGGAAATCGGCAACCGCCCAAGGCGAAGGCAGCGAGCCGGGAAATACATAGTTGCTGTAGTCGCTGCGGACCGCGTCCGGCAGCCAGGCCAGGACCGACTCGCACAAGCTGCTCGATTGCGCGATCGTATAGATGAGGTTGGCCGGCGACGGGAACTGCATCAGGGCCGGCGTGAACAGCGGCCGGTACAACAGGCATGGGCCGGCCACCGGGTCTTCGGGGCCGATCACGTACATGTTGGCGACCGTGTCCGTAGAGGCGTCTGTGCGTCTTATGGGTACAAAGGCCAAGGGCCTGAGCACTATGGTCTGCCCGTCGACTTTGCGGTCAGCGGCCTGTTCTTGCATCACCGCCGCCACATAACGGTAGCCACGCTCGTCAATGTTGCCTTCCTGGCGAATCTTGGCTTGCAGGGCCTGCATTGGCAGTTGGATACGCAGGTGTTGGCTGTATAGCGTATTACGCCGTGCCGATTCCTGAGTGTCGTCCAGCAGCTTTTCCTTGATCAGCGCGGGATAGGTGCGGCCAATATCGACAGCGGTGGCCAGCGTTTCAAAATAAGTGGTGGTCATCCACTCAGGCAAGTTGAAACCATTGGTGGTCTTGATGATTTTGGTGCCGACCGGCACCGCAATCAGGTTTTGCAGGGCCAGTTCAACCAGGCTGAAGGTAGTGGTCTCAACCTGGCCCGGAACTACGAAAGTACCCCATACGACCGACTTCTTTACTTGTAGGAAAATCTTCTCCAAGGGCAGGTTGGTGCTATCTGGGTGGTCCTTGATCACCTTTTCCTTGATGACCTTCAACGCGTATGCCTCGATAGTCGGAATGTCGTCCAGGAAAGAGCGGCCGGTATTCT
The DNA here is from genome assembly GCF_030816095.1 of Pseudomonas sp. W3I7. NCBI lineage: Bacteria > Pseudomonadati > Pseudomonadota > Gammaproteobacteria > Pseudomonadales > Pseudomonadaceae > Pseudomonas > Pseudomonas sp. W3I7. The sequence continues at coordinate 6,394,323 of NZ_JAUSXP010000001.1, forward strand.
GGTTATGCAGCGCGGCAAGGTCTTTGAGGTGCCGAGCATAAAAATTCGAGTCGCTGGGTGAGGCGTTTGTCAGCCAATCGGGCATCTGGTTGCGGTACCACGTCAGGTCCGGGCTGCTTTGCGCCGGTGGCGGGGTGGCGGCAGGTGGCGTGCCCAGGGCGACATCGACGTTGTTGGCTTTGTGCAGTTCGGAGAAGTCGATTTCAGCGATGGTATCGACTTGCAGTGACACCAATGCACAAGCCTGGTGATCAAAGAAATCGCCGTCCGGTTCAAACAGGCGCCATTGGATTTGTTGGTCCGTGGCAGCGTCCGACAGGTGCGCGGGCAAGGACTTGCCCAGGTGCTCCAGCGAGGGAAACTTTTCATAACCCTTGAGCAGCGAATGCGTGAGGACCGTGGTTTTTCCTTCATGTTCGCCGATCAATACCGCGATGATCACATCATTGAGGTGCTTGACCTGCCCTTCATCATCGACTCGGTCGATATCGACCAGGCAGGCCCTGAGCTTGTAGATGTCGTTGTCCTTTCTATCGGCTTTGTCGGGGTGAGTGAACAGGGCGCGGGCCATGGCACACTCAGTCGCACTCCAGTCATCGGCGGTCTCGACATTCCACACCGCACGCAACAGGTTCGACAACGCATGCCAATGCGGACCGCTGCCGGTAGTTTGGTTCCAATGGGTGATCATTTGTTGCTGGTAGGCCCGCAGCATCGAGGGCGCCAGGAAGTTAATGGTCTTGGCGATTTCAGTGACACGCACGGGCAGGTGTACCGCAGGCTCCACGATCGGTTGACGGGTAAGAAAGTGCTCGCCTTCGATGCACAAGAGTGGCACTGCCAGCACCGCTTGTTTGGCGAGGACGTCACTGAGGGCCTGGTACTCAGTGGGGCCGGCTCTGACTTGGTCGTCCTCCAGTTGCCAAGTCGACGTCGCGAGCATGACGGTGTCCGGGTCGATATCCAGTGTCGGGTAATGTTCCTGCAACGCCTCACGCAACAGGAGGGTCGCTGTCTCTCTGAATGAAGGGACGATATAGAGTTGGGTGAGCAGCGCTATCCGTTTATCCGGGCGATGGGTGTTCAAGGGCGTAGTATTTAAAGCGGGGGAGTTCATGGTGAGGCATCCCTGTCTGGCCGTTAGATGGAACTAGCCCGAGGTAAAGGCTAGGGCTTTCCATGCTAGGGCGCGGCCAGGCAGAGAGGCGGTACTTACATAGGCCTGCTTGCGAACCCAGGCCTTGGTCAGGTGCCGGATTTGATCTTGGTCCAGGCCCGTGTTCTGGCCCGTTCGGCTTTGCTGTCCAGGGGCTTGAGGGTATAGAGCGTAGCCATCGCCGCCTCGGTCGGGTACAGGTTGGGGTTGTGGCGAATGGCCGGGTCGACCAGCTCGGTGGCGTCTTTGTTCGGGTTGGGATAGCCGACAAAATCGCTGACCGGCGCGATCACATTGGGTTGCAGCAGGTAGTTGATAAAGGTGTAGGCGTCGTCCGGGTTTTTTGCGCCTTTGGGGATGGCGAGCATGTCGAACCAGATCGGCGCGCCTTCTTTGGGCAGGCGCATGTCCACCGTCACGCCATTCTTGGCTTCTCTGGCGCGGTTGGCGGCCTGGGAGAAGCTGCCGGAATAGCCCACGGCCACGCAGATATCACCGTTGGCGATGTCGGCCATGTATTTGGAGGAGTGAAAGTAGGTGATGTACGGGCGGATCTTCATCAGCAGCGCTTCAGCCTTGTCGTAGTCCTTGGGGTTGCTGCTGTTGGGGTCCAGGCCAAGGTGCTGCAAGGCCAGGGGCAGGATTTCTGATGGCGAATCCAGCAGCGCCACGCCGCATTGCTTGAGCTTGCTGATGTTCTCTTCTTTGAAAATCAAATCCCAACTGTCGACCGGCGCATTGTCGCCCAGGGCGGCCTTGACCTTGGCCGGGTTGAAGCCAATGAGAATGGTGCCGTACATGTAAGGCACGGCGAATTTATTGCCGGGGTCGTTTGCTTCGATCAGCTTCATCAGCTTGGGGTCGAGGTGGTTCCAGTTCGGCAGCTTGCTGCGGTCCAGCGGCTGGAACACACCGGCCTCGATCTGCTTGGCCAGGAATACGTTGGACGGCACCACCACGTCATAGCCGGAATTGCCGGTGAGCAGCTTGGCTTCCAGCGCTTCGTTGGTGTCGAAGATGTCGTAGACCAATTTGATAGTGGGGTTCTGCGCCTTGAAATCTTCCAGGGCTTTGGGCGTGATGTAGTCGAACCAGTTGTAGACCTTGAGGGTTTTCTCTTCGGCGTGAGCCGCGCCGCTGAGGACGGCGGCACAGAGGACGAGCGACTTGAGCCTGTTCATTGGGCTGCTCCTTCAAAACCTTCGAGGACGTTGACGGCGTTAATGCCGATTTCTTCCACCGCGTAGCCGCCTTCCATCACAAACAGCGTGGGCTTGCCCAACCGGGCAATGCGCGCGCCCATGGCCAGGTAGTCCGGGCTGTCGAGCTTGAACTGCGAGATAGGGTCGTCTTTGAACGTGTCCACGCCCAGGGACACGACGATGATGTCGGCGCCATAGCGTTGGATCTCGGTGCAGGCTTCTTCCAGTGCGGCACTCCAGGCTGCCCAACCGGAACCGGCCGGCAGTGGGTAGTTGAAATTGAAGCCTTCGCCGTCACCTTCGCCCAGCTCGTCGGCATAGCCGAGGAAAAACGGAAACTCGGCTTCCGGGTGGCCATGAATCGAGGTGAACACTACGTCGCTGCGTGCATAGAAAATCGACTGGGTGCCGTTGCCGTGGTGGTAATCCACATCCAGGATCGCGACGCGTTTGTGGCCTTGGTCGAGGAAGGCCTGGGCGGCAATGGCGGCGTTGTTGAGGTAGCAATAACCGCCCATCAAATCACCTGCGGCGTGGTGCCCGGGCGGGCGGCACAGGGCGAACGCACTGTGGGCGCCGTTCTGGATGGCCTGTTGCGCCGTGAGGGCGACTTGCGCTGCGCTGTAGGCCGCTTGCCAGGTGCCGGCGGTAATCGGCGCGCCGCCGTCGAAACTGTAATAGCCGAGCTGGCCATGCAGGCTTGTGGGGATCACCCGGCGCAGCGTGCGCGCGGGCCAGGTGTAGGGCAACAAGTCGCCGTCCTGGCCGTACTCGGTCCAGCGCTGCCAGGCGCCCTGGAAGAAGTCGAGGTAGTCGTGGCTGTGGACACGCTGCAGCGGCGCCAGGCCGAAATCCTGCGGTGCGTGCACCGGGCCCAGTTCGCGGTCTTTGACCCGTTGCAACACGTGGTCGGCGCGCGAGGGCATTTCAAAGCAGGGCATCAGTTGCCCGTCCATCAACTCACAGCGGCCATGGTGCAGGTGGTGATCGTCCGAGTAGATCGTCAGCATTTGTTGTTCTCCGCAGGCTGTATCGGTGGATCCAGTCTTGCGGCGGGCGTGCTTTAAGAGAACGGCAGGAGCGGCCAAAAGGGGATAATTATGGCCAAATTGTCTGTCCTTAATTCGCCCCTCAATGAAGCATCATGCGCGAAATTGGCTCGGTGCCACGCCACTCCAACGCACAAAGGCATGCCTGAAGCTTGCGGTTTCGCTGAAGCCCAGTGCCTCGGCAATCCGGTAGATCGGCCACTGGTCCTCAGCCAGCAGTTGCTTGGCGCGTTCGAAGCGCAACTCGTCCAACAGCTCCTGGTAGCTGCAGCCCAGGTCATGCAGATGCCGGCGCAGGGTGCGCGCTGAACAGTTCATCTGCTCGGCCAAACCTTCAAGGCCGGGCGCGGCGTCAAGCTGTGCGGTGAGCAGTTGGCGAATTCTGCCAAGCCAGGCCTGGCGCCCGGTGAACTCCAGGTTTTGTTTACGACAACGCTCGGCCATGGCCTGGTGGGTGATGGCGTCGGCCAGGGGCAGAGGTCGGTCCAGCCAGTGTTTGTCGAAGGCAAAGGCATTGGCGGTGGCCTGAAATTGCAGCGTGCAAGGGAAACGCTCGGCGTAGCGCGTGCGGTAGTCGGGGGCGTCATGTTCAAAGCGCGCAGCCAGTAAGGGCAGAGGCTGGCCGAGCAGGTCGTCGCAGATCACTTTGAGCGATGTAAGGCATAACTCGACGTTGAACATTTCCAGGCTGGGGTTTTCCCGGTAATCGCCGGCGGTGAACCAGATGCGCTCACCGTCTTCTTCAAGGCTCAGCTCGAACAGTGTTCCCAGCAGCGCCGGATACCGCAGGGCCAGTCGCAATGCGTCACCAAAGGTGGCACTGGTGAGCAGGGCGTAACCGAGCATGCCGTAGGCCGACACATGCATTTGTGCGCCCAGCTCCAGGCCGACATCGCGGCGCAGGGCCACGGCATTGGCGCACACGCGCATTTCCTGATTGGTGGTGATGCGCGTGTCGGCCCGGGTCAAGTCCGCCGCACAGATGCCGCTGCCGGCCAGCAGTGCCTCATGGGGCAAACCTTTGAAGGTGTTGAGCACCAGCGAAACAGCATTGAGGGTGGTGAGGTGGGAGTGCAGCATTGGGAACTTCCAGCCAGGGGATGGCTGGAAGTGGAGCAAGTTACATGCCGGTCAGCTCAGTTCGCCGCACAGGTCCAGTTCCACCAAGCGGCGCACTTCGCCTGTCTCAAGCCCTGCGCCGAGCAGGGCATTGAGCTTGCCGAACGCGGCTTCGCGGGTCATGCCGCCACCGGACAGCACGCCCACGCCACGCAAGCGGCTGCCGGCTTCGTACACGTCCAGCTCCACGCCGCCTTCATGGCATTGGGTGATTGCGACTACGACGACACCCAGATCCTGCGCACGCTTGAGGCTGGCGAGAAACGCAGGGTTATCGCTCGGCCCGGTGCCGCTGCCGAAGCACTCCAGCACCAGCGCCTGGATGCCGCTGTCGATCAACGCATCCAGTTGCGCGGCGGCGATGCCCGGCACCAGCGGCAACACGCCGACATTGGCCAAGGCTTTGGGCTGGCGGTAATGCAGGGCGGCCGGGATCATGTCGGCCTGGGCGACGCCGCCATTGCGCTGCAGGGCTGCAAATGGATGGCGACCGAAGCTGCGGATTTTCGCGCAACGGGTCGGTGCCATCAGCGCGCCGTGGAAGTACAGCTGCACGCCCGGCGCCAGGCCTTCGCCCAAGGCCGTCAACGCGCCGCTGACGTTTTCCCAGGCATCGCTGTCGGGCACGCCGGCCGGCAGCATGGAGCCGGTGAAGACTACCGGCGCCGGCAGGCCCAGCAGTTGAAAGCTCATGGCTGCCGCGCTGTAGGCCAGGGTGTCGGTGCCGTGCAGGATCAGCACCGCATCGCAGCCTGCGTCCACGGCCTCAACCACGGCGCTGCGCAGATGCTGCCAGTAGGTGGGCGTCATGTTGGCGCTGTCGATCAGTGGCGACATCTCTTGAAAGCGCCAGGTGGGCACTGCTGCATCGGCGAGCTGTTCGCGCATGCGCGCCTCAAATCCCGACGCCGGCGCCAGGCCGTTGGCGCTGGCTTGCATGCCAATGGTGCCGCCGGTGTAGAGCACCATCACGTTGTTAGCTGGTTGCATGAAAAATCTCCTGAACGAAAAACGCCGCCGGGCCCAGAGCATGCCCAAGGCCGGGCGGCGTGTCATCTAGCGGTGATTAACGTTGCGCTTGAGCGCTCAGTTCAGCCGAGGCGACTGCTTCCGGCTTTGCCGGATTGGCCGGCCAGGCCTTGCGGTCCAGGTCCAGGTCGGGGAACTGGCTGGAGTCGAACACCGGCGTCTTGATGCCCGCAGCGCGCTGGTTGTCGTAGTCATTGAGGATGCGCATGGCAATCTTGAACAGGAACGCCAGGGCGAACAGGTTCACGAACGCGAGCAAGGTCATGGTGATGTCGGCGAAGGCGAACACGGTGCTCAGGTTCTCGATCGAACCCCAGAAAATCAGCACCAGCACCAGCGCACGGTAGCCCATCAGCACCTTGCGGTTGTTGCCCACCAGGAAGCGCAAGTTGCTCTCGCCCAGGTAGTAGTTGTACATGATCGAGGTGAACACGAACAACGCCAGGGCCACCGAGATGAACATGCGGCCCCAGTCACCGACTACCGCCGCCAGGGAGTTCTGGGTCAGGGCAATGCCGTCGCCTTCAAAGCCTGGGGTGTAGAAACCGGAGAGCAGGATCAGCAACGCGGTGCAGGTGCAGATCACGAATGTGTCGAGGAACACGCTGAACGCCTGGACCACGCCTTGGGCGATCGGGTGTTCTACCGAGGCCACCGCTGCCACGTTAGGCGCACTGCCTAAACCTGCTTCGTTGGCGAACACGCCGCGCTTCACACCCATGATGATCGCGCTGCCCACCAGGCCACCGAAGGCTTGGTCGAGGCCGAACGCGCTCTTGACGATGGTCGCGAGCATGGCCGGTACGTGGTCGAATTGCAGCACGATCACGTACAGGGTCACAGCGATGTAGACCAGGGTCTTGACCGGCACCAGCAGGTCGGCAATCGAAGCGATGCGCTTGATCCCGCCGATAAATACCAGGCCCAGCAATACGGCCAGCGCCAGGCCGGTGTAGGTGGTGTCCAGGCCGAAGGCGTTGTTCAGCGAGTGAGTCACGGCGTGGGCTTGCAGGCCGTTGAAGGCGAAACCGAAAGTCACCAGCAACAGGAACGCCATGACCATACCCAGCCAGCGCTTCTGCAAACCGTGCTGGATGTAATACGCCGGGCCGCCCCGGTAGGTGCCTTCGGCATCGGTGCGCTTGTACAACTGGCCAAGGGAGCACTCGATAAAGCTCGAGGACATGCCCACCAGCGCGGTGACCCACATCCAGAATACGGCGCCCGGGCCACCCAGGGTCACGGCAATGCCGACGCCGGCGATGTTACCGGCACCCACGCGGCCGGCCAGGCTGAGCATCAGCGCCTGGAAGGAACTGAGCTGGCCGGAGCTGCTCTTCAGGCTGTCTTTGAACACCGAGAACATGTGGAAAAAGTGACGCAACTGTACGAAACGCGAGCGGATCGTGAAATAACCGCCGAGCCCGACAATGAGCACGATCAGTACTTTCCCTGAGAGGAAGTCGTTGATGACTTCGAGCATGGAGTGTTCCTCGCTGATTTTTCTAATGGCAAACGCAGGACGGTCCGATCCCTCACATAGCACCAGGCAGTGCGCGACGGTTCGACCCCAATCCTTTTGCGGGTGTTGTTATTCATGCGCTTTCGCGATGTCTGCGGGCCTCGTTACCGACGGCCGCAGACGCGAAGAGGGGCGGCACTATACCTAGGCGAGCGTGATCCGTCTGCACGGGGCGATTAAAGGTTTCAGCCAGGCGGTTGCAGGCAAGGAGGGTTTGCAGGGCGATATTGGAATTTTTATGGGCTTCATTTCACAACCTTGGGGCAAAAAAAAGGGCCTGAAGAACGAGCCTTCAGGCCCTCAAAAGGTGAGAGGTGTCTAGTCCCTCAACCTGGTGAGCGGTGCATCAAACGCTTAGGCCTTCAGCGGGACCAAACGTGGGGCAATCATGTTTTCGGGGCGCAGGATGTCGTCGAGCATGGCGTCGTCGAGCAAGCCTTCTTCGCGCACCAGTTCCAGCACGCCGCGGCCGCTTTCGAGAGCGATACGCGCAATGCGGGTGGCGTTTTCATAGCCGATGTACGGGTTCAGCGCGGTGACCAAGCCGATGGAGTGTTCCACCAGCTCGCGGCAACGGGCTTCGTTGGCGGTAATGCCGACGATGCAGTGCTCGCGCAGCATGTCCATGGCGCGTTGCAGCAGGCGGATCGAGTCGAAGATCTTGAAAGCGATCAGCGGCTCCATCACGTTCAACTGCAGTTGGCCACCTTCGGCTGCCATGGTCAGCGCCAAGTCGTTACCGATAACCTGGAACGCTACCTGGTTCACGGCTTCCGGGATCACCGGGTTAACCTTGCCGGGCATAATCGAGCTGCCTGGCTGGCGTGCCGGCAGGTTGATCTCGTTGATGCCGGTGCGTGGGCCGCTGGACAGCAGGCGCAGGTCGTTGCAGATCTTCGACAGCTTCACCGCAGTACGCTTGAGCATGCCGGAAAACAGCACGAAAGCGCCCATGTCGGAGGTGGCTTCGATCAAGTCGGCAGCCGGAACCAGCGGCTGGCCGCTGATCAGCGCCAGGCGTTGTACGGCCAGGGCCTGGTAACGTGGGTCGGCGTTGATGCCGGTGCCGATGGCGGTGCCGCCCAGGTTCACTTCGGTCAGCAGCTCTGGCGCCAGGGTTTTCAGGCGGGCCAGGTCTTCACCCAGGGTGGTGGCGAAGGCGCGGAATTCCTGGCCGAGGGTCATCGGCACAGCGTCTTGCAATTGGGTGCGACCCATTTTCAGCACGTGACCGAACTCGACGCCTTTGGCGGCGAATGCCTGGATCAGGCTGTCGAGGCTGGCCAGCAGCGCGTCATGGCCCAGCAGCAGACCCAGGCGGATCGCGGTTGGGTAGGCGTCGTTGGTCGACTGCGCCATGTTCACGTCGTTGTTGGGGTGCAGGTACTGGTACTCGCCCTTGTTGTGGCCCATGGCCTCCAACGCGATGTTGGCGATGACTTCGTTGGCATTCATATTGGTTGAAGTGCCAGCGCCGCCTTGAATCATGTCCACCACGAACTCTTCGTGGAAATCGCCGCGGATCAGACGGGCACACGCTTCGCTGATGGCAGCGTGCTTGGCTTCGCTGAGCTGGCCCAACTCGCGGTTGGCATCAGCGGCTGCTTGCTTGACCATTGCCAGGCCGACCACCAATTTCGGGTAATGCGAAATCGGAACGCCCGAGAGGCGGAAGTTGTTCACCGCTCGCAGGGTCTGGATGCCGTAATACGCTTGAGCCGGTACTTCGAGTACGCCAAGCAGGTCTTTTTCTGTGCGGAATGATGCAGCGGAGGACATGACGGAAATCATCTCGATATGGACCCGGAACAGGCCGGAACGCTGCGAATGCTAGGCTTGTAGAAGTTTTTGGGCCAATGCTGTTAAGCACTGGCCTATGCACAAACGGCATAATGTAGGTGTGACCCGGTTATCATGGCGGGCGTGTGTGCCAAAATGGTGCATACCCGTGGGAGGAAGTGATGAACCTTGAAAGCAAATGGCTGGAAGACTTCAGCGCCCTGGCGGCGACCCGCAGCTTTTCCCAGGCGGCGGAGCGGCGCTTTGTGACCCAGCCGGCCTTCAGTCGACGTATTCGCAGCCTGGAAGCGGCACTGGGGTTAACCCTGGTCAATCGCTCACGCACACCGGTGGAGCTGACGGCGGCGGGGCAGTTGTTCCTGGTCACCGCGCGCACGGTGGTCGAGCAGCTCGGTGAAGTGCTGCGCCATTTGCATCATCTGGAAGGCGGGCAGGGCGAAGTCATGCAAGTGGCCGCCGCCCACTCCCTGGCATTGGGCTTCTTCCCCCGTTGGATCGCGCAACTGCGCAACGAAGGTTTGAACATCGCCACGCGATTGGTTGCCACTAACGTCGGTGACGCCGTGCACGCGCTGCGCGAAGGTGGCTGTGACCTGATGCTCGCGTTCTACGACCCGGACGCGGCCATGCAGATGGACGCCGAGATCTTTCCCTCGCTGCATCTGGGCAACACCGAGATGCTCCCGGTGTGCGCCGCCGACGCCGACGGCAAACCGCTGTTCGACCTGGAAGGTGAGGGCAGCGTGCCGTTGCTGGCCTACAGTGCCGGTGCGTTCCTGGGGCGCTCGGTGAATTTGCTGCTGCGCCAGAGGGCTCTGCGCTTTACCACCATCTATGAAACCGCCATGGCCGACAGCCTCAAGAGCATGGCGCTGGAAGGGCTGGGCATCGCCTGGGTGCCGCAATTGAGCGTACGGGCGGAACTGGCCCGTGGTGAACTGGTAGTGTGCGGCGGGTCGCAATGGCATGTGCCGCTGGAGATTCGCTTGTATCGCTGCGCGCTGGTGCGCAAGGCGAATGTGCGGTTGTTGTGGCGCAAGCTCGAAAGTGGCAGCGCGGTGAGTTCCTCCGCCTGAGCGGAGGAAGGTCAGTGATTGTTCGAACTGATGGAAGTAAAACGGTAAAAGGGCTGTTGGTATTAATCTTTGCTGGCCAGATAATTCTTAATATTTTGCCGATTGGCGGGGCTGAAAGTGTAAGTGGTGGAACTGCTACTGTGGGGTGCCATGTAGGTATAAGTATTAATGTCCTCGTACCAGCTTCCGAATAGCCACCAAGCTTCGAGGAGCTTAAGGCCACTGGCCCAGCGGCGCTTGATATGTACTTCAGAGTCGTCATGTTTGGCCCCTAATAAATGACCGAGCTCATGCGCGACGACTTCTGGCGAGACCAATGATGCGATGGCGAATGTTCCGCCTTTGGTTTCCCCATTTGTTCTCGCGACGCCTAAAACTTTATCGTTTAATGGATCGTTGGTAACGAGAACGACTTTGGTCAACTCATTGGTTTCTAAGCCTTCGTTCGTCATTTCTTCGAGAATTTGAGTGCCGACAGTTCCCCAGCGTATTGCCGCGTCATCAAAAACATCGCCTTTATATTCCATGCTGCTTTGGGGCTCGCGTTGCGCGAAGACGACATTGATTTTCCGCTCTGCGAAGCTCTCCAGCTCGTTTACAACTGGGTGAAAATAATCAGCGTAAATGGTTTTTCGTTTTGACTGCGCCACGTCATTATGAATAACAGCGATAATGGTAATATCTTTTTTGGGTAGGTCTTCGATTGTCTGAGTCATCCTTTAATCCTTTCAAGAAGTTCAAAGTTACTGATAGTGAATCAGGATGTCAGTGAGTGTATTGAATGAGGGCATTCTACCGGGCGGTAATTAATTCTCGACGGTACGGCGGTTTGGCGAGCGGGCATGAGTGTTGTGCTTTGGCGTGCGTTAGAGGCTGACCTTAGAGTCAATAAATCCCTCGGTAGCAAGGAATGACAGATGGTCATTCCAGGGGCTGTTTATCTGGATTATTACGGTATACTGCGCGGCCTTCGGCCGGTCCAACCGGCCTTAATTCGTACACCAAGCCACGCCGGATTTCCCGCGTGGCTTGTTGTTTTTTGACGCGCCTGCGGGCGCCCAGAGAGAAGAGGCACGACGATGAGTGCATTGGTTGGCGTGATCATGGGCTCCAAGTCCGATTGGTCCACCCTTAGCCACACCGCCGATATGCTGGAAAAACTCGGCATTCCGTATGAAGTGAAAGTGGTCTCTGCCCACCGCACCCCGGATTTGCTGTTCCAGTATGCCGATGAAGCAGAATCCCGTGGCATCGAGGTGATCATCGCCGGTGCCGGCGGTGCGGCGCACCTGCCAGGCATGTGTGCGGCCAAGACCCACCTGCCAGTGCTCGGTGTGCCGGTGCAGTCGTCGATGCTCTCGGGCGTGGATTCGCTGTTGTCCATCGTGCAGATGCCGGCCGGTATTCCGGTGGCCACCCTGGCAATCGGCAAGGCCGGCGCGATCAACGCCGCGTTGCTGTCCGCCAGCATCCTGGGTGCCAAGCACCCGCAGTTCCATGCGGTGCTGAAAAAATTCCGTGCTGAGCAGACAGACAGCGTGTTGGACAACCCAGACCCACGTATTGCCTGAAGGTATTGATTGATGAAAATCGGTGTAATCGGTGGCGGCCAACTGGGTCGCATGCTGGCCTTGGCGGGCACCCCGCTGGGGATGAGCTTCGCTTTTCTGGACCCGGCGCCGGACGCCTGCGCGGCGGCCCTGGGTGAACACCTGCGCGCTGACTACAGCGACCCGGACCATCTGCGCCAACTGGCCGATGAAGTCGACCTGGTGACCTTCGAATTCGAAAGCGTCCCGGCTGAAACCGTGGCCTTCCTGTCGCAGTTCGTGCCGGTGTACCCGAGCGCCGAAGCCTTGCGCATCGCTCGCGACCGCTGGTTCGAAAAGAGTATGTTCAAGGACCTGGGCATTCCGACCCCGGCCTTCGCCGATATCCAGTCCCAGGCGGACCTGGACGCCGCCGTCGCCAGCATCGGCCTGCCAGCCGTGCTCAAGACCCGCACCCTGGGTTATGACGGCAAGGGCCAGAAAGTCCTGCGCACCGCTGCCGATGTGGTTGGCACCTTTGCCGAACTGGGCAGTGTCGCCTGCCTGCTGGAAGGCTTTGTGCCGTTCACCGGTGAAGTGTCGCTGATCGCCGTGCGTGCCCGTGACGGCGAGACCCGCTTCTACCCGTTGGTGCACAACACCCACGACAGCGGCATCCTCAAGCTGTCCGTGGCCAGCACCGACCACCCGTTGCAGGCCTTGGCCGAAGACTATTCCAGCCGTGTACTCAAGCAACTGGATTACGTCGGCGTGATGGCGTTCGAGTTCTTTGAAGTCGACGGCGGCCTCAAGGCCAACGAAATCGCCCCGCGCGTGCACAACTCCGGGCACTGGACCACCGAAGGCGCCGAGTGCAGCCAGTTCGAAAACCACCTGCGGGCGGTGGCGGGCTTGCCGTTGGGTTCCACGGCCAAGGTGGGCGAGAGCGCCATGCTCAACTTTATCGGTGCAGTGCCACCGGTAGAAAAAGTCATCGCCATTGATGACTGCCACCTGCACCACTACGGCAAGGCTTTCAAAGTCGGGCGTAAAGTTGGCCACGCCAACCTGCGCTGCAAGGACCGTGCGACCCTTGAGGCGCAGATCCTCAAGGTCGAAGCACTGATCGCCGAGCAATAACCTTGAGGGCGGCGGGAACCATTGGTTATCGCTGCCTCTCTGATTGCAGGACGCTAAAGTCTGACTAGGCTTTTGTGTAGTTCACTTCATTCAGAGGGAAATGCCATGGGTATCATTGGAACCATCTTTATCGGCTTGATCGTCGGCCTGCTGGCGCGCTTCCTCAAGCCTGGCGACGACAGCATGGGCTGGATCATGACCATCCTGCTGGGTATCGCAGGTTCCCTGGTTGCCACCTACGGTGGTCAGGCCCTGGGCATCTACCAGGCGGGTCAAGGCGCGGGCTTCCTCGGCGCGCTGATCGGCGCCATCGTGTTGCTGGTAATCTACGGCCTGCTGAGAAAGAAATGATCTAAGCGACAAAGCCCTCTGCGCTGCGCAGGCGCAGAGGGCTAGAATGCTCGGCATCTGAACTTGCCGAGCTTTTTTCATGCGCCGTCTTTTATTCACACTCCTCCTGTTGGGCTCCGGCCTGGCGCACGCCGGTGAACTGCCGGAAACCGATTGGCTCGACCTGATGCCGCTTTCAGACCAGAAAGCCCTCGAAGCCATGCCCGAGATCGACCACAACTCCCCCGAAGCCCAAGGCACGTTCACCGACAAAGGTGGCTTGAAGCAGAGCAAAGGCTTGCCGGCGGTGATGTACTCGACCAAGACCGTGGCCGCCATGAACGGCAAGAACATCCGCATCGGCGGCTACCCGGTACCGTTGGAAACCGACGAGAAGGGCCGCAGCACCCTGTTTTTCCTGGTGCCGTACCCAGGCGCCTGCATCCACGTACCGCCACCGCCGCCTAACCAGTTGGTGCTGGTGCGTTATCCCAAGGGGCTGAAGCTGGATGATATCTACACGCCGCTGTGGGTGACGGGCACGTTGAAGGTGGAGAAGGTCAACAATGACCTGGCAGATGCGGCGTATGCGCTGGATGCGGGGAAGGTCAGAGTAGTGAAAGAGTCCGATCTCTAAGCCAAGCACCCCATCAATGTGGGAGCTGGCTTGCCTGCGATAGCATCACCTCGGTATCACTGATTCACCGAGGCGCCTGTATCGCGGGCAAGCCCAGCTCCCACACAAGCGTGCTCACACATGTTGATTGGTTTTTACAGAGCGAAGCTGGCGATGCTCACACCCAAGGTATGGCTTGCACCCGGCGCCAGGCTCACCACATCATCCAGCACATTCGCCGTCTCGATGCACAGCATGCCCTGCCAGCCATCATCGGCCATGTCGTCAAACGCCTTGGCGCGTTCGGTCCACGGGTTCCAGATCACCGTCGAGTTCGAACCCTCGGCGGTCAGTTGGATGCGACGCTGCCAATCGGTATCGACGATATCCAACTGCGCCGGAGTATTCAGGTAGATACGGTCAGTTTCGGCACTGAAGTGCAGCAGGCCGGACTGCTTCTTCTCGGCCCAGCCATCGGCGGTGTCGATATACGCCAGCCCATCCAGCCCTTCGACCTGCACCTTGCGCACGTCACTCACGGCGAAATACGTGTGCAGCGCCTGGCTGAGTGTCACGGTGTCGGTGCCACGGTTGTGGCTGGTCAGGCGAATGTGCAGTTGATCGCCCAACAGCAGGCTCAGTGTCAGGTCGACCTGATGCGGCCAGCCGGGGAAGCCGCCCTCGGGAGCCGGCAGCACCAAATCCACCCGCAGCGCTTGGCCTTCGAGTTCGCTCGCAGCCAGCTCCCACTGTGCCGTGCGCACAAAACCATGGGCACCGGCCGGTTGCTCGCTCTGGCGCATCGCCTTGACGCTCTGCGGGTTGCGGTCAAACACACCAAACCATGGCCAGCACACCGGCACGCCGGTACGGATGCCCTTGCCTTGCTTGTACACCGCCGCAGGGTTCGGCCAAATCAGCGGCTGTTCGCCCTGACGCTGGTAACTGAAGATGTGCGCGCCCTGTTGGGCCACCATCAATTCAGCGCCATTGTGGCGAATGCGCCAGCAGTCCAGCTCGTCGATTTTCACAGTTTCAACGTGGGGCACAGGCATACAAAGCACTCTTTATGGCAGGCAATGGGGCAATTGACCGTCAAAACCCGGTGAGGTTTAACGCGCGCGCGACGGTACCGAACGCGTGCGGCCGCTGCCATCGATGGCGACGAACACAAACACCGCCTCGGTGACTTTGCGCCATTCGCTCGACAGCGGGTCGTCGCTCCACACTTCGACCATCATCTGGATCGAGCTGCGGCCGATTTCCAGGGCCTGCGTGTAGAAAGACAGCTGCGCGCCGACGGCCACCGGCACCAGGAATGCCATGCGATCAATCGCTACGGTGGCCACGCGGCCGCCGGCGACCTTGCTGGCCATGGCCGTGCCGGCCAGGTCCATCTGCGCGACCAGCCAGCCGCCGAAGATATCGCCAAATCCATTGGTTTCACGCGGCAACGCGGTGATTTGCAAGGCGAGATCGCCTTGCGGGATAGGATCTTCTTGTTCGAGTTCAATCATGCCGAGGGTGCCTCTGACCCGTAACGCTTCATGGGTGTTTCAAGTGGATAGCCGTCTTCTGGAAAAACGTTTCAGCACCAACCTACACCGCTCGATACGTTTCTCGTAAGGCGCACTAAAGGGAAACTCTGCCAAAGCGGCTGGAACGTAACCTGAGGCTCTTCCAACAACGTTTTGGCACAGCAGCCCCTCAAGACAGCGGGTTTGGCGCTGGCACGGGCCGAGTATATCGAGACCCTGTGGCGACGACGACCTCCGCAAGCTCATTTGGTCGGCAAATCTGCGCTGTATCGCGGCTTTTTGCAGAAACTGTGCCTATCGCCGGGATTATTTACAGCGTCCGGGCTGTTATTCGGGTGAGCACCTTTGCAAGAGAAGCCCGACATGCCAGCGTTCCCGCGAGCGCTGTGCACACGCGGGCGTCAAGCAACGCTGTGCTTTTGCGGGCGATTTGTTATCGTGCCGAACCGACCCCGGCGCTTGCCGGGGTCTCGCGTTCGCCGTCCTGACAATAAGAGAAGCCTTGCCATGTCCTCCGTGCCTGCAAGCAGTGCGCAACCTTCGCGCCCGCTGACCCGCAACGACTACAAAACCCTGTCGCTGTCTGCCTTGGGCGGGGCGCTGGAATTCTACGACTTCATTATCTTTGTATTTTTCGCCACCGTGGTCGGGAAGCTGTTTTTCCCCGTCGACATGCCTGAATGGCTGCGCATGATGCAGACCTTCGGCATCTTCGCCGCCGGCTACCTGGCACGCCCGCTGGGCGGCATCATCATGGCGCACTTCGGTGACCTGCTGGGCCGCAAGAAAATGTTCACCCTGAGCATCTTCATGATGGCCGTGCCGACCCTGATCATGGGCCTGCTGCCGACCTACGCACAGATCGGCCTGTGGGCGCCGCTATTGTTGCTGCTGATGCGCGTCATCCAGGGCGCCGCCATTGGCGGCGAAGTACCGGGCGCCTGGGTGTTTGTTTCCGAACACGTGCCGCCGCGCCACATCGGCTATGCCTGCGGCACCCTGACCAGCGGCCTCACCGCCGGTATTTTGCTGGGCTCGCTGGTGGCCACCGCCATCAACACCCTCTATACCCCGGAGCAGGTCTCGGATTACGCGTGGCGTATCCCGTTCCTGCTGGGCGGTGTGTTCGGCCTGCTGTCGGTGTACTTGCGCCGCTGGTTGCACGAAACACCGATCTTCGCCGAGATGCAGCAGCGCAAAACCCTGGCTGCCGAGCTGCCGTTGCGCGCGGTATTGCGTGACCACCGCGGTGCCATTGTGCTGTCGATGCTGCTGACGTGGTTGCTGTCGGCGGGTGTGGTTGTGGTCATCCTGATGACCCCGACCGTGCTGCAAACCGTCTACCACTTCAGCCCGACCGTGGCGCTGCAAGCCAACAGCCTGGCGATCGTTACGCTGAGCCTGGGCTGCATCGCCTCCGGCGCGCTGGCTGACCGTTTTGGTGCTGGTCGCGTTTTGGTCACCGGTTGCGCGTTGCTGCTGGCCACCTCCTGGACGCTGTATCACAGCCTGATGGCTCACCCGGACTGGTTGTTCCCGCTGTACGCGTTGACCGGCCTGTTTGTGGGCACCATCGGTGTAGTGCCCTACGTGATGGTGAAAGCATTCCCGCCGGTGGTGCGTTTCAGCGGCTTATCGTTCTCCTACAATGTGGCCTATGCCGTGTTCGGCGGCCTGACGCCATTGGCGGTATCGCTGCTGATGAAGGAAAGCCCGATGGGCCCTGCTTATTACGTGGCCGTCCTGTGCGTGATGGGGATCGCGGTGGGCGGTTACCTGTGGAAACGCGGACGCTGATATAGCCCTGTGGCGAGGGCGCTTGCTCCCGCTGGGTTGCGTAGCGGCCCCAGGCATGGGACTGCTGTGCAGTCCAACGGGAGCAAGCGCCCTCGCCACAGGTTTTGGGTTCACCAACGATTACAGCGTGTTTCTGAAACACCGCTTAAAGCGCTTCAACCTCCTCGCAAGCCCCGGATTTATTGCACTTTCCCCTTCCTGTCAGGTTTTTCATAAATACTGGCCTTTCATCTAATTGTCATATTCCAGACATAGAGTGTTCACACGGCCTACCGATACTTGGCCCCGATCCAACTATCCCTATCTGCTAGGAGCAAGGCATGAAACTGAAACGTTTGATGGCGGCAATGACTTTTGTCGCTGCTGGCGTTGCGACCGCCAACGCGGTGGCCGCTGGTGTTGATCCGGCAATCCCGGCTTACGTTAAGACCACTGGTGTGTCGGGCAACTTGTCCAGCGTCGGTTCCGATACCCTGGCTAACCTGATGACCCTGTGGGCTGAGGGTTACAAAAAGGAATACCCGAACGTCAACATCCAGATTCAGGCCGCCGGCTCCGCCACTGCACCTCCTGCGCTGACTGAAGGCACCTCCAACCTGGGCCCGATGAGCCGCAAGATGAAGGACACCGAACTGGCGGCCTTCGAGCAAAAGTACGGTTACAAGCCAACCGCTATCCCGGTTGCCGTGGATGCCCTGGCCGTGTTCGTACACAAGGACAACCCGATCCAGCACCTGACCATGGAACAAGTCGACGCGATTTTCTCCTCGACGCGTCTGTGCGGTGCTAAAGCCGACGTTAAAACCTGGGGCGACCTGGGTGTGACCGGCGACCTGGCCAACAAGCCGGTTCAGCTGTTTGGTCGTAACTCGGTATCCGGCACCTACGGCTACTTCAAAGAAGAAGCCCTGTGCAAAGGCGACTACAAGCCAAACGTCAACGAACAACCCGGCTCGGCTTCGGTCGTGCAGTCGATCAGCTCCTCGCTGAACGGCATTGGTTACTCGGGCATCGGCTACAAGACCGCCAGCGTGAAGACCGTGGCCCTGGCCAAGAAAGGCAGCACTGACTTCATCGAAGACAGCGAAGAAAACGCCCTGAACGGCAAATACCCGCTGTCGCGCTTCCTCTACGTGTACGTCAACAAAGCCCCGAACAAGCCTCTGGCCCCGCTGGAAGCTGAGTTCGTGAAGCTGGTTCTGTCCAAACAGGGCCAGGAAGTGGTCGTCAAAGACGGCTACATCCCACTGCCGGCTAAAGTGGCTGCCAAGGCCCTGGCTGACCTGGGTTTGAAAGAAGGCAACTAAGCCTGCAATACCTGGTGTAGCAGCGGGCCCTGTGGAAGCGGGCTTGCTGTGGCGAGGGAGCTTGCTCCCGTTCGACTGCGTAGCAGTCGCAAGCCTTGGGGGCGCTTCGCACCCCAGCGCAAGCAAGCTTGCTCGCCACAGTAATCCCTTGCTCCTTAAGCCCGTCTACACCCCTAATTTTTTAGTCCGCTGCCAGCCCTGCTACGCGGCGGATTTCTTGCGTCACTGCATTGTCATCTTTCTGTCATACAGGATCGCTAGGGTGTGCGCATGAATGATCTGGCCAATTCCACCATGACGACGACTTCTCCCCCCAAGCGTATTGATTTCAATACGCCTGAGCTGCAACGCAAGCGCCGCATTCGCGCGCTCAAGGATCGCCTGACCCGCTGGTACGTGTTGATCGGCGGCCTCGCCGTGCTCGGCGCCATCACCCTGATCTTCTTCTTCCTGGCTTATGTAGTTGCGCCTTTGTTCCAGGGTGCCTCGCTGACCAAGGAAGACGCGCTGACACCCGCCTGGATGCAGGATGCCGGCAAGCCGCTGATGATCTCCCTCGAAGAACAGAACCAAGTCGCCATGCGGGTTTCCGACAAGGGCCAGGCGTTGTTCTTTGATGTGAGCACCGGTGCCGAGCTCAAGCGTGTCGACCTGCCATTGCCTGCGGGCGCCACTGTGGCCTCGATCGGTAAAGACCAGCCCGGCAGCCCGTTAGTGATCCTCGGTTTGTCCAATGGCCAGTCCCTGGTGTTCCGCCACACTTATAAAGTGTCGTACCCGGACGGCAAAAAGACCATTACACCGGCCATTGAATACCCTTACGGCGAAACGCCCATCGTCCTCGACGAGCAGGGCCGCCCGCTGGAGCACGTCGCCCTTAACGCCACCGATTCATCGCTGGTGGTTGCAGGCTCCGCGGGTTCGTTCTTGAACGTACTGAGCCTGAGCCGCGAAGAAAACATGATGACCGGTGAAGTCACCAGCGAGCAGAAGCGCATCGAGCTGCCGCAAATGACCGAACCGGTGAAGGCGATTTTCGTCGACCCACGCCAGCAGTGGCTGTATGTGGTCAACGGCCGCGCCCTCGCCGACGTCTTCAACTTGCGCGATAACAGCCTCAACGGCCGCTACAAACTGCTGGAAGACGGCAACGCCGAAATCACCGCCAGCACCCAGTTGGTGGGCGGTATCTCGCTGATCGTCGGTAACTCCAAGGGTGGCCTGGCCCAGTGGTTCATGGCCCGTGACCCGGACGGCGAGCAACGCCTGAAGCAGATTCGCACCTTCCAGATGGGCACCGCGCCTATCGTGGAAATCACCGCCGAGGAGCGTCGCAAAGGCTTCACCGCCCTGGACGCGTCCGGCAAGTTCGGCGTGTTCCACAGCACCGCGCATCGCACCTTGCTGGTGGACCCTGTGGTGGATGGCCAAGGCCTGTTCGGCATGTCGCCACGCGCCAACCGCGTGATCGTCGAAGCCGGCGGCAAGCTGCAACCGCTGCTGCTCGACAACCCGCACCCGGAAGTGTCCTGGAGCGCGCTGTGGAGCAAGGTCTGGTACGAAAACTACGACGAGCCTAAGTACGTCTGGCAATCGACCGCCGCCAACACCGACTTCGAACCCAAAATGAGTTTGGCCCCGCTGACCTTCGGTACCCTCAAGGCTGCGTTCTACGCCATGCTGCTGGCCGCGCCACTGGCGGTGGCTGCGGCCATCTACACCGCTTACTTCATGGCCCCGAGCCTGCGCCGCAAGGTCAAGCCGGTGATCGAACTGATGGAAGCGATGCCGACGGTGATCCTCGGCTTCTTCGCCGGCCTGTTCCTGGCGCCGTATGTAGAAGGGCACTTGCCGGGCATTTTCAGCCTGCTGATGTTGCTGCCGATTGGCATCCTGGTCGCCGGTTTTGTCTTCAGCCGTTTGCCTGAGTCGATCCGCCTGCGTGTTCCGGATGGCTGGGAAAGCGCGAAGATCCTGATTCCGGTGATCCTGTTTGTGGGCTGGCTCTCGCTGTACATGAGCCCCTACCTGGAAACCTGGTTCTTCGGCGGCGACATGCGCATGTGGATCTCCCACGACCTGGGCATCACTTACGACCAGCGCAACGCACTGGTCGTCGGTCTGGCCATGGGTTTTGCGGTAATCCCGAACATCTACTCCATCGCCGAAGACGCGGTGTTCAGCGTGCCGCGCGGCCTCACCCTGGGCTCGTTGGCCCTGGGTGCCACGCCGTGGCAGACCATGACCCGCGTGGTGATCCTGACCGCCAGCCCAGGCATCTTCTCCGCACTGATGATCGGCATGGGCCGCGCCGTGGGTGAAACCATGATCGTGCTGATGGCCACCGGTAACACCCCGGTGATGGAGATGAACCTGTTCGAAGGCCTGCGCACATTGGCGGCCAACGTTGCGGTGGAGATGCCGGAGTCGGAAGTCGGTGGCAGTCACTACCGCGTGCTGTTCCTCTCGGCGCTGGTGCTGCTGCTGTTCACCTTCATCATGAACACCCTCGCCGAGCTGATCCGTCAGCGTCTGCGCAAGAAATACTCGTCGCTTTAAGAAAGGTAGAAGTCTGTGAAACAGAACTCCCTGAATGGATGGTTCAAGAGCGGCGCCCCCGGCGTCTGGATCAGCGGTGGCGCGGTGTCCATCGCGGTCATCATGACCATTGGTTTGCTGGCCGTGATTGCCGTGCGTGGTCTGGGCCACTTCTGGCCGGCCGACCTGATCCAGGCCAACTACAGCGTGCCTGGCCAGGAAAACCATATCGTCATCGGCGAAGTGGTGCAGAAGGAAGAAGTGCCGCGCGAGCGCCTCAAAAGCGCGGGCCTGCCGGTGCCGGACCAAGGCCCGGAATTCATGACCCGCGAGCTGATCAAGGTCGGTAACCGCGACTTGAATGGCAACGACTTCACCTGGATCGTCGGCGAGTGGTTGAAAGACCAGACCACACCGAA
The DNA here is from genome assembly GCF_030816095.1 of Pseudomonas sp. W3I7. Classification (NCBI taxonomy): domain Bacteria; kingdom Pseudomonadati; phylum Pseudomonadota; class Gammaproteobacteria; order Pseudomonadales; family Pseudomonadaceae; genus Pseudomonas; species Pseudomonas sp. W3I7. The sequence continues at coordinate 6,415,490 of NZ_JAUSXP010000001.1, forward strand.
GAACCTGATGGCCATCGAACGTCGTGAGTGGGGCAACTTCTACGGCACCCTGGTCAACGTCAAGCAGGACGGCAAGGTGATCGCCGAAGGCGAAGCCGCATGGCCGGAGCTGCAAGCCCGCGTCGACCGTGTGAACAAGTTGGCGGCCCAGCTCAAGAGCCTTGAGAAAACCGACATCGGCGCGATCAACGCAGGCCTGGAACGCATCCGCCTGCACGGCCGCAAGCTGGAGCTGGAGGGCAAGCTCGACGCTGCCGCCCAGGCCGACATGGACTCCGGCCGCGCCGAATTGAATGCCCGTTACCAGGACATCGAAGCACGCCTGGCCGACCTGCACACCCAGTTCAACCGCGACAGCCTCACGGCCCGCGACGGCAACGGCAAAGAAATCGAAATCGGTATCGGCAAAGTGGTGCACGCCTACCAGCCGAACGCCATGGGCACCCTGACCAAGGTGGGGTTCTACTTCAGCAAGGTCTGGGAATTCTTGAGCGATGACCCACGGGAAGCCAACACCGAAGGCGGGATCTTCCCGGCCATCTTCGGCACCGTGATGATGACCCTGATCATGGCGATGATCGTGACCCCGTTCGGCGTGCTGGCGGCGGTGTACCTGCGTGAATACGCCAAGCAGAACACCCTGACTCGCATTATCCGTATCGCGGTGAATAACCTGGCCGGTGTACCGGCCATCGTTTACGGCGTGTTCGGCCTGGGCTTCTTTGTGTATGTACTGGGTGGCTCGGTTGACCGCCTGTTCTTCGCCGAAGCCCTGCCGGCACCGACTTTCGGTACGCCGGGCCTGTTGTGGGCCTCGCTGACCCTGGCGCTGCTGGCAGTGCCGGTGGTGATCGTGGCTACCGAAGAAGGCTTGGCGCGGATTCCTCGTACCGTGCGTGAAGGTTCCCTGGCACTGGGCGCAACCAAGGCGGAAACGCTGTGGAAGATCGTGCTGCCGATGGCCAGCCCGGCGATGATGACGGGCATGATCCTCGCCGTGGCCCGCGCCGCCGGTGAAGTGGCGCCGCTGATGCTGGTGGGTGTGGTCAAGCTGGCACCGTCGCTGCCGCTGGACGGCAACTACCCGTACCTGCACCTGGACCAGAAGATCATGCACCTGGGCTTCCATATTTATGACGTCGGTTTCCAGAGCCCCAACGTCGAAGCGGCACGCCCGCTGGTGTACGCCACCGCGCTGCTGCTGGTGCTGGTGATCGCCACGCTGAACTTGTCGGCCGTGTGGATTCGTAACCACCTGCGCGAAAAATACAAGGCGCTGGACAGCTAATTGAAGTGAACGCGGACTAAATGTGGGAGCGGGCTTGCTCGCGAATGCGGTGTATCAGAAACATATTTGCTGGCTGAACCACCGCTTTCGCGAGCAAGCCCGCTCCCACACTGGACCGCGTAACACATAGATTTTTGAGTAAACCGCCCCGGCGGTTCAACCAAACGAATTGGTAGCACAGGGAGCATCCCATGCAACATGAAACCCACACCCACGGCATCAACATGTCGGCCCTGGGTCGCGACAAGCAGAGCCTGAGCCTGGCCCAGGAAACCGTGGCCATCGAAGTGCCGGGCCTGAGCCTGTACTACGGTGAAAAGCAGGCGCTGTTCGATGTCAGCATGAACATCCCCAAGCAGCGCGTGACCGCCTTTATCGGCCCGTCCGGCTGCGGCAAGTCCACACTGCTGCGCACCTTCAACCGCATGAACGACCTGGTTGACGGTTGCCGCGTAGAAGGCGCGATCAACCTGTACGGCAGCAACATCTATCGCAAAGGCGAGGACGTGGCCGAACTGCGTCGCCGCGTGGGCATGGTGTTCCAGAAGCCGAACCCGTTTCCCAAGACCATCTACGAAAACGTGGTGTATGGCCTGCGCATCCAGGGCATCAACAAAAAACGCATCCTCGACGAAGCCGTCGAGTGGGCCTTGAAAGGCGCGGCGTTGTGGGACGAAGTCAAAGACCGCCTGCATGAATCGGCACTCGGCCTGTCCGGCGGCCAGCAGCAGCGCCTGGTGATCGCCCGCACCATCGCCGTGGAGCCGGAAGTGTTGCTGCTCGACGAACCCTGCTCGGCACTCGACCCGATCTCGACGTTGAAAGTCGAAGAGCTGATCTATGAGCTGAAATCCAAGTTCACCATCGTCATCGTGACCCACAACATGCAACAGGCGGCGCGGGTTTCGGACTACACCGCGTTCATGTACATGGGCAAGCTGGTGGAGTTCGGCGACACCGACACCTTGTTCACCAACCCGGCGAAGAAGCAGACCGAAGACTACATCACCGGTCGTTACGGCTAGTACGCGGTGGTTCTGATTGCACTGAATGCTGCGGTTCTCCGCACCTTACCGGACGTTCCAAGGACGCCAACATGATTAGCAAAGAAGGCCTTACCCACCACATCTCCGCGCAGTTCAACGCCGAGCTTGAGGAAGTGCGCAGCCACCTCCTGGCGATGGGCGGGCTGGTGGAGAAGCAAGTCAACGATGCGGTCACCGCGCTGATCGAGGCCGACTCGGGCCTGGCCCAGCAAGTGCGCGAGATCGATGACCAGATCAATCAGATGGAACGCAACATCGACGAAGAATGCCTGCGCATTCTGGCCCGCCGCCAGCCGGCGGCCTCCGACCTGCGTTTGATCATCAGCATCTCCAAGTCGGTGATCGACCTGGAGCGCATCGGCGACGAAGCCACCAAAATCGCCCGCCGCGCTATCCAGCTGTGCGAAGAAGGCGAAGCGCCACGCGGTTACGTGGAAGTGCGCCACATCGGCGACCAGGTGCGCAATATGGTGCGCGATGCGCTGGATGCGTTCGCCCGCTTCGACGCCGAACTGGCGTTGTCGGTGGCGCAATACGACAAGACCATCGACCGCGAATACAAGACCGCACTGCGCGAGCTGGCCACCTACATGATGGAAGACCCGCGCTCTATCTCGCGGGTCTTGAACATCATCTGGGTGCTGCGCTCCCTGGAACGCATTGGCGACCACGCGCGCAACATCTCGGAATTGGTGATTTATCTGGTGCGCGGCACCGACGTGCGGCACATGGGCCTCAAGCGCATGAAAGCCGAAGTTGAAGGCACTGCTGATCAAATCCCTAATGTTCCGGGCGAATCTGACGATAAGTAAGGTTGCCCGAGACATTAACGCCCGGCCTTTGGTCGGGCGTTTTCGTTTGCGGCATTTGAATTTTTTTGCACAGCAGGAGCAATAAAGTCCTTCTGTGACCAGCGAGATTTGGCAAGATGCCATCAGTCAGGCGTTTTGCGTGCCGAAGTTTTAATAGGATGAAGGGTCGATGAGTAAAGTCAGTGTATTGGTGGTGGACGACGCCTCGTTTATCCGCGATTTGGTGAAGAAGTGCCTGCGCAACTACTTCCCAGGCATCAAGATTGAAGACGCGGTGAACGGCAAAAAGGCGCAATCCATCCTGATGCGCGAGACCTTCGACCTGGTGCTGTGCGACTGGGAAATGCCCGAGATGTCCGGCCTTGAGCTGTTGACCTGGTGCCGTGAGCAGGCGCACCTGAAGGCCATGCCGTTCGTAATGGTGACCAGCCGTGGCGACAAGGAAAACGTGGTGCAGGCCATTCAGGCCGGGGTTTCCGGTTATGTCAGCAAGCCGTTCACCAACGAGCAGTTGCTGAACAAGGTCAAACAGGCTTTGCACAAGATCGGCCGCCTCGACGCCCTTATCGCCAGCGCGCCGACCAAGATGAACTCGGCCTTCGGCAACGACTCCCTCAATGCCTTGACCGGTGGCAAGCCCGAGGCGGCCAAACCGGCGCCGGTAGCTGCGCCGAGCAAAGGCCTGCTCAACAGCCAGCCGGTGCAAGCGCCTGCAGCTTCGCCTGCCGGCGGTCGCGGCCAGGGCCAACTGCGGCTGTCCAGCGGCAACCAGCAATGCGTGATCAAGGCGCTGAGCATCAAGGAGGCGCTGCTGGTGGTCCGTCGCGGTGAAGTGCTGCCCCAGGTGCTGGAAAGCGCCGTGCTCGACCTTGAGCAAGGCGAGAACGCCGAAGTCGCGCGCCTCAATGGCTACCTGCACGCCATCGTCGCCTATGAGCCACGGCCTGACAGCGACTGGTTGCAACTGACCTTCCGGTTTATTGACCAGGATGCGCAGAAGCTCGATTACATCTCCCGCCTGATCGCGCGCGGTACGGCGCAGAAGCACTTCGTGCCGGGTGCGTGATCGCCTGAATCAAGGGAATCGACCGACCGTCTGATTCCCGCTGGGTCGCTTGATTTATATCTGTTTCGATATAGTCTCTCGATAACGCGTCAGTGTTATCGAGCCTTTGCTATGCCTTGAAACACACCTGCACCGCCTTTGGCTGAGTCGTCGATTAGGCTTCTTCTTTCCAGGAAAGGAGAAACCAATGCCAAGGCACAAGGATGTGGTGTTTTTAGGAAGCTCGCTCAAGGATCTCAAAGAATTCCCTCTCGACGCCCGAAGGGCTGCCGGCTTTCAGTTGGATCTCTTGCAGCAGGGTGAACAGCCTTTTGATTGCAAACCGATGAAGACTATCGGGAGGGGCGTCAGCGAAATTCGGATCACTGACGAATCGGGAGCGTTTCGAGTGTTCTATGTGATTAATCGGCCGGAAGCAGTCTATGTGCTGCACGCGCTGCGCAAAACCACACAGAAAACCGAAGGGCGGGATATCGAACTGGCTCGTGCCAGATTGCAGGAGATAGGTTAAGCCCATGACAGACTCAAAAATTCACACCGAACGTTTCAGCAGCATCTGGGATGCTCTGGAAGACACGCCCCAACAAGCCGCCAATATGCGCCTGCGCTCAAAGTTGTTGTTGGAGTTGTGCAACACCATCCGCAGTTGGGAGCTTTCTCAGAAAGACGCGGCACAAAGACTGGGTATCAGTCAGCCGCGCTTGAACGACGTGCTCAACGGCAAGATCGACAAGTTTTCCCTCGATGCGCTGGTCAACCTGTCGGCCGCCGCCCGGATGAATGTAGATATCTGCTTTACCGCGCTGCCCGCTTAGAGCCGTCATCAACCCTGGCTAGCCTGCCGTTCAGTCATCCCGGCAGGTACGCCATGGACATCGCCATGCCCGAGGGCACGCCGATCATTGCGGCACGCAGCGGTACGGTGGTGAAGGCTTCCGAGGTCGGGCTGGTTTCGATTCCCTATGAGTTCAACCAGCCGCTTGGCAAATTGCCCAACTTTGCGTTGGGCAATTGAGGCGTCAATCCAGCAACAACACCTTGGCCAGCACGATTTTCGGCCCTTTCATTTTCTTGATGATGATGCGCAAGCCTTCAACTTCCAGCACTTCCTCTTCTTCCGGCACGCGTTTGAGCGTGTCGTAGATCAAGCCCGCCAGAGTTTCGGCTTCGATGTGGTCCAGGTCCACGCCCAGCAGGCGCTCCACCTTGAACAGCGGCGTGTCGCCACGCACCAGCAGTTTGCCTGGCTGGTAGGCGAGGATGCCGCGCTCGGCCTTGCGGTGTTCGTCCTGAATATCACCGACCAGCACTTCCAGCACGTCCTCCATGGTCAGGTAGCCGATGACTTTGCCGTCGGCTTCTTCCACCAAGGCGAAGTGCGCACCGCCTTTGCGGAACTGCTCCAGCAGCTGCGACAACGGCATGTGCCGCGATACGCGCTCCAGCGGGCGGGTCAGCTCGGCCAGGTTGAACGACTCGGGGATGTGGTCCAGGGCAGCCAGTTCCAGCAGCAGGTCCTTGATGTGCAGCAGGCCGACAAACTCATTGCGATCGGCGTCATACACCGGGTAGCGGCTGAATTTATGGCGGCGGAACAGCGCGAGGATTTCCTTGAGCGGGGCGTTGAAGTCCAGGGTGACCAGGTCTTCGCGGGAGTTGGCCCAGTCCACCACTTCCAGCTCGCCCATTTCCACGGCCGAAGCCAGTACGCGCATGCCTTGGTCGCTTGGGTCCTGGCCACGGCTGGAGTGCAGGATCAGCTTGAGTTCTTCGCGGCTGTAATGGTGTTCGTGGTGCGGGCCAGGCTCGCCTTGGCCGGCGATACGCAAGATGGCGTTGGCGCTGGCGTTGAGCAGGTAGATCGCCGGGTACATGGCCCAGTAGAACAGGTACAGCGGCACCGCCGTCCACAGCGACAGCAGCTCGGGTTTGCGAATCGCCCAGGACTTGGGGGCCAATTCGCCAACCACGATGTGCAGGTAGGAAATCACGAAGAAGGCGGCAAAGAACGACACGCCCTTGATCACTTCGGGCGATTGCACGCCGATGGCGCCCAGCAATGGCTCGAGGATATGCGCGAAGGCCGGTTCACCGACCCAGCCCAGGCCCAGGGAGGCGAGGGTGATACCCAATTGGCAGGCCGACAGATAGGCGTCGAGCTGGCTGTGGACGGTGCGCAGGATCTGCCCGCGCCAGCCGTTCTTGTGGGCGATGGCCTCGACCCGAGTGGCACGCAGTTTGACCATGGCAAATTCCGCCGCAACGAAGAAACCGTTGAGCAGTACCAGGATCAGTGCAAAAAGAATCATGCCGAAATCGGCGAAGAGTGTAGCGAGGGTGATACCAGGGGAAGGGTCCATGATGGGGTTTTGCAGGTTCCGTGTGTTCAATAAGGGGTGACAGACAGGCCTGAAAGGCAGGCGCAAGTCGGCCAATGTAGCGGCTGACGGGGCGCTTGCCTAGTGCCCGCTGCCGGGCGGGGCCTGGAAAGCCTTCGTCAACACGCTGCATGACCAATGTGGGAGCGGGCTTGCTCGCGAAAGCGGTGGGTCAGTCAACACATTCATAGCTGACCCACCGCCTTCGCGAGCAAGCCCGCTCCCACACTTAGTCCAGCGTCGTTTTCAGCTTATTCATCATTCCCGATTACCCGCGAACGGGTCACCTGCGCCGGTGGAAAATGGCAGGTAAAGGTACTGCCATGCCCCAGCACGCTGCTGATCTCCAACCGTGCGCGGTGGCGCAACAGCACGTGTTTGACGATCGCCAGACCCAGCCCGGTGCCGCCGGTGTTGGAGTTGCGGCTGGAATCGACGCGGTAGAAGCGTTCGGTCAGGCGCGGCAGGTGCTTGGCGTCGATACCGATGCCGGAGTCTTGCACGCTCAAGTGCGCGCCGTGCTCGTCGCTCCACCAGCGGATGCGGATATTGCCCTTGTCCTGGGTGTACTTAACCGCGTTGAACACCAGGTTGGAAAACGCGCTGCGCAACTCACCTTCGCTGCCTTTGAGCAATACCTGCGGGTCGGCCTCCAGGGTGATCTGTTGGCCGCGCTCGCCGGAAAGCGCCTGGGCGTCATTCTTGATGGTCTGCAACAGGCTTTGCACCGCCACCGGGTGGTTGTCCGAGGGGTAATCGGTGGCTTCCAGTTTGGCCAGCAACAGCAGGTCGTTGAGCAGGGTTTGCATGCGTGAACCCTGCTGCTGCATCTGCTGCAGGGCACGGCTCCAGCGCGGGTTGATCTCGTCGACGTTGTCCAGCAGCGTCTCCAGGTAGCCGCAGATCACCGTCAACGGCGTGCGCAGTTCGTGGGAGACGTTGGCGACGAAGTCTTTGCGCATCTGTTCCAGCTGATGAATGCGGGTCACGTCGCGCACCAGCATCAGGTGCTCGTTGTTGCCATAACGCGTCAGGTACAACTGGATGCGCACGCGGTCATTGGTGGGCGAGGGGATTTCCAGGGCCTCTTCGTAGTTGTCCTGCTCGAAGTATTCCTTGAAGCGCGGGTGGCGCACCAGGTTGGTCACCGGCTGGCCGCTGTCCTGGGGCGTCTTGAGGCCCAGCAGGGTCTCGGCGGCGCGGTTCCACCATTCCAGGTTGCCGTCGCTGTCGAGCATGATCACCGCGTCTTTGAGCGCGGCGGTGGATTCCTGTACCCGGTCGATCACCGCCTGCAGGCGCCCGCGAACCCGTTGGTCGCGGCGTTGCAGGTGGTAGATGCTGTCGAACACCTCGCCCCACAGGCCATAGCCGTCGGGCGGTGCTTCGTCGGGTTTGTGCTGGCGCAGCCATTCATGCAGGCGCAGCAATTGTTTGAGGGTCCAGCCCAGATACAGGCCGATACCGACGGCCAGGCTCCAACCGTAATAACCGCTGATCAAACCCACCACCAGGCAACCGGTGATCAACAGAAGCATGTGGCGGATCAGGGTGCCATGCCAGTTCTGGTTCACTTAAACATGCGTCCTTGTCAGCGGTTAAGGAAGGGAAGGGCCGGCTCAGCCTTTGGTGGAAAAGCGATAGCCGGTGCCGCGCACGGTTTGTACCAGATTCTCGTAGGCATCGCCCAAGGCTTTGCGCAGGCGGCGGATATGCACGTCAACCGTGCGCTCCTCCACATACACGTTGCCGCCCCACACCTGGTCGAGCAATTGGCCACGGGTGTAGGCGCGCTCCTGGTGGGTCATGAAAAACTGCAGCAGGCGGTACTCGGTCGGGCCCATCTCGGCCGGCTTGCCGTCGATGGTCACGCGGTGGCTGATCGGGTCCAGGATCAGCCCGTCGACTTCGATCGGTGCTTCGCCATCAGTCGGGCCGGCACGGCGCAGTACGGCCTTCAGGCGCGCTACCAGCTCACGTGGGGAAAACGGCTTGGTGATGTAGTCATCAGCGCCGACTTCCAGGCCCTGGATCTTGTTGTCCTCTTCGCCCTTGGCGGTAAGCATGATGATCGGGATATCCCCGGTCAGTTCGTCACGCTTGAGGCGGCGGGCCAGTTCGATGCCGGAGGTGCCGGGCAGCATCCAGTCCAGCAGGATCAGGTCCGGCTTGCGGTCGACGATAATGGCATGGGCCTGCTGGGAGTTCTCCGCCTCCAGGCAGTCATAGCCGGCCATTTCCAACGCAACGGCGATCATCTCGCGAATGGGCGCTTCGTCGTCAACGATCAGAATGCTCCTGCCAACCATGCTCAAAATCCTCTTGTCATTTAACTGTCTTGCGCCGCATTAGATAACGGAATTATTGCAGTCGTGTGACAGTAATTTAGTCGATCAGGCAATTCACGGCACTCTGGACTACCCTTTGGGTCCGAATCCTGACAACCACAAAAGGAAGGTTCCGATGACTCAAAGTACTTTTTCCTGGAAAGCACTGTTGGTAACGGCGGCGTTGACCCTGCCGACACTGGCGTTTGCGGCTGAGCCGGCGATGACCAAGGGCGGCGTGTTGGTGGATCACAAGGGCATGACGCTCTACACCTTTGCCAAGGACTCTGATGACAAGTCCATGTGCAACGACAAGTGCGCCACCAACTGGCCGCCATTGATGGCTGAGTCCACTGACAAGCCGATGGGCAAATGGACCGTCATCACGCGTGACGATCAGAAGAGCCAGTGGGCCTACAGCGGCAAACCGCTTTACACCTTCGTCATGGACAAGAAGGTCGGCGACATGACCGGTGAGGGCAAGATGGACGGTGCCTGGAAGGTTGCCAAGCCTTGACTCGGCGGCGCCATTGAAACCTTCGCGAGCAAGCCCGCTCCCACATTTTGATTTGTGAATACAGGTCAAATGTGGGAGCGGGCTTGCTCGCGAAGGCGTCCGCCCAGCCACCGCAAAAATCTCATCGAAAAGCGTAATCCGCCACAATCCCGACAAATATCGCCAACCCCGCCCAGTGGTTGTGCAAAAACGCCTTGAAGCATTTCATCCGATCCTTGTCCCGGGTATACCAGAACTCCCAGGCAAAACAGCCCGCCGCCGCCAGCAACCCCAAGTGGAACCAGCCACCCAGCTCGAACCGCTGCCCCGCCAATAGCAGGCACACCAGTGACAAACCTTGCAGGGTCAGAATGATCACGCGGTCCGCATCGCCGAACAGAATGGCGGTGGATTTCACCCCGATCTTCAAGTCGTCATCGCGGTCGGTCATCGCGTAATACGTGTCGTAACCCACCGTCCACAGCAAATTGGCGATGTACAGCAGCCACGCCGTGGCTGGCAAATGCCCGGTCTCGGCAGTGAACGCCATCGGCATGCCCCATGAAAACGCCGCGCCCAGTACCACCTGCGGGTAGTAGGTGTAGCGCTTCATGAATGGGTAGCTCGCCGCCAGCGCCAGGCCGCCCAGGGACAGCAGGATGGTGGTGGCGTTGGTCAGCAGCACCAGCAGAAAACTGATGCCCATCAGCACCGCAAAAAACACCAAGGCCTCTTTGGCGCTGATCTTGCCGCTCACCAGCGGGCGTTGCTCGGTGCGTTTCACATGGCCGTCGACCTTGCGGTCGGCCCAGTCATTGATCACACAGCCGCCGGCGCGGGTCAGCACCACACCGAGCACGAAAATCACGATATTGAGCAACGACGGCGAGCCCTTGCCCGCAATCCACAGCGCCCACAGCGTCGGCCACAACAGCAGGTAAATGCCGATGGGTTTGTCCATGCGGGTCAACTGAATGAAATCCCAGGCCCTGGGGTTCAGGCGGTTCAAGGACTTGAGCAGACGTTGATACATCAGCAGTTCTCCGGGTGGTCATGCAGCGCATGCCAGAAGCTGGGCAGGAAAATTTCCGCGACCAGCACGCTCAGCGGTCCGCGATCAAAACGTGAGCGGCGCGCCCACAGGCCATCGGCCTGGTCGGCGGTTGGCAGCCATTGCCTTGGGTAATGGCATACCTCGATCGCCTGGCGGGTGAACGCGTGGTCGCAGAACAGCAATTCGCCCAGCGAACGGCTGCCCAGTTCGTCCATGTGTAAGCCATCGCCCTGCAAGGCACTGCGGGCCGCCACGCTGCGGGCAAACACCCACGGTTGGCCATGCCCGCGCAAATACACTTCGCGTACCCAGCCGACCGTGGCCGGGGCCATACCCAGCGCCACGCATTCGTCCTCGCGCAGTGGCTGCCAGCCTTCGAACAGTGGCGTCACGCTGAAGCCGTCGTTGGACAGCCACGTGAGCCTGCGCGTCAGCGAGCCTTCGTCGAACAACCAGTTGAGGGTCAAAGGCCCAGGCATTGGGCTCAGAAGGCTCTGGGTCAGCCATTGGCAAGCATCGGGACGGGCGATTGAGTGCGGCACGGTGAGTCAGTTTTGGCAGCAAAAGAGGCGGCGAGCTTACCATGGCGTCCTGAGCTTTTGCCGGGCTGAACCGGCCGTTTGCGCCGAACATGCTTGCATCTGCCGGCCCCGATCAGTACAAAACGCCCTGAGCCGTACGGCAACGTTGGTCTATCGACCGTTGGCCAAGACGCCTGGACCCTGAGGAAGCAAGTAATGAAGAAGTGGCAATGTGTAGTCTGTGGCCTGATCTATGACGAAAAAGACGGCTGGCCGGATGACGGTATCGCACCGGGCACCCTGTGGCAGGACGTCCCGGAAGACTGGCTGTGCCCGGACTGCGGCGTAGGCAAAATGGATTTCGAAATGATCGAAATCGGCTAATCATCGGTTTAAGAAACGTACTACAAGGAGAAAGGAATGAACGCACCTGTCGTGATCATCGGCACAGGATTGGCCGGATACAACGTGGCTCGGGAGTTTCGCAAGCTCGACAGCGAGACCCCGTTGCTGCTGATCACCGCGGATGACGGGCGCTCCTACTCCAAGCCCATGCTCTCCACCGGCTTTGGCAAGAACAAGGAAGCCGATGGCCTGAGCATGGCGGAACCGGGCGCCATGGCCGAGCAGCTCAAGGCCGAAGTGCGCACCCATACGCGCATCAGCGGTATCGATCCGGGCCACAAACGCCTGTGGATCGGCGAGGAAGCGGTGGCTTACCGCGACTTGATCCTGGCCTGGGGCGCAGAAACCGTGCGCGTGCCGGTCGAAGGCGATGCGGCAGAGCTGATTTTCCCCATCAACGATCTTGAAGATTACGCACGCTTTCGTGCCGCCGCCGCCGGAAAGCGCCGTGTGCTGCTGCTTGGCGCGGGCCTGATCGGCTGCGAATTCGCCAACGACCTTATTCTTGGCGGCTACGAAATTGATCTGGTCGCTCCCTGCGAGCAAGTCATGCCGACCCTTTTGCACCCGGCAGCCGCCGCCGCTGTGCAAGCCGGGCTGGAAGGCCTGGGCGCGCGCTTCCACTTGGGCCCGGTGCTCAACCGCCTGCAGCGCACGGCGGATGGCCTGGAAGCGCACCTGTCCGATGGTGAAGTGATCCACTGCGACCTGGTGGTCTCGGCCATCGGCCTGCGCCCGCGCGTGGACCTGGCCGCCGCTGCCGGCCTGCAGATCAACCGTGGAATCATGGTGGACCGTCACCTCAAGACGTCCCACGCCAATATCTACGCCCTGGGCGACTGCGCCGAGGTCGATGGCCTCAACCTGCTCTACGTAATGCCATTGATGAGCTGCGCCCGCGCCCTGGCCCAAACCCTGGCCGGCAATGCCACGGCCGTTAGCTACGGGCCGATGCCGATCACCGTGAAAACCCCGATTTGCCCGCTGGTGGTTTCGCCACCGCCACGCGGCACCGAAGGTGTGTGGAGCGTCGAAGGGCAGGGTGCCGATATCAAGGCCTTGTGCCGCGACGCCAGCGGCCGCCTGCTGGGTTATGCGCTGACGGGCAGCGCCGTCATGGAAAAACTCGCCCTTAACAAAGAACTTCCGCCATTGCTGGCGTAAATACCGGTCGTTCTGTCGGAATCAGCACCTTCTTAGCCCCAGAAAGGTCGCCGCGAGACTGGCGGAGCGTGCGAGGGCATGCCATCCTCACTCCCGTCTGCCGCAGAGTAGAGCCTGCGGCGCCTTGGGCGCTGCTCCACCAGAGAGCAGCACGGACATAACAACAAAAAACCGTCAAAGAGGCTTCACTTATGCGTAAACCAGAACTCGCAGCCGCTATTGCAGAAAAAGCAGACCTGACCAAAGAACAGGCCAACCGCGTTCTCAACGCCGTTCTCGAAGAAATCACCGGCGCCCTGCACCGCAAAGACAGCGTCACCCTGGTGGGCTTCGGCACCTTCCTGCAACGCCACCGCGGCGCCCGCACCGGCAAAAACCCGCAAACCGGTGAGCCAGTGAAAATCAAGGCCAGCAACACCGTTGCATTCAAGCCGGGCAAGTCGCTCAAAGACAGCGTCAACCCGTAAGAGCAGGACCGTCTGAAGGGAGGCGGGTGGGTAAGAAGATGGGCACGCCGACTGGGTTGGGTGCCCATTTTTATTGGGCTGTTCAATCAAAGTTTTCAATGCATCTTGGCGTCGCCACGTTTATCCCCGAACTAACTCGTCATGCCCGTCTGGCGATTCTTTTGCGACGAGCTCTTCGTAGTTCGCAGGTTCTGAGTTTAAACTCCCGGGAATCCAATCTCCATTTAGTTGCTTGTAGCTGCTGGCTCTATACGGATACAAGCTCATAATTGCTGTAATTTCTTTTTGTAGGTTTTTTCTTTCGTACCAAACACTGCCGCACTCGCCACAGCCCCAAAAGGGCGGGGATTGCTCATCAATCAGATCAACCCAGCCGGCGCATTGGCTAATCGGGCACCGATAATTGGCAGGCTGCGGCGCTGTGATTGGGGGTTGTTCAGCCTTCACGTATTGCGTTGAAGAACCGCAGGAAGGGCACTCAATCATGATAAAACGCTGGCCTTTTGCAAGGAGCGGTGCAATGAATTGTTGTTGCTTCGCGTCCAGCTCAAATGTCTCTTTGCAGAGCTGGCATCGGGCGTTATTAATTGAGTCCATATGGATTTTCCCCTTCAGGATACCAATGCAGGGCTTTGCTATTAGCTTTGTGGTAGGACTTGTCCATGAGTTCAAGGTTGCTCTGGCGGTTATTGCCACCCCTGAATATTGGCTTTTTATGATGCACGTCAAAGCCCTCGGGAACTTGGCCTTTTTTCATTCTATCTACCCCGGCCGGACCATATTTCTGAAGTGATTTGGGGTCTTTGGCCATTTTTTTCATGTACTTCTCTTTGGCACCACCTTTTTTGTCGAAGTTGGCGCGTATTTTTTTGATCTCACTCTTCGTTCTCTTGTGATAGCAGGTCTTCAGCCCCCATGGATCGATCCATGTAAGGGGGTTCGGCGAGTATTGGTAGAGGTTGAATCCTCCCTCCAACCCGACCGGGTCGGGAGTGGTAAACCGTCCCACATCCGGATCATAAAACCTGAACGTATTAAAATGCAGCTTTGTAGTCCGGATCACTGAAAAGGATCTTCCATCGAGGAATTTCCGAGAAAAGCATGCTGCAGAAAATCGGTCGGAACAGACGTTTTGAGGTGTCTACCTCGCTCAATGACACGGGTATTTGCGTATAAAATTTCGCAAAAACCTCGATCAGATGCCCCAGCGCAGGGGAAATTAGCTCGATATAGCGGGCAATAACAAACCCAGTCTCATCTGAAGAATTGAGGGCCGGGATATAAAAAAGATCGCCCGGTTTAGGTGACTTCAGGGTTTTCATGCAATCGCCTAATTTGCGGAGCAGGTGTCAGACTACAATAAGCGATTACCTAAGTTTAGGTGGGCGGATTAGGTCGACGATTAAGGGCGCATATTTAGTCTGCTCGTCATTATAAGGTTGTTCCAATTAGTCATTACTTTCTCTATCCAGTTTTAGTCAGGGTTCTTCAGTTGCTCTGGTGGTAATTTTCGCACTTCATCGCGTATAGAGTTGTAAATGCTTTCGATAGGCTTTGATACTTGGATCTGTAGTGCGTCAAAAACTTCTTTCACCGCTCTTTCGTGATATTCAAGGTATTTTTCATAGCCTGAAGGGTCTTGATTGATAGGCTGGCTGGGCATTTTTAAAGAGTAGCTCACGGCTTTATTTCTTTTGGATACCTCGGGTCCGGTTACATTTAAGTCCATTAGTCCAGGCACGCTCGAGTCTTTAAGACTCAGCCAATAGTTGTCGCCGTACTTTTTATCGAACAGTTCAGTTTCGATTATTTGTCGTTCCAGCTGTTCTCGGATAATCCGGCTGACATGGTGTGACACATAAAAAACGGCAGTAGGATTTGGAAAGAGACCGCTTATAGATATAGGGTACGGATTGCGCATTATTTATACTCTCTTATTTGCCACATAGTGATTTAGGGCCTTTATAGCTTTTTTTGTTTCCTTCCGGTATCAGTCCGCCAGTTTTCTTGTAATGCGCATCCAATTTTGCAGTTTCGATAGTTTTGGCCGCTTCTGTCGTACTTATGCCGCTTTGCAGAATTGTACCCTTAATCGTTTTTCCAGGATTCAGCCGTTCTAATTTTTCTACTTGTTGGTGAAGCCTGGTCGGGTTACCACTGGATTTAGTTACGCGGTTCATATCGGCTTTACCGTATTTATGTAGCTCGCCGTCTATTCGGATTTCGTACACGCCGAAATTGCCTTGTGCGCCGTTGGTGTTGAGATTTAGAAGTCCCCATGGATCAATCCATGAGATGGGATTTGGTGCGTATTTGTAGAGGTTGATTCCTCCCGCCAACCCAATCGGATCCGGCGTCGTAAACCGTCCCACATCCGGATCATAAAACCTGAACGTATTAAAATGCAGCCCCGTCTCCCGGTCCAGATACTGCCCCTGAAACCGCAGATTCTGCTCTTCAATGAAGTAGGGTTCGCGTACCTCCTCGACTGCGTTACCCCACACCCGGTAAGTCGCTTGCCAGAGAGCATGGCCGTCAACCTCTGTCAGCTGCTCCGGCAACCCATTCAGGTCGTTGTGGTAGTAACGAATTTTTTGCAGCGGCCCGGCACCGTCCACGCGAGCCAGAGGCTGATAGCCTTCATCCTCATAAACGTACAGGCTGGTCTGGCTGTGTTTATGCTCCTGCAACAAGCGCAGGCCATCCCACATGAACCGCGTTTTCCCCAGCGGATATCCATCACCGCCATGCTCGGTTTTTTCTATCCGACGGCCCAGCGGGTCGTAAGCCATCCTGACCACGCTGCCATCATCATTACGCACTTCAACCAACCGGCTCTCAGCGTCATACGCAAACCGCTGCACCCCACGTTTGGCGCTGCGCTTTTCAATCATCCGCCCAAACGCGTCGTAGCGATAACGCTTGTCCTGATACGTCAGCAGCTTGTTATGCACCACCAACCCGGCGCCCGCTTGCGGGCCGTCCAGCAGGTTGGCGGCGGCGTCGTAGGCAAAGGTTTCGCGCTGCCCATGCAGGCTGTCCTGGCTTGCGATGATGCGGCCGGTGGCGTCGTAGTGCAGCAGTTGGCGATGTTGCGCGGCGGGTTGCTGGTCGAGTTTGCCGATCAGGTTGTCGGCGGGGTCGTACTCGAACTGCTTTTGCGCTGCTGCGGGCATCAGCGTTGGCTGGCTGTTCAGGCGGCGCTGGCGTGAGCGCAGGCGGCCGCTGCGGTCGTATTCGCTGCGGGTACTGAGTTGGCCTTGGGTGCGCAGCACTTCGCGGTGCAGGCGGTCGCGTTCGAAATCGCTGATCACCTGGCCGTCAAGGTTGATCTGGTGCAGGTGGCCGCTGCCGTAGTACAGGCGGTTGAGCCAACGGCCGTCCGGCAGTTGGGTCTGGATTAGGTTGCCGAGTTCGTCGTAATGATGTTTCAGGTTGCCGGCGGCACTCTGTTCGGCAAGCAACTGGCCGACAGCGTCGTAGGCGAAACCCAGAGCCTGGGTGTTGCCTTGCACATCAGTGAAGGTCACAGCCGTGAGCTGATCTACTGCATCGTAGTGGTAGTCGGTGCGGCCATCGTCGGTGGTTTTGGCCACCAGTCGGCCGACCGCATCACGCTCAAGCCGGTGAATGATAGGCGCCGGTGGCGTCTCGGGCACCACCGCCAGCCCATTGCCATAAGGCGCCGCAAGGGCAGTCACCGTCGTGATGTTGTCGAGCAAGTCGTAGTCGTAGCGCTTGGCGCTGCCGTCGAGGTCTTGTTGCTCGGTCAGCCGATCCCCGGCGTCCCACGCAAACCGATAGCTTTCACCGTTCTCGTTGACCAGCGCTTGCAACCGCCCGTAGCTGTCATAGCCGAACTGCACCTGTCGACCATGGGCATCGGTGCGTTGGCGTACCTGGCCACGCCGGTTGTGTTGGTAGAGCGTGGTGTGCCCGGCGGGATCGGTGTAGCCGACCAACTGGCCACTGGTATCGCGCTGATATTGTTCAGTGCGACCGTCTGGTAGCTGGCTGCTGAGCAAGCGCCCCTGGGCGTCATAGCTGAACTGCGTGCGTTCACCGAGCGCATCGGTGATGACCTGCAAATAACCGCGCTCGTCGTAGCTGAAGCGCGTCGGGTAGCCCGAGCAGTCGATATGTTCGACCAACTGCCCAAACGGGTTCCAGCGCAGTTGTTTGCTTTTGCCAGTGGCATCAATGATTTCTACTGGCTGGCCGTGCGCGTCATAGCGGTAACGAGTGATATAGCCCAGCGGATCGGTCTCGGCGATGCAATTGCCGCGAGGGTCGTAGCGATACTGCCAACTGTTGTCGGCGGCGTCGGTTTCCACCAGCGGCAAAGCCCAATGTTCCAGCCACAAAGTCGAATCACTGCGGCCCAGCGGGTCGGTTTCGCCAATTACGTTGCCGCTCTCATCGTAGCTGTATTCATAGCGCCCACCCAGCGGATCAGTCGCGCTGAGCAACTGACGTTCGTCATTCCACTCAAATAGCCAGGTCTGGCCAAGGTTGTCGCTGTATTGAATGATCTGGTGCTGAGTGTTCCAGTGCCGCGTACTCACGCGCTGCAAACCATCGGTGATGCGCGTAATACCCGCCTGCAAGTCATAGTCGAACTGGTAAGCATCGCCCTCATCGGTCCAATGCCTAACCACGCGCCATTCCAGGCCTTCAACCAGTGCCCACTCATAGAAACAGCGCAATCCGGTGGGTAACTGATGCTCCACCATCCGGCGCCCGGCATCGTAGGCAAAGCGCCGCTGCACCTGGCCGGTTGCATCACGCACTTGCACGAGATTGCCCGCCGCGTCGTAGCCGTAGCTCACGAGCACTTCGCGACGTTGATCCGGGTAGAGGCGCTCAATATGAGTCACATGACCCTGATCTCGGATCAGTTCAACCTGCACCAGATCGAATGTATCGCGCAGGCGCACCAGCTGCCCGGCTTCGTCATAGTCGATATAGATACGGTTGTCGTTACGATCACCCAGTTGGCTCAGACGCAATCGCGACGGGTCTGCTGGCGCAGCTTCGAACAAGCGGTACATGCCGTCGTCGCTTTCGATCAGCAACTGCCCATTGAGGTGTCGTCGCACCGCAAGCCCTTCACCGGCGCTGAACACTGCGCCGCCCAAGGGAATGGTGCCCATATCGATGGGCCGACCCTGCTCATCGGTATAGACCAGCGTTTCGCCGCCCTCGGGATGCGGCTGAATGTCGACGCACACCTCGTAGGGCACGCTCCAGCCGACGCCAAACAGGCTGCCCTGGCGTTCATCACGGCTGTTGTAGAAGCGCTGCCAGTCGATTGGCAGAATGCCGGGCAGCACAAAATCCAGATCGTCGACACCGCCCAGTACCTTCGCGCCCGTCGCGGCATGCACCGGGTTCGACGAGCCCATCGCGGCGTTGGCCGCAGCGTCCATCGCGCTGCTGATGGCCATCGAAGTGGCGCCGCTGACCAACATGCACGGCAACTTGCTGAAGAACTTGCCCTTGCCACCCTTGAGCATCAACAGCGCTGTAACCGCCAACCCGACGCCAGGCGTCTTGCCGCTGCGAATCTCACGCACCACCACCGAGCCGCCACCAATGGTCACGTTGGAGGAAATCAGCCCGGACGACACCACCGTCGCATCGCAGGTACTGCGATCACCACTGCGCACGGCGGGTTGGCCGTTGATGGTGACCTTATCCGAGCCCTCGGCAAGAAACTGCGGCGGCATTGGCGGGTGCTTCATGCACACCACCAGATCCAGCGGCTTGGGCACGGCACCCGGCGCAGGGGTGGCGACGGTAGGGCGCCACATCTGCGAAAAGAAACCTGCGGCCATGTCCAGATAACTGGCTTCGGGTTCCGGCTCGGGCGCTTCCAGCTCGGTACCCGCCGGCGTGACATGGGAGCTGATCGCCCCGGCGGCACGGGCGGCAGGTATGTTGTTGGTCAGGGTATTGGTGGAGCCGGTGAGAATGTTCGCCTGTACCGTGGGCGGAAACAGGGCGTTACTGAAGGCATCGCATAGCTTGGTCAGCCCTTTGTCCGCGCCACTTTTGCTCATGGCCAGGCCAACAATCGTGCCCACTACCGCCCCCAGCAGGAAACAGCCGAGGCCACCGGTGACTACGGTAATGCCGGTGGCAGCAACAACGGCCGACGTCGCCACCGCCGTGATCGCGATATTGGCCGCCACCTCCAGCACACCGCCGAGGATGTCCGCCATCATCGAAGTGTGGGAGAGCGCATCGCCCATCCGGGCTGCCCATAACGCGTCAGACATGCAGGCAGCTCATCAAGAAATAGCGTCGAACGACAACGAGTTTTTGACCAATGCCCAGTGCGCAGCCTCGGCATCGCCTAGCTTTTCAGCCTTCACATAGCTCAAGGCGAGCATCTTGCGCGTACCTGGCAACACCAGCGCCAGTTGATACTGAAACACCTTGTCATTGCCCTTGTTGAACTGGCTGCGCAACTCGATACCTTCCACCTCTTGAGCGGCGCCCAGGCGCACGGTAACGCTGGGTTGGCAGCGCAAATCCTGCACCTGTTTTTCCAGGCGTTTGAGTTGGTCGTCGAAGTTGCTGTGCAACGTTTCGCCTTCGGCCAGCAAGCTGCGGCTGACGATCAAAGAGGTGCCCAGCTCGGGAAACTTGAGAATATTGATCGTCGCGTCCTGCAACTCTGCGGCCGGCAGCTGGAACTGAAATTCGTTGATTCGGTACGTCATGGCAAACAGGTCTCGTCAGGAGCTTTTAGGCGCGGGGAACGCGGCTTTGATGTTGGCATCGATGCTGGCTTTCTGGCCTTGACCATCGGGTGTGGCGCCGGCGCCGCCGCCGTTGTTCAGGTGCAGAAGGCCGCCGGTATTAAACTCGGCATCGCCGCTGGCATAGAAGCTGATGTTCACACCCGTGAGGTTTATCTGCCCGCTGGCATTCAACTCCAGGATGCTTTCGCCGCAGACCAGCCGCAGGTTCTCGCCCACCTCGATCACGTAGCTCTGGCTGATGCTGTCGGTCTTCCTTTGGCCCACCGAGAGGATGTCCTCCTGCTTGACGATGCGCAGGCGGTTATTACCAATCGTCACCGTCTCGTTATGCCCAATGCTCTTATTTCGGTCATGCCCCACCGAGTGGCTTTCATCCACCTCCACCACGATGTCCTGATTGCGCTCGGCGTGGATATACAACTGCTCCAGGCCCTTCTTGTCCTCCATGCGGATTTCATTGAAGTTGGCTGGCGTGCCGCCTTTGCTGGAACGGCTTTTCATGCCGCTCTGGGTGGCGTTTTCCGGCAGGTCGTAAGGCACGGTCTGTTCGGCGTTGTAGACGCGGCCGGTGATGATCGGTCGGTCCGGGTCGCCTTCCAGAAAGCTCACGATCACTTCCTGGCCGATCCGTGGGATTTGCATCGAACCCCAGTTTTTACCGGCCCAGGACTGCGACACACGAATCCAGCACGAGCTGTTTTCGTTGGATTGATCATGACGGTCCCAGTAGAAGTGCACCTTCACGCGGCCGTACTGGTCGGTCCAGATTTCCTCACCTTTTGGGCCAACCACCAACGCAGTCTGCGGGCCTTTGACGATGGGCCGATAGGTGCTGGCCAGCGGGCGGAAGCTTTGCTGGGCGTCAATACAGGTGAGGCTGCTTTCGAACTGCGCCGACCCTGAGCCGCCGCCGGTTTCCAGGCTTTCCTGGACGATGGCATAGCGGCAGCCGACGATCAGGTATTCGCGGTTCTGGTCCTGGCGGCTGAAACCGGTGAGGCTGAACAAGTGGCCCGAGCCCAGGCCCCGCGCATTACCGCTGAACTCGATCTGCTCATGCAGGGTTTGCAGGGCTTCAATACGGGTGCGCGCATAGTGTTCGCCGTCGGCGCTTTGCACGTAGGTGCCAGGGTAGTCGTACAGCGGGTAGTCGCCGGCGGTGTGCGGGCGCGGCATGGCCGAACGTACGTCGATGCTGGCGCTGGGGCGCTGGAAGTCGTAGTCGTTAAGCTCCAGCGACCCAGGCTGCACTTCCTGCGCCAGGTGCCAGTTGTGCATATGGTCGCGTTCGCGCTGCTGCTCGTCCTTGGGGTAGTACGGGATCGATGCGTAGCCCGGCACCGTGGTGTGGGCGCCATAGGCATCGGCCAGCACCAGCACATGACGGTCCTGCTCATGGCGGAAGAAGTAGTAAATACCTTCCTGTTCCATCAAGCGGCTGACGAAATCGAAGCTGGTCTCGCGGTATTGCACGCAGTATTCCCACTCGCGATACGGGCGGCTCAGCGCGTCTTCGAAGTCGGAAAAACCCAGGTCGCGAAACACCTGCTTGATGATCTGCGGGATGCTCAGGTTCTGGAAAATCCGGCAGTCCGAGGTGCGGCTGAGCAGCCAGAACCATGGGCGCAGGGTCACCTGATAACTGGCGAACTGGCCCTGGTCGATATTCTGGCTGCAACGCGCGACGATACCGTGGAAGTGTCGCTCACCACCGTCCGCCAACTGCACGCCGACACTCATCGGCTTGCCCAGCAACTGGTTAAGGTCGATATTGGCGTCCAGCGAGGTCAGTCGCAGCTCATAGTTGAACAGCCTGCCCAGCTCTTCGCCGCCGCCCATTTCATTGAGCAGCAGCACATCCGGCCCCAGAGGGCTGGTGATCTTGGCCAGGCGTGAGGCTTGGTTGAATAGCATCGGTAGTCCCGTAAATACCTGAATAACTGAAGAAACCGAATCCAGCTGTGGGAGCTGGCTTGGGTGGGAGCTGGCTTGCCTGCGATAGCATCACCTCAGTGTGCCTGACACACCGAGGTGCCTGCATCGCGGGCAAGCCCGGCTCCCACACAAGCCAGCTCCCACATTTGAATTGCGTTTCGTCAGGTCAATCGCTGAAGTCGTAGTGCAATTCATTATCCCGGCTGCTGATACGCACACCCGCCAGCGCCTTGCCTTCGAGCATGCGCGTGAGGAATTCACGGCTCATGTCCGGCAGCAGGCTGTTGGTCAGGATGGTGTCGATCATGCGCCCGCCGCTTTCGGTTTCGGTGCAGCGCGAGACGATCAAATCGACCACCGCGTCGTCGTAATCGAAGGCGACTTTGTGGGTGTTCTCCACGCGCTTTTTGATGCGATTGAGCTGCAAGCGGGTGATCGCCTTGAGCATCTCATCGCTCAACGGGTAATACGGAATCGTCACCAAACGGCCCAGCAGAGCCGGCGGGAAAATCTCCAGCAGCGGTTGGCGCAGGGCCTTGGCGATTTCTTCCGGCTCGGGGATGTTCGCCGGGTCTTTGCACACCTGGGAAATCAGTTCAGTGCCGGCGTTGGTGGTCAGCAGGATCAGGGTGTTCTTGAAGTCGATTACCCGGCCTTCGCCGTCCTCCATCACGCCCTTGTCGAACACCTGGAAGAAGATTTCGTGCACGTCCGGGTGGGCTTTTTCCACCTCGTCCAGCAGCACCACGCTGTAGGGTTTGCGCCGTACCGCTTCGGTCAGCACGCCGCCTTCGCCGTAGCCGATATAACCCGGCGGCGCGCCCTTGAGTGTGGACACGGTGTGGGCTTCCTGGAACTCGCTCATGTTGATGGTGATGACGTTCTGCTCACCGCCGTACATGGCTTCGGCCAGGGCCAGGGCGGTTTCGGTCTTGCCCACACCCGAGGTGCCGGCGAGCATGAACACGCCAATCGGCTTGCTTGGGTTATCGAGCCCGGCGCGGGAGGTCTGGATGCGCTTGGCGATCATCTGCAAGGCATGGTCCTGGCCGATGATGCGTTTTTTCAGATGCTGGTCGAGGTTGAGCACCGTCTCCAGCTCGTTGCGTGCCATGCGGCCCACCGGGATGCCGGTCCAGTCGGCGACCACCGAGGCCACGGCCTGGTAATCCACGGTCGGCAGGATCAGCGGGGTTTCGCCTTGCAGGGCGGTGAGGCGTTGTTGCAGGTCGACCAGTTGGGCGCGCAACTCATCGTTGCCGCTGTCTACCACGCCCGCCTTTTCGCGCAAGGTCGCGCGAGTGGCCAATAGCTCATCAACCAGGGTTTTTTCTTCGGCCCAGCGGCTTTCCAGAGTTGCCAGGCGTTCGCGCTCGGCGCTCAGCAAGGCTTCGCTATGGGTTTGACGCGCACCAATGGCAATGCCGATGGCATGCTCACGGGCGATGATTTGCAGCTCGGTTTCCAGCGCTTCGATGCGACGGCGGCTGTCGTCCACTTCGGCCGGCACGGCATGCAGGCTGATGGCGACGCGCGCACAGGCGGTATCGAGCAAACTGACGGATTTGTCCGGCAACTGTCGCGCGGGGATGTAGCGGTGCGACAGCTTCACCGAGGCTTCCAGCGCTTCGTCGAGGATCTGCACCTGATGGTGTTTTTCCATGGTCGAGGCCACGCCGCGCATCATCAGCAGCGCTTTGTCTTCCGACGGCTCGGCCACCTGCACCACTTGGAAACGGCGGGTCAGGGCCGGGTCTTTCTCGATGTGTTTTTTGTACTCGGCCCAGGTCGTGGCGGCTACGGTACGCAAGGTGCCACGGGCCAGTGCAGGCTTGAGCAGGTTGGCGGCATCGCCAGTCCCGGCGGCGCCACCGGCACCTACCAGGGTGTGAGCTTCGTCGATAAACAGAATGATCGGCTTGGGCGAGGCCTGCACGTCTTCGATAACCTGGCGCAGGCGCTGTTCGAACTCGCCCTTCATGCTGGCGCCGGCTTGCAGCAGGCCCACGTCGAGGCTGCGCAGTTCCACATCCTTGAGCGCAGGCGGCACGTCACCGGCGACGATGCGCAGGGCGAACCCTTCAACCACGGCGGTCTTGCCCACACCCGCTTCACCGGTGAGGATCGGGTTGTTCTGGCGCCGACGCATCAGGATGTCCACCAGTTGGCGGATCTCTTCATCACGCCCCACGATCGGGTCGAGTTTGCCGCTGCGCGCCTGTTCGGTCAGGTCGACGGTAAAGCGCTTGAGCGCCTCCTGCTTGCCCATCGCACTCGGCGCCATGGCACCGCTGGCTTCGCCCGGTACGGCACCGGCACTGAAGCCATCGCTGGCACTCAGCGCATTCTCCGGCGAGTCGCCGACGTATTCGTCAAACCGCTCGCTCAGGGCCTCGGCCTTGATCTTGTCGAACTCAGATGACAAGCCCAGCAGCGCATGGCGCAGGCTCGGCGTCTTCAGAATGCCCAACACCAGGTAGCCGGTACGCACTTGGCTTTCGCCGAACATCAGGCTGCCGTAGACCCATCCGCGCTCTACGGCCTCTTCCACATGCGACGACAAGTCGGTGATCGACGTCGAACCACGCGGCAGGCGGTCCAGCGCTTCGGTCAGGTCACGGGCCAGGCGTGCCGGCTCCACATTGAACTGACGGATGATGCGGTGCAGGTCCGAATCCTGCAGTTGCAGCAACTGGTGAAACCAGTGGGCCAGTTCCACATACGGGTTGCCCCGCAATTTGCAGAACACGGTGGCGGCTTCGATGGCCTTGTAGGCCACGCTGTTGAGTTTGCCGAACAGTGCGGCGCGACTGATTTCACCCATGCTCTGGATTCCTTGAGGTGGTGGCGTGATCGGCGTAATGCCGTGCCAGGATTAGGTCGTTGGCGTCATGCTCGGGTTGGCCGAGCCAGGTGTTGAAGCCCAGACGGAATTGGCCATTGAGTTGCAGCTTTGGGACTTCGGGTTGTTGCAAAACCAGGTTCAAGTCCCAGTCCAGTTCATGGCCCAGGTACTCGGCCACCCACGCCACCAGCTCGTTGAACGGCTGGCTGCCGGGCAGCATGCCCATGTAATCGTCCAGCTTGAGCGGGCCGAGGCGGATGCGGAATTTATGCTGGCGATCCCACACATGGCTGCCCAGGCAAAAGTCCACGCCCAGCTGGTTGGCGCTGACACTCACGCGGCTGCGCTCCGGCAGTTCCAGCCATTGGCCGACGTATTCTTCGATGGCTACCGGCAGGCCGAAGTACTCGCTGAGAATGGCCCTCAAGCCGTCCGGGTAGCGGGTTTGCGCCGACAGGTGGCCGCTGTAGTGCAGCTTCGCGGTATCCGGAATCAACCCCTGATTCAGCAGGCTCGGCATGCCGCGACCACTCAGCGCCGCAAGGCGCGCGGACCAGTAGTCATCATCCGGGCGGTCGTGGCTGACGGTCGGCCGCGCCTCGGCCC
Source organism: Pseudomonas sp. W3I7 (assembly GCF_030816095.1). Classification (NCBI taxonomy): domain Bacteria; kingdom Pseudomonadati; phylum Pseudomonadota; class Gammaproteobacteria; order Pseudomonadales; family Pseudomonadaceae; genus Pseudomonas; species Pseudomonas sp. W3I7. The sequence goes on from NZ_JAUSXP010000001.1 coordinate 6,440,670, forward strand.
AGGCTCGGTAAAACAGGCTGAGCAGGCGATGATGGAACACATCCAAAAACTGTTTGCTGGTGCTGTCGGCGTTGTTGCGCTGGCGTTCGCGCACGTACTCGGTGATATGCAGCGGCAAGGGGCCGTTGGGGCCGCCGAGGCCGAAAAAGAACTGCTCCAGCCGCGCCGGTTTGCCATCGCCGCCGGGGTCGACCGAGGCCAATGTGGCCGGTGCGAAGGTGCAATCGGCTTGTTGCCCGAGGCGCAGCGGGTCATCGGCCAGGCGCAGGGAATGGCCCAGGCGCGGCAGCTCGGGCGATTCGCACTCGATACGCCGCAACGCCTGGAAGAAATCGTATTCCCAGGGTTCCTGATGCATCGCATCCAGTGTGTTCACAGGGTCGGACGTCGACCGGGCTTGGCTTTCCATCGCATGATCTCGCCGCGTTCGGTGGTACGGATCACCGTCTCGGTAAAACTGTTGATCGACACATAACGTGCCAGGAAGCGTTCCAGCACTGCGCCAAGCAGGAACACGCCGGTGCCGCGAAACGCGTTTTCATCGAATTCCAGGGTGATTTCCAGGCCGCGCCCAAACACGATCGGGCCGGGCATCGGCAGGCGCCGGGTCACGGCTTTGCTGCTGACTTCGCGCAAGCCTTCGATCTGCAACTGCAGGGCCGCGTCATTGCTGTCGCCGTACAGGCGCAGCAGTTCACGCAAGGCGCCCGCGCCCTGGCCTTGTTCGCTTAGCGACAGGTAGTTGAGCGACAGCTGACTGATCAGGCGCCACGCTTTGGCGTCATGGGCATGGCTGGCACGCGGACGACTTGGCCCGGCGACGCAGCGCACAGACAACACCGGCGCGCTGTCGGCCAGGGTGAAGTCGGTCTTGCCGTTGCCCACGCTCATGAACAGCGGCAGATCGCGATTGGTACACAGCGCGGTCACGCCGAGCTGGCGCAGGTCATGACGGTAGGGCGCTTGCTGACTGTCGACCAGGCTGACAAAGGTTTCGCTGCCCACATAGGTGGAGCGCGGGCCGTTACGGCGTTGGTCACTGGACAACACGCGAGGCTCGCGGCGCAGCGTGTAGTAAGCCTGATCGCGGCCGTAGCGGGATGGATCGCGCACCGCATAGAACGGCAGGAACGGCTGCTCCGGCCCAGTGCCATGGCCGGTGATGCCGCTCAGTGAGTGAATCTCGAAATCCATCGGCCGCGTGCGGTCAGCGATCACATGGTGTTCGTTGACACGGTCCGACAGGTGGATACGGTCGACGCGTTTGGGAAACAAGTTGATCGCCGGCGTGCAGAACGGCATGAACTGCGCCGCGCCGACGCTGCCTTCCAGGCTCGGCTCGTGACGGTCGAACAGCACGATCAGCTCCAGCTCCTGGCCGTCGCAGCGTTTGACCGCACGGCTCAGCTGCGCGAATTCGACGAACAGGAAACGGTGGGGCAGGGCGAAGTATTCCTGCAATAGCCGGTAGCCCTGAAACGCGCGGGCCACCACCGGCATGGCCGCATCGGCGTCATCAAAACCCCGGGAGCGCAGCGCGTCTTGCGGCAGGCGCTCGACCCAATCACCGCCCGGCTTGCGGGCGAACACCGCACAGGCATTGCCCAGCAGTTGTTCGTAAAGGCGGAACGGCTGCTCATCGGCGCCACTGAGGTACAGCGGCAGGCTATCGAGGTCGAGGCTGTTGAAGGGTAATTCGGCGCCGGTGCGCAGAGTCAGGCGCAGGCCGGCTTTGGCTTTGGGTTCGCTGGCCGCCAGGCGACCCAGCACGGCAGCGGGGTTGCCGAAGTACTCGGCGCCACTGACCTGCAACGGCCACAGCGTCACCGGGTGCGCGGTGCGGTACTCGCAGCAGGTCTGGGTTTCGCGGCCCAGTGCGGCGCGCAACACGGTGTCGCGTGGCAGCGGGAAACCGCTGGCCAGCGAGCCTTCGTCAGGGGCGGTCTGCAATTGCACCACGGTCATCGACGGCGTGGGCGCGAGGTAGTGCGGGTAGGCGATTTCCAGCAGGTTATGGGTGAAGGTCGGGTACTCGGCGTCGAGCTTGAGCTGCACCCGGGCCGTGAGGTAGGCAAAGCCTTCGAGCAAGCGTTCTACGTACGGGTCGGCGCAGTCCATGCCGGACAGGGTCAGCCGACTGGCGATCTTCGGGTATTCCTTGGCGAACTCGGCGGCGCTTTCGCGCACGTGGTGCAGTTCCTGGTTGTACAGCTCCAGCAGGCGCGGGTTCATGGGCGCCTCCGCTGGTCGGCATTGACGACACGCACATGCCCGGATTCCAGATCGAGGTCGGTTTGCAGCAGCAGGCGCAACGGCACCGGCTGCGCCCACAGGTCGCCTTCGATCTCGAAACTCAATGCGTTGTGGTTCATCTCGCCATGGCCCACGCGGGCTTTGACGCGCAGCGTGTGGCGCAAAATACGCGGTTCAAAAGTCGCGATGGCTTGGTAGATCAGGGCTTCCAGGGCTTTGATATCCACACTGGAAACACTATTGCCCGCCAGCGCCGGCAGGCCGTAATTGACCACCGATGTGCCAGCCGGGGTGTGCAACGTGGCATCGGCGTCGAGGAGCGACGTGGTGTTAAGCAGCCACGCCAGGTCGCGCAGCACCGAGGCTTTCAATTGGGTCAGGGACAGCACGCGTTTATCGGCGCTTTCCTTGGGGTTGGTCGGGTCGTCGTCGGTCAACCGGTCCAGCAGGGACGGTTGCAGACGGTCGCGGGAAGCGATTTCAGTTACCACCAAAGCAGCTCCACGGACGGGCTAAGAGAGGGACAAGGTGCCAGGGGCCGCAGCGAGGTGCTGCGGCCGCCAGGGCTATCAGCGCTTGGTGTTGGAACGGATGTTCCAGCCAAACTTGATCGCGCCGCCGTCTTTGGTGCCGTCGGCTTTCTGCGGCTGGTAGTCGACCATCACCTGGGCGAAGTTCAGGGTGACGTTTTCGGTCAGGCGATCATCGGTGCCCGAGCCGCCGGTGCTCAGGGACGTGACCAGCACTTCTTCCAGGTTGATCACCATGTACTCGACCTGGCTTTCGCCGCCGGCCTTGCGCACGGTCAGCTTGACCTTGTCGATGTGCTTGCCGCTGGCGCAGTGCATCATCAGGTTAGGCGAAGCCTTGTCGACGTACTTGGTCAGCGACAGGTCCTGGATATTCACCTTGCCCGCGCCGCCGCCGCCGCCCACATGCATGTTGCCGGACTGGGCCATGCCCCAGCTCCAGTTCAGCACGTCGATTTCGTCCTTGTGGGCCTTGTCCATGGACTCGCCCTTGATGTCGCCGATCTTGATGAAAATATCAACAGCCATGTTTTCTCCCTGTGTGGCACGGGGCCACTGAATTTGGTTTGTGTGGGAACCCGCTTGTGTGGGAGCGGGCTTGCTCGCGAAAGCGGTGTACCAGCCTAAGATGTTTCGACTGACCCACCGTATTCGCGAGCAAGCCCGCTCCCACACAAGCCCGGCTCCCACAGAAGAGCCGGTCCAACCGTTAGTTACGCGCTTTTTGCCGAAGGCAGTTTCGATACCAGGCGCAACGACACGGTCAGCCCTTCGAGCTGGTAGTGCGGGCGCAGGTAGAACTTGGAGTTGTAGTAACCCGGGTTGCCTTCGACGTCTTCCACGATCACTTCGGCGGCGGCCAACGGGTGCTGAGCCTTGGTGGTTTCGGTGGAGTGTGCAGGGTCGCCGTCGACGTAGTTGAGGATCCAGTCCTGCAACCAACGCTGCATCTCGTCCTTCTCTTTGAAGGAACCGATCTTGTCGCGCACGATGCACTTCAAGTAATGGGCGAAGCGGCAGGTGGCGAACAGGTACGGCAGGCGCGCAGCCAGGTTGGCGTTGGCGGTGGCGTCCGGGTCGTCGTATTCGGCCGGTTTCTGCAACGACTGGGCGCCGATGAACGCGGCGAAGTCGGTGTTTTTCTTGTGCAGCAGCGGCATGAAACCGTTTTTGGCCAGCTCCGCTTCACGGCGGTCGCTGATGGCGATTTCGGTCGGGCACTTCATGTCCACGCCACCGTCATCGGTAGGGAACGTGTGGGCCGGGAGGTTTTCCACTTCACCGCCGGACTCCACGCCACGGATGCGCGAGCACCAGCCGTAGTGTTTGAACGAACGGTTGATGTTCACCGCCATCGCGTAAGCGGCGTTGGCCCAGGTGTACTTGGAGCTGTCGGCGCCGTCGGTGTTTTCTTCGAAAGCGAAGGCTTCCACCGGGTCGGTCTTGGCGCCATACGGCAGGCGCGCCAGGAAGCGCGGCATGGTCAGACCGATGTAGCGCGAGTCTTCCGATTCACGCAGTGAGCGCCAGCCGGCGTATTCCGGCGTGGTGAAGATCTTGGTCAGGTCGCGCGGGTTCGACAGTTCCTGCCACGAGCCCATGCCCATCACGGTCGGCGAAGCAGCCGCGATGAATGGTGCGTGCATGGCGGCGCAGACTTTCGACAACTCGCCCAGCAACTCGACATCCGGAGGCGACTGGTCGAAGTAGTAGTCGCCCACCAGGCAACCGTACGGTTCGCCGCCGAACTGGCCGTATTCTTCTTCGTACATCTTCTTGAAGAGCGGGCTCTGGTCCCACGCCGTGCCCTTGAATTTCTTCAGGGTCTTGTGCAGTTCAGGTTTGGCGATATTGAGCACGCGAATCTTCAGCTGCTCGTCGCTCTCGGTGTTGTTGACCAGGTAGTGCAGGCCACGCCAGGCGCTTTCCAGCTGCTGGAAATCCGGGTGGTGGATGATCTGGTTGACCTGTGCGGTGAGCTTGGCGTCGATGGCCGCGATAATCGATTCAATCGACTTGATCGCGTCATTGGAAACCAGGTCCGTCTGCGCCAGAGCCTGTTCGGCCAGGGTGCGCACGGCGGTTTCCACGGCTTCGCGGGCACGCTCGGTCTTGGGTTTGAACTCTTGCAGCAGCAGGTTGGCGAACTCGCTGGCTTCTTCGGTAGCACCCAGGATCTGGCTGCCTTCGCGGGCGGTATTGTCGGTCATGATTACTGATCCCCTGCTGGCTTAGGCGCGCTGGCAAGTGCCTGAAGCAGTGCCGGGTCCTTGATCGCCTTCATGATGATTTCTTCAGCGCCGGTCTTGCCGTCCATGTAGGTCAGCAGGTTGGCCAACTGGGTGCGGGCTTCGAGCAGTTGCTTGAGGGAATCGACCTTGCGGGCTACGGCGGCCGGGCTGAAGTCGTCCATGCTTTCGAAGGTGATGTCCAGGCTCAGGTTGCCTTCGCCGGTCAACTCATTCGGTACGTGGAAGGCTACGCGTGGCTGCATGGCCTTGAGGCGCGAGTCGAAGTTGTCGACGTCTACCTCAAGGAACTTGCGATCAGCCACAGGTGCCAGCGGCTCGGCAGGCTTGCCGGCGAGGTCGGCCATCACGCCCATCACGAAGGGCAGCTGGACCTTTTTCTCGGCGCCGTAAAGCTCGACGTCGTACTCGATCTGCACTCGAGGCGCACGGTTGCGCGCGATGAATTTCTGAGAACTTTGCTTCGCCACGTTGCTGCTCCTGGTCGCTTGAGCGACGGTGTTGTTACTGCACAGTCCGGTGGCTTACTCGCTTTCCGGGCCGCGCAGGTTTTCAAATTGGGACATGCCGTCGGGGATCAGATTGCGCACGATGGCCGCAAAGTCGGCGTGCACCAGATGCTTCGCCCGGTTCAACAACACCGGCAGCGGGCTCGAAGGCTCGTGCCGGGTGTAGTACGCAAGAATCTTGTCGAGGCTGCGCAGCACGTCATCGCGGGTGGCGATGTCGCCCGTAGGGCGCGGTGCTGCGGGGGCGGCGGCGAAATCGACCGAGGGGGCATTGTCTTCACTGACGGCCTCGGGTTCGCTGCTGCCTGCAGGGTCGGGTACGGCTTGATTGAGGATCTGCAGCGCCTGCTTGAGCGGTTGCTTCAACAGGCCCAGGTCTACGCCCTGGGCCGAGCCGACCTGGTCGCTGACCTGTTGTTCGATGGCCTCGCAGGCGGCACGCGCGGCACTCAAGGCGTCGCGCGTGGCGTGCAGTTGTTCGGCGTCGCTGTCGAGGAACGCGGCATTGAGTTGCTGCGCGCCGAGTTGCTCATCCGGGAAGTTCGACAGGCCGCTCGCGTTGAGCGCCGCGCGCAGGCTCACCGGCCCGAACGTGCGCGAGCGCGTAAGGATGCTCTCGCGCAGCAGGCGAATGGTCGCGTCGCTGGTCAAGCCGGACAGGGCGTTGATGCGCACGGTGGGGTCGTTATCGTCGTCGGCATCCAGGCGCGGGTACAGGTCGGCCCAGTATTCGCGCAGCAGCGCGTTGATCAACGTAAGGACTTCGGCAAGCCCGGCCACACCCTGGAGGGCGAGGGAGCTTTGCAACAGGAAATGGGTGATGCGCAGGTCTTTGCTGCGTTGCAACAAGTCGAGGCTTTGCTGCTGGATGCTGCGCCATTGCGGTGGTTCGGCGGGCAGGATCGAGTCGCCCATGCTGCGCTCGGGTTGGCCCTTGGCGTCACGTTCCAGTTGAAGGAATTGCGCGTCATATTCCAGGTCTTCACCACAGGGCGAAGTCGCGGAAACGGCGGCGAGCAGCAACGGCACATCCACTTGATTCGATCTCCTTATCAGCCCGTTAGACGGCGGGCAATGCATGCATTAGTTACGCTATGAACTTTGCATGTTTTCTTGGTCATATACTCAGTGTGCCACTATGGTGCCATCACTTATGTTCAAGAAGTTGTGCATTTTTGGTGTAGTAGTTACGCGTTGTCAAGGTAAGCTACTCGCCCTCTGTGACAGATGTGCGGTGTTTAACACACTGCGCGACTGACGGGTCTGACGGCGGCCCAAGACAGGATTTTTGTCACAGAAGCCGGTTAAGATCAGCGATCATGCTGACAAAAGCAGATTTTACGGTCGGTTGCACGACTTGGCAGGGCGTTTACGGGAAACGCCCTCCCTTGGAATAGACCGCGCGCGATGTATCAGCAAGGAGGCAAGATGTCGCTGTGTTTGACTATCACTAGTTATCACAAGATTACCCCTGGGCAATGCTCTGAAAAGTCCATGGATCAGGGCGTGATGGCTATTGGCCGCAATTCCGACAATGACTGGGTATTGCCTGATCCAGAGCGGTTAGTCTCCTCGCAACATTGCGTTATTCAATACAAAGATGGCCGTTACTATCTGACCGATAACAGCACCAACGGAGTGGAGCTGGTTAACGCCGGCATCCGAATGCGTAGAGGGAACAGCGAGCCGCTGCAAGATGGCGAGTTGATCCGCATCGGCGATTACGAGATCCAGGCGCGTATCGACTTCAACGTGCAGGCGCTTGATAGCCAGCCGTTCAGCGGCGATTCGCCGAACAGTTTTGAAGCGCTGATGGGCGCGGTGGCGAAGCCTGCACCTGTATCTGCGCCTGTGATCGCGCCGCAGTTCCAGGGCGCCTCCTCGATGGACACGCTGCCGGACCTGTTCGACTTCCTCACTCCGACCACCGTGCCGCCGCCAACCGTGGCGGACCACGTACCCAGCGAGCAGCACGATTTTCGTCCGCCAACGCCGGTCGCGGTGCCTGTGGTCGAAAAGCCCGCAGTGTCAGGCTCGGTGATTCCCGAAGATTGGGACTTGTTTGGCGACACGCCAGCGCCAGTCGTAGCAACTCCCCAGCCGGTTGCACCCGTTGAACCGCCCCTCGCGCCAATCATGCAGCCGGCCGCCCCGGACATTTCCTCGCAGCCCGACCTGCTCCAGGCTTTCCTGCGCGGCGCCGGGCTGGACCAATTGCGTCTCGACAAGGCTCAAGCCGAAGCACAAATGGAAAGCATCGGCCGCAGCTACCGCCTGATGGTCGAAGGCCTGATCGACGTGTTGCGTGCCCGTGCCAGCCTCAAGGGCGAGTTCCGCATGCAGCAGACGATGATCCAGCCGGCAGAAAACAACCCGTTGAAATTTGCGCCGAATGCTGACGAAGCCTTACTGCTGCTGCTTCGTCATGGCAACCAAGCGTTTATGGCGCCGGACGTCGCCGTGCGCGACAGTTTCGACGACCTGCGCGCCCATCAACTGGCGGTGATGGCCGGTGTGGAAGCGGCGATCAAACACCTGCTCACGCGTTTTGAACCGGCACAGCTGGAAGAGCGCATGGGCAAGCCCGCCGGGCTGTCGAGCCTGTTCAACGGTTCGCGCCAGGCGCAGTACTGGCAGCAATTCACCGAGCTCTACAGCAATATTTCCCGTGAGGCCCAGGAAGATTTCCAGGACCTGTTCGGTCGCGAATTCGGCCGGGCATACGAAGAACACAGCGCACGACAGCGACGCTAAAACGCGCCGCAATAATGGATAAAACGGATAGCTAAGTACGTCATTGAGGACGCAGGATGATTCCCAGGTTTTTACTCGCAGCCGCCACCGCGCTGATGCTGACGGCGTGTGCCAAGGACGCGGTCAAACCCGAGGCTGCCACTGAAGCCGAGGCGGGCACTGCCGCCGTCGAGCTGCACTTTCACGCCATTGCCGGGCTAAACCCCGGCGCCAACGGCCAGGCCGCTCCGGTACGGGTGCGCATTTTCGAACTGAAAAACGCCGCCACCTTCAGTCGCTCCGACTACTTTGCCTTGGCCGATCGCGCGCAATCCACCCTTGGCCTGGACCTGCTGGACCAGGATGAAGTGATGATCCAGCCCGGCCAGCAACTGAGCATACAGCGCGACCTTGACCCCTCCACACGCCAGATCGGCTTGTTGGTGGGCTATCGCGAGCTGGACCGCGCGCAATGGCGCACGGTGCTCACTGTACCGGCGCGCCAATACACCGAATATCAGATCAGCCTCGATGTGCGTGCCGTACGCGCCGACGTCGTGGTTCCCCCATCCAGCCCTGCCCAATAAGAAACCCTCGGAGCCCCCATGTCCTGGAACAATCGCGTGGTCTGGTCGGAAGGCATGTTCATCGGAACGCAGCACTTCCAGCAGCATGACCGTTACCTGGAAAACCTCATCGACGCGCGCAGCCGCCCGTTGTCCGCCGGTGCCTGGGGCTTTTCCGAGTTGCTTATTGACCAGGGCCTGCTGGCCCAGGGCAAGCTGGCGATCGTGTCGGCGCGCGGCCTGTTGCCTGACGGCACGCCGTTCAATATTCCCCAGGACGACTTGGCGCCGAGCCCGCTGAATATCGACGACAACCTGCGCGACGGCCTGGTGTACCTGGCCTTGCCGCTCAAGCGCGCCGGTGCGCGAGACACGGTGGATGAAGGTGAAGCGCTGGAAGCGGCGCGCTACGTCAGCCAGGTGCGCGAAGTGCGCGACGATAACGCGCCGTTTGAAAACCGCGCACCAGTGGCCGTGGGCTCCCGAGCGCTGCGCCTGTTGACCGCTCAGGATGGCATCAGTGACTACGCCGCCATTGGCCTGGTGCGCATCAAGGAAAAGCGCGCCGACCGCGCACTGGTACTCGACGACACTTACATCCCACCGGTGCTGGACGTGGCCGCGAGCAAACCACTGACTGCCTTTCGCAGCGAACTGCTCGGCCTGCTGCACCAGCGCGGCGAAGCCCTGGCGGGCCGCGTGGTCGCCTCGGGTGCGGGTGGTGCTTCGGAAATTGCCGACTTCATGCTGCTGCAATTGGTCAACAGGGCGCAGCCGCTGATCCAGCATCTGAGCCAGTTAAGCCCACTGCACCCTGAGCGGTTTTTCAGCGAGCTGGTCAGCCTGGCGGGAGAGTTCGCCACGTTTTCCACCACGGGCCGGCGCCCGCAGGAATACCCGCAATACCAACATGATGACCTGGCCCTGAGCTTTGCCCCGGTGATGGCAGCGTTGCGTGAAGCCTTGTCGATGCTGATCGACAGCAAAGCCACGCCGATCCCTATTGTGGAAAAAGCCTACGGCATCCACGTGGCCATGCTCGCCGACAAAACCCTGCTCGACAGCGCCAGTTTCATCCTCGTGGTCCGCGCCGACGTGCCCGGCGAAACCTTGCGCGCACGCTTCGGCCAGCAGAGCAAAGTCGGCTCGGTGGAGCACATCCGCGACATGGTCAACCTGCAATTGCCAGGTATCGGCCTGCTGCCATTGCCGGTTGCGCCACGCCAGATCCCATACCACGCAGGCAGCACCTATTACGAGCTGGACCGTGGCAGCGAGCACTGGCAGCAACTGAACAACTCCGGCGGGTTTGCCTTCCATATCGCCGGGCAGTTCCCGGGCTTGAACCTGGCCTTCTGGGCGATCCGAGGATAATCCGCGATGCATCCCAATGATGATGACCGCACCCAGTTCATGCCTCGCCCAGGTGGTCGTGCACCGGAACCTGCACGTGCCGAACCGGCGCCTTTGTCGATGCCGGCCGCGCCGATCCTCACCGGCAAAAGCCAGGGCCTCAACCCGCTGGAAAGCGCAGCCGGGCCGCTGCTGGCGCTGTTGACGCGCCTGCGCAACACCATCGCCCATCCGGCGCCGGCCAGTTTGCGCGCGCAGTTGCTGGCCTACCTGCGCCAGTTCGAAGAGCGCGCCGAAGCCGCCGGTGTGGCGCGCAACGAAGTGCTGCTGGCGCGTTACGCGCTGTGTACGGCGCTCGATGAAGCCGTGCTCAGCACGCCATGGGGCAGTGCCAGCGACTGGGGCAAGCAGAGCTTGTTGATTACCGTGCACAACGAAGCCTGGGGCGGCGAAAAGGTCTTCCAGTTGCTCGACCATTGCCTGCAAAGCCCACGCGAGCGGTTGTACCTGCTGGAGCTGTTGTACCTGTGCATGTGCCTGGGTTTTGAAGGCCGCTACCGCGTGATGAATGACGGTCGCAGCCAGTTGGAAGCCTTGCGTGAACGCACCGCCGCAGCGATTCGCAGTGCGCGTGGCGAGCATGAGCGCGAGCTGTCGCCGCATTGGCGCGGCGTGACCGTGGCGCGTGATCGCCTGGCGCAATTCATGCCGCCGTGGATCGCCGTGGCCATCGGCCTGGCGTTGCTGCTGGCATTGCTGTTTGGCTTGCGCATGAAGCTGGCGTCGGATGCGGAACCGGTGTTCAAGAATATCCATGCCCTGGGCGAGATTCCGGTGCAGGCCATCGACCGTCCGGTGGCGCAACCTAAAGTCATCGAGCGGCCGCGTCTGGCCGGCTTCCTGGTGGAAGACATCAAGGCGGGCCGCGTGGCGGTGGAAGACAAGGTCGACCGTTCCGTGGTGACGATTCGCGGCGATGAGCTGTTCGCGTCTGCCAGCTCCAGCATCCGCGATGACTTCGAGCCGCTGATGCTGCGCATCGCTGACGCCATCCGCAAGGTCAAGGGCCAGGTCCGCGTGACCGGCCACAGCGACAACCGCCCGATTGCCACGTTGCGCTTCCCGTCCAACTGGGCATTGTCCGAAGCGCGGGCCAAGTCGGTGCTGGACATCCTGGCGGCCAAGACTGGTCAGGCGGATCGCTTCAGCGCCGAAGGCCGCAGCGACACCGAGCCGGTGGCGACCAACGCTACTGCCGAAGGCCGTGCCCGTAATCGTCGGGTTGAAATCACCGTATTGGCGGAGGGCGTCGAGTGAAGGCGTTTTTCAGTTTTATGATTCGCTGGGTGATCCCCGTACTGGGCCTGATTGCCCTGAGCCTGATCATCTGGTTTGTGGGGCCGTTGCTCGATGTGCTGATGCCGGAAGGGCGGCGCTGGGCGCTGATCATCCTGGTGTTTGCGCTGTGGATCGCCTACCGCGTAGTGCGCATTATCCAGGCGCGCCGCCAGGCCGCCGAAGTGATGCGCAGCCTCGCCGCCGAAACCCCGGCCGACCCCAACAGCGTCGCCACCGCCGAAGAGTTGTCGGCCCTGCGCCAGCGCATGGACGAAGCCCTGGCATTGCTGAAAAAGGCCAAGCTCGGCGGTGATGAGCGCCGCAATCTCTATGAGCTGCCGTGGTACGTGATCATCGGCCCGCCGGGTTCGGGCAAGACCACCGCGCTGGTCAATTCCGGCCTGCACTTTCCACTCGCTGCGCAGTTGGGCGCCGGTGCCGTGCGCGGTGTTGGCGGTACGCGCAATTGTGATTGGTGGTTTACCGACCAGGCCGTTTTGCTTGATACCGCCGGCCGCTACACCACCCAGGACAGCAACTCCACAGTGGATAAAGCCGCGTGGCTGGGCTTTCTCGATCTGCTGAAAAAGCAGCGTTCGCGTCGCCCGATTGATGGTGCGTTTATCGCCATCAGCCTCTCGGATCTGCTGCTCGGTACGGATGCCGAACGCGCCGCCCATGCGGCCGCAATTCGCCTGCGGATCCAGGAGTTGTACACCCAACTGGGTGTGCGATTCCCGATCTACCTGATGCTGACCAAGCTCGACCTGGTGCCGGGTTTCATGGAGTTCTTCGACAACCTGAGCAAGGAAGACCGCGCCCAGGTGTGGGGCATGACCTTCGCCCTGGACGACGGCAAAAACAGCGACAGCCCACTGGCCCATCTGCAAAGCGAGTTTGCCGGTCTTGAGCAGCGCCTGAACGAACGGCTGGTGGAACGCCTGCAACAGGAGCGTGACCCGGCGCGGCGTGACCTGATCTACGGTTTCCCGCAGCAGTTCGGCGCGTTGAAAGATTGCCTGCAAAGCTTCCTCGAAGGCGTGTTCAAACCCAACGCCTTCGAAGAGCGGGTGTTGCTGCGCGGTGTGTACTTCACCAGCGGCACTCAGGAAGGTAGCCCGATTGATCGCCTGATCGGCGCCATGGCCCAGAGCATGAACCTGGACCGCCAGCACCTGGCGCGACAGAGCGGCACCGGGCGCAGTTATTTCATCGAAAAGTTGTTCACCGCCGTAGCGTTTGCCGAGCGTGGGTTGGTCGGTGTAAACCCGAAAGTCGAGCGCCGCCGCAAGTGGATTGCACGCGGTGTGCTGGCAGCGACCGTCGCCTTGGTGGTGGTGGTCAGTGGCCTGTGGTGGGTAAGTTATCGCGCCAACCAGGCGTATATCGCCCAGGTTGATCAGAAGGTTGCGCCGCTGGGCCAGACCGTACAGAACCTCAGCCCGGCGCAGCGTGAAGTGCTGGCAGTGTTGCCGCTGCTCAACGCGGTGAAGAACCTCGCGGGCGACTCGCCGAGCTGGTCCGAAGGCCTGGGCCTGTATCAGGGCGATATGCTTGAAGCCGAATCTGCCAGTGTCTATCGCAAGCTGTTGATCGCCGTGTTCGCGCCACGCCTGGTCACGCGCATCGAAGAGCAACTGCATGGCGGCGGCAATTCCGACTTCCTCTATGAAGGCCTCAAGGCCTACCTGATGCTCGCCGACAACGAGCACTACGACCCGGACTTCATCAAAGCCTGGGTCGCCCTGGATTGGGACCGCAACCTGCCGCGTGACCTGCCGGCCGATCAGCGCCAGGCGCTGACCGGGCACTTGCAGGCGCTGTTCGACCGCCACCCGCCAAATGCGCGTCTTGATCCACGCTTGATCGATGACCTGCGTCGCCAGCTGCAACAGCTACCGGTTGCACAGCGTGTTTACGACCGGGTCAAACGCCAGAAACTGCCCGAGGGTATTCCGGACTTTCGCCTCAACGAAGCCGCCGGCCGCGATGCCGCGCTGGTGTTCAGCCGTAAAAGCGGCAAGCCTTTGGGCGAGCCGTTGAGTGGGTTCTTCACTGCCAAAGGCTATCGTCAGGCCTTCCTGCTCAGCAGCCTGAACCAGACCGGCACCCTGGCCGAAGAGCAATGGGTACTGGGCCGTGAACAGGCCGATCAACAAAACGTGGTGAGCCTGGCCGCCGATGTGCGCCGCCTGTACTTCCAGGACTACCAGCGCCAATGGGACGCCTTGCTCGCGGACATCGACTTTGTGCCGATCACCAGCGTGGCCCAGGCGGCCGATGTGCTGCGGGTGATTTCCGGCCCCACTTCGCCGCTGAAAAAGCTGCTGGTAGCCGTGGCCAAAGAGACCGACCTGCAAGCTGAAGAACGCCAATTGGCCGCCAAAGGCGTGCCGGTGGAAGGCGGCGTCGACAAGCTCAAGGAGCGCCTCGGCAGCCTGCTCGGCCAGGAGCAACCAAGCGCTAATGCACCGCAAGCGGCGGACGATCCGGTGACCGCGCACTTTGCCGAACTCAATAGCATCGTCAGCAAAAACGAAGGCGAACCGGCGGCCATCGACGGCCTGCTGGCGGACATGAACGCGCTGTATGTGCAAGTCAGCGCCATGGTCGGCGCCAGTGGCGACGCCTTGCTCGGCGAGGCCAAGAACCAGGCGGCGGCTGCGGCCACGCGGGTCAGTTTGAATGCCGAACGCCAGCCCCCGCTGGTGCAGGGCATGGTCAAGTCAGTGGTCAACTCCACCACCAACAGCATGATGGGCGGGGTGCGTAACCAGCTGAATGCAGCGTGGGTGAGTGAAGTGGTCAACGTGTATCGCCAGTCTCTGGCGGGGCGTTATCCGATGTCGCCGGGCAGCGCGCGGGACGCCACGCTGGATGACTTCGGCCAGTTCTTCGGCGTGGGCGGGGTGATGGATAACTACTTCCGCAAATACCTGCAGCCTTACGTGGATACGTCCGCGCAGACCTGGCGCTGGCAGCCGGGCGCGGCGCAAAAGCTCGGGATTGCACCGGGCGTGCTGCAAACCTTCCAGCGTGCGGCGGCTATTCGTGACGCGTTCTTTAGATCGGGGGGCACCCAGCCGATCGTGCGTTTCGAGCTCAAGCCGGTGTCGATGGACCCGACTATCACCCAGTTTCTGCTTGACCTCGACGGCCAGCAACTGAGCTACGATCACGGCCCAAGCCGCCCGGTGGCGATGCAATGGCCCAACCCCGGCAGCAGTGGCGTGGTGCGTATTTCGATCATGCCGCCGTCAGCCAGTGGCCGTTCCGGCGTGACCCTGGACGGCCCATGGGCGTGGTTCCGCCTGCTGGAGCAATCGGACCTGAGTGCCGGCAACTCACCGGACCGTTTCAACCTGCGTTTGCGGGTTGATGGCGCGAGCATCGCCTACGAGTTGCGCGCCAACAGCGCCTTCAACCCGTTCAAGAGTCGCGTACTCAGTGGCTTCAGCCTGCCGGAGCGGTTATGACCACGCTGGGCTTCTACGGCAAGTTGGCCAGCCGCGGTGACTTTGTCAGCCGCGCCTTGCCCCAGAGTTTTATCGGCCCGTGGGACAGCTGGCTGGCCGCCGGTTTGCTCGCCAGCCAGAACAGCCTGGGCGGCGATTGGCTCAACGTCTATCTGGTCAGCCCGTTGTGGCGTTTTGTGCTGGCACCGGGCGTGTGCGGACCGGACGCGGCGACAGGCGTGGTGATGCCGAGCATTGATCGGGTCGGGCGCTATTTCCCGTTGGCCGTGGTGGCGTTGCTTGATCACGACACTAACCCGGCGTCATTGGTGGGCGGCCCGGATACGTGGTTTGAGCAGGCTGAAGAGCTATTGCTCAGCACCCTGGATACTGGCGCCACGTTTGAACGTTTCAACGATGGCGTCGACAGCCTGGGCATTCCGGCCAGTGAGCCACGCGCGGTCGACAGTCGCTTCGCGGGCCTGCAACGGGTCGCCGCCACTGTGCCCCACAGCCGCATGACTGCACTGGCCGAGCAGGCCTGTGAAGGTGCCAGCCTGTGGTGGGGCCGTGGCTCACAACGTATTTCACCCGGTTTATTGCGGTGCCAGGGTTTGCCGGCTGCCGGCGATTTTGCGCAGTTTTTGCTCGGACAAGAAGGTGTGGTGTAGATGGGGGCGACGTTTAAATCCGCGAGCAAAAGCCATGTGGGCATGGTGCGTCAGGTCAATGAAGACGCGTGCCTGGACCTGCCGGAAAACCGCCTGTGGGTCGTGGCCGATGGCATGGGCGGGCATGCGGCCGGTGATTACGTCAGCAGCCTGATCGTCGACAGCCTGCGCAATGTGTCGGTGGGGCGCTCACTGGATGAATACTCGGCTGCCTTGCGCAATGACCTGATTCGCATCAACGCTACGGTGCGCGAAGAAACCGCTAACCGTGGCGTGAGCATGATGGGCAGCACTGTGGTGGTGCTTGCCGCACGTGGCCTGCGTGGCGTGTGTTTATGGGCCGGCGACAGTCGTCTTTACCGCCTGCGCGAGGGGCAGTTGGAGTGCATTTCCCGTGACCACAGCTACGTGCAGGACCTGCAAGACAGCGGCCTGCTCAGCGAAGCCGACGCGCGCGTGCATCCCCGTGCCAATATCGTCACCCGCGCGGTGGGCGTGGAGGCCCAGCTGGAAGTGGCGGTGGCTGACCTGTTGATTTCCCCCGGCGACAGCTACCTGCTGTGCAGCGATGGCCTCAACAAGACCGTCGAAGACCATGAGATCCGCGAAGTGCTGGGCCATGATGCGCCGGATGAAATCGTGCGCAGCCTGGTGCACCTGGGGCTCAATCGCGGCGCGCCGGACAATATCACTGCCATTGTCGTGAAGGTCTCGCCATGAACATTGTGATCCCGGGCTACGACATCGAAGGCGAGATCGGCGAAGGCGCCATGGCCAGCGTGTACCTGGCGACCCAGCGCTCGCTGGAGCGCAAGGTGGCCTTGAAGGTGATGGCCGCGGCGCTGGCGGCCGACCCGAGCTTCTGCGAGCGCTTCCTGCGCGAGGGCAAGACCCTGGCGCGCCTGTCGCATCCGCACACGGTGACCATCCATGACATCGGCAATGTCGGTGAGCTGTACTACATGGCCATGGAATACCTGCCCAATGGCACACTCAAAGAGCGCATCGCCGCCGGCCTGACGCCGGAGCAGGGTGTGACGCTGATTCGCCAGATCGCTTCGGCGTTGGGCTATGCGCATGCGCAGGGTTTGGTACACCGCGACGTCAAACCGGCGAACATTCTGTTTCGCGCTGACGGCACCGCCGTACTGTCGGACTTCGGCATCGCCAAGTCCCTGGACGATCGCACCCAGTTCACTCAAGCCGGCTTTGCCGTGGGCACGCCGAGCTACATGAGCCCGGAGCAGGCGCGAGGTCAGGAGATCGATGGCCGCGCCGACCTGTATGCGTTGGGCGTGGTGCTCTACGAAATTCTGGTTGGCAAGCTGCCGTATAACGGCACTGATGCGCTGTCCACTGCGCTGGCCCATCTGACCGAGCCGCTGCCGGAACTGCCGGTGCACCATGGCCGTTATCAGGACGTGCTGCGCAAGCTGTTGGCCAAAGACCCGGCCGAGCGTTTTCCGGATGCGGCGGCGTTGCTGCGCGCGCTGGACCAACTGCCCGCAGACTCTCCGGAAGCCACGTTGGTACGGCCGTTACCGATTCCGCTGAGTGTTGACTTGGCCGGAATGACGCCGGTGTCCATCGAGATTCCGACCGAAAAACCCCAGCCGCAACCGGTGCGTCAACCAGTGGTGACGCCGACGCAACACCGCGCCGTGTCCGAACAGCGCCGTGGCCCGGTGCTGGCCCTGGCCGCCGTGGCCGTGGCGGTGGCACTGGCCATTGGTGGCGCCAGTTACTGGTGGCTGAGCGGCAGCGATGAACCTGCCAAACCGCCTGTCGCCGTGGTGCCCAAGACCTCACCACCGCCGGAGGTAAAGCCGGTAGTGGCTGAGGCGGATGGCGGCCAGCGGCCGTTGCTGATGGCGGGCAAAAAGACCTTGTACCAGCGCGTGCTCAGCAAGCCGGGCGCCAAGCTGTCCCATGATGCCGGTGGTGCAGCAGACGAAGCCCTGCCGGCGTTTTCGGTGCTCTATGTTTACCAGCGCAAAGACATCGACGGCAGCCCGTGGGTGCGTGTCGGCGCCGCAACCGATGGGCGCAGCGATGGGTGGTTGCCCGCCGCTCAAGTCAGCGACTGGAAGCAAAGCCTGGTGCTCAAGTTCACCGAGCGCTCGGGCCGGGCGCCGGTGATGTTCCTGCGCCAATCGGCTGAGGTGGAAAAACTGTTGGCTGATCCTGCCGCCGCCAAAAACGTGTTGGCCAAGGCGCAGAAGAACCGCGAAGACAATCAACAGGTGCTGGCGCTTGAGCCGACGGCCAGCGCCGTGCCGCAAAACCAGTTTTACCTGCTGCCGATTTTTGACTCCAAAGAGAGCTTCGACGAAAACGGCCAGCCGGTGCAGTTGCTCAATGTGGCATCCATCGACCCGGGCAGCACGGTGGCCAAGCCGGCTGCCAAAGCGATCGCTGCAGACGCTTTCCGCACGGCGGTGGTGTTGGTGGTCGACACGACGGTTTCGATGCAGCCTTACATCGACCAGGTTCGCGATGTGGTGCATGAGTTGCAAACCCGCATTGCCGAGCGCGGCGAGCTTGATAGCGTGAGCTTCGGGCTGGTGGGGTTTCGCAACAGCATCAAGAAAACCCCCGGTTTGGAATACGTCGCCAAGACGCTTATCACCCTGGACCAGGGCCGAGACCCGCAGCGCTTCCTCGACATGGCGCGCCAGGTCAAAGCGTCCACGGTGTCCAGCCACTCGTTCAACGAGGACGCTTTTGCCGGGGTGATGCAGGCGGTCGATGGCATGGACTGGACCGGCTACGGCGGGCGCATCATCTTGCTGGTCACCGATGCCGGCGCGCTGCGCAAGAATGACCCATTCGCCGCCACCCAAATGAACGAAGCCGAAGTGCGTCAGGCGGCACTCGGCAAGCAGATCAAGATTTACGCCCTGCACCTGCGCACCGATGCCGGCAAGAAAACCCACGCCGGTGCCGAAACCCAGTACCGCGTGCTCACCGCCGACGCCAACCCGCAGATCGGCGACCTCTACACGCCGGTGCCCGGTGGTGATGTGCACAAGCTGGGCGAGCGGGTTGATGAGATTGGTACAGTGTTCGCCAACCTGGTGCACCAGGTCCGCAGCGACACGCCGCAACCGGTGCCGCTGCTGAGCAGCGCGCCGAGCCTGGCGGACAAATCCGCAGCAGTCGGCTACGCCATGCACATGGACTTCCTCGGCCGTAAAACCGCGAGCCAGGCGCCGCAACTGGTCAGCGCCTGGACCGCCGACCGCGACCTGACCAACCCGGCGCTGCCGGCGTTCCAGGTGTGCGTGATGCTCACCAAATTGCAGCTCAACGACCTGCAGCAATCGCTGAAACTGATCGTGGATGCCGCGCGCAAAACCCAAACCTCACCCAAGGATTTCTTCCAGGAAATTGCCAGCGCTTCGGCCTATATGAGCCGTGACCCGCAGGCCCTGCGCAAGGGCGGTAACCTGGCCGATGGCGGCCTGCTCGGTGAGTACCTGGAAGGCCTGCCGTACCGCAGCAAGTCGCTGAACATGACCCAGGACTTGTGGTTGTCGCTGAGTGTGGCCGAGCAGGAAGACTTTATCGACGAGCTGGATTCGAAAATCCGCCTCTACGAAACCTTCCACAATGACGTGGCCAACTGGGTTCGTTTCGGCGATGCCGAGCCGGGCGATGCGTTGTACCGCGTGCCGTTGTCGACGCTGCCGTAATGCTGAACTTGAGCGCGGTGCACAAAAGCCGGGGCACGGGGAGCCAGCGTTACAGCCTGGTGATTCCGGCCTTGCAGCTGCGTGCCGGTGAGCAATTGGCGATTGTCGGGCCCAGTGGCTGCGGCAAAAGCACGTTGCTGGATTTGCTCGCGCTGGTGTTGGCGCCGGATCAGGCCGGCCAGTTTGAATTCGACAACACCGATATCGGCGGGCTATGGCGTGCCGATCAGCAATCTACCCTGGCTGCGCTGCGCAGCCGGCACTTGGGTTATGTGCTGCAAACCGGCGGCCTGCTGGGTTTTCTCGATGTGCGCAGCAATATCGCCTTGTCGCGGCAATTGTTGGGTTTGAAAGATGACGGCAGCGTGGCGCGCCTGGCGGGGCAACTGGAGATCAGTGACCAGTTGGCGAAGAAGCCGGCGGACCTGTCGGTAGGCCAACGCCAGCGCGTGAGTTGCGCCCGTGCCCTGGCCCATGCGCCGCAGCTGGTGCTGGCGGATGAGCCGACCGCGTCGCTGGACCCGCTGAATGCCGAGCGCGTGATGCAGGCGCTGCTGGCCCAGGCCCGCGAACACCGTGCCGCCTGCGTGATCGCCACCCATGACGAACCGCTGGCCCGCGCCAGCGGCTTGCAGGTACGGCGCATCGGTTGCCGCCGCGACCCTGACGGCGGCGTCACGGCCACGCTCGGGGAGGTGTGCTGATGCGCATCGGCGTGGTGGCCTCGCTGGCCTGGCAGGATTACCGCAATGACGCCTGGCTGTCGGCCTGTTCGGTGCTGGCGCTGGTGGCGGTGATCGCGCCGCTGCTGGTGTTATTCGGCCTGAAATTTGGACTGGTTGGCAGTTTGACCGAACGCTTGGAGACCGATCCGGCCACCCGTGAAATTATCCCATTGGGCGGTGGGCGATTCAGCAGCGAGTTTATTCGGCAGTTGGGTCGGCGCAGCGATGTGGCCTTTGCCGTGCCGCGTACTCGGCAAATTGCGGCGACCGCGCAGGTGGGCACGCTGGCATTGGAAATGCTGCCGACGGCGGCGGGTGATCCCTTGCTCAGCGGTTTACCGATGCCCAAGGGCCTGGACCAGATCGTGCTGAGCCACACCGCAGCCGAAAAGCTTGCGGCGCGGCCTGGGGATTGGCTGGAAACCCGCTTTGCGCGGCAAGTGGCGGGGCGTGTCGAGGCCCAGCGCACACGCTTGCAAGTGCTGGCGGTGTTGCCGTTGGAAGCCTTCGCCCGTGACGGCTTGTTTGCTGATTTGGGTTTGCTGGAAGCGGCGGAAGATTACCGCGATGGCCGTGCCGTACCGGCGTTGGGCTGGGACGGGGATGCGATCGGGGTGAGCGAGCAGCGTGTGTACCCGGCGTTTCGTCTTTACGCGCGCACCCTGACTGATGTGGAGCCGCTGCGAGTGTATTTCGCCGGGCAGAATCTGTTGGTGTCGACCCAGGCACAGACCATCGGCCAGGTGCAGTCGTTGAGTCGCAACCTGTCGTTGGTATTCTGGATTATTGCCGGGCTGGCCTTGGTTGGCGCGTTTGCAGCGATCTTCGCCGGGGCGCTGGCGGCGGTCGCGCGCAAGCGGCGGGAATTGTCGGTGCTGCGCCTGTTGGGGTTTTCCACCGGCGCACTGTTGTTGTTTGTGGTGTTGCAGGCGCTGTACAGCGCAGGGTATGCCGCCGTGCTGAGCGCCGGGCTGTATGGCCTGGCCGAGGCCGCTTTGAATAAACTATTTGTGCAGGGGGCGGGCGAGTACGCCAGTCACCTGTTGGCGCGTCACTACGCCCTGGCCCTGGTCGCAATCCTCGGCGTCAGCGCCGTGGCGGCGGCCTGTGGCGGTTGGCGAGTGGCGCGTATCCAGGCTTCTGAAGGAATCAGAGATGTATAAGTTACTGGGCGCCTGTGTGGCGCTGAGCCTGGCCTCGCTGGCCTGGGCCGATGAAGCGAGTGACAAACTCGATAACCCTAAACCTTTGCCGGATGACGTGAGCCTGCCGCTGCCCTGCGAAGGCAACATGGTGTTCCGCTACGCCTACGTGTTGGCCCAAGGCACGCTGGATGACCGCGAAATCAGCCTCGGCTATCCCTTTGCCGAAGGCGAAGCGGGTTATCAGCAGTCGTTTATTTCCGGCTACCGTCGCGATTTTATCAACGGCCAGTTCACGCTCAAGGATTTGCCCAAGGACTGGAACACAGTCATCGCGCCATTGATGCCGAAAACCGACGCCAAGACGCCGCTCAAGCCGATGCTGTATTTCATCGGTAAGTACGAAGTGACCGCCCGCCAGTATGCGCAGGTGATGTCCCAGGCACAGTCGCTGGCCAGCGGCGAGCCCGCACCTGCGTGTGATGCACCGACTGGCATGGCTGCGCGCCTGCCCAAGGTGAAGTTGTCGCGTTTTGAGGCGGAGCGTTTTTCGGCGGTGTACAGCGCCTGGCTGATGAAGTACCACCGTGAGCTGCTGCCGGTGAGTGGCCGCGGCTCTTCGGCCGACGACGGCGGCCTGGGTTTTGTGCGCCTGCCCACCGAAGTGGAATGGGAATACGCCGCACGCGGTGGCCAGGCGGTGAGCCGTCAGGAACTGGAAGGGCGGTTGTTCCCGCGCCGCGTCGAAGGCAGCGAAAGCGATGGCCCGCTGGGTGACTACGCAGTGTTCAACCAGGTCGCTGGCGGCACTGGCCAGGCAGCGCGCTTGATGCCCATCGGCACCAAATTGCCCAACCCTATCGGCCTGTTCGATGTGATCGGCAACGCAGCGGAAATGGTCCAGGAATCCTTCCAGCTGGTGCACGCCGGGCGCCGTCAGGGCACCTACGGCGGCTTCGTGGTCAAGGGCGGCAATTACCTGGAAGGTGAGGGCACGCTGTTTACCGGTATGCGCCGCGAGTATCCGTTATTCGCTGCTGACGGCACCGAACAAAG
This sequence comes from Pseudomonas sp. W3I7, assembly GCF_030816095.1. NCBI lineage: Bacteria > Pseudomonadati > Pseudomonadota > Gammaproteobacteria > Pseudomonadales > Pseudomonadaceae > Pseudomonas > Pseudomonas sp. W3I7. Next base: position 6,462,945 of record NZ_JAUSXP010000001.1, read on the forward strand.
CAATGAAACCACCGGTTTTCGCGTAGCGATCGGCGCGTTGTCGGCGCCGCGCTCGCGCTACAAGGAGCTGTTCGCCCAGTGGCAGAAAGAAGGCCGCCTGGCTTCGCTGACTGACGCCATTGATGACGCTCAGGACCCGACCAAGCGCCTGGACAGCATCATCGCCGCCAGTGTCGACCCAAAACTGCAAGCCGAACTCGGCCTGGTCAACGAAGAGCTGAAACGCAACGTCTCGTTGATCGCCCAGCAGCGCGAGGAAGCCGCGGGCAACTTGATCCAGTCGGCCGCGTTGGTGGCCGAGACCATCAGCAATTACAACATCCGCCTCGCCAACCTGCAGAAGAGCCGCCAACAGGCCAAAGACAATAAGGATGAGGCCAGCGCGCAACTGTTCGACATGGCCATCACCAATGGTCGCAGCGCCCTCGACGGCGCGGTGGCGATTTACATCGACAACCTGGCCACCGGCACGCGCTACACCGATGCGGTGATCCAGGCCCAGTTTCAAAGGATCAAGGAAGAGTTGGATCGCAAGCCAGTGCTCGGCAAGAGCTTGGTGACGCGCGCGACACTGTTCGTTCGCCATGTCGGCAACTACCGCAAGCAACAGCGGGCCGACCCGGCAACGATCTTGAAGGAACTGCTCGCAGCGAGCGGTCAGCGGTCTTGACCGTTGGTTGTGCGGCGAGCTTGGAAGGGACTCAGTCGGCGGTGGGCCGTGCTGGGCAAGTCAAACTTAACAGAGAACACACCTATGCTTTTTTCCCGTAAGGCGGTTTCCAAGCGTCACCTGCTGCTGATTGCAGCCGGTTTCAGCACCGTGTTGACCGGTTGCGCCACGTCGCCGGCCTCCAAGGTCGCGTCGAGCACCAAGGTCGAGTACTACCCCAACTGCTACGAGCCGGTGCAGCACCTGCGTGCAACCGATTCGAACATGACCAAATCGGTCGTGACGGGTGCCGCCCTGGGCGCAGCTGGCGGTGCATTGCTGGGGGCGTTGACCGGCGACTCCGAAAAGCGCGGCCGTAATGCCGCCATCGGTGCAGCGGGCGGTGCCCTGGCGGGTGGCGCAGCAGGTTATTACACCGAGCGTCAGAAGCAGATCACCGATGACAACCAGCGCATCGCGTCGTACTCCACCGACTTCAACAAGAGCGCCTCTGACATCGACCGCAGCACCGCGTATGCCAAGGCATCCCAGCAGTGCTACCAGAGCGCGTTCACCAAGCTGGTGGCCGACCGCAAGGCCAAGGCCGTCAACGACACCGAAGGCCGCAAGCGCCTGGCGGAAATCGTGGCTGGCTTGAAAGAGTCCAATGACCTGATCGTTGCGGTGAACGGCAAGGCCAGCGAAGACTTGAACAACTACACCCAGGCCTACGAGCAAGACCTGAAACAAGTGGGTGTGCAGCGTGCTGACGTGGTGACCGTGGCCCAGGCCGACACGACGTCGCAGGTGGTGCCGGCGAAGAAGGGCAAGACGCCTGCCAAAGTCGCCAAAAAACCGGTGCTGCCAACCGTGCCGAAAGAAGCGGTGACCACCGAGAAGAGCATTCAGACCGTGCAAACCAAGCAGGCTGAAAGCAAGCAGGTTGCCAGCGCCGGTAAGGCGCAGATCGAAGGCACCTGCCGCGATCCGAACCTGGCCGACTGGGCGCCAGTGCCGTGCCCTAACGTATAAGCAACATGTTGCTATAAGCGTTAAACGCCTGCCGATCTCCTGCTAAAGCGCGAGATCGGTGGCGTTCTGCCGGTAAATCGTTACACTGCTGCGGCCACTTAATAAATACACTGAGGCTGTGTGCATGAAATTTCGTCTTCTGCTGTGGGTGCTGGGCCTGATGATGGGCAAAGCCAGCCGCACCAATCCTGCCTTTCAGCAACAGCTGGGTGACAAAGACCTGGCGTTCCAGTTGCAGACCCTCGACGGCAAAGTTGCCCGTCACTTCATCGTCAAAGACCAGCGCATCACCAGCCGCTCAGGTGTTCACCCGTCGCCCGCGTTTGCCATTGCCTTTAAAGACGCCGCCTACGGCTTCGCCACGATGCAGGCGAAAAACAAGCAACTGGCGTTCATGACGGGGATTCAGGACAAGTCGATCCAGATCAAGGGCAACCCGGCGTTGGTGATCTGGTTCCAGGGACTCACCAAGTATCTGAAACCGCGTAAAAAGACGGTGCGTTAATGGTTGTAATGTATTTGGGGCTTTAATAGCCCCAAAACAGGTTACTCAGGCCGGGTATTAATGATCTCATCCCGACCCCGCATGGCTCCATGGATGAACACATCCCGGCGGAACTCACCCCACTCTTTGGTGATCGTGCTGCCCTCTGTGAAAGCTTCAAGTTTGATATTGGCAGACGCCTCATTCGCGACGTGAATATCAGTCTTTCCCGAGTAAACCGTAACTTCTACGTGGCCAGCGCGAGCGCGTATCGTGTCATGGGTTCCCGACGAGTAAATTTGAGTGAGCCTGGGTGCATAGGCAGGTATATCGGTGGAAAAAAAGTTTTCTCCAGTGTCACCATAAAGCCTGCTATTGCCGGCGCCCCCAAACAGTTTATCGTCGCCGGCTCCGCCGCGTGCAGTTCCCCCGCCCGTGCTGAGTTGCACTTGGTCATTGCCGTCTCCGGCATCTACCGCTGTAAATCCACCGCCAGCTTGTATGAAGTCGTTACCGTCTCCTGATTTGACGCGAACGGTGACGCTGACGTTGTCATCGATTTTTATAAAGTCGTTGTATTGGCCCGTGGTGATGTTGACTTTACTTCCAGCAGAGTTTGGAAGCTGCAACGGGTGCGGTTTGCCGTTTATATACGCAATAAGGTTGTCATTAGCGTCTTTTCTGATTCTGATATCGGCGCGTTGATGAGTGACGCTAATATTGACGATAGGGCCGTTTGAATCACGATCGTGAACGATTTTTACGGTACTTTCCTGCTTGGGTGCTGGTTGATTATATAGTGCAGAAAAAGAGATGGGTGCGGGTGAGGAAATGACGGTCATAAGAGAGTTCCAGTGTAAGTCGGGTCTATAAATTCCCGGTAAATTATTTTGTGGTCAAGTGCCTGGCAGGGTAATTATTTTGTCTGTTGGAGCGTGTTATCGGTTCCTGATTTTTCATTTCTGAATGTATGAGTTGGCTGGTCATTACCTTGCTATCGTTATAGGTGAAAGCTTACGTCTCTATTTTTCTCGCATAAAGAACGCGGGGGTTTAACGATATCGCTACCTAAGCGGTGAACAGGAAATTTACATTCATAAAGGGCATTGCGGGCAAGTCAGTCCAGAACAATTCGACCCTGAGCGCTGAAGTAAGATGATTACCTGCATGCACTATGTGGACAGGTCAGCTTTGAGGGTTCCATGTTATATGTTGCTGGTTGCGTCTTAGATGTTAGCGCGTTACAAATTTTCCATACCAAGTGTTCGTCGCAATCGGTTTCGCAACCTTGGAAGTGAAGAATTAGTAACCGGCACTTATGATGCGATTCAGGATCGGTCGATCCCTATTGAGGGCAACCCGGCACTGGTGATCTGGTTCCAGGGGTTGAACAACTAGTTGAAGCCTAAGAAAAAGAAGTAGGTCTTTCAGGCAGACCGAGTTGTATTCATCGCAGGCAAGCCAGCTCCCACATTCGACCGAGTTCCAACGCTGGAACGCGATCAAGTGTGGGAGCTGGCTTGCCTGCGAAAGCGATGTAGCAGGCGACAGACTTATCCCTGGCTGAACTGGGACGCGAGTTCGCGTAGCAGAACTTCGGCATCCAGCACTTTACCGACCACTTCTTCAGCCTTTTCCCGGCTCAGGCCCAGGCGTTCCAGTAAGGCATCCGGGATGGCTTCATCCGGCCCGGAACCAATCCCACGGCTGCGCAGCAAGCGCACCGCCAGGCACACCAGGTTCGGGTATTCGGCATATTGCCCATCATAGGTCGGGTCGTGCTGGAAGCGCAGGGCGGTGGACAGTTCGTCCGGCATGTCCCAGTAGCGCATCAGCCAGGCGCCGATCTGCTCGCGGCTGATGCCCAGCAGATGTTGTTCGACATAGCTGTGACACAGGTGCGGGTTGACCTCCAGGTGACGGCAGATCAGCGAGAAGTGTGGCGGGAACACATGGGCCAGCAGCAGGTAACCGAAGTTGTGCAGCAGGCCGGCCAGGTAAGTCAGGCCGGCTTCCGGGCGCTGGGCGCGGGGCATGGCGCGGGTCAGGCCTTCGATCACCGCAGCGGTGTAGATCGACTGGTGCCAGTATGGCGTGGACTGGTGCGGATGGTCCTTTGGCAGGCTCAGGGTTTTGCCCAGGGCCAGGCCCAGCGCCAGGTTGATCACCAGATCAAAGCCCAACACACGGACGATGGCGTCTTCCACTGAACGAATCTTGCCCGGCGAGGCGTAGTACGGCGACGCTGCCCAGCTCACCACTTGGGCGGCGAGGGCTGGGTCGGTTTCGACAACGCTGGTGATGTCATCGATGGTGGCGTTGGGGTCGACGCGCAGTTTGATGATTTTTTGCGCGGTGTCGGCCAGTGGTGGAATCTCGATGGTCGCTTCCAGACGCTGCTGGATTCGGCGTGCAGTGAACGCTTGCATCGCCTGGGTGATTTCCTCGCGGTCATCATTGGGGCGGTCGAGGTTGGGGCGGATGTTGCTCAGCGGTTCGCCGAAGTGCCCGGCACTGGCCTTGGTGAGCATGCTCTTGAAATCGCTGCTGGCGATTTCCAGCAGCAGCCCGGCTTCACCCGAATGCACCAACAGGCTTGGCTCGCTGAGCAGGCTGCCTTCATACAGGCATGGCGAGCTGGTCAGCGCCGGCAAACCCGGCAACAGGCTCAAGTCGTGCTTGGCCAGCATGCGCTCGATGCGGTCCGGCGACACGGCCGTGAGGCGGCGGCCGGTGAGTTCAGCCAGGCGGTTGAGGTCGAGCAGCTGGCTCTGCGGGAACAGCACCATGAGTGCGCCCACGGCATCTTCCAGCAGCACCGCCTGGACCTTTTGTGCGGGATTCAGGCCGGCGTGTTCGGTCACTTCCGTGTAAGGGATGGCGAGCTTTGCGAGCAGAGCCCGAATGACCGGTGGGGCGGTCAGTGGGGCTGTGGCGAGGGCGACTTCTGACATGGCCTGATCCAATTTCGTACAGTCACCGAAGTATAACCAGCTTGATACACCTGTTGGTTGGATAAGTGAGTCAGGCGTCACACTTGGCCGTATTGCTGCCCATGCCTGAGCCAGCGATCCAGCAAGGGGCTGACATGCTCGGGCCAACGCTCCAGCAGCGCTTGCGCCGCATCACGCACGGCAGGCAGCAGGTCGGCATCGCGCATCAGGTCGGCGACCTTGAATTGCAACAGGCCGGTCTGGCGGGTGCCGAGCATTTCACCGGGGCCGCGCAGTTCGAGGTCTTTTTCGGCGATGACAAAACCGTCGTTGGTTTCGCGCATGATGCCCAGGCGCTGACGGCCGATCTGTGACAGCGGTGGGTGGTACAGCAGCACGCAGTGGCTGGCGGCGCTGCCCCGGCCGACACGGCCGCGCAACTGGTGGAGTTGGGCCAGGCCCAGGCGTTCGGGGTTTTCGATGATCATCAGGCTGGCGTTGGGCACGTCCACGCCGACTTCAATCACCGTGGTGGCCACCAGCAGTTGCAGGTTGCCAGCTTTGAACTCGGCCATCACAGCGGCTTTTTCCGCAGGCTTCATGCGCCCGTGGATCAGCCCGACCTTCAGCTCGCCCAGGGCGCTGGTAAGGTCTTCAAACGTGGTCTCGGCGGCCTGGCAGGTCAGTTCTTCGGACTCTTCGATCAGTGTGCACACCCAGTACGCCTGACGGCCTTCGGCGCAGGCGCCGCGCACGCGCTCGATCACTTCGACGCGGCGCGTGTCGGTGACCAGCACGGTGTTGACCGGGGTGCGGCCTGGCGGCAGCTCATCGAGGATCGAGGTGTCGAGGTCGGCGTAGGCGCTCATCGCCAGGGTGCGCGGGATCGGCGTGGCGGTCATGATCAACTGGTGCGGGTTCATGCGCCCGCCCACGCCTTTCTGGCGTAACGCGAGACGCTGCTGCACGCCGAAGCGGTGCTGTTCGTCGATGATCACCAGTGCCAGGTTCTTGAACTGCACTTCGTCCTGGAACAACGCGTGGGTGCCCACCACCATCGGTGCGCCACCGGCGATTTGCTCCAGGGCGGCGGCGCGGGTCTTGCCCTTGAGCTTGCCGGCCAGCCACGCCACTTCCAGGCCCAAGGGTTCGAGCCAGCGCTTGAAGGTGATGAAGTGCTGTTCGGCGAGGATTTCAGTGGGCGCCATCAACGCCACCTGGTAACCGGCTTCCAATGCCTGCAAGGCGGCGAGGGCGGCGACCACGGTCTTGCCCGCGCCCACATCGCCCTGGATCAGCCGCAGCATCGGCTCATGCTGGCTGAGGTCGTAGGCGATTTCATTGCCTACACGTTGCTGCGCGCCGGTGGGTGCAAAGCCAAGGTTCGCCAGGTATTGCGCAGGCAGCCGCGTAGCCTTGGGCATCGCCGGCGCGCGCAGAGAGCGCATGCTTTCGCGCAGGCGCTGCTGGGACAGTTGGTGCGTCAGCAGCTCTTCGAAGGCCAGGCGATGCTGAGCCCAGTGATGGCCCAGTGCGAGCTCATCCACATCGGCGTCGGCTGGCGGGTGGTGCAGGTAGCGGATCGCATCGTCCAGCGGTGCCAGTTGATAGTCGCGAGCCAGCTCCAGAGGCAGCCAATCGGGCAGGCTTTTGGGGCCGAGCATCGCCAGTGTCTGCATGCACAGCTGGCGCAGGCGTTGCTGGGTCAGGCCTTCAGTGAGCGGGTAGATCGGTGTGAGCGTGGTGTCGACCGGTGGAGGTTCGTCACCGGTGATGGCGCGGTATTCCGGGTGATAGATCTCCAGGCCCGATGCGCCGGGGCGCGCTTCGCCATAGCAACGCACGCGGGTGCCACGCTTGAGGCCGTCCTTTTGCGCGTTGCTGAAATGGTAGAAGCGCAGGCTCAGGCCACCGGTGCCGTCCTGCAGGCGCACGACTAAACTGCGGCGCTTGCCCATGACCACGTCGGCGCCGCTGACCGTGCCTTCGACCACCGCATCCTGCCCAGGGCGCAAGTGGCCGATGGGCACCACGCGTGTGCGGTCCTGATAACGCAGGGGCAGGTGGAACAGCACGTCCTGGAGGTTTTCCAGGCCGACCTTGGCCAGCTTCTCGGCCATGGCTTCACCGACACCTTTAAGTGCCGTCACCGACACCTGCGACAGCTCAGTCATACGTTTGCTTAGCTCGCAGCAGGCGGCTTGGCCACCGAGCACAGGCGGATCGAGTCGGCCAGGATCTCAATGGCTTTCGGGCGTGGGAAGCTCGCGCGCCAGGCAATCGCCACCGTACGGAACGGCACCGGCGGCGTGAGAGGGCGCACTTCGATCACGCCGGGAGCGTAGTGATGGCTGTCCACCGCCGACAGCGGCAGAATCGAAATGCCCAGGCCGGACGCGACCATGTGCCGGATGGTTTCCAGGGAGCTGGATTCCACGGTGGTGTGCTTGGCGCCGTCGTTGCCCTTGGTCAGGGTCGGGCAGGCTTCCAGTACCTGGTCGCGGAAGCAGTGGCCTTCGCCCAGCAGCAACAGGCTCTTGTCGTTGAGCAGGCCGGCGTCGATGGTGTCTTTCTGCGTCCACGGGTGGGAGGCCGGCATCAGCACGTAGAACGGCTCGTCGTAGAGCGGCAGGGTCAGCACGTCTGCTTCGTTGAACGGCAGGGCGATGATGATCGCGTCCAGCTCACCGTTGCGCAGTTTGTCACGCAGTACGTGGGTGAAGTTTTCTTCGATATACAACGGCATCTGCGGCGCAACGCGGTGCAGTTGTGGAATCAGATGCGGGAACAGGTACGGGCCGACGGTGTAGATCGCGCCGACTTTGAGTGGCGCGGTCAGCTGGTTCTTGCCGGCCTGGGCCAGCTCGCGAATGCTTTGGGCCTGTTCCAGCACCTTTTGGGCCTGGGCGACGATGCCTTCGCCCACTGGCGTAAGGCGCACGGCGCTCTTGCTGCGCTCGAAAATCAGCACACCGAGTTCGTCTTCAAGCTTTTTCACACCCACCGACAGCGTCGGCTGGCTGACATGGCAACGCTCGGCCGCGTGGCCGAAGTGCTGCTCTTGGGCGAGGGTCACGATGTAGCGTAATTCTGTAAGAGTCATAGCGGGCGTCCATGAGGTTGCGGGCCAAGCATACCGGCTGCAATCGATAGACGCACGTTATCAGACACTGTGGTGTTTACGACACCCGGTAATCAGGTGTCTTAAGTAAGCGCTTAATTCTGTGGGTACTTGAAAGTGAACGTTTCGGTGAAGGGAGACCACCATTCCGGTACGCCGGTTTCTTTGTCGACGTGATGGAAGAAACCTTTGATCTGCGGGCTCTCGTAACGCAGTACCACGGTGTAGGTGCCGGGGCCGTCCATCTTCACGTTGTTGGCGTAGTGGGCGCCGTCTTTGGCGACCATCGGCAGCAGGGTGCCGATTTCCTTGTAGTCCGGCGCGCCTTGCTTGACCAGCGAGTAACTGATGGTCAGGTACGGCACCCATTCACCGTTGGCCAGGCCGTATTTGTTGTCGGCGGTGGCGTGGACGTCGGTTTCCAGGTGCACCGAGTCCTTGCTCATGACCATGCCCGGCGGCATCGGCGCCATTTCGATGCCGACCAGATAGGAGGATGCGATTTCCATGTCGTTGGCCTGTACCGGGCCGCCAATCGGATATTCGCGTGCCTGTGCCAGGGTCGACATGGCCGCGGCGCCGGCCAATAGCAGCGCGGCAGCCAGGGGTTTGCTCAGGTGTTTCATTGGGTAGCTCCTTGGGAGGTGGAACGTGAGTGAATCAATCGGCTGCCCATCACCAAGAGCAGTAGCGTGGCGACCCAGGCAACCAGCTGCACACCCAGCGGTCGATCGGTGTAGCCCACCAGCGCTTGCAGCGCCCTGCCGGTGAGGCTGGCGTCGGATACCAGCCAGGAGGTGTCCCAGAGCTGATAGCCCCAGGCAGGAATCAGGTCGATGCCGGCCAGGATCGCTGCCGCGCGCCCGGCCATTCCGGCGGCGAGCAGGGCAATCATCCAGGAGGTGATCGAGAACAGGCGTTTCAGGCTGATGGCGACCAGGCCGCGATACAGCAGCCACGACAGCGCCGCGCCGGCAATGATGCCGAGCACGCCGCCGACCAGCATTTTCAGCGGGTCGGTCTGGGTCGAGGCGGCAATGCCGTAAAGGAACAGCACTATTTCCGAGCCTTCGCGCAACACTGCCACGGTGATCACCACGGCTAATGCCCAGAGCGATTTCTCCCCACGCAGCACCGCATTGCCGGCGCTGCGCAGTTGCGTCGCCAGTTCGCGCCCATGGGTGGCCATCCACAGGTTGTGCCAACCGAGCATGAGGACCGCCACGATCAAAATCGCTGCGTTGAAGATTTCCTGACCAAACCCTTGCAGCGCTTGGGTGATTGCACCCGTGAACAGCGCAAGCAGGCCGGCACCGAGTACGCCGGCTGCGACTCCGCCGCCAATAAACAGGCCGCGTCGTGCCAGGCCCTGAGTGGCGGCCATGATGATCCCGACCACAATCCCGGCTTCCAGCACTTCACGAAACACGATCAATAGACACGCGAGCATGGGCTACTCCTTCGGCGCGACGGCGGTGACCGTGCCTTTGGCCTGGTCCGGGTGGTAGTCATCGAAAAAGGTGTAAGTGCCAGGGTGCAGCGGGCCGGCGAAAACCGTGATGGTGTTGCCGGGGACGATGATTTTCTCGAACTTCATGTCATAGCTTTCGAACTCATCCACGCTCTCGTCATGGCTGGTGAGTTGAATACGAAAGCGTTCGCCCGCCGGCACTTCGAAACTTGACGGGGTGAAGGTGTGGTTTTGAATGTTTAGCGTGACCAGGCGATCCGCATGGGCGGCGAGCGGAAACGCGAGCAGGGCGAGGGTCAATCGGGCGAGGTTGGGCACACCGGATATCCACTAATGAGAACTATTCGCGGATGATTGGCATTGTAATTAAATGTTACAAGTGAAGATTGCGCCGATGCGAAGCCTGTTCAATCCAGGTTCAGGTTGGAGGGTGTGAGAGAGGAGGGAGCAGCAACCGTGGGCACCCGACAGGTGCCCACGCAGAGGGTTAACGACGACGTTTTTCGATGTTGTAAACAAACGGCGCGACGATTTCGACGCTGCCGCCTTTCAACATATCGGCCGGTGGCTTGGGCAGTGGCTGGGCACGACGGATCATGTCCAGGGTCGCACGGTCCAGATCGGCGTTGCCGGAGCGGCCCACCAACTCGTAGGACAGCACGTTGCCTTCGGCATCGACCACAAAGCGCAGGCGGTTCAAGCCTTCCTTGCCACGCTGTTGGGCGCCTGGCGGGTACTTCTTGTACTTCTGCAAGTGCGCCAGCAGAGTGCCTTCCCAGGACGCTTTGGCTGCGATCTGTTGTGGCGACGGGCCCGGAACCGGCTGGGCGGACTTTTCAGCCGGCGCATTGTTCTGTGGCGATTCGCTCGGCGGCTCTTCGGAAGGTTTTTCCTTGGGCGGCTCGGGCTTCTTCTCCACCGGCTTGGGCGGCTGAGGTTTCGGTTTTGGCTTGACCGGCTTGGGCACCTGGATCGTTGGTTTAGGTGCCTCGGCCAGTTTTGGCAGGGGCAACTCTTCCACGGGGGCAGGCGGCTGCGGCGGCGTGACAACCTTGGGCGGCGCCGGCGGCGGCGGTGCAGGCATCGGCGCCAGGTCGATGACCATGGCCGCCGGAGGCAACGTTACCGGATGCGGCGCGGACCATTGGAGCGCGATGATGATCGCGACGGCATGCACGCCCAGCACGACGGCGAGGCTGGTGCCATAACGCGTCAGTTTGTGGCGCGTCGTGATCATTTCTTGGCTGCCGTCTCAAGTCCGACCAGGCCTACCTTGAGGTAGCCGGCTGCGCGCAGCGCATCCATCACGCTCATCAGGTCGCCGTAGTCCACGCCTTTGTCGGCCTGGAAGAAGATCGTCGTGTCTTTCTTGCCCTGGGTCTTGGCGTCGAGCACCGGGCCCAGGGTTTCAGCTTTGACTTCTTCTTCGCCCAGGAACAGGCGTTGGTCTGCCTTGACGCTGAGGAAAATCGGCTTCTCCGGCCGCGGCGCAGGCTTGGCGCTGGACGCGGGCAGGTCGACCTTGATATCCACGGTCGCCAGCGGCGCGGCCACCATGAAGATGATCAGCAGCACGAGCATTACGTCGATAAACGGCGTGACGTTGATCTCGTGGTTCTCGACGAGTTCATCGTCGCCTTGATTCAAATGCAGGCCCATGGCCGATTACCCCACTTTCACCATGTGCGGTTGCGAGCTGCGCTCGGTAGGCAGGTGATCGAGGTCGCGGCTGACCAGCAGCAGGACTTCTGCCGACGCGTCCGATACCTGGGCCTTGTAGCCGGCAATCGAACGGGCGAAGACGTTGTAGATCACCACCGCAGGAATCGCGGCAACCAGGCCCAGGGCGGTTGCCAGCAGGGCTTCGGCAATGCCGGGGGCGACGACGGCGAGGTTGGTGGTCTGGGTTTTGGCGATGCCGATAAAGCTGTTCATGATCCCCCACACGGTGCCGAACAGGCCGACAAACGGTGCGGTGGAACCGATGGTGGCGAGTACGCCGGTGCCGCTGCTCATGTTACGGCCACAGGCTGCAACCAGGCGTTCGAGGCGGAAGCTGACGCGCTCCTTGATGCCTTCTTTTTCGCGGGTATTGACCGACAGGCGCATTTCTTCCAGTGCGTCGTGTACCAGCAGGTTGGCCAGGGTGCCCTTCTTGGTTGCGCTGTCGCTGGCTTCCTTGAGGGTGGTGGCTTTTTTCAGGTGGACGATTTCAGTGCGCAGGCGGCGCTTGGCGCCCAGCAGCTCGAAGCCCTTGGCGATCCAGATGGTCCAGGTGATGATCGAGGCGATGGCCAGGCCGATCATCACGGCTTTTACCACCACGTCAGCGTTCTGGTACATGCCCCACGGCGACAGGTCATGGGCCATGCCCAGGCTGTTGTCTTCTTCCAGCACTACACCGGTTTCGTCGGCAGGTGCAGCGTCGCCTGCAGCCTGGGCCGGGTCGGTGGCAACCGGCGCAGCCACAGGAGCGGCAGGTGTTGCGCCCGTGTGCTCGGCAGCAGCCGGTGCGGTTGGGGCGGTGGCATCAGCGAAGGCGGCGGTCGGTGCCAGCAGTACGCTGAACAGCAGCGCAGCGATCGCACGCCAGGCGCGGGATGGGCTGTGAAGCTTGGTTGGCGAAGCGGGTTTTGTATTACGTGTCATGCTGGCCGGACCTGAGAGAAAAAATGGAGTGATCGTCCTGCCAGACCCTTGGGGGTCGAGGACAAATGGGCGGTTATTATTGCAAGTAATTCTTGTTAACAGAAGTAATACAGTTACTTTATTTGTCCTTTTTCTGGCCGCTCGTCATCTGCGAAGGCTAATCTAGACCTTTAAGAACGGAGTTTTATGATGTCTGCGCCTTCTGTTGTGATTGCCGGTTGCGGCGATGTGGGTAGTCGGCTGGCTAGCCAATTGCTGGCCTCGGAATGGGAGGTCCACGGCCTGCGCCGTGATATTTCAAAGCTCCCCGATGGCGTGATCGGTATTGCCGGCGACTTGTTCAAAAAGGATTGCCCTGAGACCTGGCCGATCGGCGCAGTGGATTACCTGGTGTATTGCGCAGCCGCCACCGACCACGATGAAGCCGGGTATCGCGCGGCATACGTGCAAGGGTTGCAGCATGTGTTGGAGTGGCTGAACGACTACGGCCAAGCGCCCAAACACTTGCTGTTTGTGTCCAGCAGCAGCGTGTACGGCCAGCAGAATGGTGAGTGGGTCGACGAAACCTCCGAGACCCAAGCGAAAGGCTATTCCGGCCAGGTCATGTTGGAAGCCGAGCAAGTGGCTCTCAACAGCGGCATCCCGGCGAGCATCGTGCGTTTGACCGGTATTTACGGTCCTGGCCGTGAATGGCTGCTGACCCAGGTGCGCCAAGGCTATCGCGTGGCAATCGATCCACCTTTGTATGGCAACCGGATTCACGCCGATGACGCGGCGGGTTTGCTGGCCTTTTTGCTACGCCATAGTGAGCAGGGCGGCTCGCTGGAAAAAGTCTACATCGGTGTCGACGACGCCCCAGCGCCATTGGCGGAGGTGGTGGGCTGGTTGCGCGATTACCTGGGTGTGACGGAGTGGGCGGATGACGCCAGTGTAAGACGTGCAGGCAGCAAGCAATGCAGCAACGCCCGGGCCAAGGCGTTGGGTTGGGTACCTACCTATCCGACTTATCGTGAAGGCTATGCTGCGATTCTCAAGGGCTGAAACAAAAAAATGTGGGAGCTGGCTTGCCTGCGATAGCGAAGTATCAGTCGACATCTATCTCGACTGAACCACCGTCATCCCAGGCAAGCCAGCTCCCACATTTGGTTCTATTTCTTCTCAAGCAGCCATTGGCGCGGGCCGGGCGTGAACTGCGGCACTTCGTCGGCCAGGGCGGTGTTGATCGCCTGGAAGATTTCCAGTTGCTTGCCTTTGCGCGCGAAGATCCACGGGTTGCCCTGGCCGTTCAATTGCAGCCAGATACTGTCGTAGCCGCCGCTCATGGAGGCGCAGTCGCCCGCCAGGCACAGCGAGTAGCGATCGACGCCTGGCAGGCCGGCGACCTTGCCGTCGGCCTGGAACTGCACCGTGGAGCCGCTGCCGTTGCCGTCGGTAATCTTCCAGTCGCCGCCCATGTAGGCTGCATACAGCGCCCGCTCGAAGTTGGCACCCAGTGGCGCACCTTCCGGAGCGGGATCCTTGGCACGGGCGAACAGTTGCTCGGGCTCGTTATCGTTGGCCACTTGCAGCAGTTGTTTGCCTTTGCGCTTGAGTTCGGTGGCGGAGCTGCCGTAGAACTCGACGCTCCAGGCACCGGATTTATCGCCGAGCAACTTGCCTTCGGCGACTTCAAAACCGTTGTAGTAGCGCGCCTGCAAAGCCTTGGTGTTGACCTCCCATTCGAGGTTCGGGCCAAAACTCTGCAGCGCTTCACGCAAAGGGCCGCCCTTGGCTGCCGCGTTGATGGCGGCCTGGTTGATCCAGGTGCCACTCACATCCAGGTCGGCGGGGTTGCTGGCGCAGCCGCCGAGCAACAGGGCGAGCAACGAAGTGGCTACAAGCGCTTTGCGCATCATGAAATCCTTCTGAAACAAAGTCGGCGCAGCCTGTTAAGGCTGCGCCGGGTGTTTTATTCGATGACCAGGATCGCGTCCATCTCAACCTGTGCGCCCTTTGGCAGGGCGGCAACGCCGATGGCGGCGCGGGCTGGGTAGGGCTGTTCGAAGTACTTGCCCATGATCTCGTTGACCTTGGCGAAGTGGCTCAGGTCGGTGAGGAAGATGTTCAGCTTGACGATGTCCTTGAACGAACCACCGGCGGCTTCGGCTACGGATTTCAGGTTTTCGAAGACTTGTACGGTTTGTGCTTCGAAGCCTTCAACCAGTTCCATGGTCTTTGGGTCCAGCGGAATCTGGCCGGACATGTAGACGGTGTTACCCGCCTTGATCGCCTGGGAGTAAGTGCCGATGGCGGCCGGGGCTTTGTCGCTGGTGATAACAGTCTTGGTCATGAGTTGCTCCTTGTAAGAGAGGGGCTATGCACGCATGCGGGTGATGCGGATCACTCCGGTCAGGGCGCGCAGTTTCTTGATCACGCGGGCCAGGTGCACGCGGTCGTGCACGCTGACCACCAGCTGGACCACGCTGATACGGCCATCGCGTTCATCCATGCTGATTTTTTCGATATTGCCGTCGGCCGCGTTGACGCTGCTGGCCAGCAAAGCGATCAGGCCACGCTGATGTTCCAGCTCTACACGCAGCTCGACGTTGAATTCGCCGGTGACATCCTTGGCCCAGGAAAGCTGGATGCATTTCTCCGGGTTGTGGCGGATTTCGGTGATATTGCGGCAGTTGTCCAGGTGCACCACCATGCCTTTGCCCGCTGACAGGTGGCCGACAATCGGGTCGCCCGGGATCGGCGTACAGCATTTGGCGTAGCTGAGTACCAGGCCTTCGGTGCCGCGAATCGCCAGCGGGCCTTCCGGGCTTGGCAGCTGTTCGCCTTCGCCGAGCAAGCGTCGTGCGACTACATAGGCCATGCGGTTGCCCAGGCCGATATCTTCCAGCAGGTCCTCGATGGTTTCCTGGCGGTACTCATGGAGCATCGCTTGCACGCGCTCGGCCGGGATCTTGTCCAGGGCGCTGTCGAAACCGTTGAGGACCTTGTTCAGCAGGCGTTCGCCGAGGCTGATGGATTCGGAGCGGCGTTGCAACTTCAGGGCGTGGCGGATGTGTGTCCGCGCTTTACCGGTAACCACGAAGTTGAGCCAGGCCGGGTTCGGGCGCGCGCCGGGTGCACTGACAATCTCGACCGTGGAGCCGCTTTGCAGCGGTTCGGACAGCGGCGCGAGGCGACGGTTGATCCGGCAGGCAATGCAGCTGTTGCCGACGTCGGTGTGCACCGCGTAGGCAAAGTCGACCGCCGTGGAGCCTTTGGGCAGCTCCATGATTCGGCCTTTGGGTGTGAATACGTAGACCTCGTCCGGGAACAGGTCGATCTTCACGCTTTCGATGAATTCCAGGGAGTTGCCGGCACGTTGCTGCATTTCCAGCACGCCTTTGACCCACTGGCGAGCACGGGCGTGAGTGCCTTTTGGCTGTTCGTCACCGCTGGACTTGTACAGCCAGTGGGCGGCGATGCCATTGTTGGCCATCTCTTCCATTTCCCGCGTACGGATCTGGATCTCGATCGGCACCCCGTGCATACCGAACAGCGTGGTATGCAACGACTGATAGCCGTTGGCCTTGGGAATGGCGATGTAGTCCTTGAAGCGCCCCGGCAGGGGTTTGTACAGATTATGCACAGCGCCCAGCACGCGGTAGCAGGTGTCTACCTTGTCGACGATGATCCGGAATGCGTAAACGTCCATGATCTCGTTAAAGGCCCGGCGCTTGCCGCGCATCTTCTTGTAGATGCCGTAGATGTGCTTCTGCCGGCCGCTGACTTCGCCTTCAATCTCGTCGATCGCCAGGCAGTGGCTCAGCGACTCTTCGATCTTGTTGACGATTTCCTTGCGGTTGCCCCGTGCGCGCTTGACCGCCTGATAGATGCGCGCCGAGCGCATCGGGTGCATGGCCTTGAAGCCAAGGTCTTCGAATTCGATACGAATGGCATGCATGCCCAGCCGATTGGCGATGGGCGCGTAGATTTCCAGGGTTTCCTTGGCGATGCGCCGGCGTTTTTCGCCGGACAGTACTTCCAGCGTGCGCATGTTGTGCAGTCGGTCGGCCAGCTTGACCAGAATCACACGGATATCCCGTGCCATGGCCATGGCCATTTTCTGGAAGTTTTCTGCCTGGGCTTCGGCCTTGGTCTCGAAGTTCATCTGGGTCAGTTTGCTGACCCCGTCGACCAGTTCGGCCACGGTTTCACCAAATTGCGCGCTGAGCGCTTCCTTGGCGATGCCGGTGTCTTCGATCACGTCATGCAGCATCGCGGCCATCAGGCTCTGATGGTCCATGTGCATGTCGGCAAGAATATTTGCCACCGCAAGAGGATGCGTGACATACGCCTCACCGCTTCGGCGGCGTTGGCCGTCGTGGGCTTGTTCGGCGTAGAAATACGCTCGGCGGACCAGGTTGACCTGGTCTGGGCCGAGGTAGGCCGATAAGCGATCGGCGAGGGCGTCTATGCTCGGCAAAGTATGAACTCCTGCCGTTGGCTGTGACCCCGCGCCGTGCTACGTCGACCAGGCATAGGCTTAGACGGCCTCGTTGGACTCGTCCTCGAACGCTGCAAACAGCGGTTCGTCTTCAACGATTTCAGCGTTGGCGATGAACTCGTAGCTCATCAGGCCTTCAGCGATTTCACGCAGGGCTACAACGGTAGGCTTGTCGTTTTCCCACTGGACCAGGGGCTCTTTGCCGCCGGTGGCCAGTTGACGGGCACGCTTGGTAGAGAGCATGACCAGCTCAAAGCGGTTATCCACGTGTTCTAGGCAGTCTTCAACGGTTACGCGGGCCATGGTATTCCTCGGAGCGAATGCAAGATGCGCGCTGCCCGGTTGGGCGAGCGGACTAAACAGTTTAAAAAATCACCAGCGTTTAGGGAAGCGCTGATTTTCCACGCGCCCTCGCAAAACCGCTACAAGTGCCAATGTAAAGCCCTTGCAGCGGTTTTGGGAAGAGCCAATCAACCGAGCAGTTCAGCCAGTAATTTGCCAAAACGCTGCTGCTGACGCTTTTGCTGGAGCTGATTGGTGCGAAAAATCGCCTTCAAATCATCCAGGGCGTGGGCAAAATCGTCGTTGATGATCAGGTAGTCGTAGTCGACGTAGTGGCTCATTTCGCTGACAGCTTCGCGCATGCGGCCTTCGATGATCTCGTCGCTGTCCTGGCCACGGTTGGTCAGACGCTGGTGCAACGCCTCCAAAGACGGCGGCAGGATGAAGATCGAACGCGCTTTGGGCATCAACTGGCGCACTTGTTCGGCACCCTGCCAGTCGATTTCCAGGATCAGGTCGTGGCCTTCGTCCAGCGTCTGCTGCAGGTGGCTTTGCGAGGTGCCATAGAGGTTGCCGAACACTTCGGCGCGTTCCAGGAAGTCGCCGTGTTCGATCATCTTGACGAACTCGGTACGCTCGACGAAGTGATAGTGCACGCCGTTCACTTCACCTGGGCGCATGGCGCGGGTGGTGTGCGAGACCGAGATGCGGATGTGCTCGTCGGCGTCGGTCAAGGCTTTGACCAGGCTGCTCTTGCCCGCGCCCGAAGGGGCGGAAATGATGTAAAGGGTGCCGGTGCTGTGGGTCATGGAAGTTGCCTTACTCAATATTCTGTACTTGTTCGCGCATCTGCTCGATCAACACTTTGAGGTTGACCGCAGCCGTGGTGCTGCGCGGATCAAACGCCTTGGAGCCCAGTGTATTGGCTTCGCGGTTGAGTTCCTGCATCAGGAAGTCCAGGCGCCGACCGGCGGCACCCGCTGATTTGAGCACGCGGCGCACTTCAAGGATGTGGGTGCTCAGGCGGTCGAGCTCTTCGGCCACGTCGCTTTTTTGCGCCAGCAGCACCATTTCCTGCTCCAGGCGCACGGGGTCGAGGTCGGCCTTCATGTCGGTGAAGCGGTCCAGGACCTTTTGGCGCTGGGTAGCGAGCATCTGCGGCACCAGCTCGCGCAGGGTGACCACGTCTTCTTCGATCGAGGTCAGGCGCTCATTGATCAGGCGGGCCAGTTCGGCGCCTTCGCGCTCGCGGCCGGCCTTGAGCTCTTTCAATCCCTGGGTGAACAGCGCGAGGGCTTCGGCATTGAGGGCTTGCGGGTCGGTGGCGTCGGCCACCAGAACGCCGGGCCAGGCCAGCACTTCCAGCGGGTTCAGCGCAGCAGGTTGTTTGATCAGGCCGGCGATGGTTTCGGCGGCGGCTACCAGCTGCGCGGCGCGGTCACGGTCGATCTGCAGCGGCTTGCCGGTGGTTTCTTCGGTAAAACGCAGGGTGCATTCCAGCTTGCCCCGCGAGATACCCTGGCGCAACGCTTCACGCACGGCGCCTTCGAGGTCGCGGAACGACTCCGGCAGGCGCAGGTGCGGCTCCAGGTAGCGGCTGTTGACCGAGCGCAGTTCCCAGCTCAGGGTGCCCTGAGCGCCGGCTTTTTCGACGCGGGCGAAGGCGGTCATGCTGTGCACCATGGAAGTACCTCGCGATGCAGACCCGCAAATGCGGGCCGATGAGTAAATTTTGAAGCCGACAGGCTGCGAAGGCGCAGGATTGTAGCGCAGTGGGGCGAGTGCGCCCAAACAATGGGCATTAGTCTGAACATTCGTAACCGAATTTTTTAGAAGTGCCCCGGAACGGTTCGCGGCTCTATAATGCTCGGCAGTTTTTCGTCCTTCGTACAGGTATCCCCTATGAAACGTCCAAGTGGTCGCGCTGCCGATCAGCTCCGCTCGATCCGCATCACCCGCAACTACACCAAACACGCCGAGGGATCTGTACTGGTCGAGTTTGGCGATACCAAGGTGATTTGCACCGTCAGCGTCGAAAATGGCGTGCCGCGTTTCCTCAAGGGTCAGGGCCAGGGTTGGTTGACTGCCGAATACGGCATGCTGCCGCGCGCCACCGGCGAGCGTAACCAGCGTGAAGCCAGCCGTGGCAAGCAAGGCGGCCGCACCCTCGAAATCCAGCGCCTTATCGGCCGCTCGCTGCGCGCCGCCCTGGACATGTCCAAGCTGGGCGACGTGACCCTGTACGTCGACTGCGACGTAATCCAGGCGGACGGCGGCACTCGCACCGCCTCCATCACTGGCGCCATGGTGGCCCTGGTTGATGCGCTTAAAGTGATCAAGAAGCGCGGCGGCCTCAAAGGCGGCGACCCGCTCAAGCAGATGATCGCTGCCGTGTCGGTTGGTATGTATCAGGGCGAGCCTGTGCTGGACCTGGACTACCTGGAAGACTCGGCTGCCGAGACCGACCTGAACGTGGTGATGACCAGCACCGGTGGTTTCATCGAAGTGCAGGGCACCGCTGAAGGCGCGCCATTCCAGCCGGCCGACCTGAACGCCATGCTCGCCCTGGCCCAGAAAGGCATGACCGAAATCTTCGAACTGCAGAACGCCGCCCTGGCCGACTGAGCCTGCCTCAAGGAGAAGCGCCATGAATGACAGCCAGATGCCCGTACCTACGCCTTCCTACGAAGTGCGCCAGGGAGCCATGTTGTGTCATCTCGCGGCGTTTCTGGGGTTTGTGTTCCCCTTCGGCAGTGTCGTGGGGCCGCTGATCCTGTGGCAGATGAAGAAGGAAGTGGACCCGTTCATTGACGATCAGGGCAAGGAAGCCCTGAACTTCCAGATCACCGTGGCCATCGCCTGGATGGTGTGCATCGTGCTGGCCTTCGCGGTGATCGGGTTTTTCCTGATGGTCGCCCTGGCCATTGCCACGGTGGTGCTGACGATCATCGGCAGCATCAAGGCCAACAAGGGGATTGCCTATCGCTACCCCTTGACCTGGCGAGTGGTCAAATAATGAGCAGGCACAAAAAAACCGACAGCGATGTCGGTTTTTTTGTGCCTGGAAAAAGACCTTAGATGGTCAGTGTCCAGTCGTAGTCCACGATCAGCGGCGCATGCTGCGAGAAGCGCGGCTGGCGCGGCAGGCGTGCGCTGCGAACGAACCGGCGCAGACCCGGGGTCAGCAACTGGTAGTCGAAACGCCAGCCCAGGTTAAGCATCTCGGCCTGTTCGTTATCCGGCCACCAGCTGTACTGGTCGCCTTCACGGCTGACTTCGCGCAGGGCATCCACATAGCCCATGTTGCCGACAATCTCGTCCATCCAGGCCCGTTCCGGCGCCAGGAAACCCGGGGATTGCTGGCTGTCGCGCCAGTTCTTGATATCCAGCTTCTGTTGCGCCACGTACAGCGAGCCACAGTAAATGTACTCGCGACGTTTGCGTCGCTGTTTATCCAGATAACGGGCGAAATCGTCCATTAGCTTGAACTTCTGGTTCAAGTCTTCATCGCCGTTCTGCCCCGAAGGGAGCAGCAAGGTCGCGATGCTGACCTTGTCGAAATCGGCTTGCAGGTAGCGCCCGTAGCGGTCGGCTGTCTCGAAGCCGAGGCCGCTGATGACCGCCTTGGGTTGCAACCGTGAGTACAGAGCCACGCCACCTTGGGCAGGGACTTCGGCATCACAGGCATAAAGGAAGTAGCCATCCAGTTGGAAGGCTGGGTCGTCCAGTTCAAAGGCGGAGGCGCGGGTGTCCTGCAGGCAGATGACGTCGGCATTCTGTGCTTGCAGCCAACTGAGCAAACCACGCTCGACTGCAGCCTGAATACCATTGACGTTCACACTGATGATCCGCATAAATGGCCCCAAAAATCGCGTGCGTGTATGATACACGCCGTCTACCTAATTAGCTAAATCCGTGGTATCTGAGGCTTTTTTCATGCAGGCGTATCAACGCGATTTCATTCGTTTTGCCATCGATCGCGGCGTTTTACGCTTCGGTGAGTTCACGTTGAAGTCCGGGCGCACCAGCCCTTACTTCTTCAATGCAGGCTTGTTCAACTCGGGTTCGGCCCTGGCTCAGCTGGGTCGTTTCTATGCGGCAGCCATCGTCGACAGCGGTATTTCCTTCGACGTGCTGTTTGGCCCAGCCTACAAGGGCATCCCTTTGGCGGCCGCTACGGCGGTGGCTTTGGCTGAACATCATGAGCTGGATTTGCCATGGTGCTTCAACCGCAAAGAGGCCAAGGCCCATGGCGAAGGTGGCAGCCTGGTCGGTGCCGCGCTCAAGGGTAATGTGCTGATCATTGATGACGTGATCACCGCCGGTACCGCCATCCGTGAAGTGATGCAGATCATCGCTTCCCAGGAAGGCGCCAAGGCCGCCGGCGTGCTGATCGCGCTGAACCGCCAGGAGCGCGGCAACGGTGAGTTATCGGCAATCCAGGAAGTGGAGCGTGATTTCGGCATTCCGGTGGTGAGCATCGTGTCGCTGAACCAGGTGCTGCAATACCTGGAAGATGATGCGCAGCTCAAGCAGCATTTGCCGGCGGTGCGTGCGTATCGCGAGCAGTTCGGCGTCTGACACCGAACCTATGTGGGAGCGGGCTTGCTCGCGAATACGGTGGGTCAGACACAGATCCGGTGACTGACCCACCGTATTCGCGAGCAAGCCCGCTCCCACATTTGGACCAAGTACCCAAAAAAGGCCCCGCTCAATTGGATTGAGCGGGGCCTTTTGTTTTCAGCGTTTAAGGACGCTTGCGATTGCTGATCAGCGTGCCCACACCGGTATCGGTGAAGATTTCCAGCAGGATCGCATTCGGCACGCGGCCATCCAGGATCAGCGAGCTGCCCACGCCGCCTTGCACGGCTTCCAGCGCGCAACGGATTTTGGGCAGCATTCCGCCGTAGATGGTGCCATCGGCGATCAGCTCGTCTACTTGTTGAGTGGTCAAACCGGTCAACACCTTGCCTTCCTTGTCCATCAGGCCGGCGATGTTGGTCAGCAGCATCAGCTTCTCAGCCTTCAGCGCTTCAGCTACTTTGCCGGCCACCAGATCGGCGTTGATGTTGTAGGACTCACCATTGGCGCCCACGCCGATTGGCGCGATCACCGGGATGAAATCGCCCTTGACCAACAGGTTCAGCAAGTCGGTGTTGATGCCGATCACTTCGCCTACCTGGCCGATGTCGATGATTTCTGGAGTGGTCATCTCCGGTGTCATTCGCGTCACGGTCAGTTTCTTGGCCCTGATCAGTTCGGCATCTTTGCCGGTCAGGCCAATCGCGCTGCCGCCATGGCTATTGATCAAGTTGACAATGCTTTTGTTGACTTGACCGCCCAAAACCATTTCGACCACGTCCATGGTTTGTGCATCGGTCACGCGCATGCCATCAATGAAGTGACTCTCGATAGAAAGACGCTTGAGCAGGTCGCCGATTTGCGGCCCGCCACCATGCACCACCACCGGGTTGATGCCCACTGCTTTCATTAGCACGACATTGCGCGCGAAGCCATTTTTCAGCTCTTCGTTCTCCATGGCATTGCCGCCGTACTTGATCACCAGCGTCTTGCCGACGTAGCGTCGAATGTAAGGCAACGCTTCGGACAGGACCTTGGCAGTATTGGCAGCGGCTTCGCGTTCGAGGGTCATTCAGGGCTCCGGTAAAAAATCAGAACGGTAATTGGAGATCAGGGGCAACACGTTTCAACTGGGCGTGGAACACGTCCTTGATGCGCTGCAACTCAGCCTCGGTATCCGCCTCGAAGCGCAGGACCAGCACCGGCGTGGTGTTGGACGCGCGAACCAGGCCCCAGCCTTTGGCGTAATCGACTCGCACACCATCAATGGTGGTCAGGTTGGCGCCTTCGCCCCATTGCGCATCGTGCAGTGCGTCAATGATGCTGAATTTGCTCTCCTCGGTCACATGTATATTGATCTCTGGCGTAGAAATATCGTTCGGGAAGGTCTGAAACAGCTCCTGCGCCGTGGATTTTTCCTTGCTGAGGATCTCCAGCAGACGGGCGGCGCTGTAAATGCCGTCGTCAAAACCGAACCAGCGCTCTTTGAAGAACACGTGGCCGCTCATTTCACCGGCCAACAGTGCGCCGGTTTCCTTCATTTTCTTTTTGATCAACGAATGACCGGTCTTCCACATTAGCGGGCGACCGCCATATTCCTTGATCAACGGCGTGAGGCGGCGGGTGCACTTCACGTCGAAGATGATTTCGGCGTTGGCGTTGCGCGCCACCACATCACGGGCAAACAGCATCAGCAGGCGGTCGGCGAACACGTTTTCGCCGGTGTTGGTCACCACGCCAACACGGTCGCCGTCACCGTCAAAAGCCAGGCCCACGTCGGCGCCGGTTTCCTTGACCTTGGCGATCAAGTCCACCAGGTTTTCAGGCTTGCCTGGGTCCGGGTGATGGTTGGGGAAGTTGCCGTCGACGTCACAGAACAGCGGGATCACTTCGCAGTTAAGGGCTTCGAGCAGTTGCGGGGCGATCACGCCGGCCGCGCCGTTGCCGCAGTCCACCACCACTTTCAGGCGGCGCGCGAGTTTGACGTCGCCGGTGATCTGGTCAGAGTAGCGTTGCAGGATGTCGACTTTGGTGACACTGCCTTTGCCGCTGGTCAGGTCGTTGGTCTTGAGGCGATCGTGCAGGGCCTGGATCTGTTCGTTGGCCAGGGTGTCACCGGCGATCACGATCTTGAAGCCATTGTAGTCCGACGGGTTATGGCTGCCGGTGAGCATCACCCCGGACTTGCCGGCCAGTACGTTGGCCGCGTAGTACAGCGCCGGTGTCGGCACCAGGCCGACGTCGCTGACGTGGCAACCGCTGTCGGCGAGGCCTTGAATCAGTTGTTCCACCAGCTCCGGGCCGGACAAGCGGCCATCGCGGCCTACCGAGACATCAGGCTCGCCCTGGGCCAGGCTCTGGGCACCGATGGCGCGGCCGATCCAGTAGGCGGTTTCGGCGGTCAGGGTCTTGGGCACGACGCCACGAATGTCGTAGGCGCGGAAGATGCTGTCGGGGAATGTCGGGGCTACTCGGGCTGCGGTACTCATCGCGGGGGTGAACTCCATCTGAAGGGGGCAAAGCTGGCCTTAAAGTGGCTGACCGGCAGGCTCAAACTGAAGGGTATGACGGTGTTTTCGGCAGAGAGTTCGTGGTGCAAAAATGCCATCGGCGTGTCGATGCACTTTCTTGAAGTGCGTAATGCATTGATTTCATTGCGGAAATCTCGCTGAATAAATCCGCACATTCTTCATCCTGAATAGCCATGCGGTGGCGTCTTGCCGGACAAATGCGTCCGGCAAGGTTCAGCTTAGTCAGTGGCTGCCGGAATGCCCAAAACCACCTGCGCCGCGCTGAGTTTCGTCGAACTCCTGCACCAGTTCGAAGTGTGCCTGTACCACGGGTACCAGCACCAACTGGGCGATGCGCTCGCCGACAGCGATGTTGAACGCGGTGTTGCCACGGTTCCAGCACGACACCATCAATTCGCCCTGATAGTCCGAATCGATCAGGCCTACGAGGTTGCCCAGCACGATGCCATGTTTGTGGCCCAGGCCGGAGCGCGGCAGGATCAATGCCGCCAGGCCTGGGTCGCCGACGTAGATCGACAGGCCGGTAGGAATCAGGATTGTCTGGCCCGGCTCCAGCACGGTGTCTTGCTTGAGCATGGCGCGCAGGTCCAGGCCGGCGGAGCCCGGAGTGGCATAAGCCGGCAGGGGAAATTCGTTGCCGATGCGGGGGTCGAGGATCTTGGCTTGCAAAGCGTGCATGTAAATTAAACCTGGTTCAGCCGTTGGGCGATAAATGAGATCAGTTGACGGGCAATCTTGCCCTTGCTGGTCTGGGCGAAAAGGGTGGCGTGCAGCTCGCGGTCGATCACGCTGCAGGCGTTTTCCTCGCTGTTGAAGCCGATGCTCGGGTTGGCGACATCATTGGCAACGATCAGGTCGAGGTTTTTGTCTTTCAACTTGCGTGCGGCGTAGTCCAGCAGGTGCTCGGTTTCGGCGGCGAAACCAACGCTGAACGGGCGGTCCGGGCGCGTGGCGATGGTGGCCAGGATGTCCGGGTTGCGCACCATTTGCAGGAGCAGGCCGTCGCCGCTTGTAGGGTCCTTCTTAAGCTTTTGCGGGGCGACAACCTCCGGGCGGTAGTCTGCAACCGCTGCCGAGGCGATAAACAGATCGCAGGGAATGGCCGCTTCACAGGCCGCCAGCATGTCCCGGGCGCTGACTACGTCGATTCGCGTGACGCGATCGGGTGTTGGCAAGTGCACTGGGCCGGTAATCAAGGTGACGCGTGCGCCTGCCTCGACCGCAGCTTCCGCCAAGGCAAAGCCCATTTTTCCTGAGCTATGGTTGGTGATGTAACGCACCGGGTCGATGTTTTCCTGGGTGGGGCCGGCGGTAATCAGCACATGTTTGCCCGTGAGAGCCAGGTGCTGAAAGCACTCGGCGGCGCACAGCGCGAGGTCGGTGGCCTCAAGCATGCGGCCCATGCCCACGTCGCCGCAGGCCTGGCTGCCGGACGCCGGGCCAAACACTTTAAGGCCACGGCTTTGCAGGAGTTGGGTGTTGGCCTGGGTGGCCGGGTCGCGCCACATGGCCTGGTTCATGGCCGGTGCGATGGCGACGGTGGCGTCGGTGGCCAATACCAGAGTGGTCAGCAGGTCATCGGCAATGCCTTGGGCCAGGCGGGCGATCAGGTCGGCGGTGGCCGGGGCGATCAACACCAGGTCGGCCCATTTGGCCAGTTCGATGTGGCCCATGGCGGCTTCGGCCGCCGGGTCCAGCAGGTCCAGGTGAACCGGGTGGCCAGACAGGGCCTGCATGGTCAGCGGGGTGATGAACTCACTGCCACCACGGGTCATGACCACGCGCACTTCGGCGCCCTGGTCCAGGAGCCTGCGAACCAGTTCTGCGCTCTTGTAGGCGGCAATGCCGCCGCCGACGCCGAGAACGATGCGTTTCCGATACAGACGCTGCATTGGTTTGCCTTTCCAGTTCAGTGATGCCAGTTCAGTGACGCCTGCGATGCCCCCTCCCCAGGGGAAATCACATGCAAAAAAGAGGGCTTAAGATAACACAGCGACCGCCAGGCAACAGCGGCGCGCGTGCAGAGGGAGGCGGGATGAGTATTCGCGATTGGCCTGTGGCGGAACGTCCACGGGAGAAGCTTTTGGAATGGGGCGCGGCGAGTCTGTCGGATGCCGAGTTGTTGGCGATCTTCCTGCGTACCGGGGTTTCCGGCAGAAGCGCAGTCGACCTGGCGCGCCATCTACTGGCGCAATTTGGTGGCCTGCGCCCGCTGCTGGAGGCCAGCCAGACGCTGTTCAGCCAGCACTTGGGGCTGGGGCCGGCGAAGTTTGCCCAGTTGCAGGCGGTGCTGGAAATGTCTCGGCGGCATATGGCCGAACGCTTGCGTGACGACTCGGTACTGGAAAGCCCGCTGGCGGTACGTGAGTACCTCAAGGCGTTGCTGCGCCACGAGCCCCACGAGATATTCGGCTGCCTGTTTCTTGACTCAAAGCACCGGGTGCTGGGCTTTGAGGCGCTGTTTGAGGGCACCATCGACACGGCTATCGTTTATCCGCGACAAGTGGTCAAGCGCGCGCTTGCTTACAACGCGGCGGCGCTGATCCTGTGCCATAACCATCCGTCCGGGAGCGTCGAGCCGAGTGCGGCTGATCGGAAATTAACCAAAATATTGCAGAAGGCTTTGGAATCGGTGGATGTGCGGGTGCTCGACCACATCATCGTGGGAGATGGCGACCCGCTGTCGATGGCGGAATACGGCTGGTTGTAGGATAGGAGCAGCTGCAAGGTTGAAGCTGCAAGCCTCAAGTGGCTTGCAGCTTGCAGCTTGCAGCTTGCAGCTTAGGGCTTGACGCTGACCTTTGAGAAATCCTGGCGCCCAAATGGGCTCACCTGATAGCCATTGATATTCTTGCGTGCCAGAGCGAACGCAGTGGGGTGCGCCAATGGCAGCCACAGGGCCTGCTGCTGAATCTGTGCCTGGGCCTGTTGGTAGAGCTTGCTGCGCACACCTTGTTCACTGGTGGTCTTGCCGGCGCTGATCAGCTTGTCCAGGGTCGGGTCGCAGTAGCGGGCGAAGTTGGTGCCGGATTTTACCGCTGCGCACGAGAACTGCGGGGTGAGGAAGTTATCCGGGTCGCCGTTGTCACCGGCCCAGCCCATGAACAACAGGTCATGTTCGCCGGCTTTGGCGCGGCGGATCAGTTCGCCCCACTCGATCACGCGAATCTCGGCCTGGATGCCGACCTTGGCCAGGTCTGCTTGCAGCAACTGAGCGCCGAGGTTGGGGTTGGGGTTCAGCAGGCTGCCGGTGGGGCGAGTCCAGATCGTGGTCTTGAAGCCATTCTTGAGTCCGGCTCTTTCCAGCAGCGTTTTGGCCTTGGCGATGTCCTGTGGATAACCCGGCAAGTCCTTGGCGTAGCTCCAGGTATTGGGTGGGTAAATGCCATTGGCCGCTTCGGCGGTGCCTTCAAATACGGCCTTGAGGTAGCTGCCTTTGTCGAAAGCCAGGTTGATCGCCTGGCGCACTTCGGGCTTGTCCAGCGGCGGGTGCTGGCTGTTGATCGCGACGAATGCGGTCATGAAGGCCGGGGTTTTTTCTACTTTGAGCGCGGGGTCTTTCTCGGCCTCACCCACATCCAGTGGCTTGGGTGACAGGGCGATCTGGCATTCATCGCGGTGCAGCTTTTGCAGGCGCACGTTGGCATCCGGGGTGATGGCAAAGATCAAGTTATCCACAGCCGGTTTGCCGGCAAAGTAATCCGGGTTGGCTTTATAGCGGACCACGGCGTCTTTCTGGAACCGTACAAACACGAACGGGCCGGTGCCGATGGGCTGGCTGTTGAGTTTTTCGGGGGTGCCGGCCTTGAGCAGCTTGTCGGCGTATTCGGCCGGGTAGATCGAGGCAAAACCCATGCTCAACGCGGCGAGGAAGGTGGAGTCGGCGTGATCCAGGGTGAAGCGCACGGTCAGCGGGTCGAGGGCGTCGATTTTCTTGACCAGTGTGGGCAATTGCAGCGACTGCGCATGCGGGAAGCCGCTTTGGGCGATCTTGTGCCATGGGTTGGCCGGGTCGAGCATGCGTTCAAAGCTGAAGCGCACGTCTTCGGCGGTCAGGGTGCGGCTTGGGGTGAAATACTCGGTGCGATGGAACTTCACGTCCGGGTGCAGCTTGAAGGTGTACACCAGTCCGTCCGGCGACACTTCCCAACTGTCCGCCAGGCTCGGCACCAGCTTGCCGGCGGTAGCGTCGTAGTCCACCAGGCGGTTCATCAGCACGTCGGCCGAGGCATTAGTGGTGGTCAGCGAGTTGTACTGCACCACATCGAACCCTTCGGGGCTGGCCTCGGTGCAAACGCTCAGATTGGTGGCCGCAGAGGCCAGCGGCGCGATAAATAGGGGGGCGAGCAATAGCGGTAGGGCAGCGAGGCGCATATTCGGTTTCCTTTGCAGATCGAAGGCCCATCTGCGAGTGCAGTCTGGAAAAAGCCTACCGTAGTGGTCTGATTGATAAATGACTAGCCCATTTTTGCCTGTGCTTTTGGCGCAAATGCTGTTTTGATGGCGCCTCAGCGCGTTTCGCCTTGCACTTTTGTGTGCCGACGGGCGCGGTAAATCATTCTGTGCGACGAGTGGTCGGCTGTTACAGCGGCCCCTCCTGGCAACGGTTCGGGCGTCTATTGCCAAGATTTACGCCGGTAAAAACACACGGGCTGTTGTTGCATTGGGGTCTTTCTGGTATAAAGCAGCGCTCTTTTCTAGGGGCCCGGTTCCTTCACTGTAGGTGTAGCCGGTAAGACCCTTAAAGAAACGCGGCGCCTGGCGCCAAATGACTGAGAGATTAAGCGGCCAACCCATGCCGGGTTGGGCATGTGGTTTTAGAGGGCTGAGGCATGTCGAGAGTCTGTCAAGTTACCGGTAAGGGTCCGGTGACTGGGAATAACATTTCCCACGCAAATAACAAAACCCGTCGTCGTTTCCTGCCGAACCTGCAGCATCACCGCTTCTGGGTTGAAGAAGAGAAACGTTTTGTTCGCCTGCGTGTATCTGCCAAAGGCATGCGTATCATCGACAAGCGTGGCATCACTGTCGTGCTGGCCGAAATCCGCGCCGCCGGCAAGATCTAAGGAGCTCTATCATGCGTGAATTGATTCGAATGATCTCTAGCGCCGGTACTGGTCACTTCTACACTACCGACAAGAACAAGCGTACTACCCCGGACAAGCTCGAAAAGAAAATGTTCGACCCGCGCGTTCGCAAGCACGTGATCTACAAAGAAGGCAAAATCAAGTAATTGATTTTCTTCCTTGTGAAAAAAAGCCCGTCTCTCACGAGACGGGCTTTTTTTTGCCTGAAATGTGCTGATCAGGCTTTCTGCTCGAACACCACGTAGATCTTGCGGCACGGCTCCAGCACTTCCCAGGTGCCGCTGAACCCGGCAGGAATCACGAAACGGTCGCCGGCACGCAAGGTCTTGGCATTGCCATCGGCATCACGCAGTACCGAAACCCCCTGCACAATCTCGCAATACTCATGCTCGCTGTAATTGACCTTCCACTGCCCGACTTCACCTTCCCACACGCCGGCGCTCATCTGGCCGCACGGGCTGTTGTAGTGGTTATAAATGGTCTGCTCGGGGTCGCCCTTGAGAATTTTTTCGGCGGCCGGGCGGTAGCGGTCCGGGGTGGTGTTGGCTTGGCTGAAGTCGACGATATCCTGGATGCTCATGTGCGTGTCCCGTCTGGCCTGCGGTTGGAGAGCCCAAAGTCTATGTTTATTAAAATGAACATCGCAAGGGCGTTTGCCGCCCTTATGTCAAATATATTGAAACACCCCCAGCCGCTGGTTTAGGGTGGCAGCTGCCTTGAGCCGAACAGCAGGCTGGCCGGGCAAGAATTCTTTAAGGCTGCCGGGGGACATCACCTGGCCCTTGTATTCAATAAGAGGAGGACACTCGCATGACCACCCTGACCCGTGCCGATTGGGAACAACGCGCCAAGGATCTGAAGATCGAAGGCCGCGCCTACATCAATGGTGAGTACACCGCTGCTGTTTCCGGTGACACGTTCGAATGCATCAGCCCGGTCGATGGCCGCTTGCTGGCAACCGTTGCCAGCTGTGACGTCGCCGACGCCCAGCGCGCTGTCGAAAACGCCCGCGCGACGTTCAATTCCGGTGTCTGGTCGCGCCTGGCGCCGGCCAAGCGCAAAGCCGTCATGATCCGTTTCGCCGCGCTGCTCAACGCCAATGCCGAAGAGCTGGCGCTGCTCGAAACCCTGGACATGGGCAAGCCGATTTCCGACTCCCTGGGAATTGACGTGCCGGGCGCCGCCAATGCCCTTAGCTGGAGCGGCGAGGCGATCGACAAGATTTACGACGAAGTCGCCGCCACCCCGCACAACCAGCTGGGCCTGGTGACTCGCGAGCCGGTCGGCGTAGTGGGTGCCATCGTGCCGTGGAACTTCCCGCTGATGATGGCGTGCTGGAAACTCGGCCCTGCGCTGTCCACCGGTAACTCGGTGATCCTCAAGCCGTCCGAAAAATCCCCACTGACGGCCATCCGCATCGCGGCCCTGGCGGTTGAAGCCGGCATTCCAAAAGGCGTGTTGAACGTGCTGCCGGGCTACGGTCACACCGTGGGCAACGCGCTGGCGCTGCACATGGACGTCGACACCCTGGTGTTTACCGGTTCCACAAAAATCGCCAAACAACTGTTGATCCGCTCCGGCGAGTCGAACATGAAGCGTGTATGGCTGGAAGCGGGCGGCAAGAGCCCGAATATCGTGTTTGCCGATGCGCCGGACCTGCAAGCCGCCGCCGAATCTGCCGCTGGCGCCATCGCCTTCAACCAGGGCGAAGTCTGCACCGCCGGCTCGCGCCTGCTGGTCGAGCGCTCCATCAAGGATAAATTCCTGCCGCTGGTGATCGAGGCTCTCAAGGGCTGGAAGCCAGGCAACCCGCTGGACCCGGCGACCAACGTCGGTGCTCTGGTGGACACCCAGCAGATGAACACCGTGCTGTCGTACATCGAAGCAGGCCATGCCGACGGCGCCAAGCTGGTGGCGGGCGGCAAGCGCACCCTGCAAGAAACCGGTGGCACCTATGTGGAGCCGACGATTTTCGACGGCGTGACCAACGCCATGAAGATCGCTCAGGAAGAAATCTTCGGCCCAGTGCTGTCGGTGATCACTTTCGACAGCGCCGAAGAAGCGGTCGCCATTGCCAACGACACCGTTTATGGCCTGGCCGCAGCCGTGTGGACCGCCGATATCTCCAAGGCGCACCTGACTGCCAAGGCCTTGCGTGCCGGTAGCGTGTGGGTCAACCAATACGACGGCGGCGACATGACTGCACCCTTTGGTGGTTTCAAACAGTCGGGTAACGGTCGCGACAAGTCGCTGCACGCGTTCGACAAGTACACCGAGCTGAAATCGACCTGGATCAAGCTGTAAGCAACACCGCAGGTCAAATGTGGGAGCCGGTTTGTGTGGGAGCTGGCTTGCCGGCGATAGCATCACCAAGGTGTGGCTGACACACCGAGGTGCCTGCATCGCGGGCAAGCCCGGCTCCCACATAAGCCTGCTCCCACACTGTTTTGCAGGGTCTTGATAATTATCCACAGGAGCGTGGAAATGCGTTGGGCGACTTATTTCGCCGTGCTGGCCTCTGTCCTCAGCGTCGGCCTGGCCCTGGGCGTCAGCATGCCGCTCGTGTCCCTGCGCCTCGAAGGCTGGGGTTATGGCAGCTTCGCCATTGGCGTGATGGCCGCTATGCCGGCTTTTGGCGTACTGCTCGGCGCGAAGGTCTCCAGCCGGATGGCCTCGTGGCTGGGCACTGCCAACCTGATGCGTCTGTGCCTATGGGCCGGTGCCATCTCGATCGGTTTGCTGGCAATACTGCCAAGCTACCCGGTGTGGCTGGTGCTGCGGCTGATGATCGGCGTGATCCTGACCATCGTGTTTATCCTGGGTGAAAGCTGGATCAACCAGTTGGTGGTCGAGCAATGGCGTGGCCGCCTGGTCGCGCTGTACGGCTGCAGCTATGCCTTGAGCCAGCTGTCGGGCCCGCTGCTGCTGGGCGTACTCGGCACTGACCATGACTATGGTTTCTGGGTGGGCGTTGGCTTGTTGGTGGTCGCCCCGCTGTTGCTGCTGGGGCGTTCCGGCGCTCCAACCGCCGAGTCCTTCAGCGTGACCTT
The DNA here is from genome assembly GCF_030816095.1 of Pseudomonas sp. W3I7. NCBI lineage: Bacteria > Pseudomonadati > Pseudomonadota > Gammaproteobacteria > Pseudomonadales > Pseudomonadaceae > Pseudomonas > Pseudomonas sp. W3I7. The sequence continues at coordinate 6,495,295 of NZ_JAUSXP010000001.1, forward strand.
CAGTGACCTGTGGCGTTTCTGCCTGACTTTGCCGGCAATTGCCTGGGCGGTGGCCTTGTTCGCCGCGTTCGAGGCGATGATTCTGACGCTGCTGCCGGTGTATTGCCTGCAGCAGGGTTTCACCGCCGAGATTGCCTTGGCCATGGTCAGCACCGTGGTGGTCGGTGATGCGCTGTTGCAATTGCCCATTGGCGCTTTGGCCGACTACCTGCCACGTCGCACCTTGTTCTTGAGCTGCGCGGTGTTGTTGCTGGCCTCAAGCCTGGCGATTCCATTGCTGCTGCATACGCAGTTGATCTGGCCGGTATGGGTGATCTTTGGCGCCAGCGCCGGTGGGTTGTTCACCTTGTCGCTGATCCTGATCGGTGAGCGTTATCGCGACGACGCGCTGGTGCGCGCCAATGCCCACGTGGCGCAGCTGTGGGGCATCGGTTGCCTGATCGGTCCGCTGGTAGCCGGGGCGGGCAGCCAATGGATCAGCGGGCACGCGCTGCCGTTGTTGATGGCAGCCGGGGCGCTGGGGCTGGTGGTGTTGCTGCTGCGCCAGGGCGCATTCGGTACCGCACAGCCTGCTTAAACCTTGAAATGCAATCAACTGTGGGAGCTGGCTTGCCTGCGATAGCGGTGTGCCAGCTTGCCCATAAGTACCTGACACTCCGCCATCGCGGGCAAGCCCGGCTCCCACAGTAGTTCTATGACGTTCTTACAGCATGCGCTCCAGGCCAACACTGGTGGCGAACCACGCATTAAACCTGCGCCACCAACTGCCCGGCTCCCGTGTCAGGGTGTGCAGTTGGCCGTTATCCTCGGTCACCCACACCACCTGGCCATTCTGCAGTTTCGCCTCATAGCTCAATGCTGGCGCCATGCCTTGCAGCGCCAGGTTGCGCACGTGTTCCGCCAGCTCGGGGCTGTCCACCAGCACCCCGACTTCGGTGTTCCACAGCACCGAGCGCGGGTCGAAGTTGAACGAGCCGATAAACGACTTGTGCCGATCAAAGATCATCGCCTTGCTGTGCAGGCTGGAGTCCGAGCCGTGGAAGGCGCCTCGGCGAAACAGGTGCGGGCCACTGCCACCGCCCGCATCGCCCGGTTGGCGGCGCAGCTCGTAGAGTTTTACGCCGTGCTCCAGCAACGCCTTGCGATAGGGCGCATAGCCGCCGTGCACGGCGGGTACGTCGGTGGCTTCGAGGGAATTGGTCAGCAGGCTGACTGATACGCCCGCATCGGCGCGACCGGTCAGGTACACCAGCCCGGGTTGCCCCGGCACGAAATACGCCGAAATCATCATCAGCTCATGGCTGACGCCCTCCAGCTCTGGTGCCAGTTGGGTGGTCAACAGCAAGCGTGGGTCGGGGTCAGCCTTGGCCAGCACTTTGCTCGGCGCATCCCATAGCGCCTGGTTCCAGGCCCAGATCAGCTCGCGGCGCCAGATGTCCATGCGCGGTTGTGTCTGGTAGGTGCGCAAGCGGTTGTAGAGGGCGTGATTCTGCTGGCGCGACTCGGCCAGCGAATCTTGCAGGCGTGCGCGTGCGGCGTTCAGGTCGCCCCTGGATGGGGTGCTTGAGACGAAATCGTCGATGGGTTTGCTCAGTGCGCTGTTCCAGTACTGATCAAAGCTGTGCCCGAGCTGCTCGGCCACCGGGCCGACGCTGAGCATGTCGATATCGGTGAAGTTGAGGTTGGGCTCGGCATCGAAATACTCATCGCCCAGGTTGCGCCCGCCAACAATGGCCACACTGTTATCCGCCAGCCACAGCTTGTTGTGCATGCGCCGGTGTTGCAGCGACAGGTTGAACAGCCGGCCCATCGCCCGCGTCACGCCGGTGCTGCGGCCCAGGTGCAGCGGGTTGAACAGGCGAATCTGGATCTGCGGGTGGGCGGCGAGGGTGGCGATAACCTGATCGAGGCCGTCGCTGGTGGTGTCGTCCAGCAGGATGCGGATGCGCACGCCACGGTCGGCGGCTTTGAGCAGTTCATCCACGAGCATGCGCGTGCTGATGCCGTCGTGCACGATGTAGTACTGCAGGTCGAGGCTACTCTGGGCATTGCGGATCAGCTCGGCACGGGCCATGAAGGCTTCGCTGCTGTTGGGCAGCAGGCGAAAGCCCGAGCGACCCTGGTACGGCGCCGCCTGGGCCTGGATCGAGCGGCCGAACGAGGATTGCGCCGCAGGCAGGGCGTCGCTGGGGATGCGCGGTGCATCGACCGTGGCGCAGCCACTCAGCGTCAGGGCGCCCAGCAGCAAAAACGGTAAAAGCCGTCGAATCATCAAGGGCACTGCTTCCAGGTCGGGGCGGTTGTGGGATATGACGGCAGATTGCGGGGAAAGGTCAGTCGGTCACCTCGGCGAGCATCTTCATCGCGGCGGCCCCCACCTTGCGCACTGCCTCTTCGATCTGCGGCGTTGGCTTGGCAGCGTAGTTCATGCGCAGGCAATTACGGTATTTGCCGGAGGCGGAAAAGATGCTGCCCACTGCCACCTGTACGCCTTGTTCCACCAGCACGCGGTTGAGTTTCAAGGTATCAAAGCCTTCCGGCAGTTCTATCCACAGCATGAAGCTGCCCTGGGGCCGACTGGCACGGGTGCCGGCCGGAAAGTAGCGGCTGACCCAATCGAGCATCAAGTCGCGATTACGCTGGTATTGGGTGCGCATCCGCCGCAAATGCGGCTCGAAGTGGCCGTTTTTGAGAAACTCGGCGATGGCGATCTGCGGTTGCGTCGCCGTGGAACCGGTGCTGATGTATTTCATGTGCAGCACCCGTTCCAGATAGCGCCCTGGCGCCACCCAGCCGATGCGCAGGCCGGGCGCCAGGGTTTTCGAGAACGAGCTGCACAGCAGCACACGGCCATCTTCGTCGAAGGATTTGATCGTGCGCGGGCGCGGGTAGCTGTAGGCCAATTCGCCATACACATCGTCTTCAATAATCGCCACGTCAAAGCGCTGGGCCAGGGTCAGCAGTGCGCGTTTGCGTGCCTCGGGCATGATGTAGCCCAACGGGTTATTGCAGTTGGGCGTCAGCTGGATGACCTTGATCGGCCACTGTTCCAGCGCCAGCTCCAGCGCTTCAAGGCTGATGCCGGTGATGGGGTCGGTGGGGATTTCCAGCGCCTTCATGCCCAGGCCTTTGAGGGTCTGCATGGCGCCGTGAAAGCTTGGCGAGTCGACTGCGACGATATCCCCAGGCTCGCAAATCGCGTGGATGCTGGCGGACAGCGCCTCATGGCAGCCGGTGGTGATCACGATATCTTCGGCAGTCAGCTGACAGCCGGAATCCAGAGACAGTCGGGCGATCTGCTCACGCAACTCCATACAGCCAAGGATATTGTCGTAATACAGGCCCGGCAGATCCTGGCGTCGGCTCACGCGGGCCAGGCTGCGCAGCAGGGGTTTCATGGTCGGCGACAGTACATCCGGCATGCCGCGGCCCATCTGTATGACGTCTTTGCGCGGCACGGCGCGAATCAGTTCCAGCACCTGGTCCCACTGCGAGATTTCCACCGGGCGCTGTGCCGGGCGGCCGATTTCCGGCAGCGCCGGCAACTCGCGCCCGACCGGCACAAAGTAGCCCGACTTGGGCTTTGGCATTGCCAGGCCGTTGTCTTCAAGCAAGCGATAGGCTTGTTGCACGGTGCTCAGGCTCACCCCGTGCTCCACACTCAAGGCCCGCACGGACGGCAAGCGGTCGCCGGGGCGATAGAAGCCCTGCTCGATGCGCGTGCCCAGTAATTCGGCGAGGTTGACGTAGAGGGTCATGGTGATCGCTCCGAGGGAACCAGTACAGATAGGCGCAAAATACAGGATTCAGCCTTTCATGGGCAGTATCTGTATGGATTTAATAAAGGTGAGTTGAATCTGTAATGGTTTTGCCCGCGCGCCCATCCTAGTCACTCATGGCAACAGGCAGATGAGGGGCAACACGATGAACGGCATGAGCGATGTGCGGCTGATGTTACACAGTCAGGAATTGCAGGCGGGGCAGGAGCGGGCGAAGGCGCCGCGCGATATCAGCCGCTGGAGTCTGTTCTGGCACCGCCGCCACACGCGCAAAGCCTTGCTGCACCTGACCGGTGAGCAACTGCGTGACGTCGGGTTGACCGCCGAACAGGCGCGCCGGGAAGGCATGAAGCCGTTCTGGCGCGACTGATCAGAGCAGTTCTTTGAAGCGGTGCCAGAGCATCCCCAGCGCCAACAGCGGCGAGCGCAGATGTTTGCCGCCGGGGAAGGTGATGTGCGGCACCTGGGCGAACAAATCAAAACGCCCCTGCTGTTGGCCGCTGATGGCTTCGGCCAGCAGCTTGCCTGCCAGGTGGGTGGCGTTGAGGCCGTGGCCGGCGTATGCCTGGGCGTAATACACATTGGGATGATCGGCCAGCCGGCCGATCTGCGGCAGGCGGTTGGCGCCGATGCCGATCATGCCACCCCATTGGTAGTCGATCTTCACGTCCGCCAGTTGCGGGAACACCTTGAGCATTTTGGGGCGCATGTAGGCGCCGATGTCCTGCGGGTCGCGGCCGGAATAGTGGCAGGCTCCGCCGAACAGCAGGCGGCGGTCGGCGGACAGGCGGAAGTAATCCACGGTCACACGTTGATCGCACACCGCCATGTTCTGCGGCAGCAGGCTGGCGGCCTGGGCCTCGCTCAAAGGTTCGGTGGCGATGATGTAGCTGCCGGCGGGCAATACCTTACCGCTCAATTGTGGGTTCAGGCCGTTGAGGTAGGCGTTGCAGGCCAGCACCAGGGTGTTGGCGCGCACGTTGCCATTGGCGGTGTGCACATTGACCTCAGGGCCGTAGTCGATGCGCGTCACTTCGGACTGCTCAAACAGCTTCACGCCCAGCTGCTGCGCGGCGGCGGCTTCGCCGAGGGCCAGGTTCAGCGGGTGCAAATGGCCGGAACCCATGTCGATCATGCCGCCTACATAGCGCTCGGAGCCGATCACGCTGCTCATCTCGGTGGCTTGCAGCAGACGCACTTCATGGCGATAACCGAGGTTGCGCAGTTCTTCGGCGTCTTCGGCCAGGCCGATCAGGTCGCGGGGTTTGTTGGCGAGGTCGCAGTAACCCCAGGTCAGGTCGCAGGGGATCTGATAGCGCTCGACCCGCTCGCGCACGATCTCGACGGCTTCCAGGCCCATCAGCTTCATCTGGCGCACGCCGTCGCTGCCGATCACGTTGCTGAACTGCTCCAGGCCGTGGCCGACGCCGCGAATCAACTGCCCGCCGTTGCGGCCGCTGGCGCCCCAGCCGAGCTTGCGCGCTTCCAGCAGCACCACGCTAAAGCCGCGTTCGGCCAGCTCCAGGGCTGTGTTTATGCCGGAATAGCCGCCTCCAATCACGCACACATCGGCGCGCACTTCGCCCATCAACGCCGGGTAGTCGGGCTGTGAAACGCTGCTGGCGGCGTAGTAGGAAGCGGTGTGCCGGGCGCTGGCGGTCATGGGAGCATCCCTGTTTGGAAAATTTGACGCAGGATACAGCGGTCGGACGAAGCTGTCTGCGCAGCACGTTTTGCGTCAGAATCCACGCCTATTCGCCGTTCGGTAAGTGTTTCGATGAGTTGCAACAGCCAGAAAATCAGCGCGCTGCGCAGGCAGATCCCTTCGTTCGAGTGCGTCCCCGGCTGCCACGACTGCTGTGGGCCGGTGACTACCTCGCCCGAGGAAATGTCGCGCCTGCCACGCAAGACTGCCGCCGAGCAGGAAGCGGCCATGGACGAGCTGAACTGCGTGCACCTGGGGCCGAACGGCTGCACCGTGTATGACGAGCGGCCGCTGATCTGCCGGCTGTTTGGCACTACCAAGACCTTGCCGTGCCCCAATGGGCGGCGGCCGGTGGAATTGATTCACCCGCGGGTGGAAAAACAGATCCATGAGTACATGGCGAGCACCCGGCAAGTACTGGTCTGACGGATGTACCGGATCAAAAATGTGGGAGCTGGCTTGCCTGCGATAGCGGTGGTTCAGTCAGAATGATGTTTCCTGGCACACCGCTATCGCAGGCAAGCCAGCTCCCACATTGACCACATCGTGTCAGTTAATCCGGGATCGGCAGGTTAAGGCTCTCTTTCACCTCTTCCATCACGATATAGCTCTTGGACTCGCGCACATGCGGCAGTTTGAGCAAGATATCGCCGAGCAATTTGCGGTACGAGGCCATCTCGGAGATCCGCGCCTTCACCAGGTAGTCGAAGTCGCCTGACACCAAGTGGCACTCCAGCACATGGGGCAGCTTCAGCACGGCGCGGCGGAATTCCTCAAAGGTGTCGCCCGACTTGTAATCCAGGCTGATCTCGACAAATACCAGCAAACTCCCCTTCAAATGCTGCGGGTTGAGCCGCGCGTTGTAGCCCATGATGATCCCTTCGCGCTCCAGGCGGCGGACCCGCTCGGTGCACGGCGTGGTCGACAGCCCGACCTTTTCCCCCAGCTCCGTGAACGAAATACGCCCATCGGTTTGCAGGATGCGCAGGATATTGCGGTCGATCTTGTCCAGCTCCCGCTTGGTCTGGGTGTTGGTACGCATAGGGGATACGCCTCTGTGAAAAGGGTTTTTGCCGAGAATTGTCGCCAAATATAGGCATTTATATAGTGAAATGCACTGGTCATTGTTTTTTACACTGCGCCCATCATTGCTCGAATAACACACGTCAGCGGCTAAGCCCGTGATGAGGATATAAAAATGCGCGTTCTGGTCTTGGGTAGCGGCGTCATTGGGGTGACCAGTGCCTACTATTTGGCGCGGGCCGGCTTTGAAGTGGTTGTGGTCGACCGTCAGCCCGCCGCTGCCATGGAAACCAGTTTCGCCAACGCAGGCCAGGTGTCGCCGGGTTATGCCTCGCCATGGGCCGCACCGGGCGTGCCGCTCAAGGCCATCAAGTGGTTACTGCAACGCCACGCGCCACTGGCGATCAAGGCCACTGCCGATATCGATCAGTACCTGTGGATGGCGCAGATGCTGCGCAACTGCACCCAGAGCCGTTACGCGGTGAACAAAGAGCGCATGGTGCGCCTGTCCGAGTACAGCCGTGATTGCCTCGACGAATTGCGTGCAGAAACCGGTATTGCCTACGAAGGCCGCAGCCTCGGCACTACTCAGTTGTTCCGCACCCAGGCTCAGTTGGATGGCGCGGCCAAAGACATTGCCGTGTTGAAAGAATCCGGCGTGCCGTTCGAGCTGCTCGACCGCGCCGGCATTGCCCGCGTTGAGCCAGCCCTGGCCAGCGTCACCGATATCCTCGCCGGCGCCCTGCGCCTGCCCAACGACCAGACCGGCGACTGCCAGATGTTCACCACGCGTCTGGTGGACATGTGCAAGCAGTTGGGCGTGGAATTCCGTTTCGAACAGGACATCCAGCGCCTCGACTACGCCGGTGATCGCGTCAATGGCGTGTGGATCGATGGCAAGCTGGAAACCGCCGACCGCTACGTGCTGGCCCTGGGCAGTTACTCGCCCAAGCTGCTCAAGCCGCTGGGGATCAAGGCGCCGGTGTACCCGCTGAAGGGTTACTCGCTGACCGTGCCGATCACCAACCCGGCGATGGCGCCGACTTCGACCATTCTGGATGAGACCTACAAGGTCGCGATCACCCGTTTCGACAACCGCATTCGCGTCGGTGGCATGGCTGAAATAGCCGGTTTTGACCTGTCGCTGAACCCGCGTCGACGTGAAACCCTGGAGATGATCGTCAACGACCTTTATCCTCAGGGCGGCGATTTGACCGAAGCCACTTTCTGGACCGGCCTGCGCCCGACCACACCCGACGGCACGCCGATTGTCGGTGCCACCCCGTTCAAGAACCTGTTCCTGAACACCGGCCACGGCACCCTTGGATGGACCATGGCGTGCGGCTCTGGCCGTTTGCTGGCTGACCTGATGGCGAAAAAAACGCCGCAGATCAGCGCCGAAGGTCTCGATATTTCCCGTTACGGCAGCAACCACCAGGAGTCCGCAAAACATGTCAATCCAGCGCCAGCTCACCAATGAGCGCATGAGCCAGGTCGTTGTTCACAGCGGTACCGTGTATCTGGCAGGACAAGTCGGCGACGACATGAATGCCGGGATTGAACAGCAAACCCGCGAAACCCTGGCCAATATCGAGCGTTTGCTGGACCTGGCCGGCACCGACAAAACCAAGTTGCTGTCGGTGACGATCTACCTCAAAGACATCGATGCCGATTTCGCCGGCATGAACGCGGTGTGGGACAAGTGGTTGCCTAAAGGCGTGGCCCCGGCCCGTGCGACGGTTGAGGCCAAGCTGTGCGAACCGGAAATTCTGGTAGAGCTGTCCGTCGTGGCGGCGCTGCCTTAAACCAAGATCCCTCTCCCGGCGCCGACGTCGTTGGTCGGCGCCGGTTTTTCTTCACATTACCGCCTAGAAGCCTGCCGCCATGCGTCCTGCCCGTGCCCTGATCGACCTCCAAGCCCTGCGCCACAACTACCAACTGGCCCGTGAAGTCACGGGGGCCAAAGCCCTCGCCGTGGTCAAGGCGGATGCCTATGGCCATGGTGCCGTACGTGTGGCCCAGGCGCTGGAAGGCGAGGCGGATGGGTTTGCGGTGGCGTGCATCGAGGAGGCATTGGAGCTGCGGGCTGCCGGGATTCGTGCGCCGGTATTGCTGCTGGAAGGTTTTTTCGAAGCCGACGAACTGCCGCTGATCATCGAGCATGATTTTTGGTGCGTGGTGCATTCGTTGTGGCAGTTGGAAGCCATCGAGCAAGCCCGGCTGAGCAAGCCGCTGACCATTTGGCTCAAGCTCGACTCGGGTATGCACCGCGTGGGCCTGCACCCCAAGGATTACCATGAGGCGTACCAGCGCCTGCTGGCCAGCGGCAAAGTGGCCAAGATCGTACTGATGAGCCACTTCGCCCGCGCCGATGAGCTCGATTGCGTGCGCAGTGATGAGCAAGTGGCGGTGTTTGAAGCGGCACGCCAAGGTTTGTCGGCCGAAGTGAGCCTGCGCAATTCGCCGTCGGTGATGGGCTGGCCGACTATGTCCAGCGACTGGGTGCGCCCAGGCATCATGCTTTATGGCGCCACGCCGTTTGGTGAGGACCAGGCCATTGCCGCGCGTTTGCAGCCGGTGATGACCCTGGAATCGAAAGTCATCTGCGTGCGTGAACTGCCGGCCGGTGAGCCGATCGGTTACGGCGCCAAGTTCATCACGCCAAAACCGATGCGCGTCGGCGTGGTTGCCATGGGCTATGCCGACGGCTACCCGCGCCATGCACCGACCGGCACGCCCGTGCTGGTGGCAGGCCAGCGCAGCCAGTTGCTGGGCCGTGTGTCCATGGACATGCTCTGCGTTGACCTCACCGACGTGCCCCAGGCCGGGCTTGGTTCCACCGTGGAGCTGTGGGGCAAAAATATCCTTGCCAGTGACGTCGCGGCGGCTGCCGAGACCATCCCCTACCAGATTTTTTGCAACCTGCGCCGCGTGCCAAGGCTCTATTCCAGGGCTTAAGCGGCGCCTACGAGCAGAGCTTGCCGGGATTTAGGCCCAAGTGTTGTAAATACTGAACGCTGTCGCCATGATAACGCTCAACTACAACAAAGCCTGAATCCTAGGAGGCTCCTGCATTGGACGTCGGCGAACGACTGCAATCCATCCGTAAACTCAAAGGTCTTTCCCAGCGTGAGCTCGCCAAGCGCGCGGGTGTCACCAACAGCACCATTTCGATGATCGAAAAAAACAGTGTCAGCCCCTCGATCAGCTCCTTGCGCAAGGTGCTGGGCGGCATCCCCATGTCCATGGTCGAGTTCTTTTCCGAGGAGATCCTCCAGGAAAAACCGACGCAGATCGTCTATAAAGCCAATGAGCTGATCGACATCTCGGACGGTGCCGTCACCATGAAACTCGTCGGGCGCGCGCACCCCAGCCGGGCGATTGCGTTTCTTAACGAGATCTACCCGCCTGGCGCCGATACGGGCGAAGAAATGCTCACCCACGAAGGCGAAGAAACCGGGATTCTGGTGGAAGGTCGTTTGGAATTGGTGGTCGGTCTTGAAACTTTTGTGCTCGAAGCCGGCGATAGCTACTACTTTGAAAGCACCAAGCCGCATCGTTTTCGCAACCCGTTCGATGTGCCGGCGCGACTAATCAGCGCAGCCACACCTGCGAACTTTTGACAGAAGAGGCGTGCTGCCAGCGTTGCAGACACACCCGTCGCTGTAACCGTGGAGCCGAATCTCCCTTTATTTAATAGGGTTGTTTCGGCCTGACGGGCTAACCGTTATACTTTCGCCGCCTGCGAAACCGTGGCCGCAGGCGTGAATAGCCACCATTGAGGGTGAACGCGTGAACCTAATTATGAAAATGCTGGCTGCACCAGCAACCGTACTGGCCCTATGGGCTGTCAGCGCTCAAGCTGCGACCAATGATGAGATTGCCAAGCGCCTGGAGCCTGTCGGCCAGGTGTGTGTCCAGGGCCAGGAATGCAAAGGGATGGAAGTTGCCGTGGCTGCGGGCGGCGGCGGTGGCGCGAAGACACCGGATGACGTGATTGCCAAGCACTGCAATGCATGCCACGGCACCGGTTTGCTGGGTGCACCAAAAATCGGTGACACCGCAGCCTGGAAAGACCGCGCCGATCATCAAGGCGGCCTCGATGGCCTGCTGGCCAAGGCCATCACCGGCCTGAATGCCATGCCGCCTAAAGGTACCTGCGCCGATTGCTCGGATGCCGAACTCAAGGGTGCAATCGAGAAGATGTCGGGTTTGAAATAAACCGATCTTCGCCAAAAAGCCGCTTACCAGCGGCTTTTTTGTGCCTGCGATTTGTACTTCTACGCTGTTCATTGCAGCAAAGACCCGGCAAGCTCGGTCCAACCCCTAATCACGGAATGTTCAGGAGGGTCGGATGGTGCAGTTGTGTTCAATCGAGCAAGCAGTTGACGACGTACTGGCGCGCTTGCCGGCGCATATCCACATCGGCATGCCGCTGGGCCTGGGCAAGCCCAACGTGTTCGTCAACGCGTTGTACCGGCGTATCGCCAAGCTGCCGGAGCGCGAGCTGACGATTTACACCGCACTCGCCCTGGGCCGCCCGACCATGGGTGACGGGTTGCAGAAGCGCTTTCTCGAACCCTTTATCGAGCGGGTGTTTGGTGATTATCCCGAGCTGGACTTTCTAGCGGATTTGCACAAGGACAGCCTGCCAAGGAACATCCGCGTGCAGCAGTTCTTCATGCAGCCCGGCAGCCTGCTGCACAGTACGTCGGCGCAGCAGGACTACGTTAGCAGCAACTACAGCCACGCCGCCCGCGATATCAACGCCGCCGGCTTGAACCTGGTGGCGCAATTGGTCGCCAGCAGCGCTGAACACCCCGACCGGCTGAGCCTGAGCTGCAACCCCGATATCACCCTCGACCTGCTGCCGATGATCGCCAAGCGCCGCGAAGCAGGCGAAACCATCCTTGTCGTCGGCCAGGTTCACAGCGATTTGCCCTATATGCCCGGCGATGCCGAACTGGGTATGGACGCCTTCGATTACCTGATCGACGAGAAGGACAGCACCACGCTGTTCTCCACACCGAACATGCCGGTCGGCTTTCAAGACCACTTTATCGGCTTGCATGCCAGCACCCTGGTGCGCGATGGCGGCACGTTGCAGATTGGCATTGGCTCGATGGGCGATGCGCTGACCGCCGCCTTGCTGGCGCGCCAGGCCGATAACGAAGCCTACCGCTTATTGCTGACTGACTTGGATGTGTATCAGTGGGCGCCGTTAATCAGCCGCGAAGGCGGTGTCGAGCCCTTTGCCCGCGGCCTTTATGGGTGCAGCGAAATGTTCGTCAATGGCCTGCTGGTGCTGGCCGACGCCGGGATTATTCGGCGCAAGGTCTACCCGGATGTGACGACCCAGCAGCAGGCCAACGCTGGCACCCTGGATGACGCCGCGCAGCCCGACGGCGTTTCCATTCACGGCGGTTTCTTCCTCGGGCCGCGCAGCTTTTACCAGCGTTTGCAGGAAATGACTCACGCCAAACGTCTCGAATTCAACATGACCGGCATCAGCTACATCAATGAGCTGTACGGGCAGGAGGAACTCAAGCGTCTGCAACGCCTGGATGCGCGCTTTATCAACAGCGCGATCACGGTGACGTTGCTCGGAGCAGGCGTGGCCGACCAGCTTGAAGACGGCCGCGTACTCAGCGGCGTGGGCGGGCAGTACAACTTCGTTGCGCAAGGCCATGCGTTGGAGGGCGCGCGTTCGATCCTGATTCTGCGCAGCTGGCGCGAGTCGGCGGGCGAAGTCAGTTCCAATATCGTCTGGGAGTACGGCCACTGCACTATCCCACGGCACCTGCGGGATATCGTCATTACCGAATACGGCATTGCCGATTTGCGTGGTCAGACCGATGCCAAGGTGATCGAGGCGCTGCTCCAGATCACCGACTCGCGCTTCCAGAGTGACCTGATCGAACAGGCGCAAAAGGCCGGCAAACTGCCCAAGGACTTCGAACTGGACCCCCGTTTTGCCGACAATACGCCGGAGCGGCTCAAGGGCATTCAGGCGCGGCATCGCCGGTTGTTCCCGGAATATCCGTTGGGCACTGATTTTACCGATGAGGAACGGGACCTATTGCGCGCCCTTAACTGGCTCAAGAGCAAATTCAAGCTGACGGAGATTCTGGAATTGGGCCGGGCGGCACTGGATGCGCCGGAGCCGGAGGCGTTTCCCGAGCATTTGAAGCGCATGCGGCTGGATCAGCCGGAGGGGTTGAAAGAGGATTTATACCAACGCTTGCTGCTCGCCGGCCTCCAAGCCACCGCGCACTGACAGGCACCAAAAATCAAATGTGGGAGCTGGCTTGCCTGCGATAGCGGAGTGTCAGTCGACAGAGTTGTCGACTGTCAGGCCCTCATCGCAGGCAAGCCAGCTCCCACATTTTTAATCGAGTTCAGGCAGTGATTACTCGATGAAGGTGACGACGCCACCGGCCAACGACTTCACCCGTGCCAGCGACTCAACCCGATAACCCTGCGCATCCAGTTCCGCACGGCCACCCTGGAACGACTTCTCGATCACAATCCCCAAGCCTGCAACGGTCGCGCCGGCTTGCTTGATGATCGAAATCAGCGCCTGGGACGCCTTGCCGTTGGCCAAAAAGTCATCGATTACCAGCACGCGGTCGCTGCTGGTCAGGTGACGTGGGGAAATCGCCACGGTGCTTTCGACCTTCTTGGTGAAGGAATACACCGTCGCCGACAGCAGGTTTTCGGTCAGCGTCAGGGACTGTTGCTTGCGGGCGAAGATCACCGGCACGCCAAGGTTCAGGCCGGTCATGATCGCCGGTGCAATACCCGACGCTTCGATGGTGACGATCTTGGTGATGCCCGAGTCTTTGAACCGCGCGGCGAATTCGTCGCCGATCAACTTCATCAGCGCCGGGTCGATCTGGTGGTTCAAAAAGGCGTCAACCTTGAGGACCTGATCGGAAAGCACGATGCCTTCTTCGCGAATTTTCTTGTGCAGTGCTTCCACGGAAAGCTTCCTCTAATGGCGCGGTGTGCGCCGAAAGTAGATTAAAAAGTAGTCGATTCTAGCGCTTTAACATCGCGCGTATGTCCGCCAAGGCGGTGTTGCCGCGAACGGCCTTCACCTCGGTCGGGGTGTCGTCATTGCCTTCCCAGGCCAGATCGTCCGGCGGCAGTTCATCCAGGAACCGGCTGGGGGCACAATCGATGATCTCGCCGTATTGCTTGCGCTTGGCGGCGAAGGTGAAGGCCAGTGTCTGACGTGCGCGGGTAATGCCCACGTAGGCCAGGCGCCGTTCCTCCTCGATGGTGTCGGCTTCAATGCTGGAACGGTGCGGGAGGATTTCCTCTTCCATGCCCATGATGAACACGTAAGGGAATTCCAGGCCTTTGGACGCGTGCAAGGTCATCATCTGCACACCTTCGGCGCCGTCTTCTTCTTCCTGCTGGCGCTCAAGCATGTCGCGCAACACCAGCTTGCCGATGGCGTCTTCGACGGTCATCTCGCCTTCTTCGTCCTTCTCCAGCGTGTTTTTCAACGCTTCGATCAGGAACCAGACGTTGCCCATGCGGTAATCCGCAGCCTTGTCGCTGGAACTGTTGGTGCGCAGCCAGTTTTCATAGTCGATGTCCATGACCATGCTGCGCAGGGCGCTGATCGGGTCTTCGCCGGCGCATTGCTCGCGCACTTTGTCCATGAAGCGCTTGAAGCGCGACAGGCGATCGGTGAAGCGCGTGTCCAGGTGCTCGCCCAGGCCGATTTCATCGGTGGCGGCGTACATCGAAATCTTGCGTTCGGTGGCGTAGTTGCCGAGCTTTTCCAGGGTCGTCGAACCGATTTCCCGACGCGGCACGTTGATCACGCGCAGAAAGGCGTTGTCGTCATCCGGGTTCACGATCAGCCGGAAGTAGGCCATCAGGTCTTTTACTTCCTGGCGTCCGAAAAAGCTGTTGCCGCCCGACAGGCGATACGGCACCTGGTGGTGCTGCAGTTTCAACTCGATCAGCTTGGCCTGGTAGTTGCCTCGGTACAGGATGGCGAAATCGCTGTAAGGCCGGTCGGTGCGCAGGTGCAGGCTGAGGATTTCCACGGCCACGCGCTCGGCTTCGGCGTCTTCGTTGCGGCAGCGGATCACGCGGATCTCGTCGCCGTGACCCATCTCGCTCCACAGTTGTTTTTCAAACTCGTGGGGGTTGTTGGAAATAAGCACGTTGGCGCAACGCAGGATACGGCTGGTGGAGCGGTAGTTCTGTTCCAGCATCACCACTTTCAGGGACGGGTAGTCGTCCTTGAGCAACATCAGGTTTTCCGGGCGCGCGCCACGCCAGGCGTAGATCGACTGGTCGTCGTCGCCTACCACGGTGAACTGGTTACGCGTGCCGATGAGCATTTTCACCAGCAGGTATTGGCTGGCGTTGGTGTCCTGGTATTCGTCCACCAGCAGGTAGCGGACCTTGTTCTGCCATTTTTCGAGGATGTCGGCGTGTTCCTCGAACAGCTTTACCGGCAGCAGAATCAGGTCGTCGAAGTCCACCGCGTTGAACGCCTTGAGCGTGCGCTGGTAGTGGGTGTAGACGATGGCGGCGGTCTGCTCCTTGGGGTTGCGCGCGTTTTCCAGGGCCTGGGGCGGCAGGATCAGGTCGTTTTTCCAGGCGCCGATCATGTTCTTGATCTCATCCACGCCGTCGTCGCCTGCGTACTCCTTTTGCATGATGTCGGTCATCAGCGACTTCACATCGGTCTCGTCGAAGATCGAGAAACCCGGCTTGTAGCCCAGGCGCGCATGCTCCTTGCGGATAATGTTCAAACCCAGGTTGTGGAAGGTACACACCGTGAGGCCACGGCCTTCGCCGCCCTTGAGCAGCGTGCCGACACGTTCCTTCATTTCGCGCGCGGCCTTGTTGGTAAAGGTCATGGCGACGATGTACTGGGCACGGATGCCGCAGTTCTGGATCAGGTGCGCGATCTTGCGGGTGATCACGCTGGTCTTGCCGGAGCCAGCACCGGCGAGCACCAATAGAGGGCCGCCGACGTAGTTCACGGCTTCTTGCTGCCGGGGATTGAGTCGGGACATACAGAAAATTCAGGAGTCGTTGTTCAAAAAGGCGGGCATTTTAACAGGCTGGCAAGATTCTGCTGCTTTAGAACGACGGTGTGACGTACCACTCGATCTAAATTTGCCGGTTTTGATACTTTGCCGCAGGATGTGGGCACTTGTACGACGAATGCTTGCAGCTGTCGTATTTGATAACCCCTATCATTGGTGATTATCAGGCAGCACGTCATAATGCCCGCCGCCAACACAATTTTGCAGAGTCTAGGGAGCTAGCTTGTCTACGCCTGTCGAACCCTTGCGTTTGCTGCTACTGGCCGATGAGCCAGCGTGGGCAGCGTTGTTGCGCGAGTGCCTGGCGCCGATGGGCGATGGGGCTGTGCTGGTCAGCGCGCCCAACTGGGACTCGGTGAGTCGTCTGTTCGATGACGACCACAGTGCCGTGTTATTGACCACACCCAGCCTGCAACCCGGCCCAGGCCGTTGCAGCCTGCCGTGCATATTGCTGCTGGAGCAGGAACCGCTGGTTGCACCGCTGGGCGTGAGCGATTGGCTGGTCCTTGGTGCATTGGATACCGATACCTTGCGCCGCTGCCTGCGCCACGTGCGTGAGCGCGGCGTGCTGGAAAACACTCTGCAGCGCCTGGCCGAACAGGACCCGCTCACCGGTATCGCCAACCGCCAGGGTTTCCAGACCTTGCTGGCGGCGCGCCTGGCCGAAAACGAAGGCCGTGGCCTGGCCCTCGGCCATCTGGACCTCGACAACTTCCGTCACGCCAATGACGCCTTGGGCCATCAGGCCGGCGATCGCTTGATCCTGCAAGTGGTCTCGCGGCTCAAGAGCCGGCTCGAAGCCGGCGACCAACTGGCGCGCCTGGGCAGCGACGAATTCGCCCTGTTGATCGACACCCGCCGTGCACCCCAGCGCGCCGAGTGGATGGCTGAGCGCATTACCGAAGCCATGGCCGAACCGTATTGGGTGGATGGCGAAAGCCTGCTGATCGGCTGCAGCCTGGGCGTGGCACACGCCCGTGCCCGCGCCGGGGCCGACCCGCTGATGTGGCACGCGCACATCGCCATGCAGCAGGCCAAAAGTACTCAGGGCTGCACCTTTCATATCTTCAATGAACGCATCAACCGCAACGCCCGCAGCCTGGCCGACCTGGAGAGTGAACTGCGCCGTGCGTTGCGCCGCGACGAACTGGAGCTGCACTACCAGCCGCGCCTGGACCTGGACGACGGGCATATCGTCGGCCTGGAAGCTTTGGTGCGCTGGCGCCACGGCGAGCGTGGCCTGTTGCCGCCCAGCGAGTTCGTGCCCTTGGCCGAACAGAGTGGCCTGATTGTGCCGCTGGGTTACTGGGTGATCTCCCGCGCCCTGCGCGACATGCAAGACCTGCGCGAACGCGGCCTGCCGCCGTTGCACATGGCGGTCAACCTGTCGTTTCGCCAATTCCAGGACAGCCAGCTGCTTTCCACGTTGAGCCGGCTGATTACCGAGCGTGGCGTGGAGGCGCAGTGGCTGGAGTTCGAGCTGACCGAAACCGCCGTGATGCGCCGCAGTGACCTGGTCAAGCAGACCATGGACGCCCTTGGCCGCCTGGGTGTGCGGTTTTCCCTGGACGATTTCGGCACCGGTTTTTCCTCGTTCGTGCACCTCAACAGCCTGCCGATTGCCTTGCTGAAGATCGACAAGAGCTTCGTCGGCGGCATGGAAGAGCGTGAAGAAAACCGCAAGCTGGTGCACGCCATGATCAACCTGGCCCACAACCTCAACCTGGAAGTGGTTGCCGAGGGCGTGGAAACTCCTGAACAGCTGGCGTTGTTGCGCCTGTTTGGGTGTGATCAGGCCCAGGGTTACCTGATCAGCAAGCCGTTGCCGTTGCCCGAGTTGGTGGAGTATTTGACGTTCGGCAATAGCCAGCAGGCTTTGCTGGGCTGATGGTTGTAAACCCCATCAAAAATGTGGGAGCTGGCTTGCCTGCGATAGCGGTAGGCCAGCCAGCCAATTTGGCACCTGACACACCGCCATCGCAGGCAAGCCAGCTCCCACATTGACCGAGTACATGCTTCAGTCTGGCTGCATGACTTGAAATTGCGTGCGCACTTCAGGCTCCTGCCGAATCATCCGCTTCATCTTCGCCTCAAACGCCCACGTCAGGCTGACGGCCGCACACGCCAGCCCAAGCGCCAACCCCCACCACACGCCCGTTGGCCCCCAGCCCAGGGTGAAGGCCATCAACCAGGCAGACGGTGCGCCGATCAGCCAATAGCAACCCAGCCCGACCAGGAAGGTGGTCTTGGCGTCCTTCAGCCCGCGAATACAGCCCATGGCAATGGTCTGCACGCCGTCGAACAACTCAAACCACGCCGCCACGGCCAGCAGGCTGACCGCCAGCACGATGACGTCGTGGAAAGCCGGGTCGTTATGGTCCAGAAACAGCCCGATAAGCGCATCGGAAAACAGCCACAGCACAACGGCAAATCCCAACATCACCAATGCGCCAAAACCGATCCCGACCCGCCCGGCCATGCGAGCCTGCAGTAATTTCCCGGCGCCGTAATGCTGGCCGATGCGCATGGTGATCGCGTAGGACATCCCCGCCGGCACCATGAACGCCACCGAAACGATTTGCAGGGCAATCTGATGCGCTGCCAATTGCGTACTGCCCATGGTGCCCATGCACAGCGCCGCGAAGGCGAACAAGCCGACCTCCACCGCGTAGGTGCCGCCAATTGGCAGGCCCAGGCGCCACAGCTCACGCAGATACTGCGTGTTAAGGCGCAACAGGCCCGTGCCGAGCGGGTAGGCGGCGTAAGCGCGGTTGCTGCGGATGTACCACATCAACGCCAGGGCCATGCAGTTGGCGACGATCGCTGTGACCAGGCCGATGCCCATCAAGCCGAGCTTCGGCAGACCGAACATGCCCTCGATCAGCGCGTGGTTGAGCAGGTAGTTAATGACGGTGCCGCCCAGGCTGATCACCATCACCGGTGTCGCCTTGCCGATGGCGCTGGTAAAGCCGCGCAACGCCATGAAGCTCAGGTAGCCGGGCAGGGCAAACGGCAGGATGGTCAAGAATTGCCCCGCCGCCTGCACGTTGGTTTCGGTCTGGCCAAACATCAGCAGCACCGGCTTGAGGTTCCACAGCAGCAAACCGGCCACCAACGCCATCAGCCAGGCGAGCCAGAGGCCGGCCTGGGTCAGGCGCGTGGCGCCTTCGATGTCACCGGCACCATGGCGGATGGCGACCAGCGTGCCGACGGCGGCAATCACGCCGATACAGAAAATCGCCACGAAGGAATAACTCGCCGCGCCCAGGCCACCACCGGCCAGGGCTTCGGGGCTCAGGCGGGCCATCATCAGGGTGTCGGTCAGCACCATCAGCATGTGCGCCAACTGTGAGGCAATCAACGGCCCTGACAGCCGCAGAATGGCCCAGAGTTCAGTACGCACCGGATGTTGCATGATCATCACGCTCAAAAAGTCAGAGGTTGGGGAAAGGGTTGATTCTCGGCGCTCCTGAGGCATTACACAAAAGGATAAAAGCGATCACTTGCATGATTAAAACTCATGCTAGGGTTGGGTATTGCTCTGAGGAGGTTCTTCCATGTCACGTCGTCTGCCTCCGCTGTATGCCTTGCGCGCCTTTGAAGCCGCCTCCCGGCTACAACTCATTCACCCGTGCGGCGGATGAGCTTTCCATTACGCAAAGTGCGGTCAGCCGGCATATCCGCACGCTCGAAGAGCACTTCGCCTGCCGCCTGTTTCAGCGCAGTGGCCGCAACCTGCAGCTCACCGAAGCGGCGCGTCTGCTGTTGCCCGGCGTGCGCGAAGGCTTCGCGGCGCTGGAGCGCGCCTGCCACACCCTGAACGCTGAAGACGACATCCTGCGCATGAAGGCACCGCCGACCTTGACCATGCGCTGGTTGCTGGCGCGGCTCAGCCGTTTCCGCGCCTTGCAGCCGGGCAATGAGGTGCAACTGACCAGCGCATGGATGAGCGTGGATGAAGTGGACTTCAACCAGGAACCTTTCGACTGCGCTGTATTGCTGAGCTACGGGCACTTCCCGGCAGATTGGGAGGCCTGTTACCTGTTCCCCGAATTACTGATCCCGGTGGGCGCGCCCAACCTGCTCAATGACGGCCCCTGGGATGTCCCGCGCCTGGCAAGCGCCGAGCTGCTGCACCCCACGCCCGACCGCCGTGACTGGCGCAATTGGCTGGAGCGCATGGGGTTGTCGTCCCAGGTGTCGCTCAAGGGCGGGCAGGTCTTCGATACCTTGGAGTTAGGCATGATCGCCGCCGCGCGGGGTTACGGCGTGTCCATGGGCGATTTGCTGATGGTGGCCGAAGAGGTGGCCCAGGGCCGCTTGAGCCTGCCGTGGCCGACGGCGGTGGCCAGTGGGGAAAATTACTACCTGGTGTGGCCGAAAACGCGCCCCGGTGGTGAGCGCTTGCGGCGATTGGCGGAGTTTCTTCAAAGCGAAGTCAACGCCATGGAATTGCCCCAGGTCGAACGCCTTGCCTAGCCTAATGTGCAATCGTTTGCGCGATACCCCTGTGAATCGCTCAAGTATTGCCCGCGCTTGCCGAATAAGGTGTGCTGGAACCCCCATTATCCAGCGTTTCCCACCCGATAATTTGCCGAGCTGCGCTAAGAGATCAGGATGATCCTGGCCCCGGCCAGGAGCTGTCATGTCTCAACCTCGCGCTCGGATCGCCTCTCAGTTAGGCCTTGCCTTGGCCGTTATTTTAGCGGTCGTCATCAGCGGCAGTACGGTGTTTGCCCTGCGTTCCCTCGACTCGGCCAACCTCGACACCCGCGAGGAACACCTGGCCAGCGAGGCCCGCTTGCTGGCCGACCAACTCAACACCTTCCACAGCACCTTGCGCGAGAGCACTCAGCGATTGAGCGGGCTGTTTGAAAAGCGCTTTGGCGCCGGCTTGAGCGTGCGCCCGGACCAACAGGTTGCGGTGGCCGGTGTGCAGACCCCAAGCCTGCTCCTGGGCGATGAGGTGTTGAACAACAACTTCGCAGAGGTGGACGAGTTCAAGCAGATGTCCGGCGGCGTGGCCACGGTGTTTGTGCGCAGTGGCGAAGACTTCATCCGCATCAGCACCTCCCTGACCAAACAAGACGGCAATCGCGCCATCGGGACTGTGCTGGATCACCAGCATCCGGCTTACCAGCGCCTTTTGGCCGGGCAGAATTACATTGGGCGGGCGGTGTTGTTTGATCGTGCCTACATGACCCAGTACAGCCCCGTGCGCGATGCCGCCGGCAAGGTGATCGCCGTGTTGTTTATCGGCTTTGATTACACCGATGAGCAAAAGGCCCAGTTCGACAATCTCAAACGCTTCCGTATCGGCCACACCGGCTCGCTCGCCTTGTTGGACGAACAGAAGCACTGGCTGGTGCCACCGGCCGGTGTGCAGGCGTTAGACCAGGCAGTCCCGGTGATGCTTGATCTGGCCAGGAACCCAGGCAAAGGTCGCTTCTGGAGCGACAAGGACGAAGACTTCTACAGCGTTGCGGTGCCGTTCGACGGCGGGCCGTGGTCGGTGGTGGCGAGTATGCCGAAGTCCGAAATACGTGCAGTCACTTGGGCGGTCGGTATTCGCCTGGTGATCGGTAGCGTGCTGGCGATGTTGCTGGCAGTAGGCGCGGCGGTGTGGTTGCTGCGCAGCAAATTGCAGCCTTTGAGCGACTTGGTACGCCAGGCCGAAGCCTTGGGTGCCGGCGATTTGAGCGCTCGCTTGAATGTGTCCAGCCATGACGAAATCGGCCAGTTGGCGAGCAGCTTCAACCAGATGGGTGAGGCGCTGTCGACCATGGTCTCGCACATCCGTAAAGCGGCCGAAGAGGTCAACAGCCGAGCCCAGGCGTTGTCCGGCCTGTCGGGTGGGGCCTATGAGGGCATGGAGCAACAGTCCGGCGAAATCACCAGCATGGCTGGCGCAGTGGAAGAGTTCAGCGCCACCTCGCTGAACATCGCCGACAACATGGGCAATACCGAGCGACTGGCCCAGGAAAACGCCCAGCAGACGCGTATTGGCCGCACCTCGATGCAAGAGGCGTCGTCGTCGCTGGAGCATATCGCCACCGCCCTGAACAGCACGGCCACGGTGATCAACACCTTGGGCCAGCGCTCCCAGGAAATTGGCGGGATCGTCGGCGTGATCACCTCGATTGCCGAGCAAACCAACCTGCTGGCGCTCAACGCCGCCATCGAGGCGGCGCGGGCCGGTGAACAAGGTCGGGGCTTTGCGGTGGTTGCCGACGAAGTGCGCAACCTGGCCTCTCGCACGCGCCAGGCCACCGACGAAATCTCGGTGATGATCCAAAGCATCCAGCAGGAAACCGGCAACGCCATCAGCACCATGGAACACGGCAACGTGTTGATGCAGGAAGGCCTGTCGCGCAACGCCGACGTGGCCTCGGCCCTGGCGCGCATCGACGAGCAAAGCCGTTCGGCAGGCCAGCAATTTGCTGCCATCACCACCGCGACCCAGGAGCAGAGCAGCACCGCCAACGTGCTGAGCAGCAACCTGCAGAGCATTGCCCTGGCCAACAGCGAACAGCGCGAAGTGGTGTCGAACCTGGCCATTACCGCCAAGGAACTGGAAACCCTGGCGGCCGGTTTGCGGCATGAGGTCGACCGTTTTCGTTAAGGCTTAATGCTCGCCCAGGCCTGGGTCCACGCGCTTGCCGATGTCCTTGAGGCGCGCCAGTTGGTCGACCATCCCCGGTGCCTCGTCCATGCTGGTGACGAAGGTCCACAGGTAGGTCATGACCGCGTAGATGTGGCCGGCCTTGACCGCCGGCGACAAAGCCAGCTGGCTGATCGCGACCACAAACAGCAGGGCTGCCAGCGTGCCGAGAAACAGGTACGCGGCGGCCTCGCGGTCGGACAGCCAGATGCGCAGGCGTGACAGCACCTGGTAGTGGCGACGCAAGGTGGGTGCGCCGACTTTTTCTACCAGGCCGATTTCCTTCTCCAGGCGATCATTCAGGCGCTCATGCAGCTCCTGGTTGCGCTGGGCAAAGCGTGGCAGCAGCGTCACGCACAGCAGCAGGGCGGCCAGGCATGCCAGGCCGACCCACGGCTCAATCACGATCAGCATCACCGCCGCGCCAATAATCGAGACCAGCGCCGTGGCGATAATCGGCACGTGCTTTTCAAAGAAGTCGACGAATTCACGCGCAAGCACCACCCGCGCGGCGGATTTTGAGGTGCTGTGATTCTGCTGGCGCTGGTTGAGAATCACCGGCACCGCAAGGTCGGCGTAGATCCGCGTAAAGGTGCGCGTATCCAGCGCCCGCCGCGCCGCGCCGACCACCCAGAACGCCATCACCACCAACGCATAGAACAACGCGCTGGTGGCATCGCCACGGATAATCGAGTCCACCGCAAACCCGGCAAACAGCGGGTAGGCCAGCAGCAGCGCATTCTCCAACGCCACCAGTGACAGTGTGCAGAACAGCTTGCCGGGGTAAGCCTTGGCAATCGCCTTGAGCGTTTGGCCGGCGGATTGCTGGCCGATTTTCTTGCTTTCTTCAATCAGGATTTGCGGGGTCACGGATGACATGAGTGCACCAAAGGGGTGATAGACGCTATTATTGAGCGACTGCTCAAGTATCCTTGAGCGATCGCTCAAAAAGCAAGCGCCGCTTATCTACCGGTGCCTGAAGGAATTGCCCATGTCGCGTATCGACCGTAAAGACCAGATCATCGCCGCCGCCCTGGAGCTGTTTCGCAGCAAGGGTTTTGCCGATGTGTCCACCCGTGACCTGGCCGAGCATGCCGGCCTGTCGCGCAGCCACGTCTATCACTACTTCAGCGACTGGAACGAACTGCGTCGCGAAGCCTTTGTGCGCTTTGCCAACGAGCAATTGGATGAAGTGCGCGAGCCGTTGGTGGATGCGCCGCCGCTTGAGGCGCTGGTGGGTTTTTTGCGTGATTGCCTGCCGAGCACCGCTGATGCCGGCTGGGCGTTGTGGCTGGATGCCTGGGATGAAGCCATGCACGACCCGCAAATGGCCCAGGCGTATCTGGTGATCAATGCGCAGTGGCAAGGCATGCTCGCCGAGGTGATTGAGCGAGGCGTGGCTGAGGGTGTATTCCGCTGCGAATCGCCGCAACGCGCGGCCCGGCAAATTTTCGCATTGGCGATGGGGTATGCCGACGACCTGATGCTCAAGCCGTCTGTGGAGTCGGCCGAAGCGGTGCTCGATGAGGTCATGGAAGTGGCGCAGCTGCTGCTGGGTTTTTCCGCATAAGGCTTAGCCCATTGCGGCAGGCCGGTACTGCAAGGCCTCCTGCAAATGATGCCGGGCAATGTTTTCAGCCTGTTCAAGGTCGGCCAGGGTGCGCGCCACCTTGAGTAAACGATGGGCTGCGCGCAGGGACAAGGTCAGTCGTTCGCAGGCGCTTTCCAGCCAGCTTTCATCGGCCTTTGCCAGTTGGCAGTGCTTGCGCAGGCCTGGCAGGTCCAGAAAGGCATTGGCGCAGCCTTGGCGTTTTTGCTGGCGCTCACGGGCCTCGGCGACTTGCGTCGAGGCTGTTGCGGTATTGTCGCCATCCTGTTGGAGCGGGTTCAGCGCGGTGGCTTCCCGGGCAACAGTGAGGTGCAAGTCGATCCGATCCAGCAATGGCCCCGACAGCTTGTTGCGGTAGCGCTGGATTTGCTCCGGCGTACACCGACAGCGCCCGCTGGGTTCGCCCAAATAGCCGCAAGGGCAGGGGTTCATGGCGGCCACCAATTGAAACCGTGCCGGAAAACTCACCCGGTCACGAGCGCGGGAGATCACGATATGCCCGGATTCGAGCGGCTCGCGCAACACTTCCAATACCTTGCGATCAAACTCCGGCAGCTCATCCAGAAACAGCACGCCATGATGGGCCAGGGTGATTTCCCCCGGCTGCGGTTTTGACCCGCCGCCTACCAGCGCCGGCCCCGACGCCGAATGGTGCGGCTGACGGAACGGGCGGTGCGGCCAATGGCTCAATGGCGCCAGGCTGACCACTGACTGGATGGCCGCCACTTCCAGGGCTTCCTGCTCACTCAAGGGCGGCAGCAAGCCAGGCAGGCGGCTGGCGAGCAAGGTCTTGCCGGTGCCGGGTGGCCCACTGAGCAGCAGGTTGTGCGCGCCCGCCGCCGCGATCAGCAGTGCACGCTTGGCGGCCAGCTGGCCTTGCACCTCACTCAAGTCCGGGTAGGGCTTGTTCAAGTACAGCAAACCGTCGGATTTATACGGCTCAATCGGCACAACCCCATTCAGGTGCGCCACCACTTGCAGCAAGTGGTCCACTGCAATCACCTTCAACCCCGACGCCAGGCACGCCTCCTCGGCATTCGCCCGCGGCACTATCACGGTGCGCCCGGCCTTGCGTGCGGCCAGTGCGGCCGGCAGCACACCTTTGACCGCCCGCACCTCGCCCGACAGTGCCAATTCCCCCAGGCATTCCACGTCATCGAGCATCAATGCCGGCACTTGCACGCTGGCGGCCAGGATGCCCAAGGCAATCGCCAAATCAAAACGCCCGCCATCCTTGGGCAGGTCGGCGGGCGCGAGATTGAGGGTGATACGACGGGCCGGGTATTGCAGGGCGGAGTTGAGGATGGCGCTGCGCACGCGGTCCTTGCTTTCTCTGACGGCGCTTTATGAGCGGTATAATGGACAATGAATTTTTTTGGAGATAGGTGAGATGACCGCGCGCGTGTATAGCTATAAACGCATTTCAAGCCGCAATCAAAGGGAAGGAACAGGAATAGATAGACAGGAGGCACTTATTGAAGAATACCTGTCTCGGCACAACCTCGAAATGACCGAAGAGTTTGTTGATATTGGCATCTCTGGGTTTCGGGGTAAAAATGCACGCACGGGGGCGTTGAAACAATTTCTAAACCTCATTTCATCTGGGGCTATTCGGGCAAATGATATTTTACTGGTAGAGAACTTCGACCGCCTGACTAGAATGAATGGGATTGATGCAACTAAGCTTGTTGTGGATATTCTCTCAGCAAAAATCATCATAGTCACACTTGCCGACAATCAAATTTACGATTATCGCCAAGAGGACCATTCAAACATCTTATTTAAAATCAATTTCGTCTTAAGCCGAGCTAATGAGGAAAGCAGAATCAAACGAAATCGCTCGCTTGGCGCATGGAAAAAGAAGCACAGCGAAGCCAAGTCATTAAATAAAGTAATGACAAGAAAACTACCTTACTGGATTAGATATGATGAGCAAACGCAAAAACTTACTCTTATAGAGAGTAGAGCTAATGAAGTAAGAAGGATTTTTGATCTTTTAGAAATTTACGGTTGTTCAAGAACGGCTAATGAAATTAATAGTACTCAAAGCGATAAGAAATGGACTTTAATAGCGATTAGACATTTATCCCGATCAAAGTCAGTATATGGATGTCTCGAGATCTATAAAACCAAATCCGCATCTGGTGAAGGAGCAGAATATGAAGAGCTTGAAAACTACTTTCCGGCCGTGATTTCAAAAGAGTATTTTTTTAATATTCAGACTAAATTGAATGCCAGAGCAGAGACGCATGAAAAAGCAGGACGGGAAAGTAAGGGTTTTAGGAATATTTTCAAAGGCGTAATTTTTTGTGCGCATTGCAATACGGCTCTTCATCAAAATTTCACTAAACGGAAAGGTAAGGAGTATATGTACCTCCTCTGTGCCAAAAGTTTAGTTGGTGCTTGCCCAGCAGGTCGAAAAATTTTTATTCCTTACAATTACATTGCCGAACCATTCATGATGTATTACAAGAATTATGGCCTTGAAAAGATAATTAGAAAGTCTGGTGATGTTCAGAGTCTACTTGAAATTCGAAACGCACAAAATGCTGAGATGGATGACAAACAGAGCACCGTCGATAGGATGGTTGAGAGCATTGCATCAAACGGCGGGAATATATCACCCACGCTGTTAAATATGATCAGAAAAATTGAAAGCGAAATTGAGGAACTGAAGCGAAAACGCGATGTAGCAGATATTGAAATCTCTAAAATAAATTCCTTTGTTCAAACTGAAACAGCCATTAATAAATCCGATATTGATCAACTGCTGGAAAGCGAGGAAGGACGGATAAGGTTCAACATGTTCCTGAAAGAGAGCGAGGTCAAAATAAGAGTACTAAAACGCTTTGAAGACAGTAAGCCATTCGAAGGGCAGGACTTCAAAGACGAACACAAAATGAGCGACGTTGTAATAAACAATAAGGCATTAAAGTTTGGCATGTCATTTTATTTTGACCGGAAGAAAGCGATTTTGCCTGATGGTGAATATCACTATTATACAAAAAAGTTTATATCTAAATTTAGAGGGGACTTTATTATTACTCAAAACTCAAGGGCGGACTTTGACTGACATAGCAAGCAGTAGGTAAACATGTTTTTTCCTTTGACTTGGTCTCGGTCTACTCACGGAGCGTCAATAGGATGCAGGTACCCGGGCGCGTTGGCGGAGCCTACCCACGGGCTGTGCGAGCAGTGTTTGCTACGGTTTAGGTGCCTTGCGAGCCTTTCCAACAAGCTCAACAAGCCTTTTAAGCTCATCAGCATCAGCATTGTGGATAACCTCGAAGAGGAATGCCCTTTGCTCGATCTCGCCTTCAAAATCCGCGAAAAATTCTTTGACTGGCACACCTAGAATTTCAGAAAACTTGTACACAGCTTCGATGGTGGGCACGTACTCACCAGTTTCATATCGGCTGATCGTCTTAGGGTCGAATCCCGACATATTGCCCAGCTCAGCTTGGGTGATTCCTTTCGCGACCCTGAATTTCTTTATCGCCTTTGCAAGAACCACAGTATTCAGCCTGTTCACACATTTCAAGCAAGCACTTAACTGTAAAAATCCATCTCTACCAACGCTCTGTGCCATCGAATTTCTTGCCAAAAATACGATGGCCTGCGTAGAATTTGCATTAGGCATCAGACGGTCACCATGCCGTTTGTCAGAGGCCCAGTCGGGCAATCAGGTCGAGGGTAAAGGGAATGGCGGATCGGGACGATGACGGCTTCTATAGGTCGCATGATGGGCAGAGGTATGAGACTCACCATCAGGCAAATGAGAAAGACAAAGCCTATGGTCGGGAAATGCGTGAGACGTACCAAAAGGAAGTGAGCCTCAAGGGAAACCTTGTTCAAATTATTTACCTGTTTATCTGCGTTCTTGTCTTCGCCGCAGCCCAAGGTGCCCAAAGTGGTTTGGGATACATCCTCCTTTTGCCCATGGTTTGGGGACTTTACGCGCTAACCAAATTCGTCAACAAGTTCACCCAGGAACAGCGTGATCGGGTGTTTATGTGGACACTTCTTATTGTTATAGCTGTATCAATTACAATGATGATCAAAGGAATGGGAAAATGATGAATAACGTAAGCAGACTTGTCTTTACGGCGTTGCTCTTTTCAACAGCTACTTTCGTACAGGCTGCCGTAAACTTTTCAAAAAATGAAAGCTACAGTCAAAGTCAGGTCAGCGCAGACATCCAAGGTTTTGGAAACGAGGTTATAGACCAAGTAGGAAAATCGAAATACATAAAATTTGATCAGCAAGGTACCGAGTATGCGTTTTCAATTGTACGAATGGGTTCTAATGATGTGAAATATACGGGCAATCCTAATGACATCAAAGGTATAGTTTTCTTGCTAGTGAGAGCGTATAAAGATGGTTTCGAGCTCCCTAGCCAAGTAAGCACTTTTACTCCAAGCAATTACAATAACGCTATCAAAATAGTGAAGATGGATCGGAATGATGAACGACCTTACGAGTTTGATTTGGGCATGGACGCTGACAAAAAACTTTATATAATCAATAGCCCAACTAGTGTTGGTCAACTCCAGCAGGTTGATGAAATTAAGAAAGATGTGCCACTAACTGAACGCCAAAAGAAATTTATTTGGTGACCGTATTAAAAAGGCAGTAGAGCAAATCTACTGCTGCTCCAGCTTTTTACTGATCACGCAGCCACGCTTTTGATTTAGATCTTCTTGGATAATTCTAAAATAACTGTCGCAACCTTTAAATACGCGGTCATCAGCTAGTTAGTACTTTAAAAGCTTCATTCACGATTTTATGTAAATGCGACATTATTGCATTAAAGCGACAGCACTAAAATATAGACAATAAAAAAGAGCCTTTCGGCTCTTGCATTATTTTTTTATTTGTTATAATTAAGTTACCACGCAAAATTAAACAAATGAAAACTATCCATAACTCAATTATACCTTTTTTAAATAAAAAACAAACAATAAGCAAGGAAAACTTTGAAAAGATCTATGCTGATGCTGCCATGTATCAGAAAAAAGACATATCAGTATTAGAGCTTTCTCAAAAACTCAAAGTCGTTATAGCCCAATTAAGTATCTCTACGAAAACATTTGAATTCTCACACTCATACAAAGTAGTTATTGACGTACCTTTTCTAAACAGTGAAGAGGCAGAAGATAACGGGCTATATAAAATTATCCAGTCGCAAGAAAAGTCTCTACGAGTCTTACAAGGAAAAAAGAAAGTAGACTTCTCATTCCAAGAAAAAATAGATGACTACGACAAAGAGACAATCGCCTTTGCAAATGTAATCAATAAGTTGTTCTGCTATCTTTCTGTCAACGAGAACCTGAAAGACCTAATACTGCAAGCGAGTTCAGTCGAGCTATATAAGAAGGAACTCGAAGATATAACACTATACAAAAACATAAAATTTTCAGACTTGAGGTGCGCGGGGACGATATATGACAAGCTCGATGAATATTTTATCACCGATGAAGCTTTAAGTTTTGCTAGTGATATGACATTCATGAATAAAGAATTTGACAAAAAAGACAAAAGAACATTTCGTCGTTTACGAAATGTCATAAGAAAAATTGCGCGTAAACAAAGAGAAATTCACTTAATGAAAAATCGCAAGATAGGAAAAAATGGTGAAACATATTGTAGTGAAGAATTACTAAAATATCAGCACGAAAAAGACATTGAGCAACAAGATTTTGTTACTAATACAGACGTAATCTATACAAACGAACTAACTGGAAAAGAAGAGTCAATACCTCTTGCACAGTTCGCGTTGACTGACGAACGTAAAGCATCTGAAATCTACATGAAAGTTAAAGACTTGGAAAAAGAGGCAGAGAAAAAAGGTTACGTCGCTTTATTCACCACATTTACTTGCCCTGCAGAGTTTCATTCGAATCCGTCAACGGGCCGCAATTGTTGGGATGGATCAACACCTAGGCAAGCTTCTAACTGGCTTTCGGAAAGGCTGGTAGCCCTGAATAAAGACAGAGAGCGACACTCAATTGAGACGCTTGGCATGTGGTGTAAAGAGGCTCACAAAGACCAATGCGTTCATATGCACTCGATGTTTTTCGTTAATCCATCTCAAATCGATGAGTTGATTGACCTGATAAACAAGCACTTCTCTCACAGCCCTAGCGCCGTGAGGATCGTGCGTATTTCAAAAGAAGAGGCTAAAAAAAGCGGTAAACGAGCTGCGAGCCCAGCAAGTTACATTACGAAATACGTTATTAAAAGCTTGCGCGATAAGTCTGATGATTCAATGAAAAACAAAGCCGTTGCAAGACTATGGGGGTATCGCATGTACGGTTTTTTTGGAAAAACGAAAACGATGCTGTGGCGGACTTTTGACAGGTATTTTGGTAAAGAACCGAATGAATTAAAATCAAATTTTAGCAACAGGGTTTTTTTTAGATTAGCAGAGTTAAGAAAAGAAAATAAATTCTGGGAGTTCTGCGAGTACGCAGATAACTTTGTGAAATCTATCATTTTAGAATTTGATGCGGAAACGCCCAGCGGATTTGAATATATAAAAAAAGTTAAATGGGGCTATCGCGTTAAGGGCACAGATGATTGTCTGCAGACGAAATTCAATTGCCGACTAAAAACCAGCGGTTCTGGCTATTAGTTTGACTTGGCTTTAAAGATTGAAACGAACCAATAAAGAATTTTTCTGTTCACTCATTAGCTTCAACAGTTTTTCATCCGTTTCTTGATCGTCGAATAACTTTTTTGCCTTCGATTTCCTGTGAGTTGCATCAGCCTTTCTCATTTTAGCTTCATCTGGTTTTTCAGGTTCTCCCGTTGCAAGAAACTCACCATCTTCTGGTACATCTATTTCAGATGCAGAATGAGCTGGGAATAAATCGGACAATGAAACCCCAGAGTTAAGCAAATTATCGACTTCTAAACTTTCTTTTTTTAGCGCGCAGAAATGCCTGTCAATAAGTTTTATATTAGCGCTGGGATATTTTTTTTGGTTTGACTGGATTCGCTCGTATAAAGAACATAAGTCAGCTTTATTAGGTTGATAATTTATTACTTCCTGACCCATTAATGCGCAGACTAGCCAAGTTTTTCTTTTAAAGACTTCATTACCATCAGCGAAGAACGGGCCTTTATTCCCGTTTATAAGAAGGGCTTGAATACCAGCTTTTATGCTTAGCTCAGTTGGGTTTATAAAAGAAACGATATTATCCTTTACTGAAAATCGAGAGTTGTATTTTTCATCTTTGCTTGTGTAGTTAATACCGTCTAACGTTTGAAATTTTATGTAAAGACTTTCGCGACGGTTAATTTTGGGCTTGGTATCAAGCTCTGGGACTGCGGAGATTTCACCAGTTTCTTCTATTTGCTGTAAGGACTCACAGCGAAGAATTAACTGTGCAATGCCGTCCTCATCGACATTGAATTTCTCAGCAAGTTTACTGATTTGAAAACCGATTGAGCTAGGCTTGATCGAAATAGAACTCTTGGTGATGTAATACCCGGTTAGCTTCTTCGGATCAGTTTTGCTCTTGTTTGTTCGAATCGTAAAACCGTGCGAGATCATCATCTCAAATAGCGCCAGAGGCTTATCGACATCACATAGTATTTCCTTGAGCTCCTTTGTGTATCTTCTTAGATCACTTGTTTGTCCTGTATAGCTTTCATGTTGCTTTGCTTTGTAATTCAATCTCGTAAAATTAGTATCATTCCTACTATATGAAATTTGTTGATTTTTTAGCTTATATTTTTTTTCGAGATTTTGAGCAAGGGCTTCCAAAGCTCGGTAATTATCCTTTTTGAAAAAAGGATTTTTGTCAAAATCTCTATTTTCCATGACTAGATGTAAATGAGGGGTTTTTGGTATCCCGGTGAACAGCGATCAAAAAGTTTCGGTTATCACAAAAATGCATCGTCACTAATTCATTGCCGATCAGCAATAATTCATCATCAGATATATCTTCATGTTTTTCTTCAAACGATACAACATAGTGGATTTCATTGCTTTTCTGTCGCGTTGTTAACCGGCTGTTAAAATCCCTTTGAATCTCACTTGCTGTCTCGTTAATGTCTTTCATGTTTATAGGAATGTTTCCACCAACACGAACGGCTTTTAGTAAAATATAACGAATGAGATTTTTTGTATTAGGTCTAACGCGAGGTATTTCTTTGATTATCATTATTTACCCCAAGATCAATTCAATGAGGTCCGTACTACCTGCCATAAGCTTTTTATCAACTATATCAATTCGCGTGATCAAATACTCAACTGCCTCTTTCAGCTTCGTTTCATTTGTTGAATTTTCCAAAACGTATCTATTGATATAATCACAGACTTTAGTCAGCCCCTCGTCGTTAGCAAACGAAATATTAGAATTTGAAAAAATAACCTGATAAACAGAAAAGTCATTTAGAAATTTATGGAGCTGTGTGGAAAAGGATTTATCTTGCTCTTCAAGAGCCCGTAATTTTTTTTGATAAAGTGCGAATTCTTCTTGTGAAAAACTAATCGTATATTGCTTCTCGCGCTTTGAAAACTGATCATAAAACAGTGGTTGATTTATTGAGACTTCGGCACCTGGATTTCTTGAAGTTTGAATTGAGAGTGTATCGAACAATAATGGCTTTGTATTTACTCTGACTTCCAACACTTTATTGATAGCGCTGCTGATTACCTTTGTTACAGTAGCGTCGGCCGTGTCAATTCTATTGAGGTTTGTATGCAGGTTAACAATGATTTGATTGTATCTTCTAAATTCCAACGCATTAGTGTTTTTTGAAATTACGACATAACTACGCTCATTTAAGAAGTGTTGCTTGAAGGCAGTAGAAAGCGAGAATTTTCCAGGTGCTATCTTGTTGTATTCTTTTCTTAATTGTTCAATAACCATTGAATTTATTTCAGTTAAGCGCGTGCCTACTTTATATTTTTTCATAATCGATTTTTTCGTTATGATAATATAATAGCATTATATTTTTAATTGCTGGCATCTTACATCGCTTTCAGATACGACCCTTGTGGGAGTATCTTTGTCCCAATGACTGACAGTATGGGAAGGAGTAGGGCAAGCATAAAATAACCGAACGACGTTAGTCGTGTTGGTTTTTTATTCTGCTTGCTTCTTTTGATTTGGATTAAATTTTAACTCCCTGACAAAGGAGAATTTTAATTCTGCTTTGTCAGGGATGTAAGCTACTGAAGATTAGTGCTGTCGAGAAGCGCCTGATATTGGTCGGGGTCTTTTTGTCTCATCGTGTCCAGCACGAAATTTGCTAGCCTAGTAATTTCAGGAACATCGAGAGGCCTCATACTTCTATCAAATATTTCTTCCAGATGTGATAGTTCATTATTAATCCTATTTGCCAAGCTTGTAGCTATTTGGTCTCCCCCAAAAAAGGCCTTTAGTTTTTCGTCGTTAGATTTGTTATTTGGAAATTTGTAAAATAGATAAGCTTCAAGAAATTTTCTGAGATTGTTTCCGAAGTTATAAAAGGATTCGTGTCCGATCTCTATAGCCGTAGAATTAGCACAGGCATGTACCTGGCTGAACAAATAGTTAAATTCAG
The DNA here is from genome assembly GCF_030816095.1 of Pseudomonas sp. W3I7. NCBI lineage: Bacteria > Pseudomonadati > Pseudomonadota > Gammaproteobacteria > Pseudomonadales > Pseudomonadaceae > Pseudomonas > Pseudomonas sp. W3I7. The sequence continues at coordinate 6,528,713 of NZ_JAUSXP010000001.1, forward strand.
TAACGTACTGCTTCAGATACTTGGGCATCAATTTCAAATGACTTACATCGTTTGAACGCTCAAGTATAAAATACTCACAGTCAATTTTGGGCTTTGGGGAATTATCCATCGGTTTGGATAGTTTTTTAAGGTACTTCAAGAAGTCTAAATTATGAGTCGAGATGAAAAGCTGACTATACTTATAGGTGTTTTTTTGATTTGGTATCTTTATTGGGCTTGCAAGTACGTGCTCTATGAGACTATAGACAAAGAAAATATGGTTGCTGTCCAAGCTTGAGATTGGGTCATCAATCCATACGATAAGTTCTTTTCCCTGCGTTTCAACGTCCTCCAATTTCGCAATAAAGTAGCAGAAAGCAACGAGACTACACTCTCCTTCACTGAGATTTTCCGCAGGTAAATCACCACGAAATATTTTAAAGTTTATTTCTGTTACCGCTTCATTATCTAACGCTGACAGCTTTAAACCGGTATGACCAAAGTGATTTTCGAGGTAGTGATTGACGCGCTCCGCTCCTCTTCTTTCGTCTTTGAGTTTGTTCTTTAATGCCTGAATGTCTTTTTCAAGCTGAAGTATTTCTGTGCTTGTCTTGCTTTTGGTTTCGGCTTTTGAAGTGACTTCGCTATTAAGGTCATCTATCGCGTTAAGCTCTTTTTTATAGGATATATCGGTTACAAATTTTGAAACTTCGTCGAGACGCAATACGGTTCTTGCGGTTGATTGGTCATTGTCTAGAGTTTCCGTTTTCTTGTTGTGTTTTGTTACCACTTCTGACACAGAGCTATAAATTGACTCTATATCTAGATTTTCAGGCATTAATGTGGGTGTAGGAAATGTGCGGAAAATATCGTCAAGCCGTAATGACAATACGGTCGTAATTAATAGTAAGTTGTCATCATATTGTTTAATGGCTTCTAAAAACTGTTCATTTAAACCTGAAAACTCTTCATGATAAGTGCTATAAAAATCCAACTGCTTTATCGGCAGCGATTTAGGTATTTGCTCTCGCTCTGTATTAATTCTATCTAAAAGCGCTTGGATGTCAGTCCGCAAGCTGTCGGACTCTTTACTAAAGTGCGCGTCTAATTTTGACCATAGGTCTGCCGATATCGGACTACCACAAAATGCGCATGTTGACCGAACATTTTTGTGGCTTTCAATTCCCTCACGAACCCACTTTTGCAATAAAGCATCGTTGATTAAGTCCTGGATGCTTTGAGTCGGCTTGACTTCCTTTTCAAGCAAGAGCCGAGCTTCCGCTAAGAACGCGTTTCTTTTGTCGGTGAATTTTTGGCCAAATACTATTTCTGGTTTTGCTTGATCATTCAATAACGTAATGAATTCAGCTTGTTGTTCAGGTGTAAGGTTTGGCTGTGGCTTCTTATCCAGAGCGGTAATATCAGCCTTGATGTTAGTAATCGTATAAGTGAATTGCCTATAGTTCGGATTTGTTTTTATAGGCCCATTGGCTTTGTCACGAAGTTTGTTATCCAACACAGTTTGTGCAGTTTTCGCCCGAGTTTGAACAGCCGTTAGGTCATCGGACTCTATTTTCAACTGATGTCGCAGACTGCCACTAATATCTTCTGTGCCGAGCAGGTTTTCCTTTTCTTCAATTTCTTTCTCGAGTGTTATGTTTTCGTCACCCAATACAGCAAATGGTTTTATACTTCCGTCAGGGTTTGAAAGCCATCGAAGATTATCGTCAACAAAATCTTTGTTATAAACTCTAACGCTGTACTGACAAGTATCTAAATTTTGCTGATTTAGTAATTCAGCTGCTTCGTGTGAAAAGCTGTATTCAGCATTCAAATACTTATCATGTTTCTTTTTTAATTCTAGGCTTCGGACAATTCTGGAAAGACTGGTTTTTCCGGAATAATTTCGGCCATAAATAATGTTAAGTTTTTTAAATTTACCTATCGTCCGACCTTCATCTCTGACTGAAACGTCCCAGTCAAAATCCTTGAAGACAGCAAAATTCTTAATCTTATTGATTTTTGTGAACACAGCCCGCTCCTTGTGCTTGCCTATGGTGGCAGATTGCTCGCCATCTACAATCTGGCACACACGGAGACATTATTGAAGAACGAAGATTTTTAAATTTTCTTAAAATCGCCAGTAAAATTCAGTTCCGGCAAACCCACTGGCATCAACGCGCATGCCGTTGGCCGTATGCAATTCGACGGTCACTACGAGGCTATGGCGCTAATTGGAGCGTGACTATGGAGGATGGCAGAGACACGCCTGTCCTTGAGGTAGGATCGCTTACTGCGGCTAGTCAGCGAGAGCCGGGTAGTGTGCCGAGACAGGCTCAAACTTTCGCAGAATGTTGGGAGCGCCTCTGTAAGGCGAAACGTGAACGCGCGTGTCGTGCTGACCCAATCAGTTGTGGGATGCTTTATTGAGCATACCCAGACCAATGAAGAACCAGAGTAAAGGGGGTGGGGGCGGAGCCTGAATCGGACTAGTTTGACTCGATTTATGTCCGTCCCTCGGTTGCAAGTACTTCTATAAAGCGAGCGCTTTTGAACAAGCGCACATATTACAAGCTTTTTAAGCATGTAAAAAATCAGGATATTTCGCAAGCTACAATAGAGTAATCATCCCGAATCTTTCGTGTTTCAATTCTTGCTTTAATTGCATTTAAAAACTCGGTTAGAGACTGGTTACTCAAAGACAAGTCTCGTATCTCTGTTTTTTGTATTAGCGAATGCGCACCGTCAGTGAGTAAGATTAATCTATCCCCGCGCTCTACTTCAAAAGTATTTAGTTGTAATTCGTGCTGGTCGGCAGCGTTCATAACCGAGAGCAATATATTTTTCCTATGATAATTTTGCGCCATTTTCTTATTCAGAATCCCGTCATCTAACAGTCTCTGAACCTCGGACTGATCTTTGGTTCTTGAAACCAGCCCCTTTCCTCGCAGATGATAAATGCGACAATCACCAACGTGCCCTACTGACGCAGCATTATCCCGGATAAATAGAAGGCTCAATGTCGTAGCCATATCCTTGTAGTCACCTTGGCTACTCGATGCTATGGCGTTTTTCACCTCTTCAAATGCTGACTCAATAGACACATCTATATTTTGTTCAAACAGATGTGAAATTACCCTTACAGCTGTTTTTGAAGCCAAAGCTCCGCCTGGCTTCCCACCCATTCCATCAGCAACCGCAAGCAAAACAGCATCACTCCCCAGTTCTTTTATTAAGGTGGAGTCCTCGTTTGGCTTGCTTCTACCAGCCATGGAAAAAGAGTCTGAAGTGTATTTCATACGTGTCATGCTAATGGCAATAGAATAGGGTGAAGATTTGCTTTGTGAAAGCCGATAGATCGCGTCATATGTGCAACTTGCCTCGCGAAGTCAATTCGTTGAACTTCGATTTCAATTCGGATTCGTTCAGCTTGAGCGTCAGGTATGTCCGCACCTAACATGCCTGCTGCTTTTCTCTCTACATACCAGCGGTTGTGGGATGTGCCGAGATACAGCAATGCCAATGCGATGTTAGCTTTTAAATCTAGTCCGGAGCCATTATAAAAACACTCGGCCTTGCTCGCTAAAACGTCGCAGTAATCGAAGTTGAAGCTATTACCATTTATATGTTCTGAAAAAAAGCTTCCCATAGCTACAAACAAATTGGGAGCTTGAGAGTTCAAAAACTGGATATGGTCAATGGACAATGCTTCTAGAATATTCTTTGTGTCTTGATTTTTTGATATGTTTCGTTCTATTTGAATAAATACCAAATCCCACTCATCGTCATTTAGCTGCTTTCCATTGCGGAGTAATTCAACTACTGACTCCTCGCCTGATGAGTTAAATGTTACTGGCTGCGTATTTAAAACTTGGTACAACTCGTCCCGAAGTATTGAGACGTTAGCGTAACGCCGAATGGGAAGACGTTTGGTACACTTTTCTATGATTTTACCGATATGACCGGGCAGAGTTAACTCGGTATAAGGTATGCGCTGAGCCGAATTCCCAAAAACATCGTGTAGTATTGCGCCGAATGCGTAAATATCTGCGCTCGGAGTCGCTTGACGGAAGTTGCCAATTAGTTCCGGCGCGGCATAATTTTCCGTTCCACCGTTAGCATTTGTGCCAGTCAACGTAGATGATTGACTATTTGACGCGCTCATCAAACCAAAATCGGATATAGCGTAGAAAAACTTTCCCTCTGATGAGGTAAATCTTAAAATGTTTGCAGGCTTGAGGTCCCTATGGGTTATCCCCAAACTATGAATATGCTCGAGACCTGCGAGTATATCAAAAAGAGCGGTATGCAGATTCTCTCCCAACGTGGGATCATAATCCAGCTCTTCTCTTAGTGTGCAATCCGCAAGCGGCATAATGAAAAATGGCGGATTTGACTCTAGATATTGCTCTAATATGACTACGACGTTTGGGTGGCTTATCTGACTTTGATACCGTACTTCCCTGATGAATCTCTGCTTTAGGTGCTCATCACCTACCGCATGAATCAGATGGGGTTGGGGGTCATATACTTTCTGCGCAAATTGTTGGCCAGTTTGGTTTGCAATAATATCAACCCGAGCGAACCCGCCACGCCCTTTTTCCTTAATAAAAACATAATTCATGTTTCATATTTCCCTATCAGTTTCAGTCGATTTCCTACTGCCAACGCCAGTTGCAATGCGCTAAATCTAGCAGCATATCAATTTTGGCTCGCGAAGTCCCTCAAAGGAAAAATCTCGAGCGAGGTATTTTTTTCAATTAAATAGCTAGTAAAGCGCGGTTTCCGGCAGGCCCACCAAGGTCAGCGATGGAAGACCATTGGCCATATGCACTTCGACGGTAACGGCGGGGGCTTCTACGCCAATTTGGGCACGGCTGTGGACGATGGCGAGGGACATGCTCGTTCCTTGAGTGGGGAAGCCGCTTCCTGCGGGTTTTTCAAGGGTAGACGAGGTGGGGAGGAGCGAGACGGGGGAGTGTTTACAGAACGTATCCAAAGAGCGATGCAAAACACATGTGGGAGCGGGCTTGCTCGCGAATGCGGTGGGTCAGCCAACATCTAGGTGTCTGACAGATTGCATTCGCGAGCAAGCCCGCTCCCACATTTTGACCGAGTTGTGACCGTTATTCGGCAGCGGGTGACAGCCGCGCCTCCAGCTCCGCCACCTTCGCCTCCAGACTCTCCAACCGCGCACGGGTGCGGGCCAGTACGACCATCTGGCTGTCAAATTCTTCCCGGCTCACCAGGTCGAGCTTGCTGAAGCCGCTTTGCAGCAGGGCCTTGAACTGGCTTTCGATTTCGTTGCGGGGCAGCGGGGTTTCGCCGCTGAACAGGCGAGAGGCGTGGCCGCTCAGGGCGTCGAGGAGGTCTTTGGGCGCGAGCATGGGAAATATTCCGGAAAACTGTTGGCCGGCAGTGTATCACGCAGCGTCTATAGTCTTTTTCACGGCAGCGAGCGCACGCTTTTCGCGCAGAGGGGCGGGCGGTGGCGCACTGTTTTTGTGCGCATTGGTGCCGCGCAAACGCCCTGCAGGTGGGCATAAGTGGGCAAAGGACTGATTTCAGTGATTTTTACGGAGCTGGCAAGGTTTCTGCTTAGACGATCATGACCCATGCACTGATGCAGTCGCTGTGACGAATGCAGTGCGCCGACGGATCAGGGGTACAGGTTTCGTCACCAGTGGTTCGCTGGCGTCGCAACGGCAAATGCCGAGGCGACGACGCGTTACAAAGCCAGGCACTGCGCTTAGACTTGAGACGGGTTTGTTTTCCTGGGGCAAGTCCACCAATTCGGGAGAGAGTTTTCATGAAGCTAGTCACTGCCATCATCAAGCCGTTCAAGTTGGACGATGTTCGCGAGTCACTGTCCGAGATCGGCGTGCAGGGCATTACCGTTACTGAGGTCAAAGGCTTCGGTCGGCAGAAGGGTCACACCGAGCTGTATCGCGGCGCGGAATACGTGGTCGATTTCCTGCCAAAGGTGAAGATTGATGTCGCCATTGACGACAAGGATCTTGACCGGGTTATCGAGGCGATAACCAAGGCGGCCAACACCGGCAAGATCGGTGACGGCAAGATCTTTGTGGTCAATCTGGAACAGGCTATTCGCATCCGTACCGGCGAAACCGATACCGACGCAATCTAAGCCGCCAAACCCCCAACGCCCCAGGAGAAAACAATATGACTCTGCGTAAATTCGCAGGGCTAGGAGCCCTGTTGTCCCTCGTAATGCCGGCCCTGGCATTGGCGGCGGACCCAGCCCCTGCTCCAGTCCTCAATTCCGGCGACACGGCGTGGATGCTCACATCCACCGCGCTGGTACTGTTCATGACCATTCCGGGCCTGGCGCTGTTCTACGGCGGCATGGTGCGCTCCAAAAACATTCTTTCCGTGATGATGCAGTGCTTCGCCATCACCGGGCTGATCACCATCCTGTGGTTCGTTTACGGCTACAGCATGGCGTTCGACACCACCGGTATGGAAGCAGGCGTCGTCAACCTCAACTCGTTCGTGGGCGGCCTGTCCAAACTGTTCCTGTCGGGTGTAACCCCGGCGAGCATCACCGGCCCTGCGGCGCTGTTCCCTGAGGCGGTGTTCGTCACCTTCCAGATGACCTTTGCCATCATTACCCCTGCGCTGATCGTTGGTGCATTCGCCGAGCGTATGAAGTTCTCCGCGATGCTGATCTTCATGGGCGTCTGGTTCACCCTGGTGTATGCGCCGATTGCCCACATGGTGTGGGGCGGCCCGGGCTCGTTGATGGGTGATTGGGGCGTGCTGGATTTCGCCGGCGGCACTGTAGTGCACATCAACGCCGGTGTGGCCGGCCTGGTGGCGTGCCTGGTACTCGGCAAGCGTAAAGGCTTCCCGACCACCCCAATGGCACCGCATAACCTGGGTTACACCCTGATTGGTGCAGCCATGCTGTGGGTTGGCTGGTTCGGCTTCAACGCAGGCTCTGCTGCTGCTGCCAACGGCACTGCCGGCATGGCGATGCTGGTGACTCAAATTGCTACCGCTGCCGCCGCACTGGGCTGGATGTTCGCCGAGTGGGTCACCCACGGCAAGCCAAGCGCACTGGGCATTGCCTCGGGCGTAGTCGCCGGTCTGGTTGCAATCACCCCGGCTGCCGGCACCGTAGGCCCGATGGGCGCCCTGGTCATCGGCCTGGCGGCAGGCGTGGTGTGCTTCTTCTGCGCCACTACCCTGAAACGCAAACTGGGCTACGACGACTCCCTGGACGCCTTCGGCGTGCACGGTATCGGCGGTATCCTCGGCGCGATCCTCACTGGCGTGTTCGCAGCGCCATCGCTGGGCGGCTTCAACGCGGCCACCACTGACATCGCGGCGCAAGTCTGGATCCAGTGCAAAGGCGTGGGTTTCACCGTGATCTACACGGCCATCGTGACCTTCATCATCCTCAAAGTGCTGGACATGGTGATGGGCCTGCGCGTGACCGAAGAAGAAGAGGCGGTGGGCCTCGACCTGGCGCAACACAACGAGCGCGGCTACAACTTGTAAGTACGCGAAAAAAAGATGCCCGGCTTGCCGGGCATTTTTTTGCCTGATGTTTGTCTGTGGCTAAAGGCGGATGGGTTTTTTGCCGAGTTTGTGATGGGATCCACACGGCACTTTTGAGGGTGCGAAAGTCTTACATGCATGTAGGCGTATTCGACACTTTGTTTTTTCCCAGACCGCGCTAGAATGCGCGCCGATGGGCGGAGAACTGTATGTGGCAACAGACCCTGATTACCCTGCGGGCCAAGCCCCGGGGCTTTCACCTGGTAACGGATGAGTTGCTTGCCGGCCTGCCTGAATTGAAGGCGTGTCGCGTAGGCCTGTTGCATTTGTGGCTGCAGCACACCTCGGCCTCGTTGACCATCAACGAGAATGCCGACCCGGCGGTTCGCCGTGACTTCGAGCGTTTTTTCAACTCGCTGGTGCCGCAAGGGCGTGCAGGGTTCGAACATAACGACGAAGGTCCGGATGATCTGCCGGCGCACTTCAAGGCCAGTCTGCTGGGCTGCCAGTTGAGTTTGCCGGTCAAGGCCGGCCGCTTGGCGATAGGGACTTGGCAAGGTGTTTATCTGGGCGAGCACCGAGATCATGGCGGTGCTCGTAAAGTCCTCGCCACGTTGCACGGTGATGGGGCATAAGCCACTGGAAACCCGGTGGATATTGATTTTTTTCCGGCGACCTCGACAGAGGGTAAAGCTGGGCTATAACTAATCTGCTTTTCGCAAGTCATGAGGTAGAACATGAGCGACGATGATCTGGAAAACGACGACCTTGAAGTAGGTGACGACGACGAGGCCGAAGAGGGCCTTGAAGCGGCAGCTGAAGACGTTGCTGACGACGACGGTGGCGATGATGCACCCGCCCCGGTGGCCAAAGGCAAAGCCAAGGCCGCTGTCTCGGTAGACGAACTGCCGAGCGTTGAAGCCAAGAACAAAGAGCGCGATGCGCTGGCCCGTGCGATGGAAGAATTCCTCGCTAAAGGCGGCAAAGTGCAGGAAGTCGAGGCCAACGTGGTGGCAGACCCACCGAAGAAGCCGGATAACAAGTACGGCAGCCGACCTATCTGAGTCAGCGACCCGCTTGTAAGAAAAAGCCCGCCGTCGCTGCGGGTTTTTTCATGCCTGAAACAAATTCTTAAAATTCATTGCATAGCCCTGTGGGAGCTGGCTTGCCTGCGATAGCGGTCTGTCTGACCCACCGCTATCGCAGGCAAGCCAGCTCCCACTTTGAATCTTCAGCGTGACTGCCAGCTGCGCAGCAGCTTCGGCAACTCTGTCAGGCTGCGAATCTCTGCATCCGGCTGCTTATCCGCTTCCCACGCCTTACCCGTCGGGTTGAACCACACCGCGCGAAGCCCGGCCTGCTGCGCTCCGGCAATGTCATCACCGGGGTGATCGCCGATATGCACCGCTTGGCTGGCGTTAACACCGCCTCGCTGCAAGGCTTCCTGAAACAGCCGCGCATCCGGTTTGGCGATGCCGATATCCTCGGCGCGCAGGGCAAAGTGGAAGTAATCCGCCAGGCCTACGCGTTGCACGTCGGCATTGCCGTTGGTGATCACGCCCAGCAGGAAGTGCTGGCGCAGCGCCTGCAGCATGGGCTCCGCTTCCGGGAACGGAGTGAGCTGGTGACGGGCGTGAATAAACGCTTCGTAGCACACGTCCGCCATCTGCGTAGCTTCAGGCTGTGGATAACCCGCCTCTTCAAGCGCGTGCATCAGGACCTTGTGACGCAGGATGCTGATGCGATATTTAAGCTCTGGATGGCGCTGTAACACCTGTTGGCGAAGGCTGGCGAAATGCTCCAGGGGCAAGTCGCCAACCTTGGAAGCGTTTACCGCCAGCCATTCGCGCATCGACGCCTCGGCGTTGATGATGACGGGTACGTTGTCCCAGAGCGTGTCGTCCAGGTCGAAGGTGATCAGCTTGATACTCATGAGTCGCCGCCCTTGATGCGTTTGGCCCGTGGATGGGCGCTGTCGTACACCGTCGCCAGGTGCTGGAAGTCGAGGTGGGTATAGATCTGCGTGGTCTTGATATCGGAGTGGCCGAGCAGCTCCTGCACGGCGCGCAGGTCCTGGGACGACTCCAGCATATGGCTGGCAAAGGAGTGGCGCAGCATATGCGGGTGCAGGTTTTGCCCCAGTTCGCGCTCGCCGGCCGCCTTGACCCGCATTTGAATCGCCCGTGGCCCCAGGCGTCGGCCTTGCTGGCTGACGAACACCGCGTCGTCGGCCGGGTTGGTGAAAAGGCGCAGCGGCAACCACAGCTGCAAGGCTTCGCGGGCCTTCCTGCCCACTGGCAACACGCGGGTCTTGCTGCCCTTGCCGAGCACTTGCACCAGGCCGTCCGCCAGGTCTAACTGATCCAGGTTCAGGCCGGTCAGCTCCGACAGGCGCAGGCCCGAGGAATAGAACAGCTCCAGAATCGCCTGGTCACGATGGGCCAGGAAGTCGTCCTCAACGGCGCCGTCCAGCAATTGCAGGGCACGGTCGGTGTCGAGGGTTTTGGGCAGGCGCCGTTCACCCTTGGGTGGCGACAGGCCGTTGGCTGGGTCGTGGTCACACAGGCCTTCGCGGTTGAGGTAGTGATAGAGGCCGCGTACCGCCGAGAGCAGGCGTGACAGGCTGCGCGAAGATTGGCCCGCCTGGTGCAACCGCGCGATCAGGCTGCGCAGGCTCTGGATATCCAGCGCCTTCCAACTGCTGATCTGTTGTTTTTCGCAGTACGCCAAGACCTTGTTCAAGTCCCGTCGATAGGCTTCCAGCGTATGGGGCGACACCTGGCGCTCGTTGCGCAGGTGAGCGCAATAAGCGTCCAGTTGCCGTTCCATGGCTAGCGCACCGCGCGCAGGGTGGTGGTGTGGCGCGGCAAGACGCGGCCCAGCACTTCGGCGATGTAGGTCAAGAACAGCGTGCCCACCGAGCTTTTGTAGTGCGCAGGGTCACGGCTGGCAATCGCCAGCACGCCGTGCAAGCCTTGATGGCTGAGGGCGACTACGGCGGTAGAGCCGATCTGCTTGCGCTGTTCGGCGCCAAACAGGAAATCCAGCTCGTGTTCACGCAAGGTGCCGCTGATGGTCTTGCCTTCCGAGAGCAGGCCGCCGATTGCGGTTTGCGCGTCGCTGCCGCTGACCCAGCGGCCCACCGGCATCGGGTTGTCGCTGAACAAAATCAGGCTGACAAACGGCACCTGGAAGTCCTGGCGCAGGCTGTCTTCCACGGCGATGACCGTTTCTTCCAGGCTGTTGGCGTCCATCAGGGTCAGGATCAGGCGGCGGGTCTTGTCGAACAGGCGGTCGTTGTCGCGGGCCACATCCATCAGGTGTGAAAGCCGATGGCGCATCTCGATATTGCGCTCGCGCAGGATCTTCATCTGCCGCTCCACCAGCGACACGGTATCGCCACGCTGGTGGGGGATGCGCAGGGCGGGCAGCAGCTCTTCGTGTTCGACGAAGAAGTTCGGATTAGCCTCAAGGTACGCCGCGACAGCAGCGGCCTCCAGACTTTCGCTTGGGGTTGCTTGGGCGGGTACTTGAGGCTTATCGGTCATTAGCTTGGCTCACTCATAGACGGACCTGTCCTTCGTATACACGCGAGGCCGGCCCGGTCATCAGCACCGGGTGGCCAGGGCCTGCCCATTCGATGGACAAGCGTCCACCAGGCAGGTCGATCAGCAGCGGCGAATCCATCCACCCCTGGCTGATCGCGGCGACGGCTGCGGCGCAAGCACCGGTGCCGCACGCCTGGGTTTCGCCGGCGCCGCGTTCCCACACACGCAGTTGCGCACGGGTACGGTCGATCACCTGCAAAAAGCCCACATTGACCCGTGCCGGAAAGCGCGGGTGATGCTCGATCTTCGGCCCCAGCTCATGCACCGGGGCGTTATTGATGTCGTTGACCCGCAGCACGGCATGGGGGTTGCCCATGGAGACGGCTGCGATGTCGACGGCTTTGCCTTCTACGTCCAGCGCGTAACTGGCGGCCTGCTCGGTGGCCTGAAACGGAATATCCGCCGGCACCAGGCGTGGCGCGCCCATGTTGACGCTGATCTGGCCGTCGCTGCGAATATCCAGCTCGATCACGCCGCTTTTGGTTTCGACGCGAATCTGGCGCTTGGCGGTCAGGCGCTTGTCCAGCACAAAGCGCGCAAAGCAACGCGCACCGTTGCCGCATTGTTCCACTTCGGAGCCGTCGGAGTTGAAGATCCGGTAACGGAAATCCACCTCCGGGTTGCTCGGCGCCTCAACGATCAGCAACTGGTCGAAACCGATGCCGGTGTGACGGTCGCCCCACTGTTTGGCGTGCTTGGGCAGGATGTGCGCGTGCTGGCTGACCAGGTCGAGGACCATGAAATCATTACCCAGCCCGTGCATCTTGGTAAAACGCAGCAGCATGGCTTACTCCGGCAGCAGGCTTTCGCCAGCATACAACTCGGCTACCGTCTCGCGGCGACGCACTTCAAACGCTTGATCACCGTCCACCAGCACCTCGGCGGCACGGCCGCGGGTGTTGTAGTTGGAACTCATGACAAACCCGTAGGCACCGGCCGAATGCACGGCCAGCAGGTCGCCTTCCTCCAGCGCAAGCTGACGATCCTTGGCCAGGAAGTCGCCGGTCTCGCAGATCGGGCCGACGATGTCGTAGGCGCGGCCTTCACCCTCGCGCGGGGTTACGGCCGTGACGTCCATCCACGCCTGGTACAGCGCCGGGCGGATCAGGTCGTTCATCGCTGCATCAACGATGGCGAAATCCTTGTGTTCGGTGTGCTTGAGGTACTCGACCTGGGTCAGCAGCACGCTGGCGTTGGCAACGATATAACGGCCCGGCTCGAACATCAGGGTGAGGCCACGGCCTTCGGTGCGCTCGCGCACAGCCTTGATGTAATCGGCGATCAGCGGCGGCTCTTCATCGCGATAACGCACACCCACGCCGCCGCCAAGGTCGATGTGTTGCAGGTAGATGCCGCACTCGCCAAGGCGTTCGGTCAGTGCCAACAGGCGGTCGAGTGCATCGAGGAACGGCGGCAGGGTGGTCAGTTGCGAGCCGATATGGCAGTCGACACCCAGCACTTCCAGGTTCGGCAGCTGTGCGGCACGGATGTACACGTCCTCGGCGTCGGCAATGGCGATGCCGAACTTGTTCTCTTTGAGACCGGTGGAGATGTAGGGGTGCGTGCCGGCATCGACGTCCGGGTTGACGCGCAGGGAGATCGGCGCGCGAACGCCCATCTCGGCGGCGACCACTTGCAGGCGCTCCAGCTCGTCGGTGGATTCGACATTGAAGCAATGCACGCCCACTTCGAGGGCACGACGCATGTCTTCGCGGCTCTTGCCGACGCCGGAGAAGACGATCCTGTCGGCCTGGCCGCCGGCAGCCAGAACACGTTCCAGTTCGCCACGGGAAACGATGTCAAAACCAGCGCCAAGACGCGCCAGGACATTCAGTACACCCAGGTTGGAGTTGGCCTTGACCGCGTAGCACACCCTGTGTGGAACGCCTTCCAGTGGGTCGGTGAACGAGCGGTATTGAGCTTCGATGTGCGCACGCGAGTACACATAGGTCGGGGTGCCAAACTGCTCGGCAATCGCGGACAGCGCCACGCCTTCCGCGAACAGCTCGCCGTCCCGGTAGTTAAAAGCGTCCATGATGTTCCCTTAGTAAGTGTCGTGCTTATGCGCTTTTGCAGCTTTTTGCGACGACTGTGCCTGGTCGTTCGGGTCTTTGCTGTCATCGGGCAGGTACAGCGGGCCTTTTTGACCACAGGCACTAACGAGGCAAGCGACCGCGACGAGCGCAGCAAGGGAAGAGATCAGGCGCTTCATGGCGAAATCCTTGAATATGCATTAATTGCGCCCGAGTATACCGACCACCCGCCAGCTTGCCTATGCGCCGTAATACCCGTCCGGCGGGGGTTTGCCGAGCATGCCGCGATTCGGCCTACGCTAAATGAGGATATTTCACGCGGCTGCGGGTAATGAAATCGGTATCCTTTGCAATCATCATGGCGCGTCCGTATCGTGCGCCGCTTGAGCGTGACCAGACACTTTTCGAGGTTCCCACAATGAGTTTGACCGAAGCCCGTTTTCACGACCTGGTGGATTCGACCCAGCAGGCGCTGGAAGATATTTTCGACGACAGCGGCCTGGACGTGGACCTGGAAAACTCGGCAGGCGTGCTGACCGTCAAGTTTGAAAACGGCACCCAGCTGATCTTCAGCCGCCAGGAGCCGCTGCGTCAGCTGTGGCTGGCGGCGCGTTCGGGTGGTTTTCACTTCGACTACAACGAAGAAGACAACAACTGGCAGTGCGATACCAGCGATGAGCTGTTAAGCGAAATGCTTGCACGCCTGGTTCAGGAACAAGCCGGCGCTGAGCTGGACTTCGACGAGATCTGATCGTGACCCAGCCTGCACCTGTACGCCCGCCCAAGCCGCTGTTCAGCAATGTCAGCCCGGCAGTGCCGTCACCTTGTATCAGTTTGTGTCGCCTGGACGAGCAAAAAGTCTGCCTCGGCTGCTACCGGCACGTGGAAGACATCCGTGAATGGCGCTCCGCCGACGATGCCCGGCGCCGGGTGATCTGCGCCGAGGCCGAGCAGCGCAGGGCCCGCGCCTGAGGCCGTCTTGTTTATTTATGACGCTGTGGTAGTGTCCGGGTACGCCTCAACTCATCGAGGCCCGTGAGAACCCCGCCTTTTCCTGGCGGGGTTTTGCTTTTTTGTGCAGAAAAAAGGAGTCTGCCTGAATCATGACCGCACCTTCCATCATTCTTACCCGTCTTGACGTGCAGCGTCTTGAGCTACTGATCGACCGCATGGACGAGACTCAACCGGGTGTAGTCGCGCTGCAAGCCGAGCTCGACCGTGCCGAAGAAGTGGTTGGCCACGATGAAGTGCCTGCAAGTGTCGTGACCATGAACTCCAGCGTACATTGCCGTGAGCAAGGCAGTGGCAAGGACTACCACCTGACCCTGGTTTACCCCAAGGATGCCAATGCCGACGAAGGTAAAATTTCGATCCTGGCTCCGGTCGGCAGCGCCTTGCTTGGCCTGCAAGTGGGCCAGCACATCGACTGGCCGGCGCCGGGCGGCAAAACCCTCAAGCTTGAATTGCTCAGCGTTGAAGGCCAGCCCAAAGATGGCGGCGCATTTTCCATCTAACAAGAGCCGCTTTAAATCTGGCTCAGCGCCGCATTCAGCGACAACTCCAGCTCGGCCTTGTAACGCAGATACAAGTTGCTTGGGCTTTGCACATCACCGAGCAGGCCCGACAGGTCCAGGTCGGTGATGTAGCAGCGGTAACGCTCGGTCTCCCGGCGTTGCCCGACGATTTCCTGGGCGACTATGGCAAACAGTTGGTCGCCGAACTCCAACTCGGAAAACTCCCGTTGATTGCAGTACAGCGTGATGCCGACCTGGCCGGGTGCGGCTTTGCCGATGATCGCTTGCACGTCATAAAACGGCTTGTTGGCCGGGTTCTGCGGCGCCGGTCGAGGCTCAATGCCGCGCGCGCGTTGATTGCCCGACGGCAACAGTTGGTAATACAAAATCTGCACTTCACCCAGCGGCTGTTGTGCGTCCAGCGGCGCCAGCGCTTCGCGGCGATAGATGATCGATTGCAGGAAGCGCTGCAGTGGCGCCAGCAGGCTTTGCTCATCATGAAACGGCAAGCGTTGCTGCCACAGCGCGTTGAACTCATCCAGCACATACAGCTGGGCGAAGCCTTCATTGACCCGGTAGTACACCTGCACACAATCAGCCATGCCCATGGGCAGCAACAGTGCCAGGTCGTGATCTTCCAGGGCCATGGCGTCCAGGTGCAACGGGCTGTAGCTGGCCAGCTCTTCGCTGAGGTAGGCGATCAGCGCATCCTGGCTGGGTAGTGGCACGTGAGTGGCTTGGCCCGGCGTCAGCTCCATCACGTGATAGTGCTGCTGCACCTGCAGCAGGTAGCGATGATTGGACTGGCTAAGCAGCAGGTTCTGCACGGTATCGAAGATTTCTTCCACGCGCTGGGCAATGAACTGCGCACGGTTGTGGCAGAAGCAGCGCACCCGCAGGCGTGGCAGGTGGTTCGGTGGCAGCTGATTGAGGTAGTCGCGCAGGCAGTCGAGCAGTGCGTGAGGGCCGTCGTAGCGGCTGACCAATACCTCGTTCCAACTGTTGAGCGTGACCTGATCCAGCGTCAGCACCAGGTTGTCGCGCACACCGGCGTAGCTCAGGGAGTCGGTGCGCTCGGTGGTCATCAGGATATTCAAGTCGCGGTGATGCTTGAGCGGGTCAACGCCGACGTTGATCAGCAACAGCACCTCTTCCGGTACCGCCGAGCGCAGCAGGCGGTCTTCATCGACGCTGGCCAGGGGCAGGGCGATAGTCTGTTGCAGGCAGCCCAGCAGGTTGAACAGCTCGAATTCGGTCATGTCGCTGACGCCTGGGTGCAAGGCCAGGCGTGTGCTGCTGTCGATCACACCGTTGCGATGGCACCAGGTGAGCATCTCCAGCAGGTCGCGGCTGCGTTTGATCGGCGCGAAGTGCTCCCATTCCAGCGCCGTGAGGTTGCCGTTGTACAAGCCCCAATGGTGCTGGCCGGGTTCCTTGCGGTTGGGCGATTGCACCAGGGTCAGGGTGTCTTCGGCCAGGTCCGGGGCGATGCCGGGGTTGATGAACTCGACCTTGCCGGCCTTGCGCTCAAACGCGGCATACAGGCGCCGACCCAGTACATTGAGGTCACGCTTGTTGATCAGGCTGACGGTCTGCTCGGTGCGGGCGAATTGGGTGAGAAAGCGGTAGCTGTAATTGAGTTCGCTGACCAGTGCGCGGCGCTCCGAGGCGACCTGGCGCACTTTCCACTGGCTGCGGCTGTCGAGCAAGGCCAGCTGGCGCTGGTCCCAACCCCATTCATGGGCCAGGCGCTCCAACAATAGCCGCTGCCAGCTGGTGCTGCGCTGGCCGGCGCTGAGCTTGCGATTGACCTTCAGGTACAGCGCACGGCGCACCAGTTCCAGGCGTTCGGGTTCATTGCGGGCCTTGAGGTATTCCTCGATACGGCGGTAGACCACGATGTAGGGGTCCAGCTCATCCAGGTCCATCTGATTGGCAAACACCGCACGTTTGAAGCGCAGGCTCAAGCAGTGCACGTTGGGGTGCTCGCTGGCGTACACCTCGGTCAGCAGCAGCTTGAGCACCGATTTGTAAGGCGACTCGATGCCCTTGAACAGTTGCCACAACCCGGCGCCGATGAATTCGCCCGGCGGGATGTGCGCCAGGTGGCCGAGGTCCAGGGTTTCATCGGCGCGGATAAAACGTTTGGAGATCAGCGCGTGGGTGAATTCGGCGTAGCGGGTTTCTTCATAGACCGGCACCAGCCACCAGATTGGCGTGCGCCCGGCGAGCCAGATGGCAGTGCGGTAGAACTCATCCAGCAACAGGTAATGCTGAGTCGTGCCGCAGTCGTCGGAGCTCAGTTGAGTGTCGCGCTCGCCTGAAACAAAGCGCGTCGGCTCGATCAGGAAAAAATGCGCCTCGGCGCCCATGGTCAGAGCCCAGGCTTCCAGCAACTGGCACTTTTTGCGCAGCTCGGCGAGTTCGCTCTCGCCAAGGTCCGCAGCGTGGCAGACCCACACGTCCATGTCGCTCTGGTCCGCCTGGGCCAAGGTGCCGAGGCTGCCCATCAGGAACAAACCATGGATCGGCTGCGGCGGGTTGCCATGGCGCGGCTTATAGGAGAACGAGCGGGTCAGGCGCTGGGCTTCGATGAGGGCCTGGGCGTCGGGTTCGAAGTTTGACAGGCCCGCTGGCGTGCTGCCCGCGACATAGCCGGGCAACAGCGGGTGGTTGACGTGAAAAAACAACGGCAGCAGGGTCAGCACGCTCTGTTGGCGTGGCGTCAGCCCTTCGACGGCCCGGGCCATGCGGCCTGCATTGAGGGCCATGAAGCGCGCGCGCAACTGGGCCAGCACCTTGCGGTCGATGCCTTCGTCCAGGTCGGGGCGGATTTCATGGATGCGGGTCATGTCTGAGTCGTTGGCTCGCAGAGCCCGACGTGGGCGGCCGTGTAGGAGTTTACAGCCAGAAGCGTAGGAGGTTTAGATGATATGTGGCTTTTTGGCGTCAGAATTTTGTGCCGCCCACAGTAACGCCCTCAGAGTCCGCAGCAGGCGGACTCCATGGGCGAAAGTAGGTGTCAGGCAGCTTCTTTGGTGGTAGCGGTAGTCAAGATGGTCAGCAGGGTTTGCGCTTGTTCTGCGGCGTCCCGGCCAAGGCTGGTCAGGTAGCCTCCGTCCGGCTGGTCGATAAGGCCTTTGGCATGAAGGCGTTTGGCAGCGGCGATGGCAGTAGACGCGGCGGTCTGGTGGACTTTCAGACCTTCCTTGGTGCTGTCCAGATTGAAGAGTGCAAGGATTTCCAGTTCGGCAACCAACTCAGGGGTATACGACATAAGGACTCCAGACTTTCTAAGAATTTATTAGAGGCTAGCAGGCCATAAGGTGAACGCACTTTGCCGAACTGTCCAGTGTGTTGCCGCTTGTTGGATTTATTGCTTTTCGGGCGGCAATTCCGGCAGAGCACGCAGTGCAGTTTCATACCATTCGGTATTGAAAGCACGGTCCTCTTCCAGCAGCGCGTCGATCTCCACTGCAAGCACGTGGGCCATCAGTTGCAGGATATCTTCACGTTCGTAGCCCACCAGGGTCAGCTTGTTGAAGGTGGCCTTGGCCGCTGGCGGGGTTTCGCTTTCGATCTGGTTCTCGATGGCTTCGATCAGGGTGGTTTCGGCGAATTCTTCTTCGTCGTTGTCGATATCGGTCGGCTCGCTCATGGCAGGCTCCTCAAGGAAAGGGCGCCAGTCTACCGCCATTCAGGCGACTGATGCTGCTGGTCAAGCGGCCTGCCGGGATCTATAACGCTTGCAGCCAACCCCACACCCGGCATGGAGGCATTCGCAATGCTCAAGCTTTACGGATTTTCGGTCAGCAACTACTACAACATGGTCAAGCTGGCGTTGCTGGAGAAAGGCCTGCCATTCGAAGAAGTGCCGTTTTACGCAGGCCAAACCCCTGAAGCCCTGGCCGTCAGCCCGCGCGGCAAGGTGCCGGTGCTGGGGGTCAAACAAGGCTTTATCAACGAAACCAGCGTGATCCTCGAGTACATCGAGCAAACCCAGGAAGGCCCGTCGTTGCTGCCCGCCGACCCGTATCAGCGCGCCCAGGTGCTGGCGTTGTGCCGGGAGATCGAGCTGTACATCGAGTTGCCCGCCCGCGCGTGTTTTGCCGAGGCGTTCTTTGGTATGTCGGTGCCGGACGCGATTAAGGAAAAAACCAAGACTGAGTTGTTGCTTGGGGTTGCTTCTTTGGGCCGGCACGGCAAGTTCGCGCCCTATGTGGCGGGAGAGAGCTTCACGATTGCCGATCTGTATTTCATGTACAGCGTGAACCTCGCCTGCGCGGTGGGCGAGAAGCTGTTTGGTCTGGATTTGCTGGCGGATTTGCCGAAGGCCAAGGCGTTGCTCGAGCGGCTGCATGAGATGCCCAACGCCAAGAGGGTGGCGGCGGACAGGGAGGCAGCGATGCCTGCATTTATGGCGATGATTGCGGCCAAGAAGTAGCCGACCACGGCCCAATCAAATGTGGGAGCGGGCTTGCTCGCGAAAGCGGTGGATCAGTCGACATCTCTGGCGACTGACACTCTGCATTCGCGAGCAAGCCCGCTCCCACATTTTGGCCGAGTTGGTCTTAGCAATTATCGGCTGGCGAGCAGTTCTTGGCCGCGCACAACGGCTGCCTTGACCTGCGCCGGCGCAGTGCCGCCCACGTGGTTACGGGCATTCACCGAGCCTTCCAGGGTCAGCACGGCGAACACGTCCTGTTCGATCTGGTCGCTGAACTGACGCAGTTCTTCCAGGCTCATTTCCGCCAGGTCCTTGCCGGTGTCCACGCCGTATTTAACAGCATGGCCGACGATTTCATGGCAGTCACGGAATGGCAGACCACGACGCACCAGGTAGTCCGCCAGGTCGGTGGCGGTGGAGAAACCGCGCAGCGCCGCTTCACGCATGATCGCGTGCTTGGGCTTGATCGCCGGGATCATGTCGGCAAACGCACGCAACGAGTCGCGCAGGGTGTCGGCGGCATCGAACAGCGGCTCTTTGTCTTCCTGGTTGTCCTTGTTGTAGGCCAGAGGTTGGCCTTTCATCAAGGTCAGCAGGCCCATCAACGCGCCGAACACGCGGCCGCTCTTGCCACGCACCAGCTCCGGTACATCGGGGTTTTTCTTTTGCGGCATGATCGAGCTGCCGGTGCAGAAGCGGTCCGGCAGGTCAATGAACTGGAATTGCGCACTGGTCCACAGCACCAACTCTTCGGAGAAACGCGACAGGTGCATCATCGCAATGCTGGCGGCGGCGCAGAATTCGATGGCGAAGTCGCGATCCGACACGCCGTCCAAAGAGTTGCCGCCCACGGCGTCGAAACCCAGGAGTTGCGCAGTGTATTCGCGGTCGATCGGGTAAGTGGTGCCGGCCAGCGCGGCGCTGCCCAACGGCATGCGGTTGGCGCGCTTGCGGCAGTCCACCAGGCGCTCGTAGTCGCGGCTGAGCATTTCGAACCAGGCCAGCAAATGATGGCCGAAGGTCACGGGCTGCGCGGTTTGCAAGTGGGTGAAGCCGGGCATGATGGTGCCGGACTCACGCTCGGCCTGCTCCAGCAGGCCTTTTTGCAGGCGGGTGATTTCGGCCAGGATCAGGTCGATCTCGTCACGCAACCACAGGCGGATATCGGTGGCCACCTGGTCGTTACGGCTGCGACCGGTGTGCAGTTTCTTGCCGGTCACACCAATGCGATCGGTGAGGCGCGCCTCGATATTCATGTGCACGTCTTCCAGGTCGACGCGCCAGTCGAACGTGCCGGCTTCGATCTCACCGCGGATAGTGGTCAGGCCGTCGATGATGCTGTCGCGCTCGGCGTCGGTCAGCACGCCGACCTTGGCCAGCATTGTGGCGTGGGCGATCGAGCCCATGATGTCGTGGCGGTACAGGCGCTGGTCGAAGGTGACGGAGGCGGTGAAGCGCGCGACGAAGGCGTCGACGGGTTCACTGAAGCGGCCGCCCCAGGACTGGTTGGTCTTGTCGGTGCTCATGGATTCGCTCGTGATCTGCTTAAAAGAGGCGTGGAGGTGTGCCGCCGATAATAACAGGGTTGCTCGCGGAGGCGATGCTACGGGTGATCGGCATTTTTATTTGCGCCAAGGATGGCTAAGTGCCTTGCCGCCGGACGCATCCGGGACGAGACTGGAGGCAGGCGGTAATTGAAACGATATTTGACGATTGAGCAATATCGTCTCAGCGAGCGTCTACAGTTGCACTGATAGAGCATGAATGCACCAAAGTCGGGTGATGCGGTCATAGCCCAGACTATCCATTAAAAAAGGGGGGTATTCGGATTGTGTATCAGCAAACCCTACGACGATGCCCAAAGGCAGCAGGTCTTGGGCGCAATTGAACAGGTCCGGGTAAATTTGGGTGCCGCTGCCGGGGCACTTTTTGCCGCTCGCGCTAGTCTTAGCGTGGATCGCTGTGACGCAAGTCACCGCACCTGTCTACGCTATCCTTGTGCGAGACTCACGCAGGAATCCAGCGCAATATGAATGTCCTGATCGTTGATGACGAACCCCAAGCCCGCGAGCGACTGAGCCGTTTGGTCAGTGAACTCGAGGGTTATACAGTCCTTGAACCGAGTGCCACCAACGGCGAAGAGGCGTTGACGCTGATCGACAGCCTCAAGCCGGACGTGGTGTTGCTCGATATCCGCTTGCCGGGCCTTGATGGCCTGCAAGTCGCCGCCCGTTTGAGTGAGCGAGAATCGCCACCTGCCGTGGTGCTGTGCGCCGCACAAGAAGAGTTTTCCACCGAGACCCTGGAAGCCAGCGGTGTCAGCTTTATCGTCAAGCCGGTGACGGGTGAAGCATTGCTCAAGGCGCTCAAGAAGGCCGAGCGCCCGAACCGCGTGCAACTCGCTGCGCTGACCCAGCCGGCAGCCCAAAGTGGCAACGGGCCGCGCAGCCATATCAGCGCGCGGACCCGCAAGGGCATCGAACTGATCCCGTTGGCCCAGGTGGTCTACTTTATTGCCGATCACAAGTACGTGACCCTGCGACACGAGTCCGGCGAAGTCCTGCTCGACGAGCCGCTCAAGGCCCTTGAAGATGAATTTGGCGACCGCTTCGTACGTATCCACCGCAATGCACTGGTGGCCCGCGAGCGAATAGAACGCCTGCAGCGCACGCCTTTGGGGCACTTCCAGCTGTTCCTAAAAGGGCTTAACGGCGATGCCTTGATCGTCAGCCGACGCCATGTCGCCGGCGTGCGCAAGATGATGCAGCAGCTTTAGCCCAAGGGCTGTAGCGAGGCGTGCATTCCTTTATCCCGGTGCGACGTGGCCAGGGAGGCCCCGCACTTGCTGATTCAAATCAAAGCGTGTTTGCCTGAGCTGTTATTATCTGCCGTATCTATTCAGTACGGATTGATCCATGTCCTCTCGCGAAATCCGCATCGCCACCCGTAAAAGCGCCTTGGCCTTGTGGCAGGCCGAATACGTCAAAGCGCGCCTTGAACTGGCTCACCCGGGCCTCAAAGTATCCCTGGTGCCCATGGTCAGTCGCGGCGACAAGCTGCTCGACTCGCCGCTGTCGAAGATCGGCGGCAAGGGCTTGTTCGTCAAGGAGCTGGAAACCGCGCTGCTGGAAAACCAAGCCGACATCGCCGTGCATTCGATGAAAGACGTGCCCATGGACTTCCCCGAAGGCCTGGGCCTTTTTTGCATCTGCGAGCGCGAAGACCCGCGTGATGCGTTTGTTTCCAACACCTGCGCGTCCCTGGATGACCTGCCGCTGGGCAGCATCGTTGGCACCTCCAGCCTGCGTCGTCAGGCGCAATTGCTGACCCGTCGCCCGGACCTGCAGATTCGTTTTTTGCGCGGCAACGTCAACACCCGCCTGGCCAAGCTGGATGCCGGCGAATATGACGCGATCATCCTTGCGGCTGCCGGCCTGATCCGCCTGGGTTTTGAAGACCGTATTACTTCGGCTATCAGCGTCGAAGACAGCTTGCCCGCCGGCGGGCAGGGCGCAGTCGGCATTGAATGCCGCACCGCCGACAGCGAAATCCATGCTTTGCTCAAACCCCTCGACCACCACGACACCGAAGTGCGTGTCACTGCTGAACGTGCCCTCAACAAGCACCTCAACGGTGGCTGCCAGGTGCCGATTGCCTGCTACGCGGTGCTTGAAGGTGACAACCTCTGGCTGCGTGGCTTGGTCGGTGATCCGGACGGCGGCACGCTGCTCACCGCCGAGGTGCGTGGGCCGCAGCGTGACGCGACGGCCTTGGGCATCCAGGTCGCAGAAGAGCTGCTGAGCAAGGGTGCCGGCGCCATTCTGGAAAAAGTCTATGGCGAGGCCGGCCCGCAGTGAGCGATTGGCGCGTGCTGCTGACGCGGCCCGTCGAAGAGTCGGCGGCCGTGGCTGCATTGTTGGCCGAAGCCGGTATTTTCAGCAGCAGCTTGCCGTTGCTGGATACCGAAGCCTTGCCCGTCACGCCCGAGCAACAGGCAGTTTTTGCTGAGCTGGGCCGCTATAGCGCGGTGATTGTGGTGAGCAAGCCGGCGGCACGTCTGGCTGTGCAGCAACTGCAGCAGCCCTGGCCAGCGTTGCCGTGGTTCAGCGTGGGCGCTGCCACTGCGCAGGTACTGGCCGATCACGGTCTCACCGTTCACTATCCGCAAACCGGCGACGACAGCGAAGCCTTGCTTGAGTTGCCGGCCTTGCGCGAGGCTGTCGCACGGCCTGGTGCGCGGGTGTTGATCCTGCGTGGTGAGGGCGGCCGAGAGTTGCTGGCTGAGCGTTTGCGTGAGCAAGGTGCTAGTGTCGATTATCTGGAGTTGTATCGCCGCTTCCTCCCGGCTTACCCCGCGGGGGTGCTGATGCGACGCATCCAGTTGGAACGCTTGAACGGCCTGGTGGTCAGCAGTGGGCAGGGTTTTTTACACCTGCAAGCCCTGGCCGGCCCCGATTGGCCGAAGGTGGCACAGCTGCCGTTGTTCGTGCCCAGCCCTCGCGTGTCTGACATGGCGCGGGCCGCTGGAGCAGAAAAAGTTGTGGATTGTCGCGGCGCGAGTGCCGCGGCTTTGTTAGTGGCGTTGCGCAGCGCTGCCTCTTAAGGCATGCGGCGCCCACTCTCTGATACGCAAAGGACGGATACGTGAGCGAAACAGCCTTGCCTAAAGATGAAACCCAACCCGCACTTGATGCGCCGGTTGAGTCACAGGTCGCCGCGCCACGCCGTGGCAATGGCCTGGCGGTTGTGGCCCTGTTGCTCGGTGCTGCAGGCGTTGCCGCCGGCGGTTGGGGGATCTGGCAGGTCCGTGCCCTGCAAGCCAGCAGCCAGCAACAGCTGGGCCAGGTGCAGACCCTTGATGATCAATCCCAATCCCTCAAGCAAAGCCAGCAACAGCTGGCGGCGCGCCTGGCGCAGCTGCCTGGGGCGGACGAGCTTGAGGAGCGCCGCCGCCTGGTCGCTCAATTGCAGGGTGACCAGCAGCGCCTGAGCCAACGCCTGGAAACCGTGCTGGGCGCCAGCCGCAAAGACTGGCGCCTGGCCGAGGCCGAACACCTGATCCGCCTGGCCAGCTTGCGTCTCTCTGCCTTGCAGGACATCAACAGTGCGCAGTCACTGGTCCAGGGTGCCGACGAAATTCTGCGTGAACAAAGTGACCCAGGCGCCTACGCCGCCCGTGAGCAGTTGGCCAAGAGCCTTGCCGCGCTGCGCAGTACCGAGCAACCCGACCGCACCGGCCTGTACCTGCAACTGGCCGCACTGCGTGATCAGGTCGTGGCGCTTGCGGCTATCGCACCGGAGTATCAGCTCACCGAACCTGCTTCTGAAGGGCGCTCGACCACCGATACGGAAAATCGCCTGAAACAGTGGTGGGAGCAGATCTCTCGCTACTTTCGTATCGACTTCAACCCTGATGACAACATTCGTCCGTTGCTCGCCGGTCAAGGTCTGAATCAGGTGCGCCTGGCATTGAGCCTGGCGCTGGAGCAGGCGCAGTGGGCCGCGCTTAACGGCGAATCGGCGGTGTACAGCCGCTCGCTGGGTGAGGCGCGCAGCGTGCTGCAGGACAACTTCAACCAGGACAATCCGCAGAGCAAGGCGATGCTGGCGCGCATTGCCGAGCTCGAGCCCAAGGCTGTCTCAGTGGTGACGCCGGACCTGGCCACCAGCCTGGCGGCAGTGCAGGCCTACCTTGAGCGCCGTCATCTGTCTGCCGATGAAGCCAAGGCGTCGGCGGGCACGCCGGCGACCCAGGAGTAGAGCCGATGAAGCGTTTCTATGTGATCCTGGTGCTGGCGATTGCGATCGCCCTGGCACTGGGCGTGGGTATTTCGAAACACACCGGCTACGTGCTGATTACCTACCCCCATCTGCTGCATTACGAGTCAAGCCTGTGGGCCACGCTGGTGGCGGTGTTCGCCGTCGTTCTGGTGATCTACTTGCTGCGTGTGCTGCTCAGCTTGCTCACCACTTCGGGTGGCGTAGTCAACCCATGGTCGCGGCGTAACCGCAGCCGCCGTGTGCAAATAGCTATCGAGCAAGGCCAGATGGACCTCGCCGAAGGCCGCTGGGCCAGCGCCGAACGGCACCTGCACCGCGCCGCTGAAGCCGAGCGCCAGCCGCTGTTGTACTACCTTGGCGCCGCACGGGCTGCCAACGAACAGGGCCGCTATGTGGAGTCCGACGGTTTGCTGGAGCGTGCTCTGGAACGCCAGCCACAGGCGGAACTGGCTGTGGCCCTGAGCCATGCGCAACTGCAGATGGACCGTGGCGACACTGAAGGTGCGCTGGTGACCTTGCAGGCCATGTACGAGCGTCATCCGCATAACGCGCAGGTCTTGCGCCAATTGCAGCGTCTGCATCAGCAGCGGGGCGATTGGCCGTCGGTGATTCGCTTGTTACCCGAACTGCGCAAGGACAAAGTGCTTCCCGCCGCTGAGCTGGCCGAACTTGAGCGCCGTGCCTGGGGTGAAAACCTTGGGCTGGCGGTCGAGCGTGAAGAGCAGGGCGAAGCCGGGTTGCAGTCTTTGGAGCGAGCGTGGGAGCAACTGACCTCCGCCCAGCGCCAAGAACCGCAACTGGTGTTGGCTTACGCTGAACAACTGCGTCGGCTGGGTGCTGACGCCAAGGCCGAAGAAGTGCTGCGTGGCGCTATCAAGCGCGGCTATGACAGCCATCTGATCCGGCTTTACGGTTTGTTGCGTGGCAGTGACCCGGGTCGACAGCTCAAATTTGCTGAAGGCTGGCTCAAAGACCATCCGGGGGATGCCAGCCTGTTGCTGACACTGGGTCGCCTGTGTCTGCAAAACAGCCTGTGGGGCAAAGCACGCGACTATCTGGAAAGCAGCCTGCAAGTGCAGCGTAATCCAGAAGCCTGTGCTGAGCTGGCGCGCTTGCTGGCCCAGTTGGGCGACACCGAGCGCAGCAACCAGTTGTTCCAGGAAGGCCTGGGGCTTCTGGACAGCCGCTTGCTGGCATCACCGTTGCCGGTGCCTGCGCGAGTGTAGGAATGAAAGCCAAGGTTGGCCGGACCTTTCTGAGGGCCAACCTTTCTTTATCGCGTAAATCCTGGGCGCTAAAGCGCTACGTAGCAAATTCCTACCGCCAACTGCTTGAAGTCATCCAGGTTCTGACGGCATATCCCCAGGCGGTTGCGGAATAGTCTGCCCTAACGCGTATTGAAAGGAGTCAGGCCTTTACTCTACCGTAAGGGTCTATCTCCTGCGGTACGGATAACAATGTCTTTGGCCCCTTCACGCTCTCTGTTTCTCCTGGCGTTCTTGGCTGGTGCGCTGACGTTGGGTGCGTCTTTTTATCTTGAATTCGGCGCGCTCTTGCGTCCTTGCTTCCTGTGCCAGGTGCAGCGCATCTTTTTGGCAGCCTTCACGCTGATCAACCTGGTCGCGACCATACACAACCCGAAACGCTCCGGGGTCTACCTGTACGGGTTGGCCAGCATGGGCTGCGCGTTGCTCGGGGCTATCACTGCAGTACGCCAAGTGCTGCTACAAAATGCCGCGCCGGAACAGGTCAAGGATTGCTGGCCCAGCCTTCACTACATGATTGAAAACCTGTCGTTATGGCAAGCCCTGCAACTGAGTGTAAAAGGCACCGTGGACTGCGTGGAACTCAACTGGACACTGTTTGATCTGAGCCTGCCCGAATGGAGCCTGTTGTTCTTTTTGGCGATGCTGGTGCTCGGCATCATGCAGTTTTCACGATTGTTGGCGGGCCGCCGTTTGCACCCTGCGAGGTACTGAAAATTCGCCGTAATGTGTAGGACGGGATTAAACACTTGTATGAACTTTCTCTCCTGCGTACCTTGAAGCCATAGTCATGCGGGCATAATCTGGCCCGCACGCGTTATCGAAACCGTTTGTGACATGCGGCCTTGTCCGGCTGCCGCCTCAATGTTTGAGGTGTTGCTCGGGCACAGGCGGCAGCGCCCCTATAGGGAAGAGAGATCACCATGCTGGAAAGTTGTCAGAATGCTCAGGAACGCTGGGGTGGAGTGCACAAGCTGATCGACAGCTGGTTGAAGGCACGTCACGAACTGGTTCGAGCCTTTGATGCTCTTGGCGCCAAGCCCGAGGCACTGGCTGAGAATCGCAAGCCGTTGCAAGAGTTCTGCGGCGTGCTGATGGACTACGTATCTACGGGCCACTTTGGTGTCTACGATCAACTGACCAAGGAAGCTAAAGCCTTTGGCGATGATCGAGGGTTGGAGCTGGCTGATACTATCTACCCACGCTTGGAGGCCATCACTGAGAAGCTCGTTGCCTTCAACGACCTGTGTGATGCTGGTAATTGTGTTGCTGAAAAATTCAAAGAATTGGGCGCGCTGTTGCATGAGCGCTTCGAGTTGGAAGACTGCCTGATCGAAGTGCTGCACAACGCTCACAAGGAAGAGTCAGCCGCCCAGGCTTGACCCTCTGAGTGAGATAAAAAAAACGGTGCGCTTGGCGCACCGTTTTTTATTGGGTCAGTGGCGAGTGCCGAGCAATTCGATCTCGAATACCAGTGGCGTATACGGCGGGATTAACTCACCCGCACCATCGGCGCCATAGGCCTGGGCGGAGGGAATCACCAGTCGCCATTTCGCGCCTACCGGCATCTGCTGCAGCGCGCTGCTCCAACCACTGATCACACTGTTCAGGCGAAACCATTGGGGCTGCGTGCTCTTGTCGAAGACTGTCCCATCGGGCAGCCGTCCTACGTAATTTACATGCACCTCATCACTGGCCAGCGGTTTGCTGCCGTTGCCGGGCGCCAGCTCGGTGAGCAGGATGCCATCTGCCAGTTCACGCACGCCGCTGACGGCTTTTTCCTTGGCTAAGAATTGCTGTTCGGCAGCGAGGGCTTTTTCGCTTTGTGGAACCTCGGCGTCGGCAGCGTTTTGTGCTTCGTGTTCGGCGAGGATCTGTTCGATGCGTGCATTATCCAGTGCCAATGGCTTGCCCTGGTAGGCTTGCTTGAGGCCATCGAGCAAGGCTTGGATCTGCAGGTCGGGAACCTGCTGGCGCAGGCGCTCGCCAAGGCTTGCACCCAAACTGTAGGCAAGGTCGTGTGGGTCTTGGGCAGTGGTTTTTGACGGTGATTGCTCGCCTGCATTAGCCACGCCAATCGCCAAGCCAAGCACTAAAAAAAGATAACGCGACATGCTGCTTCTCCCGCCGAAAGTGCGACGGATTATGCCAGTGTGAGTGGGCAAAAAGTGCCGCCGTTTTTTGTTATATCGATAAGAATTTATTCACGGTGCAACGCAAGGCAAACGATACTGTCAACATGCCCTAGCGGCGGTAAGAGCAGAGGGCTAGTATGAGCCGCACCCACGTCAGCCAGGAGGTAAACCATGTCGGCCAAACAGAAGCCTGTTAATACCCCGTTGCATTTACTCCAACAACTTTCGGGCAGCTTGCTCGAACATCTGGAAAGCGCATGTTCCCAAGCGTTGGCCGATGCAGAAAAACTGCTCGCCAAACTGGAAAAACAACGCGGTAAAGCGCAAGAAAAGCTGCACAAATCCCGTACCAAACTGCAAGACGCCGCGACTGCCGGCAAAGCCAAGGCACAAGCCAAAGCCAAAGACGCCGTCAAAGAACTTGAGGACCTGCTGGACGCTCTCAAGGATCGCCAAGCTGAAACCCGCACTTACATTTCCCAACTCAAAAAAGATGCTCAGGAAAGCCTGAAACTGGCCCAGGGCGTTGGTCGAGTGAAAGAAGCGGTGGCTAAAGTATTGGGCGCTCGTACACCGGCAAAAGCTGCCGCATCTAAAGCTCCAGCCAAGGCTGCGGCCAAGCCAGCTGCAAAAACTGCTGCTGCAAAACCAGCGGCCAAGCCAGCTGCAAAAACCGCTGCTGCGAAACCAGCGGCCAAGCCAGCTGCAAAAACTGCTGCTGCAAAACCAGCGGCCAAGCCCGCTGCAAAAACTGCTGCTGCAAAGCCAGCGGCCAAGCCAGCTGCTAAAACTGCTGCTGCAAAACCAGCGGCCAAGCCAGCTGCTAAAACCGCTGCTGCAAAACCAGCGGCCAAGCCAGCTGCTAAAACCGCTGCTGCAAAACCAGCGGCCAAGCCAGCTGCAAAAACTGCTGCTGCGAAACCAGCGGCCAAGCCAGCTGCTAAAACCGCTGCTGCAAAACCAGCGGCCAAGCCAGCCGCTAAAACTGCTGCTGCGAAAACAGCGGCCAAGCCAGCTGCTAAAACCGCTGCTGCAAAGCCAGCCGCCAAGCCAGCTGCTAAAACTGCTGCTGCAAAACCAGCGGCCAAGCCAGTCGCTAAAGCCGCTGCTGCAAAGCCAGCCGCCAAGCCAGCTGCTAAAACCGCTGCTGCCAAGCCAGCCGCCAAGCCAGTTGCCAAACCGGCTGCAGCCAAACCAGCCGCTAAGCCAGCAGCCAAACCTGCCGCCGCGAAACCGGCCGTCAAGCCCGCCGCCAAACCTGCTGCCGCTAAGCCAGCTGCAAAGCCAGCCGTTGCCAAGCCTGCTCCGGCCAAGCCAGCAACTCCGGCAGCCGCGCCTGCTACCCCGGCAGCGTCCAGCGCTCCAACCGCATCGGCCAGCAGCACGCCTGCACCGGTAGCGCCAAGCACCACCCCAACCAGCGCTTCCTAAGTGCGGGTGGCCACGACGCGCAGCTGCTGCAGCGCGTCGTGGTCAAGGTTGGCGGCTTCGGTCGCCAAGCCTTCAAGCCATTTCGGTTGACTCACTTCCCCAGTCGGCCATGGCTGCGCCAAAGCCTCCAGGCGCGTCAGCAATTCCCGTTCGGCTTCCAGCTCAAGAGCTTTGATTCGCTCGCGCAATGCCGCCAGAGGCACATCCTGTTGCGCCAGGGTTCGCCATTGCATGCGCATCTGTCGTAACGGTTCGACCACCGTTTTTTGCCAGGGGCGTGCAAGCTGTTGCAGCGCCTGAATGCGCGCAGGCTCAAGCGCTACGCCGCGCCGTTCCAGCCACGCACCACAGAGCAACAGGCACACATCCGCGCCTTGTTCCTGCAAGCGCAGGCAAGCGTCTTCGCACCCTGGGCGGGCGTAAATCGATAGGGCAAAGCTCCACAGGTCAGCGCACATATTCACACCCAAGCCAGCGGCCAACGAAGCTGGTAGACTCCGCCGCCATTATGATCCGACTTCAAAGCCTAACATTACAGCGTGGCCCGCAACGTCTTCTTGAAGACGCCGAGCTGACCCTGCACGCCGGTCACAAAGCCGGCCTGATCGGTGCCAACGGCGCCGGCAAATCCACGTTGTTTGCCCTGTTGCTGGGTGAGCTGACCCCGGATTCCGGGGACTGCTTGCTGCCGGCCGACTGGCGCATTGCCCATATGCGCCAGGAGATCGACACGCTCGACCGCATTGCGATCGACTACGTGCTCGATGGCGACCTGCGCCTGCGCCAGGTGCAACACGACCTCGCCGAGGCCGAGAAAGCCCAGGACGGCGCCGCACAGGCCCGCCTGCACTCGGAGCTGGACAGTGCCGACGGCTACACCGCCGATGCCCGCGCCCGCAAGATGCTGGCTGGCCTTGGGTTTACCAACGAACAGATGGATCGCCCGGTCGCCGACTTCTCCGGTGGCTGGCGCATGCGCCTGAACCTGGCCCAGGCACTGATGTGCCCTTCGGACTTGTTGCTGCTCGACGAACCGACCAACCACTTGGACCTCGATGCGATCCTGTGGCTGGAAGACTTCCTCAAGAACTATCAGGGCACCTTGTTGCTGATTTCCCACGACCGGGACTTCCTCGATGCCGTGGTCGATAACATCGCCCACGTCGAACAGAAGAAGATCACGCTGTACCGTGGCGGCTACACCGCGTTCGAACGCGCGCGCGCCGAGCGTCTTGCCCAGCAGCAACAGGCCTTCGAAAAGCAGCAGGCGCAACGTGCGCACATGGAAAGCTACATCGCCCGGTTCAAGGCCCAGGCCACCAAGGCCCGCCAAGCCCAGAGCCGGATCAAGGCGCTGGAGCGCATGGAAGAGCTGTCGGCGGCCCATGTCGATTCGCCGTTCGACTTTGTATTCCGTGAATCGGTGAAGATCTCCAGCCCCTTGCTGGATCTCTCGGATGCACGCCTGGGTTATGGCGACAAAACCATCCTGGAGAAGGTCAAGCTGCAGCTCACGCCGGGTGCGCGCATCGGTTTGCTTGGCCCTAACGGCGCGGGCAAATCGACGCTGATCAAGAACCTGTCCGGCGAGCTTGAGCCTTTGGCCGGCCGCCTGACCCGTGGCGAGAACACGGTGGTGGGCTACTTCGCCCAGCATCAGTTGGACTCTCTGGACTCCAAGGCCAGCCCGTTGCTGCACCTGCAGCGTCTGGCGCCGACCGAGCGCGAACAAACGCTGCGTGACTTCCTTGGCGGTTTCGACTTCCGTGGCGCACGCATTGATGAGCCGGTGCTGAATTTCTCCGGCGGCGAAAAGGCCCGTCTTGCCCTGGCATTGATTGCCTGGGACCGGCCGAACCTGCTGCTGCTCGACGAACCGACCAACCACCTGGACCTGGAGATGCGCCTGGCGCTGACCATGGCCCTGCAAGAGTTCAGTGGTGCGGTGCTGGTGGTGTCTCACGATCGCCACTTGCTCAAGAGCACCACCGACAACTTCCTGCTGGTGGCTGACGGCAAGGTTGAAGAGTTCGACGGCGACCTGGATGACTATGCGCGTTGGCTGACCGATTACCGCCTGCGCAACGCGCCCGTGAGTAATACGCCGGTCAACCCCGACAAAACCGACAAGAAGGCCCAGCGCCAGGCCGCCGCCGCCCTGCGCCAGCAGTTGGCGCCGCACAAGCGCGAAGCCGACAAGCTGGAAGCCGAGCTGGGCAAGGTGCATGAGCGCCTGGCCAAGATCGAAACCAGCCTGGGCGACAGCGCCGTCTATGAGGCGGCGCGCAAGGACGAACTGCGCGACCTGCTGGCCGAACAGGCCAGGCTCAAGGTGCGCGAAGGGCAGTTGGAGGAGACCTGGATGGAAGCCCTCGAAGTGCTCGAAACCTTGCAAGCGGAGCTGGAGGCGCTGTCCTGATGGAAGCGTTGCAGTTACCGCTGCCGGCACAATGGATCGCGCCGCTCTGGGTGGGTGTGCAAATCCTGCTGATCCTGCTCGCGGGTTATTTCGCCCAGCGCTTCGTGGCCAAAGTCCTGAATCGCCTGGGTGAGCGCTACCCGTTGCCTCCTCAGTTGCTGATGCCACTGCGTGGCGGCCTGCGCTGGCTGATCATGGGCAGTGCGCTGATTTTTGTGCTGGAGCGCCTGGGCGTGTCCGCCACCGTGTTGTGGACGGCGCTGTCGGGGTTTGTCGCAGTCGCGGCCGTGGCGTTTTTTGCCATGTGGTCGGTACTGTCCAACCTGCTGTGTGCGATTTTGATCTTTACCGTCGGGCCGTTTCGCCTCGGTGATATCGTCGAGCTGGTGGATACGGTCGACAAGCCGGGTGTAAAAGGCCGGGTGGTGGCGATCAACCTGCTCTACACCACACTCATCGAGGTGGAGGAGGCTGGCACTGACAATGCGATGGTGCAGGTGCCAAACAGCCTGTTCTTTCAGCGCTCGGTGCGGCGTTGGCCAGGTACCCACGTGTTTCCAGGCGACCGCTAGCATTCACATCGTGTAAAAATCTATAGCCAGTCTTCGGTCGGCGGAGTTAGCTTAAGCCTTACTCGCAAACTCCCTCCTGAGGTGTGTAATGGCACTCGACACATGGCTGGCCTTTTTCCTGGCCAGTTGGATCATTTCCCTTTCACCTGGCGCCGGTGCCATCGCTTCGATGTCCAGCGGCCTGCAATACGGTTTTCTGCGCGGCTACTGGAACGCCATTGGCCTGCAACTGGGCCTGGCGATGCAGATCGCCGTGGTGGCGGGTGGCCTGGGTGCCATTCTTGCGGCGTCTTCGACCGCGTTTTATGCGATCAAGTGGTTTGGTGTGGCGTACCTGGTGTACCTGGCCATCAAACAGTGGCGCGCGTTGCCGATGGACATGAGCGAGGATCCCACGATACGCCCGATAGGCAAGCCAATGGCGATGATATTCCGTGGCTTCCTGGTCAACGCGAGCAACCCCAAGGCGTTGGTGTTCATGCTGGCGGTTCTGCCGCAGTTCGTGAACCCGCAGGCGCCGCTTCTGGTTCAGTACCTGGTCCTGGGGGCAACCATGATCAGCGTCGACATGATCGTAATGGCGGGCTACACGGGGCTTGCGTCGAAAGTCTTGCGGCTGCTGCGTACGCCCAAGCAGCAGAAGCGTATGAATCGCACGTTTGCAGGCTTGTTTGTGGGGGCGGCGGGGTTCCTGGCCAGCTTGCATCGCGCTACGGCTTGATTGACGAAACCGGATCAAAATGTGGGAGCTGGCTTGCCTGCGATGCAGACACTGCGGTGCGTCAGTTACACCTCGGTGATGCTATCGCAGGCAAGCCAGCTCCCACATTTGTTATGTGTTGGCGTTGAGATGAGTGCTCAGCGCAGAATCTTCGGCGCTTCATCCCTTGGCAGGTTATTGCGCAGTACAGGCTTGCCCGGGTCCTGGTAGCCACCGCCCAGCTGTTCCGCCAGTTGGCGCGCCACATCCTCACCCAGCGCTTTCGACACTTCCCGCACCACACGCGGCCGGTTCAGGCTCACGCGCACGTCACGGTTGTTCACCAACTTGGTGTCCTGGCCCTCACCCATGGCGGTAAACGCCGAGGTGATCTCGAAGGTTCGCGTATTGATCAGGCTGAAATCGGCCACCAGCGTCAGGCCCAGCACCGCCGAGTAGCTGTTGGTGTGGTCCAGGGCGTTGATGTCCTGGGTGAAATCGATGTCTGACAGGGTGCCGAACAGCACATAGTCCGCGCCCTTGAAGTTACCGGCCTTGATGCGTTTGATCACGTCATAGACATCACCTTTGGCGTCGGCGGTGTAAGGCGTGCCCTGCACCAGCTGAAACTGGTGTGACTTGAGGATCTCGCCCTTGATATCACCGCTGAATTTACGCAGCTCGGCCTGTTCGATGTAGCTGGTACGGCTTTCGTACTCGCTGTAGCTCGAAGCTCCGCTGGCGCTGTAGCCACTGGCCTGGAAGTTGTTGCTGGCCGACACCGCGTGGATGTACTCCTCGACTCGCGCCTCGTACGCCAGGTCGGTGACCGCGATCTTCGGGGCGGCCGAGACGCCAAAGGCGCACAGCAGGCCGATCATGCCGATCCATGCACGCATTGCTTAGCGCTCCGTGGTCTTGCGGATTTCTTTCTCGTCCATCCATTCGGCCAGGCCGCTTTCAACATCGATCAGTTGCAGGCTGAACTTGTAGAACACGTCCTTGTAGTCCGAGCTGCGCTTGACGATGGAGCTGATGGAACCTTCCAGGCGGTACTTGGCGGCAACCATGTTGCCGGTTTTGCTCACCGTGGATTTCTTGTACAGGCCGCTCTGGTTTTGCAGCTTGAGTTGGTCGACCTGGCTTTGCATGTCGGTGTTATCGCTGGCGAAACGCGCGGTGCCGGTTTTCATCAGTTGGGTCTTGATCGACGTGGTGATCTCGCGGGTATCGATGTACTCGCTGGTCTTGTTCTTCACGTCGTACACCTGCACCACTGGGCGGCCTTGCAGGATGCCGGACTGGGCCAGGGAGCGGGTCATGCTCTCGGCGATCATCTGCAGGTCGGTGGAACCGAACTCGTTGGTCACCAGTTCCACAGCCTTGGAGTCGCCGTAGCTGATGTTCTTGCCGCCGAGTACCGGCGAGGTGTTGGAGCAACCGCTGGCCAGAAGGGCAACGACGGCGAGAATCGAGAAGCGTGCAAACATGGGGAAATCTCTCTGAATACGGTTAGCGCAGCGGCTCAAGGGGTTTTCACTTCGAGACGGAAGTCAGCGGCCTGGGGCAGGTTGGCGATGGCCGGCAGGAAAGTCGCCTGGTTGGCGTACAGGTTCAGCACTTTCCAGGTTTCTTCATCGCCCACCGGGAAGCCGTCGGCGCCCAGCCAGGCGAAGCGGTAATACATCATCTGGTTGCTGCTGGTGATGTTGCTCAACTGCACCTTGGCGGTCAGGAAGCCATTTTCGCGGGCCATGCGGATAGCGCCGACGGCGATGCCCTTGAACTTGCCCATCACCACGATTTTGCTGGCGGCGCTGCCGGGTTCCGGTGGCGGCGGAGTGGCGCAGCCGGCAAGCAGGACCAGCGCCAGGGCGCCGAGGATGAAATGACGCATAACGTGCTCCTTAAGGTTGTTTGAGGGCGATAGCCTGGGTGGACGTGCTCGGGACCACATGAGCTGCAAGGCCACCGGCGAACACCTGGTTGCCGACCACGCGCAGGGTGATCACCTGATAGCGCTGGTCAGCCTTGACCGTCACCCGCGTGCCGCCCAGGGCATTGGGCAGGCTGACCTGATGCTCGCCGTGCTTGAGGCGCAGGCGTGTCACCTGGGTCATGTCCGGCAGCGTGCGCCAGGTGCGGGTGTCGGCGCCTTCGGTCACCGCCGAGGCGATGCCCAGCACCAGGCCCGCCATTGGGTTGGTCTTGTTCAGGTTGTTTTGCGTCACGCCACGGCTGACGGCCCGCACGGTGGTGCGCAGGATGATCCCCGGCATGTCGTCACGCAGTGCGCGGCGGGACATGGCGGTGGTGCTATTGAGCACGGTGAGGTTCTGCTGCTTGCCGTCGACGCCGATCTGGCCGAAAGCCTGGGTGGAGGTATCGGCCTTGATCACCGGGAATGAGAGCGGGGTGATCACAAAATGGCCGTCAATCGGAATCGGCAGCGGCAGGCGGATAGAATCTCGCGCCGGTGCCAGGCCGCTCTGCACCACGATCAGTACGTCGGTCTCGTCGGCGCCGACCTTGGACTTGTCCAGGTCCAGCAACGCCTGTTCCAGCAGCGGCGTATTGGGGCGCAACTCGGCGGCCTTGCGATAGCCCGGTGCGGCCAGGTCTCTTTCACCCAGGGCTTCGTAAACAAAGCCTGCCAGGTAATGGCTGAATGCACTCTGGTAGCTGTTTTTCAGGCCGACCACTTCCGGCGCGTCCAGTGCTTCAACCGGGTAGCCACGCAAGTCCTTGACCTGGGTAGTGACGCCCTGGCGCTCGGCTTCGTTCTCGCGCTTGAGGTATTCCTTGTCCCGCAGGTCGGCGATCACGGCTTCACGTTCGTGGGTCTTCCTGATTTCGGTACGGGCGCCGTCGAAATCATTCAGGGCCAGCAGGTTCAGGGCCATCTGGGTGGTCAGCATGACTTTTTCGTAGTCATAACCTTCGTAGCGACGCACCTTGTCGTTAACCAGGAAACTGCCGAACTGGGCGAGGTACTTTTCGCTGTCGAACTTGACCGACTCTTCCCACTTGAACACTTGCAGGTCGGCGCTGCGCCAAGCGGTCTGGCTGCCGGTGAGGTCGCCTTTGGCGCGCAACAATTCGCCCTTTTCAAAGAAGTAGAGCAGGTCCTTGTCTTCGCCGGTGTTGTTCTTTTCCAGCAGGGTCAGGGCGCCGTCGACGTTACCGGTGGCCAACTGCTGGTTGGTGGCTTGCAGCTCGGTGTCGTAGCTGCGAAACATTGAACAACCGGAGAGCAAGGTAACCGCCGCCAGTGTGAGCGGGGTTAAGGCGCGAAATGCCATGCAAACTTCTTCCCTGAGAGTGATCGGCTGACGTGCAAATTCCTCATAAAAACGAGGAAATAAATTCCCTTTAGCAATAAGAGGGCGCGGCATTATAGGCGTCATTGCTGGCAAAACAATGGCTTTTTGCTGCTGCAAGTCACGTTCATATGCCATTACTTGCCCCTTGAATGCACAGGGCTCACCTGCGCCAAATCACTAACACCTTGAGTCAAACCCTTTAAAATTTAACAATGTGTTACTTCGTATTTCCCTTTGAGATTCATTCATGATTGCCCCCATCCGTTTTCTCGCCTGGTTGCTGCTGCCAGCCTTGATGTCGTGCAGCTTCAACCTGCTGGCCGCGACTGCCGAGGGCGCGCCACAAGCCCTGCATCTGTTGGACTACATTGGTGCTGACTACCCTCCGACGGTGGAGGCGGGCAAGGTTATCGATGAATCTGAATACCGCGAACAAATAGAGTTTCTCGGCGTGTTGCAGGGCTTGGTGGCTGAGCTCCCGCAAAGGCCGGAGCGTGCGGAGTTGGTCAAGGGCGTCGACGAATTGTTAGCGGCTGTATCCGCTCACCAGGACGGCGCACTCGTCGCCCGCCAAGCCCGCCAGTTGGGCGCCAAGTTGGCGGTGGCTTATGAAGTCAGCCAGGCGCCAGCTATCACGCCAGACCCGGCGCGAGGTGCGCCGCTGTACGCCCAGCACTGTTCGGTGTGCCACGGTACTGCCGGTGCGGGTGATGGCCCGGCGTCCACGGGCATGACGCCGCCGCCAGCGAACCTGCGCGATGCGGTACGTCTGGACCGCCTGAGTCTCTACGCGATTTACAACACGTTGGGCCTGGGTGTTGAAGGCACCGACATGCCGTCCTTCGCCGACCAATTGGACGATCGTCAGCGCTGGGACCTGGCCACCTACATTGCAGGCTTCACCGCCGACCCGGCTGCCGCCAAAAGCGAACAGCCTTTCAACCTTGCCGACCTGGCACGCCAGACCCCCAACGAGGTGCTGGCAGCCAGTGGCCCAGCCGCTGCCGCGACGTTCCGCGCCCAGCGTGCGCAGCCGCCGCAGGTCAAGCGTGGCCCGGCGCAGTTGCTCGACTACACCGCAACCACGCTGGACAAGAGCCTCGCCGCGTTCCGCAACGGCGATCACGAACAGGCCTATGACCTTTCAGTTGCAGCGTACCTGGAAGGCTTCGAGCTGGTAGAAAGCTCCCTGGATAACGTCGACGCCAACGTGCGAAAAGACACCGAGAAAGCCTTGATGGCCTACCGGCAGTCGTTGCAGGACGGCCTGCCGGTCGAGCAGGTGCAACAGCGCCTGGACGTGGCCAAGGGCAAACTCACCGAATCCGCCGGATTGTTGGGCAGTGATGGCCTGAGCTGGTCGCTGAGCTACATCTCCGGTTTGCTGATCCTGCTGCGCGAAGGCCTTGAGGCGATCCTGGTACTGGCGGCGATCCTGGCGTTCCTGCGTAACACCGGCCAGCAATCGGCGGTGCGCAGTGTCAACGTCGGCTGGGGCTTGGCGCTGCTGGCCGGCTTGGCGACCTGGGCGTTGGCGGCGTATGTGATTGACGTGAGCGGCGCCCAACGCGAATTGCTTGAGGGCTGCACGGCGCTGTTCGCCAGTGTGATGGTGCTATGGCTGGGCGTATGGATGCACGACCGACGCCACGCGGCGGCCTGGCAGGATTACATCAAGAGCAGCCTGGTCGGTGGCGGTGGCCGTTTCGGTTTTGCGATGCTGGCGTTTTTCTCGGTATACCGCGAGCTGTTCGAGGTGATCCTGTTCTATGAAACCCTGTGGCTGCAGGCGGGTCCTGCCGGCCACAACGCGGTACTGGCCGGCGGCGCCACAGCGCTGGTGCTGCTGGTAGGTTTGGCGTGGGTAATCCTGCGCGGTTCGGCGAAACTGCCGCTGGCGTTGTTCTTCGGCATCAATGCGGCGCTGCTGTGCGCGCTGTCGGTGGTGTTCGCCGGGCATGGCGTCAAGGCCTTGCAGGAAGCGGGCATCTTCGGCACACGGCCGGTGGCGTTCTTTGACTTCGACTGGCTGGGCATTCATGCCGATGCGTACTCGTTGAGTGCGCAGGCTGTGGCGATCCTGGCGATTGTGGTGCTGTACGGCCGCAGCCGCCTGGCCGAGAAACGCCGAGTGGTGGCATAAGCATGCGCGTGTGGATCGATGCAGACGCCTGCCCACGGGCGGCCAAGGATCAAGTGGTGAAGTTCGCCCTCAAGCGCCAGTTCGACGTGGTGCTGGTGGCGGGCCAGAGCCAGATCAAGCCGAGCTTTGCCTGTGTAAAGCTGATCGTGGTGCCCAGCGGCCCGGACGCGGCGGATGACTATCTGGTGGAGCACGCCGTGCCCGGTGAGCTGGTGATCTGCAGCGACGTGCCGTTGGCCGACCGTCTGGTGAAGAAGGGCGTTACGGCCCTCGACCCGCGCGGCAAGGAGTTCAGCCCGGCGAACATGAGTGAGCGACTGGCGGTGCGCAACCTGTTCACTGACCTGCGTGAACAGGGCCAGATGGGCGGCGGCCCGCCGCCCCATGGTGAAAAGGACAAGCAGGCGTTTGCCAATGCGCTGGACCGTATCCTCACCCGGTTAATGCGCCAGGCCTGAACGTGGGCTAGTCGTGGCAGCTAGGCTTGTTGTGGCGAGCAGGCTTGCCCTGCGTTGGGCTGCGCAGCAGCCCTAAACGTCACGACCTCGCACAGCCTGACACACCGCGCTGCCTGAATTGGGGCGGCTTCGCCACCCAGCGCAGGGCAAGCCTGCTCGCCACAACAAGCTTGCCCCTAACAACAAGCCTGCTAGTCACCCCCACTCAGCGCGGGTTAATCATTCTCGTGGGTCAGTTCCAGCACTCGATCCACCAACTTGTTGATGCCTGACGCGACTTCGCTGATGCGCTTGCCGAGCATGTAGGCCGGTGTACTCACCAGCCTGCGGGCCTTGTCTTCGACGATGTCCTCGACAGCGCACTCCTGATGAGTGGCACCCATCTTGTCCAGGGCGGCCGCCGTGTCGGGGCAGTTGCCGATGGTGCAGGTCACGCCGGGGCCGTAGATCTTTGCGGCCAGGGCCGGCGAGATGCAGATCAACCCAACAGGCTTGCCGGCTTCGGCAAAGGCTTCGGCCAGCTCCAGCACGTGCGGGTTGACGCTGCAACCGGCGCCCTCCACGGCAAAGTTCGAGAGATTCTTCGCTGCGCCAAACCCGCCGGGTACGATCAGTGCGTCGAACTCGTCGGCGTTGGCTTCACGAATGTCCTTCACCTCACCTCGAGCGATGCGCGCCGACTCCACCAGCACATTGCGCGACTCGGGCATCGCTTCACCGGTGAGATGGTTGATCACGTGCAACTGCGCAATATCTGGCGCAAAACATTGAACCTGAGCGCCGCGCTGATCCAGGCGCAGCAGCGTGATCACGCTTTCGTGGATCTCTGCGCCGTCGTACACGCCGCAGCCGGAAAGGATCACTGCAATCTTTTTGCTCATGGGCATCTCTCCTATTTTGTGGCGTTAAATGTCTACTAATTTGTCACCTGTTGCCAATGGGATCTCCTGCCGCTACACCTAATCTTGATGTAACAAAAAAACATCGGACTAGCCCATGGACTTCGTGCCTTACGCGGTACCGTTTTTCATTGCCCTGATTGTGGTCGAGCTGCTGGCCGATCGTTGGCGCGGCGAACGCAATTATCGGGTGGCGGACGCCATCAACAGCCTCAGCACCGGTGTGCTGTCCACCACCACCGGGTTGTTGACCAAAGGCGTGGGCCTGCTGACCTATGCGTTTGCCCTCAAGCACCTGGCGCTGATCGAGCTGCCTGCCCAAAGCGTGTGGACCTGGGTGTTCGCCTTTGTGTTCTACGACTTCTGCTACTACTGGCTGCACCGCTGCGGCCATGAGCGCAACATCCTGTGGGCCGCGCACTCGGTGCATCACCAGAGCGAGGACTACAACCTCACCACCGCCCTGCGCCAGACCAGCACTGGCTTTCTGCTGAGCTGGATCTTCTACCTGCCCCTGGCCGTGCTGGGTGTGCCGCTGGTGGTGTTTATCAGCGTGGCCTCGCTTAATCTTCTGTATCAATTCTGGGTGCATACCCGCCATGTGCCCAAGCTTGGCTGGTTCGAGTGGTTCTTTGTCACGCCGTCCAACCATCGGGCCCACCATGCGCAGAACGCTCTCTACATGGATCGCAACTATGGCGGGGTGTTCATTATTTGGGACCGCCTGTTCGGCAGCTTCCAGGAAGAAGACGAAAATGAACCGGTGGTCTTTGGCGTGACCACGCCGCTGGCCAGTTGGAACCCGCTATGGGCCAACCTGCAGTTTTATGCACAGTTGTGGAGTGATGCGCGGCGCACTGAGAGCGGGTGGGACAAGCTGCGCATCTGGTTCATGCGCACTGGCTGGCGCCCGGCGGACGTGAAAGCCAAGTACCCGATGGCCAAATCCGACTTGAGCCAGTTCCGTAAATTCGAGGTGCCACTGGATGCGCGCCAGCAGGTCTACATTGCGCTGCAATTTGCGGCGTATGTAGGGTTCGGCAGTTATTTGATGAATTTCGGCGAAGGGCTGCCCACGGCAGCGCTGGTGCTGGGCTGGAGTGCGATGGCGTTGGGGCTGTTCACCTTGGGCGTGGCCCTGGAGAACCGCCCGTGGGCGCTGAAAGCCGAGCTGGTGCGCCTGGGGCTGAATGTGCCGCTGGTGTGGCTGGCGCCGCTGGTCGGCTTGTGGCCGGCCAGCAGCCTGGGCTGGTTGGGCCTGCTGAGTTACAGCTTGCTCAGTGCGATCGGCCTCTACTGTTGCAGAAGCCGGCTTACTCGACTGGCGTCTTAGGCGGTTGCTCCGTGGCCTGCTCGGCAGCCAGCCGGGCCTTGGCCTCGGCACAGGCTTCGCGGGCGATACGCGCGTTCTTGAAGCGCCGGCGCAGCCACAGGCCAAGGCCCAACAGCAGCAATGCCCCCAGCACCCACAGCTCGTATTTCTTGACGCTGCCGAGCATGCCTTCCAGCACTGCGCCGAAGTGGTAGGCCGCAGCGCCCAAGGCCGCGGCCCAGATGGCGGCGCCGATGCCGTTGAGGATCAAGTAGCGAGCCGGCGGGTAGCCCGACAGGCCAATCGCCACCGGCATCACGGTGCGCAATCCATAAACGAAGCGAAAGCTCAGCACCCAGATATCCGGGTGCTTGCGGATGTGCTCCAGGGCCTTGTCGCCCATCAATTGCCAGCGCGGCTTGCGCGCCAGCAGCTTGCGCCCGTGTTTGCGCCCCAGGAAATACCACAGCTGGTCGCCGGCGTAGCTGCCAAAAAAAGCAACGACCACCACCAGGTTGATATCCATATAGCCACGGAACGCCAGGAAGCCTGCGAGAACCAAAATGGTTTCGCCTTCAAAGAAGGTGCCCAGGAAGAGCGCAAAGTAGCCGAAGTCATGCAGAAATTGTTGAAGCATGGTCTGGGGTGCTGGCGAAATGAACGCGCAGCCTACGCCTTCGTGAACATTCATGAAAGTATCGAGATGTGTCACGAAGTGAACAATTCCTACATAAACGACGAATGCGACTACAGGTCGCATCGATAAGCACAACTGTCATTCCTTCGTCATAATGGCCGCTTATAACTGCAACGCTCGCCCGTAAACGCGGGCTCAGGAGTCTGTCGTGAGCTTTACCCCTGCCAATCGCCTGTTCCCCGCCACCCGTCTGCGACGCAATCGCCGTGATGATTTTTCGCGCCGCCTTGTACGTGAAAACGTACTGACGACGAATGATCTGATCCTGCCGGTGTTTGTGCTGGACGGCGAAAATCGTCGGGAAGCCGTGGCGTCGATGCCGGGTGTGGAGCGCTTGACCATTGATTTGCTGCTTGAAGAGGCGGCTGGTTGGGTTGAACTGGGGATTCCGGCGCTGGCACTGTTCCCGGTGACACCGTCTGAACTCAAGTCCCTCGACGCCGCCGAAGCCTGGAACCCGGATGGCATCGCCCAGCGCGCCACCCGTGCCTTGCGTGAGCGGTTCCCGGAACTGGGTGTGATCACCGACGTGGCGCTGGACCCGTTCACCACCCACGGCCAGGATGGCATTCTCGACGAAGACGGTTATGTTCAGAACGACATCACTGTCGATGCGCTGGTCAAGCAGGCCTTGTCCCATGCGGCGGCAGGCGCCCAGGTGGTGGCGCCGTCGGACATGATGGATGGCCGTATCCAGGCGATTCGCGAAGCCCTGGAACTGGCCGGCCACGTCAATGTGCGCATCATGGCCTACTCGGCCAAGTACGCCAGCGCCTATTACGGCCCGTTCCGCGATGCGGTGGGTTCGGCGTTGAACCTGGGCAAGGCCAACAAGGCTTCGTACCAGATGGACCCGGCCAACAGCCATGAAGCCCTGCACGAAGTGGCGGCCGACCTGGCCGAAGGCGCCGACATGGTGATGGTCAAGCCCGGGATGCCATACCTGGACATCCTTTATCGGGTCAAAGAGGAATTCAAGGTGCCGACCTTTGTCTATCAGGTCAGCGGTGAATACGCCATGCACATGGCCGCGATCCAGAATGGTTGGTTGAGTGAAGGGGTGATCCTCGAATCCCTGACTGCCTTTAAACGTGCGGGTGCTGATGGCATTCTGACCTACTTCGCCGCCCGCGCCGCCCAATTGCTTAGAGAGCAACAATAGCCCTCACAGGAACACTCGATGAATACCGAAGGACTCTCCGAAGTTGCTGTAAAAGACGCTCACCCGGTGGTTGAACAAATCGCCGAAACCCCACCGGAGCTGGAACCGGCTGCGCCTGTCGTGGTGGCTGAGGCCCCCGCGCCGGCCCCAGTGGCGGCGGTGACCAACCTGGATGACAGCAGCCTGTACATCCATCGTGAGTTGTCACAACTGCAATTCAACATCCGCGTGCTGGAGCAGGCGCTGGATGAGTCCTACCCACTGCTGGAGCGGCTTAAATTCCTGCTGATCTTCTCCAGCAACCTGGACGAGTTCTTCGAGATCCGCGTTGCCGGCCTCAAAAAGCAAATCACCTTTGCCCGCGAACAAGCCGGTGCCGACGGCCTGCAGCCGCATCAGGCCCTGGCGCGCATCAGCGAGCTGGTGCATGGCCATGTGGACCGCCAATACGCGATCCTCAACGACATCCTGCTGCCGGAACTGGAAAAACATCAGGTCCGCTTCATCCGTCGTCGTCACTGGACCACCAAGATCAAGACCTGGGTGCGTCGCTACTTCCGTGACGAAATTTCACCGATCATCACCCCGATCGGCCTCGACCCGACGCACCCGTTCCCGTTGC
This sequence comes from Pseudomonas sp. W3I7, assembly GCF_030816095.1. NCBI lineage: Bacteria > Pseudomonadati > Pseudomonadota > Gammaproteobacteria > Pseudomonadales > Pseudomonadaceae > Pseudomonas > Pseudomonas sp. W3I7. The sequence goes on from NZ_JAUSXP010000001.1 coordinate 6,572,737, forward strand.
TGGTGAACAAGAGCCTCAACTTTATCGTCGAGCTGGAAGGCATCGATGCGTTCGGGCGCGATTCGGGCCTGGCGATCATCCCGGCGCCGCGTCTGTTGCCACGGATCATCAAGGTACCGGAAGAAGTCGGGGGCGCTGGCGATAACTATGTATTCCTGTCTTCGATGATCCACGCGCACGCCGATGACCTGTTCCAGGGCATGAAGGTCAAGGGCTGCTACCAGTTCCGCCTGACCCGTAACGCCGACCTGGCGCTGGACTCCGAAGACGTCGAAGACTTGGCCCGCGCCCTGCGCGGCGAGCTGTTCTCGCGGCGCTACGGCGATGCGGTACGTCTGGAAGTGGCGGATACCTGCCCCAAACATCTGTCGGACTACCTGCTCAAGCAGTTCAACCTGGCCGAGTCCGAGTTGTACCAGGTCAATGGCCCGGTGAACCTGACACGTCTGTTCAGCATCACCGGCCTGGACAGCCACCCGGAGCTGCAATACACGCCGTTCACGCCACAGATACCGAAACTGCTGCAAAACAGCGAGAACATTTTCAGCGTGGTGAGCAAGCAGGACATCCTGCTGTTGCACCCGTTCGAGTCCTTCACGCCAGTGGTCGACCTGCTGCGCCAGGCCGCCAAAGACCCGCATGTTCTGGCGGTGCGCCAGACCCTGTACCGCTCCGGCGCCAACTCGGAAATCGTCGATGCACTGGTCGACGCCGCACGAAACGGCAAGGAAGTCACAGCGGTAATCGAGCTGCGTGCGCGGTTTGACGAAGAGTCCAACCTGCAACTAGCCAGCCGCCTGCAAGCGGCCGGTGCGGTGGTGATCTACGGCGTGGTGGGCTTCAAGACCCACGCCAAGATGATGTTGATTCTGCGCCGCGAGGCCGGCGAGATTGTGCGTTACGCCCACTTGGGCACCGGCAACTACCACGCCGGCAACGCCAAGCTCTACACTGACTACAGCTTGCTCACCTCTGACGACGCCTTGTGTGAGGACGTCGGCAAGTTGTTCAGCCAGTTGATCGGCATGGGCAAGACCTTGCGCATGAAGAAGCTGCTGCACGCGCCATTCACGCTCAAGAAGGGCATGCTCGACATGATTGCCCGCGAAACCCAGTTCGCCCTCGACGGCAAGCCGGCGCACATCATCGCCAAGTTCAACTCGCTGACCGATCCGAAGATCATCCGCGCGCTGTACAAGGCCAGCCAGTCCGGTGTGCGTATCGACCTGGTGGTGCGTGGCATGTGCTGCCTGCGTCCGGGCATTGTGGGTGTGTCGCATAACATCCATGTGCGCTCGATCATCGGCCGCTTCCTGGAGCACACGCGGGTGTTCTACTTCCTCAACGGCGGCGAAGAGCAGATGTTCCTCTCCAGTGCCGACTGGATGGAGCGCAACCTCGACAAGCGTGTGGAGACCTGCTTCCCGGTGGAAGGCAAGAAGCTGATCATGCGGGTCAAGAAGGAGCTGGAAAGCTACCTCACCGACAACACCCACAGCTGGAGCCTGCAATCGGACGGGCGCTACGTGCGTAACACGCCGACCGGCAACCAGAACCCGCGCAGTGCGCAGGCGACGTTGCTGGAGAAGCTGGGTAGCCCGATTCTGACGGTGAACTGAAACTGGTGTGGGAGCGGGCTCTTGTGGCGAGGGAGCTTGCTCCCGCTGGAGTGCGCAGCACTCCCAAGATCTTTGGGGCCGCTACGCAGCCCTGCGGGAGCAAGCTCCCTCGCCACAGAAAGCCGCTCCCACATTTTTTTGCGGTGTTCTTTAACGCAAGTTCAGGCTGAACCCAACTCGCGTCAGCCACTCCGCTTCCTGGGCAAAGTCTGCCTGGGTCAGCTGGTTTTCATCCAGCCAGCCTTTGGGGAATACCACGTCCAGGCTGTCGCCATGGGCGCGCAAGGTCACCTGAGGCATTTCCTGGGTGCCACGGATGTGGTGGAACAGGATCGCAAAGCGCAGCAACACGCACAGGCGGATCAGCTTGATGCCTTCGTCGCCGAATTCGGCAAACTTGTCCTTGGGAATGTTGCGGCGATGGCCGCGCACCAGCAGGGCGAGCATCTGTTGGTCTTCGCGGGAGAAACCGGCGAGGTCCGAGTGCTCGATCAGGTAGGCGCCGTGCTTGTGGTAATGATAGTGGGCGATGTCCAGGCCCACCTCATGCACCTTGGCCGCCCAGCCCAGCAGCTCACGCCAGACGCCGTCTTCCAGGTCCCAGTCTTCGGCCACCTGGTCAAAGGCATGCAGGGCTTTGCGCTCCACGCGAGCCGCTTGTTGCAGGTCGACGTGATAACGCTCCATCAGGGAGGTGAGGGTGCGCTCACGCACGTCTTCGTGGTGATGGCGGCCCAGCAGGTCATACAGCACGCCTTCGCGCAGGGCGCCGTCGCAGTGGTCCATGCGTTGCAGTTCAAGGGCGTCGAAGATCGCTTCGAGAATCGCAAGGCCAGCCGGGAAGATGGTGCGACGGTCGGGCTTGATGCCGTCGAAGTCGATTTTCTCGGCATCGCCCAGCTTGAACAGTTTGCGCTTGAGCCACGCCAGACCTTCGGCGTTGACCTCGCCGGTGCCATGGCCGCCGGCTTTGAGGGCCAGGCCGATGGCGCGAATGGTGCCGGAGGAGCCGATGGCTTCATCCCAGGTCAGGCGGTGCAGGGCGTGCTCAATGCTCATGATCTCCAGCCGCGCCGCCGTGTAGGCCTGGGCATAGCGGGCCGGGGTGATCTTGCCGTCCTTGAAATAGCGCTGGGTAAAGCTCACGCAGCCCATTTGCAGGCTCTCACGCAGCAAGGGCTCAAATCGTTGCCCGATGATGAACTCGGTACTGCCGCCGCCGATATCCGCCACCAGGCGCTTGCCGGGGGTGTCGGCCAGGGTGTGCGACACGCCGAGGTAGATCAGGCGCGCTTCTTCGCGGCCGGAGATCACTTCAACCGGGTGCCCGAGGATTTCTTCGGCGCGGCGGATGAATTCGACACGGTTACGCGCCTCACGCAAGGCGTTGGTGCCGACAATTCGCACGGCGCCCAATGGCATGCCGTTGATCAGTTGGGCAAAACGCTTGAGGCAGTCGAGGCCACGCTGCATGGATTCTTCGTTGAGCTGGCGCTGGTCGTCGATGCCGGCAGCCAGTTGAACTTTCTCGCCGAGCCGCTCAAGGATGCGGATTTCGCCGTTCTGGGCCTTGGCCACGACCATGTGAAAGCTGTTGGAGCCCAGGTCGATGGCGGCGATCAGGGACAGATTCTTGGCTTGGGATTGCGGCATGGTTTGGGGGTCTCGGTCGATAACCCGACCATCGTGCCACGATCGACCGCTGCCGCCAACGCGTTGTGCTTCGGGAATCTTCCTGTCGGTGTGGGAGGCAATGCCTGTTGGAGATGTAGGGCGATTCTCCGTTGCCCTGACGAATAAACTTTAGGCTAAGTAAGAGATATTAGATTTTTGCCTATAGAAATTCTCTCGGGACTTTTCTTACAGGGGGTCGTATTTGTTCTGTTCGATTTCTTAGTTATGACTACTGATGAAGTAGTAAATGGTGGCAACGTTTTTATTACGGTCTGACAACACTTGGCGTGCTCTCCTATTCTTTTTCAGGTCACTAACAAGCGAGACTGCCCGCCGGCAATGATGCCGTGGCGTTATTTGTTTATGGTCCTTCATGTCAGGGAATGTCGTATTTTAGAAGCGGAGCTTTTCAGCCTTGAATAAGTAACGCCTGTTAACTTCTAATGGCGGGTAAAATATGAAAAAAGTATTTGGTTTGGCAGTGGGTATTGCGTGCCTGGTTGCCAGTGTGGGTGCCTATGCCACACCTAAGCCGACCGGTAACCTGATCGTCAGGGGCACCATCATTCCGGCGGCTTGCAGTATGAGCGTGAGCGCCGGCGGGGTTATTGACTATGGCACGATCCGCGCTACTGAATTGTCCCATACGAATTTCAACCCACGCGAGGAGCGTTCCACTTCCCTGGTCGTCAACTGCGGTACTACACCTTCCAGGTTTTTCTTGTCTGTTACTGACTTGCGGTCCTCCAGCAAAGTTGCCGGCATATTGGGCGCTGGCTACACCGAGGCCCAGAACTTTGGTCTCGGTACGTCGGGTGGCAGGCGCATCGGCGGCTATTCGGTCACCCTCAGAAACCTGACGTCCAGCGGTGTCGCGCTTTCGCCGATCGTACGCTCGAGCAGCTCGGCCGCTTGGCAAGCCAGCGACGGCAAGGTGACACAGGCCAGCGATCACTCCTGGCGTAGCGGCAATATCAATGCGCCAGCTTCGATCTCTCAGCTCACTGGTGTTATTGCCGTTAAAGCGGTGATCAATCGCGCAAGTGATCTGAACCTTTCCGGCAATGTAGCGTTGGATGGTCACGCGACGCTGGTTCTGGATTACATCTAAACGTTTGAACAACGGTCGATAGCAAGGCAGAGGCAGTCAGGGGGCCTCTTATTTGTTATCGGCTGTTTTCACGTGGCTGTGTCATTACAAGTGATTATTTGTTTGAAAGTGTCCCAAGGAGAACTCGTTGAACGGTCTTTCAAGAATGATTTTTTTCATATCGTGTTGTATGGCGTTGCTGCTGAGTGGCGTAGCCCGTGCCGACGGTATGTTGCCTGAAACAACGGTTGTCATTCTTTATGAAGAAAATGGCGAAGCCACGATTAACATCAAGAATACCGACCCGACCCCCGCATTACTGCATTCCGTCATTGAAAACGTGCCCGAGGATCTTGAAACCCTGTTGATCGTCACCCCGCCCATTGCTCGCGTGGAGCCAGGGGAGACGCAACTGGTCCGGTTTATCAGCACCCTGAAGGCGCCGCTCAAGACTCAACGCCTCAAGCGCGTGTCCTTCGAGGGGATTCCCCAGGCGCGTGAGCCTGGTGGTGCGACCATTGGTATCACCCTGCGTCAAAACTTGCCGCTGATCCTGCACCCGGCAGGTTTGCCTCGGCACGACGCGCCTTGGGAACTGCTCAAGTGGAAGCGCCAGGGTGATCGCTTGAGTGTGCATAACGACAGTGCTTATGTGGTGCGCATGGGATTGGAGGTGCAACTTAATCCGCTGAAACAAACCGGCTTGCTGCCACGCACTTATATCCTGCCGGGTGAGGTGTTGACGCTCAATACCCAAGGGCCTGTGGCCGAGGTGTCCTCGGTGGTGCTGCAGCCGGCCACGATCTTTGGGTTTGCTGTCGATAACTACCAGGCAGATGTTCTGGTTCATGAGAGTTAAGCGTTCGATGGCTGGCCTGACGGTCCGTCGCCCAGGGGGTTTCATGGGGCTGGCAGCCTTGTGGGGTGCCCCCGGTTTTGCTTTGGCGGTCGAGTTGGGAGAGGGCTTTGACCTGGCTGTCTTGGCCAGCTATGGCATCGACCCGAAGGTCTCCGACTACTTTCGCAGTGCGGCGCGGTTTCGAGAGGGCAGGCAAGTCGTGGGGCTGCGGGTCAACGGGAATTCCCTGGGGTTGGTCGAGGCTCGTTTCGATTATCAGGGGCAGCTGTGTTTTACCCAGGGTTTGCTGGAGAAAGCTGGCCTAAAAGTGCCCTCGGCGATCGTGCAATCGGGTATTTCGGCGGATCAGGCCTGTCACGATTTCATCGGTGAGTTCCCCGCGACCATCGTCAGGCTGCAGCCGGGCAGCGAAGAAGTGGTGCTGGTTGTGCCTACCCAGTCCTTGCGTGAGCCTGAATGGGAAGTGGGAGGTTTTTCCGAGGGCGGTGCGGCGGCGTTGTTCAACTACGATGTGCTCGGGTTTCAGACCCAGTCGCGCAGTGGCCCCAGTCGTTTCGTTTCGGCTTATACCGAGGCGGGATTCAACCTGGGTAATTGGGTGGTCCGCAGCCGGCAGTTCTTTATTTCTGATAACGGCAAAAGCAGCAGCGAGCACGTGCAGGCCTACGCCCAGCGTGATATCGCGGCGTTGCAGTCAACGTTCCAGGTGGGCCAGATCTCTACCCGAAGCCCGGTGTTCGGTGGGATTCAGCTATCGGGGTTACAGCTGTTTCCTGATGGTGTCTCCCGCGCTGGCGCCAATCATGGTGTGGTGGTGGAAGGTTTGGCCCACAGCCAGGCCCGTGTCGAGGTGCGCCAGTCCGGTGCGCTGATCCATACCACGTTAGTGCCCGAGGGGCCGTTCAGCCTGACAGGCTTGCCTTTGCTCAATGGCACCAGTGACCTGGAGGTCAGCGTTATCGGCACGCGGGGCGGCACACGCAGTTTCGTGGTGCCGGCGGCTTCCTTTGGTGCGGCTATTGCCGTAACCCCAGGCTTTGACTTCGCCCTTGGCAAGGTACGTGAACAACTGAGCGCGGGCCGCGAGGCGCCGACTGTCGTCATGGGCAGCGGCACCTGGGGGCTTGGCCGGCAGTCATCGCTGGGGTTCGGTTTATTGAGTACAGATGAGTACCAGTCGGCCGGCGGCACTATGAGCAGTGTGTTTTTCCAGCGGGTTACCGTCAGTGCTCGGCAAAACATCTCGCGCGATGGTGAGGCGGGTGTGAACGGCAGCCGCAGTGCCGTATCCCTGAGCAGCCCGTTGGTGGCGGGTGTTGAGATGAGCCTGAGCGCGACGACCCAAAGCCCCGGTTATCGCGATGTCCTCGAGGCAGGCCCGGGTTTGAAAAGAATTGATCTGCAGACCCGCTTCCAGAATCAGTACACGGTGGGGCTCAACTGGGCAGAACCGACCTTGGGGGCTTTTTCAGTCAGCTACACCCGCAGTACGCAGTTTGATGGGCAGCTTGCCGAACATGTATTTGCCTCGTGGAACAAGGGGTTCAGGCAGGTGGATGTAGCGTTGATCGCCGACTCGCAGGTGGGCGCTTCGCGGCGGCGCAAGACCGCAAGCCGTGAGCGAGATACACGTGATGAGGTCACGCCAGAGGGGTTGTCCTTGCGGCTGCAGGTCACGGTGCCCTTTGGAGAAGATCGCCGCCTGACGTCCTATGCCAGTCGCCGCAATGGCCGCGCCGATATGGGCACGGCGTTGTCCGAGCGGGTCAATGAATATGTGAACTACGAAGTGGGGGTTGAGCGGGATCTGCAGGAGCGCCAGCAAGCGGTTCGCGCGAATGTGGACGTGATGCCGCGCTACACCCGTGTGGGCCTGGGCGTGAACCGCACGCCCACGAGCACCAGCTATAGCGGGCAACTGCAGGGTGCCGTGGTGGCTCACGAGCGCGGCCTGACCTTTTCCCCCTACGCAGTGCAGGACACCTTTGGTGTGCTTTCGGTGGGCGAAGTGTCAGCGGCCAAGGTGTCGACCCCACAAGGTCCGGTATGGACCGATTACCGTGGGCATGCAGTGATTCCCGGCTTGCCGGCCTATACCACCAGCCACCTGGAGGTGCAGACCCAGTCCTTGCCCAAGCGGGTCGATCTCAAGAATGGCACCAAAATTCTCGCCGTCGGGCGCGGATCATTCAATACCGTGGATTTCCAGGTGGTGAATGTGCGTCGGGTATTGCTTGAGGTGCGCGATGAGCAAGGTGCACCTCTGCCCCAGGGCTCTGCGGTGTTTGGCCCGGACAACACCTACCTGACCAATGTGGTGGGTGAGGGCCTGATCTTTTTGAACAACATGGATGACGGGCAAATCCTCAGCGTTTCGCCGCCGGGCTCTACCCGCGCGTGCGTGCTGCATCTGAACCTTGAGTCGCAATCCACAGAGGACAAGCTCTATGAAACGGCTTCGGCGGTCTGTCGTGCCCAATGAATCAGTGCAACACACCCTCCGTCGACTTTGCCTGGGCGTTAGCTTGTTGTTCATGCTCGCGATAGCGGCTCCGAAGGTTTCGGCGAATGACTGCCGCCTTTCCCTCAGCCAGCCAAGGGTCGACTACGGCGTGCTCAGGCGCGCGGAGTTGTTGGGCGAGCCGCTCGCAAGCCAGCCCATCATCCTGGGCAGGCGAACGCTGCAGCTGAGTGTCGTATGTGCCGAGCCAGGGGCTGTCGCCTTGCGCTTTACGGGTGTTCCGGCGGGGACGCAAGGCTATCGATTCGGCCGACAGGGCAGCTTCACCCTGGCCCTCAAGCATGCCCAGGTCGATGGTCGCGCCGTTGAACTGAGTACGTCACAGCTCACAGAAACGGCTACCAGCGGGCACTTGCTGCCCGGTCACGTGCTGATCGCCAAAGCCGGTGGTTTGCCGCTGACCGGCACACGCTTTTCAGCACAAGTGCAGGTCGACACGTATTTACCGCCCGATGCCTTTTCAGTGCGACGCGAGACCGTCTTTGAGGGGCAGGGGCACTTTGAATGGTTGCCCGGCGGTTAATCGATCAGCCCGGTTGCTCCACCGAGCCGATGAAATTGGCGAACTCCGGCGTCTTTGGGTTGGCGAACAAGGTCTTGGGGTCGCCCACTTCATGCACCTTGCCCTGGTGCATGAACACCAGCTTGTCCCCGACTTCCCGGGCAAAGCGCATTTCGTGGGTCACCATGATCAGGGTCATGCCGTCCTTGGCCAATTGGCGCACCACACTGAGCACTTCATTGACCAGCTCCGGGTCCAGTGCCGAGGTGATTTCATCGCACAGCAGCACCTTGGGCGACATGGCCAGCGCACGGGCTATGGCCACCCGTTGCTGCTGGCCGCCGGACAGGCGATCAGGGAAGGCGTCAAACTTTTCCCCCAGCCCGACCCGCTCCAGCATCTGCCGGGCAAGCTGGGCGGCCTTGGACTTGGGCACTTTCTGCACCACTTGTGGCGCGAGCATGACGTTCTCGCCCACGGTCAGGTGTGGGAACAGGTTGAACTGCTGGAACACCATCCCGACTTTCTGCCGCAGGCTGCGCAGGTCGGCGCGGGCGGCGTCGAGGTATTCGCCGTCGACCTCAATCACGCCGTCGTTGATCGATTCCAGACCATTGAGGGTTCGCAGCAAGGTCGACTTACCCGAGCCGCTGCGGCCGATGATCGCCACCACCTGGCCTTCTTCAACGGTCAGGTCGATGCCTTTGAGGACGTGGTGATCGCCGTAATACTTATGCAGGGCGGAAATTCTAAGCAGAGGCATGCAGTCTCCTTTCCAGGTAGCGCGCACTGAGGGACAAGGGGTAGCAGAGCAGGAAGTAACCGAGGGCCACCAGGCCGTAGACCATAAAGGGCTCGAAGGTGGCGTTGGCGAGCATGCCGCCGGTTTTGGTCAGTTCGGTAAAGCCGATGATCGAGGTCACGGCGGTGCCTTTGACCACCTGCACCGAGAAGCCCACGGTGGGCGCCACGGCAATGCGCAGGGCTTGGGGCAGGATCACGTAGCGCAGTTGTTCAAACGGGTTAAGCGCCAGGCTGGCCGAGGCTTCCCATTGCCCGTGGGCAATCGACTCGACGCAGCCGCGCCAGATCTCGGCCAGGTAAGCGCTGGTGAACAGGGTCAAGGCAATCGCCGCCGCCAGCCAGGGCGAGATATCCACACCCAGCAGCGCAATGCCGAAAAACACCAGGAACAGCTGCATCAGCAGCGGCGTGCCCTGGAACAGCTCGATATAGGTGCGCGCGACATTGCGCGCGAAGGCTTTACGGCTGATGCGCAGGGTCATCACCAACAACCCGATAACGCCGCCGCCGACAAACGCCACCAGCGACAGCAGCAAGGTCCATTGCAGGCCAGTGGCGAGGTTGCGCACGATGTCCCAGAAGGAGAAATCACTCATCGGCTGTTCCTCATTACGTAGCGACGGCCGATCCAGTTGAGTAACTGGCGAATCATCAGCGCCATGCACAGGTACACCAGGGTGGTCAGTGCATAGGTTTCGAAGGCACGGAAGTTGCGCGACTGGATAAAGTTGGCGGCAAAGCTCAGCTCTTCGGTGGCGATCTGCGAACACACCGCCGAGCCGAGCATCACGATGATGATCTGGCTGCTCAAGGCCGGCCACACCTTGCCCAGTGCCGGCAGCAGCACCACATGGCGGAACGCCTCGAAACGCGTCATCGCCAATGCCGCTGCGGCTTCCAACTGGCCGCTGGGGACCGCCTGGATGCCGGCGCGAATGATCTCGGTGGAGTACGCCCCCAGGTTGATCACCATTGCCAGTACGGCGGCTTGCCACTCGGTGATCTTCAGCCCCAGGGACGGCAGGCCGAAGAAGATGAAAAACAACTGCACTAGAAACGGCGTGTTGCGGATCAACTCGACATACACCCCGAAGATCCAGGAAAACGGCTGGATCTTCCATGCCCGCACCACGGCGCCGACGGTGCCCAGGGCCACCCCGAGGATCGTGCCGATAGCCGTCAGCTCAAGGGTGAACAGCGCGCCGCGTAGCAGCAGGTCGGTATTGGCCAGCACCGGCACAAAGTCAAATTGATACGCCATGAATCAGCTCCGCATCACAGATCGGCAGGCAGCGGCTCTTTAAGCCACTGCATCGCGTTCTTTTCCAGGCTGCCATCGGCCTTGGCCGCGACCAGGATCTGGTTGACCTTCTCCAGCAACGCCGGCTCGTTTTTGTTCACGCCCACGTACACCGGCGAATCCTTGAGCTTCACTTTCAGTGCCAGCCCGCGTTTGTTGCTGCGCTCGCTGATCGCGACCATCACCACGTTGCCGCTGGCGATCAGGTCGACCTGGCCGGCCAGGTAGGCGGCGATGGTGGAATTGTTGTCTTCGAAGCGCTTGATCGTGGCTTCCTTGGGCGCCACGGCGGTCAGCTCGATGTCTTCGATGGCGCCGCGCGTCACGCTGATGGTCTTGCCCTTGAGGTCATCGGTGGTGTGGATGGCCGCATCAGGCGGGCCGAACACGGCCAGGTAGAACGGCGCGTAGGCCTTGGAGAAGTCGATGACCTTTTCGCGCTCGGCATTCTTGCCCAGGCTGGAAATCACCAGGTCGACCTTGCCGGTAGTGAGGAACGGGATACGGTTGGTGCTGTTGACCGGGGTCAGTTCCAGCTTGACCTTGAGCCGGTCGGCCAGCAGCTTGGCGGTGTCGATGTCCAGGCCACGGGGTTTCATGTCCGGGCCAACCGAGCCGAACGGCGGGAAGTCCTGGGGCACGGCCACCTTGAGGGTGCCACGGGCGACGATATCGTCCAGACCGTTGGCATGGGCGGGCGCCTGGCTCAGCATCAGGCTGGCAAACAGGGCAGTGAGCAGGGCGCTGTAGCGCTTGGTCATGGCAACTCTCCGGGGAAGGGCGCGGGAATATTCTGTTTCGAGCCATTGCACGGCCCATGCCATCACCGCACCAATGGCCTGGAACGCTGGGATTTGTTGAGTTCTGGTGGTCTTACTGGTCTGAACAGTGCGCAGGGTTTTCGCACCTTTTTCGAGCGCCGATAAAACCCCGCGAGCCCCTTTGGGGCGTGGCTTGCCGCCGGCTGCGAATAGCTTTACAACTAGCCGCTCCGTTGACTGCAACCTTGAGTTTTTTATGAATTCCATCGCCCAAGCCGTACCGGAAGCGGCCCTGCAGGCCATCCGCAAACTGATCAAGGAACAGGGCTTTGCAGCGGGTGACGCGTTGCCGTCCCAGCGCGACCTGGCGGTACAGTTGGGCGTGAGTCGGGCGTCGTTGCGCGAGGCGCTGTCGTCTTTAAGTGCTCTGGGCGTAGTGAGTGTGCAGCCGGGTAAAGGCGTGTTTGTGCAAGAGGTGCAAGAAGCGCCGGGGTTTGCCTGGCCCTTCGCCGCCCAGGCCACGCCGCTGGATATCTTCCAGTTGCGCTACGCCCTGGAAGGGTTTGCCGCAGGGTTGGCGGCGGTAACATTGAGCCTCGATGAGCTGGACAGCCTGCAAGACAATGTCGAGGCCATGCGCAAAGTACTCAAGGCCGGCGACTTCGAAGCCGCTGCCCGGCTGGACTTCGAGTTCCATCAACGGATCCTGCTGGCCAGCGGTAACCAGGCGATGGTGAGCATCCTGAGTGCCAGTGCCGAGGTGTTCCTGGAGAGCCAGAAGCTACCGTTCATCCGGCCGGAACGGGCCATGGAGACCTGGCAAGAGCATCGCAGGATCTTGCGTGCCCTGGCCCGACGCGCCAGTGCGGCGGCGCAGAAAACCATGCAGGAACACGTGCGCAATGCGGCGTTGCGCACCGGCATTGCCTTCGTGACGCCCGTGACGCCGTGAGTCAGCTATACCCAAACTCATGCAGCGCCATAGCAAGACTCAATCAGAGGCGGCTTCCTGAACGGGGGAAGGGCGGCTATGATGGGCCACGTTTTTTTTGCTTACAATCCGGAGACATCCATGAGCAACGATCTTATCAAGCACGTCACCGACGCGACCTTTGAGGCCGAAGTACTCAAGGCTCAAGGCCCGGTACTGGTTGACTACTGGGCTGAATGGTGTGGCCCTTGCAAAATGATCGCCCCTGTTCTGGACGACATTGCAACCACTTACGAAGGCAAGCTGACCATTGCCAAGCTGAACATCGACGACAACCAGGAAACCCCGGCCAAGCACGGCGTGCGTGGTATCCCGACCCTGATGCTGTTCAAGAACGGCAACGTCGAAGCCACTAAAGTGGGCGCGCTGTCGAAGTCCCAGCTGCAAGCTTTCCTCGACGCGAACATCTAAGCGTCGTCAAAAAAGCCCACGCATCCAGGCTAAGTCAAAACACAGCCTTAATCGGTTGAAAGCCAATGCCCCGACTTGTTGGGGCATTGGCTTTTTCGGATCAGTGAAAGTAAAAAGTTTTCAGCTCAGCCCCTTGTAATGTGCCTGGCGAGCTTTCAACGTGGTATCGAGGTCGTCTTGTAATATGCAATAGAGCCATTATTTAGACTTTTTTACAGGTCGCAAAGATTTAGACTGAAGCATTGGGTAAGTAGCTGTTGTTTATTTCGAAAGCGTATAAGGCACTGTCAGTTCTTACAGGTGTTTTCTTTGTCTTTTCCACTATTTTGAAACTGTAGCAATCATCGTAAATTTCAGGGTGGACTTTGCCGTATGAGAAGCTTTGGAATTCACTTCATCGTTTGTGCAGGGAGTATTTCAAAATGATGTGGTCTACTAAAATGTTTTTATTTAACTACTATTCGACCTCGCGCGCTCATGCCTTTCAAATCACCCGTGCTGATGAGGCCAAGGGGCAGTTCCAAGGGAAATATCAAAGCCGGGGAACACCGCCTGTGGATATAACTGGCGGTTTCCACTTTTTCAACGATAGAAAAGTGACCTCATTAACCTTCACGGCGGGTGGTATGAAGTTCGTAATAGAAGCGCCGTATAGAGACGATGTGCCGTACTATGGAGTTTGGAATGGGCAACAATTTGTGTTAGATGGCTCTGGTGCTGTTTTAACGGTTAGATTTGAAGCGAAGGATGAAATGAAATACACCGTAGAAACTGGCCATAAGCTACAGGACCTTCATCTTTATTGAGTTGCTGTTGTCGATAAGCTTTTCGGGTCCAATAATGACAGTCCGCTTGTCGCGTAAGTTGATTTTATTTAACGGGTCAAAACAACTGATGCACCTGCGTGAGCCCACAAGAAATTTGAAGTAGGAAACTTTGGAAAGGCGAGGCGATTCGTGCAGTCATGTGCAAATGGCTGTCGTGGTTCTGTCCGACTACAGAAGGGACTCTCTCCGAGAGCACAACAGCTGGAAACTCGGGCTGGTCCGATAAGGTTCGCATTTTTCCAGAGGCAAATCTCCACAAAAATAAAGTGGGGATTTGCTTTTCTGCCGGTGCCGACTATGGTTTCGCACAGCTGCAAATCGTAGGGCTTTTTCGTGAAACAGGGCTAGACGCTCCGAAATTCAGGTGGTACATTCGGCCCCGCACTGGTTTCTCCACTGCCCCCTGCAAGCCGTCGCCGACGCATTCCTTTTCGATTAGTACGCGATCCTGTCGCCTTCTCTGCGGCGCGGCCTCATTAAGCCAAAAGCTTAATTTCCCCCCTCCATAAATGATTACGTCATTCCTATATGAATCTGACTGAACTCAAGCAAAAGCCGATTACCGACCTGCTCCAATTGGCCGAAGAAATGGGCATAGAAAATATGGCCCGTTCGCGCAAGCAGGACGTGATTTTCTCCCTGCTCAAAAAGCACGCGAAAAGCGGCGAGGAAATCTCCGGTGATGGCGTGCTGGAGATTCTCCAGGACGGCTTCGGCTTCCTCCGCTCTGCAGACGCTTCCTATCTTGCCGGCCCAGACGATATCTACGTCTCGCCGAGCCAGATCCGTCGCTTCAACTTGCGCACCGGTGACACCATCGTCGGCAAGATCCGTCCTCCGAAGGAAGGCGAGCGTTATTTCGCCCTGCTCAAGGTCGACACGATCAACTTCGATCGTCCTGAGAACGCGAAGAACAAGATTCTCTTCGAGAACTTGACGCCGCTGTTCCCGACCGTACGCATGAAGATGGAAGCCGGTAACGGTTCCACCGAAGACTTGACCGGTCGTGTCATCGACCTGTGCGCCCCGATCGGCAAAGGCCAGCGCGGCCTGATCGTTGCACCGCCGAAAGCCGGTAAGACCATCATGCTGCAGAACATCGCAGCGAACATCGCACGTAACAACCCGGAAGTTCACCTGATCGTATTGCTGATCGATGAGCGCCCGGAAGAAGTGACCGAAATGCAGCGCACCGTGCGCGGCGAAGTGGTTGCCTCGACGTTCGATGAGCCGCCAACCCGCCACGTGCAGGTTGCCGAAATGGTGATCGAGAAGGCCAAGCGCCTGGTTGAACACAAGAAAGACGTGGTCATCCTGCTCGACTCCATCACCCGTCTGGCGCGTGCCTATAACACCGTGATCCCAAGCTCCGGCAAGGTCCTCACCGGTGGTGTCGATGCCCACGCCCTGGAGAAACCGAAGCGTTTCTTCGGTGCTGCGCGCAACATCGAAGAAGGCGGCTCGCTGACCATTATCGCCACCGCGCTGGTTGAAACCGGCTCGAAGATGGATGAAGTGATCTACGAAGAGTTTAAAGGTACCGGTAACATGGAACTGCCTTTGGACCGTCGTATCGCTGAAAAGCGGGTGTTCCCTGCGATCAACATCAACCGTTCCGGCACCCGCCGTGAAGAGTTGCTGACCGCCGACGACGAACTGCAGCGCATGTGGATCCTGCGCAAGCTGCTGCACCCGATGGACGAAGTCGCCGCCATCGAGTTCCTGATCGACAAGTTGAAAACCACCAAGACCAACGACGAGTTCTTCCTGTCGATGAAGCGTAAGTAATACGACGCTTCAGGTCCAAAAAATGGCGTCCTTCGGGGCGTCATTTTTTTTGCATCGGAAAAGTGAGATTTGTGCGGTAATAGTGTCAGTTAAGAAACAAAAAGGCTGAGCGTGGCTACGCTCATCTCCATTCGAATCAGGCTGATCTACGATTTATGACCGCTCTTGCTTACCGAAGAGACATTGATGGCCTGCGCGCCATTGCTGTCCTCGCTGTCGTGCTGTTCCATTTTGGTGTTCCTGGTATTGCTGGCGGTTTTGTCGGCGTTGATGTGTTCTTCGTGATTTCAGGCTTCCTGATCACCTCGATCATCTGGCGCGAGCGTGAAGCAGAGCGTTTCAGCTTTGTCGATTTTTGGGCGCGACGGGCACGGCGTATCCTGCCTGCGTTGCTTGTGATGATGTTCACCTCGTTGGTGGCCGGCTGGTTCCTGATGGCGCCCAAAGATTACTCAGAGCTTGGGCGCTCGATACACAATCAGGTTATTTTCATCTCCAATCTGTTCTTCATGCGTCAGGATGGCTACTTCGACACGGCCTCCGATATGAAGCCGATGTTGCACACCTGGTCGCTCTCGGTTGAAGAGCAGTTCTACATCGCCTTTCCACTCTTGCTGGCGCTGTTGTCGAGCCGGCTGAAGCAGTGGCGCAGCGCCTTGTTTGTGTTGCTGCTGGTGTCGTTTGCGGCGAGCGTGTGGGCCGTGGCCCATGAGCCGGACAAAGCGTTCTTCCTGCTGCCCATGCGTGCCTGGGAATTGCTGGCCGGGTCCATGTTGGCGGTGATGCCGGCGCGGGCAGGGCGGGTAAGTCCGCTGTTGGCGCAAGCGGTCAGTCTGTTCAGCCTGGGCCTGATTCTGGTGGCGGTATTGGGTTACGACGCCAGCACTGCGTTTCCTGGCGCTGCGGCCTTGTTGCCGGTATTAGGTGTGGTGGGGTTGATTTGGGCCAACGGCCAACACGCCACCTGGGTCGGGCGCTTGCTGGGCAGTCGCGTGCTGGTCGGCATTGGGCTGATTTCCTATTCGTGGTACCTGTGGCACTGGCCGGTGCTGGTGTTTGGCAAGTACGCGAGTATTTTTGGCCTGTCGTCCTGGGCGCTGGCGGGTCTGTTCGTCTTGAGCCTGGTGTTGGGTTACCTGTCCTGGCGGTTCGTCGAGGGGCCGTTTCGTGAGCGGCGCCTGCTGGCGGGTCGTCGGGCGATCCTGATCGCGGGCCTTGTCGGGCTGGCCGGCCTGGGCCTGATCGGCAAAGGCCTGGTGTGGTCGGATGGGTTTGCATCGCGGCTGTCGCCCCAGGCGTTGCAATTTGCCCAGGCGCACACCTGGAGCCCTACGCTCATGAGCTGCCTGTCGGATGACAAGAAAGACCCACACCGCAAACTTTGCCATTTTGGCCCGCAGGCCAGTGCTGCCCGCGCATTGGTCTGGGGCGACAGCCATGCCTCGGCACTCATTCCTGCGTTGAATGATGGCTCACGCAAGTACGACTTCGGCATCACTCAGGCCGGTTACGCCGGGTGCCTGCCGTTCGACCGCAAAGAAAACACCCCAGGCTGCCGAGCGTTCAACGAGCGTGTCACCCAGTTGTTGAGCAAGGAACCGTTCAGTGATGTGGTGCTGGTAGCCCGCTGGAGCCTTTACGTTTATGGCCAGCGCTCCGGCGACACCGGCGCTTCCCTTCATGACCCACAGACGGGCAAGTACGACCGCGCCGTCGCTGAACGACTGTTTGCCGAGGGTGTGAGTGCGCTGGTGCAGCAACTGCGTGCCAGCGGGCACAGGGTGTGGCTGGTCAAGGAGGTGCCGTTGCAGGCGTTCAACGTGCCTTACCGGCTCAGCCGCCTGGCGATGCTGGGGCGCCCGACCGACCGCGAAGGCTTGCCCCTGGCCGAGCACGTCGAGCGCCAAGCCTTCATCAGCAGCGTGTTTGAGCGCATCGCCGCGGCGGACCCCGGTGTCCAGCTCATGGACCCGGCGCCCAAGCTGTGCGAGACGAACGGCTGGTGTCGGGTCGAGCGCGATGGCCAGTCGCTGTATACCGATGACAATCACCTCTCAGCCGTGGGCACGCGTTATGTGGAAGGGTTCCTTGAGCCCTTCTTCCATGCCATGCGTAATGAGGCCGTTGAGTCGGGTGTGAGTCGCAATGACGTGCAATAAGCTGCCAGCGCTCTTAAGAGCAGGTAGGATGTACGCCTATTTTACGGGTGGCATGGTTAATGAAATTCAAGGATCTTCGGGATTTCGTGCAGCAACTTGAGCAGCGCGGAGAGTTGAAACGTATCCAGGTGCCGATTTCCCCGGTGCTGGAAATGACTGAGATTTGCGACCGTACCTTGCGCAACAAGGGCCCGGCGCTGCTGTTCGAAAACCCGACCGGCTTTGATATCCCGGTGCTCGGCAACCTGTTCGGCACGCCCGACCGCGTTGCGTTTGGCATGGGCGCCGAGTCGGTCAGCGAACTGCGCGAGATCGGCAAGCTGCTGGCCTTCCTCAAGGAGCCCGAGCCACCCAAGGGCTTGAAAGACGCCTGGTCGAAGCTGCCGATCTTTCGCAAGATCATTGCCATGGCGCCCAAAGTGGTCAAGGACGCGGTGTGCCAGGAAGTGGTCATCGAAGGCGATGATGTCGACCTGGCCATGTTGCCGGTGCAGACCTGCTGGCCGGGCGACGTCGGCCCGCTGATCACCTGGGGCCTGACCGTCACCAAAGGCCCGAACAAGGATCGCCAGAACCTGGGGATCTACCGTCAGCAAGTGATCGGCCGCAACAAGGTGATCATGCGCTGGCTGAGCCACCGTGGCGGCGCGCTGGACTTCCGTGAGTGGTGCGAAAAACACCCTGGCAAGCCGTTCCCTGTGTCCGTGGCCCTGGGCGCCGACCCGGCGACCATCCTCGGCGCCGTGACGCCGGTACCCGACAGCCTGTCCGAATATGCCTTCGCCGGCCTGCTGCGCGGCAACCGCACCGAGCTGGTGAAGTGCCGTGGTAACGACCTGCAAGTGCCGGCCACCGCCGAAATCATCCTCGAAGGCGTGATTCATCCGGGCGAAATGGCCGATGAAGGCCCTTACGGCGACCACACCGGCTACTACAACGAAGTCGACAGCTTCCCGGTGTTCACCGTCGAGCGCATCACCCACCGGATCAAACCGATCTACCACAGCACCTACACCGGCCGTCCACCGGATGAGCCCGCTATTCTCGGTGTGGCGCTCAACGAAGTGTTCGTGCCGATCCTGCAAAAGCAGTTCCCGGAAATCACCGACTTCTACCTGCCGCCCGAGGGCTGCTCGTACCGCATGGCCATCGTGACCATGAAGAAGTCGTACCCAGGCCATGCCAAGCGGGTAATGCTCGGTGTGTGGTCGTTTTTGCGACAGTTCATGTACACCAAGTTCGTTATCGTCACCGACGACGACATCAACGCACGGGACTGGAACGACGTGATCTGGGCCATCACCACGCGCATGGACCCCAAGCGCGACACGGTGATGATCGACAACACGCCGATCGACTACCTCGACTTTGCTTCGCCGGTATCGGGCCTGGGCTCGAAGATGGGCCTGGATGCCACCCACAAATGGCCGGGTGAGACTACCCGCGAGTGGGGTCGGGTGATCGTCAAGGATGACGCTGTGACCGCACGTGTTGATGCGATCTGGAAAGAATTGGGAATAGATTGATGCGTGTAACCCTGCAACCTTCCGGCGCCGTACTGGAGCTGGTCCCTGGCGAGCGAATCCTTGAAGGCGCGCGCCGCCTGGGCTATGAATGCCCACAGGCGTGTCGCAATGGCGTGTGTCATGTGTGTGCCGCGCTGCTGGTGGAGGGCCGGGTGCAGCAAGCCGGTGAGGTGCGCGACCATGGTGAGTTCTACACCTGCATCGCCGAGCCGTTGGAAGATTGCATTGTGTTGTGGGATGGCGTGCTGGCGCCGGGAGAGTTGCCGTTGCGCAAGTTGTCGTGCCAATTAAGTGAATGCGTGGAAGTGGGTGGCGATGTATGGCGCGTGCGCCTGCGCGCTCCGGCGGGTAAAGCGGTGCGTTACCACGCCGGGCAATACCTGATGATCGAGCGCGACAATGGCGATAAATCGGCGTTTTCCCTGGCCTCGGCGCCCCATGCCGGGCGCGAGCTGGAACTGCATGTGCTGGTGCGCGAGGACAGTGCGCGCAATTTGATCGAGCAGTTGCAACGTAACCAGATGGCGCGTGTTGAGCTGCCGTTTGGTGATACTCACTTGGCCGAGCTGCCGGACGGGCCGCTGGTGCTGATCGCCGCCGGCACTGGCATGGCGCAGATGCACAGCCTGATCGAGCATTGCCGTGCCTCGGGTTTCAAGCATCCGGTGCACCTGTATTGGGGCGTGCGCCGCCCGGAAGACTTCTACGAGATTGAACACTGGGAGCAATGGCAGCAACTGCCCAACCTGTTCCTGCACAAAGTGGTCAGCGACCTGTGCGGTTGGGAAGGGCGCTGCGGGCTGCTGCATGAGGCCGTGTGTGAAGACATCAGCGACCTCAAGGCGGTGCACGTCTACGCCAGTGGTTCGCCGGCGATGATCTACGGCACGCTGGACGCATTGGTCGACGCCGGCATGGATGCGCACCAGATGCGCGCCGATGTGTTTGCCTACGCGCCGCGCCCTTGAAGTCGACCCAATAAACAGCTGTTGTACGCCGACCAAACTGTGGGAGCGGGCTTGCTCGCGAAAGCGTCGTGTCAGTTTATACATCCGTGGCTGACTCACCGCCTTCGCGAGCAAGCCCGCTCCCACATTGTTTTGTATATATTCAAAAACGCACGCCTGCCGTCAGCATCGCCGCATTGAACCCCAGCAACACCAACTCGCTGGCCACGGGGCCGAAGTGAACCCCCACAGACGGAATGATCGCCGGTGCCACGCCATAACGGTTGAGCGGGATTTTGTCGCGGTACTTACCGCGATAGCCCTGTAGCGCGCCTGCGGTCACCTTCATATAGAACGGCGAGTCGCCAATATCGTAGCGCTTGCCGGCGTAGACGTAATACGAGCGCTGGCTGAACGAGTTGCGAAACGTCGCCCCGCCATACACCAACCCCGACGCCTCGTTACGTTCCAGGTTGATCAAATCCTGATTGTTATTGTGCTTTGGGTCCGGAGAAAAATGCCGGGTGTAGACACTGGTCTGGGCGTACCAGAAACCTTTGTCGCCATTGGCGGCGGCCTCGGAAGCCAGAGCAGTGGTGGTTTGCAGCAATAGCAGCAGACCGGAAAACAGGTATTTCATGGGTCGACCTCGATAGTCGTTTGAAGAGGCGGCTAATGTGGGTCGCTAAACACCTGCAGTTTGGCGGCTTGTGTAGGGCATGACCTGAACCAGCGCTGAAAACACGGCCGCCTATGCTTATGCAATTAAGATATTTTAAATGTAGGAATAATCTCATTAGGCTATAAGTCAACGGACTACCGCCTTATCGTCAATAACCAGTAACTGACCGCTACCGCCCGCCAGCCGGACCGATCGTGTGAACTCAGAGCATTGAAGCTTTGATTTTTTGATTGCCAGGCTTGAATGGCAGGGGAGCGGTATGGGGAGTTACAAGAAACATGCGTACACAGCTATTTTGTCGGCCAATTTGCTGACTGCTGTGGGATTCAATCCGGTGCGGGCTGACGAAACAGCCACCGAAGCACCCAAACTCGACACCGTGATCGTCACCGGCACCCGCGCCCAAGAGCGCACCGCCAGTGCTTCGTTGTCGCCCATCGATGTCATTTCCGGTGACACATTGCGCAGCACCGGCTCCGATGAGCTGGGCGCGGTGTTGGCACGTCTGATTCCTTCCATCAACTTCCCGCGGCCCAGCCTGGTGGACGGTGCCGAACTGGTACGCCCAGCGCAGTTGCGCGGCTTGTCGCCGGATCAGGTGTTGGTGCTGGTCAACGGCAAACGCCGCCACACCAGTGCCTTCGTCAACCTGGGCGGCGCGGTGGGGCGCGGTTCGGCACCGGCGGATTTGAATGCGATCCCGTTGTCGGCGGTCGACCATATCGAAGTGCTGCGCGATGGCGCGTCGGCGCGCTATGGCTCGGACGCGATTGCCGGGGTGATCAACGTGATCCTCAAGCACGACGACCACGGCGGCTCTGTCTCGACCAAGTTTGGCGAGTACAAGAAGGGTGATGGCATCCAGCGCAACGTCAGCGGCAACACCGGGTTTGCCTTGGGTGACAATGGCTTTATCAACGTTTCGGGCGAAGGCGCCGACAACGACTACACCAACCGCGCCGGCGACGACTTCCGCCCTGGCAGCGTGGGTTCCACCACCTATGGCCAGCGCGTGTTCCGTCAGGGCGAGCCGGCCACCAATGAAGGCAAATTCCAGTTCAACTCCGAATATTCCTTCAACGATGCGGCCGAGTTCTACACCTTCGGCGGCTACAGCAAGCGCCGTGGTGAAACGGCGGCGTTCTATCGGGCGAGCAATGCGTCCAACAACATCCCGGCGCTCAACCCCAATGGCTACCTGCCGTTGATCAAGGGCAACCTGGAAGACACGTCCTTGGTGGTCGGCCTGCGCGGCTTGCTGGCCTACGATTGGCACTACGACCTGTCGGCCAACTACGGCAAGAACCAGTACGAACTGGGCACCGAAACCATCAACACCTCACTCGGCCTGGCCACGCCACGCAAATTTAACAACGGCACCCTGAGCAACGATCAGCGCCAGGTCAGCCTGGACCTGTCCCGTGAGTTCGACGTGGGCTTTTTGCCGTACCCGGTGTCGGTGGCCTTTGGCGGCGAATACCTGCGCCAGGGTTATCAAATTGAAGCGGGCGAGCCGGCGTCCTACTACCAGACCGGCAGTTCGGGCCTGGGTGGGTTCCGGGATGCCGACGCCGGCAGCACCTCGCGGCACAACTGGGCTCAGTACCTGGACCTGGAAACCAACTTCACCGAAAAGCTCAGCGCCTCGGCCGCCGTGCGTCATGAGGACTACAGCGACTTCGGCTCCAATGTCAGCGGCTCCCTGTCGGCGCGTTATGACTTCACCCCGCAAGTGGCCTTGCGAGGCAGCATCTCCAATGGTTTCCGTGCGCCGTCCCTGGCCCAGCAGAACTTTGCCTACACCTCGTCGCAGCTGATCGGCAACACCATCCAGGAAGCCGGCACCTTCCCGGCCAACAGCCAGGTTGCCCGCCTGTTGGGCGCCGAAGACCTCAAAGCCGAGAAATCACGCAACTACAGCCTCGGCCTGGTGCTGGAACCTGCCGATGACCTGACCGTGACGCTCGACGTGTACCGCATCGACATCCGCGACCGCATCAGCCTGTCGTCCAACCTTAATCTCAACCCGGCGACCATTGCCTACCTGCAGGCTAATGGGGTCGGCAATATCAACTACACCAGCGCCCGTTATTTCACCAACGCCACCGACACCAGCACCGACGGTGTCGACCTGGTGGCCAACTATCGCTACCCGTTCGATAACGGCATCCGCTGGAACAGCACCGTGGGCTACAACTACAACCACACCAAAGTCACCGACGTGAAGCCTAACCCGGCGATTCTGGACAGCCTGGGCGCCAACCTGGTGCGGGTGGACCGCCGTGAGCGCATCGGTTTGCTTGGCGATACCACGCCGCAGCACAAGCTCAGCCTGGGCAACGACTTCATCTACGGTAATTGGGCGCTGCACAGCAACCTGGTGCGCTATGGTGAATTCACCAGCTACCAGGCCGACAAGGTCAATGACCAGACCTTCAAGGCCGCCTGGGTGCTGGACCTGTCGGCAGACTACAAGCTCAAGAACTGGACCTTCACCCTGGGCGGCGACAACATCACCGATAAATACCCGGAGAAGGTCAATGCCTACGCCAGTAGCGGCGGCAACCTCGCCTACAGCACTTTTTCGCCGTACGGTTACAGCGGCGCGTTTTATTACGGTAAAGTTGCTTACAACTGGTAACACGCAGGAGACCTAAGCGATCCGCCATGACCGTTATTGAAACCGATCTGTTGCAATTGGCTTACCCTCCGCGGCTCGATCTGGGGCCGCAACTGACTCACGAGCAATTAATGAGTTCGATGCAGGCCACCATGGCCAGGCATAAGGGGGGGCCGGTCTGGCTATTCGCTTATGGTTCGCTGATCTGGCGTCCCGAATGCTCGTCGACCCAGCGCATGCGCGCACGGGTTCACGGTTATCACCGGGGTTTGTACCTGTGGTCACATGAGCATCGAGGCACGCCGGAGTCGCCGGGGTTGGTGTTTGGCCTGGATCGTGGCGGTTCTTGCAGCGGGTTTGCCTACCGTTTGCCGGAAGACCAGCTTGAGGCCTCGCTGTATGCCTTGTGGCAGCGCGAGATGCCTTACCCGTCATACCGGCCGCACTGGCTCAGCTGCCGCCTGGAAGATGGCAGTCAGGTGCAGGCGCTGGGGTTTGTGTTGGAACGGCACTTGCCCAGCTATGCCGGCAACCTGCCCGATATCGTGCTTAACCACGTGTTGGAAAGCGCTTGTGGGCGTTACGGCACCACTCGCGATTATGTCGAGCAGACCGTAAACGCCCTGCGTAGCCACGCCATGCCAGATAAAAACCTGGAGGCGCGGCTCAAGCGTTGTGCCAAAGACTGCGGTGCAAATTAACGCGCCGAGCTGACGCTGTTGGTGTGCCACAGCGTTGGGATCAGGAATGCAATCGCCAACAGGCACGCGCCCACCAGCAACACAAAACCACCGTCCCAGCCGAAATGGTCCACGGTGTAGCCCATGGCCGCACTCGCTGCCACCGAACCACCCAGGTAACCAAACAAGCCAGTGAAGCCTGCGGCCGTGCCCGCGGCTTTTTTCGGCGCCAGTTCCAGCGCCTGCAGGCCGATCAGCATCACCGGGCCGTAGATCAGGAAGCCGATGGAGAACAGCGCAATCATGTCGACCATCGGGTTGCCGGGCGGGTTGAGCCAGTAAACCAGGGTCGCCACGGTGACCAACGCCATGAACACGATGCCGGTCAGGCCACGGTTGCCACGGAAGATCTTGTCCGACATCCAGCCGCACAGCAGCGTGCCGGGAATGCCCGCCCACTCGTAGAAGAAGTACGCCCACGAGGTTTTATCCACGTCGAAGTGCTTGGCTTCCTTGAGGTAAGTCGGTGCCCAGTCCAGCACGCCATAACGCAGCAGGTAGACGAAGACGTTGGCGAAGGCGATGTACCACAGCATTTTGTTGCGCAGCACGTACTTGACGAAGATTTCCTTGGCGCTGAACTCGTCTTCGTGGCTGGCGTTGTAGCCTTCCGGGTAGTCGTTCTTGTACTGCTCGATGGGCGGCAGGCCGACTGATTGCGGGGTGTCGCGCATGGTGATGAAGGCAAATGCCGCCACGGCCAATGCCACGGTCGCCGGCACATAGAACGCCGCATGCCAGTCGTTGAACCAGGCCATGCCCAGCAGGAACAGCGGGCCGATCAGGCCGCCGCCGACGTTATGCGCCACGTTCCACACCGACACCACGCCGCCGCGTTCTTTCTGCGACCACCAGTGCACCATGGTGCGCCCACTCGGCGGCCAGCCCATGCCCTGGGCCCAGCCGTTGATGAACAGCAAAATGAACATCATGGTCACGCTGGACGTCGCCCAAGGTGCGAAACCGAAAATGAACATCACCCCGGCTGATATCAACAGGCCAAAGGGCAGGAAGTAGCGCGGGTTGGAGCGGTCGGAGACCAGGCCCATCAAGAACTTGGACAAGCCGTAGGCAATCGCGATGGCCGACATGGCCAGACCCAGCTCGCCACGGGTGTAACCCTCGTCGATCAGGTAGGGCATGGCCAGCGAGAAGTTTTTACGCAGCAGGTAGTAGCCCGCGTAGCCAAAGAAAATACCGGCGAAGATCTGCCAGCGCAGCCGTCGATAGGTACTGTCTATTTTTTCTTCAGGCAGGGGCGCCTGGTGTGCGGCAGGACGAAAGAAAGCAAACATTCAAGAGCTCCAAATTTCTTGTTTTGACTGCGGATGCGAATGTTACAGTTTCGTTACCGAAAATAGCATCGCCTCTTATCTGCAAACACAGGAAACTGGAGCGATTGCATGTTCTCTTACGAACATGTCGCGAATAGATAAGTGTGGGTCGGTATCGGGTCTTAAGACCCAAGAGATCACCTGTGGGAGCTGGCTTGCCTGCGATAGCGATCTATCAATTCCAGATGTGTGAGCTGACCCACCGCCATCGCAGGCAAGCCAGCTCCCACATGAACCGCATTCAGCGGGTCTGGACGACAATCTTGCCCACAGCCCTGCGTTGCCCCAGGTCATTGATCGCCTGCGCAGCCTGCTCAAGCGGATACACCTGCGACACCAACGGCTTCAACTTGCCCTCGCCATACCAGGTGAACAACTGCTGGAAGTTCGCCGCATTGTCCTGCGGCTGGCGCTGGGCGAACGAACCCCAGAACACTCCGACCACAGACGCGCCCTTGAGCAGCGCCAGGTTCACCGGCAGCTCGGGAATGCGCCCGCTGGCGAAACCCACCACCAGTAGGCGGCCGTTCCATGCAATGCCGCGTACGGCCTGGTCAAACAGGTCGCCGCCGACGGGGTCGTAGATCACGTCGACACCATTGCCGTCGGTCAGGCGCTTGATTTCATCCTTGAGGCTGGCTTCGCTGTAGTTGATCAGCTCGTCCGCGCCTGCCGCCTTGGCGACGGCGAGTTTGTCGGCGCTGCTGGCGGCGGCAATCACCCGGGCGCCCATGGCTTTGCCGATTTCCACGGCGGCCAGGCCCACACCGCCGGAGGCGCCGAGCACCAGCAGGGTTTCGCCGGGTTGCAGGTTGGCGCGTTGTTTCAGCGCATGCATCGAGGTGCCGTAGGTCATGCTGAAGGCGGCGGCGGTGTCGAAATCCATGCTCGGCGGGATCGGCAGCACGTTGTAGCCCGGCACCGCGACCTGTTCGGCAAAGCTGCCCCAGCCGGTCAGGGCCATGACCCGGTCGCCGACTTTGAGGTGGCTGACTTTTTCACCCACTTCGCTGACCACCCCCGCCGCCTCGCCACCCGGTGAAAACGGGAAGGGCGGTTTGAACTGGTACTTGCCTTCGATGATCAAGGTGTCCGGGAAATTTACCCCGGCCGCGTGCACGTCCAGCAGGATTTCGTTCTTCTTGATCGCGGGGCTGGCGATCTCTTCCAGCACCAGGGTTTCGGCGGGGCCGAAGGCTTTGCACAGCACAGCTTTCATCGGACTATTCCTTTTGGCGTCGTGGCCGATAAGTGTAGGAGGGTACGCCCGTGGGTCAACGAGCATGCCCGGCCCTGATAAGTCGCCATAAGCTTGTACTCAGCCTTGCTAGCGTTATGCTACCCGGCAACCGAATTCGAGGAATGAACTGTGAAAGCGTGGATCCTGTTGATGCTCGCCCTGACCTTGCCGATGGCAGCCCAGGCCGAAGAAGCGAAAGAAGGCGAGGCACCGAAGGTCAGCTACATCAGCCTGACCCCACCCTTTGTGGGCAACTACGGCCTGGATGGCACGGCAAAACTGCGGGTCTACAAGGCCGACATCGCCCTGCGCGTGACCGGGCCTGAAGCGGCAGCCGCCGTCAAAGCCAACGACCCGCTGATTCGTAACCAACTGGTGGCACTGTTTACCCAGCAGACCAACGAAGCCATGAGCACGGTTGAAGGCAAAGAAAAGCTGCGCCAGGAAGCCCTGAAGCAAACCCAGCAAGTCATGAACGATGAAACTGGCAAGCCGGTGGTAGAAGACCTGCTCTTCAACAACTTGATTATCCAGTAAAGCGGGCGCTTCGCGCCTTTCGCGAGCAAGCCCCACACATTCGACCGTGTTCCTCTGATTAAACGCGGTCAAAATGTGGGAGCGGGCTTGCTCGCGAAGAGGCCCTTACAGGCCCCTCAAGAAGCCAGGCTCTTCCTGAACCTGGCCAACGCCACCGCAAAAAACACCAACCCAATTCCCACCAACGCCAGCAAATCCGGCCACACCACACCCACGCCCGCATCACGAAACAGAATCGCCGCACTCAAACTCACAAAGTGCGTCGACGGTGAGCCCTGCATCACCCATTGCAACCACTCGGGCATGCTGTCCAATGGCGTGCTGCCGCCAGACAGAAGCAGCATCGGAATAATCACCGGAATTGCCAGCAACCCGAACTGCGGCGTCGAACGCGCAAGGGTGGCGAGGAAGATCCCCAGTGCCGTGCTCGCAAACAGGTACAGCGCCGTCACCAGTAAAAACAGGCTCAGGGACCCGGCCAGCGGCACGCCGAGCAAGCCTTTGACTACCAGCTCCAGCGACAGCCACGTGCACAGCACCACCACCAGCATGTTGCTCCAGATTTTTGCCAGCATGATTTCCAGCGCGGTCAGCGGCAGCACCAGCAAATGGTCGAGCGTGCCGTGTTCACGCTCGCGCAGCAGCGCCGTGCCGGTGAGCACAATGGCCAGGATGGTGATGTTGTTGACGATCTGGATCACCGCCAAAAACCAACCGCCTTCCAGGTTGGTGTTGAACAGCGCCCGTGTGGTCAGCTGCGCAGGCACCTTGCCCGCCGCGTCGGGTTGCCCGCCGTAGCGTTGCAACTCACGTTGGAAAATCCGGCCGATATAGCCTGCGCCCATAAATGCCTGGCTCATCGCTGTGGCATCGACGTTCACCTGCACGCCTGGCTGGCGACCGGCCAACAGGTCGGCCTGGAAGTTGGCCGGTACATTGATCACGAAGGTGTACTCGCCGCTGTCCATGACCGTGTCCAATTGGTCGTAGGCCAGTGGGGCAGGCGGCTGAAACTCTGGCGGCTGCAGCGCCTCGGCCATCTGCCGCGACAGCGCGCTGTGGTCTTCATCGATAAAGGCCACGCTGGCGTTGTGCACGCCAATCACCGAACCGGCGGCGGGCATATAGATCGCGACCGTGAAGGCGTAGGCCAGAAACAGCAGCAACACGCTGTCGTGACGCAGGCTGGTGAGTTCCTTGAGGCCCAGGCGCAGGATATGAGCGAGCTTGTGCATCAGGCCTCCTGCTTCTTGAGCATGATAAGGCTCAGCCCGGTGAACCCGACGAAAAACCCGAACAGCGCCAGGCATTGCGGCCACAACTGGCGCAGGTCCAGGGCCTTGGTGAAGGTGCCCACGGCGATATCCAGAAAGTGCCCGGCGGGGAACAACATACCCATCAGCGCGGCCGCGCCTTCCAGCGACGAGCGCGGCACGATCAACCCGGAGAACTGGATGGTCGGCAGGCTGGTGATGATCATGGTGCCGAGGATCGCCGCGATCTGGGTGCGAGTGAACGCGGAAATCAGCAGGCCCATGCTCGTGGTGGCGAGTACATACAACAAGCCGCCGACCGCCAGCGCCACGCCGCTGCCCTTGAAGGGCACGCCGAACAGCCAGCAGTTCATCGCCACCAGCAGCGCCAGGTTGACCAGGCTCACCGCCAGGTACGGCGCCTGTTTGCCCAGCAGAAACTCCAGGCGCGTCAGCGGCGTGGCGTAGAAGTTGGTGATCGACCCCAGCTCCTTTTCACGCACGATGCCCAGCGCGGTGAGCATTGCCGGGATAAACGCCAGGATCAGCGCCATCACGCCGGGGCCGATGGCGTTCACACTGACCACATCCTGGTTGTAGCGAAAGCGCGTTTCCAGCTTGGCGGCAGCTTGGGTGCTACGGGGCAGGCTGCTCAGTTCGGCCAGTTGTTGCAGATTGCCCTGGTGCACCGCTTCGACGTAGTTACGGCTGGTTTCGGCGCGAAACGGCATGCCGCCATCGATCCACGCAGCCACGGTGGGTTGGCGGCCGGCGTACAGGTCGCGGCCAAAGCCGGGCGGAATTTCCAGCGCCAGTTTGATTTCCGAACGTTGCAGGCGCCGGTGCAGTTCATTGGCATCGCGGATCGGTGCTTGTTCGGCGAAGTAGCGCGAGCTGCGAAAGGCTTCCAGGTAGGCACGGCTTTGCGGGGTCTGGTCCTGGTCGTAGACAGCGAACGCGAGGTTTTCCACGTCCAGGGAAATGCCGTAGCCGAAGATCACCATCATGAACATCGCCCCGAGCAGGGCGAAGGCCATGCGCACTTTGTCGCGCAGCAGCTCCTTGCCTTCGCGGCTGGCGACGGCCAACAGGCGCGCGATGCTGAAACCGCGTTTGCGGGTGGGCGGCGTGCTGCTATCGCTGACGGTTTTGTTCGGCGCGCCAGGTTCGGGTTCGCCTTGGGCCTGCTCCAGGCAGGTGACGAACGCGGCCTCCAATGTGTCGCCGTGGAATTGCTGTTGCAGTGCGTCGGGTGTGTCGCAAGCCAGCACTTTGCCCGCGTGCATCAGCGAGATGCGGTCGCAGCGCTGGGCTTCGTTCATAAAGTGGGTGGACAGAAAGATCGTCACGCCTTGCTCGCGGGACAACTCAACCAATAGCCGCCAGAAATCATCCCGCGCCGCCGGGTCTACGCCCGAGGTCGGTTCATCGAGGATCAGCACTTCCGGGCGATGCAGCACCGCCACCGCCAGTGACAGCCGCTGGCGCAGGCCCAGGGGTAACTCGCCGGAGGGTTGCTCGGCCACTTCACCGAGGTCGAAGCGCTGGATCAGCTCGTCGATACGCGGGCCGCTGTCGGCCTTGGGCAAGTCGAACAGTTGCGCATGCAGCACCAGATTCTGGCGCACGCTGAGTTCGCCATACAGCGAAAAGCTTTGCGACATAAAGCCCACGCGCTTGCGCGTCGCCAGGTCCTTGGCATTCACCGGGTTGCCCAGCAGCGTGGCACTGCCTTCGGTGGCCGGCATCAGCCCGGTGAGGACTTTCATGGTGGTGGTTTTGCCGCAGCCGTTGGAACCGAGAAAGCCGAAGATCTCACCGCGGCCAATCGCAAAGCTGACCTTGTTCACCGCCGTGAAATCCCCAAAGCGCAGCGTCAGGTCGTGGGCTTCGATGGCGATATCCGTGTTGCCACTTTCGCGCGGCGGGATCACCAACGGCTGGTTGTTATGGGCGCTGTCACCCTGGAAATGAGTAAAGGCTTCATCGAGTTTGCCGCTGGGTGTAACGGCTGCCAGTTCGCGGCTCAGGCCGTCGGCGATCAGCTTGCCGCGATCGAGCATCAGGCAATGTTCGAACTGCTCGGCCTCCTCCATGTAGGCAGTGGCCACCAGCAGCGTCAGTTGCGGGCGCTCGCTGCGCACGGTGTCGACCAGCTCCCAGAAACGCCGGCGCGACAGCGGGTCGACGCCGGTGGTGGGCTCGTCGAGAATCAACAAATCCGGGTCGTGGATCAGCGCGCAGCACAGGCCGAGCTTTTGTTTCATACCGCCGGACAACTTGCCCGCCGGGCGTTCTGCGAAGCGCGCGAGGTCGGTGGCCAGTAGCAGGTTGTGCATGCGCTGCTCGCAATCGGCTTTGGACAGGCCGAACAGCGTGGCAAAGAAACGGATGTTTTCGCTGATGGACAACTCTGGGTACAAGTTGCCGCCCAGGCCTTGGGGCATAAACGCGATGCGCGGGTACAGGCTATTGCGGTGGCGGCGATCTTCGATGGCGCCGCCGAGCACCTCAAGCTGGCCTGCCTGCAGTTTCTTAACCCCGGCGATCAGCCCCAGCAAACTCGACTTGCCCGCGCCGTCCGGGCCGATCAACCCGCAGCGAGTGCCAGCCGGCAGGCTGAAGGCGATGTCGACCAGTGCTTGTTGCTTGCCGTAACGGTGGTGAATGCCGGTGGCGTGCAGCGCCAGGCCGGTCATTGCAGGTTGGCCGGCCAGTCGATATCAGCCGTGCGCACATAACCCGCGCCGGGCATGCCCGGTTTGGCTTGCGGCACGGCGCTGGGTTGGGTCAGGCGCAGCTTGACGCGGAACACCAGTTTCTGGCGTTCGTCGCGGGTCTCCACCTCTTTGGGGGTGAATTGCGATTTGGCCGCGACAAAGCTGATTTTCGCCGGCAACGGTTGCTGGGGCAGGGCGTCGAGCAGGATGCGTGCGTCGCTGCCGACGGTCAGGCGGCCGGTGACGGAGGCGGGCAGGTACAGGTTCATGTACTGATCATTCGGGTCAATCAGCAGTAAAACCCTGCCGCCTGCGCCGAGCACTTCACCCGGTTCAGCCAGGCGCAATTGAATGATGCCGTCGATGGGCGCGCGCAGGCTGCTGTCGTCGATTTCGCTGGTGAGCTGGGCCACCTGGGCCTGGGCTGCGCCGATGGCCGCTTTCACCGCGTTGACCTGAGCCTGCGCTGCGATCACCGCGGCGTTGCCGGTGTTCTGGCGTGCTTGCTGCTGGTCGATCAACTGGCTGCTGGCAAAACCGCGCTTGTACAGCTCCTGGGTGCGTCTGAGTTCCTGGTTGGCCAGCAATTGCTCGCTTTGACGCAACTGCACGTTGGCCTCGGCGGCTGCGAAGTTCTCCTTGGCGCGCAGCACTTCGGCTTCGGCCTGGGCGCGCTGGGCTTCGAGGGTGCGGGTGTCCATGCGTGCGAGCAGTTGGCCTTTGAGCACCTTGTCGCCTTCATCCACGCGCACTTCGGCCAGGCGCCCTGGGATCTTGGCGGCGATCTGTACTTCGGTGGATTCCAGGCGGCCATTGCCCATGCTCAAGCCTTCGGGCAGGCGGTCCTGAGTCGATCGCCAATAACCGAACCCGCCGGCACCCAGCAACAAGGTGATCAGCGCAACGGCGAAAAGGCGCGACATCGTGTGATTCGTAGACATGACGGCATCCTGCGGCATTAGCATCCTAGTTTGACCGATAGCGCCCGAAGGCTCTTGATACCGGTCAAATGAAGCGCAAGCCTAACCCTCTTGGCGTGAAGATGCTTGCATCACAGGTGTGACCGCAGGGTTCTGCCTTTTCAGCGCAGGGCGAGTACCGCTGCCCATTGTTCGGCCGTTACCGGCATCACCGACAATCGACTGCCTTTTTGCACCAGCGGCAATTCGGCGAGCGCGGTTTGTTGTTTCAGGTAGCCAAGGCCCAGCACCTTTGGAAATGTCTCGACGTGGGCCACGTTGAGTGCTGTCCACGGGTTTTTCTCCGGCGTGGCTTTAGCATCGAAGTAGTGGCTTTCGGGCTCCAGCGCGGTCGGGTCCGGATAGGCTGCCTCGACAATTTTGCCGATACCGGCAATGCCCGGCTCAGGGCAACTGGAGTGGTAAAAGAAAAACTCATCACCAACGGCCATGGCTCGCAGAAAGTTGCGTGCCTGATAGTTGCGCACGCCGTCCCAGCGCGTTTCACCGAGCTTTTCCAGGCCTTTGATGGAGAGTTCATCGGGCTCGGATTTCATCAGCCAGTAGGCCATTTTTGGGCTCCTGAAAAAGGCATTGGGTAAGTTGTCAGGCAATTCCATGACAAACCGACAGTCGGTTGGCGTCAAGGTTTGCGTGTTGGGTCACGTTACCGCAGAATGCCCGCTTTTAAGCTTGGCGCAGCTGCAACGGACTACTTTGGAACGTTGTTGTCATCGTGTACGAGGTGCCTGAAGGGGGGCAATCGATGCAACGTAAACCGGATTTACTATGGATTTTGGTTATTTTGTTTGGTCTGGGCGTCGTGACCACCGGGTATGCCCAGAGCTTGTGGTCGAACAAGACCGATGCACCCGTTGAACTGGCTCAGCAGCAGCCACAACCGTTCAAGCGTTAACACTTCTTTTTAAGGCGTCGCTGGTTCCAGCGACGCTTCTGCGACATACCATTTCTTATCCGTGACCGTGCCAGCCAATGGCACATCCCAGCTCGCCTGCGCCAAACGTTCGACCTTCTGGCATTCATGGGCCAGGCCCAGCAACGTGGGCTTGCGCCAGTTTTTGCGCCGAGCCAGGTAGGCCAGGCTGCGGTCATAAAACCCACCGCCCATGCCCAGTCGTCCGCCCACATCATCGAAACCCACCAGCGGCAACAGCACCAAGTCCAGCGCCCAGACGTTGCGCTGGCGGTTGGCATTGACGTGCGGCTCAAGGATGCGAAAGCGGTTGGGCAATAACTTATCCCCAGGCCGCACGCGCTGAAACACCATCTTGGTGCGCGGCCAGGCACTGAGTACCGGCAGATAAGTGGCCTTGCCCCGGCGCTGGGCAGCGCGCAGCAGCAGGCGCGGATCGATTTCACCGTCCGTGGGTAGATATAAAGAGATATGTTTGGCCCGGCGAAACAGCGGGTGCTGTGCCAGTTGCCGATACAGGCCGTGGGCGGCCTTGCGCTGCTCGCTCGGCGTAAGCGCGCGGCGGGCTTTGCGCAACATGCGTCGAAGTTGCGGACGGGAAGGCGGCGCAGGTTCGGTCATGGTTGTTCGGCTCATAAAACAATGCCAGTCCTGAGACTGGCATTGAGTTTGGGAATTCAGGCTCCCCGACAGAGCCGCTGTCGACTTAGCCCTTGAACCCGAAAGTTCAAGGTGGAAGATGCAGTAGGCTTTAAGGCTTTCCGTCTAGCGGACATGCACACCAGCCCAACGTGCAACTTCCAGGGTAGTGCGAATCGGCTCAGGGACATCGCCGACTGGCAAACACGCCAGGGAGTGAGGCGAGTATACCTTAAACAGACGCGTCATTCAGCCCTTGGGTGGCTCTGGATCGGTAGAAAGTACCAGATCCACGCGTTCGAGCAGGTCACGCACCTGCTCACGCGTCGAGCCGCTGGCCTGCACGTCAGGCCGTTCCTGCTTATGCAGAAGATCGTGGGTAATGTTCAGCGCGGCCATCACGGCGATACGGTCGGCGCCGATGACTTTGCCGCTGCTGCGGATTTCACGCATCTTGCCGTCCAGGTAGCGGGCAGCACTCACCAGATTGCTGCGTTCCTCCTGGGGGCAGATGATCGAATATTCTTTGTCGAGGATCTGCACGGTAACGCTATTGCTTGAACTCATGAGTCTTGCTCCAGGGCCTTCAGGCGCGAAATCATCGATTCGACCTTACGCCGGGCGATTTCGTTTTTTTCAATGAGGTGAGCGCGTTCCTCGCGCCAGGTCTTTTCCTGAGCTAATAGGAGTCCGTTTTGACTCTTAAGTTGCTCGACCCGATCAATTAGCAGTTCGAGTCTGGCCATCAGCGCTTGCAGGTCGGTGTCTTCCATTGGGTTCCACTGGATTTGTCTGATGAATGGCAACTTCAGGATAAACGATCTGACGCCCTCGATAGTCTTGGTACGTCTGCCGGTGCTAGGATACAGCGCTTCATTCTAGACATTGCGCCGTCTGGCGCCTAGCTCACCATGCCTATTCAGAACTCCCCGTACGACGCTTTTTCCAAACTGCTGAGCTCCAGCGGTCATCCTTGCTCGCCTGCCGAACTGCACGGCGTGCTGTTGGGCCGCAGCTGCACGGGTGTTGGCTTCGATGCCGACAACTGGCTGGCCGATGTGGCCGAGCTGCTGGAAACCGAACCTACCGAGAACGTGCGTAACGCACTGATCGGCCTGCAAGAGATGGTCAAGGGCGAACTGACCGGTGATGACGTCACCGTGGTCCTGCTGCTGCCGACCGACGACGCGCCGCTCACCGAACGCGCCGCCGCACTGGGCCAATGGTGCCAGGGCTTCCTGCACGGCTTTGGCGTAAATGCCGGTGGCCTGGAGCTGAGCACCGACGCCAAAGAAGTGTTGCAAGACCTGGCTGCCATCTCCCAGGTGCAAGATGCCCTGGAAGAGTCCGAGGACGGCGAAGGCGACTATATGGAAGTGATGGAATACCTGCGCGTCGCGCCGCTGCTGCTGTTCACCGAGACCAAAAAATCCGCTGAGCCAGCCGCACCCAAGCCGTCGCTGCACTAAGCAAGGAAACCCATCTGCCCATGATTCATATCCCGAAAGCGGAATACACCCGTCGCCGCAAGGCGCTCATGGCGCAGATGGAACCCAACAGCATCGCGATCCTGCCGGCCGCCGCCGTGGCCATCCGCAACCGTGATGTCGAACACGTCTACCGCCAGGACAGTGACTTCCAGTACCTGAGCGGTTTCCCTGAACCTGAAGCGGTGATCGTGCTGATGCCCGGTCGCCAGCATGGCGAGTACGTGCTGTTCTGCCGCGAGCGCAACGCCGAACGCGAATTGTGGGACGGCCTGCGCGCCGGCACCGAAGGCGCCATTCGCGACTTTGGCGCTGACGACGCGTTCCCCATCACCGATATCGACGACATCCTGCCCGGCCTGATCGAAGGCCGCGACCGGGTATATTCGGCCATGGGCAGCAACGCCGAATTCGACCGGCACGTGATGGAGTGGATCAACGTGATCCGTTCCAAAGCGCACTTGGGCGCCCAGCCACCGAACGAATTTGTTGCCCTGGATCATCTGCTTCACGACATGCGCCTGTATAAATCGGCGGCAGAAGTGAAGGTGATGCGCGAGGCCGCGCGGATTTCCTGCGCGGCCCACGTCAAGGCGATGCAGGCCAGCCGCGCCGGGCTGTATGAATTCAGCCTCGAAGCCGAGCTGGATTACGAGTTCCGCAAGGGCGGCGCGAAGATGCCGGCCTACGGCTCCATCGTCGCCGCCGGGCGCAACAGCTGCATCCTGCACTACCAGCAGAATGACGCGCTGCTCAAGGACGGCGACCTGGTGCTGATCGACGCCGGTTGTGAGATCGACTGCTACGCCAGCGATATCACGCGCACGTGGCCGGTCAGCGGCAAATTTTCGCCCGAGCAAAAGGCGATCTACGAGATTGTGCTGGCCTCCCAGGAAGCCGCCTTCGCCCAGATTGCGCCGAACAAACATTGGAACCAGGCCCACGAGGCGACCGTGCAGGTCATCACCGCGGGGCTGGTGAAGTTGGGCTTGTTGCAGGGCGACGTCGACGAGCTGATCGCCAGCGAAGCCTACCGTGCCTTTTATATGCACCGCGCCGGCCACTGGTTGGGCATGGATGTGCACGATGTGGGCGAATACAAAGTGGGCGGTGAATGGCGTGTGCTGGAAGTCGGCATGGCGTTGACCGTGGAGCCGGGGATTTATATTTCGCCGGACAACCAGCATGTGGCAAAGAAATGGCGTGGCATTGGCGTACGCATCGAGGACGACGTGATAGTGACCAAGCAAGGCTGTGAGATTCTGACCGGCGGCGTCCCCAAAACCGTCGCCGAGATCGAAGCGCTGATGGCGGCTGCCCGATGAGCCGGGTCAACCTGGCGATTATCGGCGGCGGCCTGGTGGGCGCCAGCCTGGCGTTAGCGTTGCAGGCCGGTGCCAAGGCGCGGGGTTGGAAGATCGTGCTGATCGAACCGTTCGCGCCGGGTGACACTTACCAGCCGAGCTACGATGCGCGTTCTTCGGCGCTCTCCTATGGAGCGCGGCAGATCTATCAGCGCCTGGGTGTGTGGCAGGACATCTCGCGCCGCGCCGAGCCGATCAAGCAGATTCATGTGTCGGACCGGGGGCGGTTCTCCACTGCGCGCTTGTCCGCCATGGAAGAAGGCGTGCCGGCCCTCGGCTATGTGGTGGAAAACGCCTGGCTCGGCCAGTGCCTGTGGCAAGGCCTGGATAAAGAGGTGGTGAGCTGGCGCTGCCCGGCGGAAGTCGCGCGTATGGAGCCGCTGCCCGACGGCTATCGCCTGACCCTCAACGATGAAACCGTGCTGGAATGCGACCTGGCAGTATTGGCCGATGGCGGCCGCTCCGGTTTGCGCGAGCAGTTAGGTATTGGCGTGAAAACCCGCCCGTACAACCAGAGCGCGCTGATCGCCAACATCACCCCAAGCGAAGCTCACAACGGTGAGGCCTTCGAGCGTTTTACCGATGAAGGCCCGATGGCCCTGTTGCCGTTGCCGGACAACCGCTGCGCGCTGGTGTGGACACGCATCGGCATGGACGCCCAGCGTTTGGCCAGCCTCGATGAGCGCAGTTTCTTGAGCGAACTGCAGGGCGTGTTCGGCTACCGCCTGGGCACCCTCAAGCAAGTCGGCGCGCGGCACCTGTACCCGCTGACGCTGGTGGAAGCCGAAGAACAAGTGCGCTCGCACCTGGCGATCCTCGGCAATGCCGCCCACAGCCTGCACCCGATTGCCGGGCAGGGGTTCAACCTGTCCCTGCGCGATGCCAATGCCTTGGCCGAAGCCTTGCTGGCCGGGCCGGCGGTGCCGGGTGACTTGGCGACCTTGCAGCGCTACCGCGAAAGCCAGCATCTGGACCAGAAACTCACGGTGGGTTTCTCCGATCAAGTCACGCGCCTGTTTGGCAGTGCCCAGCCGTTAGTGGCTTTGGGCCGCAACCTGGGCCTGCTCGGCCTGGACCTTTTACCGCCAGCCAAACGCTGGTTTGCTCGTCAGGCCATGGGCCTGGGTACGCGCCCCGATGCGTAAGTGGTTGATCCAACGTTTGGGTAAAGCGCGGCTGTTGCGTTGGGTCATGACCCTTTATCCGCCCTATCTCGGGGCGGGGATAAGCGTGCAGCACATGAGCGCTGACTTTCGTCATGTCAAAGTGCGCATGGGCCTGGGCTGGTACAACCGCAACTATGTAGGCACGCAATTTGGCGGCAGCCTGTATTCGATGGTCGACCCGTTCTACATGTTGCTGTTGATGGAAAACCTGGGCCGCGATTACATCGTGTGGGACAAGGCCGCGAGCATTGACTTCGTGTCGCCGGGCAAAGGCCCGGTGTACGCCGAATTTTCCATCGACGACGCCTTGCTGGACGAGATTCGCCGGCAAACCGAAGGTGGCGAGAAGTACCTGCCCCACCTCAAGGTCGAGATTCATGACGGCTCCGGCACCCTGGTGGCGCGGGTCGATAAAACCCTTTACGTGCGGCGCAAGCCGCCAGCAAAGCAGGCTTAAAGCATGGACATGCGCGCAGATGTGCTGATTGTCGGGGCCGGAATGGTCGGAAGCGCCCTGGCGCTGGCGTTGCAGGGCAGTGGCCTGCAGGTGCTGCTGCTCGACGGCAGCCCGCTGAGCGTCAAGCCATTTGACCGTGAGGCTGCCTTCGAGCCACGGGTGAGCGCCTTGTCGGCCGCGAGCCAGCGCATCCTTGAGCGCCTCGGCGTGTGGGAGGGCATTGTGTCGCGGCGCGCCAGCCCCTATGGCGAGATGCAAGTGTGGGACGGCAGCGGCACCGGGCAGATCCACTTCTCGGCGGCCAGTGTGCACGCCGAAGTGCTCGGGCATATCGTCGAGAACCGCGTGGTTCAGGACGCTTTGCTCGACCGCCTGCATGACTGCGACCTGGGCCTGCTGGCCAACGCCCGCCTGGAACAGATGCGCCGCTCCGGCGATGACTGGCTGTTGACCCTGGCTGACGGCCGTAAACTGCGTGCGCCGCTGGTGGTCGCCGCCGATGGCGCCAACTCCGCCGTACGCCGCCTGACCGGCACTGCGACCCGCGAATGGGATTACCTGCATAACGCCATCGTCACCAGCGTGCGCAGCAGCCAGCCCCATCAACGCACGGCATGGCAG
This sequence comes from Pseudomonas sp. W3I7, assembly GCF_030816095.1. NCBI lineage: Bacteria > Pseudomonadati > Pseudomonadota > Gammaproteobacteria > Pseudomonadales > Pseudomonadaceae > Pseudomonas > Pseudomonas sp. W3I7. Next base: position 6,611,269 of record NZ_JAUSXP010000001.1, read on the forward strand.
CGGTTTACCGACACTGGCCCGCTGGCGTTTTTGCCACTGGTGCGCGATGGGCAGGAAGACTGGTGCTCGATCGTCTGGTCGACCACCCCGGCCGAATCCGAGCGCCTGATGGCGCTGGACGACGAAAACTTCTGCCGTGAGCTGGAGCGCGCCTTTGAAGGGCAGCTCGGCACGGTGATCAGCGCCGATCCACGTGTGTGCGTGCCATTGCGCCAACGACACGCCAAACGTTATGTGGCCGAAGGCCTGGCGTTGATAGGCGACGCGGCCCACGTGATCCACCCGCTGGCGGGGCAGGGCGTGAACCTGGGTTTCCTCGATGCGGCGGTGCTGGCCGAGGTGCTGCTGGCAGCCACCGAACGCGGTGAGCGCCTGGCTGATGTGAAGGTACTGAGCCGCTACGAACGTCGGCGCATGCCGCATAACCTGGCGCTGATGGCGGCCATGGAAGGCTTTGAGCGCCTGTTCCAGGCCGACCAGCTGCCGCTGCGCTGGCTGCGCAACGCCGGGTTGAAAATGGTCGACCAGATGCCCGAAGCCAAGGCCGTCTTCGTCCGTCAGGCCCTCGGCCTGACCGGCGACCTCCCGGAACTGGCCAAACCCTGAATTGAAATGTGCCCCCCTGTGGGAGCGGGCTTGCTCGCGAAAGCGGTGTGTCAGTTACACATGTATCGACTGGCACGACGCCTTCGCGAGCAAGCCCGCTCCCACAGGGGAAGAGCTATGCAACATCTCGTAACGCCTCCACCAAGCGCTACCAAATGTGAGTCCTTATCATTTGCCCTCTTTTTGCAAATGAGCGACCGCACCCATGTTGGCACCCAAGCGCCTCCTGACTGCCCTGGCACTCACCCTTATCGGCAGCACCACCGTGCAGGCAGCCGACGAAGTCGTGGTCTACTCCTCGCGCATCGACGAACTGATCAAGCCGGTGTTCGATGCCTACACCAAAAAGACCGGCGTGCAGGTGAAGTTCATCACCGACAAGGAAGCTCCGCTGATGCAGCGCATCAAGGCCGAAGGCGAGAACGCCACCGCCGACCTGTTGCTTACCGTCGACGCCGGCAACCTTTGGCAGGCTGAGCAAATGGGCATCCTGCAGCCATTCACCTCGGCGGTGATCGACAAGAATATTCCGCTGCAATACCGCTCCTCGAACCACGCCTGGACCGGCTTGAGCCTGCGCGCGCGGACCATCGCCTATTCCACTGCCCGTGTTAAACCGGGTGACCTGACCACTTACGAAGCCCTGGCCGACAAACAATGGGAAGGCCGCCTGTGCCTGCGCACGGCGAAAAAGGTCTACAACCAGTCGCTGACCGCCACCCTGATCGAAACCCATGGTGCGGCGAAAACTGAGGAAATCGTCAAAGGCTGGGTCAACAACCTGTCCACCGACGTGTTCTCCGACGACATCGCCGTGCTGGAGGCGATCAACGCCGGGCAGTGCGATGTGGGCATCGTCAACACCTACTACTACGGTCGCCTGCACAAGCAGAAGCCGGACCTGGCGGTAAAACTGTTCTGGCCGAACCAGGGCGACCGTGGCGTGCACGTGAACCTGTCGGGCATTGGCCTGACCAAACACGCACCGCACCCGGAAGCGGCCAAGGCATTGGTGGAGTGGATGACCACGCCTGAAGCGCAGCAGATCTTCGCCGACGTGAACCAGGAATTCCCGGCCAACCCGGCGGTGCCGCCATCGGCGGAAGTGGCGACCTGGGGCAAGTTCGTGGCCGATACCTTGCCGGTGGAAGTGGCAGGCAAGCGCCAGGCTGAGGCCATCCGCCTGATGGATCGCGCCGGCTGGAACTAACTACAATTTGCAGGCAAGCGCCGAACTAAATGTGGGAGCGGGCTTGTGTGGGAGCTGGCTTGCCTGCGATAGCATCACCCAGGTGTAACTGACACACCGAGGTGATGCTATCGCAGGCAAGCCAGCTCCCACATTGCGTTGTGCTCACCTTGAATTTTTTACCACCTTGAGAGCTAGCCCTTGGCCCACCCCGCCCAACGCCGCTGGTACCTGCCGGTCTTCAGCGTCGCCGCCCTGGTGCTGCTGCCGCTGAGCGTGCTGTTGCTGTCCTGGCAAAGTATCGACGCGCAAATCTGGTCGCACCTGTGGGACACCCAGATGCCACGCCTGCTGGGCAATACCCTCACCCTGGTGCTGGGCGTGGGAGTGGGGGTGACGCTGCTGGGCGTAAGCCTGGCCTGGCTGACCAGCCTCTGCGAGTTTCCTGGGCGGCGCTGGCTCGATTGGGCCTTGATGCTGCCTTTTGCCATTCCCGCCTACGTACTGGCCTTTGTGTTTGTCGGCCTGCTGGATTTCGCCGGCCCGGTGCAAAGCCTGCTGCGTGAATGGTTCGGCACCGGCCTGCGGCTGCCGCGCGTGCGCTCCACCAGCGGCGTGATCATCGTGTTGGTGCTGGTGTTTTACCCCTACGTCTACCTGCTGGCGCGCACGGCGTTTCTGGCCCAGGGTAAAGGCCTGATGGAAGCGGCGCGGGTGCTGGGGCAATCGCCCTGGCAGGCGTTCTGGCGCGTCGCGCTGCCCATGGCGCGGCCGGCGATTGGAGCCGGCGTGGCCCTGGCCTTGATGGAAACCCTGGCGGATTTCGGCGCGGTTTCGGTGTTCAACTTCGACACCTTCACCACCGCCATCTACAAAACCTGGTACGGCTTTTTCAGCCTTTCCAGCGCCGCCCAACTCGCCAGCCTGTTGCTGCTGGTGGTGATGCTGGTGCTGTACGGCGAACGGCGTGCTCGCGGTGCCAGCCGCCCGAGCAATGAGCGGCCACGGGGCCAGGCGCTGTATCACCTGCGTGGGTTCAAGGCGGCAGCGGCCAGTACGTGGTGCGGTCTGGTGTTCGCCTGCGCCTTTGTCATCCCCCTGCTGCAACTGGTCGCCTGGTTTTGGCAGCGTGGCCGCTTTGACCTGGATGAGCGCTACACCGGCCTGATCGTCCACACCCTTTACCTGGGCGGCATTGCCGCGCTGATCACGGTCAGCGTGGCGCTGATACTGGCCTTTGCCAACCGGCTGGCGCCGACCCGGGCGATTCGCTCCGGTATCAGCCTGGCTAATGTCGGCTATGCGCTGCCGGGCTCGGTGCTGGCAGTGTCGATCATGTTGGCGTTCAGCTACCTGGACCGAGAGTTGGTGGTGCCGCTGTCGGGCTGGCTCGGCGGCGCGGGTAAACCCTTGCTGCTTGGCAGCCTGTCGGCACTGGTGCTGGCCTATCTGGTGCGCTTTCTGGCGGTGGCTTACGGGCCGTTGGAAAACAGCTTGGCGCGAATCCGCCCGTCGTTGCCGGAAGCGGCACGCAGTCTCGGGGTGAGCGGGCCACGACTGTTTTGCAAAGTGTATCTGCCGTTATTGCTGCCGGGCACGTTGAGCGCGGCGTTGCTGGTGTTCGTCGATGTGCTCAAGGAAATGCCTGCAACCTTGCTGATGCGCCCATTTGGCTGGGACACCCTGGCAGTTCGCATCTTTGAAATGACCAGTGAAGGAGAATGGGCGCGAGCCTCGTTGCCGGCGCTGACCCTTGTGCTGGTGGGGCTGCTGCCGGTCATCGGCTTGATCCGACGCTCTGCGCGGCAAATCGGTTAGGTGCCAGTCCTACGGCTTGCGGCTACAATGCGCGGCATTCGGTGCGCTTCGTCTTTCGGAGCGAGTCGCTGGGCGTGGCTGCAGGCCTTGTAATTCAAGGCGTTCAGCGCAAACAGCAGCTCCGCGCACCTTCGCCAAGCCCGGAAGGAGAAACCCATGGGACAGCGTACGCCTCTGTATGACCTGCATCTCGCCCTCGGCGCGAAAATGGTCGATTTTGGCGGTTGGGATATGCCTCTGCACTACGGCTCGCAAGTTGAAGAGCACCATCAGGTGCGACGCGACTGCGGGGTGTTCGATGTATCCCATATGACCGTGATCGATGTCACCGGCCCTCAGGCCAAGGAATGGCTCCAGCACCTGCTGGCCAATGATGTCGACCGTTTGCATGGCTGCGGCCGTGCGCTCTACAGCGCCATGCTCAACGAGCAGGGCGGCGTGGTGGACGACATGATCGTCTACCGCACCGAAGCCGGTTACCGGCTGGTGGTCAACGCAGCCACCCGCGACCAGGACATGGCCTGGATGCAGGCGCAACTGGGCAGCTATTCGGTGCAACTGCAGGAGCGGTCCGAGTTGGCCATGCTCGCCATTCAGGGCCCCCATGCCCGGCAGAAAATCGCCGAGTTGGTCACCCAATCGCGCGGCACCCTGATTCATCAACTCAAACCCTTTGAAGGCCACGCTGACGGCGACTGGTTTATCGCCCGTACCGGTTATACCGGTGAAGACGGCCTGGAGATTGTCCTGCCTGCCGATCAGGCACCGGGTTTTTTCAACGATCTGGTGGGCGCGGGTATTTCACCCATTGGCCTTGGCGCTCGCGATACCCTGCGCCTGGAAGCCGGCATGAACCTGTATGGCCAGGATATCCACCAGGAGGTTTCGCCCTTGGCGGCGAACATGGCCTGGAGCATTGCCTGGGAACCTGCCGGTCGCAACTTCATTGGCCGCAGCGCGCTGCAAGCAGAGCTGGCGGCGGGTGTGCAGTACAAATTGGTCGGGTTGGTACTGGAGGAGCGTGGGGTTTTGCGCGCTCACCAGGTGGTTCGTATCGCCAATGTTGGCGAAGGGGAGATCACCAGTGGTAGTTTCTCTCCTACGCTGAGCAAATCCATTGCCCTGGCTCGTGTACCGACGGCCACCGCCGATCGGGCCGAAGTGGAAATCCGCGGCAAGTGGTACCCGGTTCGAGTGGTCAAACCGACCTTCGTACGCCATGGCAAAACCTTGATCTAACTATTTCCGGCAGGCCGAAGGCCGCTGACATTTCTTCTTGAGGACACAGATTATGAGCGATATCCCAGCTGACCTGCGTTTTGCCGAAAGTCACGAATGGGCCCGTCTGGAAGCCGACGGCACTGTGACCGTCGGGATTTCCGACCATGCACAGGAAGCGTTGGGTGATGTGGTGTTTGTTGAGCTGGCGGAAGTTGGCGCCCAGTTTGAAGCTGAAGGTCAGGCTGGCGTGGTTGAGTCGGTGAAGGCTGCTTCGGATATCTACGCCCCGATTGCTGGCGAAGTGATTGCCGTCAACGAGGAACTGGGTCGCAGCCCTGAGCTGTTGAACACCGACCCTTACGGCGCCTGGATCTTCAAGCTCAAGCCAAGCAACCCGGCCGATCTGGAAAAACTACTGGATGCTGCGGGTTACAAAGCCGCCATCGGCGAGTAAACCCGGCACAAATCAATGTGGGAGCAGGCAAGCCAGCTCCCACAGTTGATTGTGGCAAACAGCGTTTTTTCGTTTAACCCGCTTTCAATACCGCTTTAACCGCCGCAACCGAGCGCTCTACGTCCGCCTCTGTCATCGCTGTGAACATCGGCAACGACACAATCAAACGCCCAACACGTTCCGACACCGGGAACATGCCTTCCTTGAAACCCTGTGCCCGATACAGGCTCAGCAGGTGGATCGGCGGGTAGTGATAGCCAATACCGACGCCATGCGCCTGCATCTGTTCCATGAAAGTGGCGCGTGCCGGCTTGCCATCCTGACGCTCCGGCAATACCAGTTGGAACAGGTGCCAGTTGCTGTTTTCGAAGTCTGCCGGTGGCAGTTGTGCGCCGTACTGCGCTTCGAAATCACTGCCGAAGCATTTGAAGTAGTGGCGTGCCAGGTTCTGGCGGTGGGCGGTGATCTTCTCGATATGAGCGAACTGGCCCAGGCCGATGGCGGCGGCGATATCGGTCATGTTGAACTTGCCGCCCAACACATCCACGTCCAGGCCGTCGAAACCCGTGCGGGTAACGCCCTGCAGGCGATATTTCTCGGCCAGGCGGGCTTCTTCGGCATTGTTCAATACCAGGCAACCGCCCTCGGAAGAGGTGATGTTCTTGTTGGCCTGGAAGCTGAAGGATACAAAGTCACCGGTTGCGCCAATGCGTTCGCCATCCCAGCTGGAACCCAGTGCCTGGGCGGCGTCTTCGACGATACGCAGGTTGTACTTGTTGGCCAGTGCATACAGCATCGGCATGTCCAGGGGCAGGCCCGCCAGGTACACAGGAATGATCGCCTTGGTACGTGGGGTAATTGCAGCTTCCACTTGGGCCAGGTCGATATTGCGGGTCACCGGGTCGATATCGGCAAATACCGGCGTGGCGCCGACTTCCAGAATCACGTTGGCAGTGGCGACCCAGGAGATCGGCGTGGTGATGACTTCATCCCCTGGGCCAATCCCGGCGATGCGCAGGGCAATTTCCATGGTGCAGGTGCCGGAATTGAACGTCCGCACCGGCCGGCCGCCAAAGTATTCCGACAGCTGTGCTTCGAACGCCTGCACTTTTGGCCCGCTGGTGATCCAGCCCGAGCGCAGTACGTCGCCGACCGCCGAGATGGTGGCTTCATCAATGGTAGGTTTGGAAAACGGCAGAAAGGGCTGTTGGCTCATAACGACGAAGGCATCCGTTTCAGATAGGCGATGAGTAATAAACGTATCAGTACCGCATGGTTGCACGGTTCGACTGAATATAGCCTGTCACGGGTGAATGAATCGTCATGTTACGAGCAAAAAAATGCCGCTGCACAAAGCGGCATTTTCGTTGGTGCATCAGAAGGACAAGCGGGCTTCAAGGAACACATTCTGCTCTTTGAGTTTGCCTTTGAGTTGCTCATCCTTGGCATTCGCCCGGTTGACGAAGGTGTTGTAGCCGGTCTCAACCTGGCCCATGTCCACATAACGCCAGCCGGTGCCCAGGGTGAGGTTTTGACTGACTTTAGCGTCCAGGCCCAGGCCCACGCTGTAGGCGAAGTTGTACTGACGGTTGCTGGCGAACTGACGGTTGGGGTTGCCCTGGTAACCCTCGGCATCAATTTGCGCCACACCCACACCGGCCATGCCGTAGAACGACAGCCAATCGTTGATCGGGATGTTCTTGTAGCCGTTGAGCATCCAGCGCTGGCTATCGACTTCCAGTCGATTGACGTTGGCATTGAAGGGCGCCCAATAGGAATCGAACGTTGAGCTGCTACGCGTGGTGTATTCACCCTCCAGTCGCCACCCGTCGGCAAAGGCGTAACCTGCGGCGAATGAGCCGGTGAAGGCTTTGCTGCTGTCCGGCGCTTCGATCTGATTCGTAACGCGCGGGCTGGTCAGCAACGAGCTGGAAAGATTCTGACGGGCACTGTTGAGCTTGGCCGAGCCATACCAGCCTTCTGCCTGGGCATAAGGTGCTGCGATAGCGGCGAGCAGTAGAAGGGAAGACAGCTTTTGCATGGTGGTCGATTCGCTTGGTAAAGAAGGAATCGATAGATTGTTGTTGGACGGGCGAAGTGGTCGACAGGACTTATCCTGTTCAGTCACCCGCTCTTGCAGCGATGCCGTAGGAAAAAGCGGCGCAAAAAAATGCCGCTCTCAATGAGCGGCATTTTTATAAGCGCTTTACTCGGTCACAGCATTTTTGGCGAGGATAGCGTTGGCCAATTCCATGTCCGTGGCCTTGAGGCCTGGGTTGTCAGCGCGGACTTTTTGCATGGCGGCTTCCAGGTATGGACCGCGGATGCCGCCGTCGCTGGCAACAAAGCTGCCTGCGTCGTCCTGGGCGGCGACCACCAGCTTATGGTCCTTGAAGGTCAGGTACGTCGAGCCGGTAGTGGCGCCCGATGAAATGACATTACGCCAAAAGCTGTCGGCCATGGCTGAACCGACAGGAAGGGAAAGCACAGCGAGGGTTGCGACAGCATATTTGAGACGCATGATGGGTGACTCCGACTGGGTTATCTGAACAGTTTGATTGTAGATAGCTCAGTCGAGTTCCATCACTGACTAAACAGTTTCGACCTGTAAAATCACGCCGTCCTGACCAACGACACGGACTTGAGCGCCTACGGGGCTGTCCGGGCCAGTCGCCATCCACACGCCATCACCGACTTTTATCTTGCCCCGGCCATCGACGATGGCCTGATGCACCACAAACGTACGGCCAACCAGCTCCGTGCCACGCATGTTCAGCCCCGGCTGGTCACTGACTTTGGCACTGCTGCGCTGGCGTTTCCACCAATAGACGGCGGTCAAAATCGACAGCACGGCGAACAACAGCAGTTGCCATTCCAGCCCGAGCGGCGGCACCAGGAACTTGATCACGCCTACAGCGGCAGCGGCGATGCCCATCCACAGCAGGTAACCGCCGGCGCCGAATACTTCAAGAATCAACAGCACGGTGCCCAATGCCAGCCAATCCCAGAACGACAGATGCTGCAGGAAATCCCACATGGCAGTTGCCTCAGCCTTTCTTGTTGTCGAAAGTTGCCTTGACGATTTCGCCGATGCCACCGACGGCGCCAATCACCTGGCTGGCTTCCAGCGGCATCAGGATGACTTTGCTGTTGTTGGCCGATGCCAGCTTGCCCAAGGCATCGATGTATTTTTGCGCGACGAAGTAGTTAACCGCCTGCACGTTGCCCGACGCGATGGCCTCGGAGACCACTTGTGTGGCTCGGGCTTCGGCCTCGGCCTGACGCTCACGGGCTTCGGATTCCAGGAAAGCCGCCTGGCGACTGCCCTCGGCCTCAAGGATCTGCGCCTGTTTTTTACCTTCGGCCGTCAGGATCGCCGATGCCCGCAGGCCTTCGGCTTCCAGGATTTGCGCGCGTTTGATCCGCTCGGCTTTCATCTGGCCGGACATGGCGGCCATCAGGTCGGCAGGCGGGCTGATGTCTTTGATCTCGATGCGGGTGATCTTGATGCCCCACGGCGCTGTGGCTTCATCCACGGTGCGCAGCAGTTTTTCGTTGATGCCATCCCGTTGGCTCAGCATGGCATCCAGCTCCATGGAGCCAAGCACGGTGCGGATGTTGGTTTGCAGCAGGTTGCGGATGGCGTGCTCGAGGTTGTTGACCTCGTAGGCGGCCTGGGCGGTGTTGACCACCTGGAAGAAGCACACGGCGTCGATTTGCACGGTGGCGTTGTCGGCGGTGATCACTTCCTGCGGTGGAATATCCAGCACGCTTTCCATCACGTTCATCTTGCGACCGATGCGGTCCATGATCGGAATAATGATGTTCAGGCCAGGCTTGAGGGTGTTGGTGTAGCGGCCGAAACGCTCGACAGTCCACTGGTAGCCCTGGGGCACCACTTTAAAACCCATGAACAGGATGGCAATGGCCAAACCCACGAACAGAAGCAGTACGGTTCCGATCTGCATAGCGATTCCCTATCTGATGGTGTCAGTGATACGACGTATGGCCGATTGTAACGGCCCAGTCACGGATAAGGACGGTTTCACGGGCCAACAATCAAATCATTTGTTTCTGAATCCCCAAGACCTCCAGGCGTTACCCGTAATACCTCTGCCAGGGTGGTCAGCCCGGCGTTCACTTTGTCGACACCGGCCATGCGCAGGCTGCGCATGCCTTGCTCCACTGAGGCCCGGCGCAGAGCCTGCACGTCGGCACCTGGAGTGATCAGTGCCTTGAGCGCCTCGTTCATCGGCATGATTTCGTAGAGCCCGGCGCGGCCTCGATAACCGCTGTCACGGCACTCTGCGCAGCCGACAGCTTCATGCGCGGTGCCCGGCGCGCCCACCGGGCGTTTGCAATGCGGGCATAAAAGCCGCACCAAACGCTGCGCCATCACCCCTATAAGGGTAGCTTTGATCAAATAATGAGCAATGCCCAGCTCCTGCAACCGGCTGATGGCACTGGGCGCATCATTGGTGTGCAGCGTCGACAGCACCAGATGCCCGGTCAGCGCGGCCTGAATCGCCATTTCTGCGGTTTCCCGGTCACGGATCTCACCGATCATGATGATGTCCGGGTCCTGGCGCAGCAGGGCGCGCACGCCGCTGGCGAACGTCAGGTCGATGTTGTGCTGCACCTGCATCTGATTGAAGGCCGGTTCAATCATTTCGATCGGGTCCTCCACCGTGCACAGGTTGACCTCGCGGGTTGCCAGTTGCTTGAGCGTGGCGTAGAGGGTGCTGGTCTTGCCGGAGCCGGTTGGCCCGGTGACCAGAATGATGCCGTTGGCCTGGCCGGTCATGGCGTGCCAGCGTTGTTGGTCGTCGTGTGATAAACCCAACTGATCGAAATCCTTGAGCAGCACCTGTGGGTCGAAAATCCGCATCACCAGTTTTTCACCAAACGCCGTGGGCAAGGTCGAAAGGCGCAGCTCCACCTCAATGCCTGCCGGGCTTTTGGTCTTGACCCGGCCGTCCTGGGGTTTGCGTTTTTCCGCCACATTCATCCGGCCCAGGCTCTTGAGGCGGCTGACCACCGCCATCGTGACCTGAGGCGGAAACTGATACACATCGTGCAGCAGCCCGTCGATGCGAAAACGCACGCGACCCTGATCGCGGCAGGGTTCGACATGGATATCACTGGCCCGCTGCTCGAAGGCGTACTGCAGCAGCCAGTCGACGATGGTGACGATATGCGCGTCGTTGGCATCCGGCTCCTGATCGCTGGCGCCGAGGTTGAGCAGTTCGACGTTGCCGGCCACCGTCGCTTTTTGATCGGCGCCGCTGACGGATTTGGCCAACCGGTAGAACTCGCCGATGCAGCGTTCAATAGCCGTGGGGTTGGCGACCACGCGCTTGATCGAGCGCTTGAGCACCTGCGCCAACCCGGCTTCCCAGTCCCGGACATGGGGCTGGGCGCTGGCGACGGTGACGGTCTGCGCATCCACGGCCACCGCCAGGATCCCATGGCGCTGCGCAAAGGCATGGGACATCAGCGGCACCACGGTGGCCACGTCGATCTTGAGCGGGTCGATACGCAGATACGGCTGCCCGACGTGCGTGGCCAGCCATTGCGTCAGGGTTTCCAGGCACAGCCCATGGGATGCGATGCCTACCAGAGGGTGTTGCCGGGTGGCGGGCGCCGTCGACAGTGAATGCGCCATCTCTGCGGTTATCAGCCCTTGCTCGAGCAGCGCCGGCAGCAACTGATGCAGTTCCAATCGGTGAGTGTGCAAGGCGGTAGGCATGGGTATTTCCTGGCAGGCGTCGGGTGTAAACCCAGGCTAGCCTGCCCCTGAACAACCACCTGCCCCGGAGTATTGCCGGCTTTTACAGGCTGGCCGCCGTCATCGCGGCAGGCCGCAAAGAGTCAGCCCGCCACATCTCCAGCGAGCAGACGCTGATCAGGTTTCTAAGCTTTTCACCGATCACCTGAGCGCGGTGCCAGCTCAAACCGTCCATGACGATATCAATGTTCAACAGGTCGTCTTCACGGCTCACATTGACCTGTTGCGGAGTCAGGAACTGCAGAGCGAAATAGTTGAGCACCCGGCACAGCACGTCCGGCTCGGCCTCGGCGACGATCTGATAATGCGCCTGGCAATGGGCACTGTTGACAGCCCAGGCATCGACGCGTGCGCAGGTGTGAGTGGTTTCGACGGCGTGCATGCTGACTCTCCAAATTCGACTGGAGAAATTTTTACATTCGCCACGGGAGATTTCTTATCTAAGATGGGCTCTATCTGCGATTTATTGAATAAATCAATTCAGAATAAGCACATTCAAAGGTATTTTTATGCACAGTGAATTGGACGCCTACGACCGCCGCATCCTGGCCCTGCTGCAAGAGGATGCTTCGCTGTCCAGTGCGCAGATCGCCGAACAGGTGGGCCTGTCCCAGTCGCCGTGCTGGCGGCGTATCCAGCGGCTCAAGGAGGAAGGGGTGATTCGCGGCCAGGTCACGCTGCTGGACCGCAAGAAGATCGGCCTCAACACGCAGATTTTTGCCGAGGTCAAACTCAATGCCCACGGCCGTTCCAACTTCACCGAGTTCACCGAGGCGATTCGCGGGTTTCCGGAAGTGCTGGAGTGTTATGTGCTGATGGGCGCGGTGGATTTTCTGCTGCGGATTGTTACGTCGGACATCGAGGCGTATGAGCGGTTTTTCTTCGAGAAACTGTCGATGGTGCCGGGGATTCAGGAGGTGAACTCGATCGTAGCCTTGTCGGAGATCAAGTCCACCACCAGCCTGCCAGTATTGCGCTGATCGGGCCGGCCTTATCGCGGGCAAGCCCGGCTCCCACAGGGAATACATTCCAAATGTGGGAGCCGGGCTGAACTGCGTTAGCGATCTTACAGACGCAGCAACGTCTTCCAGGCGCGGTTCTGATACACCGCAATCGCCTGGTGCATACGCGCATCCAGCGATTCATCGGTGATCGGCTGGTTGGCCAGCAGCGCCAACTTGTTCAGCTCGCCGTACAAGCGGTCCAGCTCCGGGATGTCCACCACCTGACGTGCGTGGTGCAGCCAGGCCTGGATGCGTTCGATGCGCGGCAGTTGTTCGGCCAGGTCTTCCGGTTGCTGCTGGTAGCGTTGCAGTTGCAGGGCGACGGCGTCGTCGGCCAGCAGGCGTGGCAGCCAATTGGTGATTTGCGCGGCGCCCTGGCGGTTGCCACGCACGTTGCGGTCGGCGGTCCAGGTGCGGGCCAGCAGCCAGCGCGAAGTGTTCAGCGAGAACAGGCCCCAACGCACGTCTTCGAGTTCTTCGGCGAACTGTTCCGGTGCGGCTTTGCGGATGTCTTCATCGTCGTCACCGGCCTGCACCAGCGGGCGCCAGTCTTCCAGCAACGCGTCCAGCGCACTGCGCAGTTCGCTGGTGGATTGACGCGGCGCGGCCTGGCCGAGGCTGCCGATCAGGGCGCGCAGCTCGCCGAGGTTGTCGACCCAGTCCTGCAACAGGCGCCAGTGGCCATTAAAACGGTATTGCTCCGCCAGACGCTGGCTGCTGCCGAGCAGGTGCCACATGATCGCGGCGAAGGCATCGTCCAACGGCATTTCGGCGTGGATCTGCGGGGCCGGCAGGCTCAGCGAGTAACTGCTGGCGTCGTACAGGCGGTAGCCGCGCTCGGCCTTGCTGATATCGCACGGCATCAGCGCCAGGGTCGCGGCCAGTTCGGCGGCCAGTTCCAGCAGGGCAGCCGGTTCGCCTTCGCGCAGTTCCAGTTCCAGCTCGCAGATTTCTTCTTTCTGCTTGCCGACCACCACATGGCCCAGGTCCAGGGCGGCTTCGATCACCACCTTGGCCTTGCCACGGCCCCAGGCGATTTCGGCGCGCTCACGCACGAAATCGGTGGTGAAAATCGGCTTGAGGGTCTTTTTGTCCAGCTCGGCCAATTGCTCGGGCCAGCACTCGCCGTCGAGTTTCTTCACATCGAGCTTGGCTTTGGGCAGGTCCCAGTTGTATTCGTTGCGTTCCGACAAGCCGGCAACGCTTTGGCCACGGGTCTTGAGGGTCTGGATGATGTCGTCACCGTCCTTGCGCAGGCGCAGGGCGACTTTGGCCTGGGCCAGGTCGCGCTCGGGGGTGTCGAAGTACTGGTTCATCAACTCACGGCGTTCCCAGCCACTTTTGTTGCGTTTTTTCAGTAGCGGGTGCTCACGCAGCGCGGCGAGGGTTTCGCGGCTGACGCGGAGCTTGATTTCGGTTTCTTTCTGCATGGCCGGAAAATCCAGGATCGGGAGCGCAGCCGGGGAAATGTGTGGCTGCCAAGGTCGTGCAGTGTACAGGACTGAGCCCGGCAACGCGCCGCAACGGTTTATTGTGTCGTGCAGATGGTTCTATAGTGGGGCTCATCCGGGAAGTTGAGAGGCTGCGCATGCCGTTACCGTCCATGAAAGAGCAATTCGCCGCGTTGATTGCCGCGCCGTCGGTCAGTTGCACCCAAGCGTCTCTCGACCAGACCAACCGCCCGGTCATCGACCTGCTCGCCAGTTGGTTGGGCGACCTGGGTTTTGCCATCGATATCCAGCAAGTCAGCCCCGGCAAGTTCAACCTGCTGGCCAGTGTCGGCAGTGGCCCCGGCGGGCTGGTGCTGGCCGGGCATAGCGATACCGTGCCGTATGACGCCGCGCTGTGGAAGACCGATCCGCTCAAGCTGACGGAAGTCGACGGCCGCTGGGTAGGCTTGGGCAGCTGCGACATGAAGGGCTTTTTTGCCCTGGCCATCGAAGCCGTGCTGCCCTTGCTGGATCAGCCGTTCAAGCAACCTTTGCTGATCCTCGCCACCTGCGATGAAGAAAGCTCGATGTCCGGCGCTCGTGCACTGGCCGAGGCCGGGCGCCCGTTGGGCCGTGCGGCGGTGATTGGAGAGCCGACGGGGCTCAAGCCGATCCGCCTGCACAAAGGCGTGATGATGGAGCGCATTGATATTCTTGGCCAAAGCGGCCATTCGTCGGACCCAAGCCTGGGCCACAGCGCCCTTGAAGCCATGCACGACGCCATCGGCGAACTGCGCGGCCTGCGCCTGGCCTGGCAGCGTGAGTACCGCAACCCGCAATTCAGCGTGCCGCAACCGACCATGAACTTTGGTTGCATCCATGGCGGCGACAACCCCAACCGTATCTGCGGCCAATGCTCGCTGGAATTCGACCTGCGGCCGTTGCCGGGCATGGACCCACAGGTGCTGCGCGCCGCCATCCGCCAGAAGCTCGAACCCTTGGCCGAGCGCCATAAAGTCAAGATCGACTACGCGCCGCTGTTCCCCGAAGTGCCGCCGTTCGAGCAGGCCGAAGACGCCGAGCTGGTGCGGGTGGCGGAACGATTGACCGGTCATCGTGCGCAAGCAGTAGCGTTCGGCACCGAAGCGCCTTATCTTCAGCGCCTTGGTTGTGAAACCCTGGTGCTTGGCCCTGGCGATATCGCCTGTGCTCACCAACCGGGCGAATACCTCGAAATGTCACGCTTGACGCCTACAGTGCGTCTATTGCGGGAACTGATCGAGCATTACTGCCTGAAACCTGCATAAATTAACCCCTGCCTATTCGTACATAGAAGGAGAGCGAGCGTGTCGCCAAGCCTGTTCCGACGATAACCATCAGCCCGCTGTGCGCTTTCACGATTCATCCTTTTTTGGCTGCTTTTTATTACAGGCCCAGGTTTTATGCCCGAATACGTCAATTGGCTTCGTCATGCTTCGCCTTACATCAACGCCCACCGCGACTGCACCTTTGTGGTCATGCTGCCCGGCGATGGCGTGGAACACCCTAACTTCGGCAATATCGTCCACGATCTGGTGCTGCTTCACAGCCTGGGTGTGCGGCTGGTGCTGGTGCACGGTTCGCGCCCGCAGATCGAAACCCGCCTTGAAGCACGCGGCCTCACCCCGGCTTACCACGAAGGCTTGCGCATCACTGATGCGGCGACCCTGGAATGTGTGATCGACGCGGTTGGGCATCTACGCATTGCTATCGAGGCGCGCCTGTCCATGGACATGGCCTCGTCGCCGATGCAGGGCTCGCGCTTGCGCGTGGCCAGCGGCAACCTCGTCACTGCACGGCCGATCGGCGTGCTCGAAGGCGTGGACTACCACCACACCGGCGAAGTGCGCCGGGTCGACCGCAAAGGCATCAATCGCCTGCTGGACGAGCGCTCCATCGTGCTGCTGTCGCCATTGGGTTATTCGCCCACCGGCGAGATCTTCAACCTGGCCTGCGAAGACGTCGCCACCCGCGCCGCCATCGACCTGGGCGCCGACAAGCTGCTGCTGTTTGGTGCCGACCTCGGTTTGATCGATGAGCATGGTCGCCTGGTGCGTGAGTTGCGCCCGCAACAAGTGCCGGCGCACCTGCAACGTTTGGGCAGCAACTATCAGGCTGAATTGCTGGATGCCGCCGCCGAGGCTTGCCGTGGCGGCGTAGGGCGCAGCCATATCGTCAGTTATGCCGAAGACGGCGCGCTGCTCACCGAGCTGTTCACCCGCGACGGCGGCGGCACCTTGGTGGCCCAGGAGCAATTCGAACTGGTGCGTGAAGCGGCGATTGAAGACGTCGGTGGCTTGCTCGACCTGATCAGCCCGCTGGAAGAGCAGGGCATTCTGGTGCGGCGTTCGCGTGAGGTGTTGGAGCGCGAGATCGAGCAATTCAGCGTGGTCGAGCGCGAAGGCATGATCATCGCCTGTGCGGCGCTGTATCAGATCGCCGATTCGGATGCTGGTGAGTTGGCGTGCCTGGCGGTCAACCCGGAGTACCGTCACGGCGCACGCGGTGATGTGTTGCTGGAGCGCATCCAGACCCGCGCGCGCGCCCAGGGTTTGAAGACTTTGTTTGTCCTCACCACGCGTACCGCCCACTGGTTCCGCGAGCGCGGGTTTGTGCCGAGCAGCGTGGACCGCCTGCCGTCGGCGCGGGCCTCGCTGTACAACTATCAACGTAATTCGAAGATTTTCGAGAAGGCCCTCTAATAACACCGAGCTGGCTTGTGTGGGGGCTGGCTTGTGTGGGAGCTGGCTTGCCTGCGATGCGGGCACCTCGGTCTGTCAGGTAAACCGAGGTGATGCCATCGCAGGCAAGCCAGCTCCCACAGGTGATCGCATTTATTCAGGGATGAATTTATCGGTCACAAAGGCCGAGTAGTCCGGCAGCACCGTTTCAACCTTCCCCTGTTCCTTCAAAAACTTCGCCGTCTCGCCAATCGCCTTTGCCGTACCGCCTTTAAGCAGCGCCTCGGTTTGCTGCGCCTGGGCATCCGGGAAGGTGGTGCCGGCCAACAGTTCAGGAATGTCGGCAGCATTCGAGCCTGTCAATTTGGCGATTTTCTGCACCGGTTCGGAATCGACGGTCCAGCGGTCTTTATGGGCCGCATAGTCAGCAAAGGAATCCAGCGTGACCTTGGCAAACCTGGCCACCACGTCAGGATGTTTTTGCGCGAAATCCTTGCGCGCCACCCAAACCTCGAAAGTCGGCGCGCCCCACTGACCCACCTGGGCTGCGTCTGTCAGGGTTTTGCCGGTCTTGCGGATTTCCCCCAGCGCCGGTGACCACACGAATGCGCCGTCGATATCGCCACGTTTCCACGCGGCAGCAATTTCTGCCGGTTGCAGGTTCACCACTTTGACTTTTTGCGTGTCCAGGCCCCAGTGCTTCAGCGCCCCGAGCAGGCTGTAATGGGAGGTTGAGACGAACGGGGTGGCGATGGTTTTACCCACCAGGTCTGCGGGTTTGTCGATGCCACTGCCATTACGCACCACCAGGGCTTCAGAAGTGTTGATCTGCGCCGATACGATAAACGCCACGATCGGTAGATTGCGTGAAGCCGCTGCTGCAAGGGGGCTGGAACCAAGATTGCCGATCTGCACATCGCCGGAGGCGATAGCGGTGACCACTTCCGGGCCGCTGTTGAAACGGCGCCAGGCGATCTTCTCGCCGATGGCCTTTTCATAGAGGCCGTCAGCCTGGGGGACTTTGCTGGGGTCGATGCCGGTTTGATAGCCGATGGTCAAATCGGCGGCTTTGACACCAAAAGAAAGTATTAGTGACACAAAAACTGTAACAAATTGACGGGAGGATGTGCGTTTGGCCATGATGGCGTCGCCTTTTTGATCGTGGGTGACGTATGCAACAGTACGGTCACACTAATCGATCTAAAAAAAGGCTGGTAAATACCCTTTAGGAATTAGCTTATGGAGGGGTTGATCTATGCTGATCAGCTCGCTGCCTGCCAAGTCTTATTCCTGAATCGTATGAAAAAGAATGAAACAATTCTTTTTGGGTGTATGAAAAACTCATTACCCTGCAGGGACCAAATCAACTGCGATTAGACGAAGGTAGTAGACACACAAGGTTACGATTGACTTGGTAGTCACTATCTGGCGCTAATCGCGCATCTGTGGATCGAGGGCGTCAGACCCGAGACCTAAGAAATACAAAAATTAGAAATGAGAGGAGCGGTACATGAAGAAGTCCACCTTGGCGTTGGCTGTGACCCTGGGCGCAATCGCTCAGCAAGCAGGCGCTGCCGGTTTTATCGAAGACAGTAAGGCCACACTGGGTCTGCGTAACTTCTACATCAACACGGATAACCGTGATGGTGCTGCAGACCCGTCCAGGAACGAAGAGTGGGGCCAAGGCTTCGACCTGCGGTTCATTTCGGGCTACACCCAAGGCACGGTTCAGTTCGGCGTTGACGCAATCGGCTTGTACGGCGTGCGCCTCGATTCTGGCCGCGGCACCAGCGGTAACATCACCGGTACTTCGTCCGGCGGTACTGTGTTCCCAAGCGACGGCAATCGCGCGGTCAATGATTTCGCCAGCCTCGGTGTGACCGGTAAGGTGAAGATCTCCCAAACCGAATTAAAACTGGGTACGTTGCAGCCTAAACTGCCAGTTATCGTGACCAACGATGGTCGTATGCTGCCGCAAACCTTCCAGGGTGGCCAGATCACTACCAACGACATCAAGGATTTGACCCTGGTTGCCGGTCAGATCGAGCATGCCAAAGGCCGTAACTCCAGCAACAACGAAGGTTTGTCGCTGGGTGGTGCCAACGGTGGCTCGAACTACACCGCAGGCAAGTTCGTCAACAAGTTCTACTATGCCGGTGGTGACTACAAGCTCACCAAAGATCTGACCGCACAGTACTACTACGGCAACCTGGAAGACTTCTACAAGCAGCACTTCCTGGGGCTGACCCATAACTGGTCGATCGGCCCGGGCGTATTGAAGTCTGACCTGCGTTATTTCAACAGTTCTGACGACGGCCTGAACGGTAATACGGCTGCCTACTACACCAGCGGTAACTACAACGGTTTCCGTGCCGGTAAGGGTAAAGTCGACAACAACCTGTACAGCGGCCTTTTCCTGTACTCCGTGGCCGGCCACACCTTTGGTGGCGGTTACCAAGTCAGCAATGGCAGCAGCGACTTCCCTTGGCTGAACCAAGGTGACGGCTCGTCGGCTTACATCACTACCGACATGCAGATCCAGAAGTTCGCCCGTGCTGGCGAGCGTACCTGGCAAGCTCGTTACGCTTATGACTTCGCCAAGGTTGGCGTACCTGGCCTGACGGCTGGCGTTGTGTACCTCAAAGGTAGCAACATCGACACCATCGCGAACACTAACGCACGTACTGAAACCACCGGCCAGTCCGAGTGGGAACGCGACATCACCGTTGCCTATGTGATTCCAGAAGGCCCGCTGAAAAACCTCGGCGTTGCCTGGAAAAACGCAATGTGGCGTACCGACCTGGCGAACACCCGTTCCCAGGACGAAAACCGTCTGATCGTCAGCTACTCGCTGCCACTGTTCTAGTCGTATGAAGCAGTTGTAAGACTGTAAACCTTGCCCGGCGCAACGCCGGGCAAGGTGTCTTGCTTTTCAAGTCGGGCTCAACCCCCGCAAGCCCTTCCTGAAACCCTTCTTTTTACAGCGTCTCAAGGCCTTCTCGAACCTTGTGATGGATGTTGATCCTCGGCCTTTCTCACGTCCAATGAATTGATTTTTAATATTCTTTTATCGTCTAAATAAATCGATATTTATTCTTTTTAAATAATTCATAACCCATGCACAGTGGGCTCCATAAGCACTCACCAGGAGCCACACCATGAGCCTAAGATTGGGCGACATCGCCCCCGACTTTGAACAGGATTCCAGCGCCGGCAAGATTCGCTTCCACGAATGGCTGGGCGATAGCTGGGGCGTGTTGTTTTCCCATCCGGCGGACTTCACTCCGGTGTGCACCACGGAGCTGGGCTTTACCGCCAAGCTCAAGGACGAATTCGCCCAGCGCGGCGTCAAGGCCATTGCCCTGTCGGTCGACCCGGTGGACTCACACCACAAATGGATCGAAGACATCAACGAAACCCAGAACACTGTCGTCAACTTCCCGATCCTGGCCGATGCCGATCGCAAGGTGTCGGACCTCTACGACCTGATCCACCCGAACGCCAGTGACACGCTCACCGTGCGCTCCTTGTTCGTGATCGACCCGAACAAGAAGATCCGCCTGACCATCACTTACCCGGCCAGTACCGGCCGAAACTTCCACGAAATCCTGCGGGTCATCGACTCGTTGCAGCTGACCGACAACCACAAGGTCGCCACGCCCGCCAACTGGCAGGACGGCGATGAAGTGGTGATTGTGCCGTCGCTCAAGGACGAGGAAGAGATCAAGAAGCGCTTTCCGAAGGGCTACCGTGCGGTGAAACCGTACCTGCGCCTCACCCCACAGCCCAATCGCTAACACAATCCAATGTGGGAGCGGGCTTGCTCGCGAATGCGGAGTGTCAGCCAATGCATCAGGTGACTGATACACCGCATTCGCGAGCAAGTCGAATCGTCGCACCGCCGCTCCCACAATTGATCGCATTTCCAGTCTCACATAGCAGGGGTTTTCAGGCCGTTTCGACGGCCTTTTTTTTCGCCTTGAGATTAATCATCCCCATATGCATTTATAGAATAAACAAATAAAAAAATAAGATTTAAAGATATATAAATATGCTGATAGGGTCTGTTCCATCTTGGCGACATCGCCACCCAGCGAACCGCCGACACTTGCCCAAGGAATACCTGCATGCTGGTCGTAACACTTGGAGGCAGCCCCAGCCAGCGTTCGCGCTCCGGGGTCTTGCTGGAAAAAACCCGTCAGTGGCTGCAAGACAAAGGCGTGGAAGTGGTGAGTTATCAGATACGGGACTTCCCGGCCGAAGACTTGCTGCACGCCCGCTTCGACAGCCCCAAAGTCATCGATCTGTTGCAGCAAATCGTCAATGCCGATGGCCTGGTCATCGCCACGCCGGTGTACAAGGCCTCGTTTTCCGGCGCGCTGAAAACCGTACTCGACCTGCTGCCCGAACGCGCCCTGGCCCACAAGATCGTGTTGCCGATGGCCACCGGCGGCAGCATCGCCCACATGCTGGCGGTGGACTACGCCTTGAAGCCGGTGCTCTCGGCCCTCAAGGCCCAGGAGTTGCTCCACGGCATCTTTGCCGAAGACAGCCAGATCGCTTACGCCGAAGGCAGCGCCCAGGCGCAACTGGTGCCGGTGCTTGAACAGCGTTTGCACGAGGCCCTCGAGACGCTTTACGGCGCCATGGCCCGTCGCCCCAAACCGCTGGACCCGAATGTGTTGAATGAACGTTTGTTGAGTGCTCGCTGGAGCATTTAAGCCGTATCGGAATTTGTAGTACTCACCTTACTCAGCCGCCAACGGCCAAGCAGGTGCAGCCAACCCCCTCATCGCATTATTTGGAGAGAGCGCTATGCGCACTGTCATCTTGCGTCGTGGTCTGGTCGCACTGTTTGCTGCGGCTGTGTCCTTCGGCGCCATTGTTCAAGCCCAGGCTGCCGAGACGCTGCGGATCGGTTATCAGAAATACGGCACGCTGGTGCTGCTCAAAGCCAAGGGCTCGCTGGAAAAACGCCTGGCCGCCCAGGGCGTGCAAGTGCAATGGACCGAATTCCCCGGTGGCCCGCAGTTGCTCGAAGGCCTGAACGTCGGCGCGATCGACTTTGGCGTCACCGGCGAGACTCCACCGGTGTTCGCCCAGGCGGCGGGCGCAGATTTGCTCTACGTCGCCTACGAGCCGCCCGCGCCGACCAGTGAAGCGATCCTGGTGCCCAAGGATTCGACGATCAAATCGGTGGCCGAGCTCAAGGGCAAGAAAATCGTGCTCAACAAAGGCTCCAACGTGCATTACCTGTTGGTGCGAGCCCTGGAAGATGCCGGCCTCAAATACACCGACGTACAAACCATCTTCCTGCCACCCGCCGATGCCCGCGCCGCGTTCGAACGTGGCAGCGTGGATGCCTGGGTGATCTGGGACCCGTACCAGGCCGCCGCCGAGAAACAACTGCAAGCCCGCACCCTGCGTGACGGCACCGGCATTGCCGACAACCACCAGTTCTACCTGGCCACCAAGCCTTACGCCACGCAGCACCCGGACGTGATCAAGGCGCTGGTGGAAGAAGTGCGCGCCGTGGGCGAGTGGTCCAAGGCCAACCCTACGGAGGTGACCGAACAAGTCGCGCCACTGCTCGGCTTGCCGGCGGACATCACCCTGACCTCGGTCAAGCGCCAAGGCTACGGCGCGCTGTTCCTGACCCCGGAAGTGGTCGCCGCCCAGCAGAAAATCGCCGACACCTTCTACCAGCTCAAATTGATCCCCAAACCCTTGAGCATCAAGGACGTGATCTGGACTCCATCCGCCGCCGTCGCCAAAGCGCCGTAATCCGACTTCTTCAGGAGACAACTCCATGAGCCTCAATATTTTCTGGTTTCTGCCTACCCACGGCGACGGCCATTACCTTGGCACCGCCGAAGGCGCCCGCGCCGTCGACCACGGTTATCTGCAGCAAGTGGCCCAGGCGGCTGACCGCCTGGGTTTCGGCGGGGTGCTGATTCCCACCGGCCGCTCCTGCGAAGACTCGTGGCTGGTGGCCGCCTCGCTGATCCCGGTAACCCAGCGGCTGAAATTCCTTGTCGCGCTGCGCCCCGGCATCATCTCCCCGACGGTGGCGGCGCGTCAGGCCGCGACCCTGGACCGTTTGTCCGGCGGGCGCGCTTTGTTCAACCTGGTCACCGGCGGTGATCCGGAAGAGCTGGCTGGCGATGGCTTGTTCCTCAGCCACGAAGAGCGCTACCAGGCTTCGGTGGAATTCACCCGCATCTGGCGCCGCGTGCTGGAAGGCGAAACCGTGGATTACGACGGCGAACACATCAGCGTCAAAGGCGCCAAATTGCTCTATCCGCCGATCCAGCAGCCACGTCCGCCGCTGTACTTCGGTGGCTCCTCTGAAGCCGCTCAGGACCTGGCAGCCGAACAGGTGGAAATGGTGTTGACCTGGGGCGAACCACCGGCCGCCGTCGCGGAAAAAATCGAACAGGTGCGCGCCAAGGCGGCAAAACTTGGACGCACTGTGCGCTTCGGTATTCGCCTGCATGTCATCGTGCGCGAAACCAACGAAGAAGCATGGAAAGCCGCCGACAAACTGATTTCCCATCTGGATGACGAAACCATCGCCCGCGCCCAGGCATCCCTGGCGCGTTTCGACTCGGTTGGCCAGCAGCGTATGGCCGCTTTGCACGGTGGCAACCGCGACAACCTCGAAGTCAGCCCTAACCTGTGGGCCGGCGTTGGCCTGGTGCGCGGCGGTGCCGGCACCGCACTGGTGGGTGACGGCCCAACCGTGGCGGCGCGGGTCAAGGAATACGCGGCGCTGGGCATCGACACTTTTATCTTCTCCGGTTACCCACACCTGGAAGAGTCGTATCGGGTTGCCGAACTGTTGTTCCCGCACCTGGATATCGAGCGTCCCGAGCTGCCGAAAAGCGCCGGTTACGTCAGCCCGTTCGGCGAAATGGTCGCCAACGACATTCTTCCCAAAGCTGCGTCGCAGAGCTGAGGCGTCGCCATGAACTATGAAAAATTAAGCCATCGCGTTGCGCCTTGGGTGCTGCCGATCCTGTTGTTGGCGGTGTGGCAGTTGTCGGTGTCGGCGGGCTGGTTGTCGACGCGCATTTTGCCGGCGCCGAGTGCGGTGATTGAAGCTGGGGTCAACCAGGTACGCAGCGGCGAAATCTGGACGCACCTGGCCATCAGCGGCTGGCGTGCGGGCCTGGGCTTTGTGATCGGTGGCAGCATCGGTTTGGCCCTGGGCTTTATCACCGGCCTGTCGAAGTGGGGCGAGCGCTTGCTGGACAGCTCGGTGCAGATGATCCGCAACGTGCCGCACCTGGCGCTGATTCCGCTGGTGATTTTGTGGTTCGGCATTGATGAGACGGCGAAGATTTTCCTGGTCGCCCTCGGCACGCTGTTCCCGATCTACCTGAACACCTACCACGGCATCCGCAACGTCGACCCGGCGCTGGTGGAAATGTCGCGCAGCTATGGTCTGTCCGGTTTCAGCCTGTTCTGGCAAGTGATCCTGCCGGGCGCGTTGCCTTCGATTCTGGTGGGCGTGCGCTTCGCCCTGGGCTTTATGTGGTTGACGCTGATCGTGGCGGAAACCATCTCGGCCAGTTCCGGCATCGGTTACCTGGCCATGAACGCCCGCGAATTCCTGCAAACCGATGTGGTGGTACTGGCGATTGTGCTGTACGCCATCCTCGGCAAGCTCGCCGACCTCGCGGCGCGTGGCCTGGAACGTGTGTGGCTGCGCTGGCATCCGGCTTACCAAGTGAATAAAGGAGGTGCGGCATGACCGCTCAACAACCTCCGCGCCTGCTCAAGGGCATCCCGCTGGCGGTGCGCAAATTGCGCAAGGCCTTTGGTGCGCGGGAAGTACTCAAAGAGATTGATCTGCACATTCCGGCTGGCCAGTTCGTGGCCGTGGTCGGCCGCAGCGGCTGCGGTAAAAGTACCTTGCTGCGTCTGCTCGCAGGCCTGGATAAAGCCAGTGGCGGCGAGCTGCTGGCCGGCTCCGCGCCGCTGAACGAGGCGATTGAAGACACGCGGCTGATGTTCCAGGAAGCGCGTCTGCTGCCGTGGAAAAAGATCATCGACAACGTTGGCCTTGGCCTCAAGGGCAACTGGCGCCCCAAGGCGTTGGAAGCGCTGGAGGCGGTGGGTCTGGCCGAGCGTGCCAATGAATGGCCGGCGGCCTTGTCCGGCGGCCAGAAGCAGCGTGTGGCCCTGGCTCGTGCGTTGATTCACCAGCCGCGCCTGCTATTGCTCGACGAACCTTTGGGCGCGCTGGACGCACTGACCCGCATCGAGATGCAGCAACTGATTGAAAACCTCTGGCAGAAGCACGGCTTTACCGTGTTGCTGGTCACCCACGACGTCAGCGAAGCCGTGGCGATTGCCGACCGCGTGATCCTGATCGAAGACGGCGAAATCGGCCTCGACCTGATCGTCGATCTACCGCGCCCACGCGCCAGGGGCTCACATCGCCTGGCCGCGCTGGAAGCCGAAGTGCTTAACCGGGTGCTGTCGCTGCCAGGCTCGCCGCCTGAACCTGAACCTGTTTCACCGCTGCCTACGCAATTGCGTTGGGCTCAATAACTCATAGAGGAAAACCACCATGACTATCAAAGCCATCAACGTACGTAACCAGTTCAAAGGCACCATCAAGGAAATCGTCGAAGGCGACGTGCTGTCGGAAATCGACGTGCAGACAGCGTCCGGCATCGTGACTTCGGTGATCACTACCCGCTCGGTCAAAGAGCTGGAACTGGTGATTGGCAGCGAAGTGATTGCCTTTGTGAAGTCCACCGAGGTGTCGATCGCCAAGTTGTGATCGAATTCTGCGGTGCTCTTGATGCCGCCTTCGCGAGCAAGCCCGCTCCCACATTTGACCGAGTTCCAACTGTGGAATGCATTCAAATGTGGGAGCGGGCTTGCTCGCGAAGAGGCCGGGCAAGCCACCACCAGGCTCAGCGCTTAGGCAAATACGCCGGCAAATAAAGCCCCACATACGCATCAAACACCCGCATCCCTTCCTCGGCCATGCGCGGCGTAATCTGCCCATGCTGATGCACCGAACGCGCGTACACGCGGTCGCTCAACTCCAGCGCCAGCGCGAACACATCGACGTCGGTGGGCAAGGTCGGCACTTCGAAGTGGCGGTTGAACACTTCAAGCATCAAATCCCCCAACTCCAAGTCATGCTGACGGTCCGCCTGGGTCACTTCGGCAAGCCCGTGTTGCGCCAGGATCAACTGACGTGCAGCCGCGTCGTTGCTGTAGATGCTGAGCATGCGCTGCTCGACGATAGAGGACAGGTCGCGCCACACCTTGAGTGAATCATGCTCGATAGGCGCCTGGATCGCGGCGCGGAAAGCGGCGTGCACATCGGCGGTCAACGCCTCCAGCAGCGCCGGTACGCTGGCGAAAAAGTGATACACCGACGACGGCGGGATCTGCGCCCGTTCGGCCACGCTGTAGATCGACAAGCTCGCCACGCCTTCGCTCGCCAACAAGGTGCGAGCGGCGTCGAGGATCGCATCGATCCGGGCCTGGCTGCGGGCACGGGGTTTGCGAGGGGCGGCGGGGCGGGTGGGCATGGAAGTCTCCTACAAGGCAGAGCGCATTGTACGCAGAGCCACTGGATGATCCATACCTTGTGGCGAGGGAGCTTGCTCCCGCTGGGCTGCGCAGCAGACCCAAAACCATCGCCCCCGGTTCTGCCTGGAGGAACTCGGTGATCTTATTGGGGCTGCTTCGCAGCCCAGCGGGAGCAAGCTCCCTCGCCACAACAGCCAAAAAAAATGCCGCGGGCCATATAGCCTGCGGCATTCTTTTAAAACTGCAACTGCTTACACAGTATGCAGGTACCAGTTGTACTCAAGGTCGGAGATGGAGTGTTCAAACTCCTCCAGCTCACTTTCCTTACAGGCGACGAAGATATCGATGTACTTGGGATCGATGTACTTGGCCATCACCTCGCTGTCGTCCAACTCACGCAATGCATCACGCAGGTTGTTCGGCAGGCTCTGTTCGTTCTGCTCGTAGCTGTTGCCTTCCACCGGAGCACCAGGCTCGATCTTGTTGGTCAGACCGTGGTGCACGCCCGCCAGGACCGAAGCCATCAGCAGGTAAGGGTTGGCGTCGGCACCGGCCACGCGGTGTTCGATACGCACGGCATCGGACGAGCCGGTGGGTACGCGAATCGCCACAGTGCGGTTGTCCAGGCCCCAGCACGGCGAGTTCGGCACGTAGAACTGTGCGCCGAAACGACGGTAGGAGTTGACGTTGGGGCACAGGAACGCCATTTGGGCGGGCAGGGTCTCGAGCACACCGCCGATCGCGTGACGCAGTGCGGCGTTCTGCTCGGGATCCTCGCTGGCAAAAATGTTCTTGCCGTCCTTGTCCAAAATGGAGATGTGTACGTGTAAACCGTTGCCTGCCTGGCCTGGATAAGGCTTGGCCATGAAGGTGGTGTCCATCTCATGGTCGTAGGCGATGTTCTTGATCAGGCGCTTGAGCAGTACCGCGTAGTCGCAAGCCTTGATCGGGTCGGCGACGTGGTGCAGGTTCACTTCGAACTGCGCCGGGGCACTTTCCTTGACGATGGCATCAGCCGGGATGCCTTGCTCTTTGGCACCTTCCAGAATGTCCTGGAGGCAGTCGACGTATTCGTCGAGGTCGTCGATCAGGTAGACCTGTGTCGAGTGCGGGCGTTTGCCGGAGATCGGCGAGCGGGGCGGTTGTGGGCGGCCGTTCACGTTCTCCTGGTCGA
The DNA here is from genome assembly GCF_030816095.1 of Pseudomonas sp. W3I7. Classification (NCBI taxonomy): domain Bacteria; kingdom Pseudomonadati; phylum Pseudomonadota; class Gammaproteobacteria; order Pseudomonadales; family Pseudomonadaceae; genus Pseudomonas; species Pseudomonas sp. W3I7. The sequence goes on from NZ_JAUSXP010000001.1 coordinate 6,638,234, forward strand.
TCAGGTAGAACTCAAGCTCGAAGGCGGCGCAGATGGTCAGGCCGAGGTCGTCAAATTTGCTTACAACTTGGCGGAGCACTTCGCGAGGATCGGCGAAGAAAGGTTCACCTTCAAGTTCGTGCATGGTCATCAGCAGTTGCGCGGTGGGGCGCTTTTGCCAGGGTTCATTGCACAGGGTGTCGGGGATTGGATAACAGATTCGGTCAGCATCACCGATGTCCAGACCCAGGCCGGTGCTTTCCACCGTCGAGCCGTTGATATCCAGGGCAAATAAAGAGGCAGGCAGGTTAATGCCCTTCTCGTAAACCTTGTGGAGGCTGGTGCGTTCGATGCGCTTACCGCGCACCACACCATTCATATCCGCAATTAGAAGGTCTACGTACAGAACCTCAGGATGATCCTTAAGGAACGCGTTCGCTTCGTTAAGCTGAACGGCACGCGGGGGTACCGACATGATGCAACACCTTTGTTGTTAAAAATATCAATCATTGATCTTTTCTGGTTTCAGTCAACCCGAACGGCATGCCGAAGTCAAGCGAGGCCTTTTTTGCCCTAAAAAAGCGCCCTGAGGCCTTTTTTGGGGCTTTTTGGGGCGGTTTTTTGGGTTTGAAGGGCTTGGGACTAGCAGGCTAAAGCGGGCCGTGTTGTATTTTTTACGGGGGTGTTGTGTAAAAAAATGAACAAGGCTAAGCTCGATTCAAACCCATAACAGCAATAATACCGGGGTGCTTCATGTCTCGCCTGCCGTTAATCGGCGTCACCGCCTGCTCCAAACAGGTCGGTTTGCATGCTTATCACATCAGTGGCGACAAGTATGTCCGTGCAGTCGCAGTCGCTGCCAAGGGCTTGCCATTGATCATTCCATCCTTGGGCGACCTGCTCGACCCGGCCAATATTCTTGACGGCCTGGATGGCATTCTCTTTACCGGCTCCCCCTCCAATATCGAACCCCTTCACTACGACGGTCCGGCCAGTGCGCCCGGGACTGCTCATGATTCTGCACGCGACCAGACCACATTGCCGCTGCTGCGTGCCGCGATTGCGGCCGGTGTGCCGGTGCTGGGCATCTGCCGTGGCTTTCAGGAAATGAACGTGGCCTTTGGCGGCAGCCTGCACCAGAAGGTTCATGAAGTGCCGGGCATGATGGATCACCGCGAAGACGACACCCAGCCGCTGGATGTCCAGTACGGCCCGGCGCACGCCGTGGCGATTACCCCCAATGGGGTATTGGCAGGTCTGGGTTTGCCGCCGACGATTCAGGTCAACTCGATTCATAGCCAGGGCGTTGACCGCCTGGCGCCGGGTATGCAGGTCGAAGCGACCGCCCCCGATGGGTTGATCGAAGCTTTTTCTTACACGTCGGGCAAGGCTTTTGCTTTAGGAATGCAATGGCACCCCGAATGGCAGGTAAGCTCTAACCCGCACTACCTCGCGATCTTCCAGGCCTTTGGCTCGGCTTGTCGAAAGCGGGCGATGCAACGCGACGCGGATGCTGCGTCAACCAACGCCTGACCTTTAATGGATGTCAGGAAACACAGCCCAGAGGCATTTATGAGTAACAACCTCGACCAGCTCACCGATTGGTTGAAAGACCACAAGATCACAGAAGTCGAATGCATGATTGGCGACCTTACGGGCATCACCCGGGGCAAGATCTCGCCGACCAACAAGTTCATCGCTGAAAAAGGCATGCGCCTGCCCGAGAGCGTTCTGTTGCAGACCGTGACCGGCGACTATGTCGAAGACGACATCTATTACGAATTGCTCGACCCGGCCGACATCGACATGATCTGCCGCCCCGACCAGAACGCGGTATTCCTGGTGCCTTGGGCCATCGAGCCCACCGCCCAGGTGATCCACGACACCTACGACAAGCAAGGCAACCCCATCGAGCTGTCGCCGCGCAACGTGCTCAAGAAGGTACTCAAGCTCTATTCCGACCGGGGCTGGCAGCCGATCGTGGCGCCGGAGATGGAGTTCTACCTGACCAAGCGCTGCGAAGACCCGGACTTCCCGCTGCAACCGCCGATTGGCCGTTCCGGTCGCCCGGAAACCGGTCGCCAGTCCTTCTCTATAGAAGCCGCCAACGAATTCGACCCGTTGTTCGAAGACGTCTACGACTGGTGCGAACTGCAGGAACTGGACCTCGACACCCTGATTCACGAGGACGGCACGGCGCAGATGGAAATCAACTTCCGTCACGGCGATGCCCTGTCCCTGGCCGACCAGATCCTGGTGTTCAAGCGCACCATGCGTGAAGCCGCGCTCAAGCACAACGTGGCTGCCACCTTTATGGCCAAGCCGATGACTGGCGAGCCGGGCAGCGCGATGCACTTGCACCAGAGCATCATCGACATCGCCACCGGCAAGAACGTCTTCTCCAATGAAGACGGGACCATGAGCCAGCTGTTCCTCAACCACATTGGCGGCCTGCAGAAGTTCATCCCTGAATTGCTGCCGCTGTTTGCCCCCAACGTGAACTCGTTCCGCCGCTTCCTGCCCGACACCTCGGCGCCAGTGAATGTGGAGTGGGGCGAAGAAAACCGCACCGTCGGCCTGCGCGTACCGGATGCCGGCCCGCAGAACCGCCGCGTCGAAAACCGCCTGCCGGGCGCCGATGCCAACCCGTACCTGGCGATTGCCGCCAGCTTGCTGTGTGGCTACATCGGCATGGTCGAAGGCCATAACCCCAGCGCACCCGTGGTGGGCCGTGGTTACGAGCGCCGCAACCTGCGCCTGCCGTTGACCATCGAAGACGCCCTGGAGCGTATGGAAAACAGCAAGACCATCGAGAAGTACCTGGGGCAGAAATTCATCACAGGCTACGTCGCGGTCAAGCGGGCCGAGCATGAAAACTTCAAGCGCGTGATCAGTTCGTGGGAGCGGGAATTCCTGCTCTTCGCCGTCTGATGCGCCGGGCGCGCGGGGCAACCTGCGCGCCCTTCACCGAAAAAGTCTAGGAGACCGGTATGTCCAGCAACAACCCGCAAACCCGTGAATGGCAAGCCTTGAGCAATGATCACCACCTGGCGCCGTTCAGCGACTTCAAGCAATTGAAAGAGAAAGGCCCACGGATCATCACCAAAGCCCACGGCGTTTACCTGTGGGACAGCGAAGGCAACAAGATCCTCGACGGCATGGCCGGCCTGTGGTGCGTGGCGATCGGTTACGGTCGCGACGAGCTGGCTGACGCCGCCGCCAAACAGATGAAAGAACTGCCGTACTACAACCTGTTCTTCCAGACCGCGCACCCGCCGGTGCTGGAGTTGGCCAAAGTCATTGCCGATGTCGCGCCTGCCGGCATGAACCACGTGTTCTTTACCGGTTCCGGCTCCGAAGGCAACGACACCATGCTGCGCATGGTCCGCCACTACTGGGCGGTCAAAGGCCAGCCGAACAAGAAAACCATCATCAGCCGCAAGAACGGCTACCACGGCTCCACCGTGGCCGGCGCCAGCCTGGGCGGCATGACTTATATGCATGAACAGGGCGACTTGCCGATCCCGGGCATCACCCACATCGCCCAGCCTTACTGGTATGGCGAAGGCGGCGACATGAGCCCGGAAGAGTTCGGGGTCTGGGCTGCCAACCAGCTCGAAGAAAAGATTCTGGAGTTGGGCGTGGACAACGTCGGGGCCTTTATTGCCGAGCCGATCCAGGGTGCCGGTGGCGTGATCGTGCCGCCTGAGACCTACTGGCCGCGCATCAAGGAAATCCTCGCCAAGTACGACATCCTGTTCGTCGCCGACGAAGTGATCTGCGGTTTCGGCCGTACCGGCGAATGGTTCGGCAGCGATTTCTACGACCTCAAGCCGCACATGATGACCATCGCCAAAGGCCTGACCTCGGGTTACATCCCCATGGGCGGCCTGATCGTGCACGACGACGTGGTTGCCGTGCTCAACGAAGGCGGCGATTTCAACCACGGCTTCACCTATTCCGGTCACCCGGTGGCCGCCGCCGTGGCCCTGGAAAACATCCGCATCATGCGTGATGAAAAAATCATTAAGCGTGTGCACGATGAAGCGGCACCGTATTTGCAGAAACGTCTGAGGGAACTGGCTGATCACCCGCTGGTGGGTGAAGTGCGCGGTGTGGGCATGCTCGGGGCGATTGAGCTGGTGCAGGACAAGGCCACGCGCAAACGTTACGAAGGCCGTGGTGTGGGCATGATCTGCCGCACGTTCTGCTTCGAGAATGGCCTGATCATGCGCGCCGTGGGCGACACCATGATCATTTCGCCGCCGCTGGTGATCAGCAATGCGGGAAATCGACGAGCTGGTGACCAAGGCTCGCCATTGCCTGGACCTGACTTTGGCGGCATTGCAGGGCTAAGTGCTAGGCTCAGAACGCAGCGGCTTTCGGGCGCTGCATTCTGAGCAGCTATAAATGAGGCTTTGGTTGAAAGCCGGCCTCGGAACTTGCCAGACTGTCGCCCTGTTTTGTTGCCCTTTAACGGGCCGCTTAACACTGTAAGAACGTGGCCCAAAAAAGAAAAATTGGAGCATCACCAAATGAAGGCATTAGGTTTGAAGAACGCTGGCAAGACCCTCCTCGCCTTGTCCCTGTTGGGCGCAATGGCGGGCGCGGCCCAGGCAGACGATAAAGTCCTGCACGTGTACAACTGGTCCGACTACATTGCTCCGGACACCATCGCCAACTTTGAAAAAGAGTCCGGCATCAAGGTGGTGTACGACGTTTTTGACAGCAACGAGACCCTCGAAGCCAAGTTGCTGGCAGGCAAGTCCGGTTACGACATCGTCGTACCGTCGAACAACTTCCTCGCCAAGCAGATCAAGGCCGGTGTCTATCAGGAGCTGGACAAGTCCAAGCTGACCAACTACGACAACCTGAACAAATCCCTGCTTAAAGCCGTGTCCATCAGCGACCCGGACAACAAGCACGCCTTCCCGTACATGTGGGGCTCGATCGGCATCGGCTACAACCCGGAGAAGGTTAAGGCTGCACTGGGTATCGACAAGATTGACTCGTGGGACGTGCTGCTCAAGCCTGAGAACATCGCCAAGCTCAAAAGCTGTGGTGTGAGCTTCCTTGATTCGCCAACCGAAATGCTGCCGGTGGCACTGCACTACCTGGGCCTGCCGACCGACACCCAGAAGAAAGCTGACCTCAAGCAAGCTGAAGACCTGTTCCTCAAGCTGCGCCCATCGATCGGCTACTTCCACTCGTCCAAGTACATCTCGGACCTGGCCAACGGCAACATCTGCGTAGCCGTGGGTTACTCGGGTGACATCCAGCAGGCCAAGTCCCGCGCGGCTGAAGCCGGTGGCAAGGTCAAAGTGGCCTACGACATTCCGAAAGAAGGTGCCGGTAGCTTCTTCGACATGGTCGCCATCCCTAAAGATGCCGAAAACGTCGACGCCGCCTACAAGTTCATGAACTACCTGCTCAAGCCGGAAGTCATGGCATCGATCACCAACAGCGTGCGTTTCCCGAACGGTAACGAGAAGGCTACCGCACTGGTCGACAAAGACATCACCAGCGACCCGGGCATCTACCCGCCAGCCGATGTGCAGGCCAAGCTCTACGCCATTGCTGACTTGCCGGCTGCAACCCAGCGTGAAATGACTCGCAGCTGGACCAAGATCAAGTCTGGTAAGTAAGCCTTAAAAGCTGTGGGAGTGGCTTGTGTGGGAGCGGGCTTGCCCGCGAAGACGGTGTGTCAGCCAGCGGATGTATCAACTGATACTCCGCTTTCGCGAGCAAGCGCGCTCCCACATAGCCCGTTCACACAAATTAAATGACAGAAAGTTTTGCCGGATCGGTTTATCGAGGGTAAGTTGCGCGCCGGTTTTGTTGCCGGGCAACAACTTCAAGGCCCAACTATTTAAGAGGACCTCCACTTGCCAATTTCTTTATTTCGCAAAGCCATGCTGGTGGGTGCAGGTATCACGCTGGCTGTGAGCGTGCAGGCCGCACCGACGGTGCATATTTATAACTGGTCGGACTACATTGGCCCGGACACCCTGGCCAATTTTGAAAAGGCGACTGGCATCAAGCCCGTGTATGACGTGTTTGATTCCAACGAAACCCTGGAAGGCAAGTTGCTCGCCGGTCGTACCGGTTACGACGTGGTGGTGCCGTCCAACCACTTTCTCGGCAAGCAGATCAAGGCCGGGGCGTTCCAGAAGCTCGACAAGTCATTGCTGACGAACTATGCAAACCTCGACCCGGTGCTGCTCAAGCGCCTGGAAAAGAACGATCCGGGTAACCAGTACGCCGTACCGTACCTGTGGGGCACCAACGGCATCGGTTACAACGTCGACAAAGTCAAAGAAGTGCTGGGCGTCGACCATATCGATTCCTGGGCCGTGCTGTTCGAACCGGAGAACATGAAGAAGCTCGCCACCTGTGGCGTTTCGTTCATGGACTCGGCCGATGAAATGCTGCCGGCGGTGCTCAACTACATGGGCCTGAACCCCAACAGCACCAACCCCGAAGACTACAAGAAGGCCGAAGCGAAGCTGCTCAAAGTGCGGCCCTACGTGACCTATTTCCATTCTTCCAAATACATCTCGGACCTGGCCAACGGCAACATTTGCGTGGCGGCCGGTTTCTCCGGTGATGTGTTCCAGGCCAAGGCCCGTGCGGCCGAGGCTGGCAAAGGCGTGAACATCGCCTACACGATTCCCAAAGAAGGCGGCAATTTGTGGTTTGACGTGCTGGCGATCCCGGCGGATGCCACCAACGTCAAAGAGGCCCACGCCTTCATCAACTATTTACTGCAACCTGAGGTGATCGCTCAGGTCAGTGATCAAGTCGGTTATGCCAACCCTAACCCAGGGGCGGACAAACTGATGGAGCAATCGATACGCACTGACGCAGCGGTTTACCCACCGCAGGCGGTTCTCGACCGGACGTTCGTCAACTTCGAGCTACCCCCGAAAGTGCAGCGTTTAATGACCCGTAGCTGGACCAAGGTCAAGACGGGCAAGTAAAGCTCAAACTATCCAAGGTTTCGCCCGTCTTGGGCGAACCTCAAATTTTGTTGGGAGTTTCGTAAATGGCAGTTGCCTCCGGCGCCTATAAGAAAGCCCTCGAGGGCGACCAGACACCGAAAAAGGTGTTGGTCAAAATCGACCGGGTCACGAAGAAGTTCGACGAGACGATTGCCGTGGACGATGTGTCCCTGGAAATCAAAAAAGGCGAGATCTTCGCCTTGCTCGGCGGATCGGGTTCGGGCAAATCCACCCTGCTGCGCATGCTCGCAGGCTTCGAGCGCCCAACGGAAGGTCGCATCTACCTCGACGGTGTGGACATCACCGACATGCCGCCGTACGAGCGGCCGATCAACATGATGTTCCAGTCCTACGCCTTGTTCCCACACATGACTGTGGCGCAGAACATCGCCTTCGGCCTGCAACAGGACAAGATCCCCAAGGCTGAGGTCGACGCCCGCGTGGCCGAGATGCTCAAGCTGGTGCAGATGAGCCAGTACGCCAAGCGCAAGCCGCACCAGCTGTCCGGTGGCCAGCGCCAGCGTGTGGCGTTGGCTCGTTCCCTGGCCAAGCGCCCCAAACTGCTGCTGCTCGATGAGCCGATGGGCGCGCTGGACAAAAAACTGCGTTCGCAGATGCAGCTGGAACTGGTGGAAATCATCGAGCGCGTGGGCGTGACCTGCGTGATGGTGACCCACGACCAGGAAGAGGCCATGACCATGGCCGAGCGCATCGCGATCATGCACCTGGGCTGGATCGCGCAGATCGGCAGCCCGATCGACATCTACGAAACCCCAACCAGCCGCCTGGTGTGCGAGTTCATCGGCAACGTCAATATCTTCGACACCCAGGTGGTGGACGACGCCGAAGGCCACGCGGTGCTCAAGTGCCCGGACCTGGACCGCGACATCTACGTGGGCTACGGCATCGCCACCTCGGTGGAAGACAAGTCGGTGACCTACGCGATTCGCCCGGAAAAGCTGCTGGTCACCACCGAAATGCCGACTTGTGAACACAACTGGTCCAGCGGCAAGGTGCACGACATCGCCTACCTGGGCGGCCATTCGGTGTTCTACGTGGAACTGCCGAGCGGCAAGCTGGTGCAGTCTTTCGTGGCCAACGCCGAACGCCGTGGCCAGCGCCCAACCTGGGGTGACCAGGTGTACGTGTGGTGGGAAGACGACAGCGGCGTGGTACTTCGCTCATGAACATGAAGAAGTTCAAACGCCAGCTGCAACGAATAACACCCGGTGGCCGGCATGTGGTCATCGGGATCCCTTTCCTCTGGCTGTTCCTGTTTTTTGCGCTGCCGTTCTTCATCGTCCTGAAGATCAGCTTTGCCGAAGCCGACGTGGCGATCCCGCCTTACACCGAGATCTACACCTTCGTTGAGCAAAAGCTGCAATTGGTGCTCAACCTGGGCAACTACGCGATGCTCGGCGACGATGAGTTGTACATCGCCGCCTACCTGGGCTCGCTGAAGATGGCGTTTTTCAGCACGATTTTGTGCCTGTTGATCGGCTACCCGATGGCCTATGCCATTGCCAGCGCGCGCAAAGAGATGCAGACCGTGCTGGTGCTGCTGATCATGATGCCGACCTGGACCGCGATCCTGATCCGCGTGTACGCGTGGATGGGCATCCTCAGCAACAACGGCTTGCTCAACGGCTTCCTGATGTCCATCGGGCTGATCAACGAGCCGCTGCAGATCCTCAACACCAACATTGCGGTGTATATCGGCGTGGTCTATTCGTACCTGCCGTTCATGATCCTGCCGCTGTACGCCAACCTGGTCAAACACGACCAGAGCCTGCTGGAAGCTGCATCGGACCTGGGTTCGAGCACCTTCAACAGCTTCTGGAAGATCACCGTGCCGCTGTCCAAGAACGGCATCATCGCCGGTTGCATGCTGGTGTTTATCCCGGTGGTGGGCGAGTTCGTGATTCCTGAACTGCTCGGCGGCCCGGAAACCCTGATGATCGGTAAAGTGCTGTGGCAAGAATTCTTCAACAACCGTGACTGGCCGGTGGCGTCTGCCCTGGCGGTGGTGATGCTGGCGATCCTGATCGTGCCGATCATCCTGTTCAACCGCAGCCAAGCCAAAGAGATGGAGGGCAAGATATGAAGCGCTTCAGTTTCTCGAGTTTCATGCTGGTGGCGGGGTTGCTGTTTATCTACCTGCCGATGCTGATCCTGGTGATCTACTCGTTCAACGAATCCAAACTGGTGACAGTGTGGGGCGGTTGGTCGATCAAGTGGTACGTGGGCCTGCTGGACAATACCCAGTTGATGGGCTCGGTGGCGCGCTCGCTGGAAATTGCCTGCTACACCGCCGTTGCGGCGGTGGCACTGGGTACGCTGGCGGCGTTCGTGCTGACCCGTATCAGCCACTTCAAGGGCCGCACACTGTTCGGCGGCCTGGTGACCGCGCCATTGGTGATGCCCGAAGTGATCACCGGTCTGTCGCTGTTGCTGCTGTTCGTGGCCATGGCGCAGATGATCGGCTGGCCCCAGGAACGTGGCATCGTCACCATCTGGATCGCCCACACCACGTTCTGTGCGGCGTATGTGGCGGTCGTGGTGTCGGCGCGCTTGCGTGAGCTGGACCTGTCGATCGAGGAAGCGGCGATGGACTTGGGCGCTCGGCCCTGGAAGGTGTTCTTCCTGATCACCATCCCGATGATCGCGCCGTCGCTGGCAGCGGGCGGCATGATGTCGTTCGCGCTGTCGCTGGACGACCTGGTACTGGCCAGCTTCGTGTCGGGGCCGGGTTCGACGACGTTGCCGATGGAAGTGTTCTCGGCAGTCCGTCTGGGGGTTAAACCCGAGATCAACGCCGTGGCCAGTTTGATTCTGCTGGCGGTGTCGTTGGTGACCTTCCTGGTGTGGTTCTTCAGCCGTCGGGCCGAAGAGATGCGCAAGAAGGCGATCCAACAAGCCATCGAAGAAGCGGCGGCGGACGGTTGGCAGCAACCGGACAAGCGCCGGGCGCCTGCGCCGGTCTAACCCGCGCAGCCTGACGGAACCGGATCAAAAATGTGGGAGCGGGCTTGCTCGCGAATGCGGAGTGTCAGTCACCAAATGTACTGACTGATCCACCGTATTCGCGAGCAAGCCCGCTCCCACATTTGGTTGTATTCCAGGCTGATTAAGCCGCCCACGGCGACTTGCGAATCACCTCGACAAAGTTCATCGGCTTGAACCCCGGCTCCTGATCCACCAGCACATCGGTCTTCACGTTGCCAAACGTGGTCTGCGGACGATGGCGCAAGCCGTCGGCGAACGCGCAGATGATGCATTCCTTGAACCCTTCGCCGCGTGGATGCGCATGCACCACGGCTTCGCGCTGCACGCTGGAAAAGGCGGCGTAGTCCATGCCCAGCACGTCCATCTCAACGCCGGCGGTCACCAGTGCCACGGTCGGGCGCAAGTGCTGCGGCACGCCCGGCGTGGTGTGCAGGGCGATCGACAACCAGACTTGTTCGATATCGTCATCGCTCAGCCCGTAAGGCTTGAGGAACGCGGCCGCTGCGTTGGCGCCGTCCACTTCGAAACGCTCGTTGTCACTGCGATGGCCTTCGACCAGGCCCAGGTCATGGAACATCGCGCCGACGTAAAGCAGCTCCGGGTTGTAGGCCAGTTGCTTGCGCTCACCGCTCAACGCACCGAACAGAAACACCCGGCGCGAGTGGTGGTAAAGCAAGTCGGACTCGACGTCGCGGATGTATTCGGTAGTGGCCTTGGCCAGGGCGCTGTCCGGGATCTGGATGCCGGCGATGGTGGTGCTCATGGTCGTTCTCCTCAACAAAGCGCCGGGGGTGGCGCCGATGAGTGAAGTCTGGTCGCGTGCCCGCGATGGGGCTATCGCGGCGAGGGTGCGATGTCGGCCAATGTGGGTCGATATCAAGCCACATGCGGTCAAATGTGGGAGCTGGCTTGCCTGCGATGCTGGCGACTCGGTCTGTCAGTTAGACTGAGGGGATGCCATCGCAGGCAAGCCAGCTCCCACAGGGCTTTATGTTCCTCCAGTAGAAGGTGTGTGTTCATGGGCAAAACCGTCGCCATCCTGATCTTCCCCGGCGTCCAGTCACTGGACGTGACCGGCCCCATGGATGTGTTCTGCGAGGCCAATCGTTTTCTGCCGCCCGAAGAGCATTATCAGCTTGAAGTGATCGGCCTGGGCCACGGCACCATGGCAGCCTCCAACGGCCTGGCATTGCAGGCCCATCGGCACTACCTCGAAGCCCTGCAAGCCTATGACCTGCTACTGGTCGCCGGCGGCCCGCAGCTGCCCTTCGAGGATTTCGGCGCCCAGTTTGATGATTGGCTACGCGGCGCCGCCGCCCGCGCACAGCGTTTCGGCTCCATCTGCAATGGTGCCTTCATGCTGGCCCGTGCCGGATTGCTGGATGGCAAAACCGTCACCACCCATTGGAACGACGCCGCCGACCTGACGCGCCTGTGCCCCTCGGCCCAGGTCGATGCCGACCGTCTCTACGTGCAAGACGGCAATCTCTACACCTCGGCGGGCGTCACGGCCGGCATCGACCTGTCGCTGTACCTGCTGGCCCAGGACCACGGCCCGGAAGTCGCGCTGAGCGTGGCCAAGCGCCTGGTGGTGTTCACTCAGCGCTCGGGCGGGCAGTCGCAGTTCAGCCCGTTCCTCACGCCCCACGCCGAAAGCACCTCGGCGGTGGCGTTGGTGCAGTTGTACGTGCTGGCGAACCTGACCGGGGATTTGGGCATTGCCGACCTGGCCAGGGCCGCCAATATGAGTGCGCGGAATTTTTCCCGGGTGTTTGCCCGTGAAGCGCGCATAACCCCCGCCGAGTTTGTCGAGCGAGCGCGAGTGGATGCGGCGCGGGTGATGCTCGAAAGCAGCCCCGCACCGCTGAAAACCGTGGCCTACCAATGCGGCTTTCGTGACGCCCAGCACATGCGCAGTGTGTTCAACCGCCGGCTGGGCGTGACGCCGCAACAGTTCCGGCTTAACTTTGCGGCGCCGGTGTGAGCGTGTCGTAGGCTTCCAGCGCGCGCAGCGAATAGATGTACGCAGCACCGGCATTCAGCGAGATGGCGGTCGCCAGGGTGGCGGCGACTTCTTCGCGGGTCGCGCCGGCCTTGATCGCCGCGTCGGCATGCGCGGCGATACAGCCGTCGCAGCGTGTGGTGATGGCCACGGCGATGGAAATCAGCTCACGGGTCTTGACGTCGAGTACGTTGTTTTCCTCGGCAGCCTCGCCCAGCGCCATGTAGGCTTTGACCATCTTCGGGTTGCTCTTGCCCAGCGCGCCAAAGGTTTTATTCACGTTAGCAAGCAAGTTGGACCAGTTATTGAACATTGCGGTAACTCCTGAACGGGTTGGGTGTGAAGCCAGTGTGCGCGGTTCAGGTTTGGCGCTTTTGTTCGATCCACTCACCTTTTTGACCGATGCTCGCAAATGAACTCCATCGACACCCTGATTGCGTTGGCCAACCTGCGCGGCAGCCTGGACTTGCGTTGCCAGTTCCAGGGCGCGTGGGCCATGGACCACGCGCCTGAGCCGCTGGGCGTGGCGCCGTATCACATTGTGCTGGCGGGCACCTGCCATGCCGAGTTGTCGGGCGGCCAGCAGGTGACGCTGGAGGAGGGCGACATTCTGTTGATGCCGGGTGGCGCGACGCACCTGGTGCGCAGCCAGGGCGCGCGGGTAAAACCGGTGGCGCAGACCGTCATCGAGGGCGGCCTGTTGCCGATCCACCGCCTGGGCGGTGAGCAACCGGACGTGGACATGCTCTGCGGCAGCTTTCGCTACAACCGCCAGTCGTTGTTGTTCGGTGCGTTGCCGGACTACCTGGTGGTGTCCAGCCGCGAGTGGCAGGGCGATGGGCAATTGGCAGCGCTGATTGCCTTGTTGCGCAGCGAAGCGGACGGCCAGCAACTGGGCGCACGCTCGTTTATCGACGCGCTGTCGCAGGCCTTGTTCACCCTGATCCTGCGCACCTGGCTGACCCGCCAGGCGCCGGTGGCGGGCACCTTCGCCTTGCTCGCCGACAAACGCCTGAGCAAAGCCTGGCAGGCGATGCTGGCCGAGCCCGGCCATGAGTGGACCATCGACAGCCTGGCGGCGGCAGCCACCATGTCGCGGGCCACCTTCATGCGGGCGTTTGTGAAAGTCGCGGGCGTGTCGCCGTGGGTGCTGCTGACGCAGCTGCGCATGGAGCTGGCGTTCAACCTGCTGCGCCAATCACGCCTGAGCCTGCTGGATATCGCGGCGCAGGTGGGTTACCAGTCCCAGGCGGCGTTCAGCAAGAAGTTCAAGGAAACCTACGGCGAGGCGCCAGGGCGGATGCGGGCTCGTTAGTCGCTACAACACAAAGCAAAAATGTGGGAGCGGCGGTGCGACGATTCGACTTGCTCGCGAATGCGGAGTATCAGTCACCAGGTGTATCGACTGGCACACCGCATTCGCAGGCAAGCCAGCTCCCACATTGACCGCATTCTTCCAGCACTATTTTCTCGCTGGCAACAGCTTCAGCGTGCCACGGGTATTCGCCGTCACCTCTTCATCACTGAAATGCGCTTGCTCGTACCCGCCCTCGATATAGGTTTCCGCCTGGTCGCCATAGTGCGAATCAAACGGCACCCCGCTTTGCCCCACAGGGTTGATGGTCAACGCATGGGCCGGGTCGGCGAAGTCGATCAGGCGTCGGGTCGACGGGCCATAGGTCACGGGCCATGGCGCAGGGCCGATCATGGCCGATTGGTTATTCGGCACCTCGTGGGTGCCCGGCGCCGGAAACGGGCCGACGTTGAAAATCTTGTCCAGCGGCTTCTGCATGCCCAGCGGGTGCCCGTGGGTCAGGGTGTGGGCCTTGCCCCACTGCCATTGCGACGGGTCATCGCCAAAGGTGGCCTTGAGGTGCGCCAGGCTGTTGTCCCAGGCGAGTTTTACCGTGTCGGCGCGCTTGCCGTTCCACCAAGGCGAGTCCGCTGCGGCGGCCAGGCGTGGCAGTGCGGCGTCGATCACCCGCGTGGTGATCAGGGTTTTGAACATCGCGTCGCCCAGTTTCGGGTGGAAGGCCGCGTCGGTGAGGTTGAACAGGAACTGGTTGAACAGCGTGGCGCTGGTGGAGTCCAGCGGGTAGTCGCCTTTCCAGCTTGCGAGCTGCTCCACCAGTTTCAACTGCGCCGGGTCCTTGACCACTTCACGCAGCACTGGCAACAGCGGCGCCAGCAGGCGTGGTCCGTAGGCGGTGGTGGTACCCAATTGCAAGGCCTGGCTGTTGTTCACGTCCCACTTCACGCTTTTGTCGCTCAACTGCGTGTTCAGCTGTTGGCCGCGGTCGGCGAGGTTGTAGTAACCGGGGATCTCCATGCCAGTGGGCGAGGCCGGCTGGGCGTTGGCCGACACCACATAACCACGGGCCGGGTTTTCTTCCTGCGGGTTGGCGCTGAAGGGGTAGAAGCCCAGCTTGTCGGCCTGGGCGGTGCTGCCGTCGAGAATGAATGCCGGGTTGACGCCGGCCGGGCGGATTGGCAACTGCGCCGCCGCCCACCAGCCGATATCGCCCTTGGCATTCGCCCACACGATATTCAGGCCCGGCGCCGAAACCTTCGCGGCGGCGGCGCGCACCTTGGCCAGGGTGTCGGCGCGGTTGAGTTCGTAGAAGCCTTCGAGGATCGGGTTTTCGGTGTCGAGGAACGCCCACCACATGGCAATCGGCGTGCTGCCGGCATTCTCGCCGAGCACGTCATTGATGATCGGGCCGTGGGGCGACTGACGCAGGGTGAGCGTCACCGGCGCCTGACCCTTGACTGCAATCTGCTGTTCGCTGCTGGTCAGGTTGACCCATTGGCCGTGGTACCAGACCTGGTTGGGGTTGTCCGGGTTGACCTTTTCGGCGATCAGGTCGAGGTCATCGTTCTGGAACATGGTCAGGCTCCAGCCGAAATCCAGGTTGTGCCCCAAAAACGCCACCGGCACCAGCGCGTTGTGATAGCCGTACAGCTCAAAGTCCGGCGCCGACAATTGCGCCTCGTACCACACCGACGGCACCGAGAAACGAATATGCGGGTCGCCGGCCAGCAACGGCTTGCCACTTTTAGTGCGGCTGCCGCTGATGGCCCAGGCGTTGCTGCCTTCGAACTGCGGCAAGCCGTTATCGGCCAGGGCCTTGTCGCTCAAGGCGGCGAGGGCACCGAGGGATTTCCAGTCGCCGGCAGCCAGGTTGAGGGCGCCCTTGGGTTGCCAGTCGAGGTCAAAGACTTTCAGGTAGTCGCTGCCCAACTGGTCGCGCACGTAAGTCAGCAGCGGCTCGGTACGAAACGCGGCTGCGAAGCTGTAGGCCATATACCCGGCGACGCTGATGGTGTCCTCGGCGGTAAAGCGTCGTTTCGGGATGCCCAGCACGTCAAACTCCATGGGGCTGGCGTGGCTGTCCTGATATTGGTTGATGCCGTCCAGGTAGGCTTGCAAGGCCTTCCAGGCTGCCGAGTCGTGATCCATGTGCTCGACGTAACTCAAGGCGCGCTCGCGAATGCGCAGGCTGCGAAACAGCTTGTCGGTCTCCAGCACCTTCGGCCCCAGCACTTCGGCCAGCTCGCCACGGGCCAGGCGCCGCATGATCTCCATCTGGAACAGCCGGTCCTGGGCATGCACGTAGCCCAGGGCGCGGTACAGGTCGGTCTCGTTCTCGGCGCGAATGTGCGGCACGCCACGGTCGTCATAACGCACCGTGACTGCGCCTTGCAGGTTGGCCAG
Organism: Pseudomonas sp. W3I7; assembly: GCF_030816095.1. Lineage (NCBI taxonomy): Bacteria > Pseudomonadati > Pseudomonadota > Gammaproteobacteria > Pseudomonadales > Pseudomonadaceae > Pseudomonas > Pseudomonas sp. W3I7. The sequence goes on from NZ_JAUSXP010000001.1 coordinate 6,653,937, forward strand.
TGTCTCGGTGCCCTGGCGGGTCGGTTGCTTGCTGTAGACATACCAGCCAGCGCCGGCCAAGAGGGCGGCAATCAGGATAGCGAGCACGGTCAGGCTGCGTTTCATGGACGGTCCTTGAGTCAGTCACCTTGAAGGTCAACGGAGTCTAATCGGTTTGGCGAGGGCTGCGGGAAATGCTGATATGCCGCAGCGACAGCCGAGGTTCAAGTGCAGAATGTGTCGAGTCGCTACTATTGCGCCGGTCATCTTTGAGCTTTTTTCCATGACTTGCGCCACGCCCCCTATCCCAGACTCCAGCCGCCCCGAGGTTGCCTACGCGTGCTGCCTGGAAGCGCCCTCGTTGATCGGCCGGTTTTTGCAGCACCCGCCAAAGGGCTTTGACGCGCGGCTGTCCGCCCAGGGCCTGCCGTACTTCTTCACGCCATTCGACCTGCTGACGACGGCTGAAGACGAGTTCGTGAACCGTGTGCGCGGCTGGCCCGGGTTTGGTCTTTGGAATGCGTGGCTGCGCATCGACAGCTGCTTTGTCGGCACCACGGTCAGCGAATATTCGCCACTGCCCCGCAACGTGCCGCCCCAGGACCTTGCGCAGTGGCTGCAAGAAGAGTGCGCACCGCAGCGCAAACTCATGGTCGTCAAAGATGTGCCCAGCGACTCGCCGCTGCTGAGCGAGGCGGATAACCGCTACGCCCAAGCCTTGATCGAGGACTGCACCCGGCGCGGCTTTATCAGCCTGGAAGGCCAGGCGCTGGCCTATGTGCCGATCAACTTCAGCAACATCGACGAGTACCTGGCGCGTTTGTCCCACAGCCGTCGGCGCAATATCCGACGCAAACTGCGCAGCCGCGAAGCGTTGCGGGTGGAAGTCCTCGACACTGGCGATGCGCGCTTCAACGATGAGGCGTGGCTTGCGCAGTTGTACGGCCTGTACAAGGCGGTGTACGACCAGAGCGAGATTCACTTTGACCTGCTCACCGCGGAATTTTTCAGCAGCCTGCTACGCGATGCGGGCAGCAGCGGGCGGGTGTTCTGCTACTGGCACTGCGACGAACTGATCGGCTACAACCTGTGCTACGTAGAGGGCGACAAGCTGCTCGACAAGTACATCGGGCTCAACTATCCGCAGGCGTTGGAGTTCAACCTGTACTTCGTCAGCTGGTTTGTGAACCTGGAATACGCCGTGGCCAATGGGCTGAAATTTTATGTGGCCGGCTGGACCGACCCGCAGGTCAAGGCCAGCCTCGGCGCCGACTTCACGTTCACCCGCCACTTGGTCTGGATCCGCAACCCGCTGCTGCGCAAGCTCGGCAACCGTTTCCGCCATTACTTTGAAAGCGATGCGCGGTGGCAGCAGGAGAAACCCGAATGAGCCAGGACCGCGCACCGCTGATCCTCGATTTCGACAGTGCCGTGAGTGACATTCCCGGCGCGATCACCTTGCCCATGCAGGCCTGGCAGGAAAAAATCCGCTTCGGTTGCCGCTGGGCGCAGTTCAAGGAACTGGAAACCGCCCTGCACACGCAGATGCCCACGGATTATGGCTGTGTGTTCACCGGCAGCGGCGATTATCACCACCTCAGCCAGCTGCTGCTGAACCGCCTGCCGACGCAGCAGAAGTTTCAGCTGATCATCTGCGACAACCACCCCGACAACATGCGCTACCCGTTCGGCATCCATTGTGGCTCATGGGTTTACTGGGCCAGCCGTTTGCCCCAGGTCGAGCATGTGCATGTGCTGGGCATCGGTTCGCAGGATATCGGCCTGGGCCACGCCTGGGAGAATCACTGGTCGCCGCTGCTCAAACGCAAGCTGACCTACTGGAACGTCAACGTCGACACGCGCTGGATGAACTGGATCGGCGCCGGGCGCAGCAACCGTGCGTTCAGCAACGCCGATGAGCTGATGCGGGCGTTCCTGGCGCAGTTCGACCGTACGCTGCCGGTTTACCTGTCCATCGACAAAGACGTGCTGAGCCCCGAAGTGGTCAACACCAATTGGGACCAGGGCGAGTTCCTGGAGCAGCATTTGAACGACCTGATCGACGCTTGCCAGGGCCGGATTCTCGGTGCGGACATCACCGGCGATGTCTCGGCTTACCACTATGAGAGCACGTTCAAACGCTGGTTGAGTGCCTCCGATGGCCAGGAAGAACTGCCGCCGGCGCAGGTGCAGATCTGGCAAGCACAGCAGAACGAGCTGAATGGCCGGCTGGTGGCCCGTATCAATCAGGGGTGGCGACAATAACGTTGAGCTGGGCGAGTACGCGTTCGAAGTGTTCGTCCGTCAGCCAATGGCTGTTGCTGATCGACAGTGTGCGGCTGGCAAACGCCTGGGCCTGGCTAATGTCGCCGCCCGGTTGCAGCAAAGGGGCGACGGCGGGGTAGTCCGGCAAGGTGTGGATAAACAGGCGCGTCACGCCCAGCCCGGCCGTCCACAGTTGCGCCATGGCGGCATCACGCGCCTGTGCGGTCGGCATCAGCACCATCAAAAACGGCCAGGTGCCTTGCTGCCCCAGCCGGTCCATGATCACCGAGACGCCGGGCAAGTCATTCAAACGTGCTGCCCGGCGCAAGGCGCGGGTACGGCCTTGCTGCAAGTAGTCGGGCAAGCGCGCCAGTGCGGCGGCGCCGACCTTCTGCCGATAACCGCCGAGGCGGTGCAACGGGATATCGTTGATCGAAAAGTCATCGCCCACGGCGCCTACTTCGTCGCCCTGTGCCAGCGCCGTGCGCAAGGCGTTGCCATACACATAGTGCAAGCCGCGCGGTTGGTAAAGCAGCGCGTAAGCCCAGAGTTCAGCGCTGCGTTGCAGCTCCCAGCGCAGGCTGAAGGGCAGGTCCTGCGCGCACTGGCGGTGCAATGCCTGGTGCAGCACCGGGTCGCGGCTGAACAGCACGCCGCCTTCGGCCGTGGTCAGGCCTTTGCCGAATGCCAGGCTGAAAAACCCCACGTCGCCTTTAAGCCCGACGCTGCGGCCATCGTCGAGGGCGCCCAACGCCTGGGCGGCGTCTTCGATCACCACGGCGCCGACTGATTCGGCAATACGCTTGGCGACGTCTACGTCGGCCACGCGCCCGGCCAGGTGGGTGACCACCACGGCCAGGGTGCTGTCGTCGCACAGTTGCTTGAGGTGTTGCTCGTCGAGGTCAATGCTGGCGGGCTGCAAATCACAGGGCACCACCCGCAACGGCGGGCAGTAATGCGCGGCCAAGGCCACCAGCGGGCAGGTGTACGCCGGCACAATCAGCCGGGTGCGGCCGGGCATGCGCTGCTGCAGCACGCGCAGGGCGATGATCAGCGCGGCGGTACCGGAGCAGGGCAGTGCAGGCAGTGGAATCGAAAACTGGCGGGCCAGCGACTGGGCGAGGTCGCCCGATAAACTCAGCAAATCCCGCGCGCGCAAGGGCAGGCCGGCGGTGGGCGGGATTTCCTTGTTCATGACACCAGTGGCTGCGAAGGCTCGGCCTCGACGGTTTTGCTCTCTTTGTCTTCACTGCGCGCCAGGCACAGGATGCCCGCGATGATCAGTGCGCCGCCGATGATTTTCGGCCAGGTCAGGGTGTCATCGAACAGCCAGACCGAGATCAGCGTCACGCTGATCAACTCCAGGTGCGAGGCCGCAAACGCCGGGCCTACCGGGGCGTATTTGAGCAAGGTCATCCAGGTAAAAAACGCGCCGATATAGCCGACAAAGGCGCCGTAGATCCACGGTGCGCCAAACACCCGGGCCAGCCACGCGACGTCCATGGTCAACGGTTCGGCATGCACCGAGGCAAATTTGAAACTGACCTGCGCCAAGGTGTCGAAAATGATCAGCGCGAGAAACCCCAGGATATAAAAACGTTTCATCATTCAAACCCTACGACGGTCACGCCACAGGCGATCAGCATGATGCCGATCAACCGCCATTTACTCAGGCTTTCCTTGAACAGGAAACGCCCGGCAATCATGATCACCACAATGTTGATCGAGCCCAGCATCACGCCGACCGACAACGGCACCAGCGTGAGAAACGCCAGCCACAATACGAACTCGAAGACATAGCAGATCACCCCAAGCCAGATCCACGGGCGCTTGAGCATGTGTTTCCAGTGGGCGAGGCCGTCATGCTCGGCGCTGGCCGAGGCGGCGGCTTTGAACGCCAGTTGGCCGGACGTATCGACGATAACGTTGAGCATCCAGAGGATGATGGTTAACTGGCTCATGGAGTCTCGTGTCTGCTTGCAATGTCACTGGACGCTTACAATACAGGAGCCTGCCGGCGGGGTGACTGGAGTTTGCCGGTCGAACAGCCGGCGTTCAGTTTGACGCCTTGCTCCACTGGCAATAGCAGCCCACCGCCAGGGTGTGAGTGGCATCGACGTCGCGCCCGGCCGCCAGGGCTTTGAGGATAGGCTCGATAAAACTGTTGCTCGAATTGCACGTCAGCCCTTCGCTGTACGGCCCGAAATACGCGAGTTTGCCACTGCGATCCCAAATGCCAACGGCCGGAGTCGCCGGCACTTGGTCGGCGCCGAGCAGGGCATCGAGCGGTTTCATTTTGCGCAAATTGTCGGGCAGTTGGCCGTGGCTGCCGGCCTTTTGCAGGGCATAAAACTCGACGCCCTGAGGCGCGTATTGCTCGATCAGTTCACCCAGGTGCTGCTGGTTGCCGACGTTGCAGGGGCAGGCCGGGTCCCAGAAGTGCACCAGGCGAATCGGGCCAGGGCCTGCCAGTTCGGCGGGCAGGCGCAGCGCATCACCGGAAAACACCGCAGTGTGTTCGCTGAATGCGCGTAAATAGCGGCCCTGGAACCAGTCATATGCCGCCCACAGCACGCCGGCGCAGATGACCAACAGCAGGCCGGCAAACAAGGCAGAGCGGTAGGGTTGTCGCATTCGGAACTATCCTCGAAGGTCGCGTAGCTTGCCATGCTTGCCCTGACAGATGAATATCGCAGCTCGATATTCATCTTCACCGTCAGTCTGGAAGCCTTTATGCCTGTGAGTTTTGACCCCGATCATCTGCGCGAGAGCTTGCGGCCGCTGGTGGATGCGCAACCGCTCAGCGCCGAGGCGCGGGTCTACCAGCGTTTCTATGGGCTGGACCTGGCGGCGCGCAAAGTACCCGTCGTGAGCCGTTTGGGTCGTTTTGAGGTGGATGGCTTCCAGGTGGTGGCGCAGGTGTGGTGGCCGGCGGCGCCGGTGGCGACGATGTTCCTGTACCACGGTTTCTACGACCATATGGGCCTGTACCGGCATGTGGTGGACTGGGCGCTGGATCAAGGTTTTGTAGTGGTCGCCTGCGACTTGCCGGGCCACGGGCTTTCCAGTGGCGCGCGCGCCAGCATCGACGATTTTGCGGTGTACCAGGACGTGGTGCAGGCGCTGTTTGCGCAGGCCCACAGCTTGCAACTGCCGCAACCGTGGCACCTGTTCGGGCAAAGCACCGGCGGCGCGGTGGTGGTGGACCATCTGCTCAACCACGGCGCCGACAGCCCGGCCCAAGGCAAGACCTTCCTGCTCTCGCCCCTGGTACGGCCGCGTGCGTGGGGTTGGTCGCAGGTCAGCTATTACCTGCTGCGCCCGTTCGTCAAAGGCATTGCACGACGGTTCAGCGAGAACACCCACGATCCCAAATTCAAACCCTTTCTGGAAGCTGACCCGTTACAGCCGCGCCAACTGCCGACCGCCTGGGTTGGCGCGCTGGCACGCTGGATTAAACGTATCGAAGCTGCACCGCGCAGCACTCGGCGGCCGGTGATTGTGCAGGGTGAGGAAGATATGACGGTGGACTGGCAGCACAATTTGCAGGTGCTGCGCGGCAAGTTCGACCAGCCGCAGGTGTTGATGCTGCCGCGTGGAAGGCATCACTTGGCCAATGAGATTCCTGAGATTCGCGAAGAGTACTTCAGGTATTTGACGGACCATCTGAAGTAGCACCGTCCAAATGTGGGAGCTGGCTTGCCTGCGATAGCGGTGTTAACTGACACGCCGCCATCGCAGGCAAGCCAGCTCCCACACAAGCCTGTTTCCACATGGGTTACTGCGACAGGCTGGAGGTGCTTTGGCCTACCGCCAAACCTGCGCGAATTGCCGCCAGCGCTGCCTTGTAATACGCCCGGCCTTCAGGCGACTCGGCAAACGTGGCGAATTCTTCCAGCTCCGGGTCGGACAAGTCTCGGTAGACGTACAGCAGCGTGTTGTTCAAGTCGTTACCGATCTGCTGCATCAGCCGTTCACGCTGACCGTTCAACATGCCTTGCGCCTGACCGCCGCCCAACAGGCCGGGAATCATCTGGCTCAAGCTGTCGGCCGCCACGCCGGCAATCGCCAGGCTGACTTCCGCACCGGCTTCGCGGGCCGGCAGCGCCTGGGCCAGGTGGCCGATGATCAGGCTGCGGGTGGCATCGGCTTCAATGTGCGGCAGGCCCTTGGCATTTTTCGCCAGTTGGTCGCGGCGTGTGGCCAGCAGTTCGGCGGCGACGATTTTGCGACCCAATGGCGACTGGAAAAACGCCAGGGCCGGTTTCGGGTCCGTCAGGTTTTTGCGTAATTGCGCCTCGGCCCGCTGATCCATGGCCTGGGCGGCGAAGCGTTTATTGCTGTTGTCCACCAGCGCCTGGTACACCGCCGGCGGCAGGCTATTGCGGTAGCGTTGCTGGGCGGCACTGAGGGCGTCATTGAAATGCGCACGTTGTTCGGCCCAGCCGGCGACCTTGTACAACTGGTCGTGGCCGTCTGCCCAAGCGGGCAAAACGCAGAACATCAGCAAGGAAAAAAACAAACGACGCATAGGGACTCCTGTCAGTCGGCCACTATTGTCCGTGTCGGGCGTAGGATTTGTCGAGAAATCCTATCAGTCACCTGACTAAAGTGTGTTCAGACGCTCGGCGGCTCTGTCGGATTCATAGGCGTATGGATACTATGCGCGCCATGCAAATATCCCTCGAACACCCGCTGCTGCAACGCATCGTCGACGACCTGGCCGAAAAAGGTTGGTCGCAGCAGAACGGCTTCCTGCCCCAGGCTCTGACCCTGGAGTTGGCGGCTGAGTGCCGTAAACGTGCGGCTGAGGGTGAATTGGCTCCGGCGGCTGTAGGACGCGGACCCGCGCAGGAGATACGCGAGGGCATTCGCGGTGACCATATCCAGTGGCTGGAGGAGGGCGACGCCGCTGTCTGCGAGACCTACATGAGCGTGATGGACAGCCTGCGCCTGGCCATGAACCGCAGCCTGTTCCTGGGCCTGGAAGATTTCGAAAGCCACTTCGCGATGTACCCGCCAGGGGCGTTTTACCTTAAGCATCTGGACCGTTTTCGCGACGATGACCGGCGCATGGTCTCGGCGGTGGTTTATTTGAATGAGGCCTGGTTGCCTGAGCATGGCGGCCAGTTGCGCATGTACCTCAAGGGCGGCGTGGAATTCGATGTGGTGCCCACCGGCGGTAGTCTGGTGGTGTTCCTGTCGGGGGAGGTGCCCCACGAAGTCCTGCCCGCCACGCGTGAACGCCTGTCCCTGACCGGCTGGTTCCGCCGACGCGGTAACGAGCCGTTTTAAACATGGAAAAGATTCTGATCAGTCGCTGCCTGCTCGGGCACAAGGTGCGCTACGACGGTGGCGCCAGCGGCCCCTTCGATCAATTGGCGGCCTGGCAGGCCGAAGGCCGCGTGGTTGCGATCTGCCCGGAAGTGTCAGGCGGTTTGCCGACACCGCGGCCTCCCGCTGAGATCGCCGGCGGGCAGGGTATAGATGTGTGGGAAGGGCATGCGCAAGTGCTGACGGCCGAGGGCGAAGACTTCAGCGCCGCCTTCCTCGACGGCGCCCGTCAGGCCCTGGCATTGGCGCAGCGGCATAACATCCGCATCGCGATTCTGAAGGCCAATAGCCCATCCTGCGGCAACCTGCTGACCTATGACGGCACCTTCAGCGGCGTAAAGGTCAGCGGCGAAGGCGTGACCGCGGCGCTGCTCAAGCGCCATGGCGTGCGGGTGTTCAGTGAGCTGGAGTTGCCCGAGGCGGCAATTGCCCTGGCACAACTCTGAGGTTCAACCCAGATCAATTGTGGGAGCTGGCTTGCCTGCGATAGCGGTCTTGCAGCCAGCTCATCTGCTGACTGACTCACCGCCATCGCAGGCAAGCCAGCTCCCACACAAGCCCGCTCCCATATCGACTGTGTTTCACTCAGGTGAAAACCACTTCTGCGTCAGCGCCTTCAAGCGGCCATCGGCCCTCACCCGCTGCAATGCATTGTCCAGGCTGCTTTTGAATGCCGGGTTGCCCTTTTGGAATGGAATGGCCAGCTCAGGTGTTTGCTTATAGGCCTCACTGAAATCGAACCGATCCTGCAGCGCGGCAGTCATAGCGATATGGTTGATGGCCACGTCGAACTTGCCGCTTTCCACGCCCGGCAACAGGTCGGCGTCATCGACGGTGATGAACGAGGGGCGAACCTCCATTTCCTTGGCCAATTGTTCACCCAGCTCCACTTCAAAACCGGTTAGCTTGTCACCGTCCTTGAAGTTGTAAGGCGGGGTGTTGGCCTCCAGGGCAATGCGCAGTTCGCCGCGATCAAACACGTCATCGATCAGTTCGGCGTGAGCCAGTGGGCTCAACAGGGGCAGTAAAAGTACAAGGCCAGGCACAAAGCGCATGGTCGCTCCTAAAGAATTTGTGCGTGCGAGGCGCCATTGAGCATCGCTTGCTAGGGTGTTGAGTGCCTTGGACAGCAATTTGTCGCGAAGTTGTGATAACCCTACAGATTTCACCGTAAAACTGGAGAAGCGAATGAAAGCCCTTTTGTCCCGTGCAACCCTGGCCAGCCTCTTGCTGGGTGCTTCGATGTTGGCCACAGCTGCCGACGGTATCTCGCGCAGCGCGCCACCGGAAGGCGCCAAAGTCTTTATCGTGTCGCCAAAAGACGGCGCCACCGTCGATAAAACCTTCACTGTGAAGTTCGGCATGGAAGGCCTCAAACTGGCCCCGGCCACCAGCCAGGACCCAGGCACCGGCCACCACCACCTGCTGATCGACCAGAAAGAACTGCCGGACGCCAGCGTGCCGATCCCGGCCACCGATACCGTGATCCACTACGGCAAGGCCCAGACCGAAACCGAACTGACCCTCACCCCAGGCAAGCACACCTTGCAACTGGTAGCCGGCGACAAACTGCACATGCAGTTCAACCCGACTGTAGCCTCCAAAGTCATCACGGTTAACGTCAAGTAAGATTTGTTCAGACAAAAAAAGGGAGCCCCGAAAGGCTCCCTTTTTTGTGCAGCGTTCAAAGCGTTAGAACAACACGCGGCTACGAATAGTGCCGTTGATGTGCTGCAGCTTCTCTTGCGCCAGGTCCGAGTACTCGGCGTCGACGTCGATCACCACGTAGCCAACCTTCTCGTTGGTCTGCAGGAACTGACCGGAGATGTTGATGCCGTTTTCCGCGAAGACCTTGTTGATCTCCATCATCACGCCAGGAATGTTCTGGTGGATGTGCAGCAGACGGTGCTTGCCAGGGTGAGCCGGCAGCGCCACTTCGGGGAAGTTGACCGAAGACACCGAGGTCCCGTTGTCGCTGTACTTGACCAGCTTTTCCGACACTTCCAGGCCGATGTTGGCTTGGGCTTCAGCGGTGGAACCGCCGATGTGCGGCGTCAGGATCACGTTGTCCAGGCCACGCAGCGGGCTTTCGAAGATGTCGTCGTTGGAGCGTGGCTCTACCGGGAACACGTCGATAGCGGCGCCGATCAGGTGCTTGTCCTTGATCGCGTCGGCCAGGGCGTCCAGCTCAACCACAGTGCCGCGTGCCGCGTTGATCAGGATGCCGCCCTTCTTGATGGCGCGGATTTCCTTCTCGCCGATCATCCACTGGGTTTCAGCGGTTTCCGGTACGTGCAGGGTGACGATGTCAGACATGCCCAGCAGTTCGGTCAGGCTCGACACCTGGGTGGCGTTGCCCAATGGCAGCTTGGTCAGGGTGTCGTAGAAGAACACCTGCATGCCCAGGCCTTCGGCCAGTACCGACAATTGCGTGCCGATCGAGCCGTAACCGACGATACCCAGCTTCTTGCCCCGGATTTCGAAGGAGTTGGCCGCGCTCTTGATCCAGCCGCCACGGTGGCAGGAAGCGTTTTTCTCAGGAATGCCGCGCAGCAGCAGGATCGCCTCGGCCAGTACCAGTTCCGCAACGGAACGGGTGTTGGAGTACGGTGCGTTGAACACCGCGATGCCGCGCTCGCGCGCAGCATTAAGGTCGACCTGGTTGGTGCCGATGCAGAAACAGCCGACGGCCACGAGTTTCTTGGCGTGGTCGAAGATCTCTTCGGTCAGCTGAGTGCGGGAGCGAATGCCGATAAAGTGCGCGTCGGCGATCTTTTCCTTTAACTGGGCTTCCGGCAGAGAACTGGTGATGTACTCAATGCTGGAGTACCCAGCGGCTTTCAGTACGTCGACAGCCGATGGGTGGACGCCTTCCAGAAGAAGGAACTTGATCTTGCTCTTATCGAGAGAAGTCTTGCTCATCTGCGTAAACCTGTATCCCGGAGAAAAATGGCAGGGAATCGAGCAGTTAGTGCCTTGAATCAGTGCACAAGAGCTGACCCGGACGGCAGGAAAGCCGTCACCGCAGAAACGCCCTTGGGCTCTGTCCTGCGGGGGCGGTATGCTAGCATACGTGCCCCGCTAAACACCCATTCCTGCGACGTGAAGCGTTCTCAGGATGACCATGAATTGTTCGAGAGTTCCGTCGATGACCCATCCTGCCCTGATTGATGAGCTAAAGACCCTGGTTGAGCCCGGCAAAGTGCTGACCGATGCAGACTCCCTGGAGGCTTACGGCAAGGATTGGACCAAGCACTTCGCCCCCGCGCCGACCGCTATCGTGTTTCCCAAGACCATCGAGCAGGTGCAGGCCATCGTCCGTTGGGCCAATGAACACAAGGTGGCGCTGGTGCCATCGGGCGGGCGTACCGGCCTGTCGGCCGCTGCGGTGGCGGCCAATGGCGAAGTGGTCGTCTCGTTCGACTACATGAACCAGATCCTCGACGTGAACCTCACCGACCGCACCGCTGTGTGCCAGCCGGGCGTGGTCACCAAGCAACTGCAGAACGTCGCCGAAGAAAAAGGCCTGTACTATCCGGTGGACTTCGCTTCGTCGGGTTCGAGCCAGATTGGCGGCAACATCGGCACCAATGCCGGCGGGATCAAGGTGATTCGCTACGGCATGACCCGCAACTGGGTGGCCGGCATGAAGGTGGTCACCGGCAAGGGTGACGTGCTGGAACTGAACCGCGACCTGATCAAGAACGCCACCGGCTACGACATGCGCCAGCTGTTTATAGGCGCCGAAGGCACCTTGGGCTTTGTAGTCGAAGCCACTATGCGCCTGGACCGTGCGCCGAAAAACCTCACGGCCATGGTACTCGGCACCACCGATTTCGACTCGATCATGCCGGTATTGCACGCGTTTCAGGGCAAGCTGGACCTGACCGCCTTTGAGTTCTTCTCCGACAAAGCCCTGGCCAAGGTCATGGGCCGTGGCGACGTGCCGGCGCCGTTTGAAACCGACTGCCCGTTCTACGCGCTGCTGGAATTCGAAGCCACCACCGAAGAGGTCGCCAACCACGCTCTGGAAACCTTCGAGCATTGCGTGGAGCAGGGTTGGGTGCTGGACGGCGTGATGAGCCAGAGCGAAACCCAACTGCACAACCTGTGGAAACTGCGCGAGTACATCTCCGAGACCATTTCCCACTGGACGCCGTACAAGAACGACATTTCGGTCACTGTCTCCAAAGTACCGGCGTTTTTGAAGGAAATTGATGCGATCGTCGGCGAACACTACCCGGACTTCGAAATCGTGTGGTTCGGCCACATCGGTGACGGCAACCTGCACCTGAACATCCTCAAGCCGGAAAACCTGAGCAAGGACGAGTTCTTCGCCAAGTGCGCCACCGTCAACAAGTGGGTGTTCGAGACCGTCCAGAAGTACAACGGCTCGATCTCCGCCGAACACGGCGTGGGCATGACCAAGCGCGATTACCTGACTTACAGCCGTTCCCCGGTTGAAATCGAATACATGAAAGCAGTGAAAGCGGTGTTCGACCCGAACGGGATCATGAACCCTGGCAAGATCTTCGCTGTTTAACCGCCCTGAAGGAGTCGTTTCATGAGCTACCAGCACAAGTATGTCGACGGCACCAACATCCACTTTCCCCTGGGCAAAGTGGTGTGCATCGGGCGTAACTACGCCGAACACGCCAAGGAACTGGACAACCCGGTGCCGACCGAGCCGTTGCTGTTCATCAAGCCGGGCAGTTGCGTGGTTGCGCTGGAAGGTGGTTTCGCCATTCCGACCGAGCGCGGTTCGGTGCACTACGAAGTGGAAATCGCGGTTTTGATCGGCAAACCCTTGTCGACCAAGCCCAGCCGTGAAGAAGTGCTGGATGCCATTTCCGGCTTCGCTCCGGCCCTGGATTTGACCCTGCGCGACAAGCAGGCCGAGCTGAAAGCCAAAGGCTTGCCGTGGGAAATCGCCAAGTCCTTCGATGGCGCCGCCGTGATTGCCCCCTTTGTGGTCAGCAGCACCTTTGCCGACGTGACCGATATCGGCATCCGCCTGACCATCAACGGCGAAGTACGCCAGGACGGCAACAGCTCGCAGATGCTCAACCCAATCGTCCCGATGATCCAGCACATGGCCGGCTGCTTCTCGCTGCAGGCGGGCGACGTGATCCTCACCGGCACTCCAGCCGGTGTAGGCCCGTTGAATGTGGGTGATGAGCTGGTGCTGGAATTGGGTGGCGGCAGCCGCTTCGAAAGCGTCGTTCGCTAAGAGCCAGGCAAAACGGTCAAAAATGTGGGAGTGGGCTTGTGTGGGCGCTGGCTTGCCTGCGATAGCATCGCCTCGGTCTAACTGAAAAACCGAGTCGTCTGCATCGCAGGCAAGCCAGCTCCCACACTGGTTTGCGCGCGCTTGGTTTTGCATTTTTTTCACACACCATCCGGATAATCACCAGCCTCCTGCGCGCGGGCTTGTTGATCCTGTGCTATCACCTAAAGCTGACTCTGCGGAAAAGCGCTCAATGGCCGTGTCCCTGCCTACCCTCACCTCCAAGCCCCGTTCGCGTTTTGCCCTGCGTTGGTATTCCTGGCTGTTTCTGGTCGGGGCCATTGTTTATGGCATTGCCTGGGCGATGCACTGGGACGACCGTGGGGTGCTGTGGCTCGCTGAGCGCTTCGAAACCCCGGCCGAACGCCAGGCCAGCGTCTGGCTGCCGGATTACCATGCGGTGATCGATGGCAAATTGCTGCCGGGCATGGAAAAGGATGAGGCTTCGGACCTGTCCTACAACCCGCAGACCAAAACCCTGTTTTCCGTAATGGGCAAAAACCCTTTCCTGGTTGAGCTGAACCTGCAAGGCGATGTGCTGCGCAAGATGCCGCTCAACGGCTGGAGCAACCCGGAAGGCGTCACCGTGATGGAAAACGGCCTGATGGCCATTGTCGACGAGCGCATGCACACCCTGAGCGTGGTGAACGTCGACGCCAGCACGCAGCAACTGAACTATGCCGACTTCAAGCACTATGACCTGGGCCCCTCAAAGGACCAGAACAAGGCATTTGAAGGCGTGACCTGGGATAAGCGCAACCAGCAGATCGTGCTCGGCGAAGAGCGCCCACCGGCGCTGTTCACCTGGAAAAGCGATGGCGCCACGCTGACCGGCGATAAGCAGAAGATCGCCAGCACCGAGCTGGACATGCGCAACCTCTCGGCCTTGGCCGTCGACCCGCGCACCGGGCATTTGCTGGCGTTGTCGGCCGATTCCCACCTGCTGCTGGAGCTGGACGAGCACGGCGAGCAAGTCAGCTTCATGACCCTGCTCGGCGGTTTCAATGGCCTGAAAAACACCATCCCGCGTGCTGAAGGTGTGACCATGGACGAAGCCGGCACCTTGTACATGGTCAGTGAGCCAAACCTGTTCTATCGTTTCGAGAAGCAGAAATAGCCGACGATTACGTCGGATACTTCGCTATCAGCGGCATTCGCCAGACAGTCGACTGCGTTTAAGTTTAAATTCAGACGGGCGTGATACTTATTCGCCACTTTTTGACTTGAGCTTGCCTGATGCGTCGACTCGCCCGCCCCAAACCCGCGTTTTTTATCCTGTTGCTGCTCGCCCTGGTGATTGCCGGGGCGGTCGCGCAGAACTTTCGCTTGTTCGAGCGGGCCTGGTTCAACCTTCAACACTGGCGCCATCCTGCCGATGAACGCTCCATTGGCCTGAATGATTACCGGGTCAGCCTCGAAGCCAAGGTCATCGAAGGGCTCGACGATGATGTCTCGGCCCTCACGTACGACCCGATACGCAAAAGCCTGTTTACGGTGACCAACAAAAACGCCGAGCTGATCGAGCTGTCGCTGGACGGCAGGATTCTGCGGCGCATCCCGCTGGTGGGCTTTGGCGATGCCGAGGCGGTGGAGTTCATCAGTGACAACATTTATGTGATCAGCGATGAAGCCCAGCAGCGGCTGATCAAGGTGCACGTGAATGACGACACCCAATTTCTCGACGCCGCCGATGCGGAGCAGATGACCCTGGGTGTACACATTGGCGGCAATAAAGGATTCGAGGGACTGGCTTACGACTCGGTGGGCAAGCGCCTGTTCGTGGCCAAGGAGCGCGACCCGATGCTGATTTACGAGGTACACGGGTTTCCCCATTTCAAACCGGAAAAAACCTACTCGGTGCATGTGATCAACAACCCCAAGCGCGATGCCGGGCTGTTTGTGCGCGACCTGTCGAGCCTGCAGTACGACGAGCGCAGCGGGCATTTGCTGGCGCTGTCGGATGAGTCGTTCCTGGTTTTGGAGCTGGACATCGACGGTCGCCCGTTGAGCAGTCTTTCCCTGCTCAACGGGCGCCATGGCCTGAAAAAACGTGTGCCTCAGGCCGAAGGGATCGCCATGGATGACGAGGGCTCGCTGTACCTGGTCAGCGAGCCGAACCTGTTTTATGTGTTCAAAAAGCCCTGATCAAAACATCCATTGCACGCCCAGGGAGTAGCCGGTCTGGCTGCCCTCGGCATGCCCAAGGCGGCTGTTGACCTCGGCGTAGACACCCAACTGCGGGGTGATCGCCAACTGGCTGCCGATTTGTGCGCGACCAAAGCTCTTATCCACGGAACCCAGCTTGGCGGTGCGCGCCTGGCCATCGGCGCGGGCGGTCAATTGCAGGTCATCGAGGCGCCCGTCAGCCAGTTCCTTGACCCAGGCGATGTCGCCGTAAGGCAGCAGGCTCAAGCCATAGGGCAGGGCGACGGCACCGCGCACGCGCCAGCCGAGGCTGGCTTCCAGGGAATCGAAAGACTGTTCTTCGTACTCCAGCGCCGTGCGCAGGTTCTGTTTCTCGTGGAATTTATCGATGCGCGAGTGGCTGTAATCCAGCCCGGCAAACGGCCCGCTCTTGATTGCGCCGAAGTCGAAGTCATAACCGCCGAGTACGCGTGCGCCCAGGGACAGCGCGTCGGTATTGCCGCTCAGTTGCTGATTGAGCAGCACCGGCCCGCCGTTGGCCTGGATCAGCAGGTTGCGCTTGGCCTCAAAACGCGTATGGCCGACGCTCAAGTCGCCCGCCAACCAGCTTGGCCCGCCATCGTTGAGCAAGGCATAGACCGCGGCCTGCCAGGTGTCGCTGTCGAGTTTGCCGCGTTGCTCGAGCTTGTCACGACCATTGAGGTAACTGAGGCTGGCGCCGATGTTCAGGTTGGAGGTGAGCTGATAGTCACCCAAGGCGTGCACGCCCAGGCGTCGGGCGTCACGGTTGAGCGAGCTGTCGAAGCCGCTGTCGGGGGTGTATTCGCCGTCCATGCCGATTTCGCCGTCGAAGCTTCCGACCTCACGGCTGGCTGCCTGCAAGGTCAACCAACGGCGATCATGCAGGCGGACCATGGCCTGATGCTGGCGTTGCAGGTTGTCCTGCATATTGCGGGCAACGGCGCCGCCCGAGGCGGTCGAGGCCAGCAGGTCGGCGTTGGTCAGCTCCAGCACCAGGCGGCTGAGCAGGCGCGAGTAATCGCGCAGGCGCTGGTCGATGCGTTCCTGGCCGAAGGCATTGGTCAGCACGGTTTTGTTGTCTTCTGCCGGGTCGTGCCAGGTGGAGCCACCGGGGATTTTCGGGTTGTTGGTCTGGGTGTAGCCGTCCAGGTCGCCCAGTTCCCAGTTGGTGGCTTCGATGTACAAAATCGGGATTTTCAGCGGTTCGAACGGCTCGCCATCACTGCAGCAGCCGGTGCCTTTGGGGTATTGCGGGTCCAGGCCGGGGTTGGTGAACAACGGGATGTTCAATTCCCTGGCGATCTGGAAGGTGTGTTCGCGCAGCGATGCCAGCGCGGGGTTGGCGGTGCTGTTCTGGCCAGCGTGGGCGTACATCATGTCGCCGGTGATCAGGCTGTCGAGGTTGATCATCGCCAGCATGTTCGCGCGTTGGCTGGCGCTGAGTGAGTCGACAAAGGCCTTGGAGCCGCGCAGGCCTTCTTCTTCGGCGCCGAAGGCGACCACCTGCAGGCCGTTTTCCAGCTGCAAACCGCCAAGGTTCTTCGCCACTTCGGTCAGCACGCTGGCGCCGGAGCCGTTGTCGTCCAGGCCTTGCAAGGTCGGGCGGCCGAAGTAGGTGTCAAAGTGCGCGCCGATCACCACGTATTGCGCTTTAGTGCCGGCAGCATAGGCCACCACGTTTTGCGAGGCACGGCTGCCGTTGTTCCAGGTGAAGTTCTGGCGACTGAGGCTGTAGGCCGAACCCATCTGGCTTTGCATCCAATCCGCCGCGCCGGCGAAATTGGCCGTGCCGCGATACCGGCCGGGGTAATCGTTGATCAGCTTTTCCAGAGTGGTATTGGCGTGCTGGCCGTAATCGTAGGCCTGGGTTTGCGCCGACAGCAGGCTGCCGACCACGCTGATCGCGAGGGCTAGGGGCTTTATCACAAGGTCTTCCTTGAGGTGATTGAGGTTTTCCAGCCCAGACCCTTTGCACAATGCGCGCCTCATTCACTGGGCGAGCGCGAAGTGGCGCATTGTTAAACGCGTGGGTCGCCTGGCTGTAATTTGTAACGGATTTGATACCAATAAAGGTGTGGGATGCCGTGACGTGGCGCACGGTTTTGGGCGGGGGTGCTGCGAAAAGTAGCGGTTTTGTTACATGGAGGCCGAGGCGAGCACAAATCAAAATGTGGGAGCGGGCTTGCTCGCGAATGCGGTGTGTCAGTCAACTGATCTGGCACTGACACACCGCATTCGCGAGCAAGCCCGCTCCCACACAAGCCCTGTCTCCACAGGAAATTAGCGCTGAGTTTTAGGCTTTAAGGGTTTTCACGCCTTCAGACGTACCCAACAGCAACACATCCGCCGGGCGCGCCGCGAACAGGCCATTGGTCACCACGCCGACGATCGCATTGATCTGCGTCTCCAGCTCCACCGGATTGGTGATCTGCATGTTGAACACATCAATGATGATATTGCCGTTGTCGGTCAACACGCCTTCGCGGTACACCGGGTCGCCGCCCAGTTTCACCAGCTCGCGGGCCACGTGGCTGCGGGCCATCGGGATCACTTCCACCGGCAGCGGGAAGGCGCCGAGCACCGGCACCAGCTTGCTGGCGTCGGCGATGCAGATAAAGGTCTTGGCTACGGCCGCAACGATCTTTTCGCGGGTCAGGGCTGCGCCGCCGCCTTTGATCAGGTTCAGGTGCTCATCGCTTTCATCGGCGCCGTCGACGTAGAACTCCAGGTCGCTCACGGTATTGAGCTCGTACACCGGAATGCCATGGCCTTTAAGGCGCGCGGCGGTGGCTTCGGAGCTGGCCACGGCGCCATCGAATGCGCCCTTGTGTTGTGCCAGCGCGTCGATAAAGCAGTTGGCGGTGGAGCCGGTGCCGACACCGACGATGCTTTTATCGTCGAGTTTAGGAAGGATTAAATCGACAGCGGCTTGGGCCACTGCCTGTTTGAGTTGATCCTGGGTCATGCGGGCTCCGGAACGGGCGGGGAGTTATCGAGGGCGGCGAGTATAACCCAACAAAACCTCGGGATTCGTGTGGTCGCCCAGCCAAAAGCCGGGTTAGACTCCTTGGCCCTGCCCAACTCGCCCAGTGATTCCCGCCGATGCTTGAACAGTACGTCAAAAAGATCCTTACCTCGCGCGTTTACGACGTTGCCGTAGAAACCCCCTTGCAGACCGCTCGCCAGCTCTCCGAGCGGCTGGGCAACAAGGTCTGGCTCAAGCGTGAAGACTTGCAGCCGGTGTTCTCGTTCAAGATTCGCGGTGCCTACAACAAACTCACGCAACTGAGCGCCGAAGAACGCGCGCGCGGTGTGGTCACCGCCTCGGCGGGCAACCACGCCCAGGGTCTGGCCCTGGCGGCCAAGGTGCTGGGGGTGAAAGCCACCATCGTGATGCCCAAGACCACCCCGGAAATCAAGGTTGAAGGCGTGCGCTCGCGCGGCGGCAAAGTGGTGCTGCACGGTGATTCCTTCCCGGAAGCCCTGGCCTACTCGCTCAAACTGGTCGACGAAAAAGGCTACGTCTACATTCACCCCTACGATGATCCGCACACCATTGCCGGGCAGGGCACCGTGGCGATGGAGATTCTGCGCCAGCACCCTGGGCCTCTGGACGCGATTTTCGTACCCGTGGGCGGCGGCGGCCTGATCGCCGGGATTGCGGCGTATGTGAAATACCTGCGCCCGGAAATCAAGATCATCGGCGTCGAGCCGGACGACTCCAACTGCCTGCAAGCCGCCATGGCCGCAGGCGAGCGCGTAGTGCTGCCGACCGTCGGCATCTTTGCTGATGGCGTGGCGGTAGCGCAGATCGGCCAGCACACCTTTGATATCTGCAAAGACTATGTGGACGAAGTGATCACCGTCAGCACCGACGAAATCTGCGCGGCCATCAAGGACATCTACGACGACACCCGCTCGATCACCGAGCCTGCGGGTGCGCTGGGCGTAGCGGGCATCAAGAAATACGTGGAAACCCGTGGCGTGACCGGGCAGACCCTGGTGGCCATCGACTCCGGCGCCAACGTCAACTTCGACCGCCTGCGCCATGTGGCCGAGCGCGCCGAGCTGGGTGAAGGCCGCGAAGCCATCATCGCCGTGACCATCCCCGAGCAGCCGGGCAGCTTCAAAGCGTTCTGCGAGGCCGTGGGCAAGCGCCAGATCACCGAATTCAATTACCGCTACCACTCCGGCCGCGAGGCGCACATCTTCGTGGGTGTGCAGACTCATCCGGAAAACGACCCGCGCAGCGCGTTGATCGCCAGCCTCACCAGCCAGGGTTTCCCGGTGCTGGACCTGACCGAAAACGAGCTGGCCAAATTGCACATTCGCCATATGGTTGGCGGGCATGCGGCCAAAGTCAGCGACGAGCTGGTATTTCGCTTCGAGTTCCCCGAGCGTCCGGGCGCGCTGTTCAACTTTCTTAACAAATTAGGCGGGCGCTGGAACATCTCGATGTTCCACTATCGCAACCACGGCGCAGCCGACGGCCGTGTGGTCGCAGGCCTGCAAGTGCCGGCGGACGAGCGCCACCTGGTGCCGGCCGCGTTGGCAGAAATCGGCTACCCGTATTGGGATGAAAGCGAAAACCCGGCTTACCAGCTGTTCCTCGGTTGAGCGACTACGCTGACTGAGCGGCCTTTAAGGAATCGAAACCATGGAAACGCTGACCACCCTCAAGGTTATTCACATCACCGCCACCGTGTTGCTGTTGCTCAGCGGCCTCGGGCTGGCGGCACTGGCCTGGCGCAAACGCAGCGCCGGCCCGACGGTTACCGTGCAGCGCCCGTGGGCGTTCGTGTGGTTGCTGATGGGGGTTTGCGTGGTCAGCATGCCGTTCACCGGCTGGTGGCTGGTGCATCTGCTCGGCTGGCCGCTGGGGCAAACCTGGATTTTGGGTTCCAGCATTCTCTACACCGTGGCCGCACTGGCGTGGTTTTGGCTGGTGGCGCGGCTTAACCGCCTGCGCAAGGGCGAGGGCGGTAGCCTGAATTTCACCCTGGTGCTGGCGGTGGTCAGCCTGGTGGGGTTTGTAGCGATTGCCGGGTTGATGGGCGCCAAGCCGGTTTAACGGGATGAATATTCTGCTGGTCGGCGCCACCGGTTTTGTCGGTGGCCACTTGCTGCGCGCCCTGCAGCAGGCTGGGCACAGTGTGATCGCGACGTGCCGCAAGCCTGTAAATCAGGGTGGGCCAGGGGTGCAATGGCAGGCGCTGGATGTGGGCCGGTTGGCTGCCGACCCAGGTTGCTGGGTGTTTCCTGAGTCGGTCGATTTAGTCATCAATGCGGCGGGGTTGCTGAGCGTGGATGCGGCCGAGCTGAGCCGCGTCCAGGATCAGGGCGCCCGCGCGCTGTTTGATCTGGCCGCCCGTCACGGTGTGCGAGTGTTGCAGATCTCTGCCCTCGGTGCCTCAGCGCAATCGGATGTGGCATTTCTGGCCAGCAAAGGCGCTGCTGACGACTATCTGCTGAGCCTTGGCATACCCGCCGTGGTGCTGCGGCCTTCGCTGGTGGTGGGCGCGGGGGGCGCCAGCAGCGCCTGGTTGGCGGGGCTGTCGCCCTGGCCGCTGATTCCATTGCTGGACCTTAACGCTCAACTGCAGCCGGTGCATATCGACGACCTGGTCGGCGCGGTGCTGGCCGTGTTACGCCAGTGGCCTGCCGAATCATTGGTACTGCCGGTGGTGGGGCCCGCGCCGATGCGGCTCGCTCAAGTCATTGATCACCTGCGCGTCGCTCAAGGCTGGCGCGCAGGCCGATACCTGCAAGCGCCATTGCTGGGGTTGGGCGGCTGGCTGGGTGATCGCCTGGGCTGGCGGGCCTTGAACTCACAAAGCATTGCCCTGGCTCAGCGCGATAACGTCGCCGACCCCGAGGTGCTGGCGTCGGTCTGCGGCTACACCGCCGCGCCGCTAGCCTCACGCCTGCAAGGCTGGCCCAGCGCTGCCCAAAGCAGCCAGCGCACCATTCGCCCGCTGATGCTGGCGGTATTGGTGCTGATCTGGCTGGGTACGGCGGCGGTTTGCGTTGGGCCGGGTTACGCCTGGGGTCTGCGCATCATGGCCGAGGCCGGTGTGCAGGGCACTTGGGCGACAGTGGCGGTGATCGCCGGGGCGATGTGTGATGGCCTGTTGGGCCTGGGGTTGCTGGTTGCGCGCTGGCGCAGGTCGGCGCTGATCCTGCAATTACTGTTGATGGGCGGCTATACCGTGATTATCAGCATAGTCCTGCCCCATTACTGGTTTGATCCTTACGCGGCAGTCGCCAAAAATCTGGTACTCATGGTGGCGACCCTTTGGCTGCTCTGGACTGAGCCTTCTCAGGACTGAAACTTTTCGACTTTCGACCGAGCCCCGCCGATGAACGCTTACCTGCTGTTGAAAACCCTGCATATTCTGTCCTCGACCATCCTGTTTGGCCTGGGTGCGGGCTCGGCGTATTACGCCTTGCGCGCCTGGCGCAGCGGCAAGGTGGAAGTGATCGCGGTAACCTTCAAACACCTGGTGTTCGCGGATTGGGCATTTACCACGACCACGGCGGTTTTTCAGCCGTTGAGTGGCATCGGCTTGATGTACTTGGCGGGCTGGTCGATGCAGCAGAGCTGGTTGCAGTGGACGTTCGCGTTGTATGTGCTGGCGGGTGTCTGCTGGCTGCCGGTGGTGTGGCTGCAGATTCGTGTGCACAAGATGGCGGAGCAGGCGCTGCGCGATGGCACGGCGATGCCGATCAAGGCCGCGACCTATATGCGCTGGTGGTTTGGCCTGGGCTGGCCGGCGTTTCTGGCGTTTCTGGTGATTTTTTATTTGATGGTGGCCAAGCCGATGTAGGGCTTGGGACCGAGGCGCTTCATCGCAGGCAAGCCAGCTCCCACATTTTGACCACATTCTCATGTTGGAACTCGGTCAAATGTGGGAGCTGGCTTGCCTGCGATAGCGTCATCAGCCGCGCAGGGTAATCACCGGCCAGCCACGCTTCTCGGCTTCGGCGCGCAAATTCGGGTCCGGGTCCACCGCCACCGCATGCGTCACCTGCTCCAGCAACGGCAAATCATTCATCGAATCGCTATAGAAGTAGCTGTCTTCCAGGCTGTACCCGGTTTCTTCCAGCCAGCGGTTCAAGCGCGTCACTTTGCCTTCGCGGAAGCATGGGATATCCGTGCTGCGCCCGGTATACCGGCCATTTTCCATCTCGCACTCGGTGGCGATCAGGGTTTGAACCCCCAGCAACTCGGCAATCGGCGCGGTCACGAAGCGGTTGGTGGCGGTGATGATTACCAGTTTGTCACCGGCAGCGCGGTGCTTGGCCAGCAGCTTGGCGGCGAGCGGCAGCATCAGTGGGGCGATGCAGTCGCGCATGAAGTCGCGGTGCCATTCGTCCAGTTGGGCCATCTCGGTGCGGCCGAGGATTTCCAGGCTGAAGTTCAGGTAGGCGGCGTTGTCGAGTTTGCCGGCCAGGTAATCCTGGTAGAACTCGTCGTTGCGGGCTTTGTAGGCCACCGGGTCAAGAATCCCACGCTCACACAGGTAATCGCCCCACGCGTGATCGCTGTCACCGCCGAGAAGCGTGTTGTCCAAGTCGAATAAAGCCAGGCGCATTGCAGTTACTCGCTGAAAAGTCTGTAAAAAGGCGTCCAGAATACGGTCTTTTCACAAGAGTGCACATAAGGTAAGAAGCCTCGTTGCCGCTGGAACAACCTTTGTGGAACAATGCGGCGACATGCGTTTGCGAGGTTGTTGCCGTGATCGACCCCGATGGTTTCCGTCCTAATGTCGGGATTATTCTTACGAATGATGCCGGACAGGTGCTATGGGCTCGCCGAATCAACCAAGATGCCTGGCAGTTTCCTCAAGGTGGAATCAACCCCGACGAAACCCCTGAAGACGCCTTGTACCGTGAGTTGAATGAAGAAGTCGGCCTTGAGCGCGAAGATGTGCAAATTCTGGCCTGTACCCGTGGCTGGTTGCGCTATCGTTTGCCGCAACGCCTGGTGCGTACCCACAGCCAACCGCTGTGCATCGGCCAGAAGCAGAAATGGTTTCTTTTGCGCCTGATCTCCAACGAGCAGCGGGTGCGGATGGATTTGACCGGTAAACCGGAGTTCGATGGCTGGCGTTGGGTCAGCTATTGGTACCCGTTGGGCCAGGTGGTGACATTCAAGCGCGAGGTTTATCGTCGCGCTCTCAAAGAGCTTGCCCCGCGCCTTTTAGCGCGCGACTGACGACGGAGTTCGACCCCGAGCCATGCTCAATACGCTGCGCAAGATCGTCCAGGAAGTTAACTCCGCCAAGGATCTCAAGGCGGCGTTGGGGATTATTGTGTTGCGCGTCAAGGAAGCCATGGGCAGCCAGGTCTGCTCGGTTTACCTGCTGGACCCAGAGACCAACCGTTTTGTGCTGATGGCCACCGAGGGCTTGAACAAGCGCTCTATCGGCAAGGTCAGCATGGCGCCCAATGAAGGTCTGGTGGGCCTGGTGGGGACGCGTGAAGAACCCCTGAACCTTGAAAACGCGGCCGATCACCCGCGTTATCGCTACTTTGCCGAAACCGGCGAAGAGCGCTACGCCTCGTTCCTCGGCGCACCGATCATTCACCACCGCCGCGTTGTCGGCGTGTTGGTCATTCAGCAAAAAGAACGCCGCCAGTTCGACGAAGGTGAAGAAGCCTTCCTCGTGACCATGAGCGCGCAGCTTGCCGGGGTTATTGCCCACGCCGAGGCGACGGGCTCGATCCGTGGCCTGGGCCGTCAGGGCAAGGGCATCCAGGAAGCCAAGTTTGTCGGCGTGCCAGGTTCGCCGGGCGCTGCGGTCGGTACGGCCGTGGTCATGCTGCCGCCGGCCGACCTCGATGTGGTGCCGGACAAGACCGTCGATGACATCGACGCTGAGATCAAACTGTTCAAGACGGCCCTGGAAGGTGTGCGCGCCGACATGCGCAACCTGTCGACCAAGCTGGCCACGCAACTGCGCCCCGAAGAGCGCGCGCTGTTCGACGTGTACCAGATGATGCTCGACGATGCGTCCCTGGGTAACGAAGTCAAAACCGTGATCAAGACCGGCCAGTGGGCCCAGGGCGCGTTGCGCCAGGTGGTCACCGATCACGTCAACCGTTTCGAACTGATGGACGACGCCTACCTGCGTGAGCGCGCCTCGGATGTGCGCGACCTCGGCCGCCGTCTGCTGGCCTACCTGCAGGAAGACCGCACCACCAACCTGGTCTACCCCGACAACACCATCCTGATCAGTGAAGAACTGACCGCCACCATGCTCGGCGAAGTGCCGGAAGGCAAACTGGTGGGTTTGGTGTCGGTACTGGGTTCGGGTAACTCCCACGTCGCGATCCTGGCTCGAGCCATGGGTATTCCGACGGTGATGGGCCTGGTGGACCTGCCGTATTCCAAGGTCGACGGCATCGACATGATCGTCGACGGCCATCGTGGCGAAGTCTTTACCAACCCCAGCGAGCTGCTGCGCAAGCAATACGCCGAGGTGGTGGAAGAAGAGAAACAGCTGGCGCTGGGCCTCGACTCGCTGCGCGAGCTGCCGTGCGTCACCCTCGACGGTCACCGCGTGCCGCTGCTGGTTAACACCGGCTTGTTGGCCGATGTGGCCCGGGCGCAACAGCGCGGCGCTGAAGGCGTGGGGCTGTACCGCACCGAAGTGCCGTTCATGATCAACCAACGGTTCCCGAGCGAAAAGGAGCAGCTGGCGATTTATCGCGAGCAATTGTCCGCCTTCCACCCGTTGCCGGTGACGATGCGCAGCCTGGACATCGGCGGCGATAAGTCACTGTCGTATTTCCCGATCAAGGAAGACAACCCCTTCCTTGGCTGGCGCGGTATTCGTGTAACCCTCGACCACCCTGAAATTTTCCTGGTCCAGACCCGCGCCATGCTCAAGGCCAGCGAAGGCCTGAATAACCTGCGCATCCTGCTGCCGATGATCTCCGGCACGCACGAGCTGGAAGAAGCGCTGCATCTTATCCACCGCGCCTGGGGCGAAGTCCGCGACGAAGGGGCCGACGTACCGATGCCGCCGATTGGCGTGATGATCGAAATCCCGGCGGCGGTGTACCAGGCCAAAGAACTGGCGCGGCAGGTGGACTTCCTCTCGGTCGGCTCCAACGACCTGACCCAGTACCTGCTGGCCGTGGACCGCAACAACCCACGGGTGGCCGACCTCTACGATTACCTGCACCCCGCCGTGCTGCAAGCCCTGCAACATGTGGTGCGCGACGCCCATGCCGAAGGCAAGCCGGTGAGCATCTGCGGCGAAATGGCCGGTGACCCGGCGGCGGCGGTGCTGTTGATGGCGATGGGCTTTGACAGCTTGTCGATGAACGCCACCAACTTGCCGAAGGTGAAGTGGATGCTGCGTCAGGTTGAACTGAGCATGGCCAAGGACTTGCTGGCGGAGTTGATGACCATCGACAACCCGCAAGTTATCCACAGCTCACTGCAGCTGGCGCTGAAGAACCTGGGGCTGACGCGGATGATCAACCCGGCTTCTGCAAAAACCCTCTAGACCGCTATCGCAGGCAAGCCAGCTCCCACATTTGACTGTGTTCACAGTTCAAAATGTGGGAGCTGGCTTGCCTGCGATGACGGCAGCCCAAGCGCCATCAAATGTTCAGTTCGACCTCTCCCAGTCGACCACCCAACGGCCCAAAGCTGCGCTCCACCATCTGCCGCGTCCCATCCGCATTCACAATCAGCGCCGTACTCGCCCGCGTCCCATAACTGGGGCTGGCGATAAACACGCTGGAGAGCAGGCTCTCGGTCGCCAACCCCACGCCGGTATCCGGCAAGTCGGCAAACGGCGCAGTCTGCGGGTCGCTCAAAATATCCAGCAAGGCCTGTGGCTGTGGGTTCTCCAGCAATTCACTCAATGCCGCCCTGGCCTTGAGCAATTTGGGCCAGGGCGTATTCAGCCCGGCATTCGACAGCCCATAAACCCCCGCCTCCAAGCGCGTAGCCTCGGTCTCGTTGGCGTTGTAATGCCACAGCTCATCCCGCGTGCCCACCAGCAGGTTAAAGCCGGAATATTCAATCGAACGGCCATTAACATCGGCTAAGTAGTCGTCAATTGGCAGTGATCCACTGAGAAAGCGCGCCACCAACTCCCCGCGGGACTTGCGCGCCGGTGGCTGGTGCGGGTCACGAATATTGGTCAGCGCGGCAAAGCGCCCCTCGGCGTTTACGCCAAGCCAGGTGCCACCGGCTTCCTGGTCGCGACCGGCGTAGACATGCGGCGCATCCGGCCACTGAGCCAGCGGCAGGCTGGGGCGGGCGTAGAACTCATCACGGTTGGCCGCGACGATCAGCGGCTGGGCGTGGCCCGGCCGCCAGGCGAAAACAATCAGGCACATAGGCGTTCCCTTTGTGTTTTGCTCACTCTACCCATACAACGGATGGCTATCCATCGTATCGAAGTTGGGCCGAGTGCCTTCCATCCGTTAACATGCCGGGCTATTGGGCGCGTGCTGACTTTTAATTTTGAAACGGCGGCTTAATTTGAAATTGCGGCTGTAACGCAGGCTTAATCCCACACCGGCATGGTCCGGTGCGCCATGACTAATGATTTAACGAGGAGTCGCAATGCTGCCTTACCCG
The DNA here is from genome assembly GCF_030816095.1 of Pseudomonas sp. W3I7. Taxonomy (NCBI): domain Bacteria; kingdom Pseudomonadati; phylum Pseudomonadota; class Gammaproteobacteria; order Pseudomonadales; family Pseudomonadaceae; genus Pseudomonas; species Pseudomonas sp. W3I7. Next base: position 6,680,576 of record NZ_JAUSXP010000001.1, read on the forward strand.
CAGATCAACCCGGTGGCCGTGGCCATCGGTCCGCTGCAAATCCATTGGTATGGGTTGATGTACCTGATTGGCATCGGCGGTGCCTGGCTGCTGGCTTCCCGGCGCCTGAACCGTTTTGACCCGACCTGGACCAAGGAGAAGCTCTCCGACATGGTGTTCTGGATGTCGATGGGCGTCATCGTCGGCGGACGCCTCGGGTATGTGCTGTTCTACGATCTTCCGGCCTATATCGCCAACCCGACACTGATTTTCGAGGTGTGGAAGGGCGGCATGGCGTTCCACGGCGGCTTTGTCGGCGTGATGATCGCCGCGTGGTGGTTCGGCCGCCGCAACGGCAAGTCGTTCTTTCAGCTGATGGACTTCGTCGCACCATTCGTGCCGATCGGCCTGGGTGCCGGGCGCATCGGTAACTTCATCAATGCCGAGTTGTGGGGCAAGCCGACCGACGTGCCGTGGGCCATGGTGTTTCCACCCTTCAGCGACCCGGCACAACTGCCGCGCCATCCGTCGCAGCTCTACCAGTTCGCCCTGGAAGGTGTGGCGCTGTTCCTGATTCTTTATATCTTCTCGCGCAAGCCACGCCCAACCATGGCGGTTTCCGGCATGTTTGCGTTGTTCTACGGGATCTTCCGCTTCATCGTCGAGTTCGTCCGCGTGCCGGATGCGCAACTGGGCTACCTGGCGTGGGGTTGGCTGACCATGGGTCAGATCCTCAGCATGCCGATGATCCTGGCGGGCCTGGGCCTGCTGTGGTGGGCGTACAATCGCCCGCAAGGCATCAAGAACGCGGCGCTTTAAATTCGAATGCCGAGGCTTTTGCGAGCCTCGGCTTCTTTGATACGGGTAAAAACATGAAGCAATATCTCGAACTACTGAACGACGTCGTGACCAATGGATTGACCAAGGGCGATCGCACCGGCACCGGCACCAAAGCCGTGTTTGCCCGTCAGTATCGGCATAACTTGGCCGACGGCTTCCCGCTGCTGACCACCAAGAAGCTTCATTTCAAAAGCATCGCCAACGAATTGATCTGGATGTTGAGTGGCAATACCAACATCAAGTGGTTGAACGAAAACGGCGTGAAAATCTGGGACGAATGGGCCACCGAAGACGGCGACCTTGGCCCGGTGTACGGCGAGCAGTGGACCGCCTGGCCCACCAAGGACGGCGGCACCATCAACCAGATCGACTACATGGTCGACACGTTGAAGAACAACCCCAACAGCCGTCGCATCCTGTTCCACGGCTGGAACGTCGAATACCTGCCGGACGAAACCAGGAGCCCGCAGGACAACGCGCGCAACGGCAAGCAAGCCCTGCCGCCGTGCCACCTGCTGTACCAGGCGTTTGTGCATGACGGCCATTTGTCGATGCAGTTGTACATCCGCAGCTCCGATGTATTCCTCGGCCTGCCGTACAACACCGCCGCGCTGGCGTTGCTGACCCATATGCTGGCCCAGCAATGCGACCTGATCCCGCACGAGATCATCGTTACCACCGGTGACACCCACGCCTATAGCAACCATATGGAACAGATCCGCACCCAGTTGGCGCGCACGCCGAAGAAGCTGCCGGAACTGGTGATCAAGCGTAAGCCTGCGTCGATCTATGACTACAAGTTCGAAGACTTCGAGATTGTGGGCTACGACGCCGATCCGAGTATTAAAGCCGACGTCGCCATCTAAAGACCGCCTCGGTCAAAAATGTGGCAACGGGCTTATGTGGGAGCTGGCTTGCCTGCGAAAGCGGAGTATCAGGCGATACAAATGCCCCTGATTCACCGCTATCGCAGGCAAGCCAGCTCCCACAGTTGTTCTGCGTGTACCTTAATGCCCGTGGCTTCTGCCCACATGTGAAGGCTCGGCCTCGCTGGCCGCCACACTGCCGCTGACTTCCAGCCGCTGCAAAATCCCGCACTGGTCCAGATCCGGCCCGCCGCCGCAGCGTTGGCGCAGGTCGAGCAATTGCACCTGCAACGCCAACAGCCCATCGATCCGCGCTTTTACATGGTGGATATGCTCGTCGATCAACGCATTCACACTCTCGCACTGGTCCTGAGGGCTGTCGCGCAGCCCCAGCAGGCTGCGGATTTCTTCAAGCGTCATGTCCAGGCTGCGGCAGTTGCGGATAAAGATCAGCCGCTCGGTGTGCGCCTGGGTGTACACGCGATAGTTGGCATCGGTGCGCGCCGGGGGCGGCAGCAGGCCTTCTTTCTCGTAATAACGGATGGTTTCCACCTGACAATCGGTCAGTTTGGCCAATTCGCCGATCTTCATCGCAGCAATCTCCAAATGGGTGCTTGACCCTATAGTGGCTACAGGGTCTTTACTTGGCAACAGGCACCTTTACGGACGCGACAGAATGAGCGATTCCATCCACACCCCGAAAAAACATGATCACCCGCACGACCATGATCATGACCACGGCCATGAACACAGCCCTGAACATAGCCACGACCACGGCGCCAAGCTGACGCCGGTCAAACAGCATGAGCATGGCAGTCATGGCGATTCCTGCTGTTCCAGCAAGGCAGCGCCCGCTGTGGTTACGCTGAGCGAAGCGCCGACAGCCGGCTCGCGCCTGAGCACTTTCCGCATCGAAGCCATGGATTGCCCCACCGAACAGACGCTGATCCAGAACAAACTGGGCAAGCTCGCCGGTGTGCAGCAGTTGGAATTCAACCTGATCAATCGCATCCTCGGCGTCACCCATGACCTGCCGAGCACTGCGCCGATCATCGCGGCGATCAAATCCATCGGCATGCAGGCCGACCCTATCGAAGAGGGTACGCCTGCTGCCGCACCGCCTGCCAAGAAGCATTGGTGGCCGTTGGCGGTGTCCGGCGTAGGCGCGTTGGGCGCCGAAGTGCTGCATTTCACCGGCGTGGCACCGACCTGGGTGATTGCCCTGGTGGCACTGGTATCGATCCTCAGCGGCGGCCTCACCACCTATAAAAAGGGCTGGATCGCCCTGAAAAACCTCAACCTCAACATCAACGCGCTGATGAGCATCGCGGTGACTGGCGCGATCCTGATCGGGCAATGGCCGGAAGCGGCCATGGTGATGTTCCTGTTCACGGTAGCCGAGCTGATCGAAGCCAAGTCCCTGGACCGTGCGCGTAATGCCATCAGTGGCCTGATGCAAATGACGCCGGAACAGGCCACGGTGCAGCAGGCCGATGGGTCATGGCTTGAACAGGAAGTGAAAAGCATTGAATTGGGCGCGATCGTGCGGGTAAAACCCGGCGAGCGCATCGGTCTGGACGGTGAAGTCACCGCCGGCCAATCCACCATCGACCAGGCGCCGATTACCGGTGAAAGCCTGCCGATTGAAAAGACCGTGGGCGATAAAGTCTTCGCTGGCACCATCAACCAGGCCGGCTCTCTTGAGTACAAGGTCACCGCGGCGGCCAACAATTCCACCCTGGCGCGCATCATTCACGCGGTGGAACAGGCCCAGGGCGCACGGGCGCCGACTCAGCGCTTTGTCGACCGCTTCTCGAAGATCTACACCCCGGCAGTCTTCCTGTTTGCCCTGGGCGTGGCGATTATCCCGCCGTTGTTCATGGCCGGTGTGTGGTTCGACTGGATCTACCGCGCGCTCGTATTGCTGGTGGTCGCTTGCCCTTGTGCCTTGGTGATTTCCACCCCGGTGACCATCGTCAGCGGCCTGGCGGCTGCGGCGCGCAAAGGCATCCTGATCAAGGGCGGCGTGTACCTGGAGGGTGGTTACAAGCTCGACTACCTTGCCCTCGACAAGACCGGCACCATCACCCACGGCAAACCGGTGCAAACCGATTACCTGGCGCTGTTCCCCAACGTCGAAGACAGCGCGCCCGCCCTGGCGGCCAGCCTGGCCGGGCGCTCCGACCACCCGGTGTCGCTGGCCATCGCCAAGGCGGCGGTGGATAAAAACCTGCCAAGCCACGTTGTGGATAACTTCGAGGCTCTGCCAGGTCGCGGTGTGCGTGGCGACATCAACGGCGAAACCTACCACCTGGGCAACCACCGTCTGGTGGAAGACCTGGGCCTGTGCTCGCCGGCGCTGGAAGAAAAGCTGTTCGCCCTGGAAAAACAAGGCAAGTCCGTGGTGCTGCTGCTCGACAAGTCCGGCCCGCTGGCGTTGTTCGCCGTGGCTGACACGGTAAAAGACAGCAGCCGCGAAGCCATCCAGCAACTGCACGAACTGGGCATCAAGACCCTGATGCTCACCGGCGACAACACCCACACCGCCCAGGCGATTGCGGCGCAGGTTGGCATCGATCAGGCCCAGGGCGACTTGTTGCCCACCGACAAACTGCAAGCCATCGAAACCCTCTACGGCCAAGGCCGCCGGGTGGGCATGGTCGGCGACGGCATCAACGACGCTCCGGCGCTGGCGCGCGCCGAAATCGGCTTTGCCATGGCGGCAGCCGGTACCGACACGGCAATCGAGACCGCCGACGTGGCGTTGATGGACGATGACCTGCGCAAGATTCCGGCATTCATTCGTCTGTCGCGGCAAACGTCGAGTATCCTCAAGCAGAACATCGCCCTGGCGTTGGTGATCAAGGCGATCTTCCTGGCAGTCACTTTCCTGGGCATGGCCACCATGTGGATGGCGGTGTTCGCGGACATGGGCGTGAGCCTGCTGGTGGTGTTCAATGGTCTGCGCCTGTTGCGCAAATAGACGATGAGAGGGCGGTGTGCTGAGTGCTGAGTTAAAGGCGTTTTTTATGGTCGCCCGCCTGGGCAGCATTACCCAGGCGGCGAAAAAACTCGGCTTGAGCCAGCCCACCGTCACCACCCAGATTCGCAACCTGGAAAGCCAATACGGCGTTGAACTGTTCTACCGCGGCGGGCGCCGCCTTACCGTCAGCGACGACGGCGCGCGCCTGCTGCCGATGGTCAAGACGCTGTTGCAGCAGGAAGCCGATATCGAGTTTTTTCCTGCGCAATACCGGCCAGGTCCAGGGCGCCTTAAGGATTGCCGCCACGGCGCCGTACTACATCCTCGATCTGGTCAAAGCCTTTCGCGAACGCCTGCCCCATGTGGACGTCTCGGTGGAAATCGGCAATTCCCAACAGGTGCTCGAAGCGCTGGACGATTACCGCGTCGACGTCGCGGCCTCCTCGCAACTGCTCGAAGACTCACGCCTGATCCGCCGCGTGCTGGGCACCGACCCGCTGGTGCTGGCGGTGCATCGCAATCATCCCCTGGCCAAGCTTGAACATGTGCCGCTGAGCGCGCTGGCCGGGCATACCTTGCTGATGCGCGAAGCCGGCTCCACCACGCGGCGGTTGACTGAAGAGATGTTGCAGGGCGCCCGCGTGAGTTACGGGCCGTTGCTGGAAATCGGCAGCCGTGAGTCGATTCGCGAGGCGGTGTTGCGCAATATCGGCATCAGTATCATCGCCCGCCAGGAAGTGCCCCATGACCCGCAACTGCGGGTGCTGACCATCGAGAATGCACCGCAGATTCCCGAGTATTTGTACTGCCTCAAAGAGCGCAAAGGCGCGCGGTTGCCGGCGGCGTTTCTGGGGTTGGCGCAGGAAATGTCGCCGCTCTGAGTGTGTCGCGCCACAAGGGGAGCCGGTCCTACCCAAATCCACCAATACCACTATCACCGCCTTTTGCCTTTCTGCCACAAGAGGGACGCATTGCCCGCCTAGCATGGCCTTCATCAGTTTGATGAGGTGCCTTGCATGAACACAGCCCTGACCCAACCCGGTGCGCCAATGAAGGTGCGCGGTATCCAGAAACGCTTCGGCGCCTTCACCGCGCTGGACAACGTCTCCCTGGAAGTCGCCGCCGGCGAGCTGGTGTGCCTGCTGGGCCCGTCCGGCTGCGGCAAGACCACCTTGCTGCGTTGCATCGCCGGCCTGGAGCGCCAGGACAGCGGTGAGCTTTACCTGGGCAACCGTGATGTATCCCTGTTGCCGCCGCAGGCGCGGGACTACGGCATTCTGTTCCAGTCCTACGCGCTGTTTCCCAACCTGACCGTCGAAGCGAACATCGGCTACGGCCTCACCGGCAGTGGCCGCGACGAAGTGCGCAAGCGCGTCGGGCAGATGCTCGAACTGGTCGGCTTGGTCGGCAGCGAAAAAAAGTACCCCGGCCAACTCTCCGGCGGTCAGCAACAGCGCGTGGCCCTGGCCCGTGCCCTGGCGCCTGCGCCGTCATTGCTGCTGCTCGACGAACCCATGTCGGCCCTCGACGCCCGTGTGCGTGAGCACCTGTGCACCGAGCTGCGTCAACTGCAACGGCGCCTGGGCATCACCACGCTGATGGTTACCCACAACCAGGACGAGGCCATGCTGATGGCCGACCGTATCGCGGTGATGAACAACGGCAAGGTCGAGCAGTACGCCACGCCCCAGGAAATCTACGACCGTCCGGCCACGCCGTTTGTGGCGGAGTTTGTCGGCCAGGGCAACTGGTTGCCGTTCAGTCGCAGCAGCGACAGCCATGCCCAGGTCGGCGGCCTGCACATGCGCCTGGATGACAGCGCCAGCAAAGCCAAGTCCGGCCGCTTGTTCTGCCGCCCGGAAGCCATCAGCGTCAACCCGCTGGTGCATGAAGAAAACCTGTTTCCAGCCAAGGTCCGCGAGATCACCTTTCTCGGCAACCGCTGCCGCATGAGCTTTGAGCTGGAGCAATTGCCCGGCCACCCGCTGTTGGCCGAACTGGCCCCCGAAGCCATGCCGCGCCTGGGCGCGCAGGATATCTGGGTGGCTTTGCCGCCACGCAGCCTGCAGGTGTTTGCCTGAGATGGCTGCCGATATGAGTCTGCCGATACCCGACCACGTGGCTCGTCAGGTTTCCCGCGCTGAGCTTGGCGACCGCATTTTTGTGGTCGGCGGCAAACTGCTTTGGTTACTCCTGTTGGGCATTGCGGTGTTGTTGCCGTTGCTGGCGATCTTCTGGCGCGGCTTCAGCAGCGAAGCCGGGCAGGGCGGCGGCCTGGTCGCGGCGCGGGAGCTGGTAACCAGCGAAAACTTCCATTGGCTGTTGGGCAATAGCCTGAAAGTGTCCCTCAGCGTGGCGGCTATTGTCGTACCGCTGGCCTACCTGTTTGCCTACGCACTGCAACGCACGCTGATCCCCGGCAAGCCGATCTGGCGCGGCCTGTCACTGCTGCCATTGATGGCCCCGTCGATGTTGCCGGGTATTGCGCTGGTCTATCTGTTCGGCAACCAGGGCATGTTGCGTGGTTTGCTCTCGGACAATATCTACGGCTTCTGGGGCATTGTGCTGGGTGAAGTGATCTACACCTTCCCACACGCCTTGATGATTCTGCTGTCGGCGCTGTCCCTGGCGGATGCGCGCCTGTTCGATGCCGCCTCCAGCATGGGCGCAAGCTCCGCCAGGGCGTTTCGCAGCATTACCTGGCCGGCCACGCGTCAGGCGGTATTCGCGGCGTTTTGCCTGGTGTTCACCCTGACCATCACCGACTTCGGCGTGCCCGTGGTGGTGGGGGGCGATTATCAGGTGCTGGCGCTGGAAGCCTACAAGGCGGTGGTCGGCCAGCAACAGTTCGGTCGCGGCGCCTTGATCGGCATGGTGTTGCTGTTGCCGGCGCTGTTCAGCTTTGCTGTGGATGCCTGGCTGCGCCGCCGTCATGGTGACGCCATGAGCGGCCGCGCCCAGGTGTTCCAGCCGGCGCCGTCGCGCTTAAGAGATGGCTGCTACCTGGCGATTGTGTTGTTGATCTGCGCCGTGCTGCTGCTGGTGTTCGGCATGGCGGTGTACTCCTCGCTGGTGAAGTTCTGGCCGTACAACCTCTCTTTATCGCTCAATCACTACCAGTTTGAAGACACGGCCGGCGGCGGCTGGCTGGCCTATCGCAACAGCCTGACCATGGCCCTGTGCACTGCGCTGATCGGCAGTGTGTTGATCTTCACCGGCGCCTACCTGATGGAAAAGACCAAGGGCCAGAAAGGCCTGAACCTGGCGCTGCGCATGCTCAGCTTTGTGCCGATGGCTGTGCCGGGCTTGGTGCTGGGCCTGGGTTACGTGTTCTTCTTCAACCTCAACGGCAACCCGCTGCACGTGTTCTACGGCACCATGACCTTGCTGGTGGTGTGCACCATTGCGCACTACCTGACCACCGCGCAAATGACCGCAACCACCGCGCTGCGCCAGTTGGATGCCGAGTTCGAAGCCGCCGCGCTGTCCCTCAAGGCACCGCTGTACCGCCACTATCTGCGCGTCACCGTGCCGATCTGCCTGCCCGCGTTGCTGGACATCGTGCGCTACCTGTTTGTGTCGGCGATGACCACCGTGTCCGCCGCGATCTTCCTCTACAGCCCCGACACCATCCTTGCCGCCGTCGCCGTGTTGAACATGGACGACGCCGGCAATGTGGGCGGCGCTGCGGCCATGTCGACCCTGATCCTGTTCACGTCGGCCGGCGTCTCGCTGCTGCTGGCGTGGGCCTCACGTGGTGCCTTGCGCCGCTCCCAAGCCTGGCGCCAAACCGCGCCCGGCCAATAAAAATCCCTGAAGGAGGTGCTCCATGTTCAAGCCCTTGGCCCTGGCCGCTGCTCTGCTCAGCGCATTCAGCCTGAATGCCTTTGCCGCCAAAACCGAATTGACGGTGTACACGGCCCTCGAAGCCGAGCAGTTGAAGACCTACAAGCAGGCCTTCGAAAAAGCCAACCCGGATATCGACATCAAGTGGGTGCGTGACTCCACCGGCATCATCACCGCCAAGCTGCTGGCCGAAAAAGCCCGGCCCCAGGCGGATGTGGTGTGGGGGCTGGCTGCCTCCAGCCTGGCGATCCTCGACCAGCAAGGCATGCTGGATAACTACGCGCCCAAGGACTTGGACAAGATCGGCAAAAACTACCGCGACGCCGCCAACCCACCGGCCTGGGTGGGCATGGACGTGTGGGCTGCGACCATCTGCTTCAACACCGTCGAAGCCGAGAAACAAGGCCTGACCAAGCCGGTGAGCTGGCAAGACCTGACCAAGCCTGAGTACAAGGGCAAGATTGTGATGCCCAACCCGGCGTCGTCCGGCACCGGCTTCCTGGATGTGAGCGCCTGGCTGCAGACCTTCGGCGAGAAGCAGGGCTGGCAGTACATGGACGACCTGCACCAGAACATCGGCCAGTACGTTCACTCCGGTTCCAAGCCTTGCAAACTGGCGGCTTCCGGGGAATTCCCGATCGGTATTTCGTTTGAATACCCGGCCGTGCAACTCAAACGCCAAGGCGCGCCGCTGGACATTATCCTGCCCAAGGAAGGCTTGGGCTGGGACATCGAAGCGACTGCCGTGATCAAGGGCACCAGCCACGCCGATGCAGCGAAGAAACTCGCCGACTTCTCCGCCAGCCCCGCGGCGATGGAGCTGTACAAAGACAACTTCGCCGTTCTCGCCCAGCCGGGTATCGCCAAGCCGCAGACCGAATTGCCGGCTGACTACGAGCAGCGTCTGATCAAGAACGACTTCGCCTGGGCTTCGAAAAACCGCGACAGCATCCTGACCGAATGGCGCAAGCGCTATGACGGCAAGTCGGAGAAAGTGGCGGGTCAGTAAGGTTATCGTTAGGGCTGATGGCCTCTTCGCAGGCAAGCCAGCTCCCACATTTAATCGGGTTCGCAAATCAAAATGTGGTAGCTGGCTTGCCTGCGATAGTGGCTTCACATTCAGGACATATCTTCATGACACACCACAGCGACCTGCTGGTCATCGGCGCCGGCATCCTCGGCCTGTCCCACGCCTACGCCGCCGCCAAACGCGGCCTCAAGGTCAAGGTCTTCGAGCGCAGCGCCACACCGCTGGGCGCTTCCGTGCGCAACTTCGGCCAGGCACTGGTCACCGGCCAACCCCCTGGGCCGATGCTCGACCTGGCACGGGAAAGCCGCGACATCTGGGCGCACTGGGCACAGGTGGCCGGTATCCAGCTCAAGCGCAACGGCTCCTACCTGTTCGCCCGCACCGAAGCCGAAGAGCATCTGCTGGAAGCTTTCTGCGCCGGCCGCGGGCAGGAGCACGGCTACAACGTCGAGCTGCTGCAAGGCGCGGCGATGAAAGACCTGTATGGCGGCCAGTTCCGCCATCACCGCGCGGCGCTGCATGGCAAGGATGATCAGCAACTGTATTCGCGCGAAGCGATCCCGGCGCTGATCCATTATCTGGCCCAGGAACTGAAGGTGCAGTTTTACTTCTCCACCCTGGTGCGTGACGTTGAGCCTGGCCAAGTGCACACCACCGCAGGCAGTTTTCGCGGCGAGCAGGTGGTCGTGTGCTCCGGCCATGACTACCAGACCTTGCTGGCGGAACCGATGGCCGCACTCAACCCGAGCATTTGCCGCCTGCAAATGCTGCGGGCCCGGCCTGCGCTCAACCTGAACCTGCAACACGCATTGCTCACGGGCCTTAGTTGCGTGCATTACGGCGCGTTTGCCGACTTGCCGGAAGCCGCACCGGTGCAGGCACAGATCCTGCGCGAAGCGCCGCATTTACAAGAACACGGCATTCACTTGCTGATCAGCCCGACGCCCCATGGCGAGCTGATCATCGGCGACTCCCACGATTACGGCAGCGATGCATCACCGTTCAATGCCGAGCAAGTCGATGACTGGCTGATCGAGCTGGCGGAGCAGACGCTGGGCTGCAAAATCCAGGTAATGGAACGCTGGCAAGGTGTGTATGGCTCTCGCGGCCCGGCGCCGTTTTCATTCCTGCGTGCGGCGCCGGGCGTGAGCGCGGCGTTGATGCATTCCGGCGTGGGCATGAGCGTGGGCCCGGCGATGGCCGAGCGAAATATCACAGCATTGTGGGGGAGCGCATGATGAACCCGGACCAGGTCATCGCCGAAGTCTTCGGCTTGTACGAAGAGCACGGCGCGGCCGATTACATCGGTGAGCCGGTGTCGCAGATCGAGCACATGTCCCAGGCCGCGCAGTTGGCCATGGCCGAAGGCTTCGACGATGAGGTGGTATTGGCGGCGTTTTTCCACGACATCGGGCACCTCTGCGGCCAGGGCGGCGAGAACATGGGCGGTTATGGCGTGGTCAGCCACGAGCGCCTGGGCGCGGATTATCTGCGCCGCGCAGGTTTCAGCGAGCGCATGGCCAAGCTGGTGGAGTATCACGTGCAGGCCAAGCGCTACCTGACCTTCAGCCAGCCGGACTACTACGCGCGCTTGAGCGAAGCCAGTCGCCGTACCTTGGGGTATCAGGGTGGCGTGATGACAGCCGCAGAGGCGTGGGCCTTTGAGCAAGACCCGCTCTGCCACGTCAGCCTGCGCATGCGCCACTGGGATGAGCAAGCCAAGCACACGCACGTGCCCGTAGTCGACCTGGAACTGCTGAAAGCCAAGGCCCGTGGCCTGCTGGCAGCCGGTGTCGGCACTTAACACGCCTGTCGGCGCTCTTTCGTACCGGCGGTTCAGACGCCATGAACTCTTAAATGACCAAGACCTGGAATAGCCTTGGGTCTTGCCCATTTTTGAGACATTCCCATGCGTTATTTAAAAGCGACCGCTCAGGACCTCAGCGGTAACGGTAAGGCTGATACCGTCATCGTGCACTTTTATGAGCGCCAGGCCGGCGAGCCGGATGCATTGAGGCATGAAGCCCTGGCGGTGGACATGGACGGCGACTCGGTGATCGATGTGCAGTGCGCCGGTGATATCAACCGTGATGGGCAGAGCACCATTCGAGATAAACAACTGTTAAAGACATTTGCCAATGCGTTTTTAAAATTCGGTTGGTTCAATAAAGGTGGCAGTTCCCAGCGCACGTTGAGCGTGTATGTGGACCATTACGATAAGCAAGGCAAACCCAATGCCATCAAGCTGCAACTCCACGATTTGCTGGGCGGGGTTCGCAAAGAGAGCCTGACGTGCAGCGCCGCAGCGTATGACGCTGACAGCAATGGTGTGCTTGAGACCTTTACCAATAGTGATATCGATGGGAACGGTATCGCCGATAAAGTGGATAAAGAATGGATGCGAGTACTGGGCAGCATTTTTCTGGAGATGCGCTGGTATGACACTAACGCCAGCACTTGAAGTCGACGGGCAGTCAAGATGAGGGGCTGACATCAATAGTGCGTTACTCAGTAAAGCGTTAAAGTTATTAAGGGAATTGTGCCGATGCGTTATTTGAAAATTGTTGTAAAAGACCAGAGTTCCAATGCTCAGGCAGACACGGTGAATCTTTTCTTTATGCAGCGTAATCCAAAGCTGCCGGACGAGGTGGTGCGTACAGCGACGGCTGTTGATACCTCGGCTGACGGCTTGGTCGATTATCAAATCACTGGAGATATTGATGGCGACCGTATTGTTTCGGGCCTGCAGGATAGGGAGCTGCTCAAGCATTTTGCTAACAGTGTGTTGAAGTTGAGTTGGCTCAGCCGACCGTCAATGCCGAACCGCTCTATCATTGTTTACGTGAGTCGATTCGACACGGCGACCAATCCTGTTGAAATCCGATTGGATTTCTTTCAGCGCGAGAAGCCGATGATGGGCAAGGAGAAGTTGATGCTTAGCCTTACCGCGTGTGGCGGCGCTGCAAAGGGGGAGATGCGACTGGATGAGGAAATGCTCCCCTCCGACCTGTTCGATACCGTTGATCAAGAGGCTCTGCAGCGTATGGTCAAGACATACCTGAAGTTTAACTGGCGTTAAGGGACAGGTGTTGTTGCACCTTCTTACGTTGGCTGCAGGGGTTGAGCACTGGATAGGGAGCGACATTTTCAATAGCGTAGGGTGTATTGTTGTCAGGGAGTTCGACATGCGTTATTTGAAAGTGTATGCCCAGGATCGATCTGGAAATGGCCACGCCAATGTGGTCAAACTTCGGTTTTATAAAAAAAGTGCTTGCGGTCGTGCTGTTCTGCTTAACAAGGCGATTGCGGTGGATTTCTCCCGAGACGGAAAAGTTGACCACCGTGAAGGCGATGTAACGAATAATGGTATTTTTGATGCCTGTGATGATGCGCTGCTTTCCAGGTTTGCCAACACTTATCTGAAATTGAACTGGTTCAACGACAGGGACGCTTCAAGTCGTTATATGCACGTCTTTGCCAAAGGTGTTTACACAGACGGCATGCCGGATACTGTTTTTTTGCATATGCATGAAGGAACAGATGAGGCGTCCCGAAAAACGCTGGTTGCCTGGAGCGCAGTCTGTGACGTTGATAATAATGGCCGCCCGGATTGGAATATTTACTCTGATGTCAACCGGGATGGTGTTGTCAATGACAGTGATCTGATAATAGTGCAGCAATTGGCCGATATGTTTCTTAAATTTAATTGGTATACGCCTGGCACCGGTTTTGTGTAGCGAACGGGTGGTTGAATTCTATTGATCAGCTTTTAATTACAATCGAGATAAGTATGCGTTATTTAAAAGTCACCGCTCAAGACCGCAGCGGTAATCGACGCCCAGATACCGTGTTTCTACATTTCTATGAACGGGGTGCTGCTGGGTTTGACGAGGTGGTTCATGAAGCGTTTGTCGTTGATATGGATGGCGATGCCAGCGTGGATCTGCAGACGGTTGTGGACATCGAGGTGGATGGCAAGAGCACCGTCATCGACAGCCACATGATCAAGACGTTTGCTAACACCTTTCTTAAACTGAACTGGTTTAATGACGGTGAAAGTTGGAAGCGCACGTTGGTAATCATCGCCGTCCATGAGTACGAAAAACGGCCGCCCAACGGTGTGCAACTCAATTTTCTGGACCGGCGCAGTACGGCGCGTAAACCAACCTTGGCTTATCAAGCCTCAGCCTTTGATGGCTATGGGAATGGCGTCCTGGAATGGTTTACCCATACCGATGTGGATAAAAACGGCGTAGTTGATCAGGCAGACAAAGAGCTGATCCGTTCCTTGTGCAGTAGTTTCCTTGGGTTCAAATGGTACAAAGACAACAGCGTTTGACTTACGTCTGCCGATAACAGCTTGCGTGAATTCATACGACAAACCGGGACGCGACGGCTAGAGGCGCGAGTGCAGGCGTTATTACTCTCTGTGGTTCTTCAATTAATAAAGCGAGAGTAGGTGATGCGCTATTTAAAAGCGACTGCCCAGGACCGTAGCGGTAATGGCAGGGCTGATATGGTTATCCTGCAGTTTTTTGAGCGACCTGCTGGCGATCCTGACGAACTGGTCCATGAGGCGGTGGCTATTGATATCACCGCCGATGGCGCTACCGAGATCTTGTTACCAGGCGATATCAATTTTGATGGTTATAGATCGGCAGAAGATAAGGCGTTGCTCAAGACGTTTTCAGATGTGTTCCTGCAACAGAACTGGTTCAATCCTGGCGAAACCTGGCGGCGTTACCTGACGATGCGAGTCGCCCGCTGGTCTGGGGGAGGCGTGCCTAATATGCTTAAACTGAGTTTTCATCAGTGTTGTACATCACAGGGCAAACGCGTCTTGATGCATAGCGTCATGGGCTATGACAGCGATAATGATGGCATCGTGGAGTCGATTATCAACACGGGTCTGAAGCGCGATCGTAGTGGCGATCACCGGGTTAGCGACGCCACCAAAGCCTTGTGTGACGCTTTCCTGGCATTTGGTTGGCATACTCCGGGGCGACTCAGAACGGTTTGATGTTTGCCTCAGTGCGTTGAGACAAACGTCTACCCATGGCAGGGTGAATTCATACGTTCAGTCCAGAAGCGTCGCCTAGCGACGCTTTTGCCGGCTTCATTACTCTCGTGTGACTTCAGCCACGCAAGAGAACAGGTGATGCATTATTTGAAAGCTACCGCGCAGGACCGCAGCGGTAATGGCATGGCCAACACGGTCATTCTGCATTTTTTTCAGCGTTACTCCACAGGCATTGACGAGTCGCTCAAGGCATTTGCCCATACATTTTTTAGGTTGAACTGGTTTAACAAGGGGGACAGTTGGCGGCGCACGCTCCGATCCATCTGCATTAACTTCCTCGCGTTCAAATGGGATGACCATGCTCATCCGGGTTTGAAAAAGTTAGAACAAGAGGTCGATCAATGCGCTATTTAAAAGTTTTCGCGCAGGACTCTACAGAGGTTGGCCGGGCGGATACTGTAGTGCTTGAGTTCTACCAGAGTGCACAAGGTGTTCAGGACAGTTTGGTCAACCAGGCCGTGGCCTACGACTTTCCAACTGACGGGAAAATCGACTACAGCCGAGGGGATGTGACGAATGACGGTCGGGAAAGTCGGCTCGATAGACTGTTGCTGGACAGGTTTGCCTCTGCCTATTTGAAGCTCAACTGGTTTAATCCTGGGAAGGCTTCAACGCGCTACATGAAAATTTTCTCCGAAGACTTCTATAAAGACGGCACGCCCGACACTGTGCGTCTGCACGTGCAGGAGGGGACGGGGGACATCGATTCTCACACTCTGGTCGCCTGGAATGCCGCGTATGACTTTGATAACGACCAAGTGCTCGAATGGAACATTCATTTCGATATCAACCATGACGGTGTGATCGACGACCTTGATCGGCGTTTGGTCCACCAGTTGGCTGAGCTGTACCTGCTGTTCAGCTGGCACGAACCGGAAACCTTTGAGATCAAGGTCTTGGATATCCCGGCCTCATGAGCCATGGGCCAGGTGCAACGCAGATCAATGGGCGCTCGCTGTTACTCATCCTTTAGTGCCTGCGCCAATACATGAATCTGTTCCTGACGCTCAGCCTGGCTAAGCTTTGGCTGAGCGTTGAGGCACGACCATTGCGGGTAGGCACGGGCCTTGTGTAAAGCGTCCGGTAATTTGCCTGCACGCCAGGTTTGGTCTTGAGGCGTGTCGACCTTGATGCTGTGCATCGCCGCATGGCCGCGCAGGTTCAGGGCCTTGAGCAATTGACGTTGGCGCAGGGCGAGCAGGCGCAGCACGCTGTCGTCGACGGTCAGCTCGCGCTGGCCCTTGATCTTGCCCAGCAGGCGGCTGCCGTAGCTGCGTGCGGTTTGCAGCGCGCCACCGGCGATCGCCCCAGCGAGAGCCGCTGCGCCCAGGGTCAGGCCGCCGACCAATAGGTCCACGCCCGCCCCGGCGGCAGCACCTGCAGCGATCCCGCCACCGACGCGCACGCCAAGTTGCTTGAGGGTTTGCGGGTTGAACAAATCATCGCCCCAGCGCCCGTCCAGCAGCGGCAAGTCGCTGGCGGCGGCGTCCTGCGGGCGGAAGCCGAACAGTTTGAGCAACGCTTCCACACACTTTTGCTCGCGCTGGCGTACAGCCTTGCGCAAGTCGCTGATGGCTTGCTGTTCATCCTCTGTGACCACGCTGCGTCGGCACGCGGCGCAGTCAATCAACAGCTCGGCGATCAAGCGTGCAGCGCTTTGCTGGCGGGCCTGGCGTTGGGCTTGCTGATCGAGGATCAGGCGTTCCAATTGCGGCCGTGCGTTTTCCAGCAACAGGGCCAGGCTTTCATACAAGCGGCGTTCGCCGTCTTCCGGCGGCGCCACGCTGTCGAAGCGCACCAGCGCATGCAGGCCGAGGCGGGCCAGGGCTTCGCGCCAGTCCGGCTCGCGGTGGTCAATGCTGCTGACGAAGTTGAGCACCGGCAGCAGTGGTTTGCCGCAACTGGCCAGCACTTGCAGCTCGTCGCGGTACTTGGCCAGCACCGGTTCGCGGGCGTCGATCACATACAAACCGGCGTCCGAGGCCAGCAGTTGGCGCAGTACTTTGGCTTCCTGCTCGAAACGCTGGCGGGCTTCGCTGCCTTCCAGGAATCGCGCCAGACGAGCCGGGCCGTCAAGGCGTTCGCCGGGTCGGTCCAGGCGTTCGAGGTAATCGAGCAGGGCGATGGCATCTTCCAGGCCGGGTGTGTCGTACAGCTCCAGCAAGGCTTCGCCGTCTACCGACAAACGCGCGCCTTCCACATGACGGGTGGTGCTGGGGCGATGGGAGACTTCGCCAAAGCCCACATCGCGGGTCAGCGTGCGCAGCAGCGAGGTCTTGCCGACATTGGTGTGGCCGACCACGGCGAGCTTCAGTGGTTTAATCATGACCGGTCTCCAGCCAGCTCAGCGGCGCACAGTCGGCGAACGGCAGCTCCAGCTGTTGCAGCGCGGCGTGCCAGTCGCCCAGGCGCTCGGCGTCCAGCGCCTGGCCGGGTGGCGCTTGCAATAGCCATACGCGAGTGGCGGTGGCGCTGCGGGCCAGCTCGGCGATCAGTGCCAGGCTGCCGCGATCCGGCGAGCGGCGCGGGTCACAGGCGATGGCCAGGCGTGCGGGCGGGAAGCGCGTGAGTTGTTCCAGCAGTTTGTTGCGCGATTCACGGCTGTCGAGGATGCCGGCGTTTTTGATGCTGCTCGGTAGCTTCGGCGGCCACGGGTGCTGATCGTCGAGTTCGATGGCCACCAGCAGGGCGCCGTCGCTTTCCAGCTCGCTGATGCCGCCGGTGACGTGATGCAGCTGTTCAGGTGCGGCGTCATTCACGCCAAGTCGCTCGCTGCTCGGCATCAGGCGTTCGCGCAGTTGGCTGTAGCCGGGCAGGTTGAGGTCCAGGCGCAACACAGCGCGCCCGCGTTTCCAGCGCCACAGGCACAGCAGCGCGAGGAGCAATCGGGGCAGCAGGCCGTACACCAGCAGCACGCCTACCAGCCACGCGGCCCAGGCCTGGCGGGCGCTTTCGATATTCAGAGCCGAGTCGCCGCTGGCGCGGATCATCTCCACTGTCGGCACATTAAAGCCAAGCAAGGCGGGCAGGCTGCCGAGGGCTTGGGTCACGGCAACAAAGGTATCGGCGCCGAGGAGGGTGGTTTCCCACACAAAACCGTAGCGCCGCGTGGCCAGCAGTGTCAGCAGAATTACCAGGGCGCTGAGCAATGCCAGCAACCACAGGCTGTTGACCAGCATACCCACGGCCCAACGGTTGAGTTTCTGGCGCTGCAACAACAGCAGCAAGGCTGGCGCCAATTGCGCGGCTTTGGCATCGCGGGCAAATTTTTCGCTGAGCCATAACCACAGGCGCCCGAGGCTGGCGCTGTGTTCACCGGCAAACAGCAAGCCCAAGGCCCAGCTGATTAACAGGATCAGGTTCAAGCCGAGCAGGCTGCCCAGGGCCCAGAACACATTCACCGGCGTCAGGCCATTACCCAGGGCGGCAAAGGCCAGCCCGGCGCCACTGATCACGGCGACGACCGCCAGCAGCACCAGCGCCAAACGCGCGCCTTGCAGCCAGCGGGTGAGGGCGGCAGTCAGCCCATCGCGCTCGGCCAGGTGCAGGGCGCGCTGTTGGATGCGCGTGGGCAAATCGCCACCGGCCGTGCGGGCCAGGCGGTTGGCTTCCAGGTCTTCCAAAGGGCCTGCGTGTTCTTCGCGCAGGCGCACGGTTTCGGTCAGCCAAAGTTTATGCAGCGGGTTCAGAGCAGTCACGCGCCGTCCTGTTGAGCAAGTGAGCTTGGAGCATAACCGCAGACTCGTGGCTCTGGTATTCTCGTCGGCATGAAAAAAACACTCCCTTTAAGCCTGATCGCAGCCCTCGGTGAAAACCGCGTGATCGGCGTCGACAACAGCATGCCCTGGCATTTGCCGGGGGATTTCAAATATTTCAAGGCCACCACGCTCGGCAAGCCGATCATCATGGGGCGCAAGACCTGGGACTCCCTGGGCCGACCGTTGCCGGGGCGCCTGAACATTGTGGTCAGCCGTCAGACCGGCTTGACGCTGGAAGGTGCGGAAGTTTTTCCGTCACTGGACGCGGCGGTTGAGCGCGCTGAAGCCTGGGCGCTGGAACAGGGCGTGGATGAGCTGATGCTGATCGGCGGTGCGCAGTTGTATGCGCAAGGGCTGGAGCAGGCGGATCGCCTGTATTTGACGCGGGTGGCGTTGAGCCCGGAAGGCGATGCGTGGTTTCCGGCGTTTGATTTGAACCAGTGGAAGTTGGTGTCAAACGTCGAGAACCTGGCTGAAGGCGATAAGCCTGCCTACAACTTCGAAGTCTGGGAAAAAGCTTAAAAGCATCGCAGGCAAGCCAGCTCCCACAGTTGACCGATTTCTCCTGAGGAAACCGATTCAAGTGTGGGAGCTGGCTTGCCTGCGATAGCGGTCTATCAGACCTGCGCTAATTCAGCATGCTCATCAGCATCCAGCAGCGCTTTATCCGTCTGCCCCATGATCTGGCTGGTAATCGCCCCGGCGGTCATCGAACCATTCACGTTCAACGCCGTGCGGCCCATGTCGATCAGCGGCTCCACGGAAATCAGCAGCGCCACCAGTGACACCGGCAAGCCCATCGCCGGCAGCACGATCAGTGCGGCGAAGGTCGCACCGCCGCCCACGCCTGCCACACCGGCCGAACTCAAGGTCACAATCGCCACCAGCGTCGCGATCCACAGTGGGTCCAGCGGGTTGATGCCCACGGTCGGTGCAACCATCACCGCCAGCATGGCCGGATAGAGACCGGCGCAACCGTTCTGGCCGATGGTCGCGCCAAACGAGGCGGCAAACCCGGCGATCGATTGCGGAATGCCCAGGCGACGGGTCTGCGCTTCAATGCTCAGCGGAATGGCGGCTGCGCTGGAGCGGCTGGTGAACGCAAATGTCAGCACCGGCCACACCTTGCGGAAGAACCGCAGCGGGTTGATCCCGGCCAGCGACAGCAGCAGGCCGTGCACCACAAACATCAAGCCCAGCGCCAGGTAAGACACCACCACAAAACTGCCGAGCTTGATGATGTCTTGCAGGTTGGAGCCGGCGACTACCTTGGTCATCAGCGCCAATACACCGTAGGGCGTCAGCTTCATCACCAGGCGCACCAGGCGCATGACCCAGGCTTGCAGGGTGTCGATGGCGTTAAGCACTTTCTGGCCTTTTTCCACGTCATCCTTGAGCAGTTGCAGCGCGGCAACCCCCAGGAATGCAGCGAAAATCACCACGCTGATGATCGACGTCGGTTTGGCGCGCGCCAGGTCGGCAAACGGGTTGGCCGGCACGAACGACAGCAGCAACTGCGGGATATTCAGGTCGGCCACCTTGCCCGCGTAATCGCTCTGGATCACTTGCAGGCGTGCCATTTCCTGGGTGCCGGCCACCAAGCCTTCGGCGGTGAGGCCGAACAGGTTGGTCAGGCCGATTCCGATCAGCGCCGCAATCGCGGTGGTGAACAGCAGCGTGCCGATGGTCAGGAAACTGATCTTGCCCAGGGACGAGGCGTTGTGCAGGCGCGCCACAGCACTGAGGATTGAGGCGAACACCAGCGGGATCACGATCATTTGCAGCAGTTGCACGTAGCCATTGCCGACCAGATCAAACCAGCTGATCGAGGCCTTGAGCACTGGGTTGCCGTCGCCGTAAATGGTGTGCAAAGCCGCGCCAAACACCACGCCCAATACGAGGGCAAACAGCACCTTCTTGGCGAGGCTCCAGTTAGTGCGACGGGTTTGTGCCAGGCCCAGCAACAGGGCCACGAACACCAGTAAGTTGAGAATCAGGGGCAGATTCATTGAAGCTCCGTTGAGAAGGCAGCCAATCGCGCGAGCCTGCGATTGCGAACCGGGAAGCCTAACAGTTTGAAATATATTGATTTAATACCAATATGGAATGGTCACTGTCGTTTTTGGAATAAGCATTTGGCGCTCAGGCACATGCCCTTGGCGTGATCACGACGCAAGCGGTCGTGCTCGGGCGATAACTGTCATACAGATTTGTTAGCGTCGATGTCTTTCACTCAGGGATAAAACGCTTATGAAGCTTGCGCCAAAACTGCTTGCCGCCGCCTTCTGCCTCGGCCTCGTCAGCCAGGCATTTGCCGCCACCGAGTTGAAACACTGGCCGGCGCCCGCCGCCGAGCAACTGAACAAGATGATCGCCGCGAATGCCAACAAGGGTAACTTCGCGGTGTTCGACATGGACAACACCAGTTACCGCTACGACCTCGAAGAGTCCTTGCTGCCCTACATGGAAAACAAGGGCCTGATCACCCGCGAGAGCATGGACCCGTCCCTGAAGCTGATGCCGTTCAAGGACACCGCAGACCACAAGGAAAGCCTGTTCAGCTACTACTATCGCCTCTGCGAAGTCGACGACATGGTTTGCTACCCGTGGGTTGCGCAGATTTTCTCGGGCTTCACCCTCAAGGAACTCAAGGTCCAGGTGGACGAGTTGATGGCTTCCGGCAAGCCAGTGCCGGTCACCTACTTTGAAGGTGACGTGGTGAAGAAATCCGAGGTGCAGCCGCCGAAAGTCTTCACCGGCCAGGCCGAGCTGTACAACAAGCTGATGGAAAACGGCATCGAAGTGTATGTGATGACCGCCGCCTCCGAGGAGCTGGTGCGCATGGTCGCCGCCGATCCGAAGTACGGCTACAACGTCAAACCCGAGAACGTGATTGGCGTGAGCACCTTGCTCAAGGACCGCAAGACTGGCGAGCTGACCACGGCGCGTAAGCAGATCACTGCGGGCAAATATGACGAGAAGGCCAACCTTGGCCTCGAACTCACCCCGTACCTGTGGACGCCGGCGACTTGGATGGCGGGTAAGCACGCAGCGATCCTGACTTACATCGACGAGTGGAAAAAGCCGGTGATCGTTGGCGGTGATACGCCGACCAGCGACGGCTACATGCTGTTCCACGATGTGGACGTGGCCAAGGGCGGTGTTCACTTGTGGATCAACCGCAAGGACAAATACATGACCCAGCTTAACGGGATGATGGCCAAGCACGCGGCAGCGCAGGCCAGGGAAGGGCTGCCGGTGACGGCGGACAAGAACTGGGTGATCGTCAAGCCGGACGAAATTCAGTAGGACCGCTTCGCCTGCCATCGGGGCATGGGTATCTACACAACCGGTTAACACGAAGTCTGTGGCAGGTGGACTGTTGTGGCGAGCAGGCTTGTCCTGCGTTGGGCTGCGAAGCGGCCCCTGTAAAGGCACTGCAACTTTCCTGAAAGAACTCAGCGTCTGGGTTTGGGGCTGCTTCGCAGCCCAACGCAGGACAAGCCTGCTCGCCACAGGAGAAAGTGGCGGCCTTCAAAAGTTGTGTAGATACCTATGGTCATCGGGGGCAAGCCCCCTCCCACATTCGACCGAGTTTCAACCTGAGAATGCGGTCAAGTGTGGGAGCGGGCTTGCTCGCGAAGGCGGGCTCAAGAACACAGCAGTATCTGTGTAAAAATAGATATCAATTGCGAACCAATCTCATCCTCTGCTAGCGTGCGCACTCCCTGAACCCTTCGTTCTTCTCAAGGTAGTGCTGTGTCCTCCTGGAATTCGCAGATTGCGCGCCTGTTCGCGGAGCAGAAGAAAGCCCTCGAAGCTTTCGTCACCCGCCGTACCGGCAGTGCCCAGGTGGCGGCCGACCTGACCCAGGAGTCTTTCCTGCGCCTGGCGCGCCTGGATTCCGGCGAGAAGATCGACAACCTCCCGGCCTTTCTCTTCACCATTGCCAGTAACCTGGTACGCGACCACCAGCGTCAGGCCATTCGACGTGAGCGCCTGGATGCCGGTGAGCCGAGCGAAGAGCTGCCCTGCAGCAACCCCGGTGCCGATGAACAATTGGCGGCCTACCAGCAGGAGCAACTGATGCAGGACGCTATCCTGGCGCTGCCCGAAGCGACTCGGCAGATCTTCCTGCTCTATCATGTCGACGAACTTTCCTACCGCGAGATTGGCGAACGCCTGTCGATCACCCCGCGCAGCGTGGAATACCAACTGCGTCGTGCCTTGATTGAATGCCGCGGGTACATCAAGACGCGGCTTGCCTGCGATGCACAAGGACGTCGGTCATGACCGCCACACCCACTGCCGACGCGTTGTTTGAAGAAGCCTCTGGCTGGTACTTCCGCCTGCAGGCCGAAGACGTAACGCCCATTGAACTGGATGCCTTCGCCGCCTGGCTCGGCCAAGGCAACGCCCAGGATGAAGCCTGGCAGGAAGTGCAGGCGATGCTCGGTGGTATGCGTGAGCCGGCGCGGGTCATTCGCCGCGCCGAACAGGCCGCCTGGCGGAAACCGGCGCGGCGCTGGGCGTATGCCGCTGCGGTGTTGTTGGTGGTGGGCCTGACCGTGCAAAACACGCCCTGGCTCGACCGCTTGCGTGCCGACTACGCCACCGGCACTGGCGAGTCGCGCACCATCGAACTGGCAGATGGCTCCCACCTGCAACTCAATACCGACAGCGCGGTGCAAATCCGCATGAGTGCGGGCGAGCGGCAGATTCGTTTGTTGCGCGGCGAAGGCTTCTTCGACGTGACCAAGGACCCGACGCGGCCCTTCGTGGTGCAGTCCGGCGATGGCTGGGTGAAGGTGGTCGGCACCCAGTTCAGCGTGGCGCGGCGTGATGCGCAAACGCGGGTGCAGGTGGCGCAAGGCAAGGTTGAGGTCAGCGCCGGGAAAGGCGTGCCGGTGTACCTGGAGCCGGGGCGTGCGGTGGAATATCAGGACGAGCAGCTTGCCGAGGTCCACGGCTTCGACCCGGCCAGTGGCTTTGCCTGGCGCCAACGGCAGCTGGTGTTTCGTCAGCAGCCGCTGTCGGAAGTGGTCACCGAACTTAACCGTTACTGGCCCGGCAAGACCCTGGTGCTAGGCGATGCATTACGCAACCGCGTGGTGTCCGGTGTGTTTGAAATCGACAAGCCCGACGCGGTGATCAAGGCATTGGAATACACCCTCAACCTGCACGCCGAGCATTACACCCCGTATTTGCTGGTGTTGCGCGAAGGCAAAGCGTCCTGATCGCAATTATTTGAAAATACTTTCAGGGTTTCCCGGCAAGCGTTCGTCCTTGATCACTGAGGCGTAAATAGTAAGCACTCTCAAGTAGTGCGGCGCCGATCACAGACTTTTTGCACCGGGGAGCACCATCCATGGCACACCGATTCGCCGCACGGCCCTTGCTGGCACTGGCCATTTCCTTGGCTGGCGGCACCGCGCCGCTGTACTTGCAGGCCGCCGAGACCGCCCAGGCCCAGGCTTACCGCTTTGATATTCCGGGCCAGAGCCTGGATGGCGCGCTGGCGGCGTTTTCGGCGGTGACGCGGGTGCAGGTGCTGGTGAGTGGTGAGTTGACTCAAGGCGTGGTTTCGCCGGGCGTCAAAGGCAACCTGGCCCAGCGCGAAGCCTTGGGCCAGTTGTTGGGTGGCACCGGTTTGAGGGCGGCGTTCATCAACTCGGATACCGTCACCCTGGAAAAACCTGTGGCATCGGGCTCGGCCCTGGAGGTCGGCGCCACCACCATCAGCGCCGAACAGCTGGGCGTGACCACCGAAGGCACGGGCTCTTACACCACTGGCGCAGTAACGTTGGGCAAGGGCGAGCAGAAACTCAAAGACATCCCGCAATCGGTCAGCGTCATGACGCGCAAGCAGATGGATGACCAGAACACCACCAAACTCTCCGAAGTGGTCAAGCGCACACCCGGCCTCACAGCGACCAAATCCCCCGGCCCCGGCATGTTCATCTTCTCCCGTGGCTTCGAGGTCGGCACCCTGCAATACGACGGTGTGGGGATCCCGCGTAATACCTACACGCTGGGCAGTTACCTCACCGAGAACATGGCCATCTACGACCGCGTCGAGACCCTGCGCGGCCCGGCTGCGTTGCTGCAAGGCGCCAACAGCCCTGGCGGCACGATGAACCTGGTACGCAAGCGCGGCCAGCAGGCACCGACCGTGACGGTTACCGCCAAGGCGGGCTCATGGGACCATTACGGTACCCAGGTGGATGCCGGCGGCCCACTCAATGCCGAAGGCACCTTGCGCGGCCGTTTTGTGGCGGACTATGACACCACCAACTCCTTCGTCGACTACGCCGGCGGCTGGAACCAGACAGTCTACGCGGCCGTCGACTACGACTTCACACCCGATACCACCGTGGGCGTGGGCATCAGCAATCAGAAGGGCCACTCGCGCCCCAACTTCATGTCGTTGCCCCGTTATGCCAACGGCAGCGATATCGGCCTGCCACGCTCGACCTTTGTCGGCGCCAGTTGGAACCGTGCGGTCAACAACCAGACCCAAGTGTTCGCCGACCTGGAGCATCGTTTCAACGATGACTGGAAGGTGAAGGCCGCACTGGTGGCCATGGATGAACACAACGACGCGACCTACCAGGCAACGTGGGATGAAATTCCCAATCCGGGCAGCACCGGCAACGTGCGTTATGTGGACTGGGTTACCGACTTCAACACCAAAAGCCGCGGCGCGGATGTGTATGTAAACGGCAAGTTCGAAGGTTTGGGCTTCCAACAGGAAATGGTCCTGGGCGCCAACTATTCCAAGCTCACCAC